>NZ_LIKT01000022.1 GCF_001294455.1 Phaeobacter sp. 11ANDIMAR09
TGCGCCCAGAAACCGCAACAGCGCGGGGTTCTTGAGTTTGGTGTTCATTGGATGGCTCCCTTGTGGCGGTGATGCCATCCGTTATGTCGGTGTTGGTCGGTGAGGTGTGATAGTCAAAGCGATTGAAAAAATCTCATAAAAAGCAATATCTTATCATTCAAAGATGATGTTTTTCAGAACTGAGAAAAGTAATCATTTTTGAGATTTTTTCTCAGTTTTGTATATGTCGCAACAGCTCCAGCTCCCCCAAGATACCGACATTGGTTCGACCTATTTGATGGTGGATAAAGGACAGGAGCCGCATTCTCGCAGCTGTTCAATTCAGTTTGCGAGGTGTGACATGTCTAAGAACGAGCTTCTGCAAGTACTAGAAAGGCTGAGCGCCATAGAGGCCTTCAGTCTCCATTCTTACCTTCATCAGAAATCTGTAGGTCCGGGAACTTCTCGCGAAGGAAGTCCAGCGCTTCGCGTGCCTGATCTTCCCCCATGCTCTGAACCATCCCAAAAAGATCATTTCGAATAACTGACATGGGGTTTTCAGCATCAAGCATGGCCACGCTGTTTAACCCGAGAACTCGGCAAATGCTTTCAAGAGTGCTGTACTTCGGCTGGGTTTCACTCCGCAAAAGTGTGTTCACCGCATTTTTGCTCAGCCCGGCAGCAAGGGATAGAGGCGAGTCTTTCCACCCCTTGTAGGCCATAATCGCCCTGAGGTTTTGTTTGCGTTTCTTCCAAATGCGTTTTTGCCCCAAATCGTCTGATACGGTCATGGGATCTACCAATTGTTGCTCCTATACCCTTTGTTGGTACAAGGATTGGAGAATTCTGTCTCCTGCAAAATTACCAGAAAAACACATAATTGCATTGCAAATGGGTAAAATACCAATACATTGGTATTAAGCAACCCTAGGTAGATTTCCCTATTCCGATCTTGTCAACGAGAGTCAGGAAAATGAATGCCACAAGTCCCATCCATGAGTTTGAAGGAAAAACCCTAGGACATGCCATCCAAGAGGTTGAACGGCACTACTTCTGTTATTGCCTAAACAAAGCAAATGGAAACAAAGCCAAAGCGGCCCGTGTGGCAGGCCTATCGTACCAAACCTTCATCCGAAAACTCGGATTACTTGAGCTAAGGATAACCTATCATGCAGAGTGAGCGTGAAAAGCGGTTCCGAAAAACCTTGGAAGGGGCAGCTCAACTGGTGGCGCGCTACGGAGACGAGTTCCTGCCGGTCTTTATCCGCCTTGAACAGGAAGTCCAGGAGATGGAAAGACGCAATTCAGCGATGGAGCGGGCGAGGGCGCTTGCCAAGAAACTGGCCGATGAAGAAAGGCCTCAAAGAGCAATCCGCTCCAAGGCCTCGCGGCGGCCCGCCAGTGCGCCACCATCGCCATAGTTCGGGCGTTTGTACTCATGCCCCAGAATGTCAGCGCGGACCCGATCATCCACCTTTGCTTGTAGCAATGCGTTTTCTATGTAGTGCCGGATCGAATAGGCTACGTGTTTAGGTGTCTCTTTCAGGCCATTGTTTTTCATATATTTATTGATCACTGAGGACCAGGAATTTGCCTTGTGGCGATACCGCAGAATGCCACCGCGCTCTGAGATCCTCCGGGCGGCTTCAAGCGAAACGCCGACCAGTGGAATATCCCGTTCGGTATGCTCTACTTTCAGTTCCCGGCCGTTCTCTGTCACCCGTAGAAAGGGGATGTTGTCCGTCAGCACGTAGTCCTCAAGCGCGGCATCGGTGATTTCGCTGGGCCTTAGCCCGGTGTTGATAGTCATCAGGAAGATGTCCCTTGCCTCATCATTCATGCCGTCCAATGCACCGGGGTGCAGGAGGTGGTCTCTGACCCATTCCCGCGAAAACGCCGGTGTCTTGGTCTTGTGTTTGCCACGCACCTCAAAGCGCAGTTTGCGAAACGGGTTTGGTAGATCCACCTCTTTAAGCGTGGTCCAGGTGTTCCACATCTCTGACAGGTGGCCGATGTCCTTGTTTGCCGTGCCTGGGTCCATCCCGTTCTGGACGCGCTCGGCCCACCATTCGCGGAACTTCAGCGCGTCGTTTCGCGTGATCTGGTCAATGGGCATCGGGATCGGGTTTCGGCGCCCGTCTTTGGGGGCCACCAGTTGCAAAAAATTGGCTACGGCCTTGTCGCGCGGGTTCTTCCAGCGCTTCAGTTGTTGAACGGTTTTCTTGGTGTGCCTGGTCCGGGTCAGACTATAGTAGTCGTCTCTAAGTTCGGTGAGGGTCGGCATAGTTTCTGGCACAGTGCCAAGAACAGCTTGGGCGGCCACCTTGCTGGTGAAATTCTCCCCCGTTACCGCAAGCGTGCGTTTAACCAGGTGTTCGGCATCACCAGAAGCAAGCGTCACTACAGCGCGGTAAGGGTATCCTCTGGCCTGCGCCAAGGTCTTTGATGCATCATAGTGGGCGCGGGCGCTCTCATGGTCGCTGGCGGCGAGGGCTTCCCATTCAGCCAGTCGGGCGGCCTCCACCTGGATAGCTTTCGCTTTAGCCTCCGATAGGCTATCCGTGTGTAGAGCTTGACGGACGTGTGTAAGTGGTTTTCCGGTAGCGCCCAAGACGAAACGTGAAAAACGCTTTGGAACACGTTTCACCCAGTAGTATCGGCCACGGTCTAAGGTGATGCCCAATCCATCCCCCTCAATCTTTCAAGCCAAGCAGGTAGAAGACTGCGTGGATTTTTGACCAATACAAGAACCCGCCCACAACTACCATGTAGGCATAACAAAGCGGCGTAACCAAGGGATGCATCCACCGAGGTAGCTGGGGGCCTTCGCCAATCTGGTGTTTCTGGCTCACTACAAATTTCCCACGAAATGTTACGGGATTTGTTACGGGATTTGTTACGGGATACGCCCTTTTAGAGCAAGTTAAAGCACCGCAAACGCTTCAAGGCGTTGAATTTAATAAGTAAAAATGAAAAGGCTCGACGATAAAAACGTCGAGCCTTATGAATTCTGGCGCACCTGAGAGGATTCGAACCTCTGGCCTCTGCCTTCGGAGGGCAGCGCTCTATCCAGCTGAGCTACAGGTGCTGATCTAGGGGCGGTATAGCCGTCAAGCGGCTGAGCTGCAATGGCAAATCTGATCAGTTTGCAAAAATCCATCAGGGCCGAAAAGCAGCGGTTGGTCGGAGGGAAAACCGGCCATCTCCGTGCGGATCACCCGTTCCAACTGCGTACGACACCACAGTCCATGTGAACAAAATTCGAGCCTCGATATTTGCCTACGCCACCTGCGCGGCAGGCTTTGGCGGCATTGGCCATCTGGCTGACTGAGCGGGAGGAAAGGCGCAGATCAGCGGCCTGACCACGCATATGCAGCGAATTCTTTGCGACTCCGCGTGAGCGACTGCGCAGCATGGCGTTGGTCTGTGGGCTGCGATACCCCGACAACATCATGTAGGGTTCGGTCACATCCAACAGGTTGTGCGAGGCCGCCATAATGTCGATGGTGCGCAGATCCATAGATTTGACCTGATCGGTCCGCCAATCGCGCATGAAATAATTGACCTCTTTCACAGCGTCTTTGATGTAGTCGCCGTCGATCCAGTAGATCATATCGATACGTTCGCCCGTACGGCCCGAGAACATGCGGATACGGCGGATATCGCCGCCGCCCCGCAGAAAACCTGCTGCCTTGGAGAAAGTAGGAGCCGCTGCCACAGTCGTTGCTGCGAATGCACCCAAAAGTGCCCGGCGGGTCATGCCCGTCTTTGTAAGTTCTGCCATGTCTTAACTACGCCATCCCGAACGTGTTTAATCCTGCCTATGCCCGATGTTACAGGCCTACTGCGCTTGTTACCTGCCGAAGGTATGGCACAAGGGGAATCAATAACCAAGGTCCGTTTTGCCTGTGTTCAATTTGCCGAGGATTTTCGGCAAAAAACTGCGCAAACGGGGACAAGAGGTTAATTTTTCCCCTAAGAGTAGCGTCGATTACTCTGTTTATGCGACCGCATCGCATCAAAGTCACACTGACATAGCTTGGTTTCGCAAACGTGAATGGACATTATGGATTGTCTTTCATCAATAATTCATAGAGCTGCTAGCATTGTTACCCTTCATCGCCGTTGAGGACTTATAAATATGACCAAAAGCAATTTCCCGAGCCGCGCTGCACGCCTCAAATGCGGGCTTTTTGCCTTGGCCTTGGGGGGACTTGGCTCCTTTGGTTCTGCGGATATGGCCTCTGCGCAATCGACAGCCTTTCGCCAGGCAGTTGCTGAGACCGCTTCGGTTAACGATGATGTTGCGCAATTTTATCGCAATACGACCTATTCCCCTCTTTGGACGGGGGATGACGACACCTCGAGCCTGCGTCGCGCGGCATTGCTGCATGCTCTGGAAGAGGCTTCGGCACATGGTCTGCCCGATCAATCCGGCACCGCAGCTGCCCTGGTAGAGCAGATGCGCAATGCCAAGACTGCGCGTGAATTTGGCAAGGTCGAAGCCGCACTTAGCGCCGCCTTTGTTAACTATGCCGCAATGGTTCAGACGGGCATGTTGACGCCTTCCAGCATTGACAGCGGCATGGTCCGTAAGCGGCGCGATCATGACGGGGCAGCGGCCCTGGCCGGGATGCGCGACAATCAACCCTTTGCCTATCTGCGC
Source organism: Phaeobacter sp. 11ANDIMAR09 (assembly GCF_001294455.1). Lineage (GTDB taxonomy): Bacteria > Pseudomonadota > Alphaproteobacteria > Rhodobacterales > Rhodobacteraceae > Pseudophaeobacter. The sequence continues at coordinate 4,646 of NZ_LIKT01000022.1, forward strand.
ACGCTGGTTCCGGCCTCGCCACAATACCGCGCCCTCATGCGGGAAAAGCTGCGGCTTGAGCAGCGGCAAGCGGCGGGTGGCTGGGGACCAACGGTTCCGGGCAAGAAACTGGAACCCGGCGATACCGGCAGCGCCGTTGTCGCCCTGCGGAACAGGCTCATCGCCATGGGCTACATGCAGCGCAGTGCTACGGCCAGCTATGACCGCGATATGGAGCGCGCCGTTGAAAGCTTTCAGTCTGATCACGGGTTGGAAGTTGACGGTGTGGCCGGCGGCGGCACGCTCAAAGAAATCAACCGCCCGGTCCGCGATCGCCTGAAATCCGTGATTGTCGCGCTGGAGCGCGAACGTTGGTTGACGCCAGAGCGCGGAGAACGACACATTCTGGTGAATCAGACCGATTTCACCGCCAAGATCATCGACAACGGCGATGTTACCTTTGAAACCCGGTCGGTTATCGGCAAAAATGTACATGATCGCCGCTCCCCCGAGTTTTCGGATGTCATGGAGCATATGGTCATCAATCCAAGCTGGCATGTCCCACGCTCGATCATCACCAAGGAATATCTGCCTCAGCTGCGCAACAACCCCAATGCGGTGAGCCATATTCAGATTACTGACAGTCGGGGCCGGGTGGTTAATCGCGGGTCGGTTGATTTCTCGCAATACACCGCCCGCAGTTTCCCCTTTGCGATGCGCCAGCCGCCCAGCACCCGTAACGCTTTGGGACTGGTGAAGTTCATCTTCCCCAATAAATACAATATCTATCTGCATGACACGCCGCAAAAGAGTCTGTTCCAACGGGAAGTGCGGGCCTTCTCTCACGGCTGTATCCGTCTGGCTCAGCCCTTTGAGTTCGCCTATGCGCTTTTGGCCAAGCAAACCGAAGATCCCTATGATTTTTTCCACCGGATTTTGAAATCCGGCCAGGAAACCAAGGTAGACCTGATCAAACAAGTGCCTGTTCACATTATCTACCGAACCGCCTATGTGTCCAACAAAGGCCGGGCCGAGTTCCGCCGGGATGTCTATGGACGTGATGCAAAAGTCTGGGCTGCACTGGAGCGGGCCGGCGTATCACTGACTGACGTTCAGGGGTAGAATTCTGGGGCCCGATCAGGAGCTTGAGCCGGAAAGGGTCCCAAATATGTACACAGTTCGCGAGATCGCCGAGGCCATTGGTGTCGAAGCTCAGGGAGACCTGGAGCTGAAGATCGCCCGCGCCGCCGAACCACAGGATGCCGGGCCGCAGGATCTCGCCATGGCCACCTCTGCCAAATATGCAGAAGGGCTGTCCAAAGGAGCAGCACAGGTGGCCTTGCTGTGGGAGGGCGCCGATTGGCAGACCATGGGGCTGAAGGCTGCGCTCTTTGCGCCACGACCGCGCATGGCCTTGGGGAGCGTCTCTGTCCTGTTGGACAAAGGGCAGGGATTTGCTGCTGGCATTCATCCTTCTGCTGTGATTGATCCCAGTGCCGAATTGGGCGAGGGCGTTTCCGTTGGACCGTTGAGCATCATTGCAGCAGGGGCCAAAATTGGCAGGGGTTCGGTGATTGGCCCCCATTGCTACATCGGCGCAGAGGTGGAAATTGGCGCCGAAGCCCAGCTTCGCGAAATGGTTTCAATTGGGGCGCGGGCGCGTATTGGCGACCGGTTTCGAGCGCAGCCCGGTGCCCGTGTCGGCAGCGATGGGTTTTCCTATGTCACCCCAGAGGTTTCCGGCGTGGAAAATGTCCGCAAAACTGTAGGCGATCAGGGCGACGCCAAACGACAAAGCTGGCTGCGCATCCATTCGCTTGGGGCCGTGCGCATCGGCGACGATGTGGAACTGGGCGCCAATTGCACCATCGACAATGGCACCATTCGCGACACCGAGATCGGCTCGGGCAGCAAGTTGGACAATCAGGTGCACGTCGGACACAATACTCGCATCGGGCGCGACTGCCTGCTCTGTGGCCAAAGCGGCCTCTCCGGATCTGTCGAGATTGGCAACAACGTTGTCTTGGGCGGCCAATGTGGCGCAGCCGATAATATCTTTATCGGGGATGGCGTGATTGCCGGCGGCGGCACCAAGATTTTGTCCAATGTGCCAGCGGGGCGGGTTGTGATGGGCTACCCTGCGGTCAAAATGGAAACCAATACTACGATGTACAAAGCCCAGCGGCGCTTGCCGCGTTTGATGAAGGATATCGAAAACCTGAAAAAGGCTGTTTTCAAATAGGGTTTCACCCGCTACATCTGCCGAGACATCACAGATCAGGGGGCCAAAATGAGCACTCAGGACAAGGTCATTGCAATCGTCGCCGAACAGGCGCTGCTTGAGCCATCGGATGTAACCCTAACCAGCACCCTGGAAGATCTTGGGATCGACAGCATGGGGCTGGTGGAGTGCATCTTTGCCATTGAAGAGGAATTTGACATCTCAATTCCTTTCAACTCCAACACACCGGAAGACAGCGATTTCGACATAACGAATGTTGCGACCATCATCGCCGGGATTGACAAACTCGTGTCACAAAACTCGTGATATCTGCGGCTGACTCACTGGGGAAGCATTCATGAAACGCGTTGTCATCACCGGAGCAGGGACCATCAATGCCCTGGGCCATTCCGTTGCCTCAACATTTGAAGCCATGCGCGAGGGGCGCTGCGGGATTGGCAAGCTGGAGTTTCGCGACGTTGAGCGGCTGTCCATTCGCATTGGCGGCCAGGTGCGCGGGTTTGAGGCCGAAGGGCGCTTTAACCGCCAGCAAATGAGCCTCTACGATCGGTTCACCCAGTTCACGTTGATCGCCGCCAAAGAGGCCATTGAGCAGTCAGGGCTCGAATTCCACGGTGAGCTTTCAGCCAAATCCGGTGTTGTCCTAGGCACGGCCGGGGGCGGTGTTTCAACCTGGGATGACAACTATCGCTCGGTCTATGAGGATGGGAAAAACCGGGTGCACCCCTTTGTGGTTCCCAAGCTGATGAACAATGCGGCCGCCAGCCATGTTTCAATGGAGTTCAACCTCAAAGGGCCCAGCTTTACGGTTTCCACTGCCTGTGCTTCATCCAATCACGCCATGGCTCAGGCCTATCAGATGGTGCGTTGTGGCATGAGCCCGGTGATGATCACGGGCGGCTCTGAATCCATGTTATGCTTTGGTGGTGTCAAAGCCTGGGAAGGGTTGCGCGTCATGTCCAAAAAGGCGTGCCGCCCCTTTAGCGCCAACCGCAATGGTATGGTTCAGGGGGAGGGCGCAGGTATCTTTGTCTTTGAAGACTATGATCACGCCCAGGCGCGCGGCGCGGATATCCTGTGTGAAGTCCTGGGCTTTGCCATGTCTTCGGATGCGTCAGATATTGTGATGCCCAGCAAGCAGGGGGCAGCCCGCGCCATCTCGGGCGCTTTGAAGGATGCGGGCATTGACCGGGAGCGGGTCGGCTATATCAACGCCCATGGCACCGGCACGGTTGCCAATGATAAGACGGAATGCGCTGCGGTGGCTGATGTCTTTGGCCCCCATGCGGATCGGCTGATGATGTCTTCAACCAAATCCATGCATGGGCACCTGATTGGCGGCACCGGCGCGGTGGAGCTGCTGGCCTGTATCATGGCGCTCAAAGATGGCGTCATTGCGCCGACCATCGGCTATGAAGAGCCCGATCCGGAATGCGCCCTGGATGTGGTGCCCAATCAGGCGCGCGAAGTGCGGGTCGATGTGGCGCTCTCCAATGCCTTTGCCTTTGGCGGCCTAAATGCTGTGCTGGCTCTGGGCCGGATCTGACCCAAGCGCACTGCGGCATCTCCCAGCACTTTCCAAGTAATATAGAAAAAGGCCACCCCAGGATCTTTTCCTCGGGTGGCCTTTCTAAATTTCAGGGTCTCGGCAGCGCTTGTAGGCCTGCCTATTGGGGACATCCCCTTATTGTTTGACCACATCCACAACGTTGAAGCCGGCGGTAAAGCCTTTGAGCGACATCTTCATTTCAACCAGCTGATCCGGCGCAGGGGCAGGACGCAGGGACAGGGTGGCCTCACCGCCAGCTTTGAAGGTGTCCACATCCGCCTGTGTCAGCCCGATTTGAGCGATACAGCCAAGCGGGTTGCAGAAGGAGTAGTTATAGCGTTTTCCAGGGGCACCATCGACGGAAATGGTCAGCGCTGCTGGTAACAGGGTTTCCAGGGGAACAATAATGGTTGCGCCGGCAACAGCCTGACCACCGGGCTGATCAATCCGGAACAGCGAAACCTCGGCCATCGGGTTGCCCTCTGGATCCGTCAGAATTTGCAGGAGGGAGCAGGGATCGGTTTCAGCTTCGGTTTTGACGCAGGCCAGATCCCAGTCGCCATGGGTTTCCTTTGCATAGCGTTCGCCAAGCTTTGGAGTGCCATCATCAACAGGCTGACCCAGGTCCAATACCTGATCTGCAGTGGGTTCGGTCTGTTCGGTTGTGCTTTCCTGGGCTGACAAAGAGCTCGAAACCGCCAAAAGGGCGGCCAGGGTGAAGGGCGTAAGGGACTTGATCATGAATGCCTCATTATTCTCAGGTCGTTTGCTAAGCCTTTACCATGTTGCCACATGGGTGTCAGGTCACAATCCTATAACGGGCCAGAAATCGGCAAGGAATTGTATGCAAGTTTAGTAACAAGTGAACTGCTTGGAACAAAAGCAAAAAAGGAAGCTCTCCGGCTTCCTTTTTTGTTTGGTTCTCCCCGTCGGACTGGCCGACTTAGTTATTGATTAGGACGTTACGAAAGGCCTGTGCTCGGGTCAACATGGAATAGTAAAAAAATGTGACGCTCCGCGCCTTTACCTGGTTTTTTTTTATTTTGACCCATCGGCAGGCTTTCAAGGGGCGGGTTTGGACCCCTGCAGCGGAGAGGAAGCGTGAAAAACCAGCAAAAAGCGACCTGAGGGCCTTTCAGGGAGGCTGTTAAAAAAAGGGCCGTGCCTAAGGCACGGCCAGTCTGACAGGGAGGAAATGCTCATCACGATCTCGATAAGAGAGGACGAGCATGATATTGATCGCATGTAAAAGTTAATATTCAGTTTTCAAGGGGTCTCCCTGGAAGCCGCAGCATCCGGGGGGATTCCGGGTGAGAGGTTGCCGGGGCCCCTTGTGATTTTGGCGGGCAAAGGAAGACCATGACGGATAAGATTTTTATTGGCGGCGGCGGCGAAGGCTATAGCGAGCCACAGGAGATGAGCTTCAAATACGCCAACCGCCATGGGTTGATCGCTGGGGCCACGGGCACGGGAAAGACGGTGACCCTGCAAATCCTGGCCGAGAGCTTTTCCCAGGCAGGGGTGCCGGTGATCCTGGCGGATGTCAAAGGGGATCTTTCCGGATTGGCTAAGCCCGGAACACCCGACCATAAGCTGCATGATGCCTTTGCGGGACGGGCAGAGACAATCGGCTTTGACTCGTATCACTATCACAGCTGCCCGGTCACGTTTTGGGACCTGTTCGGACAGCAGGGCCACCCGGTTCGTACTACCGTTGCCGAGATGGGACCTTTGTTGCTGGCACAATTGCTGGAGTTGAGCGAGGCCCAGGAAGGGATCCTAAACATCGCCTTTCGACTTGCGGATGAACAGGCCTTGCCCTTGCTGGATCTCAAAGACCTGCAGGCGCTGCTGGTCTGGATTGGCGAAAATCGGGGCGCGCTGTCACTGCGCTACGGCAATGTCTCCCCGGCCTCAGTAGGCGCGATCCAGCGCCGTCTCTTGGTGTTGGAAAACCAGGGAGGGGCAGATCTCTTTGGCGAACCTGCCCTAGCGCTTGAGGATCTGATGCGCCAGGACGGTGACGGGCGGGGCATGATCAATATTCTAGCCTCCGATAAGCTGATGGCCGCGCCGAAGCTCTATGCCACTTTTCTGCTCTGGCTGCTCAGCGAGCTGTTTGAAGAACTGCCTGAGGTTGGTGATCCGGAAAAACCGCGTTTGGTGTTCTTTTTTGACGAGGCGCATTTGCTGTTTGAGGATGCGCCCAATGCGCTGGTCGACAAGGTGGAACAGGTGGCACGGCTGATCCGCTCCAAAGGGGTTGGCATTTATTTCATCACCCAGAACCCTGGTGACGTACCGGAGGATATTCTGGGACAGCTCGGCAATCGCATCCAGCATGCGCTGCGCGCCTTTACCGCACGCGACCGCAAGAACCTGAAACTGGCGGCCGAGACCTACCGCGAAAACCCGCGCTTTTCCACCGAGGACGCCATCCGGGAGGTGGGCGTTGGCGAAGCGGTGACCTCGATGCTGCAAAAGAAAGGCGTGCCGGGCATTGTCGAGCGCACCCTGATCCGCCCGCCCAGCAGCCAGTTGGGGCCTCTGAGCAAGGCGGAACGCGGCGAAATGCTGCGGACATCTGATATGGCAGGGAAATACGACAAACCCATTGATCGCCATTCCGCCTATGAGATTTTGCTGGAACGCACCAGTAAGGCGGCAGAGGAAGCGGAAGCTGCCGAAATCAAGGCGGAAGAGGCACCAGAACCCATGGCACGCGAATTCAATGCTGCGCGGCGCTTTTCCGGCTCCCGCATTCCCCGCTCGTCATCGCGCATACATAGGCCAAGAGACACCTTTGCCTCAGCAATGTCAGAGGCGGTGATCAAAGAACTGAAAGGCACCACGGGGCGACGTCTGGTGCGTGGCATCCTGGGCGGGTTGTTCAAAGGACGGTAACAGAATAGGGGGCTGACAAATGCCAGCCCCCTATGGGTTCCGCCTTCGGCGGGATATTTTTGGCCAAATGAAACGGAGGCCAAACGAGAAGGGCCGCTCAAAATCTTGAGCGGCCCTTTTTGATTACTTTTCCGGGATCAAGCCACGGGGGCTGAAACGCAGCACCAGGAGCAGGATCAATCCCATGGTGAAGAGGCGCATATGGGCCGCATTCTCCATCAGATGGCCGCGCAGGAAACTGCCTTCCTCAAGGCCGGAGGTCAGTAAGGTGATCAGCTCGAGGCTCATGGGTTCAACCTTGATCCAGAGGAACCAGATCAGGAAACCGCCAAGTACCGAGCCAAAGTTGTTGCCGGACCCGCCAACAATGACCATCACCCAGATCAGGAAGGTGAAGCGCAGCGGGTTATAGGTGCCCGGTGTCAATTGCCCATCCAGGGTGGTCATCATGGCGCCAGCAATGCCGCAGATGGCAGAACCAAGTACGAAGATCTGCAAATGGCGCTTGGTGACGTTTTTGCCCATCGCCCGAGCCGCGACCTCATTGTCGCGAATGGCTCGCATCATCCGGCCCCAGGGGCTTTTGAGGGCCATCTGTGCCATCCAGAGAAGTGCGATCAAGACGATCGAAAACAACACTGCATAGCCCAGCTTGACGTAAAGGGTCGAGCCCAGGACCGGATCCATTCCCAGGCTGGCAAACCACTCGACATAGGCCGGGTCGTTTTGCAGATCGACCTCATAGGGCACAGGACGGGGCAGGCCGACGACGTTCTTCACGCCGCGTGACAGCCAGTCCTCGTTCTTGAGGATGGCGATGATGATCTCGGCAATACCAAGTGTGGCAATCGCCAGATAGTCCGACCGCAACCCCAGTGCGGTTTTACCGATCAGCCAAGCGGCGCCAGCTGCGAGTAGGCCTCCAACAGGCCAAGACAGGATCACCGGCCAGCCAAGACCGCCGAGGTTTCCAGAAATCGCCGGAGAGATCTCCTCGATTGCTTCAATTGAGGGATCAAACAGAGCGCGGTAGATCAGGAAACCCACCACAAGAATGGCCAGAACCAAAAAATTGCGCAGGCGGCCTTTGGGAAGGACTCGGGTTACTGCAACGGCAGAGATCACTGTCAGCGCCCCCATGACCATCGCCATCAGCACGCCCGGCCCCCCGGCGCTCCAGGCGCCTGGGGTGGGCGGTGTGGCAGTCAGGACAACAGCCAGGCCGCCAAGAGCGGTGAAACCCATAATGCCCACATTGAACAACCCGGCAAATCCCCACTGCAGATTGACCCCCAGCGCCATGATGGCTGAAATCAACCCCATGTTGAGGATAACCAGAGATGAGTTCCAGGAACCCGAGAAAAAGCTCCAGTCGGTGAGGCCTTCGAGCAGGATCAGCAGCGCAATAGCCGCAAACATCAAGCTGTGTTTCATGGTGTCAGTCATACCGATTTCCCCTTGAAGAGCCCTGTTGGCTTGAACAGGAGGACGATGATCAGGATCGCAAAAGAAACCGCAAATTTATAGTCGGTGCTCATCAATTGTACCAACCCATCCGGGTCGAGATTGTCCGGCATCAAATACCGCAGAACTTTCTTCCAGGCGTAGGTAATCGTGACCTCGGAAAAGGCGATGATAAACCCACCTGCGATGGCGCCCTGAGGGCTGCCCAACCCACCGACGATTGCTGAGGCAAAGATCGGCAGCAGCAGTTGGAAATAGGTAAAGGGCTTAAAGCTCTTGTCGAGCCCGTAGAGCACCCCTGCGATGGTGGCCAGTGTCGCAACGATCAACCATGTATACATCACCACGCGTTCCGGGTTGATGCCAGACAGCAGTGCCAGGTCCTCATTGTCGGAATAGGCGCGCATAGATTTGCCGGTGCGGGTCCGGTTGAGGAACCAAAACAGCAGTGCCACCACCACAATGGCCGTCACCACGGTGATACCTTGAGTGGTCTTGATCGCCAGACCTTCACGCAGGCCGGTCATCTCCTTAAAGGCGCGAGCCTTGATGATGAAGCGCTCACCATCGGCAAAACGCTGATCACCTGGCCCAATGATAAAGCGCACCAAGCCGTTCATCATGAACATCACCCCCAGTGACACCATAACAAAGACCACAGGCTTGGCCTTTTGGTCGCGATAAAACCGATAGACAGTACGGTCGGTTACCAGCACCAATGCCATCGCTGCCAGAATGCCAAAGGGGAGGGCCAGCAGCGCTGTTGGCAGGGGCCCAAAACTGACGCCCCAAGACTGAAACAACCAGGTGAACAGAATGGTCATCATGGTGCCAAAAGCCATGGTATCACCATGGGCAAAGTTGGAAAACCGCAGGATGCTGTAGATCAGCGTCACACCCAGCGCGCCAAGCGCCAGCTGACTACCATAGGCCACGGCCGGAATCATTACAAAGTTGGTAAGCGCCACAATGGCGTTGAGTACATCCATCGGTCAGCCCCCCAAGAAAGATTTGCGGACTTCGGGATCAGCCAAGAGCTCTTGTCCGGTGCCTGTATAGGCATTGCGCCCCTGCACCAAAACATAGCCTTTGTCAGCGATCTCAAGCGCTTGTTTCGCGTTCTGCTCGACCATCAGGATCGGCAGACCCGTACGGGCCACTTCGATGATGCGGTCAAACAGCTCATCCATCACAATGGGGGAGACGCCCGCTGTGGGTTCATCCAGCATCAGCACTTTGGGCTGGGTCATCAGTGCGCGACCTACGGCCACCTGCTGTCGTTGACCACCAGAGAGCTCACCGGCCGGCTGGTTGCGCTTGTCACGCAGGATCGGGAACAAATCATAGACCTGCTCCATGGTGCCCGTGATATCATCGGTGCGAATAAACGCCCCCATCTCCAGGTTCTCTTCCACCGTCATCGAGGTGAAAATATTACTGGTCTGGGGCACAAAACCCATGCCCTTGATCACCCGGTCCTGCGGGCTCAGCTTGGTGATATCTTCACCCCCTAATCGGACCGCGCCCGAGCGCACATTCAACATTCCAAAAACCGCCTTCATGGCGGTAGACTTGCCCGCTCCATTGGGGCCCACAATCACGGCAATCTCGCCGGGATTAACAGCAATGGTACAGTCATGCAGAATATCCGGCCCTTTGCCGTATCCTCCGGTCATGCCGTCACCAATCAAAAACGGTTCAGACATGCGCACCTCCCTGCATCATCTTTCCACAAATATTCCGGGGGAGCCGCGCAGCGGCGGGGGCAGAGCCCCAATTCATAGATGCTGCCATCAGGCCTTCTCCAGCTTGTCTTTGTTTTTCAAGCCGGTCCCCAGATAGGCCTCAATCACCTGTTCATTGGCTTTGATCTCACCCAGGGTGCCTTCGGCCAATTTCTTGCCTTCGGCCATACAGATCACCGGATCACAAAGCCGACCAATGAATTCCATATCATGCTCAATCACCACAAAGGTATAGCCGCGCTCTTCATTCAGGCGCTTAATGGCATCGGCAATGGTATAAAGCAGGGTTCGGTTTACCCCGGCGCCAACCTCGTCCAAAAATACGATCTTGGCATCCACCATCATGGTGCGGCCCAGTTCCAGCAGCTTTTTCTGGCCACCCGACACTTCGCCGGCCCGCAGATCCGCGATATGGCTGATGGTGAGGAACTCCAGAACCTCATCCGCCTTGGCCCGCAGGGCGCGCTCTTCATCGGCAATGCGTTTGCGGCCAAACCAGGTGTTCCACAGGCTTTCACCCGATTGCGCACCCGGCACCATCATCAGGTTCTCGCGGCAGGTCATCGAGGAAAACTCATGCGCGATCTGGAAGGTGCGCAGCAGACCTTTGTGGAACAACTCATGCGGCGGCAGGCCGGTGATGTCTTCACCATCCATAGTCACGCGACCAGAGGTTGGCTCAAGCACGCCAGCAATCACATTGAAAAGAGTAGTTTTTCCGGCACCATTTGGCCCGATCAAACCGGTTATGGACCCCTTGGCGATTTCCAGCGAAGCACCGTCAACCGCATGGAACCCGCCGAAGTGCTTATGCAAATCCTCGACGACGATCATATCATTATCCCCTGCCACTATTTTGCGGCTTTCTGAATTTGGAACAGCCCGGGCAAAACCCGGGCTGATCAGTGTTACATGGATCCGAAGGCCAGATTAGCGGAAACGCACGGTGACGTTTTTGCCGTCCTGAACTTCGATTTCACGATAGGAACCAGCACTTTCACCGGGGCCAATCAGCTCAACGCCGGTGGCACCTTGATAGTTGATGTCCTTGCCGGCTTTGATCAGCTCAAGCGCCTTGCCAAGCTCGCCGGGGTTGATTTCTTCACCAGGCGCATTGGCCACATCCATGATCTTGGCGCCATAATCGGCTGGATCTTTGGAGTTTGCCGCCTGCATCGCCAGCATGATCAGCGCAGCCGCATCATAGGATTCAGCCGAATATGCCGAGGTGCCGTCAAAGCCCAGATCTTTGGCCTGGTTGGCATAGATTTCCGCACCAGCGCTGTCGGAGCCTGCGATCTGGCCGTAGGAGCCGTTCAGGTCGGGACCAACATTGGTGGGCAGGCTGTCGCCAATCATGCCACCGGGCAGACCAAAGGTGTCAAAGGCGCCAGAGTCCAGCGAAGACTGGATGATGCCCAGGCCACCCTGATCCAGATAGCCGGCAACAACCAGCAGATCACCACCAGCTGAGGCCAAGGATGCAACCTCGGCAGAGTAGTCGCCCTTGCCATCTTCATGCGCGGCCACGATGGTCACTTCACCACCCTGTGCTTCAAAAGAGGTTTGGATTGCATCTGCCAAGCCCTTACCAAAATCGTTGTTGGTATAGGTCAGGGCGATGGATTTAATGCCGCGCTCTTTCAGGATTTCCGCCATAACCTGACCTTCACGCGCATCAGAAGGTGCGGTGCGGAAGAACAAGCCGTTGTCTTCCATCGAGGACAGACCAGGCGAAGTGGCGGAAGGCGAAATCATCACCATGCCGTTTGGAATGGCAACATTCTGCAGGATGGCGCCGGTCACACCGGAGCAGTCACCGCCGACGATGCCGTTCACGCCTTCGGCGACCAGTTTTTCGCCATTGGCTACGGCCAGACCATTGTCGATACAGCCAGTGTCAGCACGCACGGGAGTCACAGTGGCGCTGTCGAGAAGCATGCCAGATTTGGTGACTTCTTCCATTGCCAGCTCGGCACCCGAGGCCATGGCAGGGGCCAGAGATTCAATTGGACCGGTGAACCCAAACAGCACGCCAAGCTTGACTTCTTTGCCGTGGCCACCCGCATAGGAGGTGCCGGCTGTCAGAGCGAGGGCTGCAGTGGCCATCATAAGTTTTTTCATCATTTTTCTCCCAGATTATTGGAACAAGTTCTGTTCATAGAGGAACCCTAGGCAAGGTGGTTTAAAAAGAAAAGTCCCCTTGGCCCGTGACATCCTCCCAATGTCCACTTGCTCTGTGTTTTTGGACCTGCGCTGTTTTGCAGGCCAGATGAGGCGGATGCTCTACAGGGTTCAAAGCCCGAGGGAAAGAAACAATGTCGTTTTTGTCGCAGCCTCGCGGCCTTGTTTTTTCGCCAAACTGCGTGCCTCCACCACATAAGTGGCGCGGACGAATTGGGTGCGCAAACCAGGCATTGATACAAGTATTTGAAGCTTAAAGGATTTTTTATTGATAAAAATCTGGCGGTTCAACAGAGCACCAAGCCTAGGTTGGCACAGAGGTCAAAAAGAGACGACACAGTAAATGTTGAACAGGTGGCAGACGAAAGCACGCCGAATGCCGAAAAAGCCAGAAAGCCGATCCGCTAGGGAGAGAATCGCCCAGGAGAATCAGAGACTTTCTAGCAGTTTGAGAATCACTGTTGGCCGGACTTGCTACCGCGTTCGCGATAGGGGGTGGTGTCGTAATGGGCCCGGTAGCATTTGGAAAAATGCGATGGCGAGGCAAAGCCGCAGGCGAGAGCCACATTGATAACGCTCATATCGGTCTGCATGAGGAGGTTTCGCGCCTTTTGCAGCCGCAACTCCATGTAATAGCGCTTGGGGCTCCGGTTCAAATAGCGGCGGAACAGGCGCTCCAACTGACGGGTGGACATGCCGACATCCTGGGCCAGGATCGAGGGGCTGATAGGCTCCTCGATATTGGCTTCCATCATTTGGATGACCATCGACAGTTTTGGATGGCGCACACCGATACGGGTTGGAATAGACAGGCGCTGAGTGTCCTGATCCGTGCGGATGGAGGAATAGATCAGCTGGTCTGCCACCGCATTGGCGAGATCCTCGCCCTGGTCATTGGCCAGAAGTTTTAGCATCAAATCAATCGAGGAGGTGCCACCCGCAGTGGACATTCTATTGTTATCAATCACAAAAACAGATTTTGTGAGGGTGACTTCCTCAAATTCTTCGGCAAAGCTATCGATGTTTTCCCAATGAATTGTCGCCCGCTTCCCATCCAGCAGTCCAGCTTTGGCCAAGACATAAGAGGCCGTGCAGAGACCGCCGATCATTACACCTTTGCGCGCTTCGCGGCGTAGCCAGGCCAAAAGCTTTTTGCTTGTTGCGCCCTGAACGTTCACCCCGGCACAGACCAGAACGGTATCGTCTCGCTGCAGGTCCCCCAGATCTCCGTCAACGGCAAAAGTGGTTCCGGCAGAGCAGGTCACGTTTTCGCCCCCTTCCCCCAGGAGGGTCCAGGAATAGGCTTCACGACCTGCCATACGATTTGCAATCCGCAGACATTCAACAGCTGACGCAAAGGACAACATTGAGAATTTGTCTAGCAAAACAAATACATATCTTTTGGTGGGTCCGGTTTCTTTTGAGAGATCGACCGGTTTTGTGTGGGTTTGCATTGGGCACATCCTTGGCAATATTTGAATGCACCGGGAGAGACTTAACCTTAAGTCAGCCCCGCGTGAGACCTGAAAACCGTGATCATAGGTTTGCGTCGGGGTCAAGAGGGGCAAATCTAAACTGGTCAGCACGAGTGCGTTTTTGTATAGGTGGCATCCGTTCTACTATTAAGACCTCTTATGCGGAGAAAAGCTATGAGTGAGTGGCAAAAAGCAGCCTGGCGCAACAAACCCCGCGTGCAGATGCCCGACTATACCGACGCTGCGGCCCTGGGGGCCGTCGAAGCGCAGCTTTCCAACTATCCGCCGCTGGTCTTTGCTGGTGAAGCACGGCGCTTGAAGCAGCATCTTGCAGCCGCGGGTCGCGGCGAGGCGTTCTTGTTGCAGGGCGGAGACTGCGCCGAAAGCTTTGAACAGTTCAGTGCCGATGCCATTCGTGACACCTTTAAGGTGATGCTGCAGATGGCCATGGTTCTGACCTATGGCGCCAAAGTTCCGGTGGTCAAGGTGGGGCGTATGGCGGGGCAATTTGCTAAACCCCGCAGCGCGCCAACCGAGACCCTGGATGGGGTGGAACTGCCCAGCTACCGCGGGGACATCATCAACGATCTTGGCTTTACTGAAGCCTCGCGTATCCCTGATCCCAAGCGCATGTTGCAAGCCTATACCCAGGCGGCCGCCACAGTGAACCTGCTGCGCGCCTTTTCAACTGGTGGCTATGCAGATGTGAACCAGGTGCATGCCTGGACCCTGGGCTTTACCGAAGGTGAAAAAGCGCAGAAGTACCGTGAGATGGCCAATCGTATCACCGATACGCTTGATTTCATGAAGGCCGCGGGCGTTAACAATGATGCGTCCCATGCGTTGCAAACTGTTGAATTCTACACCAGCCACGAAGGGTTGTTGCTGGAATATGAAGAGGCGCTGACCCGTCTGGATTCGACCTCTGGGAAATGGTTGGCTGGATCCGGCCATATGCTGTGGATTGGGGATCGCACCCGCCAGCCTGATGGCGCCCATGTGGAGTTCTGCCGTGGGGTGCTCAACCCCGTTGGCATGAAATGTGGCCCAACAACCAGTGCCGATGACCTGAAGGTACTGATGAAACGCCTGAACCCGGAGAATGAAGAGGGCCGTCTGACGCTGATCGCGCGCTTTGGCGCCGGTAAAGTGGCTGAGCATCTACCGCGTTTGGTCAAGGCCGTGGAAGAAGAGGGGGCCAAGGTCACTTGGGTCTGTGATCCGATGCACGGTAATACCATCAAATCTTCCACGGGGTACAAAACCCGTCCCTTTGACAGCGTGCTGCGCGAAGTTCAGGATTTCTTTGCGGTACATAGCGCCGAGGGCACCATTCCGGGCGGCGTCCATTTTGAGATGACGGGTCAGGATGTCACCGAATGCACCGGCGGTGTGCGCGCGGTGACGGACGAAAACCTGAGCGATCGCTATCACACCGCTTGTGATCCGCGTCTCAACGCCAGCCAGTCGCTGGAACTGGCGTTTCTGGTGGCCGAAGAGCTGTCGGACCTGCGCAACAAACGCCGGGCACGGAGCGCAGAAGCCAGCTAAGCCATTGCTGAAATAGACAAAACCCGCTCCAGATTTCTGGGGCGGTTTTTCTGTTTGGCGCTATGCTTGCGAACCTTGCGGTGTTCACCGCCCTGACGCATAGGGAAACGCCCCGGGAGTTCTTCCGCGGGGCGTCATTGCTAGACTATGACCAAATAGACTAGAAATAGGCTAAAATTTTAGGAAACGGGCGTGTCATCACGGCTGGAAACCAGGCGCAGATGTGACCCTTTTGATTTACTTTTGGGATCCGAGCGCGCGGTATCACGGGCCGGTTTTGCCGACTTGCGACTGGCCAGATCACGGGCCTCTTGCAAGATGGATGTCTCTGTCGAGATCCGCGACTGCAGCTCCGCAAATTCTGGGTTTGGCGTATTCACATCATCGGTGCCGCGGGATTTGGATTTGAATTCAGTGTCATCCGTAGCTTTGCCAATAGCGCGCATCTCGATCGAAGTGATGGAAAACCGCTGCGAGGTCTTGGTTGGATTGCCTTCCGAGACAAAGACCCCAAGCGCGCGGCTCACATCGCCCAGATCACTGCGCAGGGGCAGCAACAACATACGGGCTTCACGACGGCCCCGCAGGCGGGATCCTTCGGTCTGCATCTCGATTTCGATGATGGCCGGGGCTTCGAACATATGCTCAAGCGCCGCGCTCATTTGCTTGCGGGCGTCCGGGGTGAAAAAGGCGGTGATTGGCATGCCGCGCACTTCCATACCCGCCATTTCATTGACTTTTTGACCGGCCAGACGGAAACGGGCGATGCCGGGGGCAACACGTTCCAGAATGAAGGTCTGGGACAGGATGTTTTCCAACCCGCGCGGATCAATCTGCGAACGGCTGGGAATGTCGTCGCCACGGCGCAGCGCAGTCCAGTAGGCCTCAGCCTGACGCATGGGGGAGACCGGAACGGTGTTGCGGAAATTCGTCATGGGAACCACCTTGTTGTGACCCTTGTCCTGGCTGGTATTCTTGCTGTCGCCAAAAAACATGTGCTTTTCCTTACGTTGTCCGGTGCAAAACCATCTGATACGCAACACGGTCTGTCGACTGCCTTATTCGTACCGTTTAGATGGTTACCTTGCAGTTAACATGCCATAATATTATTCAAATTTGGACTAAAACTTAAAGCAATGGTTAACGCTTCTGGATGAGGACCTATCCTTTTGCGTTTTTCGCCACTACGGACACTGTTTTTGGCTCCATTTCACCGCAATTTGGCTGCATAAGGACAATTTGATGAAAATTCGAAGCATGACGGGCTTTACCTCGGGACAGGGCAGTCTCGGGGCGCATAGTTGGAGCTGGGAAATGCGTTCGGTCAATGCCAAGGGGCTGGATCTGCGGCTGCGGGTGCCCGACTGGCTGGAAGGGCTGGAAGTACATCTACGCAAAGCTCTGGGCAAAGAACTGGCACGGGGCAATGTCTCTTTGGGGCTGCGCATCAGCCGCGGCGAGGAGGGGGCTTCGAAGCTAACCCTGAACAAGCCGCTGCTCGCTTCGGTGCTGACAGCCCTGGCAGAGGCTGAGGCCCTGGCGCAATCTGCAGGGGTGGATCTGTCTGTCACATCCGGCGCAGATCTTTTGTCCATTCGTGGCGTATTGGAGGCCTCGGCAACGGAGGATGACCCAGCGCCACTGGTCGAAGCGCTGAAAAAGGAATTCGAAAGCCTTGTGTCTGATTTCGTTCAAATGCGTGCAGCTGAGGGGGCAGCCCTGGAGAAGGTACTGCGCGATCAGCTGGCCGAAGTGGACCGCCTGACCCGTCTCGCGGCGGAACGGGCCGAAGCCCGCAAGCCGCTGATGGCAGAGGCCCTGAAGGCCAACCTTGCCAAGGTGATGGAAAACACCGAGGGCGCCGATGCCAACCGGGTGGCGCAGGAACTGGCCATGCTGGCCGTGAAATCCGACATCACCGAAGAAATAGACCGGCTCGCAGCCCATGTCAGTGCCGCAGAGGAGCTGTTATCCAGCGGCGGCGCCGTCGGGCGCAAGTTTGACTTCTTGATGCAGGAATTCAACCGCGAGGCAAACACGCTCTGTTCAAAAGCGTTCAACAGTGACTTGACCTCGGTCGGTCTAGAGTTGAAAGCAGTGATCGACCAGATGCGCGAGCAAGTGCAGAATATTGAATAACTCCAAAGGAGAAGACCTGATGGCAGATCGGCGCGGCCTTTTGATCATCCTGTCCTCGCCCTCCGGCGCGGGCAAATCCACCCTGGCCAAGCGGCTGCGCAACTGGGACGACAGTATTTCCTTTTCTGTCTCGGCCACCACCCGCAACCCGCGACCGGGCGAGGTGGATGGGCAGGACTATCATTTTGTCTCGGTGGATGATTTCAAATCCGCCGTCACTGAAAATGATATGCTGGAACATGCCCATGTGTTTGGGAATTTCTACGGCTCGCCAAAAGGGCCTGTACGGGACGCCATTGAAGATGGTCGGGACGTGTTGTTTGACATTGACTGGCAGGGGGCCCAGCAGATCCGCAATTCGGAGCTGGGCCAGCACACGCTCTCGATTTTCCTGCTGCCGCCCTCAATCACCGAGCTGCGCCGCCGGTTGGAAAGTCGGGGCCAAGACGATGCCGATACCATCATGCGGCGGATGGAAAAGAGCTGGGATGAGATCAGCCATTGGGGCAGCTATGATCACGTATTGATCAATGATGATCTGGATGCCACCGAAGACGCGCTGAAAACCATCATCACCTCTACCCGTCTGCGCCGTATTCAGCAGCCGCAGCTGACAGATCACGTGCGCGCGCTGCAAAACGAATTTGAGGACATGTCATGACCCTATATGCTCTTGGAGACAACCAGCCGCAGCTGGATGCCGACACCTGGGTGGCCCCGGATGCCAATCTGATTGGCAAGGTGGTGCTCGAAGCTGGCGCTTCGGTCTGGTTTGGCTGCACCATTCGCGCAGACCATGAAGAAATCCGTATTTGCGAGGGCGCAAATGTGCAGGAAAACGTGGTCATGCATATTGATGCTGGCTATCCGCTGACCGTGGGCAAAAATTGCACCATCGGTCACAAGGTGATGCTGCATGGTTGCACCATTGGCGAAAACAGCCTTGTCGGGATGGGCGCAACCGTGTTGAACGGTGCCAAGATCGGCAAAAACTGTCTCATTGGGGCAGGGGCCTTGATTACGGAAAACAAGGTGATCCCCGACAATTCGCTCGTGATGGGCGCGCCGGGTAAGGTGGTGCGCGAGGTCTCGCCTGAGCAGGCCAAGAACCTGACCCTCAGCGCGCTTCACTATCAGGAGAATATGCGCCGGTTCCGCGATGAGATGCGCCCGGTCTAAGCCTTGCCTGCTCTGGAAACTACTGGACCTGTGGGCGGCTATGGGTGCCATATGGCGTTTACATTCGCCTGTTAGGAGAGCTGAATCACAGGTGGAGGTCCGGGTATGAAACAAGAGGTGATCGCAGGTTTTCTTGAGGCTATGCCTCAGGCGAGTGTCCTGGTGGACCAGACCGAACGGTTCATCGGTGCCAATAGGCTTGCGCTCGAACTGCTTGGCGCCCAGATCATGGGGCGCCATTTTGCCACCATCCTGCGCCAGCCCAATGTGGCCGGAGCCATTGAAAAATGTCTGGAGGATCGCGGCAATCGGACCGCCCGGCATCTGTCCAACGATGGGGCGCAGGATACCACCTATGAGGTGTCACTGCGCTATGTCGGCGGTATTGGCGCGGTTGAGGGAGGGGCGGTGCTGGTCAGCTTCACCGATGTCACCGAACGCGAGCAAGCCAATCAGATGCGCCGGGATTTTGTTGCCAATGTCAGCCATGAATTGCGCACACCGCTCACCGCACTGATGGGATTTATTGAAACCCTACGGGGCGCGGCGCGCGATGATGCTGACGCGCGGGATCGTTTTCTGTCGATCATGGAGGCAGAGGCCAGCCGGATGAATCGCTTAGTGGGCGATCTCTTGTCTCTCAATCGCGTTGAGAGCAAAGAGCGTATTCGCCCGCGCGAAGAGATGGATCTGGTGGCGCATCTGGCCTCGACGCTGAAAACCATGCAGCCGCTTGCCGAAGCGGGCAAAGTCACACTCAAGTTCGCCCCGCCCCTTGATCCAGTTATGATCATCGGTGATCCCGATCAATTGTTGCAGGTCTTTATCAACCTGGTGGAAAACGCGATTAAATATGGCGGCAACGAGGTCGAAATGACCGTGGAACTGCTGGAGCGTGACCCATCCCTGCGTAGCGCAGCGGTTCGGGTTCGGGTCATCGACAATGGCCCCGGTATTGATCCGATTCACTTGCCACGGCTGACAGAGCGGTTTTATCGCGCCGACAGTCACCGCTCGCGTGAGATGGGCGGAACCGGATTGGGGCTGGCCATCGTCAAACATATCATCAATCGCCATCGCGGCCGACTAAAGGTGGAGAGCGAGCTGGGAACGGGAACCTGTTTTGCTGTCACTCTTCCCCTGACCTGATGACTCAGCCTGACTTGGTCGCATCTGACTTGGCTTGACCACGCCCATTTCACATTCCACCTTGAACAAGTGTTGCTGACGGGTGCAGCGCCGATCCCCTGTTCTGACTCAGAAGGCCGCCGGTGTCCTTTGCCAAAATCGCAGATCTTTGAGGTCTCACGCTCAGCGCATCCACCCCCGCAGGCCAAGATGAGCAAATGACCCTGCCAAAGCCCGTTTAGGAACCCCCGGTTTTTTGAGGTTGGCGGCAAAGAGGTTAATATCGGGGCTGGTTTTGTGACAAAATTCGTCATAATCCCCACTTTGTCACACGCCTGTTACATAGGCGTCACAAAAGCCTCATGTCCGCCTCTTAGGAGGAGCGCATGATCATCACGAGATGGTCTCACATCTTAATCTCTCATGGAGACACCCATGTCCTTTGTGAAACTGACCGCTTCTGCCCTGACAATTGCTGCTGCCACTGCGACTGCTGCCACCGCACGTGACCAGGTTCAGGTTGCAGGTTCTTCGACTGTTCTTCCCTATGCTTCCATCGTAGCCGAAGCCTTCGGTGAAAACTTCGACTTCCCAACACCTGTTGTTGAATCCGGCGGCTCTTCTGCTGGTCTGAAGCGTTTCTGTGAAGGCGTTGGCGAAAACACCATCGACGTTGCCAATGCTTCGCGCGCCATAAAGGAAAAAGAAATCAAAGCCTGCGCCGAAAACGGTGTCACCGACATCATCGAAGTGCGCATCGGCTATGATGGCATCGTTTTTGCCTCTGACATCAAGGGCAATGAATTTGCCTATACCCCAACCGACTGGTTCCTGGCTCTGTCCGACGAGATCCTGGTTGACGGCAAAATGGTTCCAAACCCAAACAAGACCTGGGCTGACGTGAACGCGTCCTTCCCCGCTCAGGATATCCAGGCCTTTATCCCAGGCACCAAGCACGGCACCCGTGAAGTGTTTGAAGACAAAGTGATCCTGGCAGGCTGTGAAGCCACCGGCGCATTCGAGCACCTGCTGGCCCATGCCGCTGGTGACACGCCTAAAGCCCAGAAAAAAGCAGCTGAAAAAGCCTGTATCGCTCTGCGCACCGATGGCGTTTCTGTCGACATCGACGGCGACTACACCGAGACCCTGGCCCGCATCGAGAGCAACAAAGACGGTATCGGCGTCTTTGGTCTGGCCTTCTACGAGAACAACACCGACAAACTGCAGGTTGCAACCATGTCCGGTATCGTTCCTTCGACTGAGAGCATCGCCACCGGTGAATACCCTGTGTCGCGTCCACTGTTCTTCTACGTGAAGAAAGCCCACATCGGCGTGATCCCTGGCCTGAAAGAATACGCTGAATTCTTCATCTCTGATGAGGTTGCCGGCCCCGATGGCCCACTGTCCGAATACGGCCTGGTTGCCGACCCAGAACTGAGCCAGACTCAGGACGCGGTTGCCAATGAAGCCACCATGGGCGGCAACTCCTAAGAGCCCCCAGCATATCGCAATTGGCTGGGGCGGATCATCCGCCCCAGTCGTGTTTCTGGACCAGATCCAGCCCGTCTTTTTCGCTGCTGTCACACCGGAGCTTTTGATGCCACTATTCTGGCTTGTCGTTGTTTTGCTGGCGCTTACAGCGCTTGGCTTTTGGTTTGGGCGCCGACGCGCCTTGGCCTCGGCGCAGGGGAACCCGCGCCATTTGCACTCTCTGCCCGTCTACTACGGCGCAAATGTCGCCATGAGCATCGCCATTCCAGCCCTGCTGACGCTGATGGTCTGGCTCCTGGCGCAGCCTCTGCTGATTGAAAACCGGGTTTCCGGTCTGATCCCCCAGGAACTGATCCCCGAGAGCACCAGCGTTGGCTTGGTAATGAGCGATGTACGCCGTCTGGCCGAAGGGTTGGATGAGGCCGTTTTGCAGAACGTTATGACCCAGCAAGAGGCCCGGAGCCTGGACGCGTCGACAAGTGATGTTCGCGCGCTTCTGGGCTCGGTCGGGGTCGCTCTGGGATCCGAAGTCCGCCCTGAAGTTCTGGAGGCCGCGCAGCAATATCGGCAGCTGTCGCGCACAGGGGGCAACGCGATGACCCTTGTTTGCCTGCTTCTGGCTGTGGTCGGCTTTGGCCTGTCCATTCGCCGCACCCACAAGGACTTTCGTGCGCGTAATGTGGTTGAGCGCGGGGTTCTCGCCCTGTTGATCCTGGCCGCCTCCCTGGCGATCCTCACCACAATCGGTATCGTATTGTCGATGCTGTTTGAGACCGTGAATTTCTTTGGCTTGCATGCCTGGACCGATTTCTTCTTTGGCAGCACATGGGCGCCCAACTTCCGCGGCGACAGCGAGCTGTCGATTCTGCCACTGCTTTGGGGAACACTCTATATTTCCGCCATTGCGCTGCTCGTCGCGGTCCCTGTTGGCCTGTTTGCAGCGATCTACCTGTCAGAATACGCCAGCCCAGCGGTGCGCTCCTTTGCCAAACCCTTGCTGGAGATCCTGGCCGGCATTCCGACCATCGTTTATGGTCTCTTTGCACTGCTCACTGTTGGGCCGCTGTTGCTCAAACTTTTTGGTCAGGGTGACAACGGCATTCTGGGGCTTTCCTGGATGACCGGAGCGACCTCGGTGCTGACCGCAGGGGTGGTGATGGGCATCATGCTGATCCCCTTTGTGTCCTCACTGTCGGATGACATCATCAACGCGGTGCCACAGTCTCTGCGCGATGGCTCGCTTGGGCTTGGCGCAACGCCTTCGGAAACCATTCGTCAGGTGGTTCTGCCAGCGGCGCTACCAGGCATCGTTGGAGCCATCCTGCTGGCGGCGTCGCGCGCAATTGGCGAGACGATGATCGTTGTGATGGGGGCCGGGGCGATTGCCAAGTTTTCGGCCAACCCCTTTGAATCAATGACCACAATCACCACACGCGTTGTCAGCCAGTTGACCGGTGACACCGATTTTGCCAGCCCCGAAACGCTGGTTGCCTTTGCCCTCGGGCTTTCCCTCTTTGTCCTCACACTGGGCCTCAATGTCCTGGCGCTCTATATCGTGCGCAAATATCGGGAGCAGTACGACTAATGACCGATTTTAGCCCAACCCCGGATCAACCGGCTGTGGCGCAGAACTCGCTGCTGACCCAGTCCAAAAGAACCATCAAACGTAACTCTGCAGAAGCGCGCTTCAAGGCCTATGGCATTGCCGCCATTGGTATTGGTCTGGTGATGCTTTTGGTGCTGGTCACGACGATCTTTGGCCGTGGCACCGGTGCTTTTCAGCAGACATTCATCACCGTGAATGTCGAACTGCTGGAGAGCAAGCTGGACAAGAATGGTGAGCGGAATATCGAAGACATCAAACGCGTAACCACCTTTGGCTATGCCCCCTTGATCAAATCTGCCATGCAGACGGCCGTTGCGGATCTAGGCATCGAGACCAGCCTCAAATCCAAACATATGGCTGGCCTGTTGTCCAAGAATGCGGTGGCGCAGCTGCGCGCCTATGTTCTGGCCAATCCTGAGAAGATCGGAGAAACGATCGAGTTCCGCTTTCTGGCCCAAAGCCGTGTAGACGGTTACCTCAAAGGTCGGGTCTCGCGGGACAGCATCGAAAACGACAAGAACATCTCGCCAGAGCAATTGGACCTGGTCGATGCGCTGGTTGCCGCCGGTGTGATTGAGAAGACCTTCAATCTTGACTTCATCACTGGTGCTGATGCCTCGGATCAGCGGCCGGAAGCGGCTGGCATGGGGGTTTCCATGCTTGGTTCCTTCTTCATGATGCTGGTTGTCCTGGCGCTGGCGCTGCCTATTGGGGTGGCTGCATCGATCTACCTGGAAGAGTTTGCACCCAAAAACTGGATCACCGATGTGATCGAGGTGAATATTGCAAATCTCGCAGCTGTGCCCTCAATTGTATATGGTATCCTGGGTCTGGCTGTTTTCATCAACTACATGCATCTGCCGATGTCGGCACCTCTGGTTGGTGGCTTGGTTCTGACCTTGATGACACTGCCAACGATCATCATCTCAACCCGGGCAGCCCTAAAGGCGGTTCCACCGTCTATCCGTGACGCGGCTCTGGGGGTAGGGGCCTCCAAGATGCAATCGGTGTTTCACCATGTCCTGCCACTGGCAGCTCCCGGCATTCTCACCGGCACAATCATCGGCCTGGCACAGGCTCTGGGAGAAACCGCGCCGCTGTTGTTAATCGGCATGGTGGGCTTTATCGCCTCTAACGCGCCCTCGACTATCGGTGAAGGGCTTTTGTCGCCAAACTCTGCAATGCCCGCCCAAATCTATGAATGGGCCAAACGTGCCGACCCTGCCTTTTATGAACGCGCCTGGGGCGGGATTATCGTCCTACTTATCTTTCTTGTAACCATGAATACGGTGGCCGTTATACTGCGCCGTCGCTTTGAGCGCCGCTGGTAGCCGGAGGTGAGGAAATGAACACTATGAATATGTTGGATAAAAACTTGGACACCAAGACCACCAAGATCGCTGCACGGGACGTGAACGTCTATTATGGTGACAGTCATGCCATCAAGGACGTGAATGTCGAGATTGACGCCAACACCGTCACGGCCTTTATCGGCCCATCCGGTTGCGGGAAATCCACATTCCTGCGCTGTATCAACCGGATGAACGACACGATTGATGTCTGCCGCGTCACCGGAGATATCCTGCTGGATGGCGAAGACATCTATGACAAACGGGTCGATCCGGTGCAATTGCGGGCCCGCGTTGGAATGGTATTTCAAAAGCCAAATCCCTTCCCCAAGTCGATCTACGACAATGTTGCCTATGGGCCGCGGATCCACGGTCTGTCCCGCAACAAGGCAGAGTTGGATGAAATCGTTGAAAAATCCCTGCGCCGCGCGGCAATCTGGGAAGAGGTGAAGGACAGGCTCCATGCGCCCGGCACTGGCCTTTCTGGCGGCCAACAGCAGCGTCTTTGCATTGCCCGTGCCATTGCCACCGAACCTGAAGTCTTGCTGATGGATGAGCCCTGTTCGGCGCTTGATCCCATCGCCACGGCCCAGGTTGAGGAATTGATCGACGAATTGCGGGCAAACTATTCCGTGGTGATTGTGACCCACTCGATGCAACAGGCGGCGCGTGTCAGTCAGAAAACGGCCTTTTTCCATCTCGGAAATCTGGTTGAATTTGGCCCCACCGGCCAGATCTTTACCAACCCAGACGATCCGCGCACCGAAAGCTATATCACCGGCCGTATCGGCTGATCCCACGAAGGAAAATACCATGGTAGAACAACATATTGCCTCCGCCTTTGATCGGGATCTAGAAGCCATTCAAGCCCAGATCATGAAGATGGGCGGTTTGGTTGAAGCAGCTATCGTCGATTCCGCGCGCGCTTTGGAAACCCGGGACGAGGAGCTGGCGCAACAGGTGCGCAAACGCGATCAGGCCATTGATGGTCTGGAAGAGATGATCAACGAAGACTCCGCCCGCGTTATCGCAACCCGTGCCCCTGCGGCGGTCGATCTGCGGGTGGTGCTTTCGGTGATGAAAATCGCCGGGAACCTGGAGCGTATCGGCGATTACTCCAAAAACATTGCCAAGCGTACCGGCGTCTTGGTCCAATGGCACGATAGCACTGACAGCTCTTCCGCGCTGCGCCGCATGGCCCGCGAAGTTGAGCTGATGCTCAAGGATGCGCTGGATGCCTATATTCAGCGCGATACTGAATTGGCCGCAGATGTGATCATTCGTGACCAAGAAGTCGACCAGATGTATAATGCCCTGTTCCGTGAATTCCTGACCCATATGATGGAAGATCCGCGCAATATCACGGCCTGTATGCACCTGCACTTTATCGCCAAAAATATCGAACGTATGGGAGATCACGTCACCTCCATCGCGGAAGAGCTGATCTACCTGGTCACCGGAAACCGTCCCGAGGACGAACGCCCCAAGGCGGATATGACCTCAACGACGGCCGAGGAGGTTTGATCCATGACTGCTGATCAGCCTACGGTTCTGATCATCGAAGATGAACTGGCTCAGCGTGAAGTGCTCGCCTATAACCTGGAGGCTGATGGCTTTCGTGTTATCCGCGCTGAAAACGGGGAAGAGGGGCTGCTGCTTGTCGAAGAAGATATGCCCGACATCATCGTTCTGGACTGGATGATGCCCAATCTGAGCGGGATTGAGGTGTGTCGCCGTCTCAAGACCCGCGCCGAGACACGCAACATCCCCATCATCATGCTCTCTGCCCGGTCAGAAGAAGTCGACAAGGTGCGCGGGCTGGAGACCGGGGCGGATGACTATGTGGTCAAACCCTATTCCGTGATCGAGCTTATGGCACGGGTCCGGACCCAACTGCGCCGGGTGCGTCCCTCAACCGTTGGGGTTCGTTTGGAGTTTGATGACATCATTTTGGATGCCGAAACCCATAAGGTCAGCCGTTCTGAAAATGCCCTGAAACTGGGACCAACTGAGTTCCGCCTGCTTTCCACCTTTATGGAGAAACCGGGCCGGGTTTGGAGCCGCGAACAATTGCTGGACCGGGTTTGGGGACGCGACATCTATGTCGACACCCGCACGGTTGATGTCCATATCGGCCGTCTGCGCAAGGCCCTGACACAGTTTGGCGGCAGTGATCCCGTGCGAACCGTGCGCGGGGCAGGTTACGCACTGGGCTAGGGCCCCTTGGGTGCCGCCAGCAAGGTTAAGCAAAAGGGCGCCCTCAGGAGGCGCCCTTTTTGTTGTCAGGTTTTCCCAGACCCAGTCAGGCGCGCTAACGCGGCAATGGGTCTTCGGGCTGGGCTTGCCCCTCCAGCCAATGACGGAGTTTTGTCAGCG
The DNA here is from genome assembly GCF_001294455.1 of Phaeobacter sp. 11ANDIMAR09. Taxonomy (GTDB): domain Bacteria; phylum Pseudomonadota; class Alphaproteobacteria; order Rhodobacterales; family Rhodobacteraceae; genus Pseudophaeobacter. The sequence goes on from NZ_LIKT01000022.1 coordinate 31,007, forward strand.
CCGGATCCCGCGATTTGTTTTTGGGCCAAACCAGGTAGTAGGCGCCTGCGGCCTCGGTTGGCCTGGGCTGCAGGGCGGCCAGTCGTCCGGTGGCGATATCCTGTTCCACCAGATAGTCGGGCATCAAGGCCACCCCAAGCCCGTGTTGCGCCGCCTGAGTAATGGTTGAGAATTGATCATACATTGTTCCGCCCAAAGCCTGCGGGTCGGTCGCGACTCCCTGCATTTCAAACCAATCCTGCCAGGCCTTTGGCCGGGTCTGGATGTGAAGCAGCGGCATGTTCAGGATCTGTTGCGGCGGCAGATAGGTGCCGATCGACACCAATTCCGGGCTGCATACCGGCAGGAGCTGCTCGCTCTTGAGCAGAAGGGAGTCGGTGCCTGGCCAATCGGCGTTTCCAAAATGTATCGCTGCATCAATTGGTTCGCTGCCAAAACTAAAGGTTTGTAACCGGGTGGTCATATTGATGGTGATATCCGGATGACGGCGGGAAAATTCTGGGAGACGTGGCATCAACCAGCGCATCCCAAAGGCCGGCAGTATCGCCAGATTCAGCGTGCCCGCCATCGGAGCGGTTTGCACCCGAAGGGTGGACTGCGTGATCTTCTCCAACGCTTCGCGGATTTCGCCGGCATAGGTTTGGGCCTCTGGTGTGAGATGCAGCTTCTTGCGATCCCGCCGCACCAGAGACACCCCCAGCTGGGCCTCAAGAGATTGCAATTGTCTGCTCACAGCCCCTTGGGTCAGGCATAATTCCTCAGCCGCGGCAGAGGCGCTGCCCAGGCGGTCAAGCGCTTCCAAAGCACGTAAGGCAGAGATCGAGGGCAGGAATCGGCGCGGATGTTGCATGTATGAGGTTTACTCATGTTTGAGTGCCAAAGTCTCGCTGTTTTTTTCGCCCTCCATTGGTTAATCATTGGGCAACATATGCCCTTCCATCCAATGTCGAGGATACAACAATGACTGATAAGCCAAGCCTGCGCGCCAAAGATGCACCTGATCTGGGAAGCTTTACCTGGGAAGATCCTCTGCGCATGGATGATCAGCTTACCGAAGATGAGCGGATGATTACCGCCTCGGCTCGAGCCTATGCGCAGGAAAAGCTGCAGCCCCGGGTGACAGCGGCCTATGAAAACGAAGAAACCGATCCAGAGATTTTTCGGGAAATGGGTGAAATGGGCCTCTTGGGCACCACCATCCCCGAGGAATACGGTGGATTGGGCGGCGGCTATGTCTCCTATGGTCTTGTGGCTCGTGAAGTAGAACGCGTCGACAGCGGTTATCGGTCGATGATGTCGGTCCAAAGCTCGCTGGTGATGTATCCAATCTATGCCTATGGCAGCGAAGAGCAACGCCAGAAATACCTGCCTAAATTGGCCTCGGGCGAATGGATTGGCTGTTTTGGTTTGACCGAGCCCGATGCAGGTTCTGACCCCGCCGGCATGAAAACCCGCGCCGAAAAGACCGCGACCGGCTACAAGCTGACCGGCTCAAAGATGTGGATCTCTAACGCGCCAATCGCGGATGTCTTTGTTGTTTGGGCAAAATCTGACGAACATGGTGGCAAGATCCGTGGCTTTGTGCTGGAAAAAGGCATGAAGGGTCTTTCGGCTCCCAAGATCCAGAACAAAGCGTCGCTGCGCGCCTCGATCACCGGTGAAATCGTCATGGACGGTGTCGAAGTGGGGGACGATGCCCTGCTGCCACATGTTCAGGGGCTAAAAGGTCCCTTTGGCTGTTTGAACCGAGCACGCTATGGCATCAGCTGGGGCGCCATGGGGGCTGCCGAAGCTTGCTGGCACGCGGCGCGCCAATATGGATTGGACCGCACTCAGTTTGGGCGCCCGCTGGCCAACACCCAATTGTTCCAGTTGAAGCTCGCCAATATGCAAACCGAAATCACCCTTGGATTGCAGGCATCGCTGCGAGTAGGCCGCCTGATGGATGAAGCCAACGCGGCACCAGAAATGATTTCCATCGTCAAGCGCAACAACTGTGGCAAAGCCCTGGAAATCGCCCGCAACGCCCGCGACATGCATGGCGGCAATGGCATCAGCCTGGAATTCAACGTCATTCGCCATATGGTGAACCTTGAAACCGTTAACACCTACGAGGGCACACATGACGTCCACGCCTTAATCCTTGGGCGGGCGCAAACCGGTTTGCAGGCGTTTTTCTAAGAAGCGCCGCAAAAAATCTCTAAGGCCAAACCTGTTTTGGTCATAGATCTGGGCGAGGGGGGAGAAAATCCTCTTCGCCCATTTTTGTTTCGAACAGGAATTTCTGCAATACAGTCATGCAATTTTGCATTTCTATGGTTTCCCCTTATCATTAGGGCATGCGTGCAAGGTAAATCGGCACAGATCATGGGTGAAAACACCCTCCTTTGGATCCTAAAGTCTTAACAACTTGCGATCAGTTCTTGGCCCGGCTGCGCTTGGGAAAACGCGAAACAGGTATAAAACAAGTGGGTGAATTGGGTACTCAGCAAGCCAAGCTCTTGACTTGGGCTGTGTTGAAGTCGTTACCGAAGCAAGCATGGGCCCTGCGTTTCTGCAAAGCCCAGGGCTAGTTGTGGTGTGAGTAAAGCAAATTGTGCAAAATCGATTTTGAGGCGGTTTAGGGCAGGGTGTCATGCGCCAGCGCAACGCATCTGGGCAGGCGACTAGGGACCAAGCGTCCTGCGGAGGTTTGCTTTGCAAAAATAGGCCCATGATCCTGCATTTATGCCCACGCAAATTCGCAAGATGAAGGCTCGAACTTCACCTCACCGCCCTACAAAGTCACATGTTTACAGTAATTTAACCCGACTTCTATGGCAGGTAAAGGCTCTTTTAGTAATTGCCAAAGCTCAAGGGGTTTACTCTCCCCAATATACATATACATAAGTGAATATGTAAACATCCGCGGCCCTTTTGGGGATGGAATTTGAGAAGGCTTTGATGATGAAAACACTCTTGGCAAAGCCTCAATGGCAACGACTGTTTCCCATCCTGAACTGGGGCGCCGCATACAATCGCCAGGACCTGGGGGGGGACGTCACCGCTGCGGTGATTGTCACCATCATGCTCATCCCTCAGTCTTTGGCCTACGCTCTGCTTGCGGGCCTTCCCGCAGAGGTTGGGCTCTATGCGTCAATCCTGCCACTTGTCGCCTATGCTATTTTTGGCACCTCGCGGGTCCTGGCCGTAGGGCCTGTTGCAGTTGTCTCGCTAATGTCGGCCTCGGCTTTAGCCAAACTCGGTCTGGAGACGGTATCGGACTATGTCGCGGCCTCCTCGGTTCTGGCCCTCATGTCCGGCATTCTGCTGGTGGCAATGGGGGCGCTGAAACTGGGCGTGATTGCAAACTTGCTGTCCCATCCGGTCATCGCGGGGTTCATCACCGCCTCGGGTGTGTTGATCGCCGTGAGCCAAGCCAAACACATTCTGGGCATCAAAGCTTCGGGTCACACTCTGATCGAAATTCTGGGATCATTGGGGCAGGGGATGGGGCAAGTGAATCTTATCACGCTGCTTCTTGGTCTGGCGGTCCTGGCCTTTTTGTTTTGGCTGCGGCGCGGGCTGTCCGATTTGCTGCAAACCAAGCTGAACATGTCCAAACAGATGGCTGGAACCCTGGTTCGCATCGGTCCGGTCTTTGCGGTCATAGGCACCATTGCACTGTCCTGGGCCGCTGATTTACCCTCTTTTGGGGTTTCCGTGGTGGGTAGGGTTCCTACAGGTTTGCCACCTTTGGGGCTGCCGCAGCTGAACAGTTCATTCTTGACCGCCCTTATTGGACCTGCTGTGTTGATCACCATCATCGGCTATGTCGAAAGCGTCTCTGTGGCCCAGACATTGGCTGCAAAGAGACGTCAGAAAATTGATCCAAACCAGGAGCTTACCGCCCTGGGTGCAGCGAATATCGCCTCTGCCTTGTCCGGGGGCTATGCAGTCACAGGTGGTTTTGCCAGATCCGTGGTAAACTTCGATGCCGGAGCCCGTACGCCAGCCGCGGGCGCGCTCACTGCGATAGGTTTGACTTTTGCCGCTATCTATTTGACACCATACCTATATTTCTTGCCGACAGCCACCCTGGCAGCGACCATTATCGTGGCAGTCCTGTCGCTCGTCGATCTCTCTATCCTTAAAACCGCCTGGGCCTATTCGCGGGCAGATTTTGCTGCGGTCTTTATCACTGTCGTTCTGACCCTGCTGCTTGGGGTGGAAATCGGCGTCGGCGCCGGTGTCGCGACCTCGATTGCACTGTTTCTATGGAAGACCTCACGGCCGCATGTGGCGGAGGTCGGGCAGGTGCCTGGCAGCGAGCATTTCAGAAACATCGATCGCCATCAGGTTCTGACCAATCCGGCACTGGTGACGCTGCGGATTGACGAAAGCCTGTATTTCGCCAATGCACGGCGAATGGAGGAGCTGATCCTGGAACGCGTACATCAGGGCAAAGGTGAACTGCGTCATGTTGTGTTGATGTGTTCCGCTGTGAACGAGATCGACCTCAGCGCTTTGGAATCCCTGGAGGCGATCAATCACCAGCTTTCAGATCTGGGGATCAGGTTGCATCTGTCAGAAGTAAAAGGCCCGGTCATGGACCGACTGAAACGGAGCCATTTGCTGCAAGATCTTACGGGTGAGGTCTTTCTGTCTCAGAACTGTGCCTTCCAAAAACTTACCTCACTGAGCGATCCGTAGTTGGAGACACGACAAGTCTGAGCGATACGATAAGTGCGACTTTCTAGATAAACGACTGTTTCCTAGTAAGAGCCCCAGTTGAGGGTAGCGCGCGCCGGAGGAAATTCCTTTTTCCTATAATATGTATTATGTATTATATTGATATTCCGTTCCGTCACCCTGGATTGGCAGATGCAACAAAGCCAAGTAGCCTTTCCTCAACAAATACAGGGACAAGGCGACAGAAATGGATATCAAAGGCAGTTGTATCGTTGTAACCGGCGCCGCTCATGGCATTGGCAAAGGCCTAGCGCAGAAGTTTGCAGATCTGGGAGCCGCCCATGTGATCTGTGCCGATATTGACTTGGACGCGGCAAAGGTAACGGCTGCGCATATCGGTGGTGTTGCGCTGCATCTGGATGCGCGCAGTGAGGACAGTATCAAGGCGCTGATCGATACCGTCGAGGACAGCATCGCCCCAATCGATCTGTTCTGCTCGAACGCCGGGATACTTACCCTGGGTGGCTTTGAAGTGGCCAATGAGGAATGGCAAAAGATTTGGGATATTAATGTGATGTCTCATGTCTGGGCGGCGCGACATCTGGTTCCCCTGATGATGAAACGTGGTGGCGGCTATATGCTTAACACCGCGTCTGCAGCGGGGCTGCTCAATCAGATTGGCGCCGCGCCTTATGGGGTGACCAAACATGCTGCTGTCGGTTTCGCGGAATGGCTGGCGATCACCTATGGTGATCAAGGGCTTGGGGTTTCCGTCCTTTGCCCCCAGGCGGTGCGATCTGAAATGACCAGAGGTTTTGAAGACAGCGTCGCCAGTTTGGATGGCATGCTGGAACCTGATCTGGTTGCAGACTACTGCGTGAAGGCAATTGAAAACAAAGAGTTCCTCGTTCTACCGCATCCACAGGTAAAAGAATACATGCAGGCCAAGGCATCAAATTATGGGCGTTGGATTGCCGGTATGCAAAAGCTGCGAGAGCGGTTCGGCGGGTTTTAAAGCTGAACCAATACCAAGCCGCCAGATCGCGGCCTATCGTTTGATGGGCCGCATCAGACCTTCCTGCGCGACACTGGCAACCAACTGGCCATCCTGCGTATAGATAGAGCCACGGTTAAAACCACGGCCTCCGCCGCCAAAGGGAGAATCCATCGTATACAGGTGCCATTGATCAAATTGCACCGGAGCATGAAACCACATGGCATGATCCAGGCTCGCCGTCATGGCTTCAGGCTTGTACCAGGTCAGCCCATGCGGACGCAGTGCTGACCCAAGCAGGCCAAAGTCAGAAGCATAGGCCATCAGCACATGTTGCAACTGCGGCCCTGCCCCTTTGGCAGCCTCCATTCTGATCCACATATGATTGATATCACTTGTTTTATCAGGATTGAGCGGATCGCGTGGTTCAATATCACGGATTTCAAAGGGCCGCGGCCGGGTGAATTCAGCCCTGTGCTCCTCTGCGATCCGGTGCACATTTTGCCGATGCACCGCATCGCGGGACAACAAGCCGTCAGGCGGTGGCACGTCAGGCATTTGGTGCTGATGCTCCCAGCCCTGTTCAAGGTGATGAAAGGAGGCCGCCAGGTTCAGGATCTGACGCCCATTCTGGATTGCCGTAACCCGGCGAGTTGTGAAGCTGCCACCATCGCGCGCCGGGTCCACCTCGTAAATGACGGGCTTACTTGGATCCCCTGGCCGGATGAAATAGGCATGCAAGGAGTGACACAAACGGTCTGGAACGCTGGCATAGGCCGCTGTGAGGGCCTGGGCAATGACCTGGCCCCCATAGATACGCATGGGGGTTTCTCCGCCTGATCCAATCCCGCGATAGAGATTGGTATCTAGCTCTTCCAAGTCGAGAAGATTGAGAAGAATGCTCCCGGCGTCAGTCATTTAGCAGATCTTTCTAAGTCTATTTTCGATCATTGGCATAGGCGATGAAGACATCAAAACTATCCGGATTGACCATCGAGTCCCGGTTCACGACCTTTTCAGGATCCCCCCCAAGTAGCAGTTTTTTAACCGGGACTTCCAGCTTTTTGCCAGACAGGGTCCGCGGTACTTCTGCAATTTCGATGATTTCATCCGGAACAAAACGCGCCGAAACAAACTGCCGGATCGAAGATTTGATCCGGTCTTTCAAGGCGTCATTCAGGCCGCCGGGTTCGGTCAGAACCACAAAGAGCGGCATAAAACTGTCCTTGCCGAGAAACTCCAGATCGACAACCAGACTGTCCTGAATTTCCGGAAGCGCCTCAACCGCCTGATAGATTTCCGATGAGCCCAGGCGCAATCCGCGACGGTTGATGGTCGCATCGGATCGGCCATAAATGACCGAGCCGCCTTCGGGGGTGATAGAGATCCAATCCCCGTGCCGCCAGATCCCAGGGTAGGTATCAAAATAGCTGTCATGTAGACGCGATCCGTCTTCATCTCCCCAAAAAAACAAGGGCATAGAGGGTAAAGGTTCGGTGCAAACCAGCTCCCCAACCTCACCCACCAGCTCGGCACCAAAGGGGTCAAAGGACCGGACGGCATTGCCCAGAGCACGGGCCTGCATTTCACCGGCTCGAACCGGTAGCATGACATTGCCCCCAACAAATGCACCGCAAAAATCGGTACCACCTGACAGGGGCGCCAGCCAAATATCTGGGCTGACCGAGCTGTAGACCCAGTCATACCCATCCGAAGTCATCGGCGAGCCCGTTGCGCCAAGGGACACCAAAGCGGAAAGGTCCAAATCTGCCCGCGGCGCAATACCCGCCTTGGCGCAGGCCGTGAAGAACGCAGCTCCGGCGCCAAAATAGGTCATCTTTTCATCTGCTACCCTACGCCAGATATCCAACATATCCGGGTAGTTAGGGGCACGATCATAAAGCATAACCGTCGCGCCCTGCCCCAAGGCCCCCAGCTGCAGGTTCCACATCACCCAGCCAGAGGAGGTCAGCCAGCAAAAACGACTGCCTGGAGACAGATCCAGATGCAGCGATTGCTTGGAACCTTCCAGCAGGATACCGCCATGACCATGTACGATCGGCTTTGGGTTTCCGGTGGTGCCCGAGGAATAGACAATCCAGAGCGGGTGATCAAAATCCACCTGAGCAAAGCGCAACTCTGCCGGGCGGTCCAGCAGCTGCTCCCAGGCAACAGCCCCCTTGGGGCCTGGATCTTCACCGGAGTGGACATAGATACTCTGTTCAAGGCTGGGCAGATCCGCCACGACCCTGGCCATCTCCTCGCGGCGGCTGATGCATTTGCCGCCATGCAGATAGCTATCCTGATAAATCAGAACCTTGGGTTTGATCTGGCGAAACCGGTCCAAAATGGCGACATGCCCCATATCCGGCGCGCAGAGCGACCAGATCGCCCCAAGACTGGTCGCGGCCAGACAGGCGATGATGGCGGATTCAGTATTGGGCAGAATGGCCGCGACCCGATCCCCCTGCCCGACACCCATATCACGCAGATGCGCCGCCAGGCTGGCGACCTGTGCGCGCAGCTCCTGCCAGCTCATCTCGGTGCGGCCAAAAGTTTCGGAATGAACGATAAGGGCCTGATTTTTCTCCTCAACCCCGCGACCGGTCAGGATGTTCTCAGCCCAGTTGAGCCTGGCCCCCGGAAACCATTTGGCCCCCGGCATCTTGCGTTCCACCAAGACAGTGGAAGCCTCGGCCGAAAACTCGATGTCGAAGTATTCACAGATTGACTGCCAAAAAGTTTCAAGCTCGGTGGTGCTCCAGGTCCAAAGCGCTGTGTAGTCGTCAAACGCCAGGCCCTTAGTCTGTTTCAACCAGGCCTGATAGGCCGCCAGTTGACTGGTCTGGGCGCGTTCAGGACTTGGGGTCCAGAGAATTGGATGTTCGTTCATGTCAATACTGCTCCATGCACCAGCGCTTTGAGTTCGGCACGGGCCGGATAGGAACTGGAGGGCGCCAGCTGTGTGAAGAAAACCACCGAAAGATCCTGCACGGGATCCACCCAGAAGAAGGTTGACGCCATGCCGCCCCAGCTGAAGTCACCGATGGATCCAGGGCACCGCGCACGTGCCGGATCCAGCACAACCGCGCCGCCCAGACCAAAGCCCATGCCCTCCATAGGTTGTTCAGCAAAACTCTGCGGTCCCATGGAGGCAATATCGCCAGGAAGGTGGTTTTGTGTCATGAAATCAATAATTTTCGGAGAAAGGATAAATCCATCTTTGCCACGCCCACCTTGCCGGATCATCTCGGCAAACAGCATATAGTCATCAATGGTGCCAACCAGCCCCCCTCCACCGGACATCATGTCAGCGGTTTCAAAGGGCGATCCACCATGAAGATCAGTTAGGCGCAGCGTTTCACCGCCCGTCTTGGCCGAGTTCAGGGCCATGGCGTCTCCTGACAGCGGCGTATAAAGCGAGGCAAAGCGATTGCCTGCCCCTCGGGGCACCCGAAACCCGGTTTCTGCCATCCCGAGCGGTTGGAAGATTTCAGTTTCAAAAAACGCGGCAAGGGATTGACCTGAAACAACTTCTACCACGCGTCCAAGCACATCTATGGCGACGGAGTATTCCCAGCGGCTGCCTGGTTGGAAGGCCAAAGGATAGCTTGCGAGATGCGCAACCATCCTCCCCAAATCGCCCTGATTGGGTTTAAACATCAGCTGTTCCTTATCCATCGCCTGCGACAGAACACCAGGATTAAAGGGATAGCTAAGACCGGCAGTATGGGTCAGCAACTCGTGCAAAGTCGGGGATCGCGAGGGCTCGGTCTGGTCAATCGAGGTGGCGCCGGGGATCAGCGCCTGCATCTCGGAAAACTCTGGAATAAAATCTGACACAGGTGCGTCCAGATGAAAGAGCCCCTTTTCTGCCAAAATCATCAGCGCGACCGAAGTCACTGGCTTGGTCATGGAGTAGATACGCACCAAGGTATCACGGGTGAAGTCGAGGTTTTCTTCGAGGTTTCGACGCCCCGCCGCATGAAAAAACTGCTCTTGCCCCCTCTGTTTGATCAGTAGCGAGCTTCCTGCATATTTTCTTTCATCCACATAGCGTTGCTGCCAATGCTTCAAGTTTTCCAGCCGGGTCTTGTCCATGCCCTCTGCCCTCCCCTTTGGTCCTGTCCTTATGAGCCCTGTTCGAGCATGCGCTGCATAGCTGCCTTGGTCTGACTGTTGAACCAGCCCCCATTTGGCCTGTTGCCACCGGCCTCCAACGCCGCTTTGATCTTTGCAATGGTGTCGCCCCGGAGCTGCTGCTTGATCGAGGCATAGGCAAGGAATGGCAGTTCTGCCAGCTTGCGGGCCTCAGACAAGGAATAGGCCTGCAGGTCTTCCAGGTCTTCGGCGATGATATCGATAAAGCCAAAGTTGCGCGCTGCAATGCAGCCGATGGGCTGGCCCGTCAGCATCAGGCGGCGCTGGCTATCACAACTCAACGTCGCCTTGGCAATTTCCAGCGGGCCCACCGGGAAGTCGGCCCCGACGCGCACCTCTGCCAGACCAAAGGAAGATTTAGTCATGGCCACCCGGCGATCACTGGCCAGAACAAAGAACAAGCCACCGGCAATGGCAGCTCCGGCGACCGAGGCAACAACCGGTTTGGGACAAGCATAGAGCGCCAGAAAGCCCTCATTTAGGCCGCGCACGATGGCATGTTGCTCGTCAAGGTCAAAATTCTGTGCTTCCTTCAGGTCAAGCCCGGCGGAAAACACCTTGAACGGACTGGAAAGAATGATGGCGCGCACGCTGTCATCCTCTCCCAGCTGGGTGACCAATTCTGCAAAGGCCATCAGAAAACCCGCACTCAGCGCATTGACGGGACCACGGCCGAGTTGCAGCTCAATAATCCCATCTCCAAGATCGCGCGTGCTGAGGTTGTCGTGGTCGGTCATCGCCGCTCTCCTTTGCTTTGAATCTGCCCTCTGTTGCCGAAGGCTTTGAGTGATATATTGCACAGCCCTGCCGCTCTGGGTCGAGAGCAAAGAGCTACGTAGAACCACGCATAGTGGATGCAGAGTTTGGTTTAGCCAAGAGAGGTAAACAAATGCAGCCCGATCTGACCTGCATTTGCTGTGGAGAAACTATTTTCCGAGCGCATCCAAACCGCTACGCGCAAAGAGTGATACAAATCCCCCGAGCTTAACGGCCCGTTCCGGATTGGAAGCATTGCCATCTAGGGCACGTTTCAATACGCCCTGCAGGATGCCGCCCATGCGAAAGAAACTGAACGAGAGATAGAAGCCAAAGTCATCAATCCCGGTCAATCCGCGCCGTTTGCAATAGCTTTCAATAAAGGCCTGGTCACTGGGTAGCCCCAGTGCTGTACGATCCACTCCGGCAAGGCCACGGCCTTCGGCACCGGGGGGCATTTGCCACTGCATGATGACCCCGGCAAGATCCGCATAGGGATGCCCAATGGTGGACAGCTCCCAATCGAGCACAGCCCGACAATCAGTGCCTTGACTGGCAAAAATCATATTGTCGATCCGGTAATCCCCATGCACCAATCCACGCTGGCCGTCGTCTTTTGGCATTGCTTTTTCAAGCGCTTGGATCAATTCGTTCATCTCGGGGATGGCCTCGGTTTCCGAGGCGCGATACTGTTTGGTCCATCGCGCCAACTGACGCTCAAAATAGTTTCCGGGCGGTCCATAATCTGCGAGGCCAATTGCTTCGACATCAACCTGATGCAGCGAAGAAAGCACACGGTTCATTTCATCCATCACCCCTGCGCGAGCCTGAGCATCCAAATCCTTCATACGCGGATCGGTGATATTGCGCCCCTCGACGTGATCCATCACATAGAAAGAAGATCCAAGGATATCATCATCTTCGCACAGAAGATGCATCTTGGCGACCGGGACATCCGTACCGGCCAAAGCCTTTTGCACGCGAAACTCACGATCCACGGCATGGGCGGATTTCAGCAATACCCCCGGCGGTTTGCGCCGTAACACATAATTCCCCGCCTTTGTCTTCAACATGAAGGTGGGGTTTGATTGTCCAGTTTCGAACTTCACCACTTCAAAATCACTGTCAAACCCGGGCAGGCGCCCGCGAAGATAGGCAGCTACGGCCTCTCGATCCAGGGTCTGGGTCTTTGTGCTCATCTTCTGCTCCCTCAGCTATAGGTCAAAAGCTCCGCACGTTCCTGATTATGGAAGTGCGGCACTGAATTGAATTCATGGAGAAAGAACTTCTCTCCTGAGAATACGAAACGGCTGGTCGAGGTGTTTTTGATCTGAAGATTCAAGGCTATCATCTGATCATTCGGTATTGCCAGGCTTGCGGCGACAAGCCGTGCAATGACACCCCCAGAACTTACAACTAGAACCCGCTCGGCCTGGACCGAGATCGCATCAACACGGGCCTGTTCGATCCGTTCGCAGAACTGTACCCAGCTCTCGCGGGCTTGGGAAATACCGCCCTTTTGCCAGTCGGCAAGCGTGTCCTTCAAGGCGCGAAAATGGGTTTTGCGATCGGTGATCACATCTCGCGGCGCCCGACCGCCAAACCGACTGTGTAGCAGGTCGTGAAAATCATATTCGTTCCAGCCTCTATGTTCCCCAACGGGCCCTGCAAACCCCATCTCCTCCAGGGTTTGCTTTTGACGAGACAGGCTACCGGTGATCATCCGGTCAGGGACCCAGCCAAGCCCACGCAACGTGTCACCCAGGGCGCGCGATTGTTGCCGCCCCAGGTCGCTCAGCTCATCATAGTTGTCGGCCCCAAAAGAGGCCTGCCCATGGCGAACGATCAGCAGTTCCGCCATGATCAGCTGTTGAACTCGCGGGCCAGTTTCTGGCCCGCGGCTTTGTATTCATCGGCAATGCGATCGACCAATTCGCCCGCTGTGCAAATGGAGTCGACAGCGCCAATCCCCTGGCCTGAGCCCCAGATCTCTTTCCAAGCCTTTGGTTTGGACGAGCCACTGCCAAAATTCATAGAAGAAGAATCTGCGCTTTCCAAATTGTCTGGGTCCAGGCCGGCATTGACGATAGATTTCTTCAGGTAGTTACCGGAAACACCTGTGAACAAAGACGAATACACGATGTCATCAGCGCCGCTGTCGACGATCATCTGCTTGTATTCAGGCTGGGCGTTTGCCTCATGCGTGGCGATAAAGGGCGAACCCGCATAGCCAAAATCCGCCCCCAAAGCACGGGCCGCAAGCAAGGATTCACCACAGGCAATGGCCCCGGACAGGGCAACAGGCCCATCAAACCAGCTACGAATTTCGCGGATCAGTGCAAAGGGAGACTGCTGGCCGGCATGGCCGCCTGCCCCTGCAGCCACAGCAATCAGACCGTCAGCCCCTTTTTCAATGGCCTTTTTGGCAAAGGTATTGTTTATCACATCATGCAGCACAACTCCGCCGCAGGAATGAGCCGCTTCATTGACCTCGGGACGCGCCCCAAGAGATGTGATCCAGATTGGCACATTCCAGCGGTGGCAAATCTCCAGATCCCGCTCCAATCGTGTGTTTGAGCGGTGAACGATCTGGTTCACGGCAAAAGGCGCAGCTGGCTGGTCCGGGTTCTCTTGATTGTGGCGATCCAGCTCTTCGGTGATCTGCTTGAGCCAGGCTTCAAGCAGGATCGGATCCCCTTCGCCCTCGCGCGCATTCAGCGCCGGGAAAGAGCCAACGATCCCGGCCTTGCACTGGGCAATGACCAGTTCTGGAACCGAAATGATAAACAGCGGCGACCCGATCAGCGGAATGCGCAGACCCTGCAGCGCCTTTGGCAGGCGTTGATTGGTTGAAGACATATTTTCGTCCTTATTTCAGTATTCTACCGGGCTTTTATAACCCGTTATTCCATTGCACTGGCAAAGAGGTTATGCCCCGACATGACATTAATGCCGCCAGAAATTGGGATCACGGCCCCGGTAACATAGGCGCCACCCTTACCGCTCAGGAACAGGACCGAACCTGCGATATCCTCGTAAGCGCCAACCCGGCCAAGCGGAACATCCTTGCCAACCTTATTGCGCTTTTCTTCGTCTCCTGTGGCAAAGGCAGTCATTTTGGAAACAAAGGGGCCAGGAGCCAAAGAGTTTACCGTAACCTGGTTGTGCGCCAGTTCTTTCGCCAGAATTTTGGACATGTGGATGACAGCCGCCTTGGAAGCCGCATAGCTGTAGGCCCCATCCCCCATGGGGATTTCCCCCATGACGGAGGCCACATTGATCACGCGGGCTGGATCCCCCAGTTCGCCGCGGCTTATCAGCATTGGCAACAAACGCCGTGTCAGATCAAAAACGCCGGTCACATTGACATTCATCACCTTTTCCCAAGCGGCGTGGGGGAAGTCCTTGAACTCAGCCCCCCAGGTAATGCCTGCATTATTCATCAGAATGTCAAGATGTTCCGTGCGAGACTTCACCTCGCCGACCAGAGCTTCGATACCCGATTCGCTGCCAACATCTCCGGCAAAGCCTTCCGCCGAACCTGCTGCGTCTAACGCGTTTAACTCTGCGGCCACCGCCTCGCAGGCATGGCCCTTACGCGAGGCAATCAAGACGCGTGCGCCGGCCCGTATCATGGCTTCGGCTGCCATACGGCCAATGCCGGTGGCGGCGCCGGTAATCAATGCGGTCTTTCCGCTCAGTGAAAACAAATCCTGCATCTCAATTCCTCCTCAGAATCCGCGCAATTTGGCGACCTGCCCGGCGTGATAGCCGTAGTCTCCCAGCCATTCGGCCGCGACCCGGGCGCGTTTCATATAAAAACCCATGTCAAAGGCATCGGTCATGCCAATACCCCCATGCATCTGCACGCCCTCTTGCACCGATTTCTGCGCCGTATCAGTGGCGCGGGCCTTGGCAACCGAGACGGCCAGCCCGGCGTCATTGGGGCTTTGGTCCAGAATACGGCCCGCATTCAGCACCGCCGATTGGGTCAATTCGATTTCGCAACACAGATGCGCGGCGCGATGTTGCAGGGCCTGAAAGCTGCCAATGGTGATGCCAAACTGTTTGCGTTCTTTCAGGTAGTCTGTGGTCATGGCAAAGGCGGCCTCGGCTAGGCCGGCGGTTTCAGCTGCCAAGGCCGCTTGCCCAGCCTCAAGCGCAGGCTTCAACAAATCAAAACCGGCGCCCGGCTCACCCAGCAGGGCCTCTCCGGAGACTTCGACATCATCAAAGACCAGATCAGCCGCATCCCGACTGTCGATCATGTCCAGCGGATCCTGCGTCAATCCCTTGTTGGAATTGGCCAGATCAAACAGGCACAGCCCCTCTTCGCTTTTGGCCAGAACCAGAATGCGATCTGCCTCACAACCGTCTACGACAAAACGCTTTTTCCCGTTCAAAAGGTACCCGTTCCCACGTTTTTCAGCCGTCATTTCAACGCTTTGAGGCGCAAACTTGGCCCCTTCATCCAGGGCAAAGGCATAGGTGAGCCCGCCAGCTGATATCTGGCTTAGCTTTTGCCGCGTCGCAGGATCGTCAAATTGGCGCAACAGGGTTGCCGCCATGACGGCGGTGCTCAGAAAGGGGCTGACCGTGAGATTGCGCCCCATCGCGCGGGCCAGAACATGGGCAGCAGCATGACCCATATCAGACCCATCAGCCGCTTCGGGAACCAGAACTCCGGCCCAACCAGCTGCGGCCATTTCTTGCCAAAGATCCGGGTCAGACGACTTGCCGCCATCGCGCATTTCGCGCAACCGTGACACTGGAGAAGATTTGGAGAGGAACCCTTTGGCTGCCTCTGCCAAGAGGTTTTCTTCCTCTGTTTGTATGAGTTTAGCCATGGTTCTTATCCTGGAAGGTTCAAAATGCGACGACTGATAATAGAGAGCATCACCTCGGATGTGCCCCCCTCGATCGAGTTGGCCTTGGTTCGCAACCAAGAGGAAGCAGGTGTTTCCCCCCAGGTCAGCGCTGCAGCGCCATCTGCCGCCATGATCAGTTCCAAACGTTTCTTGTTCAGCTCGGTGCCCATGTATTTCAACATGGCAGAGGCATCGCCGACACCCTGGCCGCCTTCGGCCTGATCCTTGTAGCGCTCCAGCGTCATTTCCAGGGCCAGACTGTCGATTTCGGCACGCATGGCCTCGCCACGCAGCACCGGGTCGCTCTGCCCGGTTTCTGCCTCGGCCAAAACTGCTCCCAGGGCACGGCCAGATCCCATGACATTGCCACCGTTGCTGATCATCTCACGCTCGTGCGTCAACAGATATTTGGCCACATCCCAGCCTCGGTTGATGGTGCCCACCACCTGATGTTTAGGAACTTCGACATCCTCAAAGAAGGTCTCGCAAAAGGGCGAGGCGCCGGAGATCAACCGGATCGGCCGCGTGGTGATACCTTTGCTGCGCATATCCATGAGAACAAAGGAAATTCCCAAATGCTTCTTGGCCTCGCGGTCGGTCCTGAGCAGGGCAAAGATCCAATCCGCCCGATCCGCATAGGAGGTCCAGATCTTTTGACCATTCACCAGCCAGCTGTCGCCCTGATCGGCGGCATGAGTTTGGACCCCGGCAAGATCGGACCCGGCACCGGGTTCGGAATAGCCCTGACACCAGCGGATCTCACCGCGGGCAATGGGCGGCAGGAACTGCAGTTTTTGCTCTTCACTGCCGAATTTCAACAAAGCTGGCCCCAGCATCCAGATGCCAAAGCTGTCCAGAGGCGAACGCGCGCCAAGCGCCTGCATTTCCTCTTTCAGGATCTTGTCTTCATCACGGCTCAGACCTGCGCCACCATAGGCTTTGGGCCAGGTGGGCACGGTATAGCCCACTTCGGCGCAACGCTCTAACCAGATCTTCTGTGCCTCGCAGGTGAAAACCCAGGTGGTTCCGCCCCAACAGATCGCCTCTTCGCCACCAGCGCCATCGCGCATCTCTGACGGACAATTGGCCTCCAGCCAATCGCGAATACCGCTGCGAAACGCGACCAGATCACGTCCCTCGTCTACTTCAGCCATCGTCATTCTCTCCCCTCAACCCCGCCATCCAGTGCCTCCCGTGGCGTCAGGCGTTTCACAATGTAGAATTACATTTCGCTATGCCATTGACAACGCAACTGAGCAGCAGAAGACTTTACGTAATTTTAGGAAACACTAGGCGGCCTGCACGCTGCCAGAAGGGCGACAACGATGAAATCAATGCTAAGCACCACTCCCGGTGGTCCGGAAACGCTTGTTTGGACTGAACAGCCAGACCTCTCCCCCGGCAAAGGCGAGCTGTTGGTGGATATTCAGGCGGCGGGTGTGAATTTCCCCGATACCTTGATCATTCGTGATCTCTATCAAATGAAACCGCCCCGCCCCTTTGCTCCCGGCGGTGAAATTGCCGGCGTTGTTGCAGCCCTGGGGGAAGGGGTAAGTGGATATGAGATTGGTGACCGCATTCTCGCGTTGACCGGTCACGGTGGGTTTGCCACCCAGATCTGTGTGGCGGCCAATCAGGCCGTCAAATTCCCCGAGGCAATGCCCTTTGACCATGCTGCGGGTTTTGTCTTTACCTACGGCACCTCTTATCACGCCCTGAAGGACCGAGCACAGCTGAAGCCCGGCGAGAGCCTGCTGATCCTGGGCGCGGCCGGCGGGGTTGGCGCTGCTGCGATCGAATTGGGAAAATACATGGGAGCCAAGGTCATCGCCGCCGTCTCCTCGCCGGACAAGGCGGCGTTTTGTAGCGCAATTGGCGCGGATGAAACCCTGGTCTACAACCGTGACATGACCCGCAAAGACCAGAGGGAATTTTCAAAACAAATCAAAGAACTATCTGGCAGATCTGGAGTCGATGTCGTCTATGACGCCGTAGGCGGCATGTATGCAGAACCGGCCCTGCGCGCGATGGCTTGGTTGGGGCGCTACCTCGTTGTGGGGTTCCCAGCGGGCATCCCAGATCTACCGCTGAACCTGCCATTGCTGAAAGGCTGCGATATTCGCGGTGTTTTTTGGGGAGCATCCGTGTTCCGCGACCCAAAGGGGCACGCCGAAAACATGGCTGAGCTGCAAGAGCTCTATGCCGCGGGGAAGGTCAAACCACAGATCTGCGAGGTCTTTCCAATGACCGAGGCGGCGAAAGCGCTTGAAATGATGCAGGATCGGCGTGTTATGGGAAAAGTCATCCTTACCAATACGTAATCCTAGCATCAAAGAGACAGGCAAGGCGGGGGCTATACCGGGCTCCCGCCTTTTATCGTGAGAAATTAGCAACATACTGCGTGTAAAACCGATCTCTTTGGCTTTGCTTACGCTGTGCAAAGCGACTGTTTCAGCCTAAACCAGAAGTTGGGAGACGAGAAATGCAGAGCTTATTGATACTGAACGGACCCAACCTCAACCTATTAGGGACCCGACAACCCGAAGTCTACGGTGCGGGAACTCTGGAGAAGCTGGAACGGGACTGCATCGCGCATGCTCAGACCCAGGGTTTTGAGGCCGAATGTGTGCAATCGAACCACGAGGGCACCATGCTGGACGCCATCCATGCTGCTCGTGGCAAACATTCTGGGATCGTAGTGAATGCTGGTGCCTATACGCATACCTCTATTGCGTTGATGGATGCGATCCTATCGGTGGAGATCCCAACTGTAGAGGTGCATCTTTCCAATATTCACGCCCGGGAGAGCTTTCGGCATCAATCCTATATTGCTCGTGCAGCCATTGGCCAAATCTGCGGTTTTGGGCGCCAAGGCTATCTGATGGCGATCGACGCATTAGCGGTAAGGCTGTCGCAATCTGGCGATGTAACCTGATGACTTTGCTGGACTATCTTCATTTTGTTGCCGGAGCTAAAAGCCTAGAAGAGCTGTGGCATACCCATGTCCTAAAGATGGAAGAATACGGCTTTGACCGTCTGATCTATGGCTATACCCGCTTCAAGACCGAAACCTCGCTGGGGGATCCTGATGATTTTGTCATTCTGACCAATCACGATCAGAAGTACATTTCTGGGTTCATGGATCAGGGGCTCTACCGTCAGGCCCCAATGGTGCTTTGGGCGCTGGAAAATGAAGGTGCAAAAAGCTGGAAGATGATCCGCGAACTCATTGAAAACGGGCAGTTGAGCGCAGGCGCTCAGCAGGTGATTGATTTCAACGAGCGTATGCAACTGACGGCCGGCTATACCGTCAGCTTCTTTTCCGCTTCCAAGCGCTACAAAGGCGCCATTTCCCTGGCCGGCAAGCCAGGTAGCTGCCAAAGCGCATTGGACGATATGTGGGAAGAGCATGGCGAGGATATCATCTTGATGAACAATGTCGTTCATCTCAAGATCCTGACCCTGCCCTATGATCCGCCGAATCGCAGCCTAACCCGCCGCCAGCGCGAAGCCCTTGAATGGGTCGGAGACGGCAAGACAACCCAAGATATTGCCCTGCTCATGGGACTCACCCCTGCCACGGTGGAAAAACACCTGAGATTGGCAAGAAATTCCCTATCGGTGGAGACCAGCGCACAGGCAGTGCTGAAGGCTGCGCTTCAGAATCAAATGTATATTTTTGAAAACTAACGCCGTATTGCCAGCCACACCATTGTATTCAATTTGCAAAATACAAAACTCTCCCTTTAGGAGATGTTTACCCTAGGGTAGGTTTCGTAATTCGGGTAAGGAAAACACTACTGTCATCCTCATCCAATTTCGGGCAAAATCTGGGCGTTCCGTGAGTGGTGGCTTTAGCCTGGGAACTTTGGGAAACGATCCTTGCAATATCAAGGCTCTCGGACCTGTACGGTATCTGGCGTGTATTTTTCCGCGCCGGAGCCGTGAGAAAGAGGGGCCCCATCCATCCCCATCAATGGGGCCTCTCCGACTTCTCTCAACTCACCAGCCCCCAAAATGACATCGCCAGTCTGGCGCGACACATCCCCATGCGGAAATGCATTTTCCACAAAATGCGCTTCCGAAGATTAGTCCGGTTACAACGCTTTAGTTTCGGGGACTGAAAGTCCCCTGCCTGTTTGTAAGCGGCGATTGAAACCATCAGGCCTATTGGCACTGACTCAGCGGCAGAATCAAAAAAGGGGCCGACGGAAAACCGCCAGCCCCTCAATTTGATAGCTGTGGGAAAGCTTAGCCCTGGGCTGCTTTTGCAACTTCAGCGGCGAAGTCTTCTTTTTCGACTTCGATGCCTTCGCCAACTTCCAGACGGACAAAACCGGTGATGGTGGCGCCGGCTTCTTTGGCCGCCGCTTCAACGGTCAGGTCTGGGTTCACAACAAAGGCCTGGTTCAGCAGAGTGGCTTCGGCTACGAATTTCTTCATGCGACCAACGATCATCTTTTCGATGACCGCCTCAGGCTTGCCGGATTCGCGCGCGATATCCATCTGAACCTGCTTTTCTTTCTCAACAACCGAAGCATCCATGTCGGCCTCAGAGAAAGCGGCAGGGTTCACAGCAGCAATGTGCATAGCAACCTGTTTGCCAAAGGCTTCGTCGCCGCCGGTCATTGCAACCAACACGCCGATTTTGCCCATGCCAGCAGTTGCGGCATTGTGGACATAAGAGATCACGGTCTCGCCTTCCAGCGCGGCCATGCGGCGCACAGACATGTTCTCACCGATGGTGGCGATCTTGTCGGTGATCACGGCCTCAACGGATTTGCCGCCCATGTCAGCCGCTTTCAGCGCGTCGACATCTGCAACACCCAGTGCGGTATTAGCGATGCCGCCAACCATTTCCTGGAATTCGGCGTTTTTACCAACAAAGTCAGTTTCGGAGTTCACTTCAACCGCAACACCTTTGCCGCCATCCACAACAACGGCCACCAGGCCTTCTGCTGCGGTACGACCGGATTTTTTGGCCGCTTTGGCCAGACCTTTGGTGCGCAGCCAGTCAACGGCAGCTTCCATGTCGCCATTGGTTTCGGTCAACGCTTTTTTGGCGTCCATCATGCCGGCGCCGGTGGAGTCGCGCAGTTCTTTAACGAGTGCAGCTGTGATTGCCATCTTTAGGCTCTCCTCAAATCAAAACGGAATTGGGGCAGGTGATACCCTGCCCCGCATGTCAAATCTGTGACAGGTAGTGAGGCCGGGTGCTTATTCAGCAACAGCTTCTTCTACGGGCGCATCTTCCAGGGCGCCGAGATCAACACCGGCAGCACCCAGCTGAGCGGACATGCCGTCCAGAGCGGCACGTGCAACCAGATCACAGTACAGGGAAATGGCGCGCGAAGCGTCATCGTTGCCTGGGATCACAAAGTCAACGCCGTCAGGGGAGCAGTTGGTGTCGACAACAGCCACAACTGGGATACCCAGTTTTTTGGCTTCTGCGATGGCCAGAGCTTCTTTTTTAACGTCGATGACGAAGAGCAGGTCAGGAACACCGCCCATTTCGGAGATGCCACCAAGCGAAGCTTGCAGCTTCTGCTGGTCGCGCTCCATGCCCAGACGCTCTTTCTTGGTCAGGCCTTCGGCGCCGCCCTCGAGCTTCTCGTTGATTTCGTTCAAACGTTTGATCGACTGGGAAACGGTTTTCCAGTTGGTCAAGGTGCCGCCCAACCAGCGGTGGTTCATGAAGTACTGAGCGGATTTCTCAGCAGCTTCGGCGATGGGGCCAGTGGCCTGACGCTTGGTACCAACAAAAAGAACGCGACCGCCTTTGGCAACGGTGTCACGGACGATCTGCAGAGCCTGGTCCAGCATTGGAACGGTCTGGGTCAGGTCCATGATGTGGATGCCGTTACGCGCACCATAGATATAGGGTGCCATGCGTGGGTTCCAGCGCTGTGTCTGGTGACCAAAGTGTACGCCTGCTTCCAGCAGCTGGCGCATGGTGAACTCGGGAAGAGCCATGCTAATATTCCTTGTTTCCGGTTTCAGTCCTCGGCGGGGGTTTAGAGCAGCTGCTCCAACCGGCGGCCCATTTGGGGATTTCTCCCCCAGACAGGCCAAACCCCACCTGCGGGTTTGATGGCGCGCGTATAGGCTAGGATCGCCAGCGCTGCAAGCGCTATTTGCGCATCTCACGATGCCCTTGCCGCACCACGCGTTCACATTCAGCCGCCAGCGCCTTGCGATTGGCAAAATCACTGACCCTCAGCGGGCTATGATAGGTCAGCTCGACGCGTCCCTGATGGTGCGAGGCCAGGGTTTTCAGCAGATGCGGTCCAAACTCCATATCCCCCCACCAGCCATAAAACCGCGCTTCGGCACCTTTGGGGGCATGGAAAACCGCCGAGACTGGCTGAATGTAACAGGTCTCGCGCAGGTGATCGCCAAAGAAAGACTGAAACAGCGTTGTTTTAAAAGGCAGAACTCGCATTCCATCGGTGGAGGTGCCTTCCGGGAAAAACAGCAGTTTATGCCCGGCCATCAAACGTGCTTCAAACAGTTCGGTCTGTTCTTTCGCCCGCGCCGGATTGCGTTCAATGAACACGGTTCCGGTGGCCCGCGCCAGCCAGCCGATCCCGGGCCAGCCGGCCACCTCGGCCTTAGAGACAAAATAGATCCGCTTTTTGGCGTTCAGCGCAAAGATATCCAACCAAGAGGTATGATTGGCAACCACGGCGCCGCGCTGGGTCATCAGGTTGCCATGGGTGGAGAAACCGATTCCGAGCACCCGAAAGGCGTTGCGGCAAACAAACTGGGTAATAAAGGGGGTTACGGGGCGGTGTAGCCCACAAAGCGGTCTCTCAATCAGGCGTAGCAGCAGCAGAATCAACAATCCGCCAAACACCAAGCCGCCCAGAACACTGGCGCGCAGCAGGATGAGCAGCCAGCCAAATGCATCAATGCGCAGAGGCTCTGGGGGATCGCCCTCGTTCCAAGTCGCAGACATCTGTATTCTTAAGCCTTGTTACTGTTGTAAAGTCGCTTTTGGCGCGCGGACATCCGGGCCGTGTCCAGGATCATCAGCACATCCGTGGTGTTGAACCCATGATCCACAAAAGCGCCATCCCCCACCATGCCGCCAAGACGTAAGTAAGCCTTGATCAAGGCCGGACAATCAACCATGGCCTGCTTGCGATCAACCGCAGCGACCGGCAGCAGGTCCATCGGCTGATAGTTACGTGATCTGCACCGCAGGGGTTCTGGTGCCTGGTAGTTTTGGTTCAAAAGGGTCAAAGGACCCGCCAGGGTGTTTAGGTCGGTTCCGGCAAAACTGGCAGTGCCAAACAGGACCTCGATGTCGTGTTCAACCACATAGTCATTCAGACCAGACCAGAGGTAAAACAGCGCTTTTCCGCCACGAAACTCCGGGTGCAAACAGGACCGCCCCAGCTCTAAGAGCCGCCGCCCTGAGCCCGTCAGGGGGGCCAAATCGTATTCTGTTTCGGAGTAAAACCCGCCGGCATGGCGCGCTTGATCATCGCGCATCAGCCGGTACACGCCCACCAACGTGCCCGTGGCCTTTTCCCGGATGATCATATGATCGCAATAATGGTCAAACCTGTCCTTTTCCAGGCCGGCGCTATGATCAACCTGCGCACCATTCGCCCCCATTTCCTTGACAAAGACCGCATAGCGCAGCGCCTGCGCTTCCTGCAGGTCTTGGTCACTGACGGCCAGGGATACGGTGAATTCTGTTGGGCTTTCAGCCATGTAATAGGGCTTTCATTGATCCGTTCGCAGAGCTGATAGACCGCCAGAGCGGCCTGACGCAAGGTTTTCGTAAAACTCCCCGGGGTTCCTTAACCTTTCATAAACCGTTAAGCCTCATTCACTAGAATCAAGGGGACACGCGCCCCATCGAAGACCAGTTTTCCCTGGTCTGGAAAATTGACAGTTATTTTGCCACCCGCGTTGGACTGGACTTCCCCCGGTCCCCACTCGGGGAAGTCCGGATGTGTCACGCGCATGCCGGGGGCGAGAAAAGCATTGAGGTCGATCATTTGGTTGGCCCAATTCGGAGGAATGTTATGGCCGTAGATACCCCCAATTTGGCCGCTTTGATAGGGTCCAGGATCTGCCACGATTTGATCAGCCCGGTTGGTGCAATCAACAACGGGCTGGAGCTGTTGGCGATGTCCGGGGCCATGGCCGGTCCCGAGCTGGAATTGATTTCCGACAGCGTATTGAATGCCAATGCGCGTATTCGGTTTTTCCGGGTCGCTTTTGGCGCCGCCGGCGACCAGCAGATGGGCCGGGCCGAAATCGTTTCGGTGCTGGACGACATCAGTAAAGCTGGCCGGATGAAATACCAATGGACACTCACCGAAGGAAGCAGCCGCAATGACGTGCGCATGGCCTTTCTCGCGGCGCTGTGCCTGGAAACGGCCCTGCCCTACGGCGGCCTGATCACCATGACCTATGAGGGCGGAAAATGGACCGTGACCGGAGAAGGCCGCAAGATCAATGTCGAGTCACCTCTCTGGGGCCATCTCGATCGCAGCGACGCCTCGGCCAGCCTGACTCCGGCCCAGGTCCAATTTGGCCTGCTCCCCTCCGCTGCCCAAGAAGCCGACCGCAAAGTCGGCTTTGATCAGACCGAAGAAAAGATCACAGTCTGGTTTTAATGGTCTGGTTGCGACAGCCCGCTTCAGACTGCGGTGCTTGGCCTCTGCCACCGGCGCCCTGTCTGGAACCAATGCCAGGCAGGTCCTAAATGACAAAACCCCCAATCGATTGATTGGGGGTTTCCTTTATTTAAGGCTGCAAAAAATCAGGACCTGACGGTTCCATTGCCACGCACCAGATATTTGAAACTGGTCAACTGCGCCGCCCCAACCGGGCCGCGGGCATGCATCTTTCCTGTCGCGATGCCGATCTCAGCCCCCATGCCAAATTCGCCGCCATCGGCAAACTGGGTGGAGGCATTATGCATCAGGATGGCACTGTCGAGCTCGGAAAAAAACTGGCTCACAGCCGCCTCATCCTCGGTGATGATGCAATCGGTATGCTGAGAGTGGTATTTGCGGATATGTCCGATCGCCGCCTCAATATCCGCAACCGGCTTTGCAGCAATCACGGCATCCAGGTATTCCTTGCCCCAATCCTCGTCCTGAGCCGGGATCATCCCGTCAGGACCAGACAGGCCTTCTGCCGCATGAATTTCAACCCCAGCAGCGGCGAGGGCGGTCAAGACATCACGGCCAATGGTATCGACGATATCCCGGTGGATTAGCAGACATTCCGCTGCGCCGCAGATGCCGGTGCGACGGGTTTTTGCGTTCAATACCACCTCTAGCGCCTTTTGTGGATCAGCGGCTTTGTCCAGATAGATATGCACGATACCTTCCAGATGCGCAAAGACGGGTACCCGGGCTTCGCGCTGCACCAGCCCCACCAGCCCTTTGCCGCCGCGGGGAACGATAACATCGACGAAACTGGTCATGGTCAGCAGTTCCTGCACCGCAGCGCGGTCGCGCGTCGGCACCAGTTGCACTGCCTCTTCGGGCAGGCCAGCACCACGCAGCCCCTCGGCCAGGCAGGCATGAATAGCCTGACTGGAATGGAAGCTCTCGGAGCCGCCCCGCAGGATCACGGCATTGCCGGATTTAAGACAGAGCGCGCCTGCATCCGCCGTCACATTGGGGCGGCTTTCGTAGATCACCCCAATGACACCAAGAGGCGTTCGAACCCGTTGGATGTTCAGCCCTGAAGGCTGCTCCCAGTCCGCCAGAACCTCGCCCACGGGGTCGGGTTGCTCTGCCACAGCGCGCAGCCCGTCTATGATGCTTTGTATGCGGCTCTCATCCAGCATCAGCCGGTCCATCATGGCTGGGGACAGGCCTTTGGAGGCACCATACTCCAGATCTTTGGCATTGGCTGCGATGATCTCAGCCCGGTGGGTCCAGACGGCCTCTGCAGCGCCAATCAGGGCGGCATGTTTGCGCTCGGCACTGGCTGTGGCCAGAGTTTGTGCGGCCTGCTTTGCGCGAATGCCAAGCTCCTGCATCAGCGCAGGGATATTTTGAATGTCGTTCATCGGTCTCTTCTAAGCCTTTTCGGATTGAGGCTGGTGCCGTTCAATTGCCGCCAAGATAGAAGAGGCAGCCATCGGGTTTCCAGCCCCAAAGTAGAGGGGTCAGAGCGCCATATCGTCCCGGTGGATCAAGGCGGCGCGGCCGGGATAGCCCAGCGTCGCTTCGATCTCGGCGGATTGGCGCCCCTGAATGGCACGGGCTTCGTCACCAGTGTAGCGTGACAGCCCCTGCCCCAGTTTGCGCCCCTCCGGACCGAGGATGGCCAGGGGATCCCCCCGGCCAAAGTCACCCTCCACATGACAGACCCCTGCGGGCAATAGGCTGTTGCCATTGGCCAGCGCACGCGCGGCGCCGGCATCGACGGATAGGACCCCACGTGGCTTCATCGCCGCGATCCAGCGCTTGCGGGCCACCTGCGGATCATCCTGTGCGGTGAACCAGGTACAGGTCGCACCATCATTCAATGTTTTCAACGGGTTCAAAGGCGACCCTTCCGTGATCACCAGAGCACATCCAGCGGCGGTCGCCATCTTGGCCGCCAGAACTTTGGTGATCATGCCGCCCTTGGACAGCCCAGACACACCATCGCCGGCCATGGCTTCGATCTCGGGCGTGATCGCGTCGATCTGGTCATAACGCTTGGCCTCAGGGTCCAACGCCGGGTTGGCGCTGTAGAACCCATCCACATCCGAGAGAAGAACCAGCGTATCGGCGCCCACCGTGACGGCAACCTGAGCCGCCAACCGGTCATTGTCGCCATAACGGATTTCATCCGTGGCTATGGTGTCATTTTCATTGACGATGGGCACGGCTCCCAGACCAATCAGGGTCTCCAGCGTAGCGCGGGCATTCAGATAGCGGCGACGATCAGCACTGTCCTCCAGGGTCACCAGCACCTGCGCCGTAGTGATCTGATGTGGGGCCAGAGCCTCTTCGTAGGCGCGCGCCAGCCGGATCTGCCCCACGGCAGCTGCGGCCTGGGACTTCTCCAGTGGCAGATCAGCGCGGGGCAACCCCAGGACTTCGCGCCCCAAGGCGATAGACCCCGAGGAAACCAGGATCACATCCTTGCCTTGGGCCTTGAGCCAGGCCACGTCATTGGCAAGCGAATGCAGCCAGCCTGAGCGCAATTGTCCGGTCTTGCGATCGACCAGCAAGGCCGAGCCGATCTTGACAACAATGCGCTTGGCGTCGGTCAGGGCCGCCAAGGTTCTTGCTCCTCAACGGGTTTTTGCCGGATGCGGTCATCGTCGATTTCAGCCCGCACGGCGCGCAACACCTCGTTGAGCCCCTCGCGGCTGACACCGGACATCACCAGAACCTTGCCGCCGACAGCCTCTTCCAAGGCAGCCAGAGCCTCGGCGCGTTCTTCGTCATCCAGAGCATCGACCTTGTTCAGGGCAGTGACCCGGGGCTTGTTGGCCAGCTCGCCACCATAGGCTTCCAGCTCATTGATAATGGTCTGATAATCACCTGCCACATCCTCGGAGGTGCCATCAACCAGATGCAACAACACAGCGCAACGCTCAACATGGCCCAAAAAGCGATCCCCGATCCCTTTGCCCTCATGGGCGCCAGCGATCAGGCCGGGAATATCCGCCATGACAAATTCAGTGTTATCAATGCCAACCACCCCGAGGTTCGGATGCAGCGTGGTAAAGGGGTAATCAGCAATCTTGGGGCGCGCATTGGAGGTGGAGGCCAGGAAAGTAGATTTGCCAGCGTTGGGCAGCCCCAGCAGGCCGGAGTCTGCGATCAGTTTCAGCCGCAGCCAGATTGTGCGATCAACCCCTTCCTGCCCGGGATTGGCGCGCCGTGGCGCCTGGTTGGTGGAGGATTTGAAATGCAGGTTGCCAAAACCGCCATTGCCGCCCTTGGCGAGCTGAACGCGTTGGCCGATTTCGGTCATATCGGCCAGCACGGTTTCCTGATCCTCGTCCAGGATTTCGGTGCCAACAGGAACACGTAGAATGATCTCTTCGCCGTCTTTACCGGTGCGCTGGCGCCCCATACCCGATTGGCCGTTATTGGCAAAGAAATGCTGCTGATAGCGGAAATCAATCAGGGTATTCAGGCCGTCTACCGCCACAGCCCAAACCGAGCCGCCCTTGCCGCCATCGCCGCCGTCTGGCCCACCGTATTCGATGTATTTCTCACGGCGAAAGCTCACGCAGCCGTTACCACCGCCACCAGAGCGGACATAGACCTTTGCCAGATCGAGGAATTTCATGGTGGCTCCTTAGCTGCGCGGCACCCCGGTAAGGCGCTGCGCGGAAATACGATGGGATCAACGCGCCCCTTTAGGGTGCGTCACTGTGTTGAGATGTGCCTTACCTGAAAGCGCTGGCCGCGCCAATCACAGTTTTCGGCTATAGGTCCAGGTGGGCACAGTTGCATTGCGACTGACAGAAAAGCTTTCGGCATCGCCCAGGTAGTCAAATCCGCAATGGATCAGAACCCGCGCCGAGGCTGGATTGTCCTGAAAGACCGAGGCAAACATGGCCACATTGTTCAACGGATTGGCCTCGACCAGCGCCTTCACCGCCTCAGAGGCAAGACCAGTGTTCCAAAACAGTGGCGCGATCCAGAAACTCACTTCGGACTGATCGCGGTCCATCTGCTTGAGGGCGATAATCCCCTTGAGCTCTTCGCCGCCGTCCGGCGTGCCGTCGATGGCCCAGATATCCTCTTCGCGGGTTTGAGATGTCGCACGGGCGACATAGGCCTCGACCGCACCGGGGGGCATTGGATGAGGAATGGCGGGGGTCATGCGCGCCACGCGTTCATCGCCAGTGTAATGAGCGATCAGGCCGCTATCGGATTCCCGCAATGGGCGCAGCACAAATCGGCTGGTTTCAATAACCTGCTGATCCTTCACATTATCCAAACTCATATCTCTGCTCCTTTTCGCAAAGAAATCGGAAACGCAGCTGCCCTTGACCAAATATAAGAAGCAGATCTGCGGATTCCAGAGCCCCCTAATTCACGGGTCTGCGACGCCGGAGTATGAACCTCCAAATCCCAAACCTGCGAGGGCCAGCCTCTTTCCAGGAGGCCAAAACAAAAACCAAAGCGCGGTATGCGCCAAATAAAAAAGGGGACCGGCTGTTGCCGATCCCCTCATTGTTCAAAACCTTGTGGGTTCGGTTTACTCAGCGGCCTCCGCCACTGGGAGAACCGATACAAAGGTGCGGCCCTTGAGGCCTTTGTGGAAGGTGACAGCACCGTCAGTCACAGCATAGATCGTGTGATCTTTGCCCAGACCTACGCCTTCGCCCGGCCAAAACTTGGTGCCGCGCTGACGAATGATGATGTTGCCCGAGATGGCCGCTTGGCCACCATAGAGTTTCACACCGAGGCGGCGACCCGCTGAGTCGCGGCCGTTACGGGAGGAACCACCAGCTTTTTTATGTGCCATTCTGTCTCTCCTTAGCCTTTAGCCAGATCTTTGGCCTGTGCAACCCACTCGGGTTTCACTTTGACCGCGTCAATACCAGCAATGTCGTCTTCGGACAAGGCTGCGATCTGGGCAAAGCTGGTCAGACCGGCTTCGTTCAGCTTTTTGGCGGCGGCAGGGCCTACACCGGTCAGCTGAGTCAGATCGTCGCCAGCAGCGGCTTTAGCAGCAGGAGCGGCTTTGGCAGCGGCTTTTGGGGCAGCTTTGGTTGCACCCGAGGCAAGGATCTCGGTGATCTTGATCAGGGTCAGTTTCTGACGGTGACCTTTGGTGCGCTTGGAAGAGTGCTTACGACGACGCTTCACAAAGTGAATGAGCTTTTCGCCTTTGATCTGGTCGATCACTTCTGCCTTAACAGCAGCGCCATCAACCAGGGGAGCACCAACCACGGGAGCGTCGCCACCGAGCATCAGAACTTCGTCGAACTGGATTGTTTCGCCAGCATCAGCAGCCAATTTTTCAACACGGAGGATATCACCCGCCTGAACTTTGTACTGCTTGCCGCCAGTCTTGAGGACCGCAAACATCTGCGTATTTCCTTTTTCAACCGCGTCCTTTGGTCCCCTACAGGGCGTTTTGATCAGGTTTCAAACCCCGACCACCTCGAACAGCGCGCCCTGCAAAGGGCGTATTACAAAATGAGCCCGGCACAGAGAATCCGGGCCGGGATGGCGCATTTGCCCGAAGGCGGCGTAATCTGTCAAGCTATCTTTGCGCCCCAACCGCGAATTGCCCCAAAAAGTACTAGGGACGGTAGGGCCACGACCATCTGAGGCAGAGATCAGAGTTCCTCGCCCTGCCCCAGTTCCTTCATACGATAGGCAAGCGCCTCAAACCGATTGGCGGTGATCTCGAATTGCACCGCATTCAACAGCTCGTAGACCTCCTGCATCAACGGCGTCTCCAGCGCTTCGACATAGGCCTCGATTTCCGCCTCGCTGAACCCCTGGTAGGTATAGGCCGAGGCCGCAAGATTGGAGGCCCGCAGCGCCATGCGCATTTCGCCCTCCTGATCCCGTTGCAGCGCCCGCAGCCCATCTGCGTCAAGCTGCAGCTCAATTACACCGGCCGCACTGGCGGCCATCAAGAAGCGAAACTGGATTTGCTGAATGAAGCGCAGGCCAGAACCGGCTGCATCAATTGCCTGTCCCATTCTGTGATACAGCGCGACACGATTGCTGTCAGCCTTTACCAGATCTGCAATGATCCGCTGGCCAGCCGCCTGTTTGGTGTCATCCTCTTCCACCAGATGCGAGGCATTTTCGGCCATAACCAGGCGTTGCCCCAGGTCGCTGGCATAAAAGGCGGCGGCGTGGCTCAGAGCGTCCTCTTCCAGCGTTTCAGTCAGGATATCCAGCGCCAGTTCGCGCATTTTGGTGCGATCAAACACCGATTGCGACAGCCGCGTCCACTCCGAGCCAAAATCTCCGGCCGAAAGCCCCAACATATTTGGCGCATCACTGGCAGAGAGCGCGATACTATCCAGGGCCACGTCAAACCCTGTGACCTCAAGAAAAGCCTGGACTTTGCCACGTTCAGCGGCCTGGGCTGAGCCAGCCGACAATAATGCCAGACAGGCGCAAGAAAAGACAAAGCGAGCCAGATGGAACATGTGAAGTGATATGTGTCTCATACCCAAAATCTAGGCGAAAATTACGGCCAAACAATGAAAAAATGCCTTTCTCAAAAGAAGTTCAAAAACCCTCTTGCGCTGCGGAGCGTTCCCCCTTAAACGCTCCTCCACCAGACCCCCGCGGAGAGGTGCCGGAGTGGTCGAACGGGGCGGTCTCGAAAACCGTTGTCCCTTCACGGGGACCCAGGGTTCGAATCCCTGTCTCTCCGCCATTCACTTGCAGTAGCAATCGTTTTGGATCTTTGATGCTCAACGGACCACGGCCCTAGGTCTTGGCAACCGCCCGCCGTCCAGGACCGCTTTTGCTTGCTGCCCCCATCCCCTATGGGCCCTTTTGCGGATAATGCCCGTTGGAGCAACAGACCAGGGCTTTCGCTTCAATCTCATTGAAGCCCTCCGCCAGAAAATCTATCAAAATCCGCAGCCGACGCGGCACTAGGGCGGCCTCTGGTCGGAGCGCAACAATCTCGCCCCCGGCCTCTGCCTCAAGATGCCCCGTGAGCACCGGCGTCAGCGTCTCCTTATTCAGGTCATCTGCGACGAGAAACTCGGGCAACCAGGCAATACCCTGCCCGGCACGACAGGCGGCATGCAGCGCATCAAGACTGTTGCAAGAAAAACCAGCCCCAAGCCGGGTCGGGCGGCTGCCCAGTCCCGGCCTCACTCCCCAGTCAGAGAGCTGCCTTTCCTGCCCCAGCCGCAAGCATCTGTGTGAGCTGAGGTCTTCAGGCTGTTGAGGAGCCCCCCGTTGGTTGAGATAAGCTGGCGCAGCGCAGAGCAGGCGTCTGTTGCCCATCAATTTGCGCGCCACAAGGCTGGAGTCGGGCAAAACTCCACTGCGGACCCCCAGATCAAAGCCCTTTCCAACCAGATCGATGACCTTGTCCGTCAGCAGCAAGTCGATCTCGACCTCTGGGTGTCGTTCCATGAAGGCCAGAACCAAGGGCACGACATGGAGCCGACCAAGCGCTGCCGAGCTGGTCAGTCTGATCGTGCCACGCAGGGTACCCGCATCCTCAGCAATGCCTTCTTCCAATGCGTTCAGGCGGGACAATAACTCCCGAGCCCCCTCCACATATCGCTGCCCGGCCTCGGTCAAAGCCATGCGCCGGGTCGACCGAACCAATAGCGACACGCGCAGCCGCTCCTCCAACTGAAACACCCGCTTGCCAACTGCAGATGGCGTGTATCCCAAGACCCTGCCAGCAGCCGAGAAACTGCCGTGATCAACCACGGCCAGGAGGATTTCTAATTCTGATCTTTGCGACATCTGATCCCAATACTATTAAATCCTGATCCCAAACACAGTATTTTCAAATCAGTTAATCCAAAGTATCTCAGATATAGATCAATTCCCCAAGGAGAACTGCCTTGCACCGCGCCACAAATGCCAAACTTTTTTCACCCATGACACTGCCCAACGGCCAGGTGTTGAAGAACCGGATCATCAAATCGGCCATGTCAGATTCACTGGCGGATGGTACAGGCAACCCGACCCCGACACAGATCCGCCTCTATGAACGTTGGGCCCAAGGGGGGCTGGCGGCGTCAATCGTGGGGGAGGTGCAGGGCGATCCGTTTTATCCTGAAAAACCGGGGAACCTGGTACTAGACGCGGGTGCAGATTTTCCAGCCTTCCGAGAGCTCGCACGGCGCGGATCCTGCGGCGGCGCCCACCTCTGGCTGCAGCTAGGTCATGCCGGCGCCCTGTCCCACCTCCCGATCAGCCAGCCAAAGGGGCCAAGCCGCATAGACTTCCCGGATTTTCAAAGCGAGGCCATGACGCCTGCCGAGATATGCGCTGTTCCCCAGGGCTTTGCCGATACCGCCCGACGCGCGGCAGAATTGGGGTTCGGGGGCGTCCAGATCCATGCGGCGCATGGGTTCTTACTGAGCCAGTTCCTTTCCCCCCTCTTTAACCGTCGCACCGATATCTATGGCGGCTCGATCCAGGCGCGGATGCGCCTGCTGGTTGAAACAGTTGAGGCCGTACGCGCCGCTGTCCCCGCCGGATTTGTAGTTTCGGTTAAACTCAATGCAAGCGACCAACTCGACGGAGGGCTAACCGAGACAGAGGCACTACAGGTGGTTGCAGGGCTCGACGGCAAAGGCGTGGATCTACTCGACATCAGCGGCGGAACCTATTTCCCCGGCGCGCCATCTAGCTCAGAACGCGCGAGCAAGGGCCCGTATTTCCTCGATTTTGCCCACTCCGCCCGCGCAGTGACCTCAACCCCTCTGATGGTCACGGGCGGGTTTAAACACCTGGAGGAAGCAGCAGCAGCGATAAATTCTGGCGATGTGGATGCCGTCGGGCTGGCGCGCAGCTTGGTCCTGGATCCGGCCCTGCCTGCAACATGGCTGGGAAATGGGAGTGACCCCGTTTTCCCCCGCTTTTCCAGCCTGCCGCCCGGCGGCATGACAGCATGGTTTACCCTGCGCATGACCGACCTAGGAGAGGATCAGGACGGCCTGCAAGATCGGAGTCTGACGGATGCAATTGCCCAATATGAAGCGCGCGACGAGCACCGTTCAACACTTTGGAAGGAGTGGTTTTCACAAGTAAGGAAAGGGGATGGCACCCAGAGTGGCTAAATTGAATTTAAAGGGGGGACCGCAAAAGCTGTTTCTTCCCTGCAGTGCACCAATGCTTTCACGCTAGGTGGAATTTCTAACGATGCGCCATGACCGTTTTTTCGATGAACAGCCGCCGGACACAGTCGACCCGGTCAAGCCAACGGGCGTGAATGGGCGCGCGCAGATCTTGGTCGGGCTGTTCGACCTCTTCGCCATCCTCGCCCCCAACGGATATGGTTCCGCCAGCCTTGTTTCAGATAGGACCAGGCGTGAGGGCGTTTTTAGACAGGAAGTTGGTAAAACAAACCCTGTTCTTAAACCCTTGCTCTGCGCCCCGCCCCGCCCCCCCCCTCTAGGCCAGCTTTGCTGCGGCTGCTCCGTTAGCTTCAGGATCCCCCGCGCCACAAAAAAGGCCGGGTTTCCCCGGCCTTTCCTAAAACAAGTTGGCTGCAGGTGCCTTTAACCCCGACGGCGACGTCCGCCGCGACCACCCCGGCCCCGTCCCTCTTCGCCTTCTTTGGCGGGGGCTTTGTTGAATTTGATCCATTCGCCACCGTGCGGATCATTGTTGGTGAGGAAGTTGGCAGCACGGATGGCTTCCATTTCCTTGCCCGCCCGCGGTTTCATCGAGCCAAGGCCAAACATGGTGACAAAGGTTTCGTCATCCATGCCTTCGGGCAGAATGATGCCAGAGGCCGCAACCTCTTCCTTCTTGGCGGCCAGCGCCTTTTGTGTCACGGGCAGACCAACCGGGTTCATGATCGCAGAGGTCATGCCGGCGCCCATGGCCATCGGCAGGAAGGCATTGTTGATGCCGTGGCGGTTGGGTAGGCCAAAAGAGATGTTTGACGCGCCACAGGTGGTGTTTACGCCCAGCTCTTCACGCAGACGGCGCACCAGAGCAAAGACCTGCAGGCCAGCTGTTCCCATGGCACCTACGGGCATCACCAGCGGGTCAACCACGATGTCATGCGCTGGAATGCCAAAGTCAGCCGCGCGCTGGACGATCTTTTTCGCCACTTCAAAACGCACATCGGGATCTTCGGAAATCCCGGTGTCGTCGTTGGAGATCGCAACAACCGGCACGTTGTATTTTTTGACCAGCGGCAGGATCTCTTCCAGGCGCTCTTCTTCGCCAGTAACAGAGTTCAGCAGCGGACGGCCTTCGCAGACTTCCAGACCGGCCTCAAGCGCGCCAGGCACAGAGGAATCGATGCACAAAGGCACATCAACAAGCCCCTGAACCAGCTCAACAATCTTCCGCATCAAGGGCGGCTCGGTCTCGTTGGGGTTGGGGTTGGAGTTGTAGACAACACCGGCGTTGATATCGAGCACAGTTGCGCCCGCCAGAACCTGGGCCACCGCGTCTTTTTCAACGGTGGAAAAATCACCGGCTTCCAGCTCCGCTGCGAGTTTTTTACGGCCGGTGGGATTGATCCGTTCGCCAATAACACAGAATGGCTCATCAAAGCCCATAACAGCGGTTTTTGTTTTAGATTCTATAACCGTACGGGTCATTGTTTATCCTTGCGGGTTGACGGGCTGCGCGGATGCGCCGCCGTTGTTGATGGCCCAGGTGGCGTTGGTCTTGATGCCACCCAGCGGGAAGAAATGCACCTTGGTGATGTTAAAGTCCGGGTTTGCCGCCTTGTGCGCCGCCAGATCCGCCAGAACTTCGCCGGGTTCATGTGGCAACAGCAGTTTGGTCACATCCTTGGCGCGCTTTTGCAGCACTTTCAGGGAGGGACCAACACCACAGGCAATGGCAAATTTGATCATGGTCTGCAGCTTCGCCGGACCTGCGATGCCGATGTGGACAGGCAGGTTCATGCCGCGTTCGCTCAGCTCGTTGACCCAGTCAATAACGGGCTGCGCTTCAAAGCAGAACTGGGTGGCCAGAGCCATTTCGGCATCAGTGCGCTTGGAGAATTCCTGTTTCCAGTCCAGCGCGGCATAGGTGTTCGCGCGGCCGCCAGTTGGATCGATGTCGAGGTTAGGCTCTGGATGGCCCGCAACGTTTAGGTTGGTAAATCCTGCCTTGTCGAACAGGCCGGTTTCCAACAGCTGCATCGAGGAGTGGAAATCGCCTTTGGGCTCGGCAACGCCACCGGCCAGCAACAGCGCTTGTTTGACGCCGGCTTCGCCCTGGTAGCGGGCAATCCAATCGCCCAATGTGGCCTCGTCCTTGATAATGCGCGCTGGGAAATGCGGCATGACATCAAAGCCTTCATCGGCAATGCGTTTGGCGGTCGAAACCATGTCTTCGATCGGGGTGCCATCGATATGGGCGATATAAACGCGGGTACCAGCGGGCAGCAGCGCGCGGAAGTCATCGACTTTGGCCGCGGTACGCGGCATCACTTCGATGGAATAGCCCTTCAGAAAGGCCTCCATTTCAGGAGTGACGGGCTGATCCGCGCCAGAGTCGCGTTTTTTAAAGTTCAACAAAGCCATCACGGCCTCCCATAGTGGTGTCAGGCTCACGCCCATCCGTCATTTGCGATCAGTGCTTTGAGGCGTTCCTGATCGTACTCCGCTTCCAGACGTTTGGCCTCGGCCTCGGCAACCTCGCCAGCATCGCCTTCCAGAGCATAGGGCGCGGCTTTGCGCCATTCTGCCAGGTAGGCATCACTGTCCTTGGCATTGACCTTCATGGCTGCCCGGTCGATGGCCTGTTCAAACCGTTCCTCTAATTGACGCTTTGAGCCGCGACGACCTTTGCCCACGATGACCTGCGCGGGGATATCGCGCCAGTAAACGATTGTAACATCCACCATAGCCTGTCCTCCTGAGACGTCTGATAATTTTTGTTTCTAGAGCGTCCCGTTTGACGGAGTACGCCGGATTTCGACACCACTTGGGTTTTGAGCGACGTTTTTCCTTTCTCCTGAATACAAAGCCACCCCGGGTCTGGCCACAGCTGGCCCTTGTCAAAATATTCATCAAACTTATGAGTTTGTCGCAAGCCACCGCCCCCATTTCCCAGACTTGCCTTGGGGCAGTACCGGGAATAGCGCTCAGATGCCCTTGCGCAGCGGGAAGTTGCTCCATAGTCTAGGGGTAACACGATAATCGGAGGGCGTGAATCATGGCGCCCAGGCGTTCCAAAGGTGCAGGCGCGTTTCCCAAAGCGGTTGAAACCCCTGCACCAGCCCGTCCGGATCCCGACGCTCTTTATGCGGCGCTGGATCTTGGCACTAACAGTTGCCGCATGCTGATTGCTCAACCAAAGGGCAGCGGCTTTCATGTGGTGGACAGCTTTTCCAAGTCTGTGCAATTGGGCACAGGGCTTGAACGAACCGGCCGCTTGTCCCGTTCGTCCATGTCGCGCACCATTCAGGCATTGCGGATCTGTCAGCAAAAGCTCAAACGCAACCGCGTCAAACGTATGCGCCTGGTCACCACCGAGGCCTGTCGGCGGGCCAAAAACGCGCGCGATTTCATCCGTCAGGTCAAACGCGAAACCGGGCTGCTGCTGGAAATTATCCAACCCGAAGAGGAAGCGCGCCTGGCGGTGATCTCCTGCGCGCCTTTGGTATCCACAAAAACCGAGCAGCTCCTGGTGGTGGATATCGGAGGTGGCTCGACGGAACTGGTCTGGATTGATCTGTCCTCTGTTCCCAAACGGGACCGGCCCGCCGCCATCATGCGGTTGCATGCCGGTTTTCACACCACCGACAGCCCCTTTCCTTCGGCCAAGGTGGTGGATTGGATCTCGGTGCCGCTGGGGGTGGCCACTCTGCGGGACCAGTTCAACGATGTGGAAGATGACTCGGCACGTTTTGCCTTGATGAGCTGGTTCTTTGAGGAACATCTGGCAGATTTTGCTCCCTACAAGGATGAGCAGGCCCGCGAAGGCTTTCAGATCGTTGGCACCTCAGGTACGGTGACCACTGTTGCTGCCTCGCATCTTGGGTTAAAGCGCTATGACCGCACCAAGGTGGACGGGCTGCGGATGACCAGTGACCAGATCGACAAGGTCATTCGGGGCTATCTGGAGCTGGGGCCATTGGGACGACGACGCGATCCCCGGATCGGCGAAGATCGCCAGGCCCTAATCATGTCCGGGTCCGCCATCCTGCAGGCGCTCTTGCGTTGCTGGCCCACGGATCGGTTGTCTGTTGCGGATCGCGGTCTGCGCGAAGGCCTGCTCTATGCGCAGATGAGCGCGGATGGTGTTTTGGAAGACGGGCCCTTCTGAGGCGCGTAAATGTAATTCACGCCCAGCCCTTCGCTTTTGAAGGCCGCGGCGAAAACGGTGAAGATGATGGCAAAAACGCCTACTGGAAAGACCCCCACTGGCAAGAACACCTCTGGTCGCGGTCAACGAGACCTGAAGGTCAAAGTGAAATCCGCGCGCGGACGCCGATTGAGCTCGACCCGCTGGTTGCAACGTCAGCTAAATGACCCCTATGTCAAACGCGCCCAAGCCGAAGGGTATCGAGGCCGCGCGGCCTATAAGATCATGGAAGTAGACGATAAGTATCGCTTCCTGTTGCCCGGTGCGCGGGTGGTTGACCTGGGCTGTGCCCCCGGTGGATGGGCGCAGGTTGCGGTGAAACGCATCAATGTGATGGGCGAAAAACGCGGTAAGGCCCAGGGACGCATCATCGGTGTTGATCTTCAGGAAATGGAGCCTATGGCCGGCGCCGAATTCCACCAGCTGGATTTCATGGACGAAGGGGCCGATGATCAAGTGAAGGAATGGCTTGGGGGCAAAGCGGATGTTGTGATGTCCGATATGGCGGCCTCCAGCTCTGGTCACAAACAAACCGACCACCTCAAGATTATCGCCCTATGTGAGGCTGCGGCCTATTTTGCCTTTGATGTGCTGGAAGAAGGCGGCACTTTTGTCGCCAAGGTTCTGGCTGGCGGTGCCGAGGGTGAGTTGCAAAAACTGCTGAAAAACAAATTTACTAAGGTGGCCAACGTCAAACCACCGTCATCTCGATCGGACAGCTCGGAAAAATTCGTGGTGGCACTGGGATATAAGGGCGAAGTCTAAAGCGTTCCTCAGTGTTGCCCCATCAGAGAGCGAGAGGCGAGTTCACGCAGCTTTAGAACCTCTTCGCCCTCGCCTTCGCTTTGCAAGGACACCCTCAGTTTTTGTGAGATCTGCTTGGAGACCCTCGCCTTAACCAGAACCTGTTTCGCCAATTCTGCAAGCCGCGGCTCGAAGTCAACACGTGTCATCTTTGTCTTCCTGTTCGTCTACCCTGTGATGTCAGGATAAGAACTGGGTAAGATCGGACCGGGGCCAAAATGTGGCAAGTCTGCCCCATTGTTTCCAATCCGGAAACATGTGCCATTTTTGCACTTCTGTATCTTGCCCTGCCGGAAGAGCCCGTCTGAAGTGGCGGCTATGCCTCTTTGCGCAGATCAATCAGCGCGCTATTGAATTCAGCGCCCAGGATCAAAATCGCCGCATTCACATACAGAAAAATCATCGCTGCCATGGCGCCGGCAAGCCCGGCATAGGTCGCAGAATATTGTGCAATTGACCCCACATAAAAGGCAAAGCCAATCCCAGCGCCCCACCACAGGGCCACCGTAAGGAACGTGCCCGGCAGGATATGAGATAGACGGTGAATGTGCCCAGGCAACAGGAGATGGCATAGAAGCACGGCCACCAGGGGCAACAGCGTTGCCACCAGCCCATGCAGGCCTGAGGTCACATATCCGGAAAGATCCACATCGGGGAAGAATTCAGCAAAATAGGCTAGATAGAGCGGCAATATCACCTCGAACAGGGCGGCAAAGAGGATCCCGCCGCCGCCCAGAATGACAAACCCCAGGCAAAGCAGACGCGACAGCCAAAAAGGACGCAGATCCTCATCGTGATAGGCCTGCACCATGGCCAGCCGAACCGCATTGACGCCATTGGAGGCAAAATAGAGCGCAAAGACGCCGCCGACGGTTATTAATCCCGTGCTCGAGGTCGCGAGTACCGCGTTCAACTCGGCAAGGATCGGCGTTGCGACGGGCTCGGGCCACCCGCCAAAAACCAGATCCACCAATTTGTCCAGCTCAACCCTTTGAGAAAAAACACTGGCCAGAGTGCCCGCGAGAGCAACCGTAAACAATACAAAAGGAAACAGAGCCAGCATCAGCGACATCGCGATATGACTGCTCATCACCCAGCCATTCTTTTTGTTGAACTGCGCAACCGCCTGCCAGAGAGACTTGACCCAAATATTTGAGAAGACGCCAATTTCCATTTCAGAAGACTTTCAATGCCCGTTCGAAATTTTCACTACAATAGGACAAAATACGCTGACATGACAGCTCGGTGCTGGACAGTCCGCGCCCAGGGGTATTGACTAAGAAAAAGCGCACACCCCGCCCTTGCTCACCTGCTGCCGACGATCGACTGGGACCCTGACGCACCAATGGTTTTATCCGTAACCGATGTCACCAAGACAATTCCCCAAAGCGGTCTGGACAGACCAATTCTGGATCGCGTTTCGCTACAGTTACAGGCGGGTCAATCCCTGGCGCTCACCGGTGAGAGTGGCTCGGGAAAAAGTACACTCCTCCATCTTGTTGGGGCGCTGGACGGATTCGACAGTGGAGAGATTGAAGTCGATGGAACCTCACTCAGCTCTCTGGATGAACCTGCGCGCGCCCTGCTGCGTCGCAGCAGTGTATCCGTTATTTTTCAGCAGTTTAACATCATTCCTTCACTTGACGTTTCCGCCAATATCTCGCTGCATGCAAAACTTGCAAACCGCCATGACCCCGCCTGGGAAGCCCAATTGGCGCAACGGCTGGGACTGGAACCACTTTTGTCTCGGTATCCCGAACAGCTGTCAGGCGGGCAACAGCAACGGGTGGCCATCGCGCGCTCCCTTGCCATGCGGCCCAAGCTTCTTTTGGCGGATGAACCAACCGGCAACCTAGATGAAGCCACCGGTGACGCAGTCCTGGGCTTGATGTTGGAACTGGTTCAGGAAAGCCAGACTGCGCTGTTTCTCGTCACCCATTCCCCGACAATTGCCGCCTCTCTCAATCGGCGCTTGCACCTTAGCAATGGCGGATTGACGTGATCGGGCCTGCGCTTTTTACCCTGCTGTCACATTGGCGTCAGCATCGCTTTCAATTGGCTGCTCTCGTTATCGGTTTGGCCCTGGCCACGGCGCTTTGGATGGCCGTCCAGGCGATCAACACCCAGGCCAAGGCCAGCTATGCTGAGGCCGAAGGCTACCTGCAACGCTTTGACCAAGACGCCCTGACCGCTCCGCAGGACAACCTTACGGTCACCGATTATGTAGGGCTTAAACGCAGCGGCTGGCCGCTCTCTCCGGTTCTTGAAGGGCGCATCAGATTGGGTGGCCACAACATTGATATCATTGGGATCGACCTGCTCTCGGCACCCCCAATCACCAGCACCAGCACCAGCACCAGCCCTCAAAGCTCAGAGTCAGATCAAGGTGCCTTTCTGATCTCACTGCTACGGGCGCCAGGCGGTTTGATCCTGCATCCGCAAAG
Source organism: Phaeobacter sp. 11ANDIMAR09 (assembly GCF_001294455.1). Lineage (GTDB taxonomy): Bacteria > Pseudomonadota > Alphaproteobacteria > Rhodobacterales > Rhodobacteraceae > Pseudophaeobacter. The sequence goes on from NZ_LIKT01000022.1 coordinate 71,658, forward strand.
TGCCGCTCCTCTGTCGGAGCGGACAGAAGTCGAAATCCACGCTTCCACAGATGTGCCCCCCGGGCTTGCGATCGGTGACATCGCGACCGTCAGCCGCCTTTTGGCGGAGCCTCACAGGCTGACTCGGCTGATCTACCTGGCGCCAAACGCGCCATCCGCTCGGGCGCTTGCCGCGCTGCCCTCCCATATCACATTCACGCCCGGAAACAGCAGTCGGATCGCTCCGGGGACCCTGACCCAGAGCTTTCATCTGAACCTGACGGCCTTTGGGTTTTTGTCCTTTGTGGTTGGCTTGTTTATCGTGCAGGGCACCATCGGCCTGGCCATGGAGCAGCGGCGCGGGCTGTTCCGGACCCTGCGCTGTTTGGGGGTCCCTATTCGACACCTCATCCTATTGCTGCTGATCGAGACGGCGGCGCTTGCCTTTGCTGCTGCCGCTATTGGACTGATATTAGGATACTTTATCGCAGCAGCCCTACTGCCAGGCGTGGCCGTGACCCTGTCGGGGCTTTATGGTGTGGAAATAGACAATGGGCTGGCGCTCCGTTCTTCATGGATCCTGTCAGGATTTGCCATGACCCTGCTAGGCGCGAGCATTGCCAGCGCTTTTGCGTTTTACTCCCTTTGGAAGCTCCCCATTCTCCAGGCCGCCTCAACTCAGGCCAGAGGCCAGCGTATTCTAAAAAACTTTGCCACCTGGGCGCAGGTCGCCGCTTTCATTTTTGTGACAGGGTGCCTTGCCTACCTTGCTCTCTCTGGGTTGGCTGGTGGCTTTGTTCTTTTGGGCAGCGTCATGTTGTCGGCAGCGCTGTTGCTTCCCCTGTGTCTTTGGCACCTCCTCCTGGCCGGTCAGAGAAAGGCATCCAGCCCGTTGGCACAATGGCTGTGGTCCGATGCACGGGCCCAACTGCCGGGCTTGTCGCTTTCGCTCATGGCATTGATGCTGGCCTTGGCGACAAATATAGGTGTAGGAACAATGGTTTCCAGCTTCAGGTTGACCTTTGATGGTTGGCTCGATCAACGGCTGTCGTCAGAGCTCTATGTGACAGCGCGGGATGATGCGCAGGGAACCCAGCTGCAGCAATGGTTGGAGGAAAAAGGCATCCGCGTTTTGCCAATCCGATTTGATGTGCTGCAACAAAGATCCGGCCAGATCACCATCTACGGGGTGCGAGATGACGCCACTTACCGGGACAACTGGCCGATGCTTGATGCCCTCCCCAGGGCCTGGGATCGATTGTCGGATGGCCAGGGGATTTTGATCAGCGAGCAATTGGCGCGCCGTCAAGGGCTCGAAGCCGGTGACACTATTGCACTGCCTCCAGGTTGGCCGAACAAAATCCTCGGCATCTATGCGGATTATGGCAACCCGCATGGACAGGCGATTGTCTCGATGGCTGCACTGTTGCGCAACGCGCCAGATGCCACCAACCAGCGGTTCGGGCTGCGTCTGGACGCTAGCGAAACTCCTGCACTCATCAAAGAAATCCAGGAAGAATTTGATCTGGAAAGAGAAAACATCACTGAACAAGAAAAGATCAAAGCCGCCTCCCGCCGTATTTTCAACCAGACCTTCCGCGTCACGGACAGTCTGAAACTGCTCACGCTTGGGGTTGCCAGTTTTGCCATGTTCATCAGCCTGGTCACACTCTGGAGCCAGCGTCTGCCTCAGTTGGGGCCGGTATGGGCCATGGGGGTCAGCCGCAAGACCCTTGCCTTGATCGACATTCTGCGCAGTCTCCTGATGGCGGGTCTGACCGCGCTGCTGGCCCTGCCACTGGGACTGTTCCTGTCCTGGACACTATTGGTCGTGATCAATACCGAAGCCTTTGGCTGGCGTCTTCCCCTCTATCTGTTCCCGCTAGATTGGCTCTGGCTGGTCCTTCTCTCCTTGCTGGCGGCTTTGCTGGCGGCGCTGCTGCCGGCCTGGCGCTTGTTCCACCTACACCCCAGTGAGTTACTAAAGGTGTTTTCCAGTGAGCGTTAACCGGTTCCTTTTGTGTCTGAGCCTCCTTGTCCCCAGCTCTTGCTTTGCCCAGGGGTTTGCTGGCTTGGGAACCCAAGCCGATGGCTTTGCCATCCCGGAGCCAAATTACCGTTTCCAGTTCCCCGCAGATCACGGCGCCCATCCAAATTTTCGCATTGAATGGTGGTATTTGACCGCTAATCTTAAAGACGAAATGGGGGAGGAATACGGGGTTCAATGGACCCTGTTCCGCAGCGCTCTTGCCCCCGGCGAAGCCGAGGGCTGGCAAAGCCCCCAGATCTGGATGGGTCATGCGGGCCTCACCAGCGCCTCTGCGCATTTCTCGGCAGAGCGCCTTGCCCGTGGCGGCATTGGGCAGGCGGGCGTCACCCTCGCCCCATTTGAGGCCTGGATTGATGACTGGAAAATGACGGGAGCCGAGGATCTGTCTCAATTGGATCTGGCAGCAACCGGGGGTGATTTCTCCTATGCTCTCAAGGCTCAGGCCGAGGGCCCCCTGGTTTTTCAAGGGGATCGCGGCTATTCAATAAAATCCCCCGAGGGCCAGGCCAGCTATTACTACTCGCAACCCAATTACCGGATGGAAGGGACACTCACCCTGCCCTCTGGCCCCGTGTCAGTTCGAGGTAACGGCTGGCTGGACCGGGAATGGTCAAGCCAGCCCCTGTCTGAAAATCAGAGCGGTTGGGACTGGTTTTCGCTCCGCTTTGACAGCGGCGACAAGCTCATGGGTTTTGTGTTGCGAGGCAAAAACGGGATCGAAGATTTCCGCTCTGGCACCTGGATTTCTGCCTCTGGCGCAGTGGAGCCCTTGGCGCCAGGCGCCTTTGAGGCAGCGCCGCTGGAATGGGAGGAAGTTGCTCAGCGTCAGGTTCCGGTTCGATGGCGGGTGAAACTGCCAGAACGCGGTGTTTCCGTTACAGTAGAGGCTCTTAACCGACAAAGCTGGATGGATGTTGCCTTTGCCTATTGGGAAGGTCCGGTCACGGTTTCCGGCAGCCACAATGGCACAGGCTATTTAGAGATGACTGGATACCAGTAGGAAAATGGCAAAAGGGGCGCCCGTGAGCGCCCCTTTGATTATCACGCGCCCTTAGGACCGCGAACTACAAAGACCGAACATTCTGAATGCCGGGTAACCCGGGCCGCGTTGGGCCCGAGCAGATAGTCCTTGAGATCCGGCTTATGCGCGCCGATCACAATGAGGTCGCTGCCAGCGGCCTCGGCCACCTTCAGGATCTCTTGATAGGCTGTGCCGGTCGCCACCACATGGCGGACCTTTGCATTTTGGTCCTCGCCGAGAATTTCAGCGCAAACCGATTTGAGCCGAGCGGTGGTGTCCTCCACCGCCTTCTCATGGTGATGGCTTTCAAAGAACCCCGAAACCCAGCTCTCGCCAAAATCAGGCAGGACATTGACCACATCCAGTTGAGCCCCGTCCAGATCGGCCAGTTTCGCCGCCTGTTCAAGAACCAATCGGTCGGTTTCCTTGTCGCTCAGCTCAACCGCACAAAGTACAGATTTTATCATGCTGTGACTTCCTCTCTGCGGGCACGGCCGCGTTGCATCATAGCGATCAGACCCAGCAACAAAAGCGCTGGAATGAACACCAACTCCTTAGGCATCTGGTCCGCTGGGGCTAGGATTTCTTTCACAAAAACAGGGCTATCCCCGTAAAAGTCAAAGCTGCCCAGATCCTGTTCCGCAGGCGTTCCAAAGCCTGGTGCATCCAGGTTCATCTGATCCGCCTCTGGCAAAAGAACCAGCCCCGCTTTCTCTGCCATGGCAGCGCCATCCAAACCCTCCAGAACCTCAACAACCAGAGTGGTTGAGGCGATTTCACCGGTGTCAAAGTCCGGGCCTTCAATCGTCAGGCGCAGTTCCTGCCCTGCCTCTGCCGTCCCAAGCACCTGAACCAGTTCGGTTGGGGCAACTTGCGAGTGGGGCGGCATGATCCGGTTCATGAAGAAATCGGGCCGGAACAGCGCAAAGGCGACAAAGACCAAAAGGAAGCTCTCATAGAGCCTGCTGCGGGTGACAAAATAGCCCATGGTGCCAGCGGTAAAGACCAGGATGGCGATGGTTGCTGATATGGCAACCAATATGCCTTGGGTCCAGGTGACATCTATCAACAACAGGTCTGTGTTGAAGATAAAGACAAAGGGCAAAGCCACTGTTCGCAAACTATAAAAGAAGGCGACAAAGCCGGTTCGGATGGCGTCACCGCCCGATACAGCGGCAGCGGCAAAGCTGGCAAGCCCTACCGGTGGCGTCACATCAGCCATGATCCCAAAGTAGAAGACAAAGAGATGCACAGCGATCAGCGGCACGATCAGACCGGACTGCGCGCCCAGTTCGACCACAACCCCCGCCATCAACGAGCTGACAACGATATAGTTAGCGGTGGTCGGCAGCCCCATGCCCAGAACCAGTGACAACAAACCAACGCAGAGCAGAACAAAGACCAAAATGGTCCCGGTCATATCTGCCGCGCGCTCCGCCACGGTGCCCTGGAAACTGGTGATGCCAACCAGATCAGTTAGCGGGCTAATAGCATGCACGACAACTGCGCTCAGATAGGTGAGCCCATAGGCCATGGTTTCCACCAGATCCGCCATGACTTGACCAACACCGGTCAGCGTCACAGTACCGACGATTACCCCGGCAGTGGCCGTGGCCAGGGCGATCCCGATCATATTGCGCGAGCCATCAATCAAGCCGCTCCACAGATCATGACATCCATCAGCAAAGGTCGACAGCATGTTGCTTTGATTGCGGAAAAACGCCTTGATCGGTTTCTGGGTCAACAGGATCACAAAGAGCAGCGCCGTGGCCCAGAAGGCCGACAGCCCAGGGGATTTCTGTTCGATCATCAGGAAATAGACCAGCACCACAATGGGAAGCAGATAGTGCAGGCCGGCCTTGTAGATCTTGGAGATATCCGGCAGTTCCACTTCTTTTGCATTGGGATCATCAGGTTCCAGATCCGGAATGCCTGCGGCCAGAGCGACCAGCGCCACATAGATGGCAAAGACCACGCCAAACATCAGAACTCCGGCAAAGCTCGGCACCCATCTATAGGCCGCTTCCACCGGGAACTGGCTGCCATAGCAAAGCCCCGCAAAGACTGCAAAGAAGCTGGCCATGCCGAGAATGGTACGTGCCATATGGACTTCGCGGTTGCCCAGGGTGGGCATGTTCCGCTTCACCGCCTCCAGATGTACGATATAGACCAAAGCGATGTATGAAATCGCCGCTGGCAGAAAGGCATGGGTGATCACCTCAACGTAGGAAATGCCCACATATTCCACCATCAAGAAAGCCGCAGCCCCCATGACGGGTGGCATAATCTGACCATTGACCGAGGAAGCAACTTCTACCGAGCCGGCCTGTTCCGAAGAAAACCCGACACGTTTCATCAGCGGGATGGTAAAGGTGCCGGTGGTGACAACATTGGCAATCGAGGAGCCTGAGATAAGACCCGTTGCAGCGGAGCCAACAACAGCTGCCTTAGCCGGACCACCGCGCAGGTGCCCCAGGGCACCAAAGGCCATCTTGATGAAGTAGTTCCCAGCGCCTGCCTTATCAAGAAGAGCGCCGAAGAGCACAAAAAGAAAGACAAATTTTGTTGAGACCCCAAGAGCGATACCAAAGACCCCTTCGGAGGTGATCCACATATGGCTCATCGCTTTTTTCAGGCTGGCACCTTTCCAGCGGATGACTTCCGGCACCCAGTCAGAGGACCCAAAGAAGACATAGGCCAGGAAGATCGTGGCGATGATTGCCATCGCCGGACCAAGAGCGCGACGCGCCGCTTCAAACAGGATCAACAGGCCAGCCAGCGCGTAGAACTTGTCGATATCATCCGCCAGGCCGCCACTGTCGACGATCTTTTGATAGTTGAGGAAACCATAGATGGCGACAAAGACACCTGCCCCGGCCAAGGCCCAATCCTGTACCGGAACAAAATCGCTCTCAGGTTCCGAGGATTGCTTCAGATAGGAGAGCACAAACCAGGCAGCAACCGCCAGGCCAAGCAGCAAAGCGACCATCTGCAGGGGGCTGCTCCAGCCGCCCAACAGATATTGGCCAAATACCGCAAATGCGCTGTAGGACAGGGTTGCAATGGCAGCAAACATGCCAATGGCACTGGCGACCCGTTCAATACCGGTGGCAATGCCACTGCCATTCAGATAGGTCGGTGCGACCAGGGCCAGCGCAACGAGCGCGCCCACCAGAACGGCGCTATTCATCGACAGTTCAGGGGACAGGGTTACCATGACCGCCACAGTGAAAGCGCCCAGCCCGAGGACGGTTCCTAGATGGCCAAGCGCAAAGGAAATCAGGTTCCGGCTTTCGCGCCCCATGGCGGGATAGGCCATAAAGCCAAGCATCAGCGCAAAGGCCAGATGGATCAGACGCGAGTTGTTATTGACCGCACCGGGCAACAGGTAGTTTGCCAAGGGTGAGGCCAGAATGACTTGGAAAACAGACCAGCTGACAGCGATGACGGCAAGGGATAGGCCCACAGCTCCAACCGGGTTGCGCGCACCCGCATCAGAGGAGGCAACCAGATCCTGCAGTTCATCTTCGCTAAGCGGTCGATTTCCCTGAACATCGGATGTCATGGATAATCTCCCATACAGACCAAGGCCATCGTTTGGGGAATAAGTCCTCAGTCACGGACCCTGTCTGACATTTTTGGTTTTGGGGGGCAGCCCCTCTTAAATGGAAAGGGGCACGAAACCGCGCCCCTCTCTCATGTCGTTGGATCTATTACTCGATCCAGCCTTGTTCACGGTAGTATTTGGCGGCGCCGTCATGCAGCGGAGCCGAGAGACCATCGGCGATCATTTCCTCGGGCTTCAGGTTCGCAAAAGCTGGGTGCAGCTTACGGAAAGCGTCGAAGTTTTCAAAAACCGATTTAACAACCGCATAGACAGCCTCTTCGGGAACATCGGTCGAGGACACAAAGGTCGCGCCCACACCAAAGGTCTGGGTGTCTGCGTCCGAACCACGATACATGCCGCCGGGGATGGTGGCGGTGCGATAGAAGGCATTGTCAGCAACCAAGGTGTCGACGGCTTCGCCATCAACGGTGACCAAAACGGAGTCACAGGCGGTGGTGGCTTCCTGGATCGAACCCGATGGGTGGCCAACGGTGTAGATCATTGCATCGATCTGGTTGTCACACAGAGCTGCAGACTGTTCGGCGGCTTTCAGCTCGGTTGCCAGAGCAAAATCTTCCATGCCCCAGCCCTTGGCGCCCATCAGAACTTCCATGGTGCCGCGCTGACCGGACCCAGGGTTGCCGATGTTGACGCGCTTGCCTTTCAGGTCGTCAAAGCTGGCAATGCCTGCATCGGCACGGGCTACAACCGTAAAGGGTTCAGGGTGCACAGAAAAGACTGCGCGCAGGCCTTCATAGGCGCCCTTGTCTTCAAACTTGGAGGTGCCATGGTAGGCATGGTGCTGCCAATCGGACTGAGCAACGCCAAACTGCAGCTCGCCTTCGCGGATGGTATTGATGTTGTAGACCGACCCACCAGTGGATTCGACGGCGCATTTGAAACCGTGCTCTTTGCGGCTCTTGTTCACCAGACGGCAGATCGCACCACCCGTTGGGTAATACACACCCGTCACACCGCCGGTACCGATTGTGATGTATTCCTGCGCCTGCACAGCTGGTGCCATGAAGGCCGCAGCAACAATGGCGCCAACGGTAAGTTTTGTATGTTTCATGTTAGATCTCTCCCACGATATTTTATTCATGAAATCACGCCGCTCTACGTTGGAGCGACGATGGCTACACGCACCCTTTTCACCGACAGCCGATTGGCCAAGGCGATGACAAAGAGGTGATCTGATCGCACTATCCAAGCTAGTCCCCAGCGGTCCCGGCCTGTCAAGCGCTTCAAATTCAAGCTAAGTGGATGTGACGGCACTTTCCTCGCATGTGACAAAAGCCCGCCAAATTTCCCCTGCGCTCTCCCCCTAAAGAGTCGCCGCACTGTGTCAGATTGTCGCAATGTTGCGCAAGAGGCTTCTCGACTTGCCCGATGGTTTGAAGTTGGTTTTTCGAATTTTCCCGCAGAAATCAGGGGAAATATCTTGAATACTCAAATGGAATAATGACAGGAGTTCAAAAACAACCTAAGTTCCCGCGAAAAACAAAAACAACCCAAGCGCGAGTCGCTTTTGTGTCCACAAGGGGAATGAAGCTTGATTCTACTCAGCGAGCTGGTCGCCAACAACCCGATGGTTCAGGATTTCTGGTCCCTGGAAAGATGCGTCTCTGCGGCGGCGCGACATATGCCTGAACAGCAGGAACCGACAGAACTTTCGCTCCGTTTAGATGTGGAGCCCGAATTCAGATCAACCCCGCGCAAATGGCAATTGATCCTCCAGGCTGCCCACGAACGCGGTTTGCGGGCAAGACAGGCAGCCCAATAGGCAACCGGTCTGCACCGCTATTGATGGACATATCTGCCCGTGGTGTGATCAAGTATGGGGCCAATCTCTGCGGCAGGTCAGGAGACGTCACAGCCTCTGCTATTCGGTTTTTTCACCATCTCTCGCCTTCCTGGCATGACATCTGTCATATAGGTATGATCAAAGCTGGCTAAGCTAGCAGAAAAAACCTCACTCGACCCGCCCCCTAATTTTGCAGGTCGCGGCCCTTGCGGAGATTTCTCATGAAAGTTGACGGCACCCCCTATCGCTCCCTTTGGTGGGACGCTGACGCCGATGCCCTGCACATTATTGACCAACGCTGGCTACCGCATGACTTTCGCATCGAACAGCTGGACAGCCTGGCAGATTATGCCAATGCTATCAAAGATATGCATGTACGCGGAGCACCGTTGATTGGCGCCACCGCAGCCTATGGGATGGCGCTGGCCATGCGGCAGGACCCCAGTGATGGCAACCTGTCAAGCACCTGGGACATGCTGAACCAAACTCGGCCCACTGCCATCAATCTGCGCTGGGCCCTGAACCGCTGCCGCGATCTCTTGCTGGGGTTGCCTGTGTCCCAGCGCGGCCAGGCAGCGCTTACCCTGGCGCATGAGATTGCCGAGGAAGACGTCGACATCAACCGACGCATCGGTCTGCACGGGCTGGAATTGATCCAGGAAATCGCCGCCCAGAAAGCAGATGGCAACCCTGTACGGCTGTTAACCCACTGTAATGCAGGCTGGATTGCCACCGTCGACTGGGGCACAGCCACCAGCCCGATGTATCATGCTCATGATGCGGGTATTCCCCTGCATGTCTGGGTGGATGAGACTCGCCCTCGCAATCAAGGCGCCCTCACCGCCTGGGAGTTGGGCAGCCATGGCATCAGCCACAGCTATATCACGGACAACGCCGGCGGCCATCTGATGCAGCATGGGCTGGTCGACATGGTGATCACCGGGACAGATCGCACCACCCGCCAGGGCGATGTTTGCAATAAGATCGGCACCTATCTCAAAGCCCTGGCAGCGCGGGACAACGAAATCCCCTTTTATGTCGCCCTGCCCTCGCCCACAATCGATTGGACCGTGCTGAATGGCCTCAAGGAAATCCCGATCGAAGACCGCGCCGCGGAGGAAATCAGCCATGTGCAGGGGCGAACCGAGGATGGACGCATCGCGACCCTGCAGGTGACACCGCTGGGCACACCCACCGCCAACCCAGCCTTTGATGTCACCCCCAATCACTTGGTGACCGGGCTCATCACCGAGCGGGGCGTTTGTGAGGCCTCCGAGGCGGGCTTGTCGGCGCTGTTCCCTGAGAAATCTGCCGCGACTTCTGCGACAAAGGGCTGATCAGATGACCTCAGAATACTCCGACACAACCGAGACCCGGCAAGCAATCATTGAGGCCTGCCTTTCTATGCAGGCGGCAGGTGTAAACCAGGGCGTGTCCGGCAATATCTCTTTGCGCACCACAGAGGGCATGTTGATCACGCCCTCGGGTCTGGATTACGACAAGATGCAGGCGGACATGCTGGTCCTGATGCCGCTGGATGGCACGCCAATCCGCCCTGGTCAGATGAAACCATCCTCCGAGTGGCAATTTCACCGGGACATATTATTGGCCAAACCTGGCGAGATGGCCGTTGTTCACGCCCATCCCGTTTACTGCACTGCGCTGGCCATGAACCGCCAGCCAATTCCGGCCTGCCACTACATGGTGGCGGCCTTTGGCGGGAATGATATTCCCGTCGCCGACTATGCGCTGTTTGGCAGTCAGGCGCTCTCAGATCAGGTGCTTCATGCATTGAAGCACCGGTCCGGCTGTCTCATGGCAAACCATGGCGCTGTGGTGACCGGCGACACGCTCGCGCGGGCGTTGTGGCGCATGGTGGAACTCGAAACTCTGGCCAAGGGCTACGTTACGTCTCTGAGCATCGGAACCCCAAAGGTTCTGAATGCCGGGCAAATGACTGAGGTAAAAAAAGCCTTTGCGGATTACGGACTTAAAACCACGTAGTCACGGGCTTCAGACGCATGACAGGGGAAGATAGGCTGCCGCTGTCGTCCCTAAACAAGCCCTATTTGGGCAGAATACATAAAGAGAGGATTGCTCTGATCCTAGGATCATGACTCATAGCCAATAAATGACTAGGGCTGCGAAGGCTATGGTGGACAGGAAAACCTTGAGACAGCGTCAT
>NZ_LIKT01000023.1 GCF_001294455.1 Phaeobacter sp. 11ANDIMAR09
AGCTTGGTGGACCACTTTCAGGGGGCTATTCCACCTTGCCCCATCAGAACTTCAACCTGCCGCAACTTCACGACAATCTCTTCGGGCTTCGGTCCCTTAATGGCCATCTCAGGTCCTCCGCTTTCCTAATCATAGGGGCGGACCACTTCATTGGGGGAGGCTCAACACCAGGCACCGACCCCAATCACATCCAATAAACGGAGCCCCGACATGACCACAGGTGTATTTCAATCGTCGCCTTCACTGAAAATCTACGCTCGGATCAAAGAGGGCAAAGAACTTTTGGGCCTGAGTCGTGCGACGGTTTATCGCCGCGCCAACGAAAGCTGTTTTCAGATCTATAAGAAGAATGGCGTATCTGTGGTGAAGGTTTCGGAAGTATGCGCGTGGCTAGAGAGCTGATTGCAGCAGCACTTAGCCTGGGGGGGGGGCATCTGGGGGCTACTGCAGCTCACTTAGGAAAAATCGACCAAAAACAAAGACTTAACGATTGTAAGTGGTGCGGGCGGTGGGACTCGAACCCACACGGGCACAAGGCCCAACAGATTTTAAGTCTGGTATGTCTACCATTCCATCACGCCCGCAGAGGCGCGCCTCGCTGCAGCGACGGCCTGTGCCAATTCTCTAGCGGCCCTGCACCAAGGGCACAATCAATAATCTGATCCGGAGCCAAATTTTCGCACCACATTGTGATACTAGAGATCTTCCCCTTCAGGGGCTTGCCTCGCCGGAGCCTTTGGCGACAGCGGGCCGCCGGGACTGGCAAGGTTGCGCTCTGGCAGCCAGGGGTTCAGCGCCAGTGCGGACTGCAGGGCGACACGCGCCTCCTCCAGTCGCGACAGCCCATAAAGGGCAAGCGCCCGTCCGCTTAATGCCGCTACATGACGCGGCGATCTGGCCAGGGCGCGATCTAAGTCAGCCAGAGCCGCGGCAAAGTCGCGGCGCAGATAGTGAACAAAGGCGCGCTGATTGTAGCCTTCGGAATAGTCCGGGCAATAGGCGATGAGCTGATCAAAATCCTCTAGCGCGCCTAAGAAATCAAAGGCAGCACGCCGGGTCATCCCACGGTCCAGGATCGCCTGCGCCCTCTCATCCGGTGCGTCCGCCCAGAACTGCCACATCTCGTTTGCCAACAGACGCGCCGCGCCTTGGTCCGGGGCGCCCTGTATCTGGGTGATCAACTGCTCCAGCGCCGCCGAATGGTCCTCGGCGGGTGGGCAGGCTTCTTGGGCAAGGGCCGACTCGGGAACCAGAACCGGGCTGCCGAGGCAGATCAGGCAGACACTGCGCCGCAGCAGGTCCAAGAGCGGCTGACGGATGCCCCCGAAATGGGGAGGGATTGAAGCAGAAACAATAGACATGCCTCATGCTGCAAAATCCCCTGCCCCGCTGGCAAATCAACTTTCCGCGCGCGGGAGGAGACCAGTCCGCCACGGCCCTGCCGCCGCTTTAGACGGGTGCCAAGCCCGCGTCTTCTTTGACGGCCTGCATCGCAACATAGGTTGAGGTCGCCGAGACATGCGGCAGGGACGAGATTTTTTCGCCCAAAACCTGCCGGTAATCCGACATCGACCGAGTGCGCACTTTGAGCAGATAGTCAAAATGTGAGGCCATCATATGGGCCTGTTCGATTTCAGGAATACGCGCCACCGCAGCATTGAACTTGGACAGTGCCGCTTCACGCGTGTCTTCCAGCCGCACCTCAACAAAGGCGACATGATCAAGTCCCAAACGAATTGGATCAATCAGGGCCCGATACCCCATGATAATGCCTTCGGCTTCCAGCCGCTTCAGTCGCGCCTGGGTGGGGGATTTTGACAGGCCGATGCGGCGCGCCAGATCCGCTACAGAGATACGGCCATCTTCGCCCAAGACATTCAGAATCTCACGATCAAACCGATCAAGGTCAGAAAAACCCATTTGAACTTCAATTCCACGATAATTCCGACAATTCACACCGAACTTCTCACAACTTCGGTCGATTGTCCCGCTAAAAAGTCAGTATTCTTGACAAAACACCCTCCGCAGCGAACTGGAGCCACCAAATGACCCTGCACAGCAAATTGCGCGACCGGATTGATGCCGGGACCTATGTCGACCAACAGCAGATGTTTGCTCAGCTCTGTAGCACTGCTGCGCTGAGCGAGGCAGATCGCGCCAAGATCAGCGCCAAGGCCGCAAACCTGGTGCGCGATATTCGCGGCCATTCCAACCCCGGTCTGATGGAGGTCTTTCTGGCCGAATACGGCCTCTCCACCGATGAGGGCGTGGCGCTGATGTGCCTGGCCGAGGCGCTGCTACGCGTGCCGGATGCGGATACCATCGACGCGCTGATCGAAGACAAGATCGCTCCTTCGGATTGGGGCAAGCACCTTGGACGGTCCTCTTCCTCGCTGGTCAATGCTTCGACCTGGGCCCTGATGCTCACCGGCAAGGTTCTGGACGAAGAACGTAGCCCCGTGGGCGCCCTGCGTGGCGCCATCAAACGTCTGGGCGAGCCGGTGATCCGCACGGCCGTTGGCCGCGCCATGAAGGAAATGGGCCGTCAGTTTGTGCTGGGCGAAAGCATTGAATCCGCCATGAAACGCGCCGCCGGCATGGAGGCCAAGGGCTTTACCTATTCCTATGACATGCTTGGCGAAGCCGCCCGCACCGAGGCCGATGCCTCACGCTACCATCTGGCCTATTCCAAGGCGATCTCGGCGATTGCTGCAGGTTGCCCTCATGATGACATCCGCAAAAACCCCGGCATTTCGATCAAGCTCTCGGCGCTGCACCCGCGGTATGAGCTGGCGCAGGAAGAGCGGGTCATGGAAGAACTGGTGCCCCGTATCAAGGCGCTGGCGCTTTTGGCCAAGGCGGCCAAGATGGGGCTCAACATTGATGCTGAAGAGGCCGACCGCCTGTCCCTGTCACTAGAAGTGATTGAAGAGGTTGTCTCGGACCCGGCGCTGGCGGGCTGGGACGGCTTTGGCGTGGTGGTGCAGGCCTATGGGCCGCGCACCGGGCTGGCGATTGATGCGCTCTACGAGATGGCCGAGAAATATGACCGCCGGTTCATGGTGCGTTTGGTCAAGGGCGCCTATTGGGACACTGAGGTCAAACTGGCTCAGGTCGAAGGCGTCGATGGCTTCCCGGTCTATACCAACAAGGCGCTGACCGATGTCAGCTATATCGCCAACGCCCGCAAGCTTTTGGGGATGACTGACCGGATCTATCCGCAGTTTGCCACCCATAACGCCCATACGGTCAGCGCCATCCTGCATATGGCAAACGACCCCGAAAGCTACGAGTTCCAGCGCCTGCATGGCATGGGCGAGACCCTGCACACCATGGTATTGGAGCAGAACCAGACCCGCTGCCGCATCTATGCCCCCGTCGGCGCCCACCGTGACTTGCTGGCCTATCTGGTGCGTCGCCTGCTGGAAAACGGCGCCAACAGCTCCTTTGTGAACCAGATCGTCGACGAGGAGGTCTCGCCGACAATTGTTGCCGCAGATCCCTTCATTGAAGCCTCAAACTGCGCCAATCAAATCCCCACAGGACCAGAGCTTTATGCGCCGGAGCGACCCAACTCCAAAGGGTTTGATCTGGGCCACGCCCCGACACTGGCCCGCATTGAAACGGCCCGTGCGCCCTGGCGCAAGCATGCCTGGCAGGCAGGACCGCTGATTGCCGGTGAGGCCGCACCAGAAGCACCAGAGGATGTTATCAACCCCTCGGATCTGACCGCTATCGGTCAGGTCTCCGCCTCCAGCGCTGCAGATGTAGAACTGGCTCTGGCCTCAGCCCAACCCTGGGCTGCTCCGGCGGCTGAACGCGCCGCGACGCTGAACAGGGCCGCCGATCTCTATGAAGAACACTTTGGCGAGCTTTTTGCCATTTTGGCGCGTGAAGCAGGCAAAAGCATCCCCGACGCCGTGGCTGAACTGCGCGAGGCCGTGGACTTTCTGCGTTACTATGCGGCGCGCATCCCCGATGCCGCCCCCGCAGGCTTGTTCACCTGTATTTCCCCATGGAACTTCCCGCTGGCGATCTTCTCGGGTCAGGTTTCTGCGGCGCTCGCCTGTGGCAATGCGGTGCTGGCGAAACCGGCAGAGCAAACCCCCCTGATTGCCCACCGGGCGATCTCGCTGATGCATGAAGCAGGTGTGCCGCGCGCGGCGCTGCAACTGCTGCCCGGACGCGGCTCCAAGATTGGCGCGGCCCTCACCGGAGATGCCCGTGTGAATGGCGTGGCCTTTACCGGCTCCACCGCCACTGCGCTGCGCATCCGCACCACCATGGCGGACAATCTGCAGCCCGGCGCGCCGTTGATTGCGGAAACTGGTGGTCTGAACGCAATGATCGTCGACAGCACCGCCCTGCCCGAACAGGCGGTGCAGTCGATCATTGAGAGCGCCTTTCAATCCGCCGGCCAACGCTGCTCGGCGCTGCGCTGCCTCTACCTGCAGGAAGATGTCGCCGATGGCGTGCTGACCATGCTCAAAGGCGCGATGGATCTGCTGAACCTGGGCGATCCCTGGCACCTGAACGTGGACAGCGGCCCGGTGATTGATGCGGGCGCGCGAGCGGGCATTCTGGCCCATATCGACCTGGCCCGCAGCGAAGGCCGGGTGCTAAAAGAGATGCAAACTCCCCAGGGCGGAACCTTTGTGGCCCCCACCCTGATCGAAGTCTCAGGCATCGGTGATCTGGAACAGGAGATCTTTGGCCCAGTCCTGCATGTGGCCCGTTTTAAAGCGCAGGACCTGGACAGCGTTATTGCTGACATCAATGCCACCGGCTATGGGCTGACCTTTGGGCTGCACACCCGGATTGATGACCGGGTGCAGCATGTTTGCGATGCCGTGCATGCGGGCAATATCTATGTGAATCGCAACCAGATTGGTGCCATTGTCGGCAGCCAGCCCTTTGGTGGCGAAGGCCTGTCTGGCACCGGCCCCAAGGCGGGTGGTCCCAACTATCTGGCACGGTTCTGCGCGCCGAACCGCCAGCAGGCTGCTGAGACCTGGGGCGATACTGTGGCCGACCTGCCCGGCGAAAGTGGTGTTCCGGGGCGTCCCGTGACCACCTCCCTACCCGGCCCCACTGGCGAGTCGAACCGGCTGACCACCTCTGCCCGTCCGCCGCTTTTGTGCATGGGTCCAGGGCAAGAGGCCGCAGCAGCCCAGGCCAAAGAGGTGATTGGCCTGGGCGGCACCGCGATCGAGGCCCATGGCATGTTTGACCTGCACCGGCTGGAGTTCATCCAGGGCATTTCCGGCGTGCTGTGGTGGGGCGACGAGGTCACTGGCCGCGAGATCGAGCAAACCCTGGCAAAACGGCAAGGCCCGATCCTGCCGCTGATCCCCGGCCATCCCGACCGCGCCCGCGTCCTGGCCGAGCGCCATGTCTGCGTCGATACCACCGCCGCCGGCGGCAATGCCGCGCTGCTGGGCGGTCAGGGCTAGGTCAGAAACCTGCCATAAGATCTTGACGTTGGGCCAAAATCGGCCCAGCGTCGCCTCATGTTTCCTCTGCGCGATCATAACCCGTCAAACTGCACGCCCTATGTCGTCTATGTCCTGATTGCGGCCAATGTCCTGGCCTTTGTGCTCTATGCCGGGCTGAACAACGACCCCCGCGCACTGATGCAATTCTATCAGACCTATGCCATCATCCCCGCCGAAATTGTCGGTGGCGAAAACGCTTCGACCCTGCTGACCTCAACCTTCATCCATGGCGGGTTGATGCATCTGGGGGGCAATATGCTGTTTCTCTGGATCTTTGGCGACAATCTGGAGGATGAGATGGGGCATCTGCCCTTCCTCGCCTTTTACATAGCCTGTGGCCTTGGCGCGGGGCTGATCCATGTGCTGGCGGCGCCGACCTCGCAGGTGCCAACCATTGGCGCCTCTGGGGCGATTGCCGGCGTCATGGGCGGCTATCTGTTGCTGTTTCCCAAAGCCCGCGTCGATATCTTGCTGATCCTGATCATCTTTTTCCGCGTCATCACGGTTCCCGCTTCGCTGATGTTGGGACTGTGGCTGGTGTTGCAGATCTTTGGCGGCTTTGGTTCCAACCCCGATGAGGGCGGTGTCGCCTATTGGGCCCATGCCGGCGGCTTTGCCGTGGGGCTGGTGCTGGTGTTGCCCCTCTGGCTGCGGCGTGGCGGGACGAGGTATTGGAGGCAAACCGCAGGGACGCCGCCAAATCCCAAAACCCAATATACCTATAGCGTCACCCGTGTTCCGCGCCTGCCCCGCAAGAAAAAGAATTCCGACAGATCAAAACCCGGCCCATGGGGCAAATGAAGGACGGCAAAATGGTCGAACTCACTGCAAGCTGCCATTGTGGCGCTGTCGAGCTGGTGGCTGACTTCCCCCAGGGGCTGGCCTCAGCGGCGCGCTGTGACTGTTCCTTTTGTCGCCGACGCGGCGCTGCGGCAGTGACGGCCCTGACCAGTTCTCTCAGGGTCACTAAGGGAATGGAAAACCTGAGCCTCTACACTTGGGGAACCAAAACGGCCAAGCATTACTTTTGCAAGACCTGCGGGATCTACACCCATCACCAGCGGCGTTCAGACCCGTCTGAAAGCGGTGTAAACCTGGGATGTATCAAAGGGGCCAATCCGCGCAGCCATCCTGAAACCTATGGTAAAATCCCATGGCATGATGGCGTGAACCATCCCTCAGACACCTCTCCCTTATCGCCAGAGCAATAGGGGGCGCGGGCCTCTGCTCGCGGCCCCGCACGGAGCTGTTTTTTAGAAGCCAGAAACAAAAACGCGACCCCAAGGGGCCGCGGTTTACAGTCCTCAAGTGTCGGGGGCGTTTAGCCCCGAACCACCTTCGCAAAATTTTCAAAGATCGGTTCGTTGGCGCAGATCACTTCGCCGCTCTCAACGATGCTGTTTTCCGGATCCATGGCTTCCGCCAGTCCGCCGGCCTCTTTGACGATAATGATGCCGGCCGCAAGGTCCCAGGCATTCAGTCGACGCTCCCAGAAGCCCTCGTAGCGACCAGCCGCCACATAGGCCATATCCAGCGCAGCCGAGCCAAAGCGGCGCACACCAGCGGTGGCAGGCAAGAGACGCGCCAGATCCTGCAGGGTTTCAGGCAGATCGGCGCGCCCGGCAAAGGGCAGACCGGTGGCAAAGATCGATTCAATCATCCGGTGACGGGCGGAGACACGGATGCGGGTCTCATTCATCCAGGCGCCGGTGCCTTTTTCAGCAAAGAACATCTCGTCCTTGGCCGGGTCATAGATCACACCCGAGATGATCGTACCCTTGTGCTCCAATGCGATGGAAATCGCCCAATGCGGCAGACCGTGCAAAAAGTTTGTGGTGCCATCCAGCGGGTCAACAATCCAGCGGCGGGTTGGGTCCTCGCCGGGTGTTTCGCCCCCTTCCTCGGCCAGCCAGCCATAGGTGGGACGGGCGCCCATCAGCTCTTCTTTCAGGATCTTCTCAGCAGCGATATCGGCCTTGGAGACAAAGTCACCAGCGCCCTTGCGCGAGACCTGCAGGTTTTCCACTTCCTGGAAATCCTTCACCAGGGAACGGCCAGCCTTGCGGGCGGCTTTGATCATCACATTGAGGTTTGCGCTGCCAATCATGTCTGCTGGATCCTGTTGAGCTCGGGGAGATGTCGGTCAATGCGTGCCTATACGCCGCACATCCGCATTTGCCAAGGGTGAATACGGTATCCGGTAAACAGCCCCCGGCGCCTCGGGTCTTCTGGTTTTCCGCAGGGTCATATCATGCGATAGTTGCCAAAGGCAAAACTGAACTGCACAGTTTAGTAAATCCCTCGGCAACCGCTGTTGCTGGCGGGCGCAAAATCGGGAGAGAGAGATGAGCGAAAAGATGCAACAAATTGTATTGGCCAGCCGCCCAGATGGGGCACCCGTGGCTGAGAACTTTCGGCTGGAAAGCGCCGCGCCTCCACAGCCCGGCGAAGGCGAAGTTCTTGTAAAGCTGCATTATATGTCGCTGGACCCCTATATGCGTGGCCGTATGGATGATGCAAAATCCTATGCGGCTCCGGTGCCAATTGGCGGCCGTATGGAAGCGGGCGGCGTCGGCGAGGTCATTGCCTCAAACAGCCCCCATTTCGAAGTCGGTGATTTTGCCTTTGGCATGTTCGGTTGGGCCAGCCATGGCTGCCTGCCCGCAAAAGAACTGCGCAAGCTGGATCCAAAAATGGGACCAATCACGGCTGCGCTTGGCGTTCTGGGCATGCCCGGGTTTACCGGATGGCATGGCTTGTCCGCCTATGGGCGCCCGCAGGCCGGCGAAACCCTGGTGGTTGCCGCAGCAACCGGCCCCGTCGGGTCAATGGTTGGCCAATTGGCCAAACAGGCCGGGCTGCGCGTGATCGGCATTGCCGGGGGCGCAGACAAATGCAAGCTCGCGGTCGAGACCTTTGGCTTTGACGCCTGCTTGGATCACCGCGCCTACGCCGATGCCCGTGGCTTGCGCGCCGATCTCAAAGAAGCCTGCCCCAAAGGCATCGACATCTATTTTGAAAATGTTGGCGGCAAGGTTCTGGAGGCGGTTCTTCCGATGATGAACCCACATGGGCGCATCCCGGTCTGCGGCATGATTTCCTGGTACAACGCAGGCGGGCTTGGCGCCGGGGCGACGGATGTTGGGCTGACGGGCCCGGGCCTCTGGCGGAATATTCTGGTGAAATTCCTCTCGGTCAATGGCTTTGTCATCTCAAATCACTTTGACCGCTACCCAGACTTCCTAAAAGAAGTCGGCCCGATGGTGGCCAAGGGCGAGGTCCGCTTTATCGAAGACATCGCCGAGGGTTTGGAAAATGCACCAGCCGCCTTTATGTCGATGCTCAATGGCGGCAACACCGGGAAACAGATCGTTAAACTGGTCTAAACCCGCCCAGCCCAAGACAAACCCCTTCAGCGCTGCGCTGCGCTGAAGGGAACGCAAAACACCCATAAAGATAGCCCTCACCCGGCGCCCTCCACCCTGCCGTGTCAAGCTTGCCCAACAGAGGGTAACCGCCTATAAATTCAGGAAGTTTAAGGTCAACCTTGCCCTGCTTCCAATCCAAGCTTACCAAAGGTAAACCTGCAGGCGTATGAGTTAAGGCAGGTAGAGTTTATGGCAATCGAAACCACCAATATCGACGATGCAACCTCTCCGGCTGCCCCGCATGAGGCAGTCTCTTCGGTTTCAGCCGCCAGAAACGATCTGGGGCTTTTGTCGTCCAGAACCGGACAGGAATTCCTGCAGACCTTTGTGGATTTGCTGCAGGATGTGATTCAGGTCGATTTTGTCGCAATCAGTGAACTGCGGGTCACAGACAAGGAAGTCATCCGGGTCAAGGCCGGCTGGATGGATGGGGATTCCCTGCAGAATTTCGAGTATGACGCCTGCTTTACCCCCTGCCTGGAAGCCATCAAGAGCGCGGAAACCGTCCTGGTTTACGAGGGTGTGCAGAGTTCTTTTCCCAATGACGCGCTGCTGCAACACAAAGGCCTAGAGAGTTTCCTGGGCTATCCGGTGATCAACACCTATGGGGAGGTGATCGGCCTCATTCAACTGGCCTGGCGACGGCAGACCTCGCAGGAGGAATGTTACCAGATCCTCGAAACAATCAATGACTTCGCAGACCGCATCGCCACCGAGCTGGAAAACCTCCGTGCCCTGCGGGTTCTACAAACATTGGCGCGCGGACCGGATCTTGCCACCTCCGAAACCGTCTTTCACCTGATCACCAGGCAAATTCAGTCGCTGCTGGGGGTGCGCGCTGTCTTTGTTGCGGAATGCGCCCTGCCGGATAAGACGCACTTTGATATTCTTGCCTATTGCGAGGCTGGCACCTGCCGGACCGAACTGGACGGAACCCCGCTCAGCTATGCCGGACGCCCCTGCGAGAATCTGCAAACCATGGAAGAGTTTCGCCTGGATAGCGGTCTGGCCGATGCCTACCCAGATCAAAGCGTCTACCCTACCAAGGGGTATGACAGCTATCTCGGAATACGCGCCGATGACAAAAACGGCAACGCCCTGGGGCATCTGGTGGTTTTTCACGATGGCCCCATCACCACCCATAAGCTCGAAACTGAGCTGTTGACGATTTTCCGCGATAGGCTGGGGTTTGAAATCCTACAAAAGCGGTCTCAGGCCAAGTGAGCTCCCGAACCGCAGGAGGCCCGCGTGGGCGCCCGTGCAGCAGTACAGTGACAGCTATTGCTGTTGCAGCTTGCGCGCCTCGACCTTGGCCAGGCGGATCAGCTTCTGCATATAGGGTTTCTGCCGATCATCCCTGCGGATTGCCGCATAGAGCCGACGGGTGATGCCCGCCTTGGTGAGGGGCCGCGTGACATAGTCTGAGGAGTATTTCACCTCCCGAACCACCCAATCCGGCAGCACCGATACCCCCCGGTTGGAAGCCACCAAGAGCAGAATCACCGCCGTGAGTTCCACCTGTCGGATGCTTTCTGGCTCCACCCGTGCGGGGATCAACAATTGGCTGAACACGTCCAGCTTGGTCTTGTCGACCGGATAGGTGATCAGGGTTTGGCCAATGAAATCCTCGGCCTCGACACAGGGTTTCTGCGCCAGAGGGTGATGCGAAGAGGCGACAAAAACGGCTTTGTAGTCAAAAAGTTCGATAAAATCGACACCTGGGATCTCTTCGGGGTCAGAGGACACCACCAGATCCACTTCCTCCTTTTGCAGGGCAGGCAGCGCATCAAAGGCCAGGCCGGGGCGGATGTCCACATCCACGTCCGACCAACTTTTGCGAAACCCCTCAAGCACCGGAAACAACCACTCGAAACAAGCGTGACATTCAATGGCGATATGCATCCGCCCGGCGTGACCATCGCGCAGAGAGGAAAACTCCGCCTGCGTCGCTTCAACCTGCGGCAGCACCTGCTCGGCCAGCCTGAGCAACCGCAACCCCGCCGCCGACAGCTTCATCGGCTTGGAGCGGCGCAGGAAAAGTTCCACCCCGGCCTGATCCTCCAAACCTTTGATTTGGTGACTCAATGCGCTCTGGGTGATGTTGAGTTGATCGGCTGCACGCGCCAGCCCACCCGCCTCGTGAATGGCCTTAATGGTGCGCAGATGGCGAAACTCGATATGCATAACTTCAACTCAGTTCATGTTGTTCTTGAGAATTATGAAATTGTCTCACAATGCTGCACATGCAACAAGAGGCTAAATCTATTGGAGAGCAAAGTTATGACCAGCCCTGAGATTTCATTTGAGTTTTTCCCGCCGCAGACGCTGGAGGCCTCATTTCGTCTCTGGGACACGGTGCAGACTTTGGCGCCGCTAGATCCGCGATTTGTGTCCGTCACCTATGGTGCTGGCGGCACCACGCGGGACCTCACCCGCGATGCGGTCAAAACCCTGCATGGCTCCTCGGGTCTCAATGTCGCAGCGCATCTTACCTGTGTGAACGCCAGCCGCGCCGAAACCCTCGAGATCGCTGAAAACTTTGCCGCAGTGGGCGTCACCGAGATCGTCGCCCTGCGCGGCGACCCGCCAAAGGGCAGCGGCCAATTTGTGCCGCATCCTGATGGGTTTGCCAATTCGGTTGAGCTGATCGAAGCCCTGGCGGCAACGGGTAAATTCACACTTCGCGTCGGCGCCTATCCTGATCCCCACCCTGAGGCCCCCAATGCTCAGGCCGATGTCGATTGGCTCAAGCGCAAGCTGGATGCTGGTGCGGATGAGGCCCTGACCCAGTTCTTCTTTGAAGCCGAGACCTTTTTGCGGTTCCGGGATGCCTGCGCCAAGGCGGGCATTGATGGGGATAAGCTGGTGCCCGGTATCCTGCCGATCGAGAATTGGAAAGGCGCGCGCAATTTCGCCAAGCGCTGCGGCACTGTGATCCCCACCTGGGTTGATGAGGCCTTTGAGAAAGCCAGCCGCGACGACCGCGAAGATCTGCTGGCCACCGCGATCTGCACCGAACTCTGCGATGACCTGTTGCAGGAGGGGGTCAGAAAGCTGCATTTCTACACCTTGAACCGTCCCGAACTGACCCGCGATGTCTGCTTTGCTCTAGGTGTCACCCCCAATGTCTCCCTCGAGAACGTAGCGTAAGGCTTGTTGGCCGCCCCGCCCTGAATTAATTCCAAAAAGGAACGCACCGGGATCCATCCCGGGTGCGTCTTTTGTAGGATGCAGCTTAAGGGGCCCAGATATGGCGATTGCAAACTCCCCAGCCGATCTATTGCCGATGGATCAAATTGTTCAATTGTCCGGGCTGGAATTCATGCAGGGCATTCTCGAAGGTCGCCTGCCCGGCCCTCCGATCGGAGGGCAGCTGGGCTATACGCTGCATGAGGTCTCAGAGGGGCGCGCCGTGTTTCGCGGCACCCCAGAGTTTCAGGTCACCAATCCGATGGGGACAGTGCATGGGGGCTGGTACGGCACCCTGCTCGACAGCGCAATGGCCTGTGCCGTGATGACCGCTGTGCCCAAAGGATCCGCTTATACGACGCTGGAATACAAGATCAATATCGTGAAATCCATTCCGCTGGGCACCACCGTCGACTGCGTCGGAATCATCGACCATGTTGGCCGCTCCACCGGTGTTGCCCATGGCGAAATCCGCGGTGTCGAAGATGGCAAACTCTATGCCACCGGCTCGACCACCTGCATTGTAATGAAGATTTTTGGCAACAAGGCCTGAGGTCACAAGACCCATCTCAAGCACACCGGTTTGCTCACGCCAGTGAGCAGCCGTTCCCGTCAGCCTGAACCGATCCTTGCTGCGACTTTTGGCTCAGGGGGTATTGCCGGTCAGCCCGGCAAGCCGGCCCGCAGGCCTTGCCTGCATTTCGACGCCCTGCACGCTGCTGTGCAGCCTCTCGCTGGGTTCCAAGCCGATCTGTCGCCTGCTGCGCAAAAGAAAGATTTTGCCCCAGCCCTGCCAGGTCCCGATCGAGGGGGCCTTTGGGTCCACCGAGAAGCGCATTCGCCAGTCCTGCGGCAGGGGAAGACCACAGTCTTCGGCCTTTTCCAGCATCCAAACCAGCGGCAGATTGGACAACGGGCGCGCCTCTTCGTGCCCGGCCAGCTGTCCGCCAATATCCCCATGGGCACCATGGAACCAGACCTGCTCGATCCGGCCGTTCCAGCCTTCGGGACAGGTCCAGAGCACGGGTTTGAACACATCGCGGGTCTCGTCCAGCGCCAGGGCATGATAGCCATGTTTCACATGGTGCCCCAGTTCGTGGTTGTGAAAAGAATGGCGGCTTTCGGCCCAGCGCCACAGCAGCGGCAGGCGCAGGCCCAGCGCCTTGACCGTATCCCAGACCCCGATCATCTCGATCGCCGTCTCGCTGTGACAATAGGCATTGTGAAAGGCCTGCGCCACCTTTGGAGACCCGCTCTGCTGATAGTGGCGATAAGCGGTGCGAATATTGCGGACCGTGGCATGTTCCGCCTTCAACAGGCCAACCTCACCAATTACCCCGGCCAGAGAGCGCACCGCATAGGCCCCGCGGGAGTAGCCCATCAGATAGATGCGATCGCCCGGACGGTAGCGTGAGGCAAGATAGCCATAGGCCCGCCGAATCTGTCGGTTGATCCCGCGCCCCATCATCACATCCGGAGCACTGGACCATCCTGTCCACTGTACGCCGGATTCATAGAAAACAGAAACCTCAGCCCCCATTTCACAGCACATATGGTACAGCCTGCCGGCATGGGTTTCATGCCCCGGCTCCAGGGTCGACATGGTGCCATCCAGAATGATCACATGGGCCTGCGGCCCCCGCAGCTTGGCCTCAGCCGAATGCTCCGAGCGCATCGGGCGCCCGAGCCATCCGAGAAAGCGATTGCTAAGCTGCTTTAGTACCATCCCTCAAAGCTTCCCATAGTTTCAACGGTGTGAACGGCATGTCCACCTGCCGCAGGCCCCGATCCCAAGTGGCATCTTGAACCGCATTGGCCAGAGCAGCCAGGGCGCCAACTGTCCCTGCCTCGCCGCAGCCCTTCATCCCCATCGGGTTCTGGGTCGAGGGCACCGGTTCAGAGGTAAACCCAATCATGGGGACGTCGTCTGCGCGCGGCAAGGCATAGTCCATAAACGTTGCCGTGAGCAGCTGGCCCTCTTCATCATAGACCACATGTTCCATCATCGCCTGACCAAGCCCCTGAACCACTCCGCCATGCACCTGCCCTTCGGCCAGCATCGGGTTGATCAGATTCCCAAAATCATCAACGACCGTATAGCGATCCACCACGGACACCCCGGTCTCGGGGTCGATCACGACCTCCGCGATATGGGCCCCGTTCGGAAACGAGCGCCCAGGCAATTGCGCCCGCGCCGCGTGACGCTGCAAATCCAGGCGCCCCTGCGCGCGGGCCATCTCTGCCGCCTCCAACATAGATGGTGTCAGGTTTGATCCCGGTGCCCGGAAGGTCTCGCCATCAAAGCTTACCGCTTCTTCCTCGACACCCATTTCTTCGGCCAAGAAGGGGGTAAAGGCGGCCACCATCACATCCACTGTCGCCAAGGTGGCATTGGCCTGGGTCGTCACCGAGCGGGACCCGCCAGTGCCGCCGCCCTTGGCGATGCGATCACTGTCGCCCTGAATGGTGGAGATCATATCGGCCGGAATACCCGTCTGGTCCGCAAGGAACTGGGCATAGACAGTTTCATGCCCCTGCCCGTTGCTCTGCGTCCCCACATAGATATTCACCCGACCATCCTCCAGAAATTCAACCTCTGCGCCTTCTGAAGGGTCGCCCAAAATACTTTCGATATAGTAACACAACCCAACACCCCGCAGTTTTCCTGTCTTTGCATCCGCGGCGCGGCGGGCAGCAAAGCCTGCCATATCCGCCATTTCGGTGGCGCGAGACAGGATCATGCCAAAGTCCCCCACGTCATAGCTTTCGCCGGTGACCGTCGCATAGGGGAAGTTTGCGGGCGCGATAAAGTTGCGCCGGTGCAGCTCAAACGGATCAACCCCCAGCTCGCGGGCAGCGCGATCCATGATACGTTCCAGCACATAGATGGCCTCGGGACGTCCCGCACCCCGGTAGGCATCCACCTGGGTGGTATTGGTATAGATGCCTTCGACCTGCAGCCAGGCAGTTTTGATGTCATAGACCCCGGCCAAAACCCGGCTGAACAGCTGGGTCTGGATGGGCTGGCCAAACTGCGAATTATAAGCTCCAAGGTTGCAGCGGGTCTGCACCCGGTAGGCGGTAATTTTTAGATCCGCGTCAAAGGCCAGTTCCGCCAGCGAGGTGAGGTCGCGGCCCCCATTATCGCTGAGCATGGCCTCGGTGCGGTCCGACATCCAGAACACCGGCCGGCTCAGCGCACGCGCCGCATGGGCCACGACAAAATATTCGGGATAGGTCATCGCCTTCATGCCAAAGCCACCGCCCACATCCGGTGTGACCACATGTACGGCGTCTTCTTCCAGGTGCAGCTTGGCCGCCAGCTGGCTTTTGGCGCCCCAGACGCCCTGGCCGCCATAGGTGAAATGCAGACGGTCCTCCTCCCAGGTGGCAAAACAGCCACGTGGCTCCATCGCATTGACGATGATCCGGTTGTCTTCAACCTGTAACGACACAGTATGAGCGGCGGCATCAAAGGCTGCTTTGGTTGCCGCTTCATCCCCCATACCCCAGTCAAAGGCGCTATTGGTGGGAGCCTCCGGGTGCAGCGGCTCACCACCCACCTGCAGATCCAGCTTTACCGGCAGATCGTCAAAATCCAATTCAATCAGCTCGCCCGCATCGCGTGCCTGGTCCAGGGTATCGGCGATGACCACGGCAATGGGCTCGCCAACAAAGCGCACACGCTCCCCGGCCAGCATATGCCGTTCGGGGGCCGCCCCATCGCTGCCATCGCGGTTCTTGACCACGGTGGCATCCATGGTGGTTGTGATCCCTGCAGCCTGAAGATCCGCCAGTGTCACCACCATATGCACGCCCTCAGCCGCACGCGCATCTTCCAGGTCCAGCCCGGTGATCACCCCATGGGCCACCGGGCTGCGCAGAACCCAGGCCCGCAGCGCGCCTGCCGGGGCGCAGTCTTCGACATAGCGCCCTTCGCCGGTCAAGAACCGAACATCTTCGACCCGTTTGACCGGCTGACTTTTCCCAAACTTTTCCATGCTCGCCCCCTGTTCACACTGGCTGGTGCCGTTGAGGGGGACATTAGCCTCAGGGGCGCGCTTGTCCAGAGAGCTCGATCACCGTCGCCACGTCAGAAAGCCCGTAGCCGTTGAACTGGGTGCTCATGGCGGAAGAATAGGCCCCAAGCCCTGGAAACAGGACATAGTCGCCAGCTTGGGTGTCGTCGGGCAACGGCAACCCATCCGGCAAGCGGTCTAGACTGTCACAGGTGGGGCCAAAAACCACACGCGGGCTGCGCGCAGCCACACGGTGGCGACCGTCAGCGCTGACCACCTCGACACGACCTGGCAATCCCATGTCGCGGATATCAACAAGACCACCGTAGATCCCGTCGTTCAGGAAAACCATTTCGCCGCCCTTGCGCATGCCTTTGATGCGCGCTGCCAAGGTAAAGCTCTCAGAGACCATCGCCCGACCCGGCTCACAGATCAGCTGCGGGTGATCAGTGCCAAAGGCCGCAAGGACTGCCCCATTGATGGCGGCAAAGACCCGTTCCAGATCCGGGGCCACCCCATCACGGTTTGCAGCAAAACCACCGCCCACATTGAGCCGTGCAATCTCAACACCCGAGGCATCAACAATCCGTTTTGCAGCATGGATATACTCGACCCAGGCGGCCTCATCCTCACATTGGGTGCCGGGATGGAAACACAGGGCCGACGTCCAGCCCTCTGCGGCGACACGTTGCAGCAACTTTACGGCCTGCTCCGGAGCTGCGCCAAACTTGCTGCCAAAATCATAGGCCGCGCCTTCCACTGGCAGCGCAAAGCGCACTGCGATTTCCTTGTCCCGGGGCACGTCCCATAGCTTATCCAGCTCTGAATCTTCATCCACCGACCAGCTGGCCACATCATGGGATATCCCTGCCGCGATCTCGAGGTCCGAGCGCACCGGGTTGTTGTAATGCATCACCGCATCCGGGCTGGCCAGACGCACAGCCGCCATCTCGGCCGGCGAGGCCACATCAAAAGCGGAAATCCCGGCTGCCACGAGATTGGACAGCACCGCCTGATGCGGGTTGGCTTTGACCGCATAGGTGACCAGGCCCTCAAACCCAACCTGAAACCGCTCAGCAACCTGGTGTAGCACCCGCGGCGAAAAATACAGGATCGGGTGATCCGGATTGTGGCGCGCCAGATGGGTTTCGGGATCAAGCCAAAGCGGTGGAATTTGCTGCATCGGTAAAAGCCTCATGTGTTTTACCCATTTTCCGGCGGTTTAGCGTCGATATCGCCTGTCATTTCGACTAGAGTGACGAAAAATATCGGCACATCGCAGGCAAATAGATGAAAACAGACGAAATCGACCAGCAGCTATTGACCCTTTTGCGCGAAAACGCCCGCCGCCCCGTAGCGGATCTGGCCCGCGCCCTGGGTCTGGCGCGCACCACCGTGCAGGCGCGGATTGAGCGGCTAGAGAGCTCGGGCGTGATCCAAGGCTATACGCTGCGGTCTTCGGCGGCGACGCGCCCGCCTTTGCAAGCCACGGTGCTGATCTCGATCGAGCCGCGCTCGGGGCCCGAAGTGCTGTCGCGGCTGCGCAGCCTGCCCGGCGTGGAGGTGGTGCATACCACTTCTGGCCGGTTTGATCTGTTGGCGCAGGTGGTTGCGCAGACCACGGCTGAACTGGACCGAACCATTGACCGCATCGGCGAGGCCCGCGGCGTGCGCTCTTCTGAGAGCCTGATCCATCTGGCCACAAAACTGGACCGCACTTCCTAACCCCCCTCCGGGCGGTCAAAACAGGCTTTTGCGGCGCAGGGTTGCGCCATGGCTTCCCCTTTGCGCCCCCATTCGTTATTGGAGGCGCAACCCCGAATTCAACCGACGCAGGACGACCCTCATGGCACTGGACAAGACATTCGACGCGGCCGAAGCAGAAAGCCGCCTTTACAAAGCCTGGGAAGAGGCCGGCTGCTTTAAGGCTGGTGCCAACGCCAAGCCAGAAGCCTCGACCTATTGCATCATGATCCCGCCGCCCAATGTCACCGGCGTTCTGCATATGGGCCATGCCTTTAACAACACCCTGCAGGATATCCTGATCCGTTGGAAGCGCATGCAGGGGTTTGACACCCTGTGGCAGCCCGGCACCGACCACGCAGGCATTGCGACCCAGATGGTGGTGGAGCGGGAACTGGCCAAGGACGGCAAGAAACGCACGGATTTCTCCCGCCCCGACTTCCTGGCCAAGATCTGGGAGTGGAAAGAACAGTCCGGCGGCACCATCATTGAACAGTTGAAACGCCTCGGCGCCTCCTGCGATTTTGACCGCACCGCCTTTACCATGGCGGGCGCCCATGGTGACACCCGCACGGGCCACGAGAACTCGCCCAATTTCCACGACGCCGTGATCAAGGTCTTTGTGGAGATGTACAACAAGGGGCTGATCTATCGCGGCAAGCGCCTGGTCAACTGGGATCCGCATTTTGAAACAGCGATCTCTGACCTTGAGGTCGAGAACATCGAAGTCGCAGGCCACATGTGGCACTTTAAGTACCCGCTCGCGAATGGTGCGACCTATACCTACATCGAGAAGGATGAGGACGGCAACGTCACGCTCGAGGAAGAGCGCGACTATATCTCCATCGCCACCACACGCCCCGAAACCATGCTGGGCGACGGCGCGGTTGCGGTGCACCCCTCGGATGAACGCTACGCGCCGATCGTCGGCATGCTCTGTGAAATTCCGGTTGGCCCCAAGGCGCAGCGCCGTCTGATCCCAATCATCACCGATGAATACCCGGATAAGGACTTTGGCTCCGGCGCGGTGAAAATCACCGGTGCCCATGATTTCAACGACTATCAGGTCGCCAAGCGCGGCGGCATTCCGATGTACAACCTGATGGACACCAAGGCCAATATGCGCGCCGATGGTCGTCCCTATGTCGAGGAAGCCACCATCGCGCAGGCGATTGCCAATGGCGAAGCTAAGTTCACCGAGGCCAGCATCGCCGCGATGAACCTGGTGCCAGAAGAATACCGTGGGTTAGACCGTTTTGAAGCACGCAAACGCGTGGTCGCCGATATCACCGCCGAGGGTCTGGCGGTGATGCAAACCGTTACCAAAACCGTCAATGATGACGAGGGCAACGAGACTGAAGTCTTCGAGACCGTGCCTTATGTTGAGAACAAGCCGATCATGCAGCCCTTTGGCGACCGTTCCAAGGTTGTCATTGAACCCATGCTGACCGATCAGTGGTTTGTTGAGACCGACAAGATCGTCGGACCGGCGCTGGATGCGGTGAAAGACGGTACAGTCAAAATCCTGCCGGAGTCTGGCGAAAAGACCTATTACCACTGGCTGGAGAATATCGAGCCTTGGTGCATCTCGCGCCAGCTGTGGTGGGGGCATCAGATCCCGGTTTGGTATGGCCCGAAACACCTTTGCAATACTTTCGTAAAAGATCCGGAAGCAGCAAAGGCATCAATGGAGCACCATCACAAGGAAGGGCTCGCAGTGTTCTGCGGCACCTCCGAGGCAGATGTTCTAAAGCAAGCGCAAGCTCACTATGGCCATTGGAACCAAGATGTTGTCTTTGCAGCGGACAAAGATGAAGCGATGAGACTTGTCAAAGAAGATAAAGCGCCACTCCTCCGCGACCCCGACGTTCTGGACACCTGGTTCTCCTCCGGTCTCTGGCCGATCGGCACGCTCGGCTGGCCTGAGTGGACCGAGGAAACCTCGAAATACTTCCCGACCTCTACATTGGTCACCGGTCAGGACATCCTGTTCTTCTGGGTTGCGCGCATGATGATGATGCAAATGGCGGTTCTGGATCAGGACCTCCCCGTCGAGCAGCGCATCCCATTCGACACTGTCTACCTGCATGGGCTGGTACGCGACGCCAAGGGCAAGAAGATGTCCAAATCCACCGGTAACGTCGTTGATCCGCTGGAAATCATTGACGAATACGGCGCCGACGCACTGCGCTTTACCAATGCGGCCATGGCCAGCCTTGGCGGGGTGCTCAAGCTCGACATGAAGCGGATCGAGGGCTATCGCAACTTTGTCACCAAGATCTGGCAGGCCTGCTCTTACGGTGACAGCCAGATTGATGCCTTCAGCGTTGAACGTGGCGCGGAGCCGCCCAAGGTGACCCTGCCGCTGAACCGCTGGATCATTGGCGAGATCGCCAAGCTGCGCGAAGAGGTGGATGCGGGCTTTGAAAGCTTCCGCTTCAACGATGCGGCCAATGCGCTCTACTCGACCTTCTGGAACACCTTTTGCGACCGCTATCTGGAATTCACCAAGCCGGTGTTCCAAAGCGACGATCAGGCGGCCAAGGACGAGACCCGCGCGACATTCGCCTGGGCCATCGATCAGGCGCTGATTCTGATGCACCCCATCATGCCCTTTGTCACCGAAGAGCTATGGAACGCCACCGAAGGCCGGGGCGTCAAGATGGGCGATGCGGCGCATATGCTGGCCCACGCCCAGTGGCCCAGCTACACCGCCGCCGATCTGGTCGACGCAGAGGCCGAGGCGGAAATGAACTGGGTCATCGCCGTCATCGGCAATGTCCGTTCGGCGCGCTCCCAGCTCAACGTGCCTTCGGGTTCCATCGTGCCGATGCTGGTCACCGAAATGGACGCCGCTGCCCAAGGTTACTGGGACCGCAACGCAGGCCTGATTATGAACAAGGCCCGCATCGAGAGCCTGACCCAGGCGGACACGCTGCCCAAGGGCTGTATCTCGATCGGTGCGCCGGGGGCCTCCTTTGCGCTGCCGCTGGCCGATATCATTGACGTTGCGGCAGAAAAGGCCCGTCAGGAAAAGAACCTCGGCAAGTTGGCCAAGGAGCTGGGCGGCCTGCGCGGTCGGTTGAAGAACCCCAAATTCGCCGCCTCCGCACCAGAAGAAGTGGTGGCCGAAGCCCGTGAAAACCTCAGCTTACGCGAAGAGGAAGAAGCCAAGATCAAAGAGGCGCTGGCGCGTCTGCAAGAGATCGGCTAACCGCTGCGCGCCCTGCTGCGGCAAGGAAAAAACCCCACAAAAACGCCCGCCAACTGTGCGGGCGTTTTCAGTTCGAACGCTTTGTATTTTTATCAGTTTTTACAGCTTTCAGACCGTTACGGGGAAAATGGCTGACAGCTCACCATTGTCATTTCTCCGGTTCTGTATCAGCTTGGGACAAACATCATGAGGGAGTTCTGAAGATGCCAAAGGGCTATTGGGTTGCGCATGTCGATGTCGATGATCTGGACCGCTACAAGGACTATATCGCGGCCAATGCCGCGCCCTTTGCTGAATATGGCGCATCCTTTCTGGTGCGGGGCGGCCCCAAGGAAGTCCGCGAAGGCAAGTTGCGCGCCCGCACGGTGGTGATCGAATTCAAGGATTTCGAAACCGCCAAATCCTGTTATGATAGTGTCGCTTATCAAGATGCCAAAGCGCTGCGCGACCCGGTCTCAACCGGTGACATGGAGATTGTCGAAGGCTACGATAGCTAAGGTTTTCGCCTGTTGGCGCCATTTAAAAGGGCACATCTGGCACCGGTCAGGTGAGCGCCCTAAAACCGCCCGCAGGCAAGTATTTTTTGGCGAGGCCTGTATCTACCTGCCGCGCCCTTCTCTTGGATCGACGGAGTATCCCAGTTATGCTCAAGAAGTTTTTTCAGGCCTTTCGCCCCACGGACACGCCGGCCCTGCCGGACCCGGATGCCGAGCTGGCGCTTGGCGCTCTTTTGGTGCGGGTGGCCAAGTCGGATCGCGAGTACAAGCTGGAAGAGATCAGCCTGATCGACCGGATCCTGTCGCGCCTTTACCAGCATGACGCGCTAGAGGCCGCAAAGGTCCGGGCGACCTGCGAAAAGCTGCACGCGGCCGCGCCCGAAACCGATACCTTTGGCCGTCTGATCCGGGAAACCACCGGGCTGGATGAACGCCTGGCCGCGCTCGATGCCCTGTGGGAAGTGGTGCTGGCTGACCAAAATGAACACGAAGGTGAGGTGCGCATTCTGGAGGAGGCCTACAAGGCCATGGGACTGTCCTTTGCGGACAATGAGTCCGCCCGCGACAAGGCCCTCGCCAAGCTCGCCACAAGCCTAGAGGGTGAATGATGTTTAAAGAACTGCTGGCGCGCCTCCTTGACCCGGCGCCTGAGCCATTGAACGATGAAGGCGCGCGCATGGCGTTGACTGCGCTGTTGGTTCGTATTGCCCGTTCCGACCACAATTATTCCGAAGTGGAAAAAGACCGTATCGACCGCATCATCTGCTCTCGGTTCGGTCAGGATACCGGTGGGGCCATCATCCTGCGAGAACAGGCAGAAGCCCTGGAAGCCGAGGCCCCGGATACGGTGCGCTTTACCCGCGCTATCAAGGAGGCGGTCGCCTTTGAAGATCGCATCGGTGTTGTCGAGGCACTGTGGCAGGTGGTGCTGGCAGATGGGCACCGTGACGTCGGCGAAGATGCTCTGATGCGGTTGACTGCCAATCTGTTGGGGGTCAGCGATATCGAGAGCGCCAAGGCCCGCAAACGGATGGAGGCGGCCATATGATTGCCTATCTCGGCATGTATGACAGGGCGGAAACCGCAGCCGCCAACGACGCGCTTTGGGCTGCCATTCACAACAATCTGGAAAACAGCCCTGAAAGCCTGACCCGCGACATGGATCCCTGGCAGGCCTGGACCTCCCCGGATTTGCTTCTGGCCCAAACCTGTGGCTGTCCTTTTCGCACCCGGCTTTATGGCGAGGTTGAGCTGGTCGGAACACCTGATTACGGTCACCCCGATTGCCCGCCCGGCTACTATCGCAGCGTGTTTATCGCCAAGAAATCCACGCCTGCGCCAAGGCTAGACCAGTTTGACCGCGCCCGTTTTGCCTATAACGATGCCCTGTCCCAATCCGGTTGGGCAGCGCCCCTGATCCACCTGCAAGACCAAAACATTCTGCCGGGTGCCCTGGTTGAAACCGGCGGCCATCGCGCCTCGGCACAGGCCGTTGCCGAAGGCCGAGCCGATTTTGCGGCCCTCGACATGCTCTCTTGGAACATGATCCAGGACTATGATGATTTTGCCAAAGAGCTCTGCGTAGTCGAGCTGACAGCCCCAACGCCGGGACTGCCCCTGATCACCTCCTTGACGCAGGATCCCTCGGCCCTGTTTTTGGCGGTGAAAGCCGCCATTGGCACCCTGGACGAGGCCACCCGTTCCAGGCTGCGGCTCAAAGGGTTTTTGCATATCCCAACCAGCGAATACCTGGCGGTTCCAACCCCGCCTGGACCTGTGTTGACAGAATTGAAGATCAAGGCGCGCAGGGGATAGTCTCCTGCACGTTTTGGCAGCTGTTGCCTCCATTCCGGGCAGTTATCCCCAAAACTTCCCGGTTTTAACATTGCATTCAGGCAAATTTTCAGTCCAATTAGTGCCAGTTTTTTACAACTGGGCGAAACCGTTTTGAACAATCCGGCACCTGTACTCGAGATCCGCGACCTGCATAAATCCTATGGAGAGTTGGAAGTCATTAAAGGTGTCAACATCACCGCCCACCGTGGTGATGTTGTGTCGCTGATTGGCTCATCCGGATCGGGAAAATCCACCCTTCTGCGCTGCTGCAACCTGCTGGAAAACAGCCAGGATGGCGAAATCCGCTTCAAAGGTGAACCAATCACCTGGTCCGGCACTGGACTGAACCGTCGCCCCAGTGATGCAAAGCAGGTGATCCGAATTCGCACCAATCTGTCGATGGTGTTTCAGCAGTTCAATCTCTGGGCCCATATGACCATTTTGCAAAATGTCATGGAGGCGCCGGTCACCGTCTTGGGACGCGATCCCAAGGAGGTGGAAGAGGCCGCCCGCAAATACCTGGACAAGGTTGGCATCGCCGACAAATGGGACGCCTATCCAGCGCAGCTGTCTGGTGGCCAGCAACAGCGGGCTGCCATTGCGCGGGCCCTGTGCATGGAGCCCGAAGCCCTGCTGTTTGACGAGCCGACCTCGGCCTTGGACCCCGAATTGGAGCAGGAAGTTGTCAAAGTCATCAAAGATCTGGCCGCAGAAGGCCGGACCATGATGATCGTGACACACGATATGAATCTGGCCGCAGATGTGTCAGATCAGGTTGTCTTCCTGCATCAAGGTCTCATCGAGGAACAGGGCACCGCGGATGAGGTGTTTGGCAATACCCAATCCGACCGTCTGCGCACCTTCCTGGCGCCAACCCGGCACCTGCGCGCCAGCTTTTAACCCCTTGCCTGGGGCGCCTACCGGCCCAGGCATCACAATAAGAAACGACAACCAATCATAAACGGGAGTATCACCATGAAATCACTTATCCTGACCACCGCCGCGCTGGCTCTGACTGCTGGCATGGGTATGGCCGACACCGTCCGTCTGGGCACCGAGGGCGCCTACCCTCCCTACAACTTCCTCAACGACAATGGCGAAGTTGACGGATTTGAGCGCGAACTGGGCGATGAGCTGTGCAAGCGCGCCGAGCTGACCTGCGAATGGGTCACCAACGACTGGGATTCGATCATCCCCAACCTGACTTCGGGCAACTACGACGCCATTATCGCTGGTATGTCGATCACCGCCGAGCGTGAAGAACTGGTTGATTTCACCCAGGGCTACACCCAGCCGTCCCCTTCGGCCTATGCCGGCATGAGCGAAGGCGTTGACGTCAAAACCGCCGTTGTTGCAGCCCAGGCTTCGACCATCCAGTCGGCGCATGTTGCCTCCACTGGTGCCACCTTGGTTGAATTCGCCACCCCAGATGAAACCGTTGCTGCGGTTCAGTCCGGCGAAGTGGACGCGGTTCTGTCCGACAAGGACTTCCTGATCCCAATCGTTGCCGAAACCGAGCTGATGTTCCTGGAAGAAGTCCGTCTGGGCGGCGGCATTGGCATGGCCTTCCGTGAATCTGACGACGAGCTGCGCGGCAAATTCGACGCGGCCATCGCCTCCATGAAAGAAGACGGTTCGCTGAACGATATGCTCGACAAATGGGAAATCGAAGGCAAGTTCTGATCGCCTTTAGATCTCCATGACTTTTGGGACAGGGTTCGCCCTGTCCCATTCCCTTTCCTCTCCCGCAACCTCGCCACCGGTTGCGCCTTCACGGTAAGAGGCCCATCATTTTTTCCTATTGCTCTGACCCCTCCCTGCTCGAAGGTCTGAAGTGGCTTAGCTGCTACCTGACCACCGGCAAGCATATGGGCTTCTATGTCTCCTTTGGGACCGTGCTCCTGCTCTTGGCCATCACCGCACCGGCCGCCCTGGCCTTTGGCTTTGGGGCCGCAATGCTGTCGCGCGCGCGGCTTGCTCCGGTGTCCTGGATCGGCAAAGGCTATATCGCCGCCGTCCGCGGTGTGCCTGACATTGCCTTTTTCCTGTTCTTTGTCATTGCTTTGGACCAGGGCATTGAATGGCTGCTGCATCAGGCCCGTTGCCCCGACTGGAGTGACCCCATTCGTCAGGGCAATGATTTTGTTGTGTGCGACATCGCCAAGATGCCGCTGGGCACCTCACCGCAATGGATCCATGAGACCTATGGCTTTGCCCTGGCTGTGCTGACCTTTGCCATTGTCTTTGGTGCCTTTGCCGGCAATGTGCTTTATGGCGCGATGAGCTCGGTCCCGCGGGCGCAGATCGAAACCGCTGAAGCCTATGGCATGACCCGCCGCCAGGCCTTCTGGCGCATTCTGGTGCCGCAGATGTGGGTCTATGCCCTGCCCGGCCTGTCGAACCTCTGGATGGTGTTGATCAAGGCCACGCCTTTGCTGTTCCTGCTGGGGGTGGAAGACATCGTCTATTGGGCACGTGAGCTGGGGGGCTCCAAGATGGCCCGCTTTACCGACTACCCGCATGGGGATTGGCGGATGTGGTACTTCCTGGTGCTCTTGGTCTTCTACCTCGCCTTTACCCGTGTGTCCGAAGTGGTTCTGGCCCGTATTACTCTGAAACTGTCCCATGGTCAGGCGACCGTCGGCGGCGAAGCGCAAAGGAAAGCGGCATGAGCTGTTGGGATACAGTGCAGAAATACGCCTTCCAGTCGATTGGCTACGGCGAGCGGGTTCTGCCAAAATCTGACATCACCCTGTGCGATCAGTTCACCCTGATCGGCTCAGGCATGATGGTAAATCTTTATTTTGGCATCCTGGCCGTGATGTCTGGCTTTATCTTTGCCAATGCTCTGGCGATGGCAAAGTTCTCGGGCAATCCCTGGACGCGCAAACCGGCGGAGTGGTTCATCTTTCTGTTTCGCGGCTCGCCGCTCTTCATCCAGTTCTTCTTTGCCTACTTCCTGTTTATCTACCTCAAAGGCGTCGCCCCGATCTTTGGCCCTCTGAGCGCGGCCTGGCTGGGCGCTTTGATCGTGTTGTTTCTCAATACCGCGGCCTATTCCGGCGAGATCTTCTATGGGGCGCTGTTGTCGATCCCCAAGGGAGATATGGAAGCGGCTGACGCCTATGGACTGACCGGCTGGTCACGCTTCCGCAAGGTGATGTGGCCCACCATGATGCGTCTAGCCTGGCCGGCCTATACCAACGAGGCGATCTTTCTGTTCCATGCCACCACCCTGGTCTATTTCTCGGGGTTCCCGGTCTGGCGCCAACAAGGCGATGCGCTCTATTACGCCAAATACATCGCCGACAAGACCTTCAACCCCTTTGTGCCCTATCCGATTCTGGCCTTCT
This sequence comes from Phaeobacter sp. 11ANDIMAR09, assembly GCF_001294455.1. Classification (GTDB taxonomy): domain Bacteria; phylum Pseudomonadota; class Alphaproteobacteria; order Rhodobacterales; family Rhodobacteraceae; genus Pseudophaeobacter. Next base: position 26,775 of record NZ_LIKT01000023.1, read on the forward strand.
ACTTCATCCTGCTGACCCTGTTGGTCATCTTGCTGTTTGGCCTGATCAACAAGAGGCTGAACCGGCATTTGCCACAGGCCCAACGCTCCAAGGTCAAGTATAAGCCCAATCTGATCCGCTGAAGCATCAACAAAACAACTGAAAAATGGCTCCTTCGGGAGCCATTTTTCATGGTCGGCGTTTCGGTCTCATGGGTGAATTAGAAACTTTTGATCAAATTCTCTTGGCGCGATGCAATTCCTGAAGTACAACAGGAGCACCGCCACCAAGGAGCCCTCCCATGGACCTGTCCCAGCTGAAAACCATCCGCATTGCAGCCTGTGATGTGAACGGACAGATGCGCGGCAAACGTATGCCGTCGTCGCAGGTGGCAAAGCTCGCCGATGGGGCCGCCCGCTTACCGCTCTCGGCCCTGAACGTAGACATCTGGGGGCGCGATATCGACAACAGCCCTCTTGTTTTTGAAACCGGCGATGCCGATGGCATTCTCAAACCAACCGGGCGTGGTCCGGTGGCAATGCCCTGGCTCGACACGCCTTCAGCCCTGATTCCGATGATGATGGAAACAGAGGATGGTGCGCCTTTCCTTGGAGATCCGCGTCAGGTTCTGACAAAGGTGTTGCAGGGCTATGCAGCGCGCGGTTGGCAGGTGATGGCCGCAACCGAAATGGAATTCAATCTGGTGGATGACAGCGGCGCCCAGATCGGCCCGCCAGCGCATCCGCATACAGGCCGCAAACTGGCGCAACAATCGGTGCTGTCGGTCGAAGAGCTCGACGCCTTTGATGCCTTTTTTACCGATCTCTACGCCGGGGCCGAAGAGATGGGCATCCCGGCGCAATCCGCCATTTCCGAGGCGGGCCTGGGTCAGTTCGAAATCAACCTGAACCATCAGGACGCCCTGCGTGCGGCGGATGATGCCTGGCTGTTCAAAGCCTTGGTCAAAGGCCTGGCCCGCAAGCACGGGATGGCGGCGACCTTTATGGCAAAACCCTATGCTGAGGATGCTGGCAACGGTATGCATGTGCATTTTTCGGTGGTGGATGCCGAGGGAAACAACGTCTTTGACGACGGATCGGATACCGGTTCCGAACTGCTGCACCAGGCCGTTGCTGGCTGCCTGGCAGCAATGCCCGCCAGCACCCTGGTCTTTGCGCCCCATGGCAATTCATACGCCCGCCTGGTGCCCGGAGCCCATGCCCCGACCGGCGCAGCCTGGGCCTATGAAAACCGCACCGCAGCCATCCGCATTCCCGGCGGCAGCCCCAAGGCTCGGCGTATCGAGCACCGCACTGCGGGCGGCGATATCAACCCCTACCTGATGCTGTCGATTGTGCTCGGTGCCGCCCTCATGGGGATCGAGGATAAAATGCAGCCGCCCGCCGCTTCCAGCGGGAACATCTACGCGCAGAGCGACCTGCCGCAGCTGGCCCCCGATTGGGAGACGGCTATCACCCGGTTCGAGGAAAGCCCGCTCATCGCGCGCATCCTGCCACAGATGATGATCCGAAACCTTGCCATGACCAAGCGACAGGAGCTGCACCACTTTGCCACCCTGCCCGCAGAGCAGCATTGGCTCAGCTGGTTGGAAGCGGTATGAACGCGGTCAATCCCGAGGCGCGCCCTCGCCCCATCCCTTTTTGATCAAATTTGGTGAACCATGAAAATCGGCATCCTGCAAACCGGCCACGCGCCTGACGACCTCATCCGGGACTCGGGCGATTACGACCAGATGTTTTGTGACCTCCTGGCGGGACAGGGTTTTGAGTTCGAAACCTTTTCTGTGTTGGACGGGATCTTCCCGGCAGATGCAGAGGCTGCGGATGGCTGGATCATCACCGGCTCGCGCCACGGCGTCTATGAACCGCATGACTGGATCCCGCCACTGGAGGAGCTGATCCGACAGATCCACGCCCGCAAACAGCCTCTGGCCGGGATCTGCTTTGGACATCAGATCATTGCTCAGGCCCTGGGCGGCAAGGTCGCCAAATTTGACGGGGGCTGGGCAGTAGGCCCTGTGACCTATCAGCAGGATGGCAAGCCTCTTACTCTGAATGCCTGGCATCAGGATCAGGTGATCGAACGCCCGGCCGAGGCCCGGGTTCTGGCCGGCAACGACTTTTGTGAAAATGGCATCCTGGCCTATGGCGACCATATCTGGACCCTGCAGCCCCACCCCGAGTTCAGCAATGAATTCACGGGCGGGCTGATCGAAAAACGTGGCCGCGGCGTGGTCCCTGACCCGCTTTTGGACCAGGCAAGCCGCCAGCTCGATACCCCCGTAGATTCACCCGCAATTGCAACCTTCCTCGCAGATTTTATGAAGAAAGAGAGGACCTAATGTCAGCCTGGCTCGACGTTCTTCCCGAAGCAGCAAAAACCTATCTGGAGGGCCGTCGTCTCGACGAAGTTGAATGCGTTATCTCGGACCTGCCCGGTATTGCCCGTGGTAAGGCAGTACCGGCGTCGAAATTTGCAAAGCAGGATTTCTTTCACCTGCCGGACAGCATCTTTTACCAGACCATTACCGGAGACTGGGCCGAGGCTGCGGATGAGGATGGCTGGATCGAAAAGGATATGACCCTGCACCCGGACATGTCCACGGCCACGGCCGCCCCCTGGACTGGCGACTGGACCTTGCAGGTGATCCACGATGCGGTGGACCGCAATGGCGACCCCATCCCCTTTAGCCCGCGCAACGTGCTGAAACGGGTGGTGCAGCTCTATCATGATCAGGGCTGGGATCCGATTGTGGCCCCCGAAATGGAGTTCTTTTTGGTGGCCCGCAATGTGGACCCCGGTAAAAAGATCGAACCCATGATGGGCCGTTCCGGCCGCCCGGCTGCGGCGCGCCAGGCCTACTCTATGACGGCGGTCGATGAATTTGGCCCTGTCATCGACGATATCTATGACTTTGCCGAAGCGCAGGGCTTTGAAATCGACGGCATCACCCAGGAGGGGGGTGCCGGTCAGTTAGAGATCAATCTGCTGCATGGGGACCCGGTCAAACTGGCGGATGAGGTCTTTTACTTCAAACGGCTGATCCGCGAAGCCGCTCTGCGCCACGATTGCTTTGCCACCTTTATGGCAAAACCCATCGAAAACGAGCCAGGCTCGGCCATGCATATCCACCATTCGGTGCTGGACCGAAAAACGGGCCAGAATATCTTCTCGGCTGACGACGATTCAGAAACGGACGCGTTTTTCCACTTTATCGCTGGGCTGCAAAACCACCTGCCGGCCGGCATTGCGGTGATGGCGCCCTACGTGAATTCCTATCGTCGCTACGTCAAGGACCACGCAGCGCCGATCAATTTGGAATGGGCCCGCGACAATCGCACCACCGGGATTCGCATCCCGCTGTCCAGCCCGGCAGCCCGCCGGGTCGAGAACCGCATCGCCGGCATGGATTGCAACCCCTACCTCGGGATCGCTGTTTCGCTGGCCTGTGGTTACCTGGGGCTAATGGAAAAACAACAGCCCGACAGGCAGTTCAAAGGCGATGCCTATGAAGGCGAAGGCGATATCCCTCCGGTCATGGGCAGCGCCCTAGATCTGTTTGACGAAGCGACGAAGCTGCATGAGGTTTTGGGGCCTGAGTTTGCCCGGGTCTACAGCATCGTGAAACGCGCCGAATATGAGGAGTTCCTGCAGGTGATCTCTCCTTGGGAGCGCGAACATCTGCTGTTGAACGTCTAAGCCAAAGGCCAATACTCTGACGTCGCCCCCGGGGGCGACGCCAATGCAATTGAATATTTTTAGAAAGATGAAGGGGCAGTGGCGCGCGGATGCCCCGACAACTTCAAGATGAGGTGTGCGATGGGCCTGAACCTGCTCCATTCCAATGACCGCAAGGGGAAATACCCCAACAGCTGGTACGCGGCGACGGCCACGTCTCTGGCGCCTTTCCCCGCCCTGTCAGGCAATCATCGCGCCGATGTGTGCATCATTGGCGGCGGCTTTACCGGCCTGTCGGCTGCGCTGCATTTGGCCGAGGCCGGCCTGTCTGTAATCCTGCTGGAGGCGCATCGGGTTGGCTTTGGGGCCTCTGGACGCAATGGCGGCCAGCTGGGCAGTGGCCAGCGCATGGATCAGGAGGGGCTGGAAGGCTTTGTCGGGCGCGAAGAGGCGCAGAAGCTCTGGCATATGGGAGAGGAGGCCAAGGATCTGGTCAAATCCCTGATTGCCAAACATGAGATCAACTGCCACCTGCGCCCCGGCGTGGCCTGGACTGCCTCCAGCACCCGCGACTGTGGGCATCTTCATGACTATGGGCACCATCTGCGCGATCACTATGGCTATGACCAGATTGAATTTCTGACACCCGAGGCCTGCCACCAGATGTGCCCTTCACCGGATTACAAGGGCGGTATTCTTGATCATGGGGCCGCGCATCTGCATCCGCTCAACCTCTCGCTCGGGCTGGCGCGTGCTGCGGCCAAGGCCGGAGCGGCGCTATACGAGGAAAGCGAAGTTTTGGAAATCGACGAGGGGTCCGAGGTGCGGGTAAAAACCGCCGGTGGCGAGGTGCGGGCTGAGCACCTGATCCTTGCCTGCAACGGTTATCTGGGCGGGCTCAACCGCCAGGTCGCTGCCCGGGTAATGCCGATCAACAATTTTGTGGTGGCAACTGAACCCTTGGGAAAAGAAGCCCATAGGGTACTGGGGCGGGATGTGGCCGTGGCTGATGGCAAGTTTGTGGTCAACTACTTCCGGCTCAGCCATGACAAACGGCTGCTCTTTGGCGGTGGTGAGAGCTATGGCTATCGTTTTCCTGTCGATATCGAGGCGGTGGTGCGCAAACCAATGACCCAGATCTTTCCACATCTGAAGGATGTCCGGGTGGACTATGCCTGGGGCGGCACCCTGGGGATCACTATGAAGCGCATGCCCTATCTGGCCCGTCTGGGCAGAAATGTGCTTTCAGCCTCCGGTTACTCGGGCCACGGGGTCGGCACCGCCGTTCATGCCGGCCAGTTGATGGCGCTTGCCATACAGGGACAGGCTGAAGGCTTTGACACCATGGCTCGCGTCCCAGCGCCCAGCTTTCCTGGCGGCCCATCCATGCGGTCGCCGCTGCTGGCTCTGGCCATGACCTGGTTTGCCCTGCGGGACAGGATCGGGATCTAACCCCCCCACAAATCTTTGCCTTTTCAACATATGCCCCCCGCTCCCAAACTTGGTGAGCGGGGATTCTGCACCTTGGGCCGCGGATCTGACCTGCAGATGCCAAATCTGCATGGGGTCTGCGCAACAGATTTGTGAAATTTCGCCCATCTCGGGACCTGAGGTCAGGCTTGCTCTTGGCTTCTCGACACAGGTGTTTTATATTTATGAAATCCACTATTCAGGAATTTGAAATATGACCAAAGCCCCGAATGTTCATGACGCCGAGCCGATTCCAGAAGCCGCGCGTCAGGCTATTGAAGAGCTGATGCAGTCCGGTGATCTGTTTCGCTACACGGCGCCAGAGAATGCGCCCGTGGCCCTGCTCGAGCAGGAATTTGCCGCCTTGTTGGGCTGTAAATATGCACTGGCTGTCTCCTCCTGCTCGGCGGCTTTATTTCTGTCTCTCAAGGCCCTGAACCTGCCCCGCGACGCTCGCGTGCTGATCCCTGGCTTTACCTTTGCCGCTGTGCCCTCTTCGGTGATCCATGCCGATTGCATTCCTGTCCTCTGCGAGGTGGCTGAAAACTACCGCATCAACATGGCTGATTTTGAAGCCCGGCTGGAGGATGACATCCAGGCGGTAATCATCAGCCACATGCGTGGTCATACCTCTGATATGGATGCCATTCTTGCGCTTTGCGCGGCGCGGGACATTCCGGTGATCGAGGATGCGGCCCATTCGCTGGGCACCACCTGGAACGGGCGCAATATTGGCACCCTTGGCCAAATCGGCTGTTTCTCCTTTCAGTCCTACAAAATGATCAATGCTGGCGAAGGCGGCATTCTGATCACCGATGATGCTGAGCTGGTCGCGCGTGCCGTGATCATGTCCGGCGCCTACGAGCATAACTGGCAAAAGCACAAAGGCCCTGTTGGCGACAACAGCGCCGATCTGGCAGAGGCCTTTGCCAAATGGCAAAACCAGCTGCCGCTGTATAACCTGCGCATGAGCAACCTCTCTGCCGTGGTCATTCGCCCGCAACTGCCGGAATTGGCGCGGCGCGTCCGCGACGGGTTGCAAAACCACGATTACGTGGCGGCACAGCTGAATGCCTCTCCCTATTTTCATGTGCCAGCCCCGTTGTCGCCCGAACAGCGCGCACCGGATTCCATCCAGTTCAATCTCGTGGGGATGACGGATGAGCAGATCACTGATTTCTCTGCCGCGACCGCAAAGGCGGGCGTCAAGGTGCAAGTCTTTGGCCGTTCGGCCGACAATGCCCGCGCCTTCTGGAACTGGCAGTTCATCCAGGACCTGCCAGAGCTGCCACAAACCCGCGCCATGCTGATGCAGGCCTGCGATGTGCGCCTGCCCGTGCGCCTGACCAAGGAAGAGCTGGATGTGGTCGCCGGCATCCTAACGGATGCCGTCACCAGCGTCATGGACCGCGCGGCCGCGGCCTAGTCAGGCAGCGAATATCGCCATCACCCGCTCTGTCACGCAGCCGCGCCGCGCTATAGCGCGGCGCCATGCCCAACGGGAGCAGATCCCAAAGGGATCGCACGACGGGCGGGAGCCCCCCTTTGGCCACAGAAACCAAAACCACAAAAGGCTCTGATGCGATCAGAGCCTTTTGTTTTTATTCTGCAAAACTGAAACTGGGGTTTTCCCCGCCCCTTTAGGTCAGCTTGGACAGCTTTTCTTGCAATTCTGACAGCTGGCGTTTGATGTCATCCAGATCTTCGCCCTCTTCGCCCTTGCTGCTTTCCGCCTCAGTGCCGGGTGTGGTGCCGCCCCAGCCCCCAGCCAACCCACCGGGCAGCCCCCCGGTCATCGCTTTCAAAAAGGCCTCTTGCTGTGCCTTCATGGCGTCAAAGCCCGGAATCTGCGACATTGGGTTCATCGCCGAGATATTTTCTACCATCTGGGACTGGCTGTCACGCAGCATATCAAAAGAGGCCTGCAGGAACTGTGGCATCACCCCGCCCCCCGGCTGCATATAACTGCGCACCAGATCGTTCAGCACATTGACCGGCAGCACATTCTCGCCGCGGCTTTCATGCTCGGCAATGATCTGCAGCAGATACTGACGTGTCAGATCATCGCCGGATTTCAAATCGACAATCTGAACTTCACGTCCATCCCGGATGAACCCCGCAATGTCCTCCAGAGTGACATAGTCGCTGGTCTCAGTGTTATACAAGCGCCGGCTGGCGTAACGCTTGATCAGCAGGGGCTTTTCCTGGTCTGCCATACTGTCCCTCCCCGGACCTGATGCATTGCAGAAAAAGACTATGCGAGCGCAGAACAAAAGAAAAGCCTGCAGAACCCCCCAAGCTGCCCCATTGCCAATGGCAGCCCCTGGAAAGTCGCCGGCCATCCTCGTGGATTGGAAAATTCTGCTTGAGCTCAACTGAGCTTGAGGTTTTACAAGATTCCCCACAGCAGCAAGGGAGATTTGGCTTTGAACATTTTCATCCTCGGCGGCACCGGATCCATCGGCAGCGCGGTGACAGCAGAACTTGTCGCGCATAATCACAGGGTCATCGGCCTGTGCCGTTCAGACGCGTCGGAACAAAAATTGCGGAGCCTGGGGGCCCATCCCTGGCGCGGGGACCTGCGCCGCCCGTCCAGTTGGCGCGCCGCCCTGGCTCAGGTCGATGTGGTCATCCAGTTGGCCGCAAATTTTGATCAGGACATGGCAGCTGTGGATGCTGCCGCCATAACCGCAATACAGCAGGAAGCACGCAGTCGCCTCACCCCGCTCCGGGTCCTCTATACCGGAGGCTGCTGGCTCTATGGCGAAACCGGCGATCAAGCCGCCTGCGAGTCCAGTCCAAAGCGCCCCATTCCGGCCTTTGCCTGGATGCAGGAAAACGCTCTGCCTCTTCTGCAAGACCCCGGTTTGAGCAGCTGCATCATTCACCCCGCTATGACCTATCACGAAGAGGGCGGTGGCGTATTCTCCCGCATGCTCGGCCAGGCGGCCTCTGGTGCGCCACTGGAGGTCTGGGGCAGTATCCACACCCGCTGGCCGCTGGTCCATCGCCGCGATCTCGCCCGCGCCTACCGTCTGCTGGCCGAACAGCCGGATCAATGTGGCCATTTCAACGTTGCAGCGCAGGGCGGTGTTCCGGTACGCGATATCCTTGACGAAATCATTCGCCGCCACCCCCATGATGGCGCCTATGTCGTGCGCAACCGCAAATATGTGATGTTCAAATATGGAACCTGGGCCGAGGGCCCAACGCTCGATCAACAAATGAACGCGGATAAAATTCAGCAGGCCTGCGGCTGGGCTCCCGAAATCCGGGACTTCACCCAGGCGGCGTTTTAAATCCAGCGAAGCCTGTGAGCAGACGACCACAACCAGATTGCCCCCCTTGGGGCGCAAACAAAAAGGGACAGGCCAAATGACCTGCCCCTTTTGGGACACGCAAGAGCCGGATCAATTGACAGGGAGGAGCCTGATCCAGCTCTTGGTGATCAGCCCAGGCGGGCTGCTTATTTCGCGGCCGCTTTTTTGGCAGCGGTGGTCACCTCGGTGGTGGCTTTTTTGACAGCGGCGGTTGCTTCTTCGCCCATGTCTTTGCCAGCAGCCATCAGCAGCTCAACAGTTTCCATCTGAACTTTTTTTGCAACTTCAGCAAAGGCGGCCATGTTTTCGGCTGCAACTTCAGCAGAGGCGCTGGCAAAATCGGTTGCGGATTTTGCGTATTCAGCAGGATCGGACTGTGCTTTGGAAACGCCGGACATTTTGGCCAGCGCGTCTTTTGTCCATTTGCTGGAGATTTCCGAGGACTGCTCAGCAGCACCCAGAACAACCGCGCTCAGCTTTTCGTTCAGCGCAGCAGTGCTTTTGAAAGCGTCTTCCATTGCGGATGTATCCACTGGGAATGCGCCCATCATGTCTTTCATCATAGCGGTAAAATCTTGGGTCTTAGCCATTGTACTGGTTCCTCTGGTTGCCATCTCGGGACCACCCCGCGTTTCAGCATGAGGAATATATACTTTCTGCACCGCAGCATTTCAAGAAAAATTTTGCTGCGATGCAGAATAAATTATCGTAAACCCAAGAAATCAATCTGTTGACCGGATCCGCACATAGCTACCAGGGGCCGCTTCCAGCACCGGGTTATTGGAATCCCCCGGTTCCCGTGCCGGAACCTGCTTGCCAGAGCGCTTCTTCAACCAGCTCTCCCAACGGGGCCACCAAGAGCCTTCGTTGAAAGTGGCCGTTTTCTTCCAGTCTTCCGCAGAGAGCTTCAGATCGTCATTGGTATAGTGACCATATTTGTTGCGGCTGGGCGGATTGACGATGCCCGCGATATGGCCAGACTCGGAAACGATGAAGGTCTTGCTTCGGCTCCCCATCTGTTGCACGCCTTTGTAACAGTTATCCCACGGCGCAATGTGATCCGTCTCGCAGGTGATCGCCATCAGTGGAATATCGACATCTTTGAGCTTCAGCGTCTCGCCAAAGAGCTCAAAGCCGCCTTCCGCAAATTGGTTCGCCTGGCACAGCCCCCGCAGATACTCCCGCGCCATTTTGCCCGGCAGGTTGGCACCATCGCCATTCCAGTAGAGCAGATCAAAGGCCGGCGGTGTCTCGCCCAGCATATAACTGCGAATGGCAGGGCCATAGACCAGATCGTTGGCGCGCAGGTAAGAGAAGGTCCGCGCCATGATATAGGAGGGCAGAATGCCGTCTTCGCCAATTTCTTCGACAATCGCGTCGACAAAATCATTCTGCAGGAAGGGGGTAAAATCTCCCTGGTCTGAGAAATCCGTCAATGCCGTAAACAACGTGGCCGATTTCACCGATTTATCGCCGCGCTTTTTCATCAAGGCCAGCGTCAGGCTGAGGGTGGTGCCCGCGATGCAATAGCCAATGGCATTGACCTGCTTGACCTTGCAGATCTCCTTGGCCTTGTTGATCGCGGTCAAAAAGCCCTCTTCGATGTAGTCTTCCATGCCCACATCGGCATAGTCACTATTGGCGTTGATCCAGGAGACCACAAACAGAGTGTAGCCCTGTTCGGTCACCCATTTGATCAGGCTATTTTGCGCCTTGAGGTCGAGAATATAGAATTTGTTGATCCAGGGCGGAAACAGCACGATGGGGGTTTCATGTACCGTTTCGGTGGTGGGGTGATACTGGATCATCTCCATCATCCGGTTGCGGAACACCACTTCACCTGGGCTGGTGGCGATATTGCGGCCAATCTCAAAGGCGCTTTCATCCGCGAGCCGCACCACCAGCTCGCCATTGTTGGCCTCAAGGTCATTGACCAGGTTCTGCAACCCATCAACCAGTGACTGCCCCTCGGTCTCCAAGGCCTTTTCCAAGGCATCCGGGTTTGTCGGCAGAAAGTTGTTGGGCGCCATCATGTTGATGATCTGATCGGAAAAGTAGCTCAGCCTGTGGCGATCAATGGGATCCAGATCCGTCACCTGCTCCACCGCCGAGCGAATGACTTCAGCATTTGTCAGATATTGTTGTTTTACAAAGTGAAAATAGGGATTGCTGTCCCACATAGGATTGGCAAAGCGGCGATCCCCGGATTTCTCCTTGCTCTCCACGTCTTCGCCCTGTGCCGCCAAAACCTGTTGCGCTTCGGCAAAATTCAGCACCGACTTGCCCCAGAATTCGACCTGTTTTTCCATCAGTTTTGCGGGGTTTTGCAGGATTTCTGACCAGTATGAAGTTGCTGCACGTGCAAAAAGCTCCTGATTCGGACCATCTAATCCGGGATTATGTCCCTTCTTATTGGCCATAACCTGAACAAGTTTTTGCGAGAGCTGATCAACACGCTCCATATTTTCCTTAAGGCGTTCAATGTGTTCTGGCGAAGCGCCATGGTTCAATATGTCACTTGTTGTCATCTTAAGGAATCCCTCATACTCTTTCTGCCATGCAGAATACTGGTTTAACCATGTTACGCCAAAGCGACGAAAGGTCCGAGGCCCTGCATAAATTCCGTCCGCGGTTGCGAGACATGGGCGGGCAGTAAAAAGGAAAGCCATATGCGTTATATGATGTCGTACGACTTGATGGAAACCGCCCGGAACATGAACCAATGGCTGGGCGCCAGTGCCTTGTCGATGGCCTCCTATCCCGCGTTTTCTGCGATCCCCAACCCAGCACTCAGCTGGTTGGCCGCCTGGGGCGAAGTCACCGAGCGCACCTTTCACCGGATGACCGTCAAACCCGACTGGGGCATCCACAGCTTCACCTGCGAAGACGGCAAGGATCATCTGGTCGAGGTAACGCCAATTGTCGAACGTGCCTTTGGGGATCTGATCCATTTCCGCGTTGCCGGCCGTAAAGAACAGCCGCGCAAGGTACTCATCGTCGCGCCAATGTCAGGCCACTATGCCACCCTGCTGCGCTCCACCGTCAAAAGCCTGCTGGTCAATTGCGAAGTCTATATCACCGACTGGCACAATGCCCGCGACATTCCGGTGTCCGCTGGCAAGTTCGACATCGAAGACTATACGCTGTATCTCGTTGATTTCATGCGTGAGCTCGGCCCAGATACCCATGTGGTTGCGGTTTGCCAACCGGCCCCGCTGACCCTGGCAGCCACCGCCTATCTTGCCGAGCAGGACCCCAAGGCTCAGCCCTCTTCGCTGACCCTGATCGGCGGCCCGGTCGACCCCGATGCGACCCCGACCGAAGTCACCGATTTTGGTCGTCGCGTCACCATGGGCCAGCTGGAAGAAACCATGATCCAGCAGGTCGGCTTCAAATACAAAGGTGTGGGGCGCAAGGTCTACCCAGGCCTGTTACAGCTCTCGTCCTTTATGTCCATGAACATGGACCGCCACTCGCAGGCCTTTACCGATCAAATCCAGCGTGCCAGCCGCGGCGAAGCTTCGGATCATGATGCCCACAACCGCTTTTACGATGAGTATTTGGCGGTGATGGATATGACGGCGGAGTTCTATCTTTCCACCGTTGAACGCGTCTTCAAGTCGCGCGAAATCGCCCGCAATGAATTTGTCGTGGATGGTCATAAGGTGGACATCGGGGCAATCACCAATGTGGCAGTGAAAACCGTCGAAGGCGCCAATGACGACATCTCGGCGCCGGGCCAATGTATCGCCGCTCTGGATCTCTGCACTGGCCTGCCGGACAGCAAAAAGGCCAGCCATGTCGAACCCGGTGCGGGCCACTACGGTATCTTTGCCGGCCGCAGCTGGCGCGACAATATCCGCCCGCTGGTCATCGATTTCATGGATGCAAACAGCCGCAAGTCCAATGCCAAAGCCAAGGCCCCTGCCAAACCCAGGGCAACCAAAGCCAAAACTGCGGCGACAAAAGGCTGAGGTGATGAGCGACGGAAATCTTGGTTTTTCCTGCTCCTGTGGCAGCTTGGTCGGGCACATCACCGCTGAGGCGCAAAAGTCGGGTCTCCGACTGTTGTGCCATTGTCCGGATTGTCGCGCGGCAGAGCTGTTTCATCAACAACCCGATCCGGTGGAGGGGGTAGATCTGTTTCAGCTCGCCCCTCATGCCATCTCCATCACCAAAGGCGCCGAGCATCTGCGCCTGATGCGGCTGGGGCCCAAGGGGCTGTTTCGCTGGTATGCGGGATGTTGCGGCACGCCCTTTGCCAATACCCTGGCAAAACCACAGCTTTCCTTTGCCGGGCTGCGTTCAGATATCTTTGACAACAAAGAGGCCTTGGGCAAGGTCAAAGCCCAAGCCAATATCGCGCGTCCCGGCAAGCCGCCCCAGAACAAGGGCATGGCGCGCATGGTCTATGGGATTTTTTCGCGCATGCTTACCGCACGTCTTTCCGGTCTCTGGCGTCAAACTCCGTTTTTTGACGCCGAGACGGGCCAACCTGTGGCAGAGCCAGAGGTTTTGTCAAAAGAGGCGCGGGCCAGGCTCTACTCCTGACGCTTACCCCGTCGCGGCAAGAGCCGGAACAAATTGCAAAAATCAGTTTGCGCTGGAGCCGCTGGGCACGCTCAACCAGTGCAACAGCGCGCGGTTCACGGCTTCAGGCTGCTCCAGACCTGGCAGATGCCCAGCGCCAGCTATGATCTCGAGCCCGGCATGTGGAATTAGTTCGGCCATGAATTCATGGCGTTTCACCGGGGTCAGACGATCATACTCCCCGCACATAATGAGCGTGGGAACCTGACAGCGGCGCGCCGTCGCCTGCTGATCCAGCCGCCTCTGCAGCGCCCGACTTTGATCGACAAAAAGCTCAGCCCCTAGATCCACCCCCATTTCACGGACCAGGTTCAGGACCTCCAAGCGACGCGGCCCCGGTGCCAGAACCTCTGGCGGCAGCGACTGCTGCAGCGCCTTTTCCAGCCCGCCGGTACGCGCGCTGATGATCAAGGGCTCCCGCATCGCGGCCTGATCCGGCGTTTCAGACAGTGGCGTTGTCGCCATAAGGCACAGGCGCGTGATGCGCTCGGGGGCGCGGCGCAACAGTTCCAGCGCAACAATCCCCCCCATCGACAGACCAAGCAGGGCAAATCTCTCAGGCAACATGGACAGGATATGCGTGGCAATAGTTTCCACCCGCGCGCCCCCATGCAGCGGGGCCACCATCACGGGCACATGGGCCGACAGGGCATTCAGCTGCGGCGTAAAGACCCGTGCATCACACATCATCCCCGGCAAAAACACCACCGGCTCACGCCCCCAATTTCCCGCTTGTTCCATGCTACCCCACCCCTATCTCATTGATCTTCTGAAACGATCCAACCGACTATGTCCGGAAGGGTACAAATGCCTGCCTATGTCCAGACCAAGTCTTGCGGTGACTTGGCTCTGCGGGCAAGAGGGATTTCGCCCCGCGCCCTCACGAAACAAGATGCCGCCCATCACCGCCGGCCTTGCGGCTGCCTCATCTTGGGCTCAATAGCCGTTCCAGCGAAAGGCGCCATTCTCTGCCAGCGGAGAAAACGGGTTATGGGCAATCTCCCAGATATGGCCATCCGGAGCTCTGAAATAGCCGATATAGCCGCCCCAAAAGACCTCACCGCCCGGGCGTAAAATCTCCGCTCCCGCCTGTTGGGCAAGCGCCAGAAAATCGTCCACCTCTTCGCGGCTGCGGGTGTTATGGCTCAGGGTCATCGCCCCCGTTCCCAGAGCCTCGACAGGCAGGCCAATGTCTTCGGCCAGTTTTTCCAGAGGATACAGCCCAAGCGTCTGCGAGATCAGATCAAATGCAACCACCCCATCTGGACTTTCCGCCCGGCTCCAGCCCAACGCCGCGTAAAACTCCGCGGCCCGCGCCATATCCGGCACTCCTAGGGTGATCAGGCTCACCCGCTGTTGCATCACCATATCAGCTCCCTTCACCTTTACATTTACATAGTCCAACCGGTCAGAGCAGTTCGGAAATAGAGTTCTCGATCAGACGCAGACAGGCCACGTCCGAAAACCGATGATCGGCATCCTTCACCAGGTTCAGCCGCATGTCCGGGCAGATTGCATGGTGCAACAGCCGCAGGGCCGTCTCAGTCGTGACCGCTGTGTCGGCGGTGCCCTGCAGACAACGCACGGGAAAGGGCAGGTCCAATGGTTCGCGCAGCACCAAATGGTCGCGGCCATCCTCAATCATGCGCTTGCTGATCCGATAGGGCTCCATATAGTCGCTTGGCAGCTCCACATAGCCCTGGGTCTCCAGCTCCGCCTTTTGCGCCGCCGAGAAACTGGCCCAATAGCCATCTTCGGTGAAATCAGGCGCAGCCGCTATGGTCACCAGGCCCTGGATGCGCGCGGGCATGGCTTTGGCCAATAGCAGGGCCTGCCATCCCCCCATAGAGGAGCCCACAACCAGCAGCGGTCCCGTGGTCAAAGAAGAGACCGCCGCCAGGGTATCCTCATGCCAGTCCCCAATACAGCCCTCTTCAAACAGCCCCGCACTCACGCCATGACCGGAGTAGTCAAACCGGAGGAACCCCAGCCCTGTCGCCTTGGCCCATGCTTCCAGATGAATGGCCTTGGTACCTTCCATGTCGGACTTGAGCCCTCCCAGGAAAACCAGCGTCGGGCCGGTGCCGCTTTGGCAATGATAGGCGATTGAACGCCCCTGTTCGGTTTTTAGAAAACGGGTTTCGGCCATGTCTTTGCTCTCCTTCTTATCTCCAGATGTCTCACGCAAAAGACTAGGCTGCAATTGTCAAATCCGTCTCTCGGCCAAGTTCAAACCATTTCCCCCTGCTCCGCTCAAAACCTGCAGACAGACCGCCGCAGAAAGCCGCCCTGCCCGACGTCTGGAAAATGTCCCGGGCTTGCCCCATATCCGCCCAGCTTTTAGGGTGCGCCAGATTGCCAGCCAAAGCCTAAGGAATCCCAATGACCCAGATAATCCTCAGCTGCTCCCGGGCTCTGCTTTGCCTGGCGGTGGCCCTCTCGGGCTGCTGGGCCGTTCTGGCTCTGTGGTTTCGGCTGCCCTTTGACCTCTGGCTGCGTTTGGGTTTTGCTGCGGGCTTTGCCCTCCTGACCCTGGCGGTGATCTTTGGCCTCTCCCGCCCCCGGCGCCTGCGGGCCCTGGCCACCTATGCCCTGGCCCTGGCAACGGTGATCACCTGGTGGGCCAGCCTCACCCCACCCGCCACAAGAAACTGGTCTCCCGATGTGGAACGCCAGGTCAC
The DNA here is from genome assembly GCF_001294455.1 of Phaeobacter sp. 11ANDIMAR09. Lineage (GTDB taxonomy): Bacteria > Pseudomonadota > Alphaproteobacteria > Rhodobacterales > Rhodobacteraceae > Pseudophaeobacter. Next base: position 42,514 of record NZ_LIKT01000023.1, read on the forward strand.
CGGCGAGCTCAATGGATCCCATCTGACCCTCACCAATATCCGCAATTTCACCTGGCGCAGCGCGGATGATTTTGATGCCACCTGGGAAAACCGCAGCTACGACCTGGAGCAGTTGCAAAGCCTCGACCTCTTCATGTCCTATTGGTCCGGCAAATCCATCGCCCATATGATCATCAGTTTTGGTTTTGCCGATGGCCAACAAATCGCCTGGTCGGTCGAAGTCCGCCGCGAAAGGGGCGGCGGTTTCTCTCCGATTGCAGATCTGTTCAAAGCCAATACCCTCTCCCTGATCGCGGCAGATGAACGCGACGTGATCGGAATCCGCACCAATATCCGCGGCGAAGACGTACAGCTCTTTCGCACCAACACCAGCCCAGAGACAGCACGCGCGCTTTTGTTGCACTATGTAGCAACCGCCAACCATCTGGCCGACCAGCCGCAATGGTACAATTCTCTCGCCACCAATTGCACCACCGTGGTGCTGCAGATGATCCGCAGGATCGTTGGCGAATTGCCACTGGATTGGCGGGTGCTGGCCAATGGCTACCTTCCAAGCTATGCCTATGACGCAGGCGTCCTCGACAGCCGCCTCTCCCTCCAGACCCTGGTTGAGCGGGGCCGCATTACCGCCCGCGCCCGTGCCCATGGTCTGCAGCAGGATTACTCCACGTTCATTCGCCAGGACGTGCCCTCTCCAGGAGACTGACCGCAGAAAAAATCCCGCGCCTCTCTCCCTTTTCATTTGGCCAAAAATATCCCGGGGAGCGCGAGGGGCTGGCCCCTCGCCCACCTGCACAAACCCCTCCCCTCGCCATGACATGATCTTGACAGAGCCGCGGACACCTGCGACATCAGCCCCCATCACATAACCCGCAACCGGGCGTTCAGTGGGCGCCAAACCGACGAGGAGCAGCCAGACCATGGCCCAAATCTCTCTCACCTTCCCCGATGGCAATGCACGTGAATTCGATGCAGGGATCACCCCTGCCGAAGTGGCCTCTTCCATTTCCACCTCGCTGGGCAAAAAAGCAATCTCCGCCACCGTTGATGGCGCCCATTGGGATCTGCAATGGCCGATTACCTCTGACGCCTCCATCGCCCTTCACACCCTAAAGGACGAGGCGCAGGCCAATGAGCTCATCCGCCACGACCTCGCCCATGTGATGGCGCGCGCGGTACAGGAAATCTGGCCCGACACCAAGGTCACCATCGGCCCCGTCATTGAAAACGGTTGGTATTACGACTTTGACCGCGCCGAGCCCTTCACCCCCGAAGATCTGGGGGTGATCGAGAAAAAGATGAAAGAAATCATCAACAAGCGTGACGCGGTGCGCACCGAGGTCTGGGACCGCGCCCGCGCCATCCAGCATTACACCGACCTAGGTGAACCCTATAAGGTCGAACTGATCGAAAGCATCCCCGGCGATGAACCGCTGCGCATGTATTGGCATGGCGACTGGCAGGATCTCTGCCGTGGTCCGCACCTACAACACACCGGCCAATTGCCCGGCGACGCCTTCAAGTTGATGAGCATTGCCGGCGCCTACTGGCGTGGCGATTCTGACCGTGCCATGCTGCAGCGCATCTATGGCGTTGCCTTCACCGGCAAGGAAAAGCTCAAAGCCCACCTCCATATGCTGGAAGAGGCCGCAAAACGCGACCACCGCAAACTGGGCCGCGAGATGAACCTCTATCACATGCAGGAAGAGGCCCCTGGCCAGGTGTTCTGGCATCCAAACGGCTGGAAGATCTACACCACCCTGCAGGACTATATGCGCCGCATGCAGGAGCGTGATGGCTACGTCGAGGTGAACACCCCCCAGGTGGTGGATCGCAAACTCTGGGAAGCCTCGGGCCACTGGGACAAATACCAGGAAAACATGTTCATCGTTGAAGTTGACGAAGAACACGCCCGCGAAAAAGCCGTCAACGCGCTGAAACCGATGAACTGCCCCTGCCATGTGCAGGTGTTCAATCAGGGTCTCAAGAGCTACCGCGACCTGCCGCTGCGCATGGCCGAGTTTGGCTCCTGCGCCCGCTATGAGCCCTCGGGCGCGCTGCATGGCATCATGAGGGTGCGCGGCTTTACCCAAGATGATGGCCATATCTTCTGCGCCGAAGATCAGATCGAGTCGGAAACCGCAAAATTCATTGCCTTCCTGTCCAAGGTCTATGCCGATCTCGGCTTCCACAACTGGACCATCAAGCTCTCCACCCGCCCCGAAAAGCGCATCGGCTCGGATGAAAGCTGGGATCTGGTGGAAAAAGCCCTGGGCGATGCCTGTAGGGCAGCAGGGTATGAATATGAGTTGCTGGAAGGTGAAGGCGCGTTCTACGGCCCCAAGCTGGAGTTCACCCTGACCGATGCCATCGGCCGGAACTGGCAATGCGGCACCCTGCAGGTTGACCCCAACCTGCCGGAACGTCTAGAGGCCAATTTCATCGGTGCCGATGGCAACAAACACCGCCCCTTCATGCTCCACCGCGCCACCCTTGGCTCCTTTGAGCGCTTCATTGGCATTCTGATCGAAGAACATGCCGGCAAGCTGCCCTTCTGGCTGGCGCCGCGTCAGGTTGTTGTCGCCTCCATCACCTCGGATGCGGATGACTACGTGCATGAGGTCGTTGCCGAACTTCAGGCAGCAGGGGTGCGGGCCGAGGCGGATATCCGCAATGAAAAGATCAACTACAAGGTCCGCGAACATTCGCTCGGCAAGGTTCCGGTAATCCTGGCCATCGGACACCGCGAAGTGGAGGAGCGCACCGTCTCTATCCGCCGTCTTGGTGAAAAGCAGACCAAGGTGGACAGCCTCGAAAATGTTACAAAGGCGTTGAAGGTCGAAGCGACGCCGCCCGACCTGCTGTAACATTCGCCCGACATTGATCCCTTTGCGGCCCCCATTTGGGGCCGTTTTGTTTCAAACTTTTCAAAAAATACTTGTTTTCAACATCTTAACACACACCCCTCTCTCACAACCCCTGACGCAGACGTGAGACACGCTCTCGTGACTTAAACTCTCACTCACCTCGGGTTAGGTTTTTCATGTCAACAAGACAGCGCAAGACCAACCGAAAGGAATTCACGAGATGTCGAAAACTTCCAAATCTCTCGCCGTTGCCGGTGCCGTTGCCGCAGCTCTGACCGCCGCCGCCACCATGCCTGCCGCTGCTGGCACCAAGGAAAAATGCTACGGTGTTTCTTTGGCCGGTCAAAACGACTGCGCCGCCGGTCCAGGCACCACCTGCGCTGGCACCTCCACCGTTGACTACCAAGGCAACGCCTGGACTCTGGTGGACGCCGGCACCTGCGCCGACATCGACCTTCCCGCTCTGGCCGATGGCGGTGAGCGCAAAGGCTCGCTGGAACCACAAGAACGCGATCTGCCCGCCTAAACGCCTCGTCCAAAACCTCTTTGCAAGAGGGCGGCCCCGGTTGCTGCCCTCTTGCTCGCCCCCCATGCCTAAGTAGGCAGCCAGCCCCATCAAACAGACAGCCATTGATCCGCAGAGCTTCCTGCCTTGGCTCTTTGCCCCTCTTTGATTTCTTGCCCCAGATCCCGCCAGATCGCCCCCCGCTTGATACGAGATACGCCATGCTTCAGTCCCCGTCCCAGACAGCGCTGCCAAATGCGCCCGGTGTCGGCTACAAGCCGCAGCATTTTGCCGAGATCATCGACCAGGCCGATCCGGTGCAATGGCTGGAGATTCACGCGGAAAACTACATGGGGGATGGCGGGCGCCCCTTGGCACAACTGCGCCATCTGGCCGAGTCTTTCCCCATTTCGATACATGGTGTCGGACTTTCAATTGGCGGGGAATCCCCGCTAGACCCCGAACACCTGGCCCGCCTGAAACGTCTGGTCGACTGGCTGAACCCGGCCAGTTTCTCGGAACATCTGGCCTGGTCGACCCATGATGGCCATTTCTATAATGATCTGCTGCCCCTGCCCTATACGGATGCAACCCTGAACCGGGTCTGCACCCATATTGATCAGCTGCAAGACACCATCGGCCGCAAGATGCTGCTGGAAAACCCCTCGAGCTATCTCGCCTTTGCTGAGAGCACCTGGTCCGAGCCCGAGTTCTTGGCCGAAATCAGCCGTCAAACCGGCTGTGGGCTGCTGCTTGATGTGAACAACGTCTTTGTTTCCGCCACCAATCTTGAGTTCTCGCCACAGGGCTACATTGATGCCTTTGCCTTGGACAAGGTGGGAGAGATTCACCTTGGTGGCCATGATGAGGATGAAGATGATCAAGGCCGCCCGCTATTGATCGACAGTCATGGGCGCGAAGTGGTGGATCCGGTTTGGGCGCTGCTTGACTACACTCTGGAGCGCTCCGGCCCCAAGCCGGTACTGATTGAATGGGACAATGACGTGCCAGATTGGCCGACCCTGGCTGCCGAAGCCGAACGGGCGGCCTTTGCCCTCAAGGGTCTGCCAAGCTCTGGAGCAGTCTCCACCGCTGCCAACAGGGCAACCGCATGAGCCAGACTGAGCCAGAAACAGTGCCGGGAACCGTAGATCAGACAACATTCACCGAGGCGATGATGGATGGCGCGCGCAATGTGCCTTTAGGATTGGTGGATCATGAGGGCGCCGCTGCGGGGCGGAGATTTTCTGTCTACCGCAACAATGTCGCGGTTTCCCTGACCGAGGCCATGCACAGCGCCTTTCCCGTTATCGCCAAACTTCTGGGCAAGAAAAACATGGATGGTCTGTCAGGTATCTTTCTGCGCGCCCATCCGCCCAACTCACCCCTGATGATGTTCTATGGCGCTGAATTTCCAGCCTTTCTTGAAAACATGCAACAACTGAGCCATCTGGGCTATCTGGGCGATGTGGCCCGATTGGAACTGGCGCTGCGCCACGCCTATCACGCTGCCGATGTCGCCCCCATGGATCCGATGGCGCTGGCAGGCCTGTCCGAACCGGCGCTGCTAGACAGCAGGGTTGTCTTGGCCCCAGCCCTGCAACTCATCCGCTCCCCCTGGCCAATAGGCTCGATCTGGCAGTTCAACACCAATGCCGGTGCCACCAAACCACAGGCGGGTGCCGAGACTGTGCTGATCACCCGTCCCGACTTTGATCCCATCCCGCAGGTCCTTCAGCCTACTGACGCCATCTGCATAGAGGCCCTGATTCAGGGGGCCAGCATTGGCGACGCACTGGAACAGGCCCGGACCACCGATACTGAATTTGACCTCAGCTCCCCACTCACCCTGCTGCTGCAGGGCGGAGCCATCACTGGACTAGAAAGCAAAGGGTAACGACATGCACCTCCTTGTCACCATTCACAACGCCATCTTTGACCTCGTCGAAAAGGCCGGCAGCTGGGTGCTGCCCCTGGCAGCCCGCTTTGTCTTTGCCGCAACGCTGCTGCTCTATTACTGGAACTCGGGCCTGACAAAACTGGGAGATGGCTTTTTCGGACTGTTCAGCCCCTCGATCGGCGCCTATTCTCAGATCTTCCCCAAACAGCTGGAAGCCGTCGGATATGACGTATCACAGTTTGGGCTGTTTCATCAGCTGGTGGTTCTGGCAGGCACCTATGCCGAATTCATCCTGCCGCTACTGATCCTGCTGGGCCTGTTCACGCGTCTGGCCTCGCTGGGGATGATTGGCTTTATCGTTGTTCAGTCCCTCACGGATGTGATTGGCCATGGTGCCACAGACGCAAAAACGCTGGGCGCGCTCTTTGACCGCTTCCCCGATGGGGTCATCCTGGATCAGCGCCTGTTCTGGGTCTTTGTTCTTGCGGTGCTGGTGATCAAAGGCGCAGGCGCCCTGTCCCTGGATCGGGTCCTGCAGCGCCGGATGGAATCCGACCCCGCATAGCCCTCGCTGCCAAGGCCACAAAGAAAGGCGCCCTGCTTTTGGCAGCGGCGCCTTTTGCATTTTACCCGGGCGTCAAAGCCCTGCCATGTGCTAGCTCTGAAGCGCCTCTTGGGTGGATTTATCCCAACCCAAATACAGCCTGTCCTCTACCGCAATCAGCGGTCGCTTCATCAGCGTGGGATGCTGCTGCAACAGCTCAAGCGGTGCTGCCGAGCGCTCTGCTTCGCTGAGGCCTCGCCAGGTTGTTGAGCGGGTATTGACCAGACGATCGCCAAACTCTGCCAGTGCCTTGATTAACACCGCGCTGGGGACACCTTCGCCACGCACCTCCACCAGGTGCGCCTGTGGTAATTGTTTCAACGCCTTACGGCAGGTGTCGCAGTTCTTTAACCCATAGAGGATCATCAATTTCCCTTCCCTCTGCCCCACATTCTATCAATCTAAGGTAGAATGCAGATAGTCTCTTGATTTATTCTCAACTCGTGCAAGAGTTGCAAAAGGGGGACTGATGTCCGTTATCCGCGCAGCCTGCCATCGCCTGTGCCAGCTATGACCATGGATGAATGACCGTCCAGAACCCCTCCAACATCTGGGCTGACCCAGAGCAACATATAAGTAGAAGGAGACACGGGAAATGCCAAGCGGCACCGTGAAATGGTTTAACACGACCAAAGGATTTGGGTTCATCGAACCCGACGGCGGCGGAAATGACGTCTTTGTACATATCTCTCAGGTAGAAAGATCGGGGCTCACCGGGCTTTCTGACAATATGAAGGTGGACTACGAGCTCACCGAAGGCCGTGATGGTCGACAGATGGCCGGCGAGATCAAACCCCTGATGAGTTCGAGCTAGCCCGGGGGTCTCTCCGGGTCTGGGCCCCACCGCGCGGATATATCCCATCTGCCGGTGGGGTGATTTCATGCGCGGACAGGCAAGCCCGCGCCTTCCGCCCCCCCGAACTCACCCACCTAGCCCAATCCCGCAAGTCGACCTGACCAAAGGACCACAGCCCTGCCGACAAGAGGTCAGCAGCGCGGTTTCAGCTGCCGGGCGAGACGCGCAGATATTCCACCATGACGCAGGAAGGCTCTTCGGAGCGCAGCAGGGTTTCCCCCTGTCGCTGCCATTCCCCTGCCACGATTTCGGGGAAATAGGTATCGCCAGCTTCAACCTCCAAACCCACTTCGGTGATCAGCAACCGGTCCGCGATCTGCATCATTTCGCGGTAAATCCCTGCCCCACCAATGCCATAGACCCGGCGATAGCCCTCGGCATAGGCCGCCGCAACCGCTTCTACCACTGAGGCATGAACATGTTCTGCCGCCTTTGGGCTCGAAGACACCACTAGATTCAATCTGTTTTTCAAAGGCTTGAAAGGCAAACTATCCCAAGTATTGCGCCCCATAACAATGGCCCCGCCCAGGGTCTCGCGTTGAAAGGCCTTGAGGTCCTCAGGCGCATGCCAGGGAATGGTATTGTCCTTGCCAATGGCACCATTGCGGTCACGGGCAACAATCAGGGTAATCATCGTGCGATCTGCCTTGAAACTGAACCGCCTGGGCCACAGCCAAAGCGGGGAAAAAACTGTCAGAAGTTGCGGAGAGCCCTAGACAGCGACGGGCGCTTTGATGCCCGGATCGGGATCATAGTTCAGGAATTCAAAATCATCATAGCTGAAGTCAAAAATCGACGCGACCTGCCGTTTGATCCGCAGCCGCGGCAGCGGTTTCGGGCTGCGGGAGAGCTGTAGAGCCACCTGCTCCTGGTGGTTGGAATAGATATGAGCATCGCCAAATGTATGGACAAAATCCCCCGGCTCATAGCCCGTCACATGGGCCAGCATCGCCTGCAACAGAGCATAGGAGGCGATATTGAAGGGCACGCCCAGGAACATATCCGCCGAGCGCTGATAGAGCTGCAGATGCAGTTTACCCCCCAGAATGCGAACCTGCCAGAGTGTGTGGCAGGGTGGCAGCGCCATATCCGGGACATCCGCAGGGTTCCAAGCGGAGACAATCAGGCGACGACTGTCCGGGCTGGTTTTGATCATCTCCACCAGATCGGCAATCTGATCCACCGTTCCGGCGCGATAAAGCGGCTCGTCGCCAGTGGTTCCTGGCAAGAGTTCGAGCTTGGGGAAGTGACGCCACTGATGGCCATAGACGGGACCAAGATCCCCGTTTTCATCAGCCCATTCATCCCAGATCGAGACGCCATTATCCTTGAGGTATTTGATATTGGTATCGCCGGACAGGAACCACAACAGCTCATGCACAATGGACTTGAGATGTAGTTTCTTGGTCGTCACCAACGGGAATCCATCCGCCAGCGGATAGCGCATCTGCATACCAAAACAAGAAATCGTTCCGGTGCCGGTGCGGTCGCTGCTGGGCACTCCGGTTTCCAGAATTTGGCGCAAAGCTGCATGATACTGCTGCACTGTGATCCCCCTTTGACGGTCGCTCTCTTTGGTCTTGTCATAACCGCTCGCTTCGCCAAATGACAGAGCCAAGCGCCGACGCCGCTTGGAATGCCTCTGGTATCAAATGAGGTACGCAAATCGGTTGCTTCTTTCAGGTATTCACGAGCCAAATCCTGGATGAAGGTGGTCCAAGTCCGCATGACGTTGCGGCTCTGCGAATCGATTGGAACTGGCCTATAGTTCGGACAGATTGTAGCAATGACCTCCAATTCTCCCCTGACCCGCTGGCGCTCATGCCCGTCTCCGGGGCGAACAAACCATCAAGGATCCTCGCATATGGCGCTTACATATCTGCACGTAATGGTTCGAGTAAAAGACCTGGAAAAATCCAGAGAATTTTACGAGCTTCTGGGGCTGCGCGAAACCCGCCGCTATGACAGCGAACAAGGCCGCTTTACCCTGCTTTACCTGGCCGCGCCCGGACAAGAGGAAACGCCCGTAGAACTCACCTACAACTGGGACGGCGACGAGGGCCTGCCCAGCGACAGCCGTCATTTTGGCCATCTGGCCTATGGCGTCGACAATATCTACGAGACCTGCCAGTTCCTGCAGGACAATGGAGTCACCATCAACCGCCCCCCTCATGACGGGCGCATGGCCTTTATCCGCTCACCGGACAATATCTCGATCGAGCTTTTGCAAAACGGTGAAGCCCTGGAACCTGCCGAACCCTGGACCAGCATGGGCAATACCGGCCACTGGTAGCCGTCACTCTGGGCGGGATGTCCGGCTAAAGCTGTACCAAAAATAAAAACGCACCGCTAATCCTCTGGGGACTATGCGGTGCGTTTTAAAGCGAACCCGAATTCTTCAAGCCTAGATGCGACTGATCTCCAGCCGAACCAGAATTTTTTGCTTTGAGCGGAGCATTTCTTGCGCCCCTCAGATAGATGCTCGGGACATTTTGCCCCAAAGCCTGTTTTTTAATAGATATAGCGGATCTGATCCGACCAATACCGTTCCACGCGCTTCAGGGAACTGGTGATATCAGCGATGCCTTCGCGGCTGATAACATCCTTGCCCTCCAGACCTTCGGCATGGCGCGCAAAGAGGCCCGCAACGATATCGCGGATCTCCCGACCGCGTGGCGTCAGGCGAACCCGAACAGACCGGCGGTCAATCTCGCAGCGCTGATGATGCATATAATCCAGCTCAACCAGTTTTTTCAGGTTATAACTGACATTACTGCCCTGATAGTAGCCACGGCTCTTGAGCTCGCCGGCGGTGACCTCATTGTCACCGACATTGAACAAGAGCAGTGCCTGCACTGCGTTTATTTCCAGAACGCCGACGCGCTCGAATTCATCCTTGATCACGTCCAACAGCAGTCGGTGCAGTCGCTCCACCAGTGCCAGCGCTTCAAGGTAACCAGTCATGAACCCTTTGCGGTCCTGCTGGCCAATTGGCATTTCCATACTCATTCGCATCTCCGACTCGAGTTTGCTCAGGAGAGAATGCAGAAAATTCCCCAAAAATGCGTTAAGCTGGTTTTTTATTCAGTTTGATGGGTTTGTGCGATGTCCTTGATCAGCTCTTCATAGGGGCTGGGTGTTGCAACCTGGCCCGTGACCCATTGGTAGAGATCCTGATCATTCTCGCGCAGCAGCTGATCATACAGGTCCAGCTTCACCGCATCCATGGCGGCCAGATTTGCATCCGCATAGGCCGCCAGCAGAATATCCATCTCTTTGATGCCGCGCCGCATCGACCACATCTTGAGACGCTTCAAGCGGTGCTCGTGCTGTTCTTCACCCCCGGTCATGTTGCTGGCCTCATGTGGTGGTCGAGCTTTGGATAATGGTGCGCAGTCGCTTTTCCAACCGGGCGGCGCGTTCTGCATTGCTGCGCATCTCATTCCGCAGAGCCCGCAGCTCGTTCAGCACTCCGGCAAAATCGCCCGCGTCGACATCCATCTCGCTGGGCTCGGACATGCCTTCGCCTTCGCCAGTCAACAGCCAGGACATAGAGACATTGAGCAACCCGGAAACCATCGACAGCTTGTTGGCGCGGGGTTCGGACAGGTCCTGTTCCCAGCCCATCAGTGTCGTCTTCTTGATGCCCAGGCGCCGCGCAAGCTGCGCTTGGGTCATATCAGCGGCTTCGCGGGCGGCTGCAACGCGATCCCCAAAGGTTGCTGCCTCTGGTCCGAACCAATCCGTTGTTTCATCAGCCATTTGCCATCTCCGTTCCGGTCTTTATCAATGTTGCTTGATCGAGGTTTGGTGGCACCCTATGACAGTTGCCAAGAACATTCAAACAGGGACCAGCCGCTATGTCTTTCCTCTCCAAGACCCTCGAGCGTGTAAAACCGTCGCCTACTATCGCGATCACGGCCATGGCCGCAGAATTGCGCGCCGCAGGCCGCGATGTGATTGGCCTCAGCGCAGGCGAGCCCGATTTTGACACGCCACAAAACATCAAGGATGCCGCCGTGGCAGCCATCGCGGCGGGCAAGACCAAATACACGGCACCGGATGGAATCATCGAGCTGAAACAGGCAATCTGCGCCAAATTTGAACGCGAGAATGGCCTGTCTTACGAACCGGCGCAGGTTTCGGTCGGGACAGGTGGCAAGCAGACGCTGTATAATGCGCTGATGGCGACCTTGAACCCTGGTGATGAGGTGATCATCCCAGCCCCCTATTGGGTCAGCTATCCGGATATGGTGCTGCTGGCTGGCGGCACGCCAGTTGCGGTCGAGGCAAGCCTTGAAACCGACTTTAAACTGACGCCTGAGCAGCTGGAGGCGGCGATCACGCCCCAGACCAAGTGGTTCATCTTCAACTCGCCTTCCAACCCCAGCGGTGCAGGCTACAGCCGGGACGAGTTGAAAGCGCTGACAGATGTGCTGATGCGCCACCCGCATGTCTGGGTGATGTCGGATGATATGTACGAGCATCTGGTCTTTGACGGCTTTGAATTTGCCACCCCCGCTCAGGTAGAACCCGGCCTCTATGAGCGCACCCTCACCTGCAACGGTGTGTCCAAGGGCTATGCCATGACCGGCTGGCGCATTGGCTATGCCGCAGGCCCGCAACCTCTGATCGCCGCGATGCGCAAGGTGCAGTCACAGTCCACCTCCAACCCCTCCTCCATCAGCCAATGGGCTGCAGTCGAGGCCCTGAATGGCCCACAGGATTTCCTTCCGGCCAACAATGTCGCCTTCAAACGCCGCCGAGACCTGGTGGTCGCCGCCTTGAACGCGATCGAGGGTGTGACCTGCCCCAGGCCTGAAGGCGCCTTTTATGTCTACCCCTCGATTGCCGGCCTGATCGGGAAAACCACCCCGCAGGGCACAGTGATCGAGAATGACGAGGCCTTTGCCAAGGCGCTTTTGGCCGAAGCAGATGTCGCGGTGGTCTTTGGGGCTGCCTTTGGTCTGTCGCCCAATTTCCGCGTTAGCTATGCGACCTCAGACGAGGCCCTGACCGAGGCCTGCGCCCGTATCGCTGCCTTCTGCGCCGCTCTCACTTAAGTCAAAGGATCCAATCTGATGGCTGCGATGCTGCCCGAGTATTTCTTTCGTGTCCGCGAAAACGGTGCCTTTGTGTTTCGGGTTGATACCGAAAACCGGCAGCGCCGTATCGACATGGAGCAGATCGCAGCCGTCAACATCCGCAACGGCGAGATCAAGCCTCACGGCGGGCGAGCGCTGTCAGAGCAGGATCTGACGGAGATTAAAACCTGGATGGCCGAGCGCCAGGCCGTACTGGCCGCGCGCGACATCGACGATATCAAACGGGCGGTGGATCATTTGAACCTCACGGCCCATTGGGCCCAGACCAAGGCCACGGATGATCAGCTCGAGGCCGTCACGGATGATCTGTTGCTGACCATGCATGACCTGCGCAGCGTCTTGGTGCGCAAAAAGGCGGATCGGCTGATGAAGGGCAAGAAGCCCGGCTAAGCTCGACCGCCTAAGCTGCCATTTTCTCGGGGGTGCGTTTGATGGAATGGCGCCAGAACCGCAGCATCAGGAAGACCCCGGCAAAGCTGAGCCCCAGAACCAGGCCGGACCAGACGCCAACCCCACCCCAGCCAAAGGTAAAGCCAAAGAGGTAGGAGGCCGGAACGCCAATTGCCCAATAGCTGAGCGCTGCAATCACCATGGGCCAGTTGGTATCCTGCACGCCGCGCAACACGCCCAGCGCAATGACCTGCATCCCATCCGCCAGTTGAAACAGGGCTGCCATGGCCAAAAGGCTGGCGCCGACAATCAGGATTTCAGGCTTGTTGGGCTCATTGGGGTCCAGGAACAGCGAGATCAGCTGGTCCGGCAGCAGCAAGAAGGCGGCAATACCAATCAGCGCCATCACCAAAGACATCACAATCACCACCTGAGCCCCTAGTGCCATATGGGCCCGATCTCCACGCCCATAGGCATTGCCCGCCCGAATCGTGGCCGCATTGCTGAGACCGAGATGCACCATGAAGGTGAGCCCCGCCAGGGTCATCGCCACGCCATGGGCTGCCAGTGGGATCGTCCCCAGCCAACCCATCATCATGGCTGAGGCCGCAAAGAGGCTGACTTCGCTGAGGTTGGTCAGGCCAATGGGCATGCCCAGTTTGAAAACCCGTGCAAACATCTCCCAATCCGGGCGATGGAAATTCTTCAGGATCTCATGTTCCGGCAGCACCCAAAGCGCATAGGCCCCCACCGCCAACAAAGAGACCGTCTGGGTCGCAATCGAGGCATAGGCCGCCCCGGCAATGCCCAGCTCGGGCGCGCCCCAGTTGCCAAAGATCAACGCATAGTTCACCAGCCCGTTGACCACAGCCGCCAGGATAGTGATCCAGAGCACGATCTGAGTGCGCTCCAGTGCCGCCAGATAGGACTTCAGCACCATGACCAAGAGCGCCGGGAACAGCCCCCAGCCCGCCAGCTGCAAATAGGCAGAGGCAGGCCCCGCCACTTCGGGCTTCTGCCCCAGAGACAGCAGGATCTGTTCAGAATAGAGCAGCACCGGCATCGCCGCCACACCATAGAGCAGCGACAGCCACAGCCCCATGCGGGTTGCGCGCCGGATCTGGCGCTCTTCGCCCGCACCAGCGGCCGCAGCCACCAGCGGCATCACCGCAATAGCGAATCCCGCCCCCATTAAAAAGAACACAAAGAAATAAGAGCCAGCTAGCGTGACAGCTGCCAGAGCTGCAGCCCCATACCAACCCAGCATAATGGAATCCGTCATGCCAATGGCAAATTGCGCCACATGGCCGCCAACCAGCGGAAAGCCAAGCAGGGATACAGCCCGCAGATGGCCTGCTGTGGTCATCCTGGGCGCGGAGTTGGGGGGGGTGAACTGTTCTACCATAGCGCAGTCTTAGCAGGTATCGCGCCCCCGGCAAGCGCCGAGAACGCAAAGAACAATTCACAGCAAAACGCGGCCCTCACATGGGGACAGCGCCGCTTGTGGGATTAGCGCGATTTGGTCTCTGGATGCAGAGCCTTGCCCAGAATGTGATCCGAGCGATGGATCACATGATGCGCCTGCCCCACGATCAGCGGGTCAGGGTCCTGAGCAATAGAGTAGTCCTTCCCCGGGTAGTCCAGGGTGCTCAGGAAATGGCGCATACAGTTCAGGCGTGCCCGTTTCTTGCAGTTCGATTTGATCACGGTCCAGGGCGCATCTGCGGTGTCGGTATAAAAGAACATCGCCTCCTTAGCCTCGGTGTAATCATCCCATTTGTCCAAGGACGCCTTGTCGATCGGCGACAGCTTCCACTGTTTCAGCGGATCGGTCTCACGCGATTTGAACCGGCGCAACTGTTCCGCCTGGGTCACTGAGAACCAGTATTTATAAAGCCGCACGCCGGACCGCACCAGCATTCGCTCTAGCTCGGGCGTCTGACGCATGAACTCCAGATACTCATCCGGTTCACAAAAGCCCATGACCCGCTCAACGCCGGCCCGGTTGTACCAGGAGCGGTCATAGAGAACGATCTCGCCATTCGTTGGCAGATGATTGATATAGCGCTGGAAATACCACTGGCCACGCTCTTCGTCGGTAGGTTTGTTCAACGCCACAACCCGCGCGGAACGAGGATTCAGATGCTCGGTAAAGCGTTTGATCGTCCCGCCCTTGCCCGCAGCATCGCGCCCCTCAAACACCATGGCAAACTTCTGGCCCGTCTCCTGTGCCCAGAGCTGAACCTTCAACAGTTCGGCCTGCAGACGTGCTTTTTCAGCCTCATAAACGCGGCGCCCCATCTTCCGCTTATAAGGGTAGCGGCCGCTTTCAAAAGCGCTGTGGATTTCTTCGGGCGATGGCCCCTTGGGGGCCGTATTCGCTGCTGGTGCAGCGTCTGTAATCTCGCTTGGTGCAATCGGAGAGTTGGCAGTGGCTTCTGTCATTTTTATCCCTTTTCAATCTGTTCGCCCGGATCATAAATGCTGCAAACAGGTCGCGCGCTGACCTGTGTCAAAAAACTGTCATATCTGGTGCATTTTTCCGTTTTCGCCCTCCGTGACGTGACGCTTTACTTGCCCAAGCCAGAGCTTGCCCGCAGCCTTGCAGTTGGACAGGAGGGCAGCAGATGCAGGGGCGTTTTGAAGAGCTGAAGGGACAACGCTTTTTTGTGCGCCGCTGGGGGGACGCCAGTCTGCCACCGCTGCTGATGCTACATGGTTTTCCGGAATATGGCGGTGCCTGGCAGGAAGTGGCACAACGCCTAAGCCAGAACTTTCACTGCATTGCCCCGGATCAGCGCGGGTTTGGTCAAAGCTGGGCACCAAAAGGCGTCAAAAACTACGCCGCCGCTGAGCTTGTTGGCGATATGGTTGCCCTGATAAGTCGCGAGACCCAACCCGTTATGGTCTTTGGTCACGATTGGGGGGCAGCCATTGCCTATGGGCTTGTTATGTTTCACCCCCAGCTGGTCGACCGCCTGATCATCGCCAACGGGGTACATCCGGTGCCCTTTCAACGTGCACTGGCCAGTGGCGGCGCCCAGGCTAAGGCCTCGCAATACATCACCTGGTTGCGCCAACCCGGCGTCCAAGATCACCTCAGCGCCAATGGTTTCCAGAAGCTCTTGCAGCTCTTTGCCACCCATATGGATATGTCCTGGCTCTCGGGGGAGCGATTGGAGGACTACAAACATGAATGGTCCCGCCCCGGTCGCTTGCAGGCCATGCTCAATTGGTATCGCGCATCGCCGCTGCAGGTCGCCCTGCCCGATCAACCCATCCCCATGCCCGCCCTGCCGCTCAAGCGTCTGCAGGTTCCCCAGCCCCATCTCCTGCTCTGGGGCGATGGCGATACGGCCCTATTGCCGGAGGCCACGCAGGGTCTGGAAGAGTTTGCACCCCAACTCACCCGCGTCACCCTGGAGGGCTGCGATCACTGGCTGCATCACCAACAACCCGATGAGGTCGCTCAGGCTATTTCTAACTGGCTCCGCTAAGCAACCTTAGGACCAGTGCAGAAAGCAGCGGCAAGCCGCGCGGAGTCAAAGATCCAACCCCAAAGAGATCCCTTCTTGGATCACCTCCGGATCATAGGCCTTGCGGGCAAAGACTTCCCGGACCATTGGCTCAAAATAGGCCAGAGGTTTCATTGGATACTCTGGATCAAAGGCGCTTTGGTCCCAACGCTCGCAAAAGGTGGCACAGGTCGCAAAACAGGGGTGATCCTTGAACTGGTCCCGTGCGTTTTCATCCCAATTGTAGTGACGCGCGTAATACAGCATCTGGAAGATGCCGTGATGTTCGATGCACCAGGCGACCTCCCAGCGCACGAAAGGCCGGATCACCTCGGCTGAAAAACGATCGTGGTTTTGTGGTGCAAGCCCATCGCCAATGTCGTGCAAGAGCGCAGCTACAATCCAATCGCTATCCACCCCGTCAGCCTCGGCGCGGGTCGCAGACTGCAGCCCATGTTGCAGCCGGGTAATCGGATAGCCCTCCAGCGAGACCTCTCCCTGGCGACGCATCTCCTCCAGCACGCGATCGGCGGTGAGCGCGTGATAGGGGCGTTCCAATTCCGCCAGCTTCAAATACTCTTCCTTTGTGCCGTCCTTCATCTGAGTGAAGGACACTTTGTATCCCTGGTCGGCCTTGTCCATGTGATGCTTCCTCTTCTGCTTGACGTCTGGATCTGCTGCGCCCTCTGTTGCCAAAGTGAACCATTGATCTGCTTTGAACTTGTCCTTGAGCGACAATAGCGCTGCACCATTTGCGGCAGACACTTCAGGTCTCCCCGCGCTGCTTGACCCTCTGCCCGCCGCCCCGTGCGGCGCGGTAAATTAGCCATGCATCTCATCAACACTCTGCGAGCCTCAGCGCAACCCTATGGCATGGAGGAAAATTTCCCTTTCAACCCTTGGCAAAACCGCTACCGTGCGACGCAAAAGGGAGATGACAGTATGGCCTGGATCAAAACCATTCCGTTCGCAGACGCCAGCGGCAAGTTGAAGAAACTCTACGACCGGGTCACCGGCCCCAATGGCAATGTCGACAATATTATGATGGTCCATTCCCTGCGTCCCCACTCTATGGAAGGCCATATGGCGATCTACAAAAACGTGTTGCATCACAGCGGCAACACCATTCCCAAATGGTTCCTGGAGACATTGGGGGTCTGGGTCAGCCGGTTGAACGATTGTGATTACTGCGTCGAGCACCACTTTGCCGGGCTCAAACGCTTGCTGAGAGACGACGCGCGTGCAGATGCCCTGCGCGCCGCGATTGAGGTGCGCAGTCCCGCAGCTGCCCCATTGGAACCGGGTCAGAAACTGGCGATGGACTACGCCCGTCAGTTAACCCGTGATCCGGGTGGCGTGACTCAGGACATGGTGACCGCGCTGCGCGCACATGGCTATTCGGATGGCGAAATACTCGAAATCAACCAGGTCACCGCATATTTCAATTATGCCAACCGCACAGTGCTGGGCCTGGGATGTTCAACCAAGGGCGATGTGCTGGGCCTCAGCCCCAATAACTCGGAAAACCCCGAAGACTGGGGCCACAGCTGAGGTCAAGAGCCCAGCTAGGTGCACACAGTAAACAGGTTAGGATTGATGGCAGCGGCCCTAAAACAGGCCCTGCCTGCATTCTAGGCAGCGCTTTCACGCGCAGCACCTATACCAGACAGGTTATCCACAGCCCCTAGCGGACCTCTTTCGCAACACCACAACACCTGCCATAATGGGAGCAACCATAACAAACCGAAGAGCAGCTCCCGCCAATGGCAAACGACCTCCTCAGCACGCCCGACGACGAAATCTATGACGCCTCCTCGATCGAAGTGCTTGAGGGGCTGGAACCTGTTCGTCAGCGGCCCGGCATGTATATCGGCGGCACCGATGAGCGCGCCCTGCACCATATGGTAGCGGAGATCCTCGACAACTCGATGGATGAGGCCGTGGCCGGCCACGCCAACCGCATCGAGGTGACGCTGCACGCCGATTACTCTGTCACGATCTCGGACAATGGTCGCGGTATCCCCATCGATCCGCACCCCAAGTTCCCGGACAAGAGCGCGCTCGAAGTCATTCTTTGCACCCTACATGCGGGCGGCAAATTCTCGGGCAAGGCCTATCAGACCTCCGGCGGTCTGCACGGGGTTGGCTCCTCCGTTGTAAACGCGCTTTCCGACAGCCTTGTGGTGCAAGTCGCTAAAAACAAAGAACTGTTTGAACAGCGCTTCTCCCGCGGCCTGCCTTTGGGCCCAGTAGAGAAGGTCGGCGCGGCGCCAAACAAACGGGGCACCTTTGTCACCTTCCACGCGGATGAGCAGATCTTTGGCTCACACCGTTTCAAACCCAAACGCCTGTTCACCCTGGTACGCTCCAAGGCCTATCTGTTCTCGGGCGTGGAGATCCGCTGGAAGTCCGAAATCGACGACAAGGAAACCCCGGTCGAGGCCACCTTCCACTTCCCCGGCGGGCTCAAGGACTACCTGACCGAAGTCTTGGGCAAGGCCTCGGTCTATGCGGATGCGCCCTTTGCGGGCAAAGTAGAGTTCCGAGAGAAATTTGGCGAGCCGGGCTATGTAGAATGGGCGATCAACTGGACGCCCTCGCGCGATGGCTTCACCCAGAGCTACTGTAACACCGTCCCCACCCCCGAGGGCGGCACCCATGTTGCAGGGTTCTGGGCGGCGATTCTCAAAGGCATCAAGGCCTATGGTGAGCTGGTCGGCAACAAGAAGGCCGGCAGCATCACCCGCGACGATCTGATGGCGGGCGGCTGTGCGCTGGTCTCCTGCTTTATCGCAGACCCTGCCTTTGTTGGCCAGACCAAGGACCGCCTGTCGACCGAGAGCGCCGCCAAAATGGTGGAAAACTCGGTCCGCGACCATTTTGACAACTGGCTGGCCGCTGATACCAAATCGGCCGGCGCCATTCTGGACTTCCTAGTACTGCGGGCCGAAGAGCGCCTGCGCCGCAAACAGGAAAAAGAAACCCAGCGTAAAAGCGCCACCAAAAAACTGCGCCTGCCGGGTAAGCTGACGGATTGTACCTCCAAAGACCGCGCCGGAACTGAGTTGTTCATCGTCGAGGGCGACTCGGCGGGGGGCTCTGGCAAGGGCGCGCGCAACCGTAACAATCAGGCGCTCTTGCCCCTGAAGGGTAAGATCCTCAACGTGCTGGGGGCTGCCTCCAACAAGATCGGCACCAATGCCGAGATCCGCGACCTCTGCGAGGCTTTGGGCGTTGGCACCGGCACCAAGTTCAATCTTGATGATCTGCGTTATGACAAGATCATCATCATGACCGATGCGGATGTCGACGGGGCGCATATTGCTTCGTTGTTGATGACCTTCTTCTTCACCCAGATGCGCCCGCTGATCGACGGCGGTCATCTGTACCTCGCCTGTCCACCGCTGTTCCGCCTGACCCAGGGTGCCAAACGTGTGTACTGCCTGGATGAGGCAGAGCGCGACACCTGGATGGAGAAGGGCCTGGGCGGCAAGGGCAAGATTGATGTCAGCCGCTTTAAGGGTCTGGGCGAGATGGATGCCAAGGATCTGAAAGAGACCACCATGGACCCCAATACCCGGAAATTGATCCGGGTGACGATTGACGAGGATGAGCCCGGCGAAACCGGCGATCTGGTCGAACGTCTGATGGGGAAAAAGCCCGAGCTGCGTTACCAGTATATTCAGGAGAACGCCAAGTTCGTGGAGGAGCTGGATGTTTGAGGGGTTAATACGCGAAGCTCGCTTCGCTGCCCTCAAGCGCTGTCTAAAAAAGCTCTCCCCAGGCAGATTTGCTTACGATATTAGCAACGACTTTTACACTCCCATTCTAAAAAACAGCAATTCAGGTCAATCACTTCTAGTCGATAGAATATCTGGATGTAGCATTTACGGCCGTCTCTGGAAGAACGATGAATTTGCGGAACCAGATTTTATTGAAATTTGCGAGCTGGAACGGTGGGAAATCGAAGTGCGGCGTTTCTACGGTGGGTTTCAGAGCAACTATCATGGTTCATTTCAGTTCTGGGCCTACGAGGCACTTTGTCTAACGGAGATTGCATTCTTTCTGGATCGCCTTCGCCAATCCTACTTCAACAAAAGGCTCAAATTCAGAAATGATCGAATTGAGGTCTTGCAAAAATTTGTAGCCATACATCTGCGAGAACAACATGGTGAAGGGCCTGGCACCTACACCCCTCAACCCAGATCCATCGTTGATCTCGAGATGGACTTTTTTGGAAGTAGGATCTTTTCTCATCCTGACAACAAAGAAATCCTTGCTAAGTTTCGACTTCTCGTCGAATCTCTTGTTCTAACAGGAGACTTGGAGAAGTCTAACCACATTAGATTTAAGTTGTCTCCTAAAGCCGTAGTAACACTGTCAGAATTTGCGCTCGAAGAACGAAGACACAAAGACAGCTTCAGACTTAGTAGGAGAATGTACTGGGCGACCTTTGTTATTGCAGCTGCAACTCTCTTTCAAGCGTATATTGCTGCGAGTAGTTCAGAGAGTTTCAAGGCATGGTTTCCGCCTTCTTTCCCAGACTTTTTTAGTTCCGGAAACTAGAAAAAAATGCCCGCGCCTGACCTTGGGGAGGCGTGAATGCGCCTTCCCGGGGGGAAGGTCAGGCGCGGGCCGTGCCGCTACGCGCCACGTCCCAGGTGATATACTGCCAACGCCGCTCTTTGATTTGCACGGTCAGGTGCGAAGGGCTCCGCCCGCCCATGCCTCAAACAGTCCCCCGGACTGTTTGTCCCTGCGGGAACCGGCTTGGTCTCCACGAGGGGAAGGTCAGGCGCGGGCCTGGCGGCCCAGGCGAACACCTGCAACTGTCACCTCCCAAAGCGACGGGCACCGGCGCAGGGCTCCGAAGCCCCTGCGCCACTACCCGCCTTAGTGATCCTCCAATCAAAACAACGCAGCCCCACAGTGATCACGTTTCCTTCACCCCTGTTGCATGACCCCCTGCAGGCTTCCTACTGTTGCGACAGACGCCCTGCCCCAAGGAGCCACCATGATTTTTATCGCCGACAACCAGCTCTTTTTGATCCTGGCCTGCTTTTGCATTGGCTTGGTCGGGACGGGGTTCTTGCTGCGCAAACCTGCGGGGCACCGGGCCTGGAAATTTGCCGATCTGGTCTGGGTTCTATTGGGCGGGATTGGTGCCCTCGCCGCTGTCATCGCCGGGATCTACACATCCGACAGCAGCCATCTGGAGCGCCAAATTGATGTGGCCTATGCCGCGACATCCGCTTTTGACCGCGACGCCGCGCGGTTTCGCCTGCGCTTTTGCGACCCCGCCTATGACACGGATATTGCGGTGCTTTGTGAAAAGGTCGAATTCCTGTCTGCCTCGACCGCGGGCAATGCCGAGCTTCCTCTGTTCATTGCGGTCACGGATGAGGTCGCGCCGCTGCAGGGGATCTCCTTTCTGGCCGGCTCCAACAGCGCGGCCCAGGAGATGACCGCCAAGGCCGCCACTGCCGATGCATTTGACCCGGATGCCTTTTTGATCTTTACCGCCCTGGATGAACCCACAGAAGCCGCAGTGGAAAACCTGCGCCGCCGGATCCCTACCATCGCAGGCGATTTTGTCATCCTGGCCCAGGCCTATGAGGATCTGATCGCCCAGATCCAGCGGCTAAAACAGGAATGGGACTATCTGCAAGACAATGCCTATATCTTGGTCCTGCAGCTTTTTGCTCTATGCTTGGTCGGCTTTGCTGCGCCGTTTCGGTTGGGAAAATCTGTTGTGGAGTTGCGCAAGCCCGGCCGCTAGGCTCGGCTGAACGAGCAAACCAAATGAGGCCCAGATGACCAACAGCCCTGCCCTAGGCGTGACAGACCTTCAAAGCATCTTGCAGGAGAATTTTGCCGATTGGGTCCGGGCCCTGGATCTGACCGTGACGGAAGCCTCGCCCGAAGCCGTCGAGCTACATATGCCACTGGCCCCGCATCTGGCACGGGTTGGCGGAATTGTCTCGGGGCAGGCCCTGGCCGCATTGGCCGATACCTCTATGGTTTTGGCCGCCGTCGCCCATGCCGGAGAGATGCGGATGTTTGCAACCACGGACCTGCACACGCAGTTCCTGCGCCCCGGTGTCGGCTCTGCCATCCTGTGCCGGGCCGAAGTGGTGCGCGCCGGCAGGGCACTGGTCTTTGCCCGCGCTGATATGCGGGAAGAAAGCAGCGGTAAACTGGTCGCAAGTGCCACCGCAACCTTTTATGCCCCCTGATTGCCGGAGCCTCATTCATGCGCAGTTTTGACGAGATCTTTGACATATCCGCGGCCCGCCATGGTGGTGCCCCGGCGCTGGAAGCACAGCTGCCAAAACCTAATCCCGCAGCGGCATCCCTCCCCGAAGACCGCTGGCTGTCGCTGATGGCCAAATGCGTCTTTCAGGCGGGTTTCAGCTGGACGGTGATCGAGACAAAATGGCCTGGGTTTGAAGCTGCTTTTGATCAGTTTAATGTGGCCCGCAACGCCTTCATGGATGAGGAAAAGCTGGATGCCTTGCTGCGCAACACAGACATCGTGCGCAATGGGGCCAAGATCCAGTCGGTCCGCGACAATGCGGTCTTCCTGATGGATCTGCGCCAACATGGTGGTGCCGCCAAGGTCTTTTGTGACTGGCCGTCGACCGACTATGTCGGGTTGCTGGAGATGCTCAAGACACAGGGCAGCCGGTTGGGGGGCGGTACAGGCCAGATGGTCATGCGTTTTGCCGGGCGCGATGGCTTTGTGCTGTCCCGCGATGTTACCGCCCGATTGATCGCAGAGGGGGTGATCGACAAACCCGCCACTTCCAAAACGGCGCTGCGTCAGGTGCAGGAGACCTTTAACAGCTGGCAGGAGCAATCAGGCCGCTCGTTGATGGAAATCAGCCGGGTTCTGGCCATGAGCTGCGGATAGAGATGTTGGAGGAATTTATGCCCCGGATCAAACCAGATACGTCCGCGCTCCTTAAAACCGGCAGAGGAACCGCATGATCCTACGGCTTGTTCTGATCTGTTCTTTGCTCGCCGCCTGTGGACGCCCGCTCAGCGAGGCTGAGCGTGATTTTCTGTCTGACATTCACGGAGACAGCCTCAACCCGGACCGGGTGCGGCTAGTACGCGGCGCCCCGGTGGCTGCGGTGACGTTCCGGCGGAAACCCCGCCCCCGCGTGACCTGCCGCGAACGCATCCTTCCTCCGGTAAAAGAAGAGAGGATCGTCACCTCCTCACCTGCGGCAGTGGCTCTGTTCAATCGGATCTTTTTTGTCAAAGACTGGTACACCGAAGACTACCTGCCCACCTATCCCGATCGGCTGTATCTGGTAGAGGCCATGCTGCTGGCCCATGAGATGACCCATGTCTGGCAGTGGCAGAATCGGCGCACCACCGGCTATCATCCCTTGTTGGCAGCAGCGGAACACAGCGCCAGCCCCGACCCCTATCTGTTCGCATTGGACGGCAGCCATGATTTCCTCAGCTATGGCTTTGAGCAACAGGGGGCCATCGTCGAAGAATATGTCTGCTGTCGCGCCCTGGCGCCGCAAGCGGCCCGCAGCAAACGGCTCCACAAGATGCTCAAGGCGGTCATGCCGGTAACGGACCTGCCCCAAACGCGGCAAAGCGATGTCTACCTGCCCTGGAAGGATGCGGATCTGGCCGGAATTTGCACATGACCTCTTCTGGTGCAAATCCCGGCAAAGTACTGCCGCAAATTAGCGTTGGATGTCTTCCAGATAGGCCAGCAGTGCCGCCAGAGGGCGCGGTGTCGGAGTAAAGATTCCCTCCACCTCAACAGGGAGTAGATCCCCTTCGAGCAAGGCACCAAATTCAGGCATCTGCTCTTCACCAACGCGACCACGCCCGTAGCCATCAATCTGTGACAACATGGCGGCGCGCGGGAACACCCCCTTGTTGCGGGTCGCAATATGGCGCAGATCCGGAGCCCCTACTGACAGCTCCCGGGTGGTGGGATCAGCGTTTTCACCATGGCAGGCGGAACAGTTCTGATTGAACAGCGCCGCACCCTCGCTCGGCTCGGGCATATCGACATCCGCAGGCGCGCAGTTTGACAGGCTGAACACAAGCACCGTCAGGCCCAAACCCACAACTGGAAATTTCATCTCTTTGCTTCCTTCTTCCTAGGTGGCGCTCTGGTTTGTGGCAATCCGGCGATGTCTACCCTGAGCCGCAAGGCTCCGGGGAATTCTAAGGCATTGATTTGTATTTAAACACCAAATGAGGTGGGGCACGACAGGAAAACGCAGCGTTGGACACCAGATCGCACCCTTGGCTCTTGCCCCGGCGCATCACTCCTGGGCACAGTCACTCAATCCACAGGCCCGCCATAAACGGGCCCCCACCTACCCCGGAGATCCCATGCTTTCTTACGCGCTTATCATGTTGGCCGCAGGCCTTGGCATCCCGGTCCTTGCAGCGTTAAACGCGGCTTTGGGCCAGCATATCGGCTCTCCTGCGGCTGCCGGGGTGGTGCTCTTTGCCGTCGCCTTTACGGCCGCTCTGGCCTATTGCCTGATCAAAGGACCCAGCGCGCTTATGCTCTTGCCGCAGGCGCCGAAGCATCTGTTCCTGGCCGGTCTTCTGGTGGCCTTTTATGTGCTGTCGATCACCCATGTGGCACCACATTTTGGCGTCGGCAACGCGGTGTTCTTTGTGCTGCTTGGGCAATTGGCCAGCGCCGCCGCGATCGACCATTTTGGCCTCTTTGGTGCCCAGGCCACCCCGCTGACCCTGATACGCGCCGCCGGGATATCAGTCATGGCGCTGGGGGTCTGGATCACCCAGCTGGCCTAAAGCTCAACCAGCCTGCCCTGTTCCAGTTTGACCCGGCGGTCCATGCGCGCCGCCAGCTCGTGGTTATGGGTGGCGACTAGCGCCGACAAGCCGGTTCCCGCCACCAAATCCATCAGTGCGGCAAAGACCTGATCCGAGGTGCCTGGATCCAGATTGCCGGTGGGTTCATCCGCCAGCAGCACCAGCGGTTTGTTTGCCAGAGCCCGGCAAAAGGCCACCCGCTGCTGCTCACCACCCGACAGGGCCGCCGGGCGATGGCGCCCCCGCGCCGACAGGCCCACCAGCGCCAAGAGTTCCTCTGCCCGCGCCTCCGCTCCCGCCTGCGAGATGCCATTGGCCAGCTGCGGTAGCACAATGTTTTCAAGCGCTGAGAACTCCGGCAATAAGTGGTGGAACTGATAAACAAACCCCACGTCCCGGCGACGCAGGCTGGTACGCATGCCGTCCCCCTTGCCGCTGACCTCCTGTCCCGCCACCTTGACGGATCCGCCGTCCGGCACATCCAAGAGACCGGCAATATGCAATAGGGTCGACTTTCCCGCCCCTGATGGGGCGACCAAAGCCACCATTTCGCCCGGCTTGAGGCTCAGGTCGATCCCGCGCAAGACGTCAATCTGACCGGCCGTTCCCTGATTGTAGGATTTGGTCACGCCTGTGAGTTCCAGGACAGCCTCATTCATAGCGCAGCGCCTCTACCGGGTTCAGCCGGGCGGCACGCCGGGCAGGAAAAATTGTCACCACAAAAGACAGGCCCAGCGACAGACCAACAGCCGAGAGCACGTCGGGCAAGTTCAGCTCGGCGGGTAAGGCATAAATACCCCGAATAGAAGGATCCCAGACGCCACCGCCCATAACGTAGTTCACGAAAGAAAAGATCGGATCAATATAGGTAGCAAAGAGACAGCCCAGGATGACGCCCAAAAGCGTTCCCAGGACACCGGTGAAAGCACCGCAGATAAAGAACACCCGCATCACCGACCCTTCGCTGAGCCCAATGGTGCGCAAAATGCCAATGTCACGCCCTTTGTTCTTAACCAGCATGATCAGTCCCGAGACGATATTCATCGTCGCAATCAGCACCAGGATCGACAGGATGATGAACATCACATTGTCCTCGACCTCCAGCGCCCGTAAAAAACCACCCGAAGCATCCCGCCAGGTCCAGACCCCCACAGAGCCCTCAGAGGCACGCAAAAGCGGCAGAACCATCAGGCCGACCCTTTCAGGATCTTCGACCATCACCTCAATCTCATCCGCCACCCCCTCGCGGTTGAAAAAGCTCTGCGCCTCGGCAAAAGGCATATAAAGGCGGGTCCGGTCGATGTCATAGCGCCCGGCAGTAAAGATATAGACCACCTCATAGGCCTTGACGCGCGGGCTGGTGCCAAAGGGGGTTTTCACCCCATTGGGCGAGATCAGCTTGATCCGGTCACCAACGGTGGCCCCTAGTTCGCGTGCCACGCCCGAGCCAATGGCAACCCCCTCTTCAAAGCGGTTCAGATCTCCAATGGCGCCGTCGCTTTCGGCTACGCCGGGAATGGTCTTGATGCCTTCCTTGGCGATGCCAAAGACCTCGACCCCGGCATTGCGCTGGCGGGCACTGGCCATGACCTGGCCTTTGACCAGCGGCGCTGCACGGATTACCCCCGGCACCTCGGCCACGCGGGTCGCCATCTGGTCAAAATCCTTGATGTATCGCTCGAAATGGCCCGCCTCGTTCAGCTCTCCATGGGAATAGAGCGTTACATGGGCATTTGCACCCAGGATGGTGCCGACAAATTCCGAGCGAAACCCCGAGCGCACGGCCAGCGTGGCAATCAACGCAAAGACCGCCAGGGTGATCCCGATCAGGCTGATCCAGGTCATCACCGAAACGCCACCTTCAGCCCGGCGAGCCCGCAGGTATCGCCAGGCAATCATCCATTCAAATCGCGCAAAAGGCGGGGGGGTGCTGGCCATGATGGCTCCTGCTCGCAGTTTTGCGCCAAAGTGAGGCTTCCGCCGCGTGGGGTCAAGTCGCTACCCCTCTTGTTTGGGTTGAAGACAGGTGCTCTGCGCCGGATCGGCAAAAGACCGCGCCCCGTCTTTCCCGCCCGCAAGCAACAGAACGCTGGGTCACTCTGGATTTGACCTTAAGTCAAATCTATTCCGAAAGGCCCCGCTGCTGTTTGATACTGGCAAAGGACGCGGCCTGTGGGTCGGCCCGAAGACCAAGTTGATCATTTTTAGGAGCTGCGCCATGAGCCGTGCCGACACCCTGTTTACCCCTGTTGATCTGGGCAAGCTGAGCCTGAAGAACCGCATTGCCATGGCGCCCATGACCCGCACCTATTCGCCCGGCAATACCCCCAATGACGCGGTAGTCTCCTACTATCAGCGCCGCGCCGAAGGCGGGGTTGGGCTGATCATCACCGAAGGCACCTTTGTCAACCACGAGGCCGCCAGCGGCTACCCCAATGTGCCCGCCTTTTATGGAGAAGAGGCCCTGGCAGGATGGAAAAAAGTGGTCGATGCGGTGCATGCCGCTGGCGGCAAGATCGCGCCGCAGCTCTGGCATGTGGGGGCCATCCGTCGCCCTGGCGTTATGCCCGGTGGCGACACCCCCGGCCACAGCCCCAGCGGCATGGCCAAGCCCGGCAAGGTGACAGGCCACGCCATGAACCAGGAGGACATCGACAATGTCGTCGCCGCCTTTGCCCAGGCCGCCGCTGACGCCAAGAAGATTGGCTTTGATGCGATCGAACTACACGGTGCCCATGGCTACCTGATCGACCAGTTCTTCTGGGAAGGCACCAACCAGCGCAAGGATGGCTATGGCGGAGATCTGGCGCATCGTTCGCGCTTTGCTCTGGAGATCATCCGCGCCGTGCGCGCCGCCGTCGGCGAGGATTTCCCAATCATCTTCCGCTACTCGCAGTGGAAACAGCAGGACTATTCCGCCCGGCTCTGCGCAACCCCTGAGGCTTTGCAGGCCTTCTTGACGCCGCTGGCAGAGGCAGGCGTTGACATCTTCCACTGCTCCACCCGCCGGTTCTGGGAGCCCGAGTTTGAGGGCAGCGATCTGAACCTGGCTGGCTGGACCCGCAAACTGACCGGCAAGCCCGCAATCACCGTGGGCAGCGTTGGACTAAACGCCGATTTCCTGCCCGACGATGGCTCCGCCGATTTCAAAGGCGCCGAACCTGCCAGCATCGACCGCTTGATCGAACGCGCAGAGCGCGACGAGTTTGACCTAGTCGCCGTGGGCCGCGCCCTGATCGCCAATCCGGACTGGGCCAATCAGGTGGCAGCGGGAGAGACCGACAGGTTGGTGGCCTATGAGAAATCCATGTTGCACAAGCTGAGCTGATTTGCGCACCACGTCCCCCCTTAGTCTACCCTGGCTTCTCGCTCCCGTCCGGCCCCAGGTCCGCGCGGGAGCACACGTGTTCCAGTGGCAGCGATAGGTTTTGCAATCCTCCTTGCTGACTGATAGCTTTTTAGAAAATCAGAGGCAGGCGCAGACCGTGACAAAATCAGCAACAAAACCAGCGGCAAAATCCAAGAGTATTACAAAACCGCTGAGGAGCCCCAAACCCAAGGCACCTACAGCCAAAAAGACCGCTCTCAAAGCAGAAGAGAGTGCCGCCCCAGTGCAAGCCGCCCCCCTGCCTGCCGCGGCAGAGGAGAGCCATCCGGCGGAAGTTGCCGAGCTGCTGCCGCGGGGGGAGCTGGATCAGCTGGCCATTGAGGCCGAAACCGACAAGAGCTCAAAACGGCATGACTACATGCGGTTTTACGAGCACCTCCTGACGCCTTACAAAGAAAAGTCCTTTTCCATGCTGGAACTTGGCGTCGGTCTGCCCAGCCGTCGGGCGCCATCGCTGCGCACCTGGAAGGCCTTTTTCCCCAAGGCGCGCATTGTCGGCGTTGATATCAAAGGCATCTCCAAGACATTTGAGGAAGACCGCATCCATATCGAGATCGGAGATGCGTCCAAGCCAAAGTTCCTGAAACGGGTGTTTCGCAGCTACCAGCCTTCGGTGATCCTGGACGATGCGTCGCATTTCTGGTCGCATCAGATCATCGGGTTTCAAACCCTGTTCCCCATGCTGCCCCCCGGTGGCGTCTATATCGTCGAAGATGTGCACACCAGCTTCCTGGCCCAGGAAGAAGGCTCGCAATATGCCGATCACGAAGAGTCTTTCTGGAGTTATTTCAGCCGCTTGCAGGCCGCTTTGGTCTGTTCACAGCGGCACGGCCCTGAGCTGAGCAAGCAAGAAAACCGCTTGGTGTCCTGGATCGACAGCATTTCCATCTCGCGCCGGACCGTTGCCGTCGTCAAACGGCAGAAGATACGCCGCCGCGAGGTTGGTCGCGGCGAAGGCTGATTGCTCAATCGATCGGGGGGTCTATCCCCCCCGACTGCTCATGCGAATTAGAGCTCTTCCTGCCCCAGGCAGGCCGCCATCAGGCGATAGACGATTTGCGCCGTGGTGAAATCCCAGGCGGCATTGCCATCCGGGGCAAGCTCAACCACATCAAATCCCACACAGCGGCGACCTTTCAGGGCGTTTTCCACCAGATGCAAAGCCTGGTAGTAGCCCAGACCGCCAGGCACTGGTGTCCCGGTGGCAGGCATCTGCGAGGGGTCCAGCCCATCCACATCAAAGCTGACATAGACCAATTCGGGGAAATCCTCAGGTAGATCTACCGCATGGATATTGCCGGTGACCAGCTCTTCGGCATCCACATGAAAAACACCATTTGCACTGCGGCTGTCGGCCTCTTGCGTGCAGAGCGCCCGGACGCCGAACTGTGCCAGTTTGATACCATCATTGACCAGCAGGTTCATGACTGAGGCATGAGAGTGTTTTTCCCCCTGATAGGCCACCCGCAAATCGGCGTGTGCATCAATCTGTACGATACCAATACGTTGCTTTAGCGCGCGGGCAACCCCGGTTACGGCGCCATAGCTGAGCGAATGCTCCCCGCCAAGCGTGACAGGCAATTTGCCTGCACGAACGCAGGCTTCTGTGCGCTGCGCCAGGCGCTCCATCACCTCAGGCAGCGCCCCCTCGCACTCCAGCATCTCTTCGGTGAAGATCCCCGAGGCGCAGGGTTCCAGCCCCTGACACAGGCGCTCCAGTTCGTTTGAGGCCTCAAGGATGGCGGCAGGCCCGGCTGCGGTGCCAGACCCATAGGAGACAGTGCGCTCCAAAGGCACGGGAATGACCCGGAAAAGAGCGTCTTCGCTCCGCTCTTGTACGCTCAGTTCACTCTCCAGAAAGATGTTCATAGTGCTCCCCTCACGACAGTCTGTCTTTGAAATCGTCATAACCGAATTGTTTCACGATCCGCAGATCATCCGTCTGGCTGTTCCACAGCAGGATGGCGGGCAAGGCCACACCGTTGAATGTGTTGGTTTTAACCATCGAATAATGGGCTTGATCCAAAAAGGCGAAGCGGTCGCCGATCTGCAGCGGCTGTGCCATGTTGTAGTCCCCAATCACATCCCCTGCTAGACAGGATGGCCCACCAAAACGATAGCTATGGCCTGTTGCGACCTCCCCAAGCATGGCGGGGCGATAGGGGGCCTCGATCACATCCGGCATATGGCAAGTGGCCGAGATATCGGTGATGGCCAAGTCGACGCCGTTCTGCGGCAGGTCCAGGACTTCGCCGATCAGAAGGCCTGCATCCAGCGCCACGGCCTCACCCGGTTCCAGATAGACGTCAATGTCGTAGGTGCTGCGGATCTCAGTGATGAAATCCACCAGCGCGTCGCGATCATAGTCATCGCGGGTGATGTGATGGCCGCCACCAAAATTCAGCCATTTCAACTGGCTCAGATAGGGTGTCAGCTTGGGCTCAATCGCGGCCCAGGTCCGCGCCAAGGGGGCAAAGCCCTGCTCGCACAGAGTATGCATATGCAAACCGTCCACCCCGTCTAGCACTTCAGCCGTCAAATGGCTGATGGGCATGCCCAGCCGCGAGCCCGGCGCGCAGGGGTCATATTTGGCAATCTCACCTTCGGAGTGTTCCGGGTTGATCCGCAGCCCAACCTGCTTGCCTGCCGCCTGACATTTGACCAGGAACCGATCCTTTTGCGCCGGGCTGTTAAAGATCATGTGGTCCGACAGCGCGATGATCTCGTCAATTTCACTGTCCTTGTAGCCCGCGCAATAGGTGGCCACTTCGCCACCGTATTCCTCGCGCGCAAGCCGCGCCTCGTAGAGCCCGCTCGCACAGGTGCCCTGCAGATATTGGCGCAGCTTGGGCGCCAGGGCAAACATCGAAAAGGCCTTGAGCGCCGCCAGAATATGGGCGCCAGAGCGCTCGGCCACATCAGCCAAGATCATCAGGTTTTGCTCAACCGCTATTTCATCCACCACAAAGGCGGGCGTGGGCACGCGGGAAAGATCGAAATCACCAAAGGCGCCGGCCGCGCCGGCTTGGGTGGTCATCATCTCAGACATGGGGAAGATTCCCGAAAGAGCGGATCGGGCAATGCCCGTTCGCGGTGGAGGCAAAGCGCCCGCCCATGGGGGCGGACGGACGCTGTCCGGCCTAAAGGCCGGGCTGGGGTTTAGAAATCGACAGGACCGTCCAGTTCATGGACCTGCCAGGGCAGCCCGTGAACATTCAGCATCTCCATAAAGTTATCGGGATCCAGTTGCTCCATGTTCCAGACACCGGCCTCGCTCCAGTTGCCTTTCAGCACCTGCGCGGCGCCAATCATCGCGGGCACACCAGTGGTATAGCTGACCGCCTGGCTGCCGACCTCGGCATAGCAATCCTGATGGTCACAGATGTTGTAGATATAGAAGGTCTTTTCACCCGATCCATCCTTGGCCTGGCCTGTGGCGATATCACCGATACAGGCCTTGCCCTTGGTTTCTGGCCCCAGATCCCCGGGATCGGGCAGCAGGGTTTTCAGGAATTGGATCGGAATGATCTCCTGACCATCATGCATGACCGGATCAATCCGCGTCATGCCGACATTTTCCAGCACCTTGGCGTGCATGATATAGGCGTCACCAAAGGTCATCCAGAACCGAGCCCGCTCGATCTCCGGGAAATGGGTCGACAGGCTTTCCAGCTCCTCGTGATACATCAGGTACATGTTCTTGTTGCCAATGGCCGGGAAGTCGAACTCGACCTTGGTGGTCATGGCGGGGCTGGCTTTCCATTCACCGCCTTCCCAGTGACGTACCTCGGCCAGCACTTCGCGCAGGTTGATCTCGGGGTTGAAGTTGGTGGCAAACTCCTGATCGTTGGAGCCACCATTGGCGTCCAGAATGTCGATCTGGCGGATGGTGTCCAGCTTGTGCTTCTTCAACCAGGTCGCAAAGACCGAGGTAACACCCGGATCAAAGCCAGAGCCCAGGATCGCGGTCAGCCCGGCCTCTTTGAATTTGTCCTGATAGGCCCATTGCCAATGGTATTCAAACTTGGCCACGTCTTCGGGTTCGTAGTTTGCGGTATCCAGATAGTGGCAACCAGCCTCGAGGCAGGCATCCATCAACACCAGATCCTGATAGGGCAGAGCCAGGTTGACCAGGATTTCAGCCCCGGTTTCGCGGATCAGGGCAACGGTTGCGGCCACATCATAGGCGTCCAGCTCGGCAGTTTTGATCTCAACCCCGGTGCGTTCCTTCACGCTGACGGCAATCGCATCACATTTGGATTTGGTACGGCTGGCCAAGGTGATCTCGGTAAAGATATCGGCGTTCATTGCCATCTTATGGACCGATGCGTGGCTTACGCCGCCGGCACCAACAACAAGTGTCTTACCCATGGTGGTCTTCTCCTTCCCGGGGTTATTCATAATAGGTATAGCCGTTGATCGAGTCCCGATAGGCCCCGATCAGGGTCTTGCGTTCGCTGACCTGCACGGATCCGTTTGAAATGGCCTCATCAACCATCTTGCGGAAAGCTGCCACACAATCTGCGGGATCGAATTCGACATAGGACAAAACTTCGGAAATCGTGTCGCCTTCCTGTTCATGCAACAGGTCAAACCCACCATCCGGGCGCAGGTCGATGGTTACAACATTTGTATCGCCAAACAGGTTGTGCAAATCGCCCAGGGTTTCCTGATAGGCGCCCACAAAGAACACCCCGAGGTAGTAGCGCTCATCCTCTTGCAGGGAATGCACCGGCAAGGAGGGCGAGATCCCATCCGCCAGAATAAAACGATCCACTTTGCCGTCGCTGTCACAAGTGATGTCGGACAGCACCGCACGACGGTCCGGCACCTCGTTCAGCCGTTGCAGGGGGACAATCGGGTGCAGCTGGTCAATGGCCCAGACATCCGGCAGGGATTGAAACAGCGAGAAATTGCAGTGGTAGACATCCGCAACCTCTTCCAGCTTTTCCCCCAGCTCATTCACCTCATCCGAGGCCGCAGCCAGCACCTTAATCTGTGCGATCAGGGACAGATAGATGCGCTCGGCCCGCGCCATCTGACGCAGATCGACCATACCCCGGCGAAACAATCCCCGCAGTTCATCGCGATAAAAGGTGGCATCGTTCCAGCATTCCTGCACCCGGCCTGCCACCAAATAGCCGCGGATTGCGGCCAGGTCAGACACCAGATGATGGTCCTCCGGCTGTACATCCGGAGCATCTGGCGCATCATAAAGCGTCGTCTCCAGCACATCAAAGAGCAGCATCGAGGAGGTCGCCACCACTGCCCGGCCGCTCTCCGTCACCAGCACCGGATGGGCCACCTCGGCCTCATCCAGAGCATAGGCCACGGTTTCTACCACGTTTGAAGCATATTCTTCGATCGAATAGTTGATCGAATTCTCTGCGGCCCGTTTTTCGCCCGTATAGTCGATGCCCAAACCACCACCAAGATCGAGGTGGGTCAGTGGCACGCCTTCGCGGGTCAGTTCGATAAAATAGCGACAGGCCTCCGCTGTGGCGCGGCGCACGTCGTTCACATCCGGCACCTGGCTGCCCAGATGCGAATGCTGCAGCTTCAGGCAGTGCAACAACCCCACGTCCTTGAGCCGATCCACCACCCGCAGCAATTGATCCGTGTTCATGCCAAAGGCCGAGCGATCGCCTGAGCTTTCCTGCCATTTGCCACCGATCTGATTGGTCAGCTTCACCCTGACCCCCAGAAGCGGCTCGATACCAAGCTCGCGGGTGACCTCGATCACCGTCTCCGCCTCTTTTGGGCTTTCCAGCACAATGATGGTGTTGAACCCCAGCCGCCGCGACAGGATCGCCAGGCGGATGAACTCTGCATCCTTGACCCCGTTGCAGACGATCAACGCATCCTTGGACAGCCGGTGCGCCAGGGCAATAACCAGCTCGGGCTTTGACCCCGCCTCCAGTCCAAAATCATAGCCGCTGCCAAATTCGACAATTCTGTCAATGACCTGAGCCTGCTGGTTTACCTTGATGGGGAAGACACCCCGGTAAAGCGCTTTATAGCCGACACGCTGGATTGCGCTGGCAAAGCTCTGGTTGATGTGGCGGATCTCATTCTCCAGAAAGGAGCTGATCCGCAGCAAAAGCGGCGAGGCGATGCCACGTTGCTCCAGATCGCTCAGAATACCCGGCAGACTGATGGGGGCGGCCTCCCTATGGGCCGGATTGCACAGAGCGATCTCACCCTCTGGCGATACGGTGATCAGGCCTTTGCCCCACCGGTCGACTCCATAAACATTCTCTGGGCAGGTGTGGTCCTGGTTCAAGCGAGCTGGCCTTTGCGAAAGATGTGAGGGAAAACTAGCAGAAACAGAGGCAGAAGACGAGAAAGCGTCACACTGTCTGGCAGCCCGGGAAAAGCAGCCCCAATAACGATCTCTGATCCAGCGCCCCTGGAGGAAACGCCCGGTGTCGGCGTGGCGTGGCTTATAGGGGCACATATGATTCCCGCCAATAGAGAAAATGATTCCCGCCAATAGAGAAAACGCCGCAAAATCCCACATCACTGTTTCCTCCTGACCGGCGCATTTTGCCCCTCAACCTTGGACCCAAAAACCTGTTAGACCACTTTGGCATCGCGCGTCTTGGCCCTGGCCATTTGTGCCCCAATCAGCGCCCTTATGCTCTCTCAGTTGCGACAAAGATCCTATGTCCACTGCCCCTGGGGTTTGGATGTTTCCGCCGACAGGGGAAATGGCCGCCCCATTGGCGTCTAGACCGCTGCGTCTATTGAGCGGCACTAGGGTTGAACCAGCTCAGCAATAGGTCGCAGCGTCGTCTTTGCCTCTTGCCAAAGACGCGAGCACCTTTACCACTGAGCTGGCTCTGCCCCCCCGGCTGGGCCATCGGACGTGTAAGGAGAGAGAGCACATGAAACTGTTGCGTTTTGGCCCCCAGGGCAGCGAGAAACCGGGACTTCTGGATGCCGAGGGCCAAATCCGTGATCTGTCAGGCGTGGTGGCGGATATCGCCGGAGCGGTTCTGAGCGACGCTCAACTCCAGAACCTGCGAGAGGTTGATCCTACAAGCCTGCCTCTGGTGGCGGGAGCTCCACGGATTGGCCCCTGTGTTGCACAGGTCGGCAAATTCATCTGTATCGGCCTCAACTACGCGGATCATGCGGCTGAGGCGGGTATGGACTTGCCGCAGGAGCCGGTGGTCTTTTTCAAAGCCACCTCGGCGATTTGTGGCCCCAATGACCAGACGGAGTTGCCCCGCACCTCGGTCAAATCAGACTGGGAAGTCGAGCTGGGCGTGGTGATCGGCAAGCACACAAAATATGTCTCTGCAGAGGACGCACTGGATCATGTTGCGGGCTACTGCGTGGTGAATGACCTGTCAGAACGGGATTTTCAGATCCATCGTTCGGGCCAATGGGTCAAGGGCAAGTCCTGCGACACCTTTGGGCCCATCGGCCCCTGGCTGGTGACCCGCGACGAAGTCCCCAACCCGCAGGATCTGGCCATGTACCTGGAGGTAAATGGGCACCGCTACCAGGATGGCTCGACCCGGACGATGCATTTTGATGTGGCCACGGTCATCTCGCACCTGTCGCAGTTCATGAGCCTGCAGCCTGGTGATGTGATCTCGACCGGCACCCCTCCGGGTGTCGGAATGGGGCAGCGCCCCGAGGTCTATCTTAAACCCGGCGATGAAATGGAGCTGGGGATTGAAGGGCTTGGCGTGCAAAAACAGACTGTGGTTGCCAGCCGATAACCTGCGCCTCGAAGCAGCCCTTTGGGCCCCATGGCGTCAGAGCCTGCCCTTTGGCGCCCCCCCCCCCCCCCCCCTCTCCAAGTTGGGCCAAGGGGGGGGGGCCTAAAGAGGCAAAAGCCTCAATTTGAAACCAGTCGCGTCCTTTGGC
>NZ_LIKT01000024.1 GCF_001294455.1 Phaeobacter sp. 11ANDIMAR09
TTGCTTCTGATTGGCCTCGGCGTTCGACCAGGCCAAACACCAAAGGCGAAGTTGTTCACCCGCTACACGGTGACCGGTCAGCGGAATGGTATTGTCTTCACTGCGAAGGCAAAATCACGGGCGCTCAAATCGCTGACAATCTTTGGCACTGCCCCAGTTGTGGTGCGTCTCCTCTGAATATCTTCACTTCGCCGTGGTGGTTGGAAGAAAGCGATGAGGAGCCTCAGGCTGTAGAATGCTCCGCCGATTGGAAACGGCCAGAGCCCGAGGTCGACTTGGTGGATTCCAGGCCAACCCTGAAGCTGAATGAGGACAGTATTTCCTTGTTTCTACGGATTGCCCTTCTTGAAGATGCCACCAACCCGGGAGAGCGGCTCGGTGCTTTGCTGGCTGAGATCACTGTCGATGATGAGAACGATGCTTGGATCACCTTCGATGAAGACCTTTGGCCTGAAGGCAAGGACCCGGATGCGGCCATCGCGGTTGCCGACAAACTTGGTATCGAGCTCGAGCTTGCAATGACCTGTATGACGTCTCCGTTCACTTGGCCGGGTTTGGGACACGTAACTGCCAGCACCAGCGAGTATCTCGGGCATCTTCTGGACGCATACGAAGAACATGGGGTCATTGTTCGCAAAAGTGATGACCATGAGTGATTGAGCGCCACTTGGCTCCACCGGCAATTTCGGTGGAGCCTTGGTGAATCATCTCGGGTACGCTCAGTATCTGCGCACCGTCACGCGCTTCACTCAAAACCATCAGCTCACCGATCCGCTGTTGAAAGACGACATCCTCGACCACCATCGTCACTTGCGCGTGGATTTGGATGCCAAGTCCGTGACCATCAAGCGGCAGATAATTTCCCACAAGTCGTACTTTGCCTGACGCACAGATCGGAGCAGTGCCCTGCCCTCTCACTTTGCCGACGCCCACATTTCGGTTCTCATCCCTCGGCGCCTGCCCCGCCCGATTGACCCGGACACACTTAAAGTCGTCTTGCACGCAGAATCTGGGCTGACTAGCGTCGCAATGAGGCCAGTAAGCCTTGGTCCGACATGACAAAAAACCGAGCCTTAGGTCTATTTGTGGGCTTTTCAGATGAGGCAAGCAGCTCTGGTCATTCGGCAAGTCAGCCTATGAAGTATTCTTTTGCGCGTGAACCTTCGAATTGGGCGTCGCAATCACCCTTTTTGCCAACTTTCCTCACCACACTTACCTCAAACCGCCCTGAGCGGATCAACCCCGCAAGGGGGTTCCCCTATGCTGCGCTACGGTGATCCGCGGTCGCCATGAGACGTGCTCAATTCGTCACTTAGAAAAAGGAAAATTGACATGACACTCGAAGGTACAATCACCCGCACAAACGAAAACACTTTCACCGGCTGGATCGCCTCCCTGACATTCGATGTCGACATCGCAATCTCAGAAAACCCTCACAAGAAGACCGAAAAGCACCCAGACTTTGAAATCACGGCCAAATCCACGCGCAATCGCTCCATCCGCATCGGCAGTGCCTGGAACGCCACCAGCCAAGCTGGCAATGACTACCTCTCCGTGGCAATCAACTTTGGCGCCGGAGAAATTCGTGCCAATGCCGTCAAAACCGAGAACGACGGCGAATACCGCTTCATCCCCTACACAAATTGATCAGGTTAGGCGCGGACCAGGTCCGCGCCTTTCACACGATTTTGTCGCCACAAAAGCACGGGGACAGGACAGCTGTTTTGGCGCAACTATGAAATCGATGGGACAGCCGTTGCGTTCATTGTTTCAAATCGCCATTGTACGTAATTGGTTTTCAACATTTTTTTCTAAGAAATTAGAATGCTCAAACTTTAAGAGCCGCGTGTAGAGAAACTGCTATAAATAGAGCAGTGTGACGCTCCCTGCCCTGCTTGTGAATTGAACCGATGCCAAACGACATAAACGAAATACTTAGACAAATCGGCCCCGCTCTTACAACCAAATACATCGCCCGGCTCATCGAACAAGGCGTGCGTCCTGCAACCGCGCGCAAACAAGTACAACGGGCTACTGTTGGCTATCACAAACTCGCAGGCCTACGGTTCGAGAAAAACACTCGCTTCATTTTTCGCGCACAAGACTACGACACACCTGCCTTTTGGCGGAATTTGGAAGCGGCCTTCTATACGCATGGAAAAAGCTATTGGGGAGCAGTCGTAAACCTACGCGCCAGAGGCGGCATCTGTCGGAAAGAACGGTTTGCGCAGATTTCTGGGGCACCAATCCTGCGCAAAGGCCAGCTTTCGCCAGACGTCATCCTGGACCGTCTCAAGGCCGTGAATATCCTCGACGAAATTGTTGACGGTGAGCAGACCTTTATTCACTTCAAACCTCGATTTATGCGAACAGCACCCCTTGAAATGATCAGGGCCAACGAGCTCGTGGAGTTTGTTGCGCTTCACGGCATTCAGGTGTGGGCCAAACGGCTGGGTCTTGGCAGCTACAACCAGTTTAACATGCGCGACGAAGACACCCCGCCGATTGTCTCGGGCATGACATTTGATCTGAGCGCTCCGGCCTACTTCCGCCCCCTTCTCCAAATGATGGACGGCAAGCCAAAGCCTGGCTTCTTGGTATGCGATATCAACCTGCAAGACGTCATTACAGAACCGGAGGTCGAGGCCTTTGTGCGCAAATGCGACGGTGCCGCATTCTCTCCGAAAATCGGTCGGATCATGCCGATGCTCGTCGCGGATCTCTTCTCAACATCAGGACTGGCCTTGGCCAAGCGCAAGGGCATACTCGCAATAACGCTCGAAAACCTCTTCGGCATCGAACTTGCCAAGGCACTGCGAGATCTCGTCAAGTTGCTCACCAATGCCGGCGCGACGGCCTCTGTCAATCCTGAGCATCTCTCCCAAGTCATGCGCGTCCTTACAAAGGTCCAGGGAGCTTCGGCAAACTTGCGTGGTGCACTCTTTGAGCTCGTGATCGGAAGCTTGGTGAAAGACGTTGAAGGTGGATATCTGAAAACCGGGCAGAGAATCCGGGAAATGGACACTGGCCTCAAAGCTGAAATCGACGTTCAGCTCGACAAGGAGAACAATGCTGGCTTTCTAATCATCGAGACCAAAGCAAAGCTACCCGGAGCTCGCGTCAGCCAAAAGGACGTAGAGCGGTGGTATTCAAATCGTGTTCCACTCATCTACCGCATTCTCAATACAGGCTACAAGAAAGTCGAACGTCCTTTTCACTTTGAAATCTGGACCAATGGTACCTTTGCCGCGTCAGCTCTGACATGGTTAGAAGCTCAACCAAAGGCACGTGACGGCTATACCGTCGGCTGGAAAGACGGCGCAGCCCTAAAGACCTACGCAGATCGCGCATCGAATGTCTCTTTGCGTGAAATGCTAAACGAGCACTATTTCAGGAGCGCGTTAACGTCGGTGGTTAACTCGGACGTCGTTGACGATTGATGATTGATGATAGGCTTAGATAGCATATTCATATCTTAGGATGATAACTGCCTCTGCAAAAGCTATTCAGGGGCTCCTGCCCCGCCCTGAGGGCGTGCCAACGCCGCTCTAGGCTTCGTCCGACAGGCCGTCCTGCGCCCAGAACACCGCTCCCCTACCCCATTGATCCAATAGGCGCCCTCCAGTCTCAAAGATGAGCCAGGATGCCTTCTTTGTCTCATATGGGCTCTGAGGCGCTGTGATCTGCCCATTCGGGTCACGATCAGCTGGTGAAACGGATCTCGCCCGATCCTGTCTCAATGGTCCCTTGGGGTTCGCGCAAGCGCGATACGCCGCTGCGGGACAGACGCTTTAGAACCCGCTGGGTTCTCGCGCGCGCAACCCCAAAAGAGCAAAACCGTGTCCTCGGGCTACGCCTGCGGGCCGCACCACTTTCGCGCTTTTGGGGTGTGCGCTTGCTCACTCCGGCACTTCGCCAGTGGGTCAGGTTTTAGAGACGACGCCCTCAAGGGCTTTTCTCAAAACCAGACGACCAAAAGGGCAACGACCCCACCCACACCACAAAGGAGTAAGCCGATATGGCCCAAGCAAACGAAGATCGCAGCGAAGCTGAAACCAACGCAACCATTGCGGAACAAAACGACAGGTTTCGCACCACTTGGGGGGCAGATTTTACTGTTCCCGGTCAAATCATGTTGACGCGCGGCGTGGCCGATCTGTCGCCAGCCGCCAAAGCCATCATTATGCAGCGGGTGCAAACCTTCTCAGAGTTTACCGAAGACAACGATCCCTACGGCGATCACACCTTTGGGGCCTTTGAGTTCGAGATCGCGGGCAACAGCTACCACATATTCTGGAAAATCGACCTTTACGACAAGGACTACAGCATGGGCAGCGATGACCCAGCAAACGTGGCCGTCACACGGCGCGTACTCACCGTCTTACACGCCTCTGAATACTGAACGCGATGCACCCTTAGTTCGGGAGCATCCACTCAGTGCCAGCCCTTCAAATCAACAATCGACGGGCGAGGCACATTCAACCCATCACCTCAAAACAAGGATAAATTCCATGAATGATCAATCAAACATCCCCGTCACCTTTGAGGAAATCCCCTTCGCTGACTTGCATATCTCTGACCTCAATCCACGAAAGGTTGTCAACGAGGCCAGCATCATCACGCTTGCAGAAAACATCCGCGCTTACGGTCTTATTCAAAACCTCGCAGGCTTTCGCGAAGAAACAGGCGTTGGCGTGGTTGTGGGTGGACGTCGCTATCGTGCCCTCGCATTACTGCAAGATGATAAACGATTTCAAACGGTTACCGTCAATATGGCCCCAGATCAGGCGACGGCAGAGTATTGGGCAACGTCCGAGAATGCACAACGCGAAGCCTTGCACCCCGCCGATGAAATCCAAGACTTTGGCGCAATGGAGAAACGTGGAGCCACCGTCGCCGACATCGCTACGGCCTACGGCGCAACCGAGGCCCATGTCTATCGCCGCCTTGCACTGGCCACCCTCCCCTGCCCCGTCATTGACGCTCTGCGCAGTGGTGACATCAGCCTTTCAAATGCCGCTGCCTTCACCATCAGTGATGATGAAAAATTGACACTTGAGGTTTTGGAGAACGTGCGCGGCGTCGGTGAAAGCGATCACCGCATCAAAAAAATGCTCAAACCCGACGCCATCAAGGACAGTGATCGCAAAGCCGTCTATGTCGGCCTTGATGCCTACAAGGATGCCGGAGGCCGCACGAGCAGCGATCTCTTTGCAGACGAGGTCCTGATCGATGATCCCGCCATCTTAGATGACTTGTTTGGCAAAAAGCTGGCAGAAGCGTCGGAAGGCTTGATCGCCGAAGGCTGGAAATGGGCTGAACCCATCAATGACAGCTACATCGGATGGTATCAGATCGACGAGATGAAGCTGGTACGCATCTATGCGGAAAACGGCGATCTGACCGAAGAACAAGGCGAAGAATACGATGCCTTGGCCGAACTGGCCGAAAGCGATGTCTTGGACGACGAGGGCCAAGCCAAACTGGAAGCGCTGCAGTCGATCCTAG
The DNA here is from genome assembly GCF_001294455.1 of Phaeobacter sp. 11ANDIMAR09. Classification (GTDB taxonomy): domain Bacteria; phylum Pseudomonadota; class Alphaproteobacteria; order Rhodobacterales; family Rhodobacteraceae; genus Pseudophaeobacter. The sequence goes on from NZ_LIKT01000024.1 coordinate 5,509, forward strand.
ACGGGTCATTCACGGATGAGCAGAAAGCCCATGCGGGCGTCCTTGTCTATGTGGACAGTCGCGGCGAGGTGCAGTGTGAGACAGGCCTCATTCGCGGCACGGACAAGAAAGCAGCAATCGAGGCCGGCGTCTTGGCCAAATCCAACCACGCAGGCAGCAGTGGCACCAAGTCGTCCATTTCCAATAAGCTGCGTATCGATCTGGATCGTATTGCAACGGGATCGCGCCAACACGCGTCTTTACGCGATCCGGAGATGCTGCTGGCCCTTCTCGCGCTCCAGCTTTCTGGCAAGTCAGGCTACACAAACGTGCTGGGCTTGCGCGAAACCGAAGTGCCAAACGTACCCACGACCGAAATGGCGGGCTACGCGCTGGACGAGCGGCTCACCAAGGCGACCCGACCCGCCAAATTTGGCAGTGACATGGGACGCGTCTTCCGCGCCTACAAAGCAAAAGGCCCAGAATTCATCATGGAGGAAATCACCCGCCATCTCGCCTCCCTGCTGATGGTCGATGAAGACTTGGGCGAAACGATCGACAAAGCCGTCAAAACCGATATCCGTGAGAACTTCACGCCAACGGCAGCGAATTTCTTTGGTCGCGTCGGCGGGCCATACCTCGTCAATCTCTGGTGCAAGTTACTGGACCTCTCCGAGGATCATCCAACCGCAACCACCTTCGCCAAGCTGAAAAAGAGCGAAAAGGCCGAGAAGATGGAAGCGCTCTTTGGCGATCCCGAAATGCGCAACGCTCACAACATCACCGAAACCCAAGCCAAGCGCATCGACACGTGGCTCCCTGAAGGAATGGTTTGAAGAAAAGGCAGGGCGCTGACAAGCACCCTGCCCTAGCCTCTCCAATCCTTGTGGTGAGGATCAACTGGCTTCGCTGCGGCGGAGCCTTTTTTGCGTTCGAACGGCATCCGAACCAAACGCCCGCAGAATCCAATCTTGCAAGGGTGACCTGAACGGTCGGGGACAAACCCCCCTGCCCGTTCAGGCCCGGCGCTATTCGCGCGGAATCGCTAACGCGAAAGGAGAGCCGATTCGGGCCATAGAATTATCAACAACAATTTGGGCATGTCGTATTTCGACCTACCATATCTTGTCAAACGCCGCCGAAGAACTGATATTCTTATGATTATCAACCCTTTAGCCGCCAAACTTGGCCTCTAGATGCGACAACTGCCTCAGCTCCTCTTCAGTCAGAAAGCAAAAAAGTATTGTCTGTGTATAAGTTGCGTGCAACAAGACTACTTGTCGCAATGTGCCGCAAATCACGCATTTTAGCGACGAAACACTAATGACCCACTAAGAGGTCGTGAGGGCAGTATGGATTCGGATATAAAAACCGCACAAGCCAGCTCCATCGCAGCATCCATTGCCGCGAACGCTGCTCGTCTGTCAGAAGCGCTTAACAACCATATGCGCAATAGCTTCCAGCCCGATAGTAGAAAAGCACTGCGGAAATTCCATCCTGCTGAAGTTTCAGAGCTTACTGGCATCAGCATGTCAAACCTCAGAACACGCCATCAGGAAGGCGATTTCCCCGATGTAGAGTCTGATTCTAGGGGACGTAGACTCTATTCAGCCGAAGAAATCGACCAAATCCGCCATGTAATGGCTCGAACGGGCCGAAACGGGGAGGCTTATCTTCCTGGACGCCGTGAAAACGACGCCCTTCAGGTCATCTCCATCGTTAATTTCAAAGGTGGCTCAAGTAAAACGACGAGCGCTATCCATTTGGCTCAACGCTACGCATTACGAGGCTACAAAGTTCTTGCAATCGATATGGATCCGCAAGCCAGCTTAACCACAATGTTCGGTTACCGCCCAGAGATCGAATTCGCTGAAAGCGGCACGGTTTATGACGCTCTCAAATATGAAGACCCGGTTCCCTTGAGCCAAGTCATCCGAAAGACGTATTTTCACAACCTTGACCTCGCTCCAGCGGGTCTCTTGCTGTCCGAGTACGAGACCGAAACCGCCTATGCGCTTCAACACAAAGTTGACCCACCGTTTACTCAACGACTAGCGATAGCCCTTGATGAAGTTGAGGCCGAATATGACTTGGTGATCATAGATTGTCCGCCGCAGCTTGGCTTTACAACGATGACGGCTTTGTTGGCTTCTACTGGCCTTCTGATCACGGTTGTTCCCAGCATGTTGGATGTCGCATCTATGGCGCAATTCCTTGAAATGGCTGGAGAAACTGTCCAAACTCTTGAAGAGGCCGCAGGGCCAATCGATTGGAATTTCCTCAAATTCCTAGTTGCGCGATATGAGCCAACAGACGTGCCTCAATCACAAATGGCGGGTTTTCTGCGGTCCATTCTTCTCGATCAAGTCTTGACCACACCGATGCTCAAATCCACCGCGATCTCTGACGCTGGGATGACACAACAAACCATCTATGAACTGGACCCCTCACAGGTCGTAAAAAAGACACTAAACCGCATATTAGAGTCTGTTAATGGCGTTGCTGACGAGTTCGAAAAGACGATCCAGCAAGCTTGGGGAAGGGAAATTGACTAATGGCCCGTAGAAACCTGTTTCAGCCCCCTCCCCCGCCCGATGCGGACAACACTGTGGCACCGGCCGAGGAGCAAAAGGGACGCTTTCCCAATACCGGCGCGATGAGCGGCGTGAAATCCACCTTGAAGGATGTCGCGAGTAATGCCGTCAGAGAAATCTCCGTTGATGTAATTGAAGAGAATGGCCCCAAGGACCGTCTTTCATTTACCGATGCCGAGGTCGCGGCGCTTGCAGAAAGTATCAAGGCTCACGGCCAGCAAGTGCCGATTATGGTGCGCCCCATCGCAGACAAACCTGGGCACTACAAGATTGTCTATGGCCGACGCCGATTGCGGGCGTTGCGAACGCTCAGCATTCCCGTCAAGGCACTTGTCAGGTCATTGTCCGATGAAGAGGCTATACTTGCTCAGGGCCAAGAGAACACCCAGCGTTTAGACCCAAGCTTCATTGAAAAAGCGCTCTTTGCGGCTGAGTTGGCCAGTAGTGGCTACGAACAAGCGGTCATTCTCGATGCCCTTGCCGTGGACAAACCAATGCTATCACGCATGACCAAAGTCGCACGATCGGTTCCAAAGGCAATCATTGAGCAGATAGGCTCCGCTCATGGTGTTGGACGTAGACGTTGGGAAGAGCTCGCGGATCAAATCCGTGGTTCCGGTATCGACCTCAAGCAGATCGCCGCAAAGATTCGGTTTGATGCCGCCAAGAACTCCGACGATCGCTTCGGCCTCGTCTGTGACGCGATCTCTCAGGTGCTGAAACCTGAAGACGCACCGAAGCCGACACCTTCCTCAAACCTCTCCATCAAGCTTAGTGATGGGACGGCTTTGGCAGAGCTCAAGGAAACAGCGCAGGGCCTGACGTTCAAGCTGTCGAAGTCCGAGACACCAGAATTTGCTCAATGGATGCGTGACAATGCTGAAGCTGAGCTTACGCGCCTCTATGAGGCGTGGCAGTCAGAGCAAAAACCTGACTGAATATCGACCGAGCAGTAAAACTTAAAAAAGGAGCACGACCAACAACCCAAAAAAGAAAGAGCCCCCCAAGGTTTCCCTAGGAGAGCCCAATCTGTTCTTTGCACTTTCAGATTTACCAGCTTCTCCACGCCAGTCAACAACAACCGATTCGGTTGCCAGAGATTTGCGGCCTTTTTTCTGATTTTCAGTAATATCGGTGCCTTTCGCTACAGGTTGTCGTGAAAAAACATGGCATTTACACAAGCAACTGCACCCACTGGGCTGCGGACCAATGAACTATTGTCCGCGGACAATTCCCTTCCAGAGCGTCACATCGTCATAGCAACGCTCCGCAACGCAGCTCCGCGTCTCGGCCTTAGCGCGTCCGTAATTTCAACATTAGATGCGATGCTTTCGTGCCTCGCACCCAAACGCAATCACCACACAGTGTTTGCATCAAACTCGACGCTCATGTTTCGACGCAATGGCATTTCAGACAGAACGATCAGACGTCATGCTGCAACATTGCAGGAAACTGGGCTACTCGTTCGCCGTGACAGCCCAAACCGGAAGCGCTTCACTAAGCACAACCGCATTGAGGGTAAAGCTCTACGGTTTGGCTTCGACCTTTCACCGCTCTTTGACCGGCTTCACGAAATTGCAGCATTGGCAGCAGAGGTCCTGAGGGAGCGGGAACAGATCGATTACCTGCGCGCTAAAATCCGTGCTGCTGCGAATGCTAGCCTCGTCGATAACCCTAACGACGACAGGGCCCTCAACGTCTTCCGTATCCTTCGCCGCAAGTTATCGCTCCAGGACTGCGAGCAAATCCTCGCAAACCTGCCAGTTACTGAAGTTGAAGCTGAGGCACCAGACGATCAAACTCCTAGTTTAACGACAACTATGACCGACAGTGACGGTCAATTTGTCCGGCACCATCATAAGTCAAATAAAGAACATATTGATAAAGAAGGACCGAACATAAAAAAAGAAACACCCAGTACCAATGACGAAGCTCCCATCACGATCCCAGAATTGCTAGCTGCTTGTCCAGAAGCAGCTCAATTTTCGCTGAGAAGGATTGAAACAACTCATGATGCTGTTGCTCACGCCCGAACTCTTGCCCCGATGATGGGCATCACAAGTCAAAACTATGAAGCTGCTCATGAACGCCTCGGTCCTCTAAGAGCCGCAGCAACGGTATGGGCAATTATGCAGTTTCATGACAAAATCAAAGCTGTTGGTGCGTACTTTCGTTCAATTACTACTGGTTCAAAAAGTGATGGCTTTAGCCCAGAGAAGCTAGTCAGGCGACTTGCCAAGGGTCAGCCCTGTGCCGCTTGAACCAACTATTGTCCGCGGACAATTATTTTCAGCAGCCAATTGGTATCTGCAGCAATACCACTCCAAAACAATGTTACGGCAGTTAACGCCACATGGTCTCCTTCGTCAAAATGACCTCATTGTAACTGCGGTAGGGCAGGGGCCTCAATAAACCTCTCGTTGGTGAAAATGGGCTGTCATCTCGACTGTGACGCAAGGCGGGAACTCCCCGCCGAGCAGCAACGGATCACAGCCAGAACCAAAGACTGATAGCTTGGCAAGGAAGCAACATGCCAAGCTATGAAAAAAGGCTTTGAGGCCAGCGCTCAGTTTCATGATCTTAGGGTACCTCTTGAAGCGCACTGAGACGATCGGTAATCACCGCGGCTATGCCTTCAAGATAGCGCAGGATATTTCGAACAAGAGCCTCGATTGGCGTACATTGCTGAAGAAACCAAGGTTAAGTTAGGATCTCTTTGAAAACACACTAATGTCGGTGTTCTGAGCGCTGAAAATAGCGAACAGTTAAAGCGCGCACTCAATACCATTCTGAAACCCATCTGCGTGACACCGTCAGGAAGTTCGGAATAGTTCATTTATTTGCTGAGCAGTAAATATTGACATTTTGGTAAATATAAAGAATGTAGGCGTAAACCTATTGGACAGTAAATATGAGTGAACTAGCAAACATAGATCGAGAACTGATCGACAGCCTGAGCGACAGCTTGGCCGCGATCCCGGGCACTCATCTAGGTGAAATCTCGTTTGAACCCGAGATGTCTGGTCGTCTACGGCCTGATGTCATCTTCCAGCTCATGATTGGAGACCGGGAGGTTTCAATCGTTGCTGAGACGCGCGGCGATGTGTTTCCAAGGGACGCGCGCGAAGTTGTCTGGCAACTCAAGCAGTATCAACAGGACCTCGCGTCTTCTAACCAGCATTTCGTTCCGATGATCATTGCGATGTCTGTATCGGAAGGCGCAAGGTCATTTCTTCGGGATGAGCATGTTGCATATTACGACCTGAGCGGTTCCCTCTATATCGGTGTCGGCGACACCTTTGTGTTGATCGACAAGCCAAAGTCCAAGCGCGCTAAACGCAAGGATGTGAATATTTTCAAAGGATCCCGCGCTCAGGTTTTGCAGGCTTTGATTGCGCGAACCGATGAATGGGTGAGCGGGTCAGACATTGCCGATGAAGCTGCGGTATCGCCAGCAACTGTGTCGCAAACCCTCAAGGACCTTGAACGACGAGACTGGCTGCAGGCGAAAGGGGAGGGGCCTGCGAAACGCCGGAGATTGATCCGGCCTGACGATCTCTTGGACGCTTGGCGCGACAGCATCATTGCGGGGCCGGCAACAAAGCAAAGCCGCTACTATGCTCCCCGTATGAAACCCGAAGACATGGTTCACAAGATTCAGAGCGAACACGACCACAACGACTATAATCTGGAGTTCACCGGGCAGTTCGCTGCGCAATCCTATGCGCCTTTCCTCTCCAACGTCTCCAATCTTACGGTGCGGGTCACGGATAAGCGTTCACGTGAATGGCTTCTGTCAGTTCTTGGTGCACGTGAAGTCTCAGAAGGTGCGAACCTCACCGTGATTGATGCAAAGTCCAAACAGCTCAGCCGTGGGGTATCCAACAATCCCGAGAGACTTCTTGCATCTCCGCTCCAAGTCTATCTTGATCTGCTTGAGGATCATGGCCGCTCAAAAGAGATGGCTGAACATTTGAGAGCTCAAGAACTGGTGTGGCAATGAAGAAACCGACGGCCATTCAAGGCTACAACCAAACTGTGACAGAAGCGTGCGAACGCGTGCTGGTCACGCTTTACCGCCACCTAGGGCCGTGGCGCGAGTCCATCTTTCTGGTCGGCGGCCTTACGCCTCGATATCTCATTAAAGAACGCCCGCCAGCCGTGCCTGTGCATGCTGGGACCGGTGATGTTGATGTCGTCGTGGATATGAAACTGCTGGCGGACACTGAGGCTTATCGAACCCTCGAAGAAAATATCAGGGCAATCGGATTTACCCGGTCCGAAAACAACAAGGGCCAGAAATTGTCCTGGCGATGGCAACAGGAGCTTGTCGATGGGACCGTTCTCATCCTGGAGTTCCTAGCCGACGCAGGAGATGAGAAGGGTGGGGCACTTCGGGAACTGCCTTCTGAGGGGGCTGTTTCGGCAATCAATATCCCGCATTCCGCGATCGTGCTTGATCATCACGATACCGTTGAGATCACGGCGGAACTACTCGATGGCAGGGGTGTCACGACTGAAACCATCCGGCATGCCGACATCGTCAGTTTCACCTGCCTCAAAGCCTTTGCGTTTGATCATCGGGCTGAACCGAAAGACGCGCACGATCTTTGCTATTGTTTAGAGCACTTCAAAGGCGGAGCCGCGGCATTGCGATCAGCTTTTGAAGATGCACTGGCAGGCAACCATTCGGAGATCATTGAGCTGGCTATTGGGATCTTGAATCGGCGGTTCTGCGATGGTGAAGGCTTTGAAGGCTATCAGAAGGACGGTCCGGTCGCAGCAGCGCGATTTGAAGGTCCAGACGCTGGAGATGCGGATCGCCGGAAATTACGTCAACGTGATCTGAGCGCTGTTGTTCAGGATGCTCTCGCACCGTTCATCTGATCCTAGGTTACCATGATGGGTGATCTCACTCTTGCTTGTTCGGGACCGCTTAAGTTTTAGTGCCGTTGCGGGGCATGCATCATGTCATCAGTATTGAAAACGCGGCAAACTCGCTAATCGGATCGACCGCGAACTGGTCCGCTTCGATTCTTCCCATTCTCGTAGCATTCTGCAAGCTGCTGGCCTCGCACCTGAGGTGCTCGGCGTGAAACGGAATACAAGGCTGCAAAGAACCCAATCACCATAAGTATATTATTGACAAGTTAGTATAGTTTCGTATGGTGGGTGCAGCCTTGTATGAAGGTGGCAGGAAATAGGGGGTCTTTCTTCGCATGTCTCGCTCAAAACGTCTCACTAATGCGCAACGCATGGAGATCGTGCGCGAAGCCGCGGATGGTGTGACTGGCGCTGAGCTTGCCGCGCGCTTCGAAGTCACGCCACGGACGATCCAATACACGCTAAAGAGCGATGCTGAGCGGCAAACGGATACAGCTGTCCCGACTGCGGCGGTGAGCCTCAAGGTGACCCAGGACGAGCTAATAGCGCTCGATGAGGTCTTGGGTGCAGCAGGCATCAAGACGCGCTCAGAGGGGCTGAGAAGGCTCATACAGGCCGCTGGCGGGGTCTTCGTGCCCGATGCTCAGCTTGCTGCAGAGATGGCGCGCTACAGGGCTTCTCTGAACGAGGTCGGCAACGGTGTCGCCCAGATCGCCAAGCAGATGCGACGCGCCAATCAGGCGGGGCAGGGGATAGAGGCTGGTTCGCGTGCCGAATTCTCTGAGTTACGGCTTGCCCAGATGCGCGGGTTGGCGCGGTTCATCCTCGACAGTGCAGACGAGATTGATCTGCTTGTGCGGCGTCGTCGGGACGCGATGCAGATGACCGCAACAGCCGCGTTGAGGGAGTTTGCACATGCGGCTGAATGATGCCGTTGACGCTGTTACGGGCGAGGTGTTTCGGGATGGGTGGAGCCGGATCCGAGGCTCGACGCAGGGCCTGCATGTCTCCAAGCAAAAGCAGATGGTGCGCGCCGCTGCGGGGCATCGGGCAGCTGTGTTCAAAGCGATCCGGGGCGGTGGGACAAACAACAAATCCGAGCTCGCAAACCAGCTTGGATATCTCACCACGAAGTCGACCCATATTGTCGACAGCAGCGGGTTTTTGGATGGCAAATCCAAGCTTGATCGCGGCGAGATCAAAGACCTTACCGAGCGCTTTGCGAAGCGGTGGAGTGCGGGGTTCAAACCCAAGCTTGGGCAGACAACCCATCTGCTGATGTCCTTCCCGATTGGCACGCGCGGGGAGGATGTGCGCGATATCGCCACCGACGTGGCGGAGCGGTTCTTCCAGAATGATGAGGGCCACTTCGATTATATCATTGCGGTGCATGAAGACCGCGATCACCCCCATGCGCATCTTGTTCTGAACCGCCGCTCGCAAGAGGGCGAGTTCTTCTATTTAGCGCGCAATCACCGGTTCAACTATGACGACTTCCGCTTGGCCATGGTCGAAGAGGCCGAGACCTATGGCGTGCGGTTGGAAGCCACGCGGCGGGTAGATCGCGGCGAGGTGCATTACCCTCCTAAAACCCGTGAGGTCTATGCGGCCAAGGAAGAGGGCAGGGTGCCCAAAGAGCGGGAACGAGTTGGCAAGGATTTGACCCGGACGCTGGCGGAGATCGCCAATACCAAGATCGCATTTCACTCACTGGCGGCTGAGGCGTCGTCCGAGAACCGCGAAGATATTGCCGAAGTGCTGTTCCGAGCAGGCGAGGTCTTAGCCAAGGGCGGGCAGGTTGAAACTCTAGGAGGTGTCTACATGGCCGAGGATGAATCGTTCGAGGACCTGCGCAGCCGTTACGCGGAAAAGGTTTCCAACATCACAGACCTGATTGCCGCGAAGCCCGATGCGGAGCGGCCCGCGTTGGAGAAAACCCTCAACACAATTCAGGCCCGCGTGCAGGATATGCAGCCGCTGGGGCTAAGGTCCAATTCCCTCTCGGAGGTTCCGTCAGAGGGAGGGGTCTATTCCGAGGCCAACATTCAGGAAAGTCAGTTGGAGCGCTTGTCTGAACCACGGGTACGCGCCCGCGTCGAAGCAGCGCTGCGCGGCACGGGGATCAGTACATCCGAGGTCGTGGCCCGAATGGAGACAGGAGCGCAGAACGCTGCATTGGAGCATCAGTGGATTGCGGATGATCTGTCTAAGGTGGCCGTGGCCAAAGATCTGAACCTTGAGCGCCGTGCGGATCTGGAGCAGGCGCGGGATATTCTCAACGACGTGCATGTGCAGCTCGGGACCATGCTGGAGCGGGAAGGCGTGCTGCGCCACGACGGGGTGATTGAAGAGACCCGCGAAGTGCAGGCGCATGTCACGGACGCCCAGATTGAAACTGCTGCAAATGCCGTTCGCATAGAGACACGGATTGAGGTTCTTGACGAGGCGGTGATCGAAAGCCTTGCCGTGGAACGGTTGGAAGACGCACAGCGAGACTATCTGCGCGACCATCCAGAGCTGATCGCCCGCCCAACCGATGTCATCCGCATGAGCGAGGAGGGCAGGGCGGTGATCGTAGATCAGGCCGCAGCAGACCGGATCATCATCGAGGTTGAAGCGGCTAAGTTGGGTGCGCACAGCAGGACACCGATCTCAACTGCCGTCGCGCGTGATCTCCAGATGCGATATCCGGATATTCCCGAGCAGCTGGCGGAAGGTCTCGGCGACACCTACGCGCGCGTCTATGAAGCGCGCGGCGCAGAACGTGAGATACGCCCAACGGAGCGTGAGGCGGTTCAGAATGAGACGCCCGAACTGTCCCGAGTCCTTGCCCATGAACGGGCAGGGGACCTCGCATCACCCTTTGAAACTGAAACCGATCGCGACGCCTTCCGAACAGAGGTTGCGTGGGTTCTGGACACGGCGCAGCACGATCGCCTGAAGGATGGCGACAGCGATGCTTTGGAAAACGTCATCGAAGACCGTCTTGACCGGCTCTACGCCGCAAAGGTCTATCTCCAATCGGATGCGGCGATGGCAAACTCGGAGGCATTACGCAAAGTTGTCGATGAGCTGGCAGACGTTGAAGTCGAAAGACACCGCGCGGCGGATGTCGATGGCGAGACCGAACGAGGTCAGATCCATTGAGCGGGTCCATGGGAAAAGCGTGGATCGCCATCGGGGTGGTGTTGGTCACCGCAGTGGCAGGTGCCATGGGTTACACCATCGCCTCAGCCGTGCTGACGTTCAAGGCACTTGGGTTCAGCGCCGATATCGATTTTGGATATATTGCGCAGAACTACTTCTGGATCAGAGACAGACGGCCAGACGATTTTCAGCTGATCAACCTGATCATCGGTGGGGCTGCCGCGGCGGGGCTGATGCTGAGTCTTGCCATGTCCGGCTCCGCCCTCACGCGCTTTGGTCAAACCCACTGGCAAAAACGCGGTGAGATGAAAGCCAACGGATTCTTTGGCAAGCCGGGCACAGGGTTTATCCTCGGCAAACTGGGCGGCCCGAAATCCCGCGCCCACTACATCACCTCAAAGGTCTATCCCCATGCGCTGATTGTGGCACCGACTGGGCGCGGCAAAACCACCGGCTTTGTGATCCCGAACCTGCTGACGTGGCAGGGGTCAGCTGTGACGTTGGATGTGAAGGGTGAGTGTTTTGAGGCGACAGCGCGTCACCGCGCGGCCCAAGGCGACAAAGTTTACCGCTTTGCGCCCACGGATTGGGAAGGCAAGCGGACCCATCGCTACAATCCGCTTCTGCGCATCTATGAATTGGAAGACCCCGCGCAGCAGCAAATGGAGTTGCAGCTGCTCGCGACCTTGTTTCTGCAAAGCGACAATGATCGCGTTCAGGGGCTTTTGAAGGGCGGTATTGATCTCTTCGTGGCCGCAGGATTGCTGGCCTTCCAGCGCAAGAAACCGACCTTGGGAGAGATTTACCGGATCGCAGCGTCGGGCGGCAACAAGCAGAAAGAATACGTGGCGCGTGGGCATGAGATCGACAACAAAGCGGCGAAACTGATCTTCACGCGGCTGGCGTCCACCAACAACGACACGCTGACCTCTTATGTCTCGCTGCTGATGACGTCAGGTCTGGATCAATGGCAGAACCCCGCGATTGACGAGGCGACGCAGGTCTCGGATTTTGATTTCCGGACGATCCGCAAAAAGCCGTTCACGGTCTATCTGGTGGTCCAGCCCTTGATGGTGAAACCGCTGGCGCCGCTGATCAGATTGTTCTTCTCCGACCTTCTCTCGGCCATGCAAGAAAAGGAACCGGGCAAAGATGAGCCTTGGCCAGTGATGATCATGCTCGATGAGTTCAACCGTCTCGGTAAAATGCCTATTGTGGTCGAGAGCATTGAAACTTTGCGCACCTACCGCGGTCACCTCGCCGTGGTCACGCAAACCATTCCCGCCCTCGATGAAATCTATGGGGAAAACACCCGCCGCGCGCTGCAGGGCAACGCGGGCGTAAAACTTTACCTGACCCCCTCGGATGAAAAGACCATAGAGGAGTTGAGCAAGGCCGTTGGTAAAACAACGAAGATGGTGATTACGCGGTCCAGATCTATTGGCAAGAACCCGTTCGAGGGGCGGAGCCAGTCAACGCGGACAGAGGAGACGTCGCTGTTGCCCGAAGATGAAGCCCGCCGTTTGCCCCTTGATGAAATCATCATGGTCGTGGATGCGCAGATGCCAGTGCGGGCAAAGCGGATCCAGTATTTTGATGACCGGATGTTTGCGGCGATCCATGGGGCGCAGAGAGGGGAATTGCCGTTTCCGGTGATGGGCGGTGGTAGGGTTGCTGAAGGGGGATCAGGTTCTGCTGTTCCCAGCTCGAATGGGGCCAAGTCTCGACCTGAAGCCGGAACAACAGGCGTGCCGCGTGATGAAGAGATCGCGGGCAAAGAAGTGGATGTTGCTGTCGTGCCCCCGAGGCGTTCGGCGAAGACTGCACCTGTTGTCCAAGCGGTGGTTGCAGAGGAACGACGGCAAATGGAGATGGATCTTGCGGAGCAACGAGCGATGCCCGTTAAAGAACCGAATGATGCCGAAGCCGAACAATATGCTGGTGCTGTCGACCAACTTGGCGATTTTGAAGCCAGTCTTGAAAGAGGTGAGGCGCACTAGGATGTGCGAAAATAGTGCAAAGTGGCAGAAAGATGGGTGTAATCTGGATGTTGTCGTTAAAGCGGTCGCTCGTCTTGACTGCGGCGAAGGTCTTGAAGGAGCCCACAGGAGACGAAGGATTTTCACGCTGCGCGCGCTCACAGTACTAAAACCGCCCCAGATACTCAGAGCAGGACGCCGCACGGCGGCAGAGATCGCTGCCATTCGTTCTCGTTGCAGCGAAGAATTAGACCAAACTTTGCTTCCACTGAACAGTGTAGGCGCTATCGCGACGCGGACGAAGCCGATCTAGGTTTTTTCTCTTCGCTGGAACAGCTTTTCTATACTTTCATCAGATTTTTTAAGGTGATTGGATCCAGATGATGCGGACAAACTGATGTTGTCATGTCTCACAGATAGAGTGTTTCTAGCAATCCAGGTACATTATTGATGCGCTGAAAGACCCTATTTGTGAAAGCGAGCTTCATTCACAGTGAACGGGCATCAGACTTTCGCCGCCTCCAATGTTTGCAATAGCGGGACTAATGCAATTCACGTGCAAAAGAAAAGCTTTTCGCATAGGTCCAGACCCAGTTGACCGGAAAGCCTTCTGTTCATAAGTAACTTAGGCGCGCAATTACTTCTGTGCGCAGAATGATTTGGGGCGGAGGAACGCATCCGTTATTATCCTCTGCCCCCAGTTTCAAAGTACGAGAAGAGGAAATGCTTGTTGTATTGGATCTTGGGGATGGAAGAAGATTCGCGTGTGAAACTTTCGAATGTGCCAAGGAGGCTTGGCTAAAAAATTTCGCAGAATGTCTGGGAGCAATGATAGAAGTTTACCCTGAAGTCGGAAGCAAGGCAGGACCGGAAATTTACAGATATGATCACGCCAATCGGATTTGGGTCACGTCTAAGTAGGGAGAATACCTTGAGCGGTGGACCCAGGACACAGTACATTCATTGCGACATCGAGATTGAGTGCGCAGGACCGACGCAAAGAGTGCTATCTGGCTGGACGGCCAGAGCATTGCGCCAGATCCCAGACAAACTTGAGCGAGACGAATTTCAAGACGGCCACCATGATGTAACAGATAGTTACGGTAAGAAGCTGGGGTCAGTGTATTTTGATTTCTCGGAAGGTCATCAATATGATGACAACGAGTCCTAAAACGAAGCATTTCTCATTGAGCTAGGTTTCTTCCATTTCGCGCCAGCTCAGAGTTGTTACTTCCGGTAAATATTTTGCCGCCCGGTATCGATCTTCGGGGATTTCGAATTCAAGGCCGCTGTCTTTCACCCAGACGAGGTCTGGCTGTCCAATGGAAGTTTTTATTCGAAATAGACCCACGATTTTCATTTACGGCTTCCAATAAAAGTTTTCTGGAAGCCCCTTACACAAACACCAAAATCCGAAAAAAAGGTATCGAGCATAAAGGGCTTATTTGCTCTCACCCTAACGCGAAACCGGCGAGTTGAGGTTAACGCGAAGCTGAAGTAGTAACTTTCCGCGTTGCTCACTTGTGAGCTAACATCTCACCAGCCCAAATGAAAGCTATAAAAAGTTAGATACCTTTTGGCAGGAGTGGGTACATCAGTGCAATTGCGCGTGAACTAGATATCCTTCGACCTCAGATTCACCAATGGCACGCAGGGCTTCTAGTCGATGATATCCTTCGACAAGAATGAAACCGCCGCCTTTGTCGGTGCGTAGGCGTATGGGGGTGGTTTGGCCATTTTCTAGCATATCGTAGGCGATGTCTTCGACTTTGGCGGAGTCCAGAGTTTTCCTGCGTTTGAGAGGAATGCGAACGTCGGTAATGGCGAATTTTTCTTTTACTGGCATGCATCAACTTGCACCCAATTGCAGCACTTGAGCAAGGGTTTGCATGCGATCTCTACAAATCACCCAATTTGTCTCGTGGAACACGACCGCCAGCAATCAGTGTAGAATGGAAATGAGTTCGTAAACTCTGCGATTCAGTCAGATCGAAGTCACAGTTGAGAGCGACCTAGAGTATCCGCTCATTTTATTTGTCGTTTTTGTTAAACCAGAGGCTCCAAAAAAAGCCTCTGGTTCTGAGTTCAAATTCTAGAATTTACGCAAGCGCGAGATTGCTCGCAGATTCTCGACCGTTGCGATCAGCTTCAACGTCGTAGGTCACTGCTTGCCCGTCATCCAATTGCTGGATGCCAGCACGCTCCAGCGCGGAAATATGGACAAAAACGTCCTTTGAACCTTTTTCAGGTGCAATAAAACCGAAGCCTTTTTGAGTGTTGAACCATTTCACGGTGCCATTAGCCATCGTGTCGTCTCCTATTAAATGCCATTCACAGAATGCAATGGCCCGGCCCAGTGTCGTCATAAGAACTACTGGCCGAAAAGAAACAGGAGGTCGTAGGAAGATGCTATGCACTTGAAGACATGTATATTCGCTGATTGAATTACAAGGCTCTTAAAGCGCAAACCCAAATTTATAATTCACTGGTGATAATGCGGAAAGTCTGTTTGTCGGAGATCAGGACGGCTGTATCGCCGTTAAACCGAATTTGATTGCAAAATACCACCTTAGAGAGTAGGTAAGCTTACGACGAACGCAGCTCGGAACCATTCAGGCAAAGGACCTGAAGACAGAGTTTTGCCTTCTAAAATCAGAAAAAATCGACTGTCACACCGAGAAATTGGGCTGATGTTTGGAATGAGCGCCGAACCCTTCGTGCGCGACCATATCATTTGTGACGGCAGATCACTCATAAAATCCGGAAAACGGAACTTACCCGTTCATCAAGGTGAGTTTTAAATTGGAATATCCAAGCTCCCGCATGGAGTTTGTTTCGTTATGCGGATCAATTTTGAGCACGTGTAATGACCGCGATCCCGACAAGAGTCTCAAAAGGTGTGGCGGTGCTTTCTCCGTCGGAGGAAATAATATGAAATTACCCGAATGGACACTGACTGCCCTCTACGGAGCCTTGGTCGGCGCGGTCTTTGCTTCGATCATTGGCTTTACTTGGGGTGGCTGGACAACTGATCGAAGCGCGAAAAAAATGGCCGAACAATATGCGTCCGAGCAAGTCACTTTAGCGATGGTTCCTTTCTGTTTGGAAAAGTCAGATATCGATCCAAACAAGCTTTCTAAACTAACTCAAGTTCAGAAAGCCACGGGATTTACGCGCCGCAAACTTATGATGGATTCGGGCTGGGCGACACCTCCCGGTGCAAACGCCCCCAGCAGCGCGCTGGCTGATGCCTGTATAGCAGGGCTAAAAATCGATGAATCATGAAAACAATATACTGAGTGACGAAATTGGCACTTACGACCCATTTCTAGAAGGCTTTCGCTCCTTAGCAAAGCAAGTTGT
This sequence comes from Phaeobacter sp. 11ANDIMAR09, assembly GCF_001294455.1. Lineage (GTDB taxonomy): Bacteria > Pseudomonadota > Alphaproteobacteria > Rhodobacterales > Rhodobacteraceae > Pseudophaeobacter. The sequence goes on from NZ_LIKT01000024.1 coordinate 21,455, forward strand.
TTGTGGGTTCTTGCTCGGCATGGCTTTGCTCTTGTTTGGAGCCAATATTGCCCAATCGAATCCCACCGATATCCCGAAAAACGCTAGCGCCAAAAGTTATGGGGACGGATGGGAATGTGATCTGGGATACCGGATTGCAGGCGAAATCTGCGTTGCCATCACTATGCCTGAGAATGCTTATGCGACGAACCGCCGGTTTGGATCGGGATGGGAATGTCTGCATGGGTTTTTGCAGGTTGAAAGGACATCGTGTGTACCGGTGATTGTACCTGAAGGTGGATATCTTGGTCCATCTGGATCGCGTTGGTTTTGCCACCGGGGTTTTCAGAAAATTGGAAACACCTGTGAGAAAATCAAGTTGCCGCCGCATGCCTACCTGACAAATTCAGGGGTTGGTGCCCCATGGAAATGCGACCGCGGTTTTGAAGAAATCGGAGACATATGCGTAGCAATCTCTGTGCCTGACAACGCCTTCTTAAACAACTCTGGATACGGCCAACCGTGGTCGTGTCATCGCGGGTTTTTTGAAGAAAACGGCGCCTGCGCGAAAGTTTTTGTACCTGAGAATGCCTATTTTGATGAGGCGACTTACGGAAACGGTTGGAAATGTGAACGCGGTTTTTCTGAAACAGGAAACAAATGCATCGCAATAGAGCTTCCGCCGAACGCTCACCTCGATAGGTCGGGCAACCAATGGGAATGCAACAAGAACTTTTATCGCTCTAAGTCGCAATGTGTGCTCCGTAATTAAAGACTTCAAAGCACTCTAGCACCAGTTGAATTGACCTCGGTGGTCCCTGGAACTCTTCGTCCGGGAAACATCCATCAAAAAGGAAGTATCTATGAGCCCCGATCCGAAAACCGCAACAACTGTTCTGCGAAACTCCGAGGATTTCCAAAGTTCACCAATCCATATGCGGGTTTCAATGTCTGAGACTACACACAACACCAAGACTGCAATTGTGTATTGTGAAGGTAACTTTGCTGAGGTGGACGGTAAAACCGCCAATGGTCTCGTGCGTCATTCAGAAACATACGAAGTATTGGCAGTCATCGATTCCAAGTACGAAGGTCAGGACAGCGGGCAAATACTTGATGGTGTTGCCAATCAAATTCCTGTTTTGGGGAATTTGCATCAGGTTAAAGAATGCCAAAAGACTTTGCCGCAAACGCTGATCTACGGAATGGCACCCTCAAGTGGCACGCTCTCCAAGGACGATCGTAAAGTGATTTTGGATGCGATATCACTGGGAATGAATATCGTCATTGGCCTGCATGAGTATCTCAGCGATGACTTTGAAATTGCGAATGCTGCCTCGGCAAATAACGTTACCATACGCGACATACGCAAACCAAAAGCGAGCAAAGATTTGCGGCTGTTTGATGGCACTGTGGCCTCGGTACCAGCCCTGCGCATAGCTTTGCTTGGCACAGATTGTGCTATTGGTAAGCGCACAACGGCGACACTTCTTACGAAGGCGCTCAATGATATCGGGATTAGAACCGTTCTCATTGGCACCGGCCAGACGGGTTTGATGCAGGGGGCTAGGTACGGCGTTGCGATGGACGCTGTTCCGCCTCAGTACTGCTGCGGAGAGCTTGAAGGGGCAATAATCGCAGCGTCAGAAAGCGAGAACCCCAAGGTCATTATTGTTGAGGGTCAGGGGGCTCTTAGCCATCCGGCATTTTGTACATCGGCTTTCATTTTACGTGGAAGCCAGCCAGATGCCGTTATTCTTCAGCATGCGCCAAAACGCGTTCATCGTTGTGATTTTCCCGATTTACCAATGCCAAGTCCAGAAAGCGAAATACAGTTGATCGAAGCTTTTTCAGATACAAAAGTTATCGGCCTGACCATAAACCACGAGGGTATGTCTGAGATCGAATTAGGTGCGTGCATAGCCGCCTACTCTCGTTCGTTAGACCTGCCTGTAACTGACCCACTCAGCCGACCAGTATCCCAGCTGCTCAATATGGTAATGAACGCTTTTTCCGGGTTGCGATACTCCGCCTCCACGGGCGCGGTATGAATTCTCCTCGAATAGAGGTGGACTTAGCCAAAATTCGCCAAAATACGAAGGTGTTAACTGGCCGATTGAAGGCGCGCGGTATCAGTGTTCTGGGGGTAACAAAGGCGGTATGTGGCAACCCCGTCATAGCTCAAGCGATGTTGGATGGGGGAGTGTCAGGGCTTGCAGATGCTCGGGTAAGCAATGTTCAACGCATGCGTGAAGCTGGCATATCAGCCCCAATTACCCTGATCCGAACGCCCTTGCTTAGCCAATTGACCGATGTCGTCGAGAGTTGCGGCTCCAGTTACAATACCGAGCGCAGAGTCATTTCCGCTCTCGCTGCAGCTTCAACCGATTTGGGCATCAATCACGGAATAATCCTAGTGATGGAAGCAGGTGATATGCGAGATGGTATTTTGCCCAAAGATATTATTTCTATCGCAAAATATGTGGCTGGCTTACAGGGTGTGACCCTAAAAGGAATAGCTGCGAACTTCGCATGCTTCAGCCGTGTCCCACCGGATCAGCAGAAGATGGTATTGATTTCGGAGATCGCTAAAGACGTCGAAGCTCAATGTGGCAGAGCGTTGGAAATCGTTTCTGGTGGAAACTCGTCAAATATTCCAATGGCACTCAGTCGTTCAAACTTGGCGAGAATTAATGAACTGCGGATAGGTGAGGCAATTCTGTTGGGCGTTGACCCGGTGAGTGGCGACAGAATTCCTCATCTACACACTGATGCTTTTGTTCTGATCGCTGAAGTTATCGAAATGAACGATAAATCAGATATTCCATTGCAGCCTCAGGAACTCCCAAAAGGGTCGAGACTCCAACTTGTACGACATTATGAAAGCGGCAATCGCGTAATTATTAGTGTTGGACAACAAGATACGGATTGTCTGGGCCTCACTTTACCATCTGGAATGACCCATTTGGGTTCGACGAGCGATCACTTGGTCCTAAGAATGAGTCATTCTGAGGTGGGCGTCGGCACAGAAATAAGGTTTGGCATGAACTACAGCGCATTGATGCGGGCAATGGCCACGCCAAATGTGCAGATCTCTTTTTTGCACCCGCCCCGATCATTGCGAACGCGCAAGTTGAAGCCAGCTCATTCCCATCTGAACTTGGTTTGATATCGCGCGCCACGCGCAACCGAGCTTTGGTGCCGAAAGAAAGCGCACCGAAACTTACAACTAGTCGCCATCGAGCAGTATTGAAACTGAAAAGGAAAAGGGAAAAATTGCATGACAAAGCGTTCAAAAGAGTCGGTCTTCAAAAAAAGTTCCATTCCAAAATCGGAAACGCCGCTCGAAAGAACCACGCGTGTCGCACGTGAAATGGTTAATAAAGAAGCTGAGCAGCGTCTTGATAAAATTAGTCGTTTACGACGAACTCGCCTCGAGCGAGAAGCAAACCAAGCAGCTCAGGTTAAAGATGGCAATAAGGGGAAGTAGGCGGTTTGGAAATTGCAGCCTTGATCGAGGTGCTTTAACGACCCAGCTTTGCTGCGTAGCAATTCTACTCAACCGATAGAAATTCCCGTTTGTTAGATGATCGGCACGCTGCGAAAGCACGGTCTCGGTTCCAGCCAAATCAGCACCCACGAATGACCGGATTGGCGACACGCGCTGCATTGCGCCAGCTAATGTGCCGCGTCCGCGAGAAAATGCTGCGTCAGCGAAGCACTAAAAGCGAACGGCGGGTACGTCCCGCATCATGCCAGTTCGAGTGAGCCGCAGCGAACGGCGGCTTTTTGTTGTTTCTACCGCCGCCCCAGTCTTCCCAGACGTGCAAGCTGAGCCATCATTTGCGATCCAGTTCCGGTGGATGAACTGCCCGCTGCAGGTTTTACATTTGCCATCCCTGGCCTCTGCGGCATTTGTTGCGCCCCAAAGAATTGCCGCGCGCGGAGTGCTGCGTATTCGGCGCCACTCGCACCGCCCACAAGATATCGATTGTAGACCTGCTGATTTCCCATTGCCGCGCGCGCAAATCCGTAGCTTCCGGCCAAACCCCCAGACAACGCTGGCATCATGATGTTCCCTGAGATCGCGCGAACGATGAACGGCGTTGCGATGATGAAGCCCTTTGCCATGAGGACCATCATAAAGAAGGGGATGAGAGCGCCTATGTTGGTCGCACCTTCGGGGTCGCCAAGCTCACCGATCAGCGCCGAAGACACCCCGGTAATCGTGGCAAATACCCCCGCGACAACGATCGGATAGATCGCAAAGGACACCAGTGCTGAGAGCCAACGGGCAAAATAATCCTTGGTGACATCAAACAGCGTCAGAAAGATCATCACAGGTGCGATGCCAATGAGCAGAGCAATCATCAAGCGCGACGCGACCAAGATGAACGCTGCCAACCCACCCAAGATCGACAGCATGAGCACTCCGACAATGTCGAGCATCGCTCCAGCCATCCAGTTCAGCTCAGATCCGGCCGCGTTCAGATATTCGCCAAGCTCGGCAATAAGGCGGTCAAATTCTTCTGCAAATGTGCCGGAGGGGCCGGGAACGCCACCACCGACGGATGCAACAAGCGCGCCGGCGATACTGTCGATGCCATTCAGGATGGCCGATGAAAGCGCGTTGAACTGCACCCAGTTGGTCGCAAATATCCCGATCAGCCCGATTTTCACCGCCAGCCAGAACGCCGTTCGCCCATCCATCGCTTTGTACTGATAAATCATGTTCAGGAAGACGAAGATTATGACGACCGTTGTTCCAAGAACGAGCAGCGTTCCCACTGTCGCAGCAACAGATCCGAACTGGGTCTCGGCGGCTGTGTTGAGATAGCCTTGGGAGGTTTCAACGAAGTAGGTGACAACGCTCATTTCAGGGTCTCTCTACCAATTACCCGCTGCATCACAGATCGCTTTAGCCTCTGGTCGAAGTTCATTGGCCTCGCGGTTGTAGCTGTCTGACGTTTGCAGCATTTCTGACCGTCCCGCATTGGCGTGGTTTTCTCGGAATGTGTCTTCTGCGTTATCCCACGCAGGGAAGCGGACAGCACAATCGCACGACCCTGTCTCGACGATCCGCTCCATGTTCTGTGCCCGATAGATGTCCTGGACCAAGACACGCTGGTAGGCGTCTCGCAGCGCGATGTTTTGCATCCAATCGGGCTCGCTCGGACGTTCGGGGCAAACATCGGGGACACTTTCGAGACTGGGGATGAGATTGCGCTCCGCTAAGAGAGGTGACGCAATCAGTCCCAAGCTGACTGCGATCAAAAGGAAATTTGCGGAAGTACGCTTCATTGCGTGCCTGGAGCATCGGCAGTTTCCGAGGTTTCACGTTTGAGAAACGCGGTATGCCCGATATTGGCAAACTCCGACGAGCTGATTGAGACAACCTCCCACCCAATCTGGCCCTTTGCATTCAACGCGGCCTGCATCTCGATCAGGCTGTTCTTACGGTCCATCGGAAAGGAGAGGATCTCGTATTCATAGGTTATCATGCGGTTTCTCCAGTCTGTTCCATCCCGGGGAGGTAGAATTCAGTGATGCCGCGCGCACCGTCGTGGCGTCCGGCCTGGATGATGACGTCGATAGAATTCTCGATGTAGCGAACCATGTCAGCATAGGTCATGGGGATTTCTGTTTTGAGAGCGGCGATTGCCAATCGCTGCACGGCAAGCTGCGGCGTCTCGGCGTGCAGCGTCGTCATCGAGCCGCCATGGCCCGTGTTGATCGCTTCCAGAAACGTCATGGCCTCCTTGCCGCGGACTTCGCCAAGGATGATCCGATCAGGCCTCATGCGCAGGGTTGCCGTGAGTAACACGTCTGCGGTCTGGAACTCAGCATCGCGATTTGCAATGAGCGTTACTGCATTCGGCTGGTCGGGCAGCAGCTCCGCGGCTTCTTCAATCGTGATGATCCGTTCTTCGGCAGGGACATGAGACAGGATTTTGCGCGCCGCAACCGTCTTGCCCGTCGAAGTGCCACCTGAGACGACCATGTTGAGCTTGTTCTCGACACAGAAGGCCAGAGCATCATCGATAACGCCTGATGCCACCACTTCGCGCAATTGTTTGGTTTTTTCCTGCCGAAGCTCTTCGAGTTTGCGTTCCTTGCCAAACAGAAACGATAGCTCGATGTTCTCGAGTGGAAGACTTGAGAAGAACCTTAAGCTGATCGACATGGCGGACAGGACCGCAGGTGGCGTGATGACCTGCGCGCGGATCGGGCGGTCTTTGTAGCCAATCGAAACAGACACGATGGGCCTGTCCTTGCTCATTGTGGTGTTGGCGCTGGAAGCGATCTGATTGCCGAGGTCTTTCACCTCAGTTTCAGTCAGCGACTGATCCAGCAGACGCATAAAATGATCACCTTGGAATTCACCCCAACAGGTTCCATCTGGATTGATACAAATCTCGATGACATCGTCGCGTGCGGCGGCATCAAGCTTATCCAGTGAGGTTTGAAGATAACTGAGCGACATGGGATCAAAAAATCTCCAGATCGCGGTCGACCATGACGGTGACACGCGCGCCTTGATCGACGTAGATAACAGGACCGATGGAGAGGTAATCGCTGATCACGCTGTCGGTCGCATCGGCCAGATCATCTCCAACGTCTTCGAGCACGTCAGCTGTCGACTCATCTTCCACCGAGGCTGCCGCCGCGCTCGGTGCTGCAGAGATCAACGAAATCAGAGCGGCGGAGCCAAAGCGCTCGGCGAACCGCGTATCTACAAAACCAGTCACGCCAGACCGACCCAACTCGTCGCCGCCAAAGGAGCTGATCTGGACGGTCTGGTTGTCCGGAAGGATGATGCGGTCCCAAGCAATGGTGACCCGTTGCTGGGCGATATCGACGCTAGAGCGATAGCGCCCAATGAGGCGCGAGCCACGCGGGATGAGAAGGCGCGATCCGTCAAAGCTAAACACGTCCTCAGACACAACGGCGCGGGTTTGACCGGGCAGGGAGCTATCGAGGGCGGTTTCCATAACGGCTTGGATCATTGTGCCTTGGATGATCGTATTGGATGGATTGGCGATGACTTGTGATTGTGTGACCGACGTTGGCAGCGCCCCATTCAGAACAAAGTCGGTGACGTCCCCAAAGGTCCTCTCGGTCAACGCCGTTTCATTCGCTCCGGACGTGCCGCCAAATGCAATTGTCGGGGATGTGATGCGGCGATCCTGGAACGCGCGCTCCTCTGCTGCGCGGCGTTCAAGTTCAGCCATCCGCCGCGCCTCTTCTTCACGCCGAAGCCGTTCTTCCTCTCGGGCACGTAGCTCATCGTCAGTGGGTCCTATTGGAATAGGTGCGGGTGTTGGTCGATTGGCTTCCAATTGCGCCAGTTCAAGATCCATACGGATTTGCTCAAGCTCTCGGTCGCGCGCGGCCAGCTCATCTTGGAACTGCTGTTGCGCGGCCTCAGAGGCGGTCTGTAACGCCGCAATCTGTGCAGTCAGCCCGTCAATGGCGTCCGCGGCCGCAGTATCTTCTCCGACAACAGGTTCTGGCGCGTTGCGTAATTCTTCGATCTGGGCCTGAAGAGCGGCCAGTTGTGCGAGGAGCTCAGCATTTGGCTCGGAGGGCGGCGCCGGAGCCACGACGATCTGGGTTTCAGGGGCAGGGGGCGGAGGTATGGCTTCAATTGCCCCAAAGCCGTCGCCTTCGTTCTGAAACTCATCTGGAGTGGCGGTCGGCAGGGCTTCTTCGACCTCTGAGCCAGACATCATGTAGAGCGCAGTACCGCCGGCACCGACCAGAAAAACCACTACAATAGCCAAGAGCGGCGATCGCCGAGGCTTTGCGGACGCGCTTCGATTGCCACCTTGTTCGAGGGCCGCAAGGCGCTTTTCAAGATCAACATTGCCTGTGTCGCTCATGACGACGCTCCCGCTGGGGGTGTCGCCTGAACACAAACCACTTCTTCACCAAGCCGCAGCACCCATTCTGCGTTGACCCCAGAAGCACGGATCACGCCGTTCTCAGTGGCTTGGGTGTTCACTGTCCTCTCGCGACCGTTTGAATATCGAAAGATCGCTGGAACGGGTGCGTTTCTAGAGAACTGGAAATAGGTGAATGTCCCATCATCCCATACGCGTGTCGGGGTGAATTCTTCTTGTGCGCTGGCTCCGTAATTATAGTTGGGTGCTTGCTGGGCGATAGCGCGTGTCGGTCGGGCTTCGTCATCAGGATAGCGGAATTGCACCACATAGAAGGTGGGACTCTGAACTTCCTGGACGTTGAAGTAGTAACTGCGGCGGTTGGTATAGACTGTGACATTGGTATGAACGCCGCGCGCAAGGGGTTTGATCGCAAAGGCCTGCCCGCCAGGAACGCCATCGATCTCAAACCCTTCGGTATCGCCTGCAATGATTGAACGGATGCTTTCGCCTTCGCCGAATTCTATCGTTGTGACATGTGTCAGAGAGAGGCTTAGCCGATAGACTTGAGCCTCTTGGTAGGTGGCAACGCGCACACGGCTGTCATTGGGCCCACGCCTTGGAATAGCCTCTGCAAGAACGAACGAGGGCAGCAGCGCCAAGACGAGTGCAATTTGAAAAACTCGGGACAAATATGCGTTGCCGGAATGAGTAGTGTCGCCAATACCCTGCCGCGCCGCGCGCTCTCGGGACATTGACGACGAGTTATTTTGTAATGAATTCCAGAAACGCATTAGTTCTCCAATCTGTCGGAGCGGATGGAGTATTCCAACACGGTGAAGCCGAAGGGATTTGTCCAAACCTGATCGATGGATCGGCTGGCTTCAGGGCGGAACTCGAACAGCAGCGTGGCTGTGAAGAGGCCTGTCTGAACGCCATTGATCGAGTTGAGGCGTTTGCGTAGCCGTACGGTGGCGCGATTGATGCCGATCCGGTTGATACTCAAGACCTCGACATCTAAGCGTCCACTCGTGCCATAAAGCGTAGGCGGGTAGTCGGCATTGGCACTGTTCCAGATCTGGCGCAATGACGCTTCGGCTGCGCCGTCTGATCGACGCAAGACGCTGCGCACACGCACATCATTGTCGAGTTGGTTGTAGACCTCGCGGTCACTAATGTAGCGGAAGACCTCTGCCTCGATGATGGCTTGGTTTTCCGTGACGGTGGTTGCACCGACGGACGCCTCAGGCAATGCGAAGCCCGTCGCGGGATCGTAGGGTACGACAACAGGTGGTGGATCGACATCGAGTATCGCCACCGCAGCCGCGCTCAAGCATCCAAGGATGCCGAAGATCAGACCGATCAGGCCAAGCCGTTGCCATGTCCGCTCACGACGCAGGGCCCCGTAGACCAGCTCTTCTTCGATAATCTCTTGTTCACTCGCCACGGATCAAACCTCAGTCTGCATTCAGATCAGGCAAGGTGAAATCCATGAAACGCTGTTCTTCGGCGATGGTGGCAGCGTCGATCACGCCGCCCGTGCCGTCGCCCACAGTTTGGATCGCTTCAAGCTGCCACATGGCCACGAGGGCAATGGCAAGTTCGGCGGTCACACGCGTGTTGAGATCGACGCTTTCCTTCAGCTCATCCATATCGTCGATCAGGCCGACCAGCCGATCCACGCGCTCAAGCGATTGACCCGCATCCTCATAGCTGTTCTGGGCCGCGGCTGAGACAAGTGCTCCTGTCGTGGCTTGTGTCGCAATCCGGTTGGCGCTTGCGTTCCCGCTGCTGGCCATTTCCGAGAGAGTGTCGTCGTCAAAGCCAAGATCTGCCAACACGCGATCCATTTGGGTTTCGATCTCACCTGCGCCCGACCCGGACAGGCCAGAAAAATCCCCGTTCTTAATGGCTTCGATGGTCGCGATAATGTCTCCGAACTCTTGGTCCAACAGGCCGTTGAGCTCATCCTCCATCTGTGTGCGGATGATTTCGGGCAATTCCGCGAGACGGGTGAGCGCTTCGTAGGTCCGTTGCAGCTCCGCGAGTTGGTCCGTGAGTGTGGCGAGCTGTTCGCGGAGCTGGGTCAGTTGTTCGTTTTGCAGAATTTCGTCTTCGATCATCTGCCGTAGCTGCTGGATATTTTGGGCAATGTTTTGGGTGTCGACGACGGGAACACCTTGGGCGAGGGCAGGGGCAGGGTGCGCGAATTGGAGCCCTGCGGCTAATGAGCCAACCAATGCAGTCTTTAATGCCCAATTTGATTTTCGCATTAGTCCAGCTCCTCGATTGTGAATTCCATAAAGTCCGCCGCAGCCATGCGCGCAGAAGCTTGGGCCAGTTCTTCCGCACTCAAGACGCGCGTTCTTGCTGCCTGCAATCGAACGCGAGCTGCGACCAAACGCACAAGCTCGGCACGCGCATAGGTGTTGAGCGCGACGCTTTCTTGCACATCCTCTGTCTCAGAGATGCGCTCGACAATATCGCGCACGCGCAAGGCGGCTTGATGGATCGCGGCAGGGGAGTTGTTTCCGTAAAACGCAGCGCCATGCCCGGTGATCGAAAGATTGGCATTGGCCAGAAAGGATGGATCGATTGTTCCCAAGGCTTCGATACCTCCAATTCGGCTGAGATAAAGATTGTAGCGTTCGGGGATGACAGTGACGTAGTGCTGCGTCTCTCGGAACGGCGGCACGCCGCTGTATTCAAATACGCGGCCCGGCCCTGCATTGTAGGCGGCCAGGGCGTTGATGACATTGCCGTCAAAAGTGTTGAGCTGCGTGGCCAAGTACCGCGCACCGCCATGCACCTGCAAATAGGGGCTGTCATAGTACTCTGGATTGATGCCAAGATCGCTCGCGGTGCCTGGCATAATTTGGGTCAGGCCAAATGCGCCAACGGGAGAACGCGCACCAATCGTGAAGCGGCTTTCCTGCCAAATCAGCGCTTGCAGAAGGGCGCGCCACTGGACGGGAGAGAGTCCGGCACGCCCTACGCCTGCAAAGCCGCTGGTTTCTTGAGCGACGCGGATAATTAGTTGTTCGATATTCTGGGCCGCATCGCCAAACATCTGTGTCCCAGCGGGATTGGGATCAATCTCGCTTGAGCCAAAGACCGCCTCTACCGACCGGGCAGTATCACCATTGCCAGATTCAAAATCGGACACCATCGCGAGCAGGCTATGGCCTCCAAAGCTTGATTGCGCATCAAGGATCCGTTGCAGCGTTTCCAATTGCTCGCGCTCGATCTCGGCAATGAATTCGCGCACGGATAGCTTGTCGGCTTGAGTTGCAAGGTCGACTTCACGATCACCGGTTTCCATGATGTCGCGTGCGGTCAGACCGTTATCGACCGTTGGCACGCCTTGAGCGAAGGCGAGGCCGGGCAGCAGCAACATCAATAGGATATGAGCGAGCCTAGACTTCAATGTCACTCTCCAAAGTTCCAAGAGGCGTGAAGGTGCAATCGGGCTCAACTGGTGCAACTGCTGCAAGGAATGTGAAGCAATTGGCTTGCTGCTCTTGGTATTGTGCACAGGAGGCGAGGACGCTGAGTGCGGTGAGAAGGATCAAAATGCGTTTCATAGCAGTCTCCAGAAATCAGATCGGTCGCGGTAATCAGCGCCAACAAGCGCTTCACCCTTCTCCATGCCGCCGAGAATAGTGAGGTTGGGACCGAGTGCGCTGAGATCGGCGTCGACAACGATGGATCCTTGATCGTCGCGAATAAGCGCCAGCCTTGAATTGCTGCCTGTGTTCAGCAGCACGTCGAGCTCTTTCTCGTCGAGATTGAGCATCGCGTAGTCAGACGCATGAGCACGGATGTTGGGCAGCAGAATTTGAGTAGGAACAGCTTCAACGATGGTCTTGCCAGTGCGGGTGCGCTCGAGCTGACTGGCATATTGCGTCATCATTACCGCGACGGTGTTTTGCTTGCGTGCCGTCACCAGCCAGTTGGACAGTCGTTCTGCGAAATACGCGTTGTCGAGGGCTTTCCAGGCTTCATCAATAACAATGATGGTGGGGCGGCGGTCTTCGATCTCACGCTCAACGCGGCGGAACAGATAGCTCAAGACTGCCATTCGTTCTTTCTCGGACTCGGAATCGAGAATGCCGGTTAAATCAAACCCTACGACATCACCTTCGAGAGAAAACGTGTCTTCCAAGGACTGGCCAAATATCCAGCCATAGCGACCATCGCTGGTCCACTCGAGCAGGCGCTGGTGCAATTCGCCACCATCATCAGTGGAGACAAAGAGCGAGGCAAAGTCTTTCCAATTACGCAACACTGGATCCGTGGCGTTCGCGTTCTGGCGCACGGCTTCTTGAAGGCGATTGGTTTGAACTGGCGTCAGCGGCTTGTCCGCGCGGTAGAGCAGGGTGGCCAGCCAGTCAGACAACCAAGCTGTGCCACGATCATCCACCTCGGTCCAAAGCGGATTAAGTCCAGTAGCCTGTCCAGCCTTCAATGCTGCATAGCTTCCCCCGTTGGCGCGGACCGCCATCTCCATACCAAGGCGGTAATCAAAGACGAAGATCCGCGCGCCTGCTCGACGGGCTTGGGTCATGAGAAAGGCCGAAAGCACGGATTTGCCCGATCCAGGCCGACCCATGATCAGAGTGTGGCCACTGGTAGGTTCTTTATCGGGATTACCCTGCTCGTGATAAGAGAACCGATAGGCACTTTGCTCGGGCGTTGGCAGCATGGTGATCACTTTGCCCCACGGGACCTCACTGGCGTTCTTGCCAAGCTGCGTCCGGTGAAACGCTGCGAAATCTGCAAAGTTGCGGTTGGTGATGGCGCTGGCACGAACGCGCTTTGGCTGATTGCCGGGATGCTGGCTGAGATAATGGGCTTTCGCGGCTACACGCTCGCCTATCATCTTCACACCTTCGGCAGCGGCAGCATTGACGATTTCTGCGCTCAGGGTCTGCAGTTCATCAAGCGTGTCGCAGAAGATCGTTACGACCATGTGGTGCTCGCCGAAACTCTGGCGTTTTGCTTCCAGATCATCGGCGGCGATGTCGAGCGCTTCCATCAGGGATAGAGCGGCATCTTGCGAGGCCTGCATCTGTCGTTTCTGGCGCTTGATGCGACCTGCCATCAGGTTGGAATTGATAGGGGTAAAAGAATGGGTGACGATCATGTCGACCGGCAGGTTGAGCATGTCGAACATCGTGCAGGATGTGGCCTCGGAGTATTCGCCGATGGCGAAGCTTTTGCCAAAGCGGTGACCTACGACGCCTTCTGAAAGCTCAAAATGATCCTCAAGGAATGTCACGCGGGTGTTGGCCACGTTGAACGACAGGAAACCGTAGGTGCTCGCTGGATAGAGTGGCAGCTCTTGGCCCGTATTCAACGCCCCAAGGAACCCAACTAGCTCGCCAGACTTCGCCGACAGCACGCGCGGTTCGAGATCAGCCAGTCCTGACGCGAAGACATTCACGGCCTCGTTCAGCCGTCGAAGGCGTTTTTGTGTTTCTTCTTTGAAGCGCTCAGGTGCGCTGCGATTGAGAAATGGAAGAAAGCTCTTGGACGGCGGACGGTGCATGACTGTAAGAGTCAGTGTTTTGTCGCGCAGCCCGCTAGTCGCTAGCTTCTCGCGCCACTGGCGATCCACTTCGCCTGCAAAGCTCTCGGCGCGCACGGGTTCAAGCTCCGGCGCAATCGCCTTTGAGACCTTGTGCACATAATAGCTGAATTCTGGACCTAGCTGCGCAACGATCCGAGCAAACAGGGCCGTGAACTTGTCGAGGTAGGCATCATCGGTTGTGTAACTGTTGACCCCATCGAGGCGGATGCATTGTAACATTTCGTTCACCCGCGTGCGCACCGATTGATCATCGACCAAACTGACATAGGGCAGCATATGCGCGAGGCGCGTTTCCCGGGCGTACCAGTCCGGCGTCAAAGTGCGAGGATCAAGCGTTTCATCACGGGGCATAGCTGTCCCCAACATGAACTTGCCGGTTTCGGGTGGGCGGTGTTTCTTGCAGCGCCGTCATCATCACGTCGATGAATCGCGGATCCCAATCGGCGGCTTTCCAAAGGACGGGATAGAGCACGATCGCAACCCCAAGGATCACGATGTGCTGGACCCAGACGAACAGCAGCACCGAGCCAAAGAGCCAGGCCATGGCATACATGATGGGCAGGCCCAGTAGCTTCGGCGGGCGCACAAGGCCGAGGAAGAGGGGCGAACGCTCAGCCACCGGCAAAGACCGCGGCAACGATGGTAGGAGCGGCGGCGACGCCGGCGATGCCGACGAGGACCCAGAGTGCTTGGCGCAGATCGATGATGTTGAAGAACCAGCTGAGGAACACACCTAAGACGGCCAGCGTGGCGATCACGACGCCAAGTGGGCCGGTCAGAGCATCGACGATGCCCTGTAGCAGACTTTGAATTGGGGAAAGGTCGATGCTTTGCGCAAGGGCAGGGTCTGCGATCAGTAAGAACAGCGCCAATGATGCCGTGAACAGGGATGTAAAATGTCTCATGGGTTTGTTCCTTCCAGTCGAGCGACCACCGCCATGACGCGGGCCACATGATTTTGGGTTTCTCGGTAAGGGGGTATGCCGCCATATTGGTGCACAGCGTCGGGGCCGGCGTTGTAGGCCGCCAAGGCAAGACGCGGATCGCCAAATAGCTCCAGCATCATTGCAAGATAGCGGGCGGAACCATCGAGGTTCTGCAGCGGATCACGCGGATCGACACCAAGATCGTGGGCTGTTGCTGGCATCAACTGCCCAAGGCCAATGGCCCCTGCACTAGAAACGGCACTTTGCCGATAGGCGCTTTCAATTTCGATGTTGGCGCGGAAGAGTACGAGCCAGTCTGAAACCGAAAGTCCCGCGCGGCGCAAACCGGGATGGCTACCGTAACGTTGCGCTGTGGCCTCAATCGCTGAAAGAACGTCCGCACGGGGCAGGGGAGCACGTGGCGCGATGGCGGCTATGCGGATTTCTTCTGTTGCTGCAACAACATCAGGCTCGTCAAATATCGCGAGCGCATCGGCCGCCGAGCCTTGGCCTACGCCGTCGTTGTAGTTCCGAGCAAAGCTGTTTTGGGAGTGTGTGGCGGTGAGCGAGCCATCGCTCTCCATGACCAGAACCATTTGGGCTGCCGCAGGTGGCGCAAGCAGCCAAATGAAGAGTAGGCTAGTCGCTGCTACCTTTGACGGGCGCTGCAAGCTTGTGCGAGGTGCGATGGCCTTCAAAAAGCGGCACATCGGCGTGAGGGAAACCGATCCCAATGAAGAAGGAGACGACGCCGGTGATCGTTTTGAATTCGCGGATCTTGATGTCGCTTGTTGTGTTCCGAGCGGTGACCAAGAGCTTTTCCATTCCATCATCCGAAACAGCCCGCATGATCCAGACCCCATAGTAGCTGGGGCCTTTCTTATGCGCGGACTCTTGGCAGAGGATTTCGGCGTTATAGCCGTCCTCCACGAGTTCGCGGAATCTCGCTTCCGTGACCACATTTGGTGCTTGTACTTTCCAGTTCATGGCCCGGCTCACGCTTTCTAAAAAGGCGTAACCCTAGGCATTCCTACTTGAAGCCCAGAGATACGATAGTATATTAACAACCACAAGATATATTTATGTGTTGCGGCTGTAGTTTAGTTGCGCACCCATTAGGCATGCGTAGTGAGTATATTCAAGAAAATATGCGGTTTGAGAAACCTCCGGTTGTGCGGTTCTACCTTCGCGTGGGTTTTGCTCTTGATTCTTGCATCTGTTGAGTGCGCAGAGGCCGAAACGTGCCTTGCGCCGGTACGGCCGTTTGTGCCGAACGATTCCCTGGCAATGAGGGAATACGCGGATATCATTCGGCAAGACTTCGAGGTCTATATTCAAGGCATTCAGGACTATTTCCGTTGTTTGGATAAGGAACGCGCGCGTGCGTTCCAAGAGGCGCGCGAAGTCAGCCAACAGTATCAACTCTTCTTGGACGATGCTTCGCACTGATTATTCTCCAAACATGGACACAGACACTAGTACTGAAGCCCAGGGCTCGAATTATCTGAATTTTAGATAATCTATATTCTAGATTAGCCACGCCACAAGAGGTTTGTGACGCGTGGCAAAAACTATCAGAAGCTCAGGACATGAAGCGTTGCGCGAAGCATTGATCGCAGCGAGGAAAGAGGCTGGCTTGACGCAGGCGGACTTGGCAAAAAGGCTAAAATGCCACCAATCTCTCATCGCTCGATTGGAAAGCGGTCAACGACGGATTGATGTAGTTGAAATGGTCGTGCTTGCGAGAGCAATCAATGTAGGAGCAAGCGATTTACTGGCCGTTGCAGAGATGGCTACCGACTCCAACCACAGGCTCTAGTATTCTTTCTCATCTGACTGCTTGGGCTCCGGTGATACCGACCGAAATTCAAAATCCTTTGGTTTGTCGGTGAGCCACAAGTTTGTTACATCACCGTTTTCCCATTCATAAACCCAGCCAACTGTGCGATTGGATTCTGTATTCACGATCTTCGAAATTGCTATCCCTTCCCCTCGGTGTTTGTTCGATTTATCGCCCATCAAATTTTTCCTCGTTAGTTTTAGGAGTGCAACTCTGCACGGGCTGGATATTGCGCCCCAAGTAGTCTTTGTGATCGTTCAGCGTCCCGGTTCTTAAAATTTAGGAAGTATCAAGCGCAGTCATTTGACGCTCAAGAAGCTCGTTTCCTAATACGACTTTACGCCGCTGTCTTCAGCGAAACCAACTCGACTTTAAATAGAAGCGATGGGGGTCATTGAGCTTGGTCTGGGCATTACTTACAAGGTCCGTCTGCGCACCCTTTGGCCCGACCCGCACCCAGCGTTTTCCGTGGCCCAAGTCGGTGTCTTCTAGCAAGTCAAAGCCCAGCTTACCCACATAGAATGCAATGCCCGCATCATAGTCGGGCACCACAATCGCCACGAGGGCAAGATGCTGCATGGCCTACTCCAGTTCGATCAACAGGTCCTTGGCATCGATCTGTCTGCCAGCGTTGATATGGACGGCTTTGATGACCGCGTCGCGCTCTGCATGGATGCCGGTCTCCATTTTCATCGCCTCGATGGTCAACAGCAAATCGCCCTCTTTGACCTCGTTGCCTGCAACGGCAGCAACAGTGGCCACAACGCCGGGCATCGGGGCGCCGATGTGATTGGCGTTGCCTGCTTCGGCCTTGGGGCGCGTGACTTTGTCAGCGGCGGCCAACCGGTTCATGACCCGCACGGTGCGCGGCTGACCGTTGAGCTCAAAGAAGACTTTGACCTCGCCGTCCTCGTTGAGCTCGCTGACGGCCTGCATCCGGATCTCGAGGGTCTTGCCGGGGTCGATTTCTGCTGTGATCTCTTGACCCGGTTCCATTCCATAAAAGAACGTGGAGGTCGGCAAGGTGCGCACAGGACCATAGTTGCGATGCCGCCCCATGTAATCGAGGAACACTTTGGGGTACATCAGATAACCGTTCAGGTCTTCGTCATCGACCTCCATCCCTTCTAGCTGGGCAGAAAGGTCCTTGCGTGCTGCATCCAGATCAACAGGGGGGAGCGAGGCGCCGGGGCGGTCGGTTGTGAATTTCTCGCCTTTGAGAACCTTTTTCTGGATCGCCTTGGGCCATCCACCGGGGGGCTGACCCAGGCTGCCTTTCATCATGTCCACAACACTGTCGGGGAAAACCACGTCTGTGTCAGGATTTTCAACATCTGCCCGCGTCAGGTTTTGGCTGACCATCATCAAGGCCATGTCGCCGACCACTTTGGACGAGGGGGTCACTTTGACGATATCGCCGAACATCTGGTTCACATCCGCATAGGTTTGCGCGACCTCGTGCCAGCGGTCCTCAAGCCCCAAACTGCGGGCTTGTGCCTTGAGGTTGGTGAACTGCCCGCCGGGCATTTCGTGCAAGTACACTTCGGAGGCAGGGGCCTGAAGGCCGCTCTCGAAGGCCGCATATTGCCCGCGCACCTGTTCCCAGTAGTTGCTAATCTCGCGAATAGCGGCCACGTCCAGCCCTGTGTCACGGTCGGTGCCGCGCAGAGCCTCAACAATGGATCCCAATGTCGGCTGCGACGTGTTGCCAGACAGCGCGTCCATCGCGGCATCGACGACATCAACGCCAGCGGCGGACGCAGCCAGCACGGTCGCAATCGCCGCGCCTGAGGTGTCATGGGTGTGGAAGTGGATCGGCAGATCCGTTTCTTCTTTCAGCGCTTTGACCAAAAGCGTGGCCGAGGCGGGTTTCAGCAGGCCAGCCATGTCCTTGAGGCCCAGCACATGTGCGCCTGCGGCCTCCAGCTCTTTGGCCATGCCGATATAGTATTTCAGGTCATATTTGCTGCGCGATGGATCCAGCAGGTCGCCTGTGTAGCAAATCGAGCCTTCGCAGACCTTGCCGCTGTCGATCACGGCATCCATCGCGACGCGCATGTTTTCCACCCAGTTAAGGCTGTCGAACACGCGGAATACGTCGACGCCTGTCTCGGCGGCTTGGCGCACGAACTCTTGGACGACGTTATCGGGGTAGTTGGTATAGCCGACACCGTTAGAGGCGCGCAGCAGCATTTGGGTCATAATATTCGGCATCACGGCGCGGATGTCGCGCAGGCGCTGCCAAGGACATTCTTGCAAGAACCTGTAGGCCACGTCAAAGGTCGCACCGCCCCAGCATTCGACGCTGAACAGCTGGTTCATTTTGGTGGCATAGGCGGGGGCCGCGTTGATCATGTCGATGGACCGCATACGGGTCGCCAGCAAGGACTGGTGCCCGTCACGCATGGTGGTGTCGGTGATAAGCAGGTTGGATTGATTGCGCATCCAGTCGACGATGGCCTCGGGTCCTTTGGCATCGAGTAGGGTGCGGGTGCCGTCGGGTACGTCTGTTGTGGGTTTCACAGGTGGTTTGGCTGGTTTGAGCTCTGCTGCCGGACGCACGCGACCTGCGGTTTCAGGATGGCCGTTGACGGTAATGTCGCCGATATAGCGAAGGATTTTCGTCGCGCGGTCGCGGCGCTTTTTGAAGTCGAACAGGCTTGGAGTCTCATCAATGAATTTGGTGTGATATTCATTGTTCAAGAACATCGGGTGTTTGAGCAGGTTTTCCACGAAGGCGATGTTGGTACTGACGCCGCGGACGCGGAATTCACGCAAGGCGCGGTCCATGCGGGCAATCGCCATCTCGGGCGTCGGGGCCTTGGCGGTCACTTTGGTCAGCAGGCTGTCGTAATAGCGGGTGATGACCGCACCGGAATAGGCCGTGCCGCCGTCCAGACGGATGCCGGGACCTGTGGCGCTGCGATAGGTCTGAATGCGGCCATAGTCGGGGATGAAGTTGTTCTGCGGGTCCTCAGTGGTGACACGGCATTGCAGCGCGTGACCATCAAGTGTTACGTCGTATTGCGACGCGCAGCCTGTGGCCTCGACCAGTGATTTGCCTTCCGCGATCAGGATTTGAGCGCGCACAATGTCGATGCCGGTGACTTCTTCTGTCACCGTGTGTTCCACTTGCACGCGGGGGTTTACTTCGATGAAGTAGAATTCGCCGCTGTCCATATCCATGAGGAATTCAACAGTGCCTGCACATTCGTAATTCACATGCTTACAGATTTTCTTGCCCAGATTGCACAGCTGTTCGCGTTGAGTGCCGGACAGGTAAGGGGCAGGGGCGCGTTCGACCACTTTTTGGTTGCGGCGCTGCACGGAACAATCACGTTCCCACAGATGGTAAATCTCGCCGTGGCTGTCGCCGAGGATTTGCACCTCGACGTGGCGGGCGCGCATGATCATCTTTTCCAGATAGCCTTCGCCATTGCCAAAGGCGGCCTCAGCCTCGCGGCGACCTTCGCGGACTTTTTCCTCTAGCTCGTCCTCGGACATGATCGGGCGCATCCCGCGACCGCCACCGCCCCATGACGCCTTGAGCATCAAGGGATAGCCGACCTCGGCCGCTTCCTTCTTGATCGCGTCCATGTCGTCGCCAAGCACCTCGGTCGCGGGGATCACGGGCACGTCCGCCTCCATCGCGACGCGGCGGGCGCTGGCTTTGTCGCCTAGCTTGCGCATGGTCGCCGCTTTGGGACCGATAAAGGTGATGCCGTTGTTTTCACAGGCATCAACGAAATCGGGGTTCTCGGACAAGAGGCCATAGCCGGGGTGGATGGCATCGGCGCCAGACATCTTGGCCACGCGGATAATTTCCTCGATCGACAGGTAGGCGGCGACAGGCCCCATGCCCTCGCCAATCCGGTAGGCCTCATCCGCTTTAAATCGGTGCAGGCCCAGCTTGTCCTCTTCTGCGAAAATCGCGACCGTCTTTTTGCCCATCTCATTGGCAGCTCGCATGATGCGGATGGCGATTTCACCGCGGTTTGCGATCAGGATTTTGGTAAACTCAGTCACTTTGTTCGTTGCCTTCTAATCGCACAGACACAGGGCCCCAAGAAACGCCTTGGGACCCTGTGCTTGGTTCTATGGTAAGTTTATGCGTTGGCCGAAAACGGGTTCGACTGCTTAAGATGCTCTAGAATATTCTCAGGGCTGCTTTCGCCGTAAGGGTCGCTTTCACAGTTGTCTTCAAAGCCAGGCTCTTCGAACCACGCAGCGATTACGCCGTCATCAACAAGAGCGGCGTAGCGCCAACTACGCAGGCCAAACCCTAAGTTGTCTTTCTGGACAAGCATACCGATCTTGCGGGTAAATTCTCCGGAACCGTCGGGAATAACCTTGACGTTAGCGACACCTTGCCCTGCGGCCCATTTATTCATGACAAATGCGTCGTTGACTGACAGGCAATATATATCTTGGACGCCTTGATCGGTGAACTGCTGGGCCAGTTCTTCGAAACCAGGGAGCTGGTAGGTCGAGCAAGTGGGAGTAAAGGCCCCAGGCAGTGAAAAGAGAATTGCACGCCTGCCTCCAAAATAGTCTTGCGTTGTTTTGTCTGCCCAAGTGTAGGGGTTTTCGCCTTCAATGTCTTCGTCACGAACGCGCGTGCGAAACGTTACATTGGGCAATGTCATACCGATGCGGGACATCAATGTTCTCCGTGCTTAGCTGGTAGTTTGAAAGGAAACGTGACCCAAATTTTGGACCATTGTCCGAAATGATTGGCCGGGTGAAAGGGGAAGCGCCTCAGTCGCGGCACCTGCCAAAAGGATGTCACCTTCCTTGAGGCTGTGGCCCCACTTTGCGAGCATACGGGAAGCTGCAATAAGGGAGCGAACTGGATTTCCCAAGATGGCAGCCGAGGATCCCACAGCACGCGTGCTGCCGTCGACTTCGACCACCATGCCAAGGTTCGAGATGTCTGTGTCAGGGTTGTACCGATTGCCCAAGACAAATTTTGAGGCAGAGGTGTTGTCGGCAATGACGTCGCTCAACGAAAACTTGAAATTGGCATAGCGGCTATCGATGATCTCAATGGCAGGGCAGATGTATTCAACTGCAGCCATCGCTTGCGCTGCACTAACATCACCCGAAAGCGTCTTTCCCATGATGAATGCAATTTCCGGTTCGGCACGAGGATGAACATTCCCAGCCAAGGCAAGCTCGTCTCCATCCGATATTTGCATTGCGTCGGTCAGGTGACCCCAGATCACCTCATCGACACCAACTTGTTTCATCTTTGCTTTGCTGGTCAGACCCATTTTGAAACCAACGGGCTGTTCGCCACGCGACCGGCGCAACGCCATCGAGAGGCTTTGAACGGCATAGGCTTCTTCTACGGACATTTCCTGCTCGTTAGAGAATTGGGGGATTGCTTTTCCGGTCGTCGCCGCTTGGTCGAGTTTTTGTGCAATTTTCTCGAGGCTCATTGGCTCAATTCCTTTTCTTTTTCTTTGACGAGATCGAGCGCGACATCGACAATCATGTCCTCTTGGCCCCCAACCATTCTGCGGCGGCCTAGCTCAACCAGAATTTCGCGCGTATCAATGCCGTAGGTTTCTGATGCACGTTCTGCGTGGCGCAGGAAGCTGGAATAGACACCGGCATAGCCAAGCGTCATCGTTTCGCGGTCTACGCGCACAGGGCGGTCTTGAAGTGGGCGCACCAGTTCTTCGGCGGCGTCTTGTAGTTTGAATAGATCGCAGCTGTGTTCCCAGCCATATAGGTCGGCAACGGCGATAAAGGCTTCAAGTGGGCAATTGCCAGCACCTGCGCCCATCCCTGCAAGCGAGGCATCAACGCGCGTCGCCCCGTTTTCGACAGCAACAACCGAGTTGGCCACGCCAAGAGACAGGTTCTCATGCATGTGAGCTCCAAACTGTGTCCTGGGCTTTAGGGCAGATTTGTAAGCTTCAAAACGGTCTTTGACGCCGGTCATGGTTAGCCCGCCACCGGAATCCGTGACATAGATACAATCCGCGCCGTAGTCTTCCATTTTGACGGCTTCAGTTGCCAGCACATCAGGTGCGGTCATATGGGCCATCATCAGGAAGCCCGAGACATCCAAACCCATCTCTTTGGCTGCGGATATATGCTGGGCTGAAACGTCGGCTTCGGTCGAGTGCGTAGCAATGCGCACGGATTGCACACCATTGTCGCGCGCGCGTTTCAGGTCTTCAATCGTGCCAATACCGGGCAGAAGAAGGGTTGTGAGCTTCGCGCGCTTACAGACCTTTGCAGCGGCAAGAATCCACGCCTCATCCGTATGCGCGCCAAAGCCGTAGTTGAACGTGGACCCGGTAAGCCCGTCTCCATGCGCTACTTCGATGGCGTCGACGCCTGCTTCGTCTAAAGCTTCTGCAATCGCGCGCACATGACCCAGATCATATTGGTGCCGAACGGCATGCATACCATCGCGCAACGTAACATCTTGAATATATAACTTTTTCATTTCAAGCGGCCTCCACCCAGTTGCGTTTTACGACAATACGTTCGGCTGTTTTCATCGCAGCCGAAGTCATAATGTCGAGGTTTCCCGCATAGGCGGGCAGGTAATGTGCAGCCCCTTCGACCTCTAGAAAGATTGAGACTTTCAAGCCGGTGAAGGCTTCGTCCATTTCAGGAATGCGAAGCGGGGAATTGTCGCCGATACGTTCAAACTGTACGTCCTGCTTGAGGCGATAACCTGGAACATAGCTTTGAACCGCCTCGACCATATCTAGGACCGATTTGCGGATCGCGTCTTGGTCTGCGTCATCACACAGGCAAAAGACGGTATCGCGCATGATCAGGGGTGGTTCGGCTGGATTGAGGACAATAATGGCCTTGCCCCGACGCGCGCCACCGATTTTTTCGATCGCTTCGGCCGTGGTCTCGGTAAACTCATCGATATTTGCCCGCGTTCCGGGGCCAGCCGATTTGGAGGAGATCGAAGCAACAATCTCACCGTAGTGGACAGGGCTGACGCGGTTGACGGCAGCCACCATAGGGATAGTCGCTTGCCCACCACAGGTCACCATATTCACGTTGGGCGCGTCGAGGTTGTCGTCAATATTTACGGGCGGAATTGTATAGGGTCCGATGGCTGCAGGAGTCAGGTCAATCACCTGCTTGCCATCCGCAATCAGCGCCTCGGTGTGTTTCAGGTGAGCGCCCGCAGATGTGGCGTCAAACACGACCCGAATACCGGTGTAGCCGGGGAGGGCCCTTAACCCTTCAAGTCCTTCGTGGGTGGTGGCGACACCCATACGCTCTGCGCGGGCGAGCCCATCGCTTTTGGGATCGATCCCAACCATTGCGCCCATCTCAAGGACATCTGACGTGCGCAGTATCTTAATCATCAAATCGGTTCCGATATTTCCCGACCCAATGATCGCGCATTTTATCTTGCTCATGATCTTACTCCGCTGCGAATGCGGCCCTGACGGACCCCAGACCATTAATTTTTGCTTCGAAAACGTCACCCGGATTGGCGGGGACCATCGGCCCCAGCGCGCCAGAAAGCACCAAGTCCCCTTTGCGCAGCGGCGTGCCGACGCGGGCCATTGTTTGGGCCAGCCAAAGCGTGGCGTTTATCGGGCTTCCAAGACAGGCGGTGCCGGCTCCGGTTGAAACGGGTTCACTGCGGCATTCCATCACCATGCCGCACAAACGAGGGTCAAATTCCCCAATCTGTTTGGGTTCATGCCCGATGACATAAAGGCCAGAGGACGCGTTGTCGGCGATGGTATCGACGATAGAGATATCCCAGTTAGCAACGCGACTTCCGACAACTTCGATTGCGGCGACGGCGTACTCAACGCTGCTTAGGATATCTGCGACTGTTAGGAATTCGGTCTCAAGGTCTTGATTAAGACGAAAGGCAATTTCTGCCTCAACTTTTGGCTGTAGAACTTTGCCAACCGGAATGGCTACATCGTCGGGAACATCCATGTCGGAGAACAATGCGCCGTAGTCTGGTTGATCAACACCAAGCTGCGTTTGCACAACTTTCGAGGTCAAACCAATCTTGCGACCTGACAGAACACGGCCTTGTTTTAGCCAGCGCTCGGTATTGTGCTGCTGGGTGGCGTAGGCGGCGTCTATGTTGCCTATGCCTAGAGTTTCGCGCACAGGAGAACAGGGTTTTCCAGATGTGTGGGCATCAAACAGTGCGTGAGCAGCGCTTTTGATATCTTTGTCGTCGTCAGCCATGGCTGTCTCCTAAATCTTTATGCAGATATTCTTGATTTCAGTGTAGAATTCGAGCGAGTAGGCCCCGCCTTCCCGACCAATGCCGGAGGCTTTGGACCCACCAAAGGGTGTTCTAAGATCACGCAGGTTCCAGGTGTTTACCCAGGTGATCCCAGTCTCCAGCAAGGGGGCAACCCGGTGCGCGCGGGATAGGTTTTCGGTCCAGATGACGCTTGCCAGCCCATAAGGCGTGTCATTTGCCATGTGGATAGCTTCGTCTTCAGCATCGAACGGTTGGATGTGACAGCAGGGGCCAAAAATCTCTTCGCGGATTACGCGACTGGTTTCGGGCAGACCTGTCCAGATTGTGGGTTCGATCCAGGCGCCGCCCTGCAATTCTTTGGGCATATCCGGAATACCGCCACCGGTATGGATTGTCGCCCCGTCCGTGTGCGCTATTTCAAAATACTGTAAAACTTTGTCGCGGTGTTTTGAGCTTACCAACGGGCCAAAATCGGTTCCTTCACCCTTGGGCGTGCCGATGCGCAGCTGGCGCGTTTCCTCCACCACTCTACGCACAAACTCGTCAAAGATAGACCGCTCGACATAGACCCGTTCCGTGCACAGGCAAACCTGACCACAGTTGGTAAAGGAGGAACGAACCGCCCCGCTGACCGCTTTGTCCAGGTCGCAATCTGCAAACACGATGGCGGCGTTTTTGCCACCAAGCTCGGACGAAATGTCCCGAACACCTACGGCAGCGGCTTTCATAATCGCCTCGCCGGTGCGCGTTTCGCCTGTAAAAGTGATCGCATCGACATTAGGGTGGTTGGTCAGAAACTCACCCGCCGAGTTGGGGCCAAATCCGTGCACGACATTGAACACCCCGGCAGGGATGCCGACCTCATTCATAACATCACCAAGCAAGGCCGCCGTTGCGGGCGTGTCCTCGGATGGTTTTGCAACGATCGTGTTGCCGCAGGCTAAAGCGGGCGCAACTTTCCATGTCATCAGCAACATCGGAAGGTTCCATGGGCTGATGACGGCTATGACGCCTTTGGGCTTGCGAACTGTATAATTTAGCGCGCCCATTCCATCAGGAGTTTCCTGCTGAAATACGTGATCAGGCTCGTTCCGGATCAAATCTGCAAAGATGCGAAAGTTGGCCGCGCCGCGTGGGATGTCGACGGTACTTGCAAGCGCGCGAGGCTTACCGGTGTCGGCCATTTCCGCTTCTAGGAATTCTTCGAATCGTTCGTCGATGCGGTCCGCGACAGCGTGAAGCAATCGGCTGCGTTCGCTGACAGACATTTGTCCCCACGGGCCTGTCAGCGCCTTTTTTGCGGCAGTGACCGCCTGATCGACATCAGATTTGCTTGCTTCGCTGACAACAGCAACCAATGACCCATCGACAGGTGAGATGTCGTCAAATGATTTGCCTTCGGATCCAGAAACATAGTGCCCATCAATGAAATTGTGGATCTTTTTTGCTGAGTGATTGCTCATGACGTGCTCCAATGCTTTATTTTCGGTTGATGTGGAATTGGACGACGGCAGACCCCGCGCCCCACGCTGGGCCATAGCCCAAAATCTCAGCACCACTCCATTCAGAGCCCATTGCGCCCTGAAGCCACGCAAAATGCTTAAAATTGTTATCTGCGCGGGCGTTCTTCACGAAGGTTTCGCGGAATTGATCAATTCCGTTACGATCCCCAGCTTTCATCAGGTCAAGCATTTTGCGGTTTAGCGCGTCGTCTTCGGGCGATTTGATGCGGTCGTTTTCAGGATCAATGTCTTGTCGGAAAATCGATCCTGATAACCCACCGATGCCGATCACCGCGACACGGCGACCTAGTTTAATCGCCTCGCGGGTCGCCATTTCGCCAAGCTTTCTTGTGGTTTCATAGTCGTGATAGATATTCGCCGAGGCAATGATCAACGGTGCCTGTAGCCCTTGGTTTAGAAAACCATTCGCCACGATTGTTCCTGTGTCGATCGGGAATCCGTCATAATCGACGGGCTTCGCGCGAACACCAATACCCTCGCACCCTGCAATGCAGGCAAGTGCACCCTCACGATCGATCCGGAAGTCATAGTCAAGCGCACCAAATTCATGCCAGTTCTCATCGACATGCGTCCCATGCAGATGCGGACTGGTCTGCCAAGGTTGGTCAAGGACGGCCATCCATTGGCCTGAATAGACCAAAATCACATCTGGATTAGCTGCTTCCAATGCCGCGCGGGCAGTCCCAAACGCATCAACGATGTCGCGCCAGGTTGGGTTTGTTGACTGAAGTGTGGGTAGCGGGCTTCCTGGGACCATAAGGGCTGCGACCAGACCAGGACCATCGGGGATCATGGTTGAGATTGCGACTTTGGTTTTGGAACTGGAAAGCAACGATGTTTTTCGAGCTACTCGCGGTTCTGACACTGCTTTTGCCCGCAATTCTTGCACAAGTCCCATGATGCCGCGGGGCAATAGAAGGATCAGTAGAACTGAGGCGAGCCCAAGCGTCAATTCTCCGCCACCCCATAGGCCCGCGAGAAACCTCTGAATAATCACAAATGCTATCGCACCGACGATTGGCCCGCTCAATGTACCCATTCCGCCAGCAACAACGATGAACACAACATAGGCTGACCATCTGATGTGAAAGGCATCCGGGGGCGTGATGGTGACGCTGTCGACGTAGAACAAACCTGCAGCAAGGGCGGCAATTGGTGCCGAAATAACGAAGACCATTGATTTGATGCGCCGAACGTCAATTCCGATGGCCGTTGCCGCCTCCTCGTCATCACGAACAGCAGTGAGGGCGTCACCATATCGGCTGTTTAAAAGCTTCCAGACAACGGCGGTCGAGGCAATTAGTATGAGCAAACCAACATAGTACCGTTCTATTGTGGTCGTGTCTGAAACGATGGTCATGCCACCGCCTGCACCAGTAACGCGCCACTCACTAAAGACGGATGTAACGGCGGCAGCAATCAGCCAAGTAGCGACAGCAAAATATGCACCTTGCAGCTTAAGCAAAGGCAGCATTCCCAGAAAGATTGTGAGCAGGATAATCACTCGACGTATGTAGGCTCCACCGAAGATGTCGGCCCCCGGTACAAACGCGATCCAGATCTCATAAATGACCCAAAGAACAATCGCGATTGCGAGGCCCGCAAACATCTGTTTGCGCCCAGATTGGTCGGATATTGGTGCGGCCAGCAACCAAGCAAATAGGGCCGCAACGCCAGCGCCGCAAATCACACCAAACCAAACTGGGACTTGAAAGTAGTAATTTAGGATCGCAACAGTGAAGCCAGAAAGTCCGATGTAGACCTGAAGTCCGAAGGAGAGAAGGCCGCAGAATCCCGCCAGTAGATTCCACGCATGCCCAAGAGTCGCGAAGAGAAACACTGTCATCAACAAAGACGTGTAGTATCGGCCACCTTCACCTGCGACCCAGGGGAACAGCAATAAAACGATAAGTGCGAGTAAAAGTATGATGGTGGCATTTCGGCGTTCGGCCACTGAATTGAGAAAATTTCCGATCATTTTGAGAAAAGCCCTTCACGCCAGAATGAGAGAACGAAAAGGACCAGCATGTAGCCACCAATAAGTTGGGCTGATGGTCCGAAGTAAGTACCGGCAAGAACTTGAACGATCCCGAGTATGATGCCGCCGAACAAACTTCCTTTGATTGAGTTCATCCCACCAATGATGACTACACCGAAGGCAATCAAAATAAACTGTGGACCATCAAAAGGTTGGAATGTTCGTGTCATGCCGATCATGAATCCCGCGACGCCACTGATCGCGAGCGAAATGCCTAAGGCAACGGCAAAAATATGATCTGTTTTGATCCCCATCAGCGATGAGAACGTGGGATTGTCGGATGCCGCTCGAATGGCACGCCCGGTCACTGTACGTCTTAAGAAGATCTGCAATCCTATCAAAAGGGCGACTGCAACAACGAAGAACAAGAACCGGAGCAGCGAAATGCTGAGATCCTGAGACAATCGGATGGCCGAGAATGCGAGGTTGTTCTTTATCGACACCGCATCCGATGCGAATAGCGCCAGGAGCAGGTGCGAGATAGAAATGCTAAGGCCGAAGGTCACCAAGATTGGTGCCATAAGGCCAAAGTTAGCTGACATCCCGCGTCGTTCCATCGCCTGAACCGAGACGTGGTTGAGCAAGAACCGCTGCAGCGCGTAGCCTATCCCAAACATAATTGGCACGACGATGATCAGCACCAAAACAGGCGGCACCGATACGACCGTGAGGATCATCGCCGATAGGTAGGCGCCAACAATCAAAAAGTCGCCATGAGCAAGATTGACGAGCTTCATCACACCAAAAGAAAGCGCTAACCCAATGCTTAGCATCGCATAATACCCGCCGATGAATGTACCAGTCAGCAGCGCATTGGCGATGTCGATCATCGTCCAATAGAGGTTTTCTTCAAACGTCATTGAGTTCCTCCATCGGAATGTGAGCCGAAATAGGCATTTGTGATGTCATCTTTTGAAAGCGTGTCAGGTGCGCCCTCGAGAACGATCCGACCCTCGAGCATCACAAGAACATGGTCTGAAACGGCCAGCGCGCGGTGCATATCCTGTTCCACGACAACGCAAGTGACGCCGCTTTTGTTGATCTGCGTGACCTTGTCGTAAATATCTTCGACGATGATCGGAGCGAGGCCCAATGACAGCTCGTCAAACAAAACAAGCGTCGGTTCAGACATCAGCGCTCGGGCGATTGCCACCATTTGCTGCTCGCCGCCTGACATTTGACTTACAATCTGATTGCGCCGTTCTGCCAATCTCGGGAAGAAAGTGAACATTTCGTCGAGTTTTTGATTGGCCTTAACGCGAGCTTTGGGAAGATGGGCCCCAACGAGCAAGTTTTCCGCGACGCTCATCCGCGGGAACAGCATTCGGCCTTCAGGTACCATTGTTGTTCCGGCATCGACAATTTGTTCCGTACTGAGGCGATCAAGCCGCCGTCCGCCAAACGAAATAGCCCCGTCAATATGCGCCGTTTTACCGCGGTTCATCATGCCGGTGATCGACCGCAGCAATGTTGATTTTCCAGCCCCGTTCGCACCAATAATGGCCAGAACTTCGGACGGGTTCACATCAAAACTGACGTCGAACAAGGCTTGCAACTCACCGTAATAGGCGGACAGCCCGTTAACGCTGAGGATCGATTGTTTGCCATCTCGTCCCGGTTGGGAAAACAGACTGCCTTTACGCACCAAGGTAGACACGGCGAACCTCCTTCGTTTCTATGACGTCTTGAGGTTTGCCGGAGGCAATGATTTTGCCTCCGGCGATTGCCAGCAACCGGTCCGTTGCGGACAGCATTGTTTTCATAACGTGCTCGATCCAGACAACGGTGATCCCTGAATCGCGGACCTTTCGGATCAACGCGATGAATTCGTCGACCTCGGCATCAGTCAGCCCGGCGGCAACCTCATCAACCAGCAAAAGGCTGGGACGTGTGGCCAATGCGCGGGCCAACTCGTGCCGTTTACGTCCCAGCAGTGACAGCTTGCCAGCAAGCATATCCTTTTGAGAGGTAAGGCCCGTGAACTCGAGCACTTGCTTTACCCAGTCACCGCATTCGGCAGGCTCTAATCCCCCTGCGAACATAGATGCGACCCGCATATTGTCAGCGACGGTCATGTGGGTGAAGGGGCGCGGGATTTGATAGGTTCGCCCCATGCCCATCTGTGCGCGAACATAGGTGGGCGTGGACGAGATGTTTGATCCGCCGAATTTTATTGTGCCTGAATCAGCGCCGACCGTGCCGGCGAGCATCCCGAACAATGTTGTTTTACCTGCGCCGTTTGGCCCGATGATGCCAACAACTTCTCCTTCGTAGATGTCAAACGAGATATCATCGGCGATCGTCACGGCACCAAACGACTTATTTAGATTTGAAACGCTAAGAAGTGTTGCGGACATCATTTAGCCCTGCCTGTCTTTGCGAAATCCCAAGTCGGGCGCGTCGATGATCCGGCTGAACTAAACGTTCTTTTCGAAGCCGAGGTGTGTTGCATGAAGCCAAGCAAGGCAGCCATAAGTTCGCTTTTGGGATCCATTAGATCGGTGATGGCATTAAAATGATTGCGGCCTTCTTGAGGGAAGAACTTTGCTGCGTTTCCTTGCGTTTGCCATGCTTTCAGGAACTCCGTTGACTGCCTGAGGAATTCGTCCGGTTCATCCATCCCAAAGGACAGCAACATCGGGACAGTAATTGAACGGAGGATGCGCTGCGGGCTTTGTGTTTCAATCAGGTCGTCTGTTAAGTTCAAATCAGGTTGAAGGAAGGTGAGCGCCAAGGGCTCTAAGTCAAAAAGCCCACTGATTGGCACGATCCCTTTTATGATGCGATCACTTAGCCCATAGTCTGCTTTCCAGTTTGTAAGCGCGCACATGGCTGTCAGATGTGCGCCAGCAGAATGACCCATGACATACATGCGTTCGGGGTCGCCATTGTAGGCGCTGACGTGGCGATAGGTCCATGCGATCAGCGACCGCATTTGGCGGGTGATCTCGGCAATGGTAACCTTTGGGCAAAGTGAATAATTGGCCACCACGACAGTGACCCCTGACTTGGCAAGACCTTCTGCGGCAAAGCTATGGTCGCCCGACGTCAGCATTTTCCAATAGCCACCGTGAATAAAAATCATGACAGGCGCATTGCGGTCTTTTGCTGGGAATATGTCGCAGTATTCGTCCACCGTTGGTCCAAATGGCACGCGGAGATGGCATTGCAATTGCTGACGTGTCGCGGCGCTGGAGCCAACATACTGACGCGCGTAGACAGTGAAGTCAGGTACCGAACCTTCCACGTCATAAGCCGTGTTTAGTTCGGCTTTCGTCTCAAAATTTCGATAAATGCTAGTCATCACGGCACCAGTATTTGGGGGGAAGGGAGTTGGCCGGTCCAAAGACCGGCCAACCAGCGCGTGTTATTCTTGGAAAACACGCATGGGAGCTGTGATCGCCACTTCTGGATAAACGTCGTTGAAGACGTTTTCCTTGACCAATTCTCCGGTTTCCTCATCACGGCGCCATTGCGCGCCGCCAAGGGGCGAAACCGAGTAGTTTTGATCGTTGAAGTTGATCCGACCTACGACGGTATCCAAATCTGTGTCGTGGATCGCTTGCAGCAAGGCAGAACGTTCAGTCGTACCGGCTCTTTGAAGTGCATCAAACAGAACATCCCACGTTGCATCGCTCCAGGCGAGGGGTGGAGAATACAACTGACCTGGGTTTTGTTCTTGGTAACGGTCTACCAATTCTTGGCCATCGTAGTTGCCATATTGCGAGACACCTGGAAATGCAGGTGACCAAAAATTGACACTCAAAATATCGATTCCAAAATCACCAAGCAGGCGCATAGGTTCCGGATAACCGGTTCCTTTATCAATGATGTACATCAGTGGTTTGAAACCGAGCTGTGCAGCCTGCTGCATGTAGTTTTGAAGATCCGGTGGAGCCAAAACTCCAGTTACAACTTCGACTCTGTTACGTTTAAATTGGTTAATGATTGCAGAGAAGTCTGGCAGTCCTTGCTCAAAACGCCCTGGATCTACTGCGGTCCATCCCTCAGCTTCAAATGCTGGATCGAAGATAGACGCAAAAACAGTTCCGTCAGGATCATTTGGATAAAGGTACCCAATGTTCCCGTTGAAACCACCTGGTAGTGCTTGAATCATACCAACGTGGTTCGCGACCAGATCAGGCACACCAAAGAAGAAATGATGCGTGTACTCATATTCTTTAGCAACACCGTCTGGACCATAGAGCCACGCTTCAATCGGCGTATCTGATGTTATGCAAGGAATTTGATAACGTTCACATAAATCTGAGGGTGGGTTCGTGGTGTCAGGTGTTCCTTGAGCCATCACAACATCAACATTGTCCTCAAGGATAGCACGAGTTGCCGCCTCAGCAGCACCCGTTGCTGTTCCTTTTGAGTCGTAGATTTCATACTCAATTCGGCACATTTGGTCGCCGACTTGCAAGCCGCCAGCTTCATTGATTGGGTCCACTTTGTTCTTGTCGAGCCAGGGTGTTTCCCGCCCCATATCCAACAGTGGCCCGGTAATAGGCACGACGCGCCCTACTTTGATAACGCACTCTTGCGCTTGTGCCGTTCCGGCAGCCGCCATCAGGGCGCAGAAAACTGCACCAACTTTTAACGTATTCATCTTTTCCTCCCGATTGGATTTTTGAGCGTTTACACTTTGAATTCGACCACGGCCGCTCCTGATCCGTATGTCGCTCCGTATTCATGAACCCGAGCGCCTGAGAACTTTCGTCCTAAGGCCCCATAAATCCACGCACAGTGTTTGAACCCCATGTCCGCTTTTGCGCCTTTGGCAAATTCATCACAAACCTCGGGGAAAGACGCATCACCACCGGCTTCCAGTGAAGAGAGCATTTGTCGGTTCCATGCGTCATCCTCGGCGGAAACTATACCGTCGCTGCGGATGTCGATCTCATGTCGAAAAATTGAGCCGGACAAACCACCAACGCCAACAATAGCGACGCGACGTCCAAGATCAGTGGCTTTCTGTACAGCCATTTCACCAAGTCGAATGGTGTCGTCAAAGGAGTGGTAGAGATTGTTAGCTGCAATCGTCAAAGGATAGCGGCTGCTTGGGTTCAAAAACTTGTCAGCAACGATCGTTCCGGTATCAATTGGGAACTTGTCGTAATCGATAGCCTTTGAGGAAATTCCGATCTCTTTAGAGCCAGCAACACAGGCTTGGGCAAGTTCGACGTCAATGTTGAGATCATATTCAAGGTCCCCGTACTCATACCAATTTTCATCAACATGAGTGTCCGCAAGGTGAGGGCGCGCTTGCCACAACTCGTCCAGCACCGCCATCCATTGCGTCGAGTACAGCAGAATTGTGTCTGGGCGGGATGCTGCCAATGCCCGTCCCGCTGTTCGGTAGGCTGATGCAATCCCGCTCCAAGGTGGGTTTTCCGACCGAAGCAACGGAAGCGGAGAGCCGGGTACTAAAAAGGCTGATACTACTGTCATTGGCTTCCTGCCTTCTGCTATCGCGCTGTTGCGCCGATTGATGGACCAGCGCCGCCAAAGCTGCCGCCGCCAAGTGGAGACGACGGAGCAGAAGGGCGGCCAGCATTAAAGGGCCGACTGTGCTTCCACTCACTTGCAGGTGTGGCAAGCCCAAATTTAGTAAGGTCCCATTCAAAGACAGCGTTTCCCGTGCCAATGACATTGCCAAACCCCAAGAGTTCGCCTGGCAATTCCGGATACCCCATTGCTGAGCACATCCATGTAAACGATCCGGCCTTAAATTCAGCAAAGGCGATCTCTACAAATTGCGGCAGTAGGTCATGCACTTTTTGCATTTCACCGCGGCGCATTAGATCAATAAGCTTCATATCCCATTGGTACATCTCCATGCTGTAAGGGTGTTCCTGGGACATATCTTCTGGAACATCTGGCTCTTCCTGAAAGTGCCGATGGCTCATTGTAGCAGAGCACAGCACAACGGCCCGCCGCCCAAGATCCTCGATGGCTTTACGAGTCGCTTTGCCCAAGCGATCCATCTCTTCAAAACCTTCTTCAGTAGTGAGGTAGTAGGGAGAGTTGTTAGCCGAAAGACCGACAACAGGGATATCCCACTGCGGACGGGCAAGATGCAAAGACGTGATCGTTCCATAGTCGACCCGAAATTTTGGGTTTCGCATCATCTTGGAGACCAGCCCCAAATCTTTGGCATTTTGACACGCCGCTTCTGCCAGCTCGACGTCCACATTCATATCGTAGGTGTATCGGAAGAGGTTTGGGAAAATCGGGTCAACTGATTTTCCGGCAAGATGCTCAATGCCGAGGAAATGGTGCCCAAGTTGGGTAATCCAATGAGGTGAATGAACCAAAATCACATCAGGTTGCAGTTCATCGATTTTTGCGCGTACCTTTTCATAGGCCCAACGAAGCTGCTCCCAGCCACCTTGTGACTTTGGCTCGTTCTGGGGCGGGTTTTCGCCATAAACCAAATGTGGCGGATGGGGCGCAATGAACCCGGCGACGATTTCTCCCTTAGGCATTCTCTTCCTCCGTTAGTTTTGGATCAGCACTGTGCGGTGCGATGTAGGCGACGCCGCGAATTTCGATAACCAGATGCGGATGCGGCAATTGATGGACCGCAACTGTCGTGCGCGCGGGTCCGTCGTGGGTAAAATACTCACCATATACCTCGTTGTAGCCGCCAAAGTCATTCATGTTCACGAGAAAGCACGTAACTTCGATCAAGTTATCAAGATCGCCGCCGGCCGCCTTTAGAATGTCACGCATGTTCTCGATGCAGGCACGTGTTTGCGCCGCGATATCCAAATTCATTGTGCCAAAAGCATCAGAGTCCGCACCAGTGATTGAATTGTCCGGCTCCCGCGAACTCGTCCCCGACACAAACACAAATGGGCCAGCTGAGCGAAAGTGCGGGTAGCGCCCACGCGGGGTCGCTTTGCCTTCTATGACGCCTAGGTCATTCACTTTGGATCCATCTTTCAAATCACGCTCCATCATTTATCCTTTTGTCCGCATCCATTGCTGCAACCTTCGCAAGCCCCATGCTTCGAGGCCTCCTTAAAAAATGAGAATTCAGCCTCGATTGCTGCACCTAAGGGCAGCGCTGACACGCCAACCGTCGTGCGAGCAGGTAGATTTCCTCTGGACGTTTCCTGAAAAAAATCATCCCAAACTGCATTGAAGTTATGAAAGGACGAAAAGTCAGCGAGGTAAACCCTGGCTTCAACCATGTCCTCATTGTTCAAGCCAATCTCATCCATCATTGCTCTAAGATTACTGAATATACACTTTGCCTCACTCGCCATCCCGCCTGAAACAAGCTCTCCGGCGTCTTTGTCCAGCCCAACCATTCCAGCAGTTTGCAAGTAGCCGCCGTACGCAACGAGTGGGCTGTAGCTGAATTTTGGATTCGGCATCGCCTTCGTTGGGATTGCTCGCTTGGAGACACGCATGGACATCTTTCTCCTAGAATTTCGCCGTCTGTTATCGAATCTATAAACTCAATAAATGAGATTGTAAATCATTTATTGAGTTTTGATATGAGGTGCGCTAAGTAGATTCTCATATCGTGCCCACGCTGCGTGGGCTGTCAGTCACATCATGGCTGTGACGGAAAATGAGAAAACTAGGGAGGCCATCATGAATGCGCTCGCAATCGGAATTCTAAGCATCGTTGTTGCGATCATCGTGATCGTTATTCTTTGGGTCCTCTTTTGGTGGCTCTATAAGCGGGCGACCAAAGAAGTGGCTTTCGTCAGAACAGGCTTTGGTGGGCAAAAGGTCGTCCAGAATGGTGGGGCGTTTGTGGTGCCGGTGCTTCATGACACGATCCCAGTTTCGATGGGGACCGTCCGGATG
Organism: Phaeobacter sp. 11ANDIMAR09; assembly: GCF_001294455.1. Taxonomy (GTDB): domain Bacteria; phylum Pseudomonadota; class Alphaproteobacteria; order Rhodobacterales; family Rhodobacteraceae; genus Pseudophaeobacter. Next base: position 57,294 of record NZ_LIKT01000024.1, read on the forward strand.
GAGATTGCGCGCACCGAAGCGAAATCGATCATTACCAAGGACCGCATGCGGGTCGACACCACTGCAGAATTTTATGTCAGGGTAGGGGGCAGCGAAGAATCAATCGCGCTCGCGGCTCAGTCCTTAGGTAGCAAGACCGCGAGACCTGACGCGTTAAGAGAGTTGATGGAGGGTCGCTTTGTTGATGCACTGCGTTCCGTAGCGGCCGAAATGACGATGGAAGAACTCCATGAACAGCGCGGCGAATACATTGCGCGAGTAAAAGCTTTGGTCACCCCCGAGATTGCCCAAACTGGTCTCGAGTTAGAGTCTGCTTCTTTGACTGCACTGGAGCAAACCAAGAAAGAGTTTTTCAATCCGAATAATGCCTTTGATGCGGAAGGTCTAACACGGCTAACGACCGAGATCGAAGAGCGGCGCTTGAAGCGGAATGCCATTGAGCAAGACTCTGAGGTTAGCATCCAAATGAAGCTGCTAGAAACAGAGACGCGCAAGCTCGAGATATCTAGGGATGAAGAGTACGCTCGTCTATCGCAGCAGGCTGACATCGCAGTCCGCCGGGCCGAACAAGCGGCAAATATCTCAACCGAAGAGGCTAACAAACGCAAAGAATCCGAAGCCGCTAAGGTTGACGCAGATCTGGCCGTCAGGGTGGCCAATATTCAAGCTGAGCAAGCAGCAGAGTTTGAGACGTTGAACCGTCGCAAGGCCATCGAGCAACTGAACCAGAAGACAAACCGCGAGATCGAAGAAACACAAGTAGAGGCCGACCGTGTCGTGAAGTTACTAAAAATCGAAAACGAAAAATCGATCGCACTGCAGCAGGCTGCATCAACATCACATGTCGCGCAGGAAGAAGCTAAACTTAGACAAGAGACTGATTCAGCTCTCATCAGGGCCAACCAGGACGTCGACAAGGTTAGAATCGTCGCTGACGCAGAGATCACGCAAGAAAAGACCAAGACCGAAAAAGCCATTGAAGTTGCCAAACGCGAAGCTGAGCGCGCAATCACTGAAGCCAAAATGCAATTGGATACAGCGGTCGACTTGCTGACCGTCGAACAACAGCAAACTCTGGCACTGAGCGAGCATCAAAAGGATATCGCAATTGCTGAAAGCACCAAGAAACAACTGGCCGCGTTGACTGAAGCAGAGAGCGATAAGGCCAAGCTTGTCAAAGCGGAGGAAGAATTGGCGAAACTCCGTGATGTGGAGCGTGAAGAAAAAGCCAAGATCATTGCGCTCATTCAAGCGTCAACTGAAGCTGAAAAGCGCGCCATTGTCACGGCCATAGCGGCCGAAAGCAGGCATAAAGAAGCTGAAGAACACGCAAAAGCCGCCGAAATCGAAACAAAATCGGAAACTGGGCGTATCACGGCCATAGCCTCTGCAGAAGCTGTAGCAGAAAAGGAGAAGTCTGAGGCCGTAAGAGTACGTCGCGAGGTTGAAGCAGACGCTACGAAAGCGCTCAATGAGGCAGAAAATCTCATGTCGGATGACCTGATGAAGATGAAAATCAGGCTCTCAGTCATTGAAAACCTCAAGGATATCGTCCGTGAGAGCGCTCGTCCGATGGAGCAGATCGATGATATTCGTATTGTTCAAGTTGATGGCTTGTTGAACAGAACTGGCGGAAGCTCTGCAGACGCGCTCAGCGGCGATGCGGGAGGGGGTAACATTGCTGATCAAGTTGTGAATAGCGCTCTGCGTTATCGTGCTCAGGGCCCAGTCATTGACTCTCTTCTTCAAGAGGTCGGCCTCTCTTCACCGGACGCAAAGGGTATCTCAAAAATGCTCGGCAAAGATTTTGGTGGTGAAACCGATACAGATCAGGCGCCTGACAGCCAGGAAGATTGATTCCAGTATCACTCAGAGAGCCGTTGATGTACTAACGGGCAAAATTGAACGCAACGGCTCTCATATCCTTCATGGCAACACCAAAGAACACATCAGTCATCAAAGCGTTCGAAATTTTGAACGTGTTCAGCCGGAACAATGGCGCGCTGACTGCGCCAGAAGTTGCGAAGGCAACTGGACTAAATCTCTCAACAACACACAGATTCTTGCTGACCCTCGAAAACTTGGGGGCCGTCGCTCGCTCGCCTGGCAATCGTTACCATCTTGGAATGATGGTTGCCGAACTGGGCAAGAAAGTTACGAAACGCGACGTGTTTGCCGAACGCGCGTCCGGACATGTAAAAAAGCTATGTGATCGGCTAGATGAGACTATTTCTTTAGCGACATTTGAGGACGAACGAATTCAGTTTGTCGCGTGGGCCGAACCCAAACGACCACTCTTTTTCCATCTCCGCCGCGACGAGCCGCTTCCCTTGCACGCAAGTTCTTTGGGGAAGATCTTTCTGGCAGCGCTACCGACAGTCGCTCGTGAAGAAATGATCTCAAAACTGGTCTTTACGAAACTTACACAGAATACATTGGATAACGCTGTATCATTCCGGCGCGAGCTACAGGAGGTTTCCAAAGCTGGATTCGCACGTGACAGTCAGGAACTTGAGGAGGGCTTAGACTGTGTCGCGATGCCCATTCTTGACACCGACGGAAATGTCTTTGCTGCATTGTCTGTCTCCGCCCCAAGCTCTCGGATTAGCAGATCAGTACTCAGCCAGATCAAAGAAGCACTTTCGTCAACCGTATCGGACATTCAAAAGGCGCTGTTTATTGAGAACAAGATATTGCCGGGTAAGGCAAAGCCAAAGGGCAGTTTTCCTCATGTGAAACGGGTTGGGGATTTTGCATTCATTTCAGGAACCAGCGCTCGAAACCCTGATGAGAGCTTTGCCGGTGCCACAGTTAGGCGTAACGGCGAGGTTGTGCTGGACATCACCAAACAAACTTCAGCGACGATCCAGAATATTGCAGACATACTCGCCAGCATTGGTGCCGAACTGTCCCACCTTGTTGAGCTGGAAGCGTATCTTGTGGACATGAATGATTATGATGCGTTCAACGCTGCATATGAGCAGTTTTTCGGGGCAGATGGGCCAACCAGAACCACTGTTTCGGTGGAGGCGCTTCCGCACCCCCACCAGCTCATTATGGTTAAAGCCACCGCTTACATCCCTAGCTGAGCAAAGCTTGGTCGACTAAGAATCCACTGATTTCATGGATGTTTGGCCAAGAGGTACGGCATAAGCACCCTTACCCAGTAAGATGACTGCAAACGAAACAACAATCAAGAAAGCAGGATATTCCCATCCCCCGCCTTCATAGGCGAACATCCAGCCCTTGGAGCCATGCACAAACAAAATGGTCCCAATCAGAATGGGAATGAGAGCTGCGGCAACAACCCGAACAAACAAACCAAGAATTAGTGCGGCACCGCCAATCAGCTCAACGCATGTAACCAGATATGCAAGTGAACCGGGCAAACCCACGGATTCAAAGAAGCCGACAGAGCCTGCCATCGTGAATGTGAAGACCTTTAAGCATGCATGTGCAATGAACATTGCTCCAAGCGATGTGCGCAGCGCGAGAGCAGCATAGTCGGTCTTTTCTTGCTGGGTCATTTTATTCTCCAAATGTGATTGCTGAGAGTTATTATCGGTTCCACGCAGGGCTGATTTCAGTGCCCCACCCTTGAAAATATCCAAGCCTGATGTTCAGGCCCGCGAGGGGTTCGAGATACCTGGCGACGGCGAGTTCACCGACTTTAATGGGCTCAAAGCCAATTTGCCGGGTAAGTTCGGCAACTTGCTCAACGGACACTTCGTCATCACCAGCAACAAAAACTTGCGGAGGGTTTGCCTTTTCGAAAGCGTTCGAGCCATATACCTGCGCGAAGACTGTATTGAACGCCTTAACAACTTTCGATTTGGGAATGAGCTTCTGGATTTCCTCGGCCGCTGACGTCGTATGGCCAACGGTCAACGCTGAAAAATCTTCCGTAAGCGGATTTGTTAGGTCAATCACGACCTTGTCCGCTAATTCATGTAGCTGCTTGGCTTCCTTTACGCCGTCAAATGGCATCGCAAGCACCACAATGTCGGATTTTTCAACTGCCGTGGCATAAGAAACGCGCTTGGGGCCATCTCCGTCGTGCGCTCCTACGGATCTAGAACCGACGATGTATGAAATTCCATTTCTGGACAATGTATCGGCGAACGCCATACCTACATTGCCAGTACCCAAAACTGCGACTTGCATGATTTACCTCCAATTTTCATTGCACAGGGTCAATATATTTGGTTGGCAAAATGCCCTCAATCAGCATAATATGGAACTTATTAGTTCTTCAGAGGAACCAATGGATCTACTTTCATCGATGAGAGCTTTTGTTGCTGTGTCTGAACGTGGTTCGTTTGTGAAGGCCGCGCAGCAGTTGCGAATGTCCCGCCCGATGGTCAGCAAGCATATTGCAAACCTCGAAACCCACCTCGGGGTTCAACTGCTCAATCGAACGACACGTTCGATTTCACTGACGGATCAAGGCCAAATTCAGCTCGAACAATTTACAAGACTCCTCCACCAATTGGATGAAAGCATGGACACTGCACGGGGCCAAAGAAATCACGCCAAAGGAGTGCTTCGTGTTAACGCCCCAATTTCGTTTGGTTCCACACGTCTGACACCGCTAATCCTGAACTTTCAGAAGCAGCATCCAGATCTTAAAGTCGAATTGACCTTAAGTGACCGCTTGGTTCATTTGATAGACGAAGGCTACGATTTGGCTGTGCGCATTGGAACCCTTGGTCAATCGGATGTCCGTTGTGTAAAAATATCAGAGTGCGAAATGATTTTGTGCGCATCTCCTGGCTACATCGAAAAACACGGGGATCTGAGCAGTGTAGAAGACCTAGGTACAAGAAATTGCCTCGTCTACGAGTATTTCTCGACGAAGGGTTCGTGGACTTTTCAGCATGCAGGGGGTCTCACAAAAGTTGCAGTTTCTGGAAATTTCTCCTCAAATTCAGGCGAGGCGCTTGCAGCTGCAGCATGCGAAAGTTCCGGAATTGCATTCCTGCCCGAATTTCTTGTTACCCGTCTACTGGAGGAAGGCAGATTGAAAAGGCTATTTGTTTCTGCAAAACCACCGGCGCTTCCCATACAGATAGTGTTTCCAAATTCAAAGTTCCTGCCACTAAAATCGCGGCTATTTGTTGACTATCTTAAGCAACGGCCAGTTTGAACGTTGCCACTTAAGCAACATAGGGCGGTCAGTAATTGACCTGTTCGAAACCATAATTGCCGCCAAAGTCGTACCATTCGACGAAGACGGAACGATGATAGATGCGTGGGCAGTTTGACCCCCAACGCTCTAGACCGAGGTGGGCGTCAGGGAGCGCCGTCGGTGTTGATCGCGACCAAGAAAAGTCGCCTTGTGTGCCGTAGGTTCCCAGATAAATATTCGCCGAACGATTGCAGTCGCCATCGCGCCCAGATTCATGCTGGCGGGCATATCGAACATCAAAGACGCGGATGGAGCGCACGAAATTGAACTCTTGTCCGCTGATATCGATGTCAGCTCGATCTTGAATCAGTTGGAGCGCAAAATCACCTTGGGACATTGCACCAGAAGATCCGTTTCTTCGCAAAATAGCATTCTCTGGGACTGTTGCGGTGCTCCCATCCCTCATTGGAACCGACTGAAGCGGAGGACCTTTTCGTTCATTGGATAGGATATCGTAGATCCGACCAAAGTCGCTTTCCGTTTGATCAGTTGGATATGAGACTCCCATGGGGCACCGCCAAATCTGCAACGGGGGCTCAACAGGCCATGGCGTGATCCGCCGGATGAATTCCGCACGTGCCCGTGCGCACGGAACCGATGCGGGCCAGCCACCAGACAGACACAAGAGGATTGCACAATCGATCTGGTAGGTTTGTGCATAGGACCGCGTTGCAAACACCACATTGGTAACAGACAGTGCCAATACAGCAGAAAGTGAGTACATTCTGAGCGACCGCAACATGAACATCATCCTTATCAGTAGGGATGTCCCAGCATGTCTTTAATAATACACTAATGCAACACATAATATATCTGTGTATTTATACGCATAAGGTATATTATGTTAAATAAGGTGAGTGAGTTATGCGTTTCAACCCAGAGCTGCCCGTGATCAAGGTTCCCGTGGCCACAATGATGCTATCCGCTGGAAGTGCATTATTGTGGCATAAGTTGCACCATCTCACGACGAGCTTTGTTTCCGCCAAGAACTAATAGAAATCTGGGTATCAGATATTGGAGTGTCCTCATTCCAACGATCCCAGAAGGCAACTGTTTGGCTATCTGGTTTCATCTTTGGCTCAGCGATCCGAATTCGCGTTGGCAGCAGGCTGGCATCGCCAACAACTAGTGCTTCGCCAATATCCAGAACGGGCAGCAGATCACCGAAGCTTCCAAGGCTATCGGGTAAGAGACGTTTGATAACGCTTTGATCGTCACTGTTGGTCAGACGCATTGCAACCACATTATTACACTGGCTGAGTACAGTTCGATTTACTTCTGAAGGCCGCTGACTAATCACAACAAGGCCAATTCCGTACTTTCGACCCTCTTTGGCGATCCGTTCAAATATCTCAACAGCGACGGCGTCAGAACTATCCGCCTGCATGCGTTCCGGAATGTACAGGTGGGCCTCATCACACATAATTGCGATTGGATGACGCTTGTCGGATTTCGTCCAAAGGCTGGTTGAGAAGAGGATTTGAGCCAATAGGCTCACCATCAGTGGCAACACGTCAGACGGTACCTCTGAAAAGTCAATGATTTTTATGCCACCTTCGTGGTTGTCTTGTGCTCCACGTCCGGCAGAGATGGCGTGGACCATCCGTTCCAGCCAAGCCATGTCCATACATTCTGGTGGTGGCTGGAACAGAAAAGCCAGACGGCGGTCATGCTTCTTGGCTTCCAGGCGACCAATCAAACGGCTGAGTTTTCCGTGATACGGGCCCTGCTTTTCGCGGTTCCCCGTCCCTGGGACCATCTCTTCGTCCAGCTTCTTAAGTTTATCGAGGACGGTGTTAATATCGAAGGGTACAGGGCTATCGATCGTAAAGTTTTCCAGGATCTCTTTGTGCTCCACTGGGTCAAGAGTGCTCTTCTTAGCGTCAACGACTGCACGCGTCATGATCATTGACTGGTTCGGAGCATTCTGGTCACTACGGTCAACAAACAACGACAACAAGGCCTCATAGCCCAGCAGCCAGTACGGTAGATGAAGAACGCCATCAGCCAAACCGCGATTGTGTTCAATGTCTGACGGTCCGGCGATCCGAAGGTGCCTGAATGCTGCACTTTTTAGAGGGCGATATTCGCCATGGATGTCGAATAAGACGGCATTTGCTTGCGGCAACTCGGAAATCTGATCGAGCAACCTTGCTGTGGTCCAAGACTTCCCGGAGCCCGTACTGCCGACTATTACCGCGTGGCGTTGAAATAGCTTGTTCCCATTTAGATAGGCGATAGCTTCGTCATCCAACGTGAAATGACCAAGGGATAGCTTAGGACCGTCAGTTTTAACGTCGGAAATGACTTGCATGAATTTGGTAAGCCGCTCGCCATCCAGCGAAAAGCAGTTTGCGTCGATTTCGGGAACAGTCTCAAGAGTACGGCGAAACACGTTCTGATCAGTTCCGACTCGGTCGAGCAGTGTGCCAATGAGAGTGACTTTCACCAAGTTGTTTTCGTTCGGAACGAGATCTTCGTCGCCGAGTTCGACCTCCTCCAGTTCGCGCGTGTCTGGCTTCCGAGTAATCTTTACGACAATACCAATTAGGTGCTGGCCGGGCTTGCTGCTTTGAAGAACAACCAGCCGGTTGACCTGGAGACGTTTGAGCCGGTCCAGATCATCAACGCGTATAGTGACCGCAGCGGTATCGACTGAAATGACGCTGCCAAGGGATTCTGTGTCGGAGAAGTTGAAAATCGACATTTACGCTACCTAAAGGACAAATTTGTTGAAGCCGTCGAGCGACCAGAGATCTGGTGTTGTGACATCGGTGCCCTCCGGATAGGTAGGCGAGTAAACTCTGCTACCGGTTCCGGATAGTTCGATTCCCAAGTAGTTTGCACCGGCCTTGTTTTTTAGGAAGTCTTTCGCTTCTTCCGTCAACGTTCGGGCCAGTACCACTGTAGGGACGTTCCGCTCACGGCATCGCTCGATGAGTTTGGGGTGGATGTGCTGGTCTCGAAAACCAAAACCCACACAAAGGAAGGCAGAAGCGGCTTTTAGTGCAGCATCGGCTCCGTTGATGGTTGTGCGAAACGGATCTTCATAGGTCTTTTCGTACTTGTTTAACCCCGGCGTTACGATAAGAGGCGTGTACTGATCTTTCGATGGCAGCTCGAACACTGGTAGACCTATAGACCTATCGTCGGTGGTACGGAACCAATCGAGAGACCCGTGGATCTTCCAAATCTTGACGACGCGAGCGGACTTTGTCCCGTGAACCAGTTTCACGCGGCCCGTACTTTCCCACGTCTGAATGTAGCCCGGCGCAAAGCCAGTTTGAAACAATACGTTCTTGGAGTTGCAGGCAAACTCGGCAACGCGGTCATAATTTGTCGTGACCACATGTATCTCACTATGCGTACTGCTGAACATGTTGGCCAAGAGTCTACCCAAAGCGAAATCACCGTTGTGGGCGGCCGCTTCCAGCAACTGCTTATCTTTGTCGTTCACGCAACGCCAAGTGAGGCTTACAATTTTTGTTAGCAGCGATTCAGGAAGTGTTTTGCCTTCCAAAGCTGCCTCGAGGTGATCGCCGTTGGCTAGTGCTGTCTTGACTAGAAGCCAAGCATCGCCTTCCACGTCACCCTCGGTTTCCAAATTTTCACGTAGATAAGTACTAAGGTCACTCATACTGGGAAGCCCGTGAGGCATTGATGCTCCGCTGCCGAGGACGATCGTGGGGCAACCCTGATAGCATGATTGAGCTATCTTGGCGATTTCTTCTTCTGTCACGCTAGACTATTCCTAAAAGCCGAAGATAATAAAATATGTCTTCTGACTATATTCGTCCGCCAGAAAATAGGAAGTGAAACAATATAGAAGAATCAATCTTAGATTGATCAAGTTATCATTAGGGCCCGACCCGGCCAGATGAGAGAAAAATCATTAAAGAGTTGCTGTTGAACATACCGGATGTCCTGGCTTTCGCACATTTTACATTGGGTGGCGGGTTCTCCGAGATCTTCAAACCCGATGCAAGTCCAGCCTTTTCGGAGAACACCTTGTTGCGACCACTTTCCAAACGACGACATTTCAGGCCCCTGGCCTTCTGACACAGGCAGTTTGATCAGATATCCGCGCGCCAGCTTCTGTTTGACCAGATCGGAAAGGGCAGATTCAGCTTCGGTTTGTGACGTGTACCAATCGTGGCGATGCCGCCCCCAAGTTCCAAAGCGGCCCCACTGACGATGGACGCCGGTCTGACCAAAGAGGTCTTTGGTCAGCTCTACAGAATAGAACCGGTTCATATTAAGTGTGGGATCAACTCGGCCCATATCAATTTGCATCAATCTCCACCTCGCTCATTGGAACATAGTCGATTGAGACTCGTTTAAGACGAGGCTCCTTCTGATCAAGACCCCATCGGCGCTCCGTATAGAACTCAAGTGCCTTCCGGGTTCTGGCCTCCAGCACGTCTGCGGTGAACCCGAATTCAATACGGACCACGCGCTGTTGCGCCTCAGTCAATCTAGAATGCGGCTTGAGTTTCAGAATGGCCCAAGTGAACCAATCATCATCACGGGGTACTGAATCAACCGATTTGGTTGCTTCAAATGAACGCTCTGGATCTATCCGCGCGGGGTGGAAATCACGGAAAGCCTTCCGCTCAAGGCACCAGGCACGCACATGCAGTCTCACCCCGTCGGAAGCGAACCGAACCGGCGCAATCCAGCGAGTCATAGGTTCTGGATCTCGCATCGATTGATAAACTATCCTCGTTGCCTCTTTCGCCCTGAAGGCGCGGTAAAGCGGCCGTAGGACACGCAGGTCCTGAGTGCGTTGCAAATCTGGCAATTTATCGAATGCGGGAGATGGCGCGCTGGCCAAGAGTTGCTCCAGCTCCATCGAGGACGCCTTTCCACTGAGCCGTTCAAAGCTGTCATGGGCAAGGTATTGGCGCGACGACGCATCATAGTGCAGTGCATCATTTGACGCTTCGGCGAGGTAAGCGCGAAAATCGAGAGCGGCCTGCGCATTCGAAATACCAAAACGCTTGATCAAGGAAGCACGAGTCGCTGCACCGTCCCAGAAAAACAGTCTGTCGAGGTATTCCAGGCGCGCACGTTGGGCATGTTTGAGGTCTTCGAAGGGCATGGGGGAAGGATATCTTGACTCCCCACTATTGTCCATATAGTTTTTATATGTGTAATAATTAACGGTGCGCCATGAGAATACTTCATACTGCAGATCTGCACCTGGGGCGGCAGTTCATGGGGTTGAGCCTCGAGGAGGATCACGAGACCATACTGAGTCAGATTCTTGAGACGCTTGTGGTCGAACGGGCCGATGTTCTTGTGATCGCCGGGGACGTTTTTGACCGTGCCTCGCCGCCCAATTCGTCGATCCGGCAGTTCAATCGCTTCCTCAAGCGCGTGGCAGAGAAGACCGAAGCCGCCGTGGTGATGATCTCTGGAAACCACGATTCCGGCGACCGGATCGAGGCAATGTCTGTCTTCTCCACTGCGTCGAGGGTGCTGGTGCGCGGAATCGCCGATGCGGTCGAAACTCCGCTTGTGCTGAGTGACGAGCATGGCGAGATCGCCTTTTCCGCGCTGCCCTTTTCCTATGAATTCGCCGCGCGGGAAGTGTTCGGGGATGAGGGTATCAGCACGCCAGCAGATGTCATCGCAGCCCAAATCTCCGCAGCGAGAGGTCAGGTGTCCGAAGGAGCGCGTTGGGTTGTAGTGGCTCATGCCTTCGTTGCGGGCGGCGCGGTCGGTGAGACCGAGCGCGCCCTGACACGGGTTGGCGGGATCGAAACTGTGCCCTCTGATGTCTTCGACGGGGCGGATTATGTGGCACTGGGGCATTTGCACAAGCCGCAGGAAGTTGGCGCGAGCCATATTCGGTATTCCGGCGCACCGCTCGCGTTCGGTTTTGATGAGGCGGGAAGCGAAAAATCCATGACTGTTGTCGATCTCAAAGCTGAAGGGGTTGAGATACGTACCGTGGCTTTCCGTCCGATCCGGCAAGTGCGCTCGTTGACCGGGGCATTCTCGGATCTCCTGGCAGGAACGCCGTCTGAAGACTTCATCCAGGCCAATCTGACGGATGAAAACCCTCTGATAGATCCGATGAAGCGGTTGCGCGCGACCTACCCCAATGCCTGCCATCTGGCCTACGACCGACAGGGTCGCGCCCCAGAGACCAAAATGCTTAGCGGCGGGCATGCCGCGGTCACGCCGTTAGATATGGTCGGCGACTTCATGAAGGTTGTGCACGGCCGGGAGCCAAATACCACCGAAGTCGCGATCGTCGCGGACAAGCTGCATGCAGCAGCCTCCGGGGAGGAGCAGGCATGAGACCCATTCGCCTAGCGCTTCAGGCCTTCGGGCCGTTCGCGACAACCGAGGTAGTGGATTTCCGCTCCGCGCTGGAGACAGGGCTGTTCGGAATCTACGGCCAGACAGGGGCTGGGAAGTCGACGTTGTTTTCGGCGATGTCTTTCGCGCTTTTCGGTGCACCAACCAAGACCGATCAGGAACCACGCTCGCTGCGTTCAGATTACTCTGCGCCCGATCTGCCCACTGAAGTTGAATTTGTCTTTGAATTGGGTGCAAAGACCTACCTGATCCGTCGTCGTCCGGTGCAAGAGCGTCCGAAGGCGCGCGGTGAAGGGATAACAGAAGACGCGGCAGTAGCTTCGCTTTTCGACGTCACCGGAATCCCGGTGGACACGCTTGGCCCGAGTCAGTCTGGCCGCGTCATTGCTGAAAAGAAGGTCTCGGTCGTGGGTCAACAGGTCGAGGCGCTGCTGGGTTACGGGGCAGATCAGTTTCGACAGATCGTGCTCTTGCCGCAAGGCAAGTTCGAGACGTTCCTTGCCGCAAAAACTGATGCGCGGGTCGAGATATTGCGAGATCTCTTCGACGTGAAGATCTATCGCGATCTCGCCGCCCGGCTGAAGGAAGAAGCCTCAGAGGCAGAACGAGCGTTGCGCGACCAGCGTGCACTCTATGTGGCCCGGCTTGAGGAACGCGGTTTCGAGAGCGCTGAGGCACTGGAACTAGGAATTTCTGCGGCGGAAGCTAAAGTAGCAGAGAAGCAGGGAATTCAGCAGATCGCAGAGACGGCGAACGAAGCCGCGCGCAAGGCTCTGACCGAAGGCGAACAGATCGAAAAGGCTTTTGCTGCCGTCGATACGGCGCGGAAGGCATTTGACAGCCTAGAAGCGAAAACGGGTGAGATTGATGCGCTGGCCAGGCGGGTAGAGGTAGTCAGCAATGCCTTGCAAGCCCGTGATCTTGAGACGGCTTGGCACAATGCGGAACACGACGGACGACTTGCGGTGGATGCTGTTTCCAACGCTGAAGCGGAGCTCAATACCGCCAATGAGGCGAAGAAGGAAGCAGCGCAAAAACTGATCCAAGCTCAGTCGGGCGATGAGCGACGGCAGCAGGTTCAGGCCGACCTGACAAAGTTGGAGGCGATCGAGAGCCAGGTCGGGCAGGCTGCGGAGCTACAGAAAGCGCTTGATAAGGCTGCGCAGGAGGAAGTCTCAGCGAAAGAGGCGATGACCGAGGCCTTAGAGGCCCGCGAAAAGCTCCAAACTCAGCGTGATGCGACCGATCTGGCGCTTGAACAAGCGCGAAAGACTGAAGCGGGGCGGGGCAAGCTGACCGGTGAGCTGGCCGAAGTCGACCGCGAAAGGGTCAAGGCAGCGGTGCATGCAAAGGCGCAGGGGGCTGTCGCGGATGCGGAACGAAAGGTCGAAGCGGCATCGAGCAAGCTGGTGAATAAGACCGATGCGGCACAGGCTGTCGAGGCGACCCTGACTGATGCCGAGGTCCGGCTTTCGCGAACGCAGGCGATCATTCTGGCCGAAAAGTTGACCGAAGGAGCGCCCTGCCCTGTCTGTGGTTCCCACGATCATCCTGCGCCGGCCCATGGCGCGCCCGAACAATCTGGTTTGACCGAAGCGTTTCGCAACGCGCAGGCTGAGGCGAGAACTGCAGCCGAGGCCCGGGTTCGGGCGGAAACCGAACTCGGCAATTGCCGAACGTGGCTGGATGAAAAGAAGCGGGCGCTGGACGAACAGGAACGACCCGAGCGTACGATGGCAGAACTCGAAGCTGAAATTACTCGGCTGGATGGCGCTATCGCCACACTTGGAGAAGCCGTTGATCTTGACGCGATGTCGAAGCATTTGGCCGACCTCAAACGGAAAGTGACCGAGGCCGAAGCTGCCGAGGCTACGGCGCGATCTGCTTCAGGACAGGCTGAGGCCACTCTTGTTGGGGCGCGCGCCAAGCGCGATACAGTGGTTGAGTCCCTGCCAGAAGGTCTGCGCATGCCTGAGGCGGTTGTCGCACGACGGGAGGCTTTGCAACGCGAGCAAAGGCAACTCTCCGAGGCGCTGGAACAGGCGACGCAGAAAGACCGAGCGGCCAGCGAAGCGCTTACCCGTGCGCAAGAGCAGCTCGAAGCAGCGAAGCGGGCGTGCGACGCACAGGCGCAGCGCGTGGAAAAGGCGCATGGTGATTTTGGCGCTCGGCTGGCCGATGTCGAGCTGGACAAAGCAGGATATGAGGCGTGCAAAGCGCATTTCCCGACCCTCGACGCTGACCGTAAGACGGTTTCCGATCATCGTGAGGGCCTGATCGCGGCGCGCACGACATGGCAGAACGCCACGGCCGCTTGTGTGAATTGCGAGCGCCCGGACCTCACCCCGCTTCGGCTGGCACTCGACAACGCGACCCAGGAATTGAATGCCGCCAACGATGGGCTCTCCTCGTCCAGAACAGATGTATCGTCCCTGACCAACTTCAAGAAATCGCTGGCCGAAGCCTTGGCCGAAACCGAGCGGCTTGAATCCGAAACCGGTCCGCTTCGAGGGTTGGCCGATCTGGCCAATGGCAAGAACGATTTCAAGATAACGCTCGAGACTTTTGCGATTGGCGCTATGTTCGACCATGTGCTCGAGGCGGCGAACATGAGGCTCGACCCTATGACGCGCGGGCGCTACCGGCTTGCACGAGGGCTCGAGGCATCGGGTGGGCGCGGCAAACGCGGACTCGAAATCGAGGTCTTCGACATTAACACTGGCAAAGCGCGTCCAACGGCTACCCTGTCCGGTGGCGAGACATTCATCGCGGCACTAGCCTTGGCGCTTGGGCTCGCCGATGTGGTTGAGAGCCTGTCTGGCAAAATCCGGATGGATACGATCTTCATCGACGAAGGCTTCGGTAGCCTCGACACCGAGAATGGGGCGGGCACGCTGGACCAAGTGATCCAGGTTCTTGCTGCGTTGACAGAGGGCAGTCGGGCTGTGGGTCTGATCTCGCATGTCGGGCTGGTGCAGGAGGCCATACCACAAGGCTTCTACGTACGTTCGACACCGAGCGGCAGTAGAGTTGAAGAAAGAAGGGGGCTAGGATGACGGAACGGTGGTACTACCGAAAGGCCCACAACCGCCGACTGTTGACGGGGCGAACAATCCCCGTCCGTGGCGGTTGGGTGCTACAGAGTGGTCAAGGAAGCAGGAAGAGCGCGTCATTCAAACGGACTTGTCCAATATGCGGGGCACCGATCCTAAGTGTTGGCATGCCCAGAGGTGGGTGGGTCCACTTCGAGGGACGTAAAGGCCTGACACGGATCAAACACCCATGTCTGCATCTTGGCGACGGTTTGAGCGGCCGCCGCGATGAGAACACGCCAGATCTTTTCACGGCGCACTAAAAAGGCCGTGAGGCTTTTTGAATTTTGACCTACTCCCCTAGGAGCCCGTGTTTGTAAGTTTGTTCTGTTAAAAATGTTAATGAGCTTCGGCTCAGCATTTTAGAATTCTGTCTTTTCTTTGCGCCTTGCGTCACCTCAATCGAATGTCTGCCTTACAGACCGCTACCCGCCGTTACAGATGGCCATGGATACGCATTCTCTAACATTGACTTTCAGAAAAACATACCCTATTTTCTGACAAGGAGATAGATCATGATCACATCGAAGATCAAACAACGCATCATCGGAAAGGGCCGCGGGGCGATTTTTGCGCCGTCGGACTTTCTGGGCATCGGGTCCCGCGCCAGCGTGGACCAGGCGTTGTCGCGTCTGGCCGATCATGGTGTGATCCGGCGCCTGACACGTGGGCTCTATGACTATCCCAAAAAAAGCCCGCGCTTTGGTTATCTGTCACCGTCAGCGGACGATATCGCGCTGGCTGTGGCTCGCAAGGACAACCAGGCCCTGCAACCCTCCCCCGC
This sequence comes from Phaeobacter sp. 11ANDIMAR09, assembly GCF_001294455.1. Taxonomy (GTDB): domain Bacteria; phylum Pseudomonadota; class Alphaproteobacteria; order Rhodobacterales; family Rhodobacteraceae; genus Pseudophaeobacter. Next base: position 72,688 of record NZ_LIKT01000024.1, read on the forward strand.
CATGGCGGCCAATCAGCTGGGACTCTCAGCCCAGGTGCCGTCCAAACCGACCTACATGACCGATGGCCCAACACGGGTCAAAACTATCGGTCGGCAGGTGATCCAGTTCCGCAATGCCTCCTCCAAGACGCTCGTCGGAGCTGGCCAGAAAACCGGTGCCGTGTTTCAGGCGCTGCGTTATGTCGGCAAGGATCGGGTCGATGATCAGGTGATTGGCAAGTTGGCGCGTTCGCTGGACGACAATGATAGGGCTCTGCTTTCCAAGCAAAGCAAGCATGTGCCAGCCTGGATGCATCCTGTCGTGCAGCAGATCGTTGCGCTTGCCTAAGTATGGATCAGTTTGCCAACGACACCCCAGAACAACGGGACGAGGCCTTCCAAGAGGCAGCGGCGCAGCTCGGGATGTCCAAGGCCATCATTGAGAAAGACTTCTGGGTCTGCTGGTCCCTGAAGCAACTCTTCGCCCTATCCTCCTTTGGCGATCACATGATCTTCAAAGGAGGAACATCTCTCTCTAAGGCCTATGACGTGATCTATCGCTTCTCGGAAGACGTGGACCTTTCCCTAGATCGGGCACAGCTGGGTTTCGAAGGGGATCGCGATCCCGAGAACCCCGACCTGTCCGGCGGAAAACGCAAATCTTTGCTGCAAGAACTGCAGGAGGCGGCAGAAGCGGAGGTGTCCGGTCCGCTCTTGGCCGAAGTTCAGGCCGGGTTCGATGCAAGCCTGGATCAAGGTTTTTCCCTGTCGGTTGATCCTGGCGACGCACAAACTCTACTCTTCGCCTATCCGTCGTTGACGGGCGAGGCCGATGGCTACGTCAAACCCATTGTGCGTTTCGAGTTTGGGGCGCGTGGCGTTCACTTGCCGGCCGAAGTTCGCGAGATATCGCCATACGTGCATCAAGCCTTTCCTGATCTGCTGGGATCAGGTGGGGTGGATGTGAAAGTACTGGGCGTTGAGCGAACCTTCTGGGAAAAAGCCACAATACTGCACATGCTCTATCATCAGGATCCTGCCAAACCCCTCGCCGACCGGATGTCGCGCCACTATTACGATATGGCTCAGCTCATCAGGCATGAGGCCAAGGAGCGTGCCGTCGGCAGCCTGGATTTGCTGGAACAAGTCGCTCACCATAAATCGGTTTTCTTCAAGGCGGCCTGGGCCAACTACGAAGAGGCGAAACCAGGGTCTCTGAGATTGATGCCGAATGAGGGCCTGACTGCTGCATTACGTAGGGATTATTCCGGTATGCGGGAGATGATCATCGGGGATGCACCGAATTTTGATGACATCCTGAGTGCCATTGAGGCTTTTGAGGGTGAAATCAACAACTGACCTATCGGTCTGTATATTTGTCAGGGACAATTGGATAGGCGCCTTGACGATATTGAAGATATCCGGCACGTTGCACTTGGCCTCTAGTGCATGCCGGTGTGCCCGCCACGCAAAGCTACGCAGCACTTCATACATAAATGAACAACCCAGACCAATTGCGGGATCTGGTTAGTAGCGGGCACCTAGTCGGATCCCTATTTTGGGAACTGAACAATGACTACGAAAACAAAAATCGATGAACTGAAACTCCTTGCAAAACGCTATGCGCATGCCACACGCTCAAACCACCGTGAGGCGCTTGATGCGATTGCCTCTGAGCTGGGCTTTCCGCATTGGAAGGCGCTAACGGTCAAGGCCAAGCAAGGCTGGATGCCGAGCGTGGAGGCGCTTGCCAAGGCTGATACCTTTGTTCGCGAATTCTTCCCTTCACTCGGAGGCAAGCCGCAATTCATTGAGCAAAGCATGTCGCGACCAGTCAGTGAGTCGATCAAAGCAGGCGATATTGATGGGCATGCCTACCAGCTTTTTGAGTTCTCAGGTGACATTCGCATGGAAGGTGATGGCTGGCGCATCCTCATAGGCGAGGCTGATTTCTCTCAGCCTGTGGTCGAGATCGAAACCACTCATCAAGAATCCAGTCCGGCAAATGACAATGGCTTTGTTGAGAAGGCGCTTGTTATTGCCGAAGCCCAGGCTGTGAAAACTCGTGCATCCA
>NZ_LIKT01000025.1 GCF_001294455.1 Phaeobacter sp. 11ANDIMAR09
CTATCGGGCCTGGTTGGTCCATAATTCTGGATCAGTTTCTGCGGAGCGTTGAGGCAGATCCAGAATTTGCAAAGTCGCCCCCAGGACACCTACAGATCTCTGACGTCAAAACCACTATGGCTGGCGAGATATCCATCGGCTGGCATTGGTATTTCGATTGGGTTGAGCCCTATGAAGAGCGGCTGGAGAACCTCTCTGCAATCACCTGCTGCCTCTGAGGGCACCAGGGAGACATTGTGCGACAAGGAAATCGTTCTGAGCCGCTGTGTGGCTTTTGTCAGATGCCGACTCGAAAAGCTTGATGGCCACGGTCAAAAAAACACCTACTAAACCCAGCTACCGAACTCTTCGGCATTTCGATGGGGGGGCCTCTAAGAAAGAGCCAAGCGGTAAATCTGCGCCAAATCTTCACGACCAACCTGCGATTGTGAACTGAGACGGTATAGCGCCACGCATCGCTCAGTAGAGTCGCCACCTTCTCGTGCGCCTACCAAAATTGACCGAAAGACCCTTCATAGCAGTCGCACTCAAAGACGGCACACCCAGACAATCCTTTTTGTGGCCTTCATGGGAGAGCCTTGCCCAAATTGTACAGGGTCTAGGCAAACCCCTATGGCACAGTGTAGAAAACGACGCCAATCCCAATTGGGCTGGCGTCGCCTATTTCCCTGTAAAACAAGGGCCTTTGAAACCTTGGGCGTCAATGCCTCTGTATTTGGGCCCAAAACCGGCTCAATTGGGCTTCAATTGCATGGTTTCACAACATGACCCTAAGAGCCCAAAGTCAGCCGCACTTAGAATGGCCGCAGCTTCGGCAGGTCATGCAGCCTTCGATCATCTGCATGTCGAACTGGCCACAGCTGGGGCAGGCCTTGCCGCGGGGCGCATTTAGGTTCACCACCTCGGCCTGTGGATCCGACTTCAACCCCATGCCTTCGCCTTCCAAGAAACCTGTCTTGACCATATGGGTCTCGATCACGCCACCAATGGCCGCCAGGATCGAGGGAATATACTTGCCCTGCACCCAGGCACCACCGCGTGGATCAAAGACAGCTTTCAACTCTTCCACCACAAAGGAGACATCCCCCCCGCGCCGGAACACAGCCGAGATCATTCGGGTCAGAGCCAGCGTCCAGGCATAGTGTTCCATATTCTTCGAGTTGATGAAGACTTCAAACGGACGGCGATGATCAGAAATGATGATGTCGTTGATGGTCAGGTAGATCGCATGCTCGGAATCAGGCCATTTCAGCTTGTAGGTATGGCCCTCAAGGCTTTGTGGCCGGTCCAGCGGTTCAGACATGTAGACCACTTCGGCACTATCGCTTTGATGTGGCGCATCCGCCGTCTCACCGGGCGCTTTCTCAGAGCTTTCCGACACCGACAAGACCGATCCGGTCACATCATTGGGGCGATAGGTGGTGCAGCCCTTACAACCTTGGTCCCAGGCCTGCATGTAGACATCCTTGAAATCGTCAAAGGAGATGTCCTCAGGGCAGTTGATGGTCTTGGAGATCGAGCTGTCGATCCATTTCTGCGCCGCCGCCTGCATTTTCACATGTGCAGCAGGTGGCAGAGTCTGGGCATTGACAAAGTAATCCGGCAGGGCGGCATCGGTGCCGAATTTCTCGCGGTACATCTGCACCGCATAGTCTACGACCTCTTCCTCCGTACGCGAACCATCCTTTTGCAGGACCTTACGAGTATAGGCATAGGCAAAGACCGGCTCAATCCCGGACGAAACATTGCCCGCATAGAGGCTGATTGTGCCGGTGGGGGCAATCGAGGTCAGCAGCGCATTGCGGATGCCATGTTCGCGGATAGCATCGCGCACATCCTCATCCATGTTCATCATATTGCCCGAGGCCAGATAGGCTTCGGCATCAAACAACGGGAAGGCGCCTTTTTCCTTGGCCAGATCCACCGAGGCCAGATAGGCGGCGCGGGCGATCGCGTGCAGCCAACGGTCGGTCTGACGCGCCGCTGCGTCCGAGCCATATTCGAGTCCCAGCATCAAAAGCGCATCCGCCAGACCAGTGACTCCTAGGCCAATCCGGCGTTTGGCCTGGGCCTCGCGCGCCTGGGCCTCCAGTGGGAATTTGGAGACATCCACCACATTGTCCATCATCCGCACCGCGGTGGCGACCAACTCCTGCATCGCCTCCTGGTTCAGCTCGGCCTCTTTCTCAAAGGGGTTGCTGACCAGCCGCGCCATGTTGATCGAGCCCAAGAGGCAAGCGCCATAGGGCGGCAACGGCTGCTCGCCGCAAGGATTGGTGGCGCAGATATTCTCGATATAGTTCAGGTTGTTAGCCTTATTGATGCGATCAATAAAGATCACACCCGGCTCGGCATAGTCATAGGTGGCCTGCATGATCTTGTTCCACAGATCACGCGCCTCAACGGTATGATAAACCTTGCCGTCAAACTGCAACTTCCAGGACCCATCTGCCTTTACGGCTTCCATGAACGCATCCGAGATCAGCACCGACATGTTGAACATGCGCAGCCGCGCGGAATCGGATTTGGCGGTGATGAACTGTTCGATGTCTGGGTGGTCACAGCGCATGGTGGCCATCATCGCCCCGCGGCGCGAGCCCGCCGACATGATGGTCCGGCACATGGCATCCCAAACATCCATAAAGGACAGCGGTCCTGAGGCATCCGCCGCAACGCCTTTGACATCGGCACCACGGGGACGAATGGTCGAGAAATCATAGCCAATACCGCCGCCCTGCTGCATGGTCAGCGCTGCTTCTTTCAGCATGTCAAAGATCCCCGACATGCTGTCGGGCACGGTGCCCATGACAAAGCAGTTGAACAGGGTGACCTGACGCGCTGTGCCCGCCCCCGCCGTGATCCGGCCGGCTGGCAGATATTTAAAATCTTCCAGCGCCGCATAGAATTTCTCTTCCCAGACGCCGGGCTTGTCCTCGGCGCGGGCCAGATCGCGGGCGATCCGACGCCAACTGTCCTCCACGGTCACATCGATGGGCGTGCCATCCGCTTCTTTAAAGCGGTACTTCATATCCCAGATTTGTGCGGCGATGGGGGCAGCAAAGCGGCTCATATAGTGATTCCCTATTGGTCGATGTTCGCAGATGAGTGGCGGCTTCGATACTACAGGCTTATGGAAACTCTCAACGGTGAAATCACAGATCATTGAGAAATAATTACCAACTGTACCACAATATCTTGCTCGCACCAAATCTCAAAGCACTATATAGAGCCTCACCTCTGGACGACTCTGTGGATATCTTGTGTAAAACACGCAGCTCGACAGAGCGGCACAAAGCGCGCGTCAAATCGGCCAAAGCCCGCCCCAGGAAACCGGGCAATGATTCCGGGAGCACGCTGGTGCCGCGCGTAAAACCACCATATAGTGAGAGCGTTCCAAAGGATCTCAGGGGAAAGCATTGGGAAACTATGTCAATTTGGTAAAGCTCTCCGTCGGCACCGAAAGCATCGAGGGCCTGCAGGCCTGGCAAGAGATGCGCCGCGCCGAGCTCCCCGAAGGCCTGCCCCGCCATGTCACCCGCATGTGGCCCAAACGCGAGGCCGAGATTCTGTCAGGGGGATCAATATTTTGGGTGATCAAGGGCCAGATCCAATGCCGCCAACGCATTCTGCGGATGGATGAGGTCATCGGCGCAGATGGTATTCGCCGATGCGCCATCATTCTCGACCCCAAACTGCACCGGACCCATACAGCCACCAAACGCCCGTTCCAAGGCTGGCGCTACCTAAAACCCGAAGATAGCCCGGCTGATCTGCCTCAGGGGCGCAAAGCTGAAGAGCCGCTGCCGCTGGAACTCTCCCAGGCCCTGGCCGAGATTGGTGTTCTCTAGCCCCCCCTCAAACACAGCCGCTACCAAGCGATCCGATGGTCGGGTCAAGGGCCGCCCCGCGGCCCTGCGCAGCAGGGTTTACCCTTGAGGCGGAGATTGGAGTGGTCACACTCGCCTAGGCGCCTTTGGGGCAGAGCTGCCCCAAAGCGCTTCTCAGCAGAAAAAAGCGCCGCGCGATAGCGCGGCGCCGGGCCCAACGGGGGAGGCTCAATCTTTGATTGACCCGAGACGGGCGGGAGCTCTCGCCCTGCGCCATTCTCAGGCATTTGCCCGTCAGGTCTCACCGTGAATCAATGCGCTCAGAGCCTTCAGGGCCTCGCGCTCGGCTTCCGAGTAGCTGGCCACACGGCTGCGCCACAGGGTGGCCTGGCTTTGCAGCACCAAACCATCCGACAGCAGTTTCAGGTGATTGGCCCGCAGGGTTTCCCCGGTGGAGGTGATATCGGCCACCATCTCGGCAGTCTCGTTTTTCACTGTGCCTTCCGTCGCACCCTGGCTGTCAACCAGCTGGTAATCCGCCACCCCGGCCTCGGTCAGGAACTCGCGCACCAGACGGTGGTATTTGGTGGCAATCCGCAACCGGTGGCCATGGGCCTTGCGAAACGAGGCGGCAACCGCGTCCAGGTCGTCCAAAGTTTCCACATCAATCCAGCACTGCGGCACCGCCAAGATCAGATCCGCATGACCAAAACCCAGAGGCTGCATCTCTTCCAGCTGCTGCTCCCAGAGCGGCAGTTTTTCCTGCACCAGATCGGTGCCTGTCACGCCGAGATGAATGCGCCCTGCCGCCAGCTCGCGCGGAATTTCCCCCGCCGAAAGCAGCACCAGCTCCATCCCCGCGACCCCCTCAATAGCGCCAGCATATTCGCGCTCCGATCCCGTCCGCGCCAGGGTCAGCCCCCGTTTGGCAAACCAGTCAAAGGTCTTTTCCATCAGCCGCCCCTTGGACGGCACACCCAGTTTCAGGCTCATGACTGACCCTCCTCGAGCATCAGCATCAGATCCGGGCGCAACACGCCCCCAACGGCAGGGATTTCTCCCTCCTGCCCCAATTGGCGCGTCAGAGCGTCATAGCGCCCGCCGCTGGCAATAGGCGGCAGATCGGGGCGGGATCCGGCGTAAAAGCCAAAGACGAAGCCATCGTAATACTCCATCGAGGTCCGCCCATATGAAGCCTCGAAATCAAGGGTATCAATGTCGATGCCACGCGCCTTCAGCGCCGCAACCCGCTTGTCCAAACGATCCAGCGCCGGGCTGATCGCTGGCAGATCGACCGCGATATCGCGCATCTGCTCTACCGCAAAGGGCACGGTTTCGCGCACCGCCATCAGCGCCTCCAGCGCTAAAAGCTCATTTTCAGCAATGGGCGGCGCGGCGGCGTCTTCGCGCAGCAAAGCCACCCGCTCTGCCACTTCTGCTTCGCTGCGCTTGCCCAGCACTGTGGCCGAGCCGGTCAATGGACCCTCTGACGACAGCAGTTTCAGCCGGCTGTCCGGCACCGGGCTACGGCCGGCGTAGCGGTCCAACAGCGAGCGAAACCGCCGGGGACGCCAAATATGACGCATCAGCGCGGCTTTGCGCATCTCGGTGGTGTTCAGCCCTTCGACCGCCGCCATCAGGATGCCAATATCGCCGGTCGCCGCCCGCAACGGCAATCCGCGCAGCTGCAAGGCAATCAGCGCAAAGACCTCGGCATCGGCGCCAGCAGGATCATCACGCTCAAAGATCTCGTAGCCAACCTGCAGATATTCATTTGAGCGATCCGGATCGTGCTCCTGACGCCGGAAAACCTCGCCGGAATAGGTATAGCGCGCAGGTTCTGCCCCGTCGCGCATATGCATCTGCACCACGGGCAGGGTGAAATCAGGGCGCAACATCTGCTCGCCGCGCACCGCATCCGAGGTCACATAGGCGCGGGCGCGGATATCTTCGCCATAGAGGTCCAGCAGCGTGCCGGCGGGCTGCAACAGCGGCGGCTCCACAACCTGCGCACCTGCGGCCTCAAAATTCATGCGCAGCCTCGCAGCCCGCGCCAGTGTTTGCGATCTTTCAGACATGATCAATCCTGACTTTCGAGGATTTCGCGCACCTTGGCGACCAGGTCACCGCGCGGCACCTCAAACTGGCTGGGGCGTTCCTTCCACTCTTCCAGAGTGGCGCTTTCGGCGATCTTGGCGCCCAGGATCAAGTCCTTGATCTGGATGACCCCAGCCGCCTTTTCGTCACCGCCTTCGATCACCGCAACGGGCGAATTGCGCCGATCTGCATATTTCAGCTGGTTGCCAAAGTTCTTGGGGTTGCCCAGATAAACCTCTGCCCGGATGCCGGCATTGCGCAGTTCCGCCACCATGGTCTGGTAATCCGCCATGCGTGCCTTATCCATCACCGTGACCACAACTGGCCCCTTGGGCGTGGCAGTCAGACGGCCCTTTTCACGCAGCGCCGCAAGCAGACGGTCAACGCCGATAGACAGGCCAGTGGCCGGTACTTCCTGACCGGTGAAACGTTTCACCAGATCATCATAGCGCCCACCGCCTGAGACCGAGCCAAACTGGCGCTTGCGGCCCTTGTCGTCAAAGATCTCAAAGGTCAGTTCGGCCTCGTAGACCGGGCCGGTGTAGTAGCCCAAGCCCCGCACGATGGAGGGGTCAATCTCGATCCGGTCAGATCCATAGCCCCCCGCAGCCATCAGATCGCCAATTTGCTCCAACTCGCCAATGCCCTCGGCCCCAACCTTTGACGCGCCAACGGCCATGCGCAGGTTCTCGAATGTCTTGGCAGCATTGTCGGCCTTGGAGGTCAGGAAAGCCAAAACCGGCTCGACCTGATCATCGCTGAGGCCAACCCCGTCGATATAGGCGCCAGAGGCATCCAGACGGCCCTTTGTGAGCAGCTCGCGCACGCCCGCCTCGCCGACCTTGTCGAATTTGTCGATGGTGCGCAGCACATTGTCCTTTGCCGCCTGATCATCGCCCAGGCCCATGACCTCGAGCACGCCATTCATTACCTTACGGTTATTGACCCGCACCAGATAGTCACCGCGCGGAATGCCCACGGTCTCCAGCGTGTCGCTCAGCATCATGCAGATCTCGGCATCTGCCGCCATGGAGGCGGTGCCCACGGTATCGGCATCGCATTGATAGAACTGGCGATAGCGGCCCGGGCCCGGCTTTTCATTGCGCCAGACCGGTCCCATTGCATAGCGGCGGTAGGGCGTGGGCAGGTCGTTGCGATGCTGGGCGTAGACCCGCGCCAAGGGCGCCGTCAGGTCATAGCGCAGGGCCATCCACTCGCCCTTGTTGCTGTCGGGGTCGTGTTCATCCACTTCCTGCCAGGCAAAAACACCGGCATTCGGGCGCTCCACATCAGGCAGGAATTTGCCCAGCGACTCGACGGTTTCCACAGCCGAGCTTTCCAGCGCCTCGAACCCGTAATGATGATAGACACCCGCGATGGCGCGCAGCATTTCAGAACGCTGTGTTACCTCTTCGCCGAAATAGTCACGAAATCCCTTGGGCGTTACCGCCTTGGGACGGGGCTGTTTCTTGATCTTGGCCATGAAAAGGCCTCCTCACGGGTGGGTTTTGGTCATTTACTCGCCGCGCGGTCTAGCCCAAGCCGTGCCTATGGGCAAGGCGACAGGTTCGCCGCTGCCCCTTCAACGGCAGCGCAGAGGCAGAGCAATTGGGGGCTGCCTAGATCTTATGCGTAACAGCTGAGTGACAGACCCTCACCCGTTTACAGCCCCGGTCCAGTCCCGCTGTCAGATCTGCGAAAAATCGCCCGACCGCCCCAGCCCCTCGGCAAAGCGCTGCGCCCCGGTACGGCCCTCTTGGACAAAAGCCTTGGCTGAGCGCCATTCGCGCCGCAGGGCCTCGGCCAGATGCTGCGAGGGCATCCGCGCCGACAGATGATCCGCCCGCATACAGGCCTGCGGGAAGCGGGTGAGATCCTGCGCCAGGGCCTGGGCCATATCCAGAGCTTCTCCGCTGGGGGCGAGACGATCCGCAAAACCAATGCGATGGGCTTCTTCTGCAGGAAGTTTGCGCCCCGTGAGGATCAGATCATTGGCGCGCCCCTGCCCCAAGATTTGCGGCAGACGCACCGTGCCGCCATCGATCAAGGGCACCCCCCAGCGGCGGCAATAAACGCCTGCAAAGGCATCTTCGGCCATGACCCGCATATCGCACCAGGCCGCCAGCTCCATGCCCCCTGCAACCGCGGGCCCCTCAATGGCGGCGATCACTGGCTTTGACAACATCAGGCGCGACGGCCCCATCGGACCGGGGCGCGGGTCAACCACCGGGTCGCGCCAGTCAGCTTCAAGATCCAATGAAGAGAGCCATTCATCCGAGGCGCCCTCGCCAGCGGATTTGAGATCAAACCCCGCGCAGAAATACCCCCCCTTGCCGGTCAGCACCGCCACATGCGCGGTTTCATCCGCTTCAAAGCGCAAAAAGGCTGCATAAAGTGCCCGCGCCGTATCTGGCCCCACCGCATTGCGCATCTCTGGGCGACACAAAGAGATTGTCATGACGCCATCGCGCTGACGGATCTCCACCGGCGGGTTCTGGTCTGCACTGGTCATTATTGTTCTCTCCCCGATTTGCTGCCCGCTTGTGGACGAGTCACGCGCTTTGCCACCGAGCCTGCGCCTCTTGCCCATGGACCGGCAAGAGGAAGAGGCATATGACGTTGCGCAGCTATGGAGATGAACATGCAAGCCTTGGAAGAACAAATCGCCCACCTGACCCGCACCGTAGAAGAGCTGAGCGATGTCGTCGCCAGTCAGCAAAGCGAAATTGATCGTCTGACCAAACGGGTGCGGATGCTGATGGAACGCGAGGCCGGGCGCGAGCAGGGCAGCGGCGGCGCCCATGTCTTTGGCGATGAGCGTCCGCCCCATTACTGATCCCTGCCAGTCGTGGTTTCCCCTTGTTTTACAGGACCTCAGACCGCAGGCTTGCACCTGTATTTCGCTGACCTACGGGGCAGCCTGAGTGTTTACAAGTGAAACTGTTTAAGGAAGGGTGGACCCATGGCGGAGGCCAAAGACCCAGTCAAGACCGTGGAGGAGGCCGTTGTGGCCCATCAGGAGCGGGTGCTGAAATTCTACAAAACCCTGTGGAAACGCATTAAATCCGCACTGGCACCGCTAAAGAAATTCATCAAAGACCTGCTTTCGGCGGCCAAAGAGATTGCCAAAACCGTCGGCAAGAGCCTGATCACTCAGCTGACCAGCAGCATGCGCGCCATTCTGGATCTGTTGACCCGGCTGGAGAAGATGCTGAAATCCGTCATCCTGCTGGGCAAGCGCATTCTGGCCACCCTGCGCAAGGCGACGGATCAGGTCAAAGCCATCCGCTTTCTGAAAACCGTTGTGCGCAAATACGTCGCATTCATCACGCAGATCTGGGCGATGATTGCAGATCTGGCAAAACAAATCGGCCTTCTGGACAGGGCCATAGCAGTGCTGAACACCTTTGGCACGGTGCTGAGTTTCCTGTTCAATTGGATCAGCGCTCTGATCAAAGGCATCACTATGATGTCGCGCAACATCTGGCGCCATCTGAAACAGGGCATCAAGGCCTTTGTCAAAGAACGCAAAGAGGCAATCCAGCTGGGTCGCTTTGTTGCCAAGATGCCGGTGCCAAAGCCGGGTTAGCCAAGAAGACTGCCACGGCGATTTCTGTGCCCGGTCGTCAGGCCGGGCAGCCCCCGAACGCCCCCATGGGCGGGGGCTTTGCCCCCACCCGCGGTCAGGAACTCCCCTTGAGATCTGTCGCCATGCTATTCTCTGAGACTCTCTAGATCTCTTCGACCTCCATCACTCCTTCCAGAGATTTCAGCGCACCTTTGATCTGCGGGTTGATGGGGAACATCTGGCCCAGGCTCATCTCCACATCTCCCGGCAGATCGGAATCCTGCAGGTAAAGGTAGATTTCGCCGGGGCTGGCGCTGCGGGCGGCCTGTTTGGCGTCTTCCAATACCGTCGCCACGGTACTGATCGCCGTTGCATCATCCAGATAGATCCGCAAGGAGGATCGACCGGCATCAGCCACTGCCGCATCCACCGGTCCGGCGGAGCGCATCAAGAGCTTGAGCTGGTCGCTTTCCATCGTGGCCTCGGCGGTGATCACCACCTTGGAGCCGGTATCCAGATATTCCCGCGCTTTCTCCAGCACATCCGAGAAGATCGTCACCTCATAGCCGCCGGTGGTGTCCGAGAGCTGCGCAAAGGCAAAGCGGTTGCCGCGCGCCGATTTACGCTCTTGGCGTCCGGCGACAACCCCCGCCATCTTGGCCAGAAACGGCCCGCGCTCGGCCTTGGCCATGACCTCATCCAGGGTCAGGACATCCTTGCGTTTCAGTGCGGGCATATAGTCATCCAATGGATGGCCCGACAGGTAGAACCCAATCGCCTTGAATTCCTCAGACAACCGTTCTGCCGGCAACCAATCCGGCGTATTGACCAGGCGCGGCTCTGGCAGGTCATCACCGGCCTCGCCAAACAGGGACACCTGGTTGGAGTTCTTCTGCTCATGAATGGCGTTGGAGTAGTTCACCAGGCCCTCAAGGCTGTCAAAGACCCGACGGCGGTTGCGGTCGAGCTGGTCAAAGGCGCCGGCACGCGCAAGCATTTCCAACGGGCGTTTGCCAATCTTTTTCAGATTCACCCGGCGGGCAAAGTCAAACAGATTGACAAAGGGGCGTTCATGGCCGTCTTCATTGCGCGCCTCGGCCACCAGCCGCATCACATCTGCACCAACGTTTTTAAGCGCGCCCAGCGCATAGACCAACTCGCCATTCACCACATTGAAGGTAGCCAGAGAACGGTTCACGCAGGGCGGCACATAGGGCAGACCGAGTCCCTTTTTGACCTCTTCAAAATAGACCGCCAGCTTATCCGTCAGATGGATATCGCAGTTCATCACGCCAGCCATGAATTCAACCGGGTGGTTCGCCTTAAGCCAGCCGGTCTGGTAAGACACCACCGCATAGGCCGCAGCGTGGGATTTGTTGAAACCGTAGTTGGCGAATTTCTCCAGAAGGTCAAAGACCTCGGATGCCTTTTTGGCCGGTACGCCATTCTCGCCCGCGCCTTTTTCAAACTTGGGGCGTTCGGCGTCCATCGCCTCCTTGATCTTTTTACCCATGGCCCGGCGCAGCAGGTCAGCGCCGCCAAGTGAATAGCCCGCCATCACCTGGGCAATCTGCATAACCTGTTCCTGATAAACGATAATACCTTGGGTTTCCTCAAGGATATGGTCGATCAGCGGATGCACGGATTCGATCTCTTTGAGACCGTTTTTCACCTCGCAATAGGTCGGGATGTTCTCCATCGGACCCGGACGATACAGCGCCACCAGGGCAACGATATCCTCGATACAGGTCGGCTTCATCCGCTTCAGCGCATCCATCATGCCGGTGGATTCCACCTGGAACACCGCCACCGTCTTGGCCGAGGAATAGAGATCATAGGTGGGTTTATCATCCAGCGGGATGGCGTTGATCTCGTTCACCGCACCTGTCGGCGGCTCGTAAAGTGTGACGCCATCCGCTGCCACATGCAGATCACGGCCAGACTGTTTGATCAGATCCACAGCGTTTTGAATGACTGTCAGGGTTTTCAGGCCCAGAAAGTCGAATTTGACCAGCCCGGCCTGCTCCACCCATTTCATGTTGAATTGGGTGGCCGGCATGTCAGATCGCGGATCGCGGTAGAGTGGCACCAGAGCATCCAGAGGCCGGTCGCCAATCACCACCCCCGCCGCGTGGGTACCGGCGGACCGCAGCAGGCCTTCGACCTGCATGCCGTATTTTAGCAAGCGGTCCACAACCGGCTCGTTCTTGGCCTCTTCGGCCAGGCGCGGCTCTTCCTTCAGACTGTCCACAATGGACATCGGCTTGACGCCTTCGACCGGGATCAGTTTCGACAGGCGGTCCACCTGGCCATAGGGCATCTGCAACACGCGCCCCATGTCACGCACCGCCGCCTTGGACAACAGCGCGCCAAAGGTGATGATCTGGCCCACCTTGTCGCGGCCATATTTCTCCTGCACATATTTGATCACCTCTTCGCGGCGATCCATACAGAAGTCGATGTCAAAGTCAGGCATCGAGACCCGTTCCGGGTTCAAGAACCGCTCGAACAGCAGCGAGTAACGCAGCGGATCCAGATCGGTAATGGTCAGCGCATAGGCCACCAAAGAGCCCGCACCCGAGCCCCGCCCCGGCCCCACCGGAATATCGTGGTCCTTGGCCCATTGGATGAAGTCGGCAACGATCAGAAAGTATCCGGGAAAGCCCATTCCCTCGATGATGCCCAGCTCAAAATCAAGCCGCTCTTGGTATTCTTCGACGCTCACGGCATGGGGGATCACGGCCAGACGGTTCTGCAGCCCCTCGTTGGCGATACGGCGCAGCTCGGCCACCTCGTCATCGGCAAACTTGGGCAGGATGGGATCACGCAAATAGGCCTTGAAGGCACAACGCTTGGCGATTTCCACCGTATTTTCAATAGCCTCAGGCAGGTCCGCAAAAAGCGCGACCATTTCTTCCTGACTTTTGAAGTAGTGCTGAGCCGTCAGACGGCGACGCGGTTCTGACTGATCCACATAGGCGCCTTCGGCGATGCAGATCATCGCGTCATGGGCCTCATACATTTCGGTATTGGGGAAATAGACGTCATTGGTAGCGACCAGAGGCAGCTCCATGGCATAGGCCATTTCTACATGTCCGCGTTCGCTCAGCTTCTCAGCCTCTGGCTGGCCATCCTCACCAGGATGGCGCTGCAGCTCGACATAGAGCCGGTCGGCAAAGATTGCTTTCAGCCGCTGCATCAACTCTTCGGCCGCCGGACGCTGTCCCTGGCGCAGCAGCCGCCCCACCGGTCCATCGGGCCCGCCGCTCAGGCAAATCACATCGCCCGAATGTGTGGCCAATTCCTCAAGCGTCACATAGGGCAACTCGCTGCCCTGACGCAGATAGAGGCAGGAGTTCAGCTTCATCAGATGCTCATAACCCGCTTCGCTCTGCGCCAGCAAAACCAGCGGCGCAGGCGCCTGCGGGCGTTCCCCAGGCGCAGGGTCGACATAGCGTAGATCCAGCTGGCAGCCGACAATAGGCTGCACCCCCGCCTTGCTGGCAGAAACCGAAAACTCCAGAGCAGAAAACAGATTGTTGCTATCCGTAACCGCAATTGCCGGCATCTCGTGTTTCTTACACAGATCCGGCAGCTTCTTCAGGCGCAAAGCGCCTTCCAACAGTGAATATTCCGTATGGCTACGCAGGTGAATGAATCGAGGAGCATTTGTCATGAGCACCAAGCTATCCCATCCCCCGCGCAAGGATAAGAGCCGATCTTGTGCCATCAACCAAACCCGGGCTTTCGCGCAGAGTTTTCAAACTGGCGTGGATTTGATCAGATCATCGCCCAGGCGCCGCCTATTGCATCGGAAAACCCGAGTAAAACCAATCGCATTATCAAACCATCTTTGAAAGTCCTTTGCGACAAGACCGAATTACCGGAGCGTTGGCCTTAGGATTTGCTTTAATAATAACAGCATGCCCCAGTATACGGTAATAATCTTGCGCGTTAAATGCTGCAGGGCAGAGTCGCTTTTTCTTGCCAGAACAAGACAGTGCTTCGTAGGTTATCTGCAGCAAGCATAAACAAAGGCCCGCTAGGTTTTCTACGTCGCATCGAAAGCATGGCATCAGGGGTGGTTCACGTAAGGCGACGGGTTTCACACGATGACAATCACCTTTCATCTGAACGGTGAAGAGGTTGTGCTCAAGGATCTGGATCCTTCGGCCACACTGCTTGATTTTCTGCGCGAAGACCGCGCCATGACGGGCACCAAGGAAGGCT
The DNA here is from genome assembly GCF_001294455.1 of Phaeobacter sp. 11ANDIMAR09. GTDB lineage: Bacteria > Pseudomonadota > Alphaproteobacteria > Rhodobacterales > Rhodobacteraceae > Pseudophaeobacter. Next base: position 13,723 of record NZ_LIKT01000025.1, read on the forward strand.
GTAACGAGGGCGACTGCGGCGCCTGCACGGTCATGGTAACGGATAAGGCGGGCTCAAAGCCGCTGAATGCCTGCATTCTGTTCCTGCCCCAGCTCAACGGTAAATCCATTCGCACCGTAGAGGGCGCGGCCGATACCGATGGCACCCTGCATCCGGTGCAGGAGGCCATGATTACCCATCACGGCAGCCAATGCGGATTTTGCACGCCGGGCTTTGTTATGTCGATGGTCACCGCCCATAAGAACGGCGCGACGGATCATGATGTGCAATTGGCCGGGAACCTCTGTCGCTGCACCGGCTATGCGCCGATCGTTCGCGCTGCCGAAGCGGCGGCGGAGCAACCCGTGCCGCAGTGGATCCGCCACGAGCCCCTGCCGCAAGCGACCGAAACAGAAATGCTGCCGCGTTCTGGTGATGCGTTGGCAACACTCTATGCTGCCAAGCCCGAGGCCCGGCTGGTGGCAGGTGCAACCGATCTGGGGCTCTGGGTCACCAAAGGGCTGCGCGATCTGGGCGAAATGATCTTCCTGGATGGCTGCGAGGACCTGAAGCAAATCGAGATCAGCGACCGCGAGATCCGCTTTGGGGCCATGGTGGATATGAACCGCGTCCGCGAGACCCTCGCGCCGCTGCATCCGTCTTATGCCGAAATGATCCGCCGCTTTGCCAGCCAGCAGGTGCGCGCAGCCGCCACGATTGGCGGCAATATCGCCAATGGCTCTCCCATCGGGGACAATCCGCCTGCGCTGATCGCTTTGGGCGCGCGGTTACACCTGCGCCAGGGCGACCGCCGCCGTGACATCGCACTGGAAGATTTCTTCATCGACTATGGCAAACAGGACCGCCAACCCGGCGAATTTGTCGAGGCGGTGAGCATCCCACGCCAGCCCGACCGCCTGCGCGTCTACAAACTCTCCAAGCGGTTTGATCAGGATATCTCAGCTGTGCTGGGCGCCTTTACTATCACTCTGGCCGATGGCAGCGTCACTGAGGCCCGTGTGGCCTTTGGTGGATTGGCGGGCACGCCCAAACGCGCCACCCATGTTGAGCAGGCTCTTCTGGGCCAGCCCTGGTCTGAGGCGACGGTTGCTGCAGCGGCCGCTGAGATAAGCCAGGACTTCACCCCGATGACGGATATGCGGGCTTCGGCAGAGTATCGCCTCGAAACCGCCCGCAACATGCTGATGCGCTATTTCAGCGATCTCACTGGCGCCAGCCAGTCAGTTCTGGAGGTGCAGCTATGAGCGTTGCTAAGCCCCTGCCCCATGACGCGGCAAAACTGCATGTGACCGGTCAGGCGCGCTATGTGGATGACACACCTCTGCCGCGCGACACCCTGCATCTGGCCTTTGGCCTGTCCAGCATCGCAAAAGGGCGCATCACTGCGATGGATCTTGCGGCAGTCCAATCCAGCCCGGACGTGGTGGCCGTTTTGACGGCTCAGGATCTGCCCTTTGCCAATGATGTCTCGCCCTCCGCGCATGACGAGCCGCTGCTGTCGGATGGCACGGTGCATTATCTGGGTCAGCCGCTGTTTCTGGTTGTGGCGCGCAGCCACCGCGCTGCGCGGGTTGCCGCCCGCCGGGGAGAGATTTCCTATACCGAAGAAGACGCGCTGCTGACGCTGGATCAAGCCTTGGCTGCCAACAGTCGCTTCGAGGAAGGTCCGCGCATCTACCAAAAAGGCGACGCCGCCACAGCCATTGCCGCAGCCGCGCATCAGGTTGAAGGCAGCTTTGAACTCGGCGGACAGGAGCACTTCTACCTAGAGGGCCAGGCCGCCCTGGCGCTGCCACAGGAAGACGGGGCGATGTTGGTGAATTCCTCGACCCAGCATCCAACCGAAATCCAGCACAAGGTGGCTGAGGCCATCGGCCTGCCGATGCATGCGGTACGTGTCGAAGTCCGGCGCATGGGCGGCGGCTTTGGCGGCAAGGAAAGCCAGGGCAATGCCCTGGCCGTCGCCTGCGCCGTGGCCGCGCGCCAGACCGGCAAGCCCTGCAAGATGCGCTATGACCGCGATGATGACATGGTGATCACTGGCAAGCGCCATGCCTTTCGCATCTCCTACCGAGCTGGATTTGACGATGCAGGCCGTTTGCAGGGGGTCGATTTCACCCATCTGGTCAATTGCGGCTGGGCGCAGGACCTGTCGCTGCCGGTGGCCGATCGCGCCATGCTGCATTCCGACAATGCCTATGCTATTCCCGCGATCCGCATCGAAAGCCACAGGTTGAAAACCAACCTGCAAAGCGCCACCGCCTATCGCGGCTTTGGAGGGCCGCAGGGTATGGTTGGGATCGAACGGCTGATGGATCACATCGCCTATGAGCTGGGGCTGGATCCGGTGGAGCTGCGGCGACGCAATTACTATGACGCGCCTGATGAAGGCTCAGAGGGGGGCTCTGCCCCCCGGTCTGCGACCTCCCCCCGGAATATTTCGGGAAAGATGATACCCCGGGACAATACCACGCCCTATGGCATGGAGGTGCGGGATTTTGAACTGCATGCGCTGACCGATCAGCTGCTGAAAAGCGCCGACTATGCAGCCCGTAAAGCCGAAATTTCGAAATGGAACGCTGGGCAAAGTGATCTAAAACGCGGGCTGGCCTTTTCGCCGGTGAAGTTTGGCATCTCCTTCACGCTGACCCATCTCAATCAGGCCGGCGCTTTAGTGCATGTCTACCAGGATGGCTCGGTCCATTTGAACCATGGTGGCACCGAGATGGGCCAGGGGCTGTTTCAGAAGGTGGCACAGGTGGCGGCCAGTCGGTTTGGGATTTCGATGGCACAGGTGAAGATCACCGCCACCGATACCGCCAAGGTGCCCAATACTTCTGCCACTGCGGCCTCCTCGGGGACCGATTTGAATGGTATGGCTGTGAAAGCAGCCTGTGACACCATCCGCGACCGCATGGCCGAGTTTCTGGCCCAGCGACATCAAACAGATGTGGGCGCGATTGTTTTTGCCGATAACCAGGTGCGTATTGGCGCCACAGAGATCTCTTTTAACGAGGCGGCAAAACAGTGCTACGAGGGGCGGATCAGCCTGTCGGCCACCGGGTTTTACAAGACCCCAGATCTGAAATGGGACCGGATCAAGGGACAGGGCAGACCGTTTTTCTACTTTGCCTATGGCGCGTCGCTGACAGAGGTGGTTGTGGATCGCCGCTCGGGCGAAAACCGCATTTTGCGCTGCGACATCCTGCATGATGCAGGCGCCTCGCTGAACCCGGATCTGGATAAGGGACAGGTGGAGGGCGGCTATGTGCAGGGGGCAGGCTGGCTCACCACCGAGGAGTTGATCTGGGACCCGCAGGGGAACCTGCGCACCCATGCGCCCTCTACCTACAAGATCCCCGCCTGCTCTGATCGTCCCGATGTGTTCAATGTCGCGCTTTATCAGGGGGAAAACCGCGAGAACAGCATCTACCGCTCCAAGGCAGTGGGGGAACCCCCCTTTATGCTGGGGATCTCGGCCTGGCTGGCGCTGAGCGATGCAGTCGCCCAGTTTGGGGAGGGCTATCCAGCCCTGGATGCCCCGGCCACGGCCGAGGAAATCTGGCGCAAAGCCAGGAGGCTGAGCCATGGGGTTTGACCTGCAGGCCTTGCGCGCCGCCATCGCGACATATGGGCCGGTGACCCGGGTGGTGATTGCCGCCATACGCGGCTCTTCTCCGCGTGAGGTCGGCGCCGCCATGCTGGTCTGGGATCAGGGACAAAGCGGCACCATCGGCGGCGGAACGCTGGAATATGAGGCCGCCGCAGCCGCCCGCAGGCAAGGGCCCCAGGCCCGGCTCAGCACTCATGCTTTGGGGCCTGATCTGGGCCAGTGTTGCGGTGGATCCGTGACCCTGCTGAGCGAGCGCTATGACAGTGCCGATCTGGCAAATTTGGATCCGGACATGATTGTGCGCCCCGTCACAACCGAGGCCAGCCAAAGCCAGCCTTTGTCGGTAAAACGCCTGTTGGCGCAGCTCAGAGCTCAGGGGCAACGCCCCGAACCGCAGTTGCTTGACCAGTGGATGCTGGAGCCTGTGCACCAACCGCAGACAGATCTGTGGATCTGGGGGGCGGGCCATGTGGGGCGGGCTTTGGTCGATGTGCTGGCGCCGCTGCCGGATCTGGCCATCACCTGGGTGGATACCGCGCTGTCACGCTTTCCAGCGACAATTCCGGAAGGGGTCACCATGCTTCCGGGTCAGGATCCGACAGTTTTGCTGCGTCATGCGCCAGGAAAAGCACAACATCTGGTGTTGACCTATTCCCATGAGCTGGATCTGGCGCTATGCCACGGGCTGTTATTGCATGGGTTTTCTTTTGCGGGGCTGATTGGCTCGGCTACCAAATGGGCGCGGTTTCGCAGCCGGTTGGCAGCCTTGGGTCATGGCCCCGCCGAGATTGCCCGCATCACCTGCCCGATCGGCACCCCTGCCTTGGGCAAACACCCGCAGATGATTGCGGTCGGCGTCGCGGCGGAGCTGCTGGCACGGGCGGCAAGACAAGAGATGAAAGAGGAGCGGCGCGCGTGACTGAGGTACTCTTGAGCCTGAAGGGCCTGACCAAGGCCTACCCCGGCGTGGTGGCCAATGACAGCGTTTCCTTTGATATCGGCGCGGGCGAAGTCCATGCGCTGCTGGGTGAAAACGGCGCGGGCAAATCCACTCTGGTTAAAATGATCTACGGGTTGGTGAAACCGGACAGCGGCGAGATGTTGCTGCGCGGTGCGCCTTTTGCCCCCAACGAGCCCCGCCAGGCCCGCGCCGATGGCATTGCCATGGTGTTTCAGCATTTCTCGCTGTTTGACGCGCTCAATGTGGCAGAGAACATTGCTCTTGGGATGGAAAACCCACCCAAGATGGGCGATCTGGCCTCCCGTATCCGCGAGGTTTCCGAGGCATATGGGCTACCGCTGGATCCCTACCGCACGGTGGGCGACCTATCGGCGGGCGAACGTCAGCGGGTCGAGATTATCCGCTGCCTGTTGCAGGATCCCAAGCTGCTGATCATGGATGAGCCAACCAGTGTTTTGACCCCACAAGAGGTCGAAATCCTGTTCCAGACGCTGCAGAAATTGCGGGCCGAGGGCACCTCGATCCTCTATATCAGCCACAAGCTGGAAGAGATCCGCACCCTGTGTGACCACGCCACCATTCTGCGCCTGGGCAAAAACGTTGGGGAGTGTATCCCTGCCGAAACCTCGGCCAGTGAAATGGCGGAACTCATGGTCGGCGCAGCGCTTACGCCACCAATGCGCGGCAAGCGTGATCTTGGCGAAGTGGCAATGGATATTTCCGGCTTGTCGGTCCCAGCACCTTCGGCCTTTGGCACCGCACTGCGCAATGTACATCTGACCGTGCGCCGAGGCGAGATCCTCGGCATTGGCGGGGTTGCAGGCAATGGCCAGGATGAGCTGCTCTCGGTGCTGTCTGGCGAGGTTTTGACAGACAGTGATGCCGTCAAGCTGGGCCGCGCACCGATTGGCCATCTAGGGCCGGTTGCGCGGCGGCAGTTGGGAGTTCTGGCCGCGCCAGAGGAGCGGCTGGGACATGCCGCCGCCCCCGATATGAGCCTGACAGAAAATGCCATGCTGACCGGGGCTACCCGCGAAGGCCTGGTGAAGAACGGGTTCCTCAAATGGACCGCAGCCAAGGATTTTGCCGAGCGCATCATCAAGGATTTTGACGTGCGCACACCCGGGCCAGAAAACGCTGCCCGCTCGCTCTCTGGCGGCAACCTGCAAAAGTTTGTCATCGGGCGCGAGGTCTTGCAACGGCCCGAGGTTCTGGTGGTGAACCAGCCCACCTGGGGCGTTGATGCCTCGGCGGCAGCGGCCATTCGCCAGTCGTTGCTGGATCTGGCAGCCGGAGGAGCCGCGGTCATCTGTATCAGTCAGGATCTGGACGAGCTGATGGAGATTTCCGACACATTTGCGGCCCTCAACGAGGGGCGCCTGTCCTCCCCGCGCCCGGCAGAGGGGCTAACAGTGGAAGAGATCGGTCTGATGATGGGCGGCGCCCACGGCATGGAGGTGGCGCATGTTTGAGACCACGCGCAAGAGTTTCGCCTTCGGCGAGAATATTTGGGGAAAGATGATACAGGGGGTCGCGCAATGATCCGGCTAGAGAAACGACCACAGCCCTCCCGCGCCTGGTCCCTGGCCACGCCCGTTGTGGCGGTGCTGGCCACCATGGTGGCCGGTGGCATGCTCTTTGGGATCCTGGGCAAGGATCCGGTGGAGGCTATCCGGACTATTTTCTGGGAGCCGTTGTTTGGAGAATTTGCCTTTTACTACCGGCCGCAATTGTTGGTGAAAGGCGCGCCCCTAGTGCTGATCGCCATCGGCTTGTCGCTGGGGTTCAAGGCCGGAATATGGAACATCGGCGCTGAGGGGCAATATATCATCGGTGCCCTGGTGGGTGCCGGCATTGGTCTCGCCTTTTATCCGCTGGAGGCCTGGTTTGTCTTTCCGCTCATGGTGATTGGTGGTGCCTTTGGCGGCTGGCTCTGGGCGATGATCCCGGCCTATCTGAAGACCCGTTTTGGCACCAATGAGATTCTGGTGTCCTTGATGCTGGTCTATGTGGCCGAGCAGTTCCTGGCCTCTATGTCCCTAGGGTTGCTGCGAAATCCCGAAGGGCACGGCTTTCCCGGCTCGCGTAATTTCAACAGCTATGAGGGCGCAAGCAGCTGGATCAATGAAAATGCTGGTATGCATTGGGGCGTGGTCGCGGCGCTGATTGCGGTGATCTTTGCCTATGTGCTGCTCAATCGCCATATGGTGGGCTATCACATCCGCCTCACTGGTGAAGCGCCCCGCGCCGCCCGCTTTGCCGGGGTGAAGCCTGCACGGCTGATCCTATTCTGTCTTGGCACCTCGGGCATGCTGGCCGGGCTGGCCGGATTGTTCGAGGTCTCGGGCCCGTCGGGACAGGTCTCGATTGATTTCAACGTCGGCTATGGCTTTACCGCCATTATCGTTGCCTTTCTGGGGCGTCTGCATCCGGTGGGCATCCTGCTGGCAGGTGGTTTGATGGCGCTGACTTATATTGGCGGCGATATTGCCCAGTCGAACCTGCAACTGCCCTCGGCGGCGATTCAGGTGTTCCAGGGGATGCTCTTGTTCTTCCTCTTGGCCTTTGACCTTCTGACCAATTTCCGCATCTCGCTTGGCAAACCGGAGGTCGCATAATGGATCTGTCTGCAATTAATCCCGTCCTGCTCATTGCCTCGCTCATGGTGGCGGCGACGCCGCTGTTGTTTGCCGCCATTGGTGAACTTGTGGTGGAGAAATCCGGGGTGCTGAACCTGGGCGTCGAGGGCATGATGATCATCGGCGCGGTGGCTGGCTTTGCCACCGCCGTCGAGAGCGGCTCGCCTCTGTTGGGCTTTGTCGCAGCCGCCGGGGCGGGCGCGGCGCTCTCGATCCTCTTTGCCATTCTGACGCAATATGCGCAGGCCAATCAGGTGGCTTCGGGCCTGTCGCTGACGCTGTTTGGTCTGGGGCTCTCAGCCCTGATGGGGCAGAGCTATGTCGGTATCAAACCACCACAGATGCAAAAGCTGGATATTCCATTGCTCAGCGATCTGCCAGTCATTGGCCCGATCCTGTTTGGCCATGATCTGATGCTCTATGTCGCGCTGATGCTCATCGCTGCCGTCTGGGCGGTGATCAAGTTCACCCGTATCGGTCTGGTGCTGCGCGCGGTGGGTGAAAACCACGATGCTGCCCATGCCCTGGGGTATAAGGTGGTGCGCATTCGCATCATAGCGATCCTGTTTGGCGGTGCCTGTGCTGGGCTTGGCGGCGCCTACATCAGCCTGATCCGTGTGCCACAATGGACCGAGGGCATGACCGCTGGAATCGGTTGGATTGCCCTGGCACTGGTGGTCTTTGCCAGCTGGAAACCCTGGCGGGTACTGCTGGGTGCCTATCTTTTTGGCGGCGTGACCGTTGTTCAGCTTAATCTTCAAGCTGCCGGCGTTGCCATCCCGGTGGAGTATCTGGCAATGTCGCCCTATCTGATCACCATTCTGGTGCTCGTCATTCTATCGGCTGATAAAAGCAGCGCACCTGCTGCTTTGGGTCGCAATTTTCACGCTGCCCGCTGAGCCTATAAGGCTGGCAGCAAACGACTTGTCCGGGGGCGACCTCGGGCACAATTAAAACCAACACGGGGGATCCCTTTGATGAAACTGACAAAACTCATGACCAGCGCCGCAGTGGCCTTTGGTCTTGCAACCTCTGCTCTAGCGGACGACCCAACCAAGGTCGGCTTTGTTTACGTAGGCCCCGTCGGCGACGGCGGCTGGACCTATGAGCACGATCAGGGCCGCAAGGCGGTGGTTGAAGAGTTCGGCGACAAGGTCGAAACCGTCTATGTTGAAAACGTCGCCGAAGGCCCAGATGCTGAGCGCGTGATCACCCAGATGGCTCTGCAGGGTGCCGATCTGATCTTCACCACATCCTTTGGCTACATGGATCCCACCATCAACGTGGCGGCAAAATTCCCCAATGTCCGCTTTGAGCACGCAACCGGCTACAAGCAGGCCGAAAACGTCGCCACCTATTCAGCGCGTTTCTACGAGGGCCGCGCGGTGCAGGGCACCATCGCGGGCAATATGACCAAGAGCAATATCGTCGGCTACATCGGCTCCTACCCGATCCCCGAAGTTATCCGCGGCATCAACTCTGCCTATATCCACGCCAAGAAAGTGAACCCCGACGTAGAGTTCAAGATCGTCTGGGCTTTCACCTGGTTTGACCCCGCCAAGGAAGCCGACGCCGCCAAGGTTCTGATCGAACAGGGCGCCGACGTGATTCTGCAGCACACCGACTCCACCGCGCCACAGGCTGCCGCTCAGGCCGCTGGCAACGTCATCACCTTTGGTCAGGCCTCCGATATGGCCGAGTATGGCCCACTGCCACGGGTGTCCTCGATCATCGATGACTGGGCACCTTACTATATCGCCCGCACCCAGGCCGTCATGGATGGCACCTGGACCAGCGGCAACACCTGGGATGGCATCGGCGCCGGCATGGTTGGCATCGGTGAAATCTCCGACGCAGTTCCAGCTGACGTGAAAGAAGCCGCACTGGCGATGAAAGCCGCCCTGGCGGATGGCTCCTACCACGCCTTTACCGGCCCCATCAACAAACAGGACGGCTCTGCCTGGTTGGCGGATGGTGAAGTTGCAGATGACGGCACCCTGGCGGGCATGAACTTCTTTGTTGAAGGTATCGAAGGCGACATCCCGCAATAAGCTGCTGCAAACAAAATTGACCTAAAGGCCCGCCAATTGGCGGGCCTTTTTCCTGTGCGGGTCACCAAAGGTATCGACCGGTCCCCCAATAAGTGCCTAGTGGCCCGAGAACACCAGGGTCTGGACTGGCAGCAGCAACATCTGCAAGCGAAGCAAAAGGGCATGAACGATGCCAACGGTATCAACCATATGCAAGAAGGCCCATTCCCCCAGCCCCAAGGCCGGGTCCGACAGTTGGTCATGGTTGTAGGTATAGGCATTGGCCAAACAGGTGCTGCCGGGCGGGATATCATCAGCCTGCCCAGCATAGAGCGGCTCGAGATAGACAGTCACCGTACCCGGGCGCGGGTTGTCCTGCGGATCCCGCAGCTGGTCAGAGGGCCGAACCTGCCCCGAGGGAATAACGTCCTGGATTTCAACGACCACCATTGGGATAACCGTGAAGGGCTTGCTGAGACAGCCCATCTCGGCAAACATTCCTGGCTTGATCACATTGGCAGTCAACTGGCCAAATCCGGCCACAAAGCGATCCCGCTCTACATGTTCCTGGGGCACCAGAATGCCCGCTGGGCGCAGCAGGGGACTGACAAAATCACCAGCCTGCAGGGCAAATTGCTCCACCCGTCCCGACACACCCGCGACCACCGTCATCTTGGCCAGTTCGACCTCTGCCTGCTCTAAGGCTGCCACTGCACTGCTGCGCTGCGCCGGGATCAGAACCGTTATATTCTCCTGGACCGAAGCCTGTCTGGCGCGGGCGGCTTCTAGCTCGCCCTCCCGTTGGGCCACCTGATTTTGCAACCGCTCGATTTCTGCCTCACGCACCGCAGCTGATCCCCGCTCCCGCAGAGTCAAGTTGCGCGCCAGATCCTCTTTGGCTTGCCGCAAGACCGCCTCCACCTGAGACACCCCGGCGCTGGTGGCTGCAAGATCGGTTGCGGCAACCGCGAGGCTTGCCTCGATTTCGGCGATCTTGGCTTTTGCGGTCTCGACCGCAGCCTCCTGTCTGCTGGCATCCAGCTGAAACAGAACCTCGCCAGCCTGAACAAATTGGTTATTCACAACATTTACTCCCGACACACGCCCGCCCGCCTCGGGCAGGATCGTGACCGTGCGGAAATAGGAGGCCACCCGCGTGGTTGCCGGGTGGTAATAGAAAATCGTGGTGATCAAGGCGACTGTCAGCACGAAACAGGCGGTGATGCCAAAGCGGAGCTCATACCAGACTGAGAAGAAATTGATTTCATGGCCGATCCGTTTGCCCTGTCGGTAGCGTCGAAAAAGATAGTCAGGCAGCACGGTCAAAAGAGAGCAGATCAACAGTTCTAGCATTGGTTAGCCCTCCTCTGTTTGCGCTGAGACGGGGCTGTGGCTCGCCACTGCGTCGGGTACGGCAGGCGCAGGCATCTCCGCTGGTCCGATTGTGCCGGGTTCCAAGCGCTTCAAAGATTTGGCGATTGATTGGATGGGGGTCAAAAAGTCAGGCATCCGGAAGGCGGCAATCACAATGGCGGCAACCCAAAACAGGTTGTTATGGGTGAACAGGGCCATCACCGACAGAATGCCAATCAGCTGAAACTGCATGTGATTGTCGGTGTGGGCCATCTTTTCTGGCAGGGCGTGCAGCGTGAAATACAAGGCGCCAATGCCCATAATCAGCACAATGGTGAAAACCGCCATGACCGTAAACAGGGGATCACTGCCATCGGCCCCAGGCAGGTAGCCCGGCACATGACCATGCGCCATGTGATGTAAATCGGGGTTGTTCAAAATAGGCCCTCCAACACGAAAAATGGTACTGATCAACTCTGGCACAGGCTTGTGAGTTCGCAGAGCGCTCTTCTGCGCTTCAACCTATACAAAAGTGGTAAAACAATTCCTTCCACCTCTTAAAATGTCCTTTTACCCGGGCCGCTCTCATGCAAAGTTTCGCCCATGACCAGCAAGCTCACCAGCCCCGATGGAACCCCCGCCAGCCGCTTTGCCTTTGGCACCATGCAGTTTGGTGGCCGTGCGGATGCGGCACAATCCGCCGAAATCTATGCCGCCTGCCGGGCGGCGGGCATCACCCATTTTGACACCGCCTGGGTCTATACAGATGGCCGCAGCGAAGAGATCCTGGGTAACCTCATCAAAGGTGAGCGGGACAAGCTAATCATTGCCAGCAAGGTTGGCTATACGGGCGGCGCCGGGGCTGAGAACATGCAGGCGCAGTTTGACACCAGCCGCAAGCGGCTTGGGCTGGACTTCATAGATATTCTTTATCTGCATCGCTTTGATGACCAAACCGATCTGCGTGAAACCCTCACGTGGTTTGGCTCCCGCAAAGAGGCCGGGGATATTCGCTACATCGGCCTGTCAAACTTTGCCGCCTGGCAGGTGATGAAGGCGCAGATGCTGGGAGCTGATCTCGGGTTTGCGACGGATATCCTGCAGCCGATGTATTCACTGGTGAAACGTCAGGCCGAGGTCGAGATCCTGCCGATGTGCACCGATCAAAATATCGCCATTGCCCCCTATTCTCCCCTTGGCGGCGGATTGCTGACCGGAAAATACGCCGTCGGCGGTCAGGGGCGGCTCAGCGAGGATGCCCGCTACAACAGCCGCTATGGCCAGACCTGGATGCATGACACCGCCACGGGGCTCAGCTCCCTGGCGCGCCGCCTGGATGTATCTCCTGCGACACTTGCGGTGGCCTGGGCGGCAGCGCATCCCAGTGCCCCGATGCCAATCATATCGGGACGTACCGTGGAACAGATCGCCCCCTCATTGGCGGCGCTGGAGTTTCGCATGGATGCGGCGCTTTATGACGAGATCGCAGCCCTCAGCCCCCGCCCTGCCCCCGCAACAGACCGGTTGGAAGAACAGGAGCTCGGCGCATGAAATGTGATTTTCTGATCATTGGCGGCGGCATCGCCGGGGCCAGCGCCGCCGCTCGCCTGTCAGAGCTGGGACACGTGGTGCTATTGGAGATGGAAGAAGCGCTTGGCTATCATGCTTCGGGACGCTCGGCGGCCATGTTTGAGGAAAACTACGGCTCGCCTGCCGTGGTCGCCCTGAACAAAGCCAGTGCCGAGTATCACCATAGTGCAAATGGCGGCTATCTGACGCCGCGCGGGCTGATGTTGATCTCGGGCCCTGATCAGGAGGCGCAGTTTCGCGATGACCTCAAAGAGTTGGGCCTGGCGGAAATCAGCTCTGCTGAGGCGCAGGCACTGGTGCCAATCCTGAACCCCAAGACTGTCACCCTGGCCGGGCTGCATCAGGCAGCGCAGGATTTGGACACCGATCGCATGGTTCAGGATTTTGCCAAGGTTGCCCGCAGCAATGGCGGTCAGGTCATCACCCGCGCAAAGGTGACGGCGATCCACCACGATGCCAAGGGCTGGCAGGTCGAGGCAGGCGGCGAGACCTACGCTGCCAAACAATTGGTCAATGCTGCCGGGGCCTGGGTGGATGAAATCGCGGCACTGGCCGGTGTTGCCCCCATTGGTATCCAGCCCAAACGCCGCTCCATGGCACGGCTGCCCGCGCCCGGCGGGCATGACGTCACCAAATGGCCGATGCTGATGGGAGTCGGTGAGAGCTGGTACGCCAAACCCGATGCCGGCAAGCTGCTGGTCTCCCCCGCAGATGCAGATCTGGTTGCCCCCCATGACGCCTATGCCGACGACATGGTCCTGGCCGAAGGACTGGCGCGTTATGAAGAGATGGTCACCACCCCAGTCACCCGGGTAGAGAGCAACTGGGCCGGGCTACGCAGCTTCTCGCCGGATGGCGCGCTCGTCCTGGGACCGGACCCAGATCAGCCCGATTTCATCTGGTGTGCGGCGCAGGGGGGCTATGGATTTCAGACAGCCCCAGCCGCCTCGCGCCTGTTGGCGGATATTCTGGGCGGGCACAGCTCCGAGCTGGATGCCGACAGCCGGGCCGCCCTGTCACCAGAAAGGCTGCGCTGATGCCCCTCCGCTCCGTTCCTGGCACCGCCTCGATTGCCAACCCTGAGGGAGGCAAGCTTTTTGCGCCTTCGGCCGCGCGCAACCTTGATGTCCTATGTGATCTGCTGGAGCAGATTGCCCCGTCGGCAGGCCGCCATGCGCTGGAACTGGCCAGTGGCACCGGCCAGCATGTGGTGGGCTATGCCAACCGCCTGCCCCAGTACAATTGGCAACCTACTGAGGCCGCAGAGGACCGGTTGCACAGCATCAATGCCTACATGGAAGAGGCGGCGCTGCCAAATGTGCAACCCGCCAAGCTGCTGGATGCCACAGCCCCAGGCTGGGGCGCGCAGGTGGCCCCGCAGGATCTGATCGTGCTGTCGAACCTGCTGCACCTGATCAGCACAGCCGAAGCGCAGTGCCTGATCCAGGAGGCCGCTCAGGCGCTGGCCCCCGGCGGGCGGTTGTTGATCTATGGCCCCTTCATGCGCGGCGGCGAGCTCACCAGCCCCGGAGATCAAAGCTTTCACGCCTCGCTGCAGGCACATGACCCAGAGATCGGCTACAAGGATGACTTTGATGTTCTGGATTGGGCCGAGCAAGCCTGGCTCAGCCCTGTAGAGGTCATAGAGACGCCCGCCAACAATCTGGCCCTGGTCCTGTCCAAAGGCTAGCAAAGAGCGCTGCGTCACCTTCAGAATGGCATGACCTAGATCAAGGCTTTGGCAGATTGGCCACCATACACCTTCGGCAAATTGAATATTTATCGAAGGACATCCAATGGACTGGTCAAGCAAACTGGACATCACCCGTCAGGGGCTGCGCAACCTGAACAAAACCATTCCCGATACAGCCAAGGCCTTTGGCGCGCTTGGGAAAACCGTAAGAGAAAATGGCGTCCTCGACTTTAAGCAAAAGGAGTTCGTGGCTCTGGGCATCGCGGTTGCCATGCGCTGCGACGATTGCATCGGTTTGCATATCGAAGCCTTGATCAAGGCCGAAGCCACCCGCGAAGAAGTCTCTGACGTGCTGGCAATGTCCATCCAAATGGGGGGTGGTCCCTCAATGATGTATGCGGCAAGAGCGCTGACCTGCTATGATGAGTTGACTGGCGGCTGACGCATCTGCCTGTTGACCTGCGTCGTAGGGGGCGCGGGTTGGGATCCTGCCCGCAGCGTTCCCCTCCCCAAAATGACAAAAGCCCCGGTCTTACGACCGGGGCTTTATTGTCTCTGTTTCAGGCCAACTTAGCCGTTTTGACGAATGGTTTCATTCTTGGGGTCATAGGGGCTGTCGCAGGTCACAACCGCATCCCAGAGCTTGTCCTGCATCTTGACCTTCACCTTGGTGCCTTCCACGGCTTGCTCTGGCTTCAGATACCCCATGCCAATCGATTTCTCGAAGGCAACCGAGTACCCACCCGAGGTCAAGCGGCCCAGACGGGTTGTGCCATCCTCGGCGTAGATCGCTTCGCGTCCCCATGGATCTGCATCCTCAGGACCATCGATCAGCAGGGTGCAGCATTTGAACCGGACACCCGTTTCAACCATGGCCTCTTTGCCGTGGAAGTCTTTTTCCAGGTCGATAAAGCGTGGCAGATCGGCTTCGGCTGGGGTCGCGTCGCGGCCCAGCTCGGTGCCAAAGGCACGGTAGGATTTCTCCATCCGCAGCCAGTTTTGCGCCCGGGCGCCGACCAGCTTCATGCCGTGCTTTTCACCCGCTTTTTCCAGCAGATCAAACAGGTAGTTCTGCATTTCGATCGGGTGATGCAGCTCCCAGCCCAGCTCACCGGTATAGGCCACACGAATTGCATTCACCGGGCACATGCCCAGTTCGATCTGACGGGCCGAGAGCCAGGGGAAACGCTTGTTGGATAGTGCGGTTTCCGGATCGGCGTCGTTGATCACCTCTTTCAGCACATCACGAGACTTTGGCCCGGCGATGGCAAAGACCCCCCACTGCGTGGTGACATCCTGGATCTCGATGTAGCCGAACTCTTCCATCTTGTCTTCGGCAGCCTTGCGCAGGAAATCCGCGTCATACTCGGTCCAGGCCCCGGCCGAGACCAGATAGTAGTTGTTTTCACCGTTGCGCACGATGGTGTATTCGGTGCGGGTGGTGCCCGCCGAGGTCAGCGCATAGGTCAGGTTGATGCGGCCAATCTTTGGCAGTTTGTTGCAGGTGAACCAGTCGAGGAACTGCGTGGCACCGGGCCCCTTGACCACATGTTTGGTAAAGGCGGTTGCGTCCACCAGGCCAACACCTTCGCGGATCGCCTTGGCTTCATCCACGGCATATTGCCACCAGCCGCCACGGCGGAAGGAGCGGGCGTCGTGGTCAAAGTTCTCTGGCGCATCTTTGGGGCCAAAGTAGTTGGGGCGTTCCCAGCCATTGACCCAGCCAAATTGCGCGCCGCGCTCTTTCTGACGATCAAAGGCGGGCGAGCAGCGCAGCGGACGCGCGGCGGGGCGCTCTTCGTCCGGGTGGTGCAGAATATAGACGTGCTCGTAGCACTCTTCGTTCTTGCGGGCCGCGAACTCGGTGGTCATCCAGTTAGAGGAATACCGCTTGGGGTCGAGGCTTGCCATGTCGATCTCGGCTTCGCCGTCCACCATCATCTGCGCCAGGTAGTAGCCGGTACCGCCTGCGGCGGTGATGCCAAAGGAGAAGCCCTCTGCCAGCCACATGTTGCGCAGACCCGGTGCCGGACCAACCAGCGGGTTGCCATCAGGCGTATAGCAGATTGGGCCGTTGAAGTCGTCCTTGAGGCCGCTTTCGGCGCAGGAGGGCACACGCTCAGCCATCGCCATATACTGTTCCGCGATCCGGTCCAGATCCAGCGGGAACAGATCCGCGCGGAAGCTGTCAGGAACACCATGTGCAAACTGCGCAGGGGCGCCGCGCTCATAGATGCCCAGGATCCAGCCGCCACGCTCTTCGCGCGCATAAGACTCGTTGTCAGCGTCGCGCACAACGGGGTGCTCAGGGTTGCCTGCTTCCCGCCATTTGACCAGCTCAGGATCTTTGTCCATGACAATGAAGGTATGCTCGACCGGGATCGCTGGCATCTTGATGCCCAGCATCTTGGCGGTGCGCTGCGCGTGATTGCCAGAGGCGGTCACGACATGTTCAGCGGTGATCACAACCTGCTCGTCAGACGGAATGAGGTTGCCACCCTTTTCGATCATCTTGGTGCAGGTGACTTCCCAATGGGTGCCGGTCCAATGGAAGGCATCCGCCTGCATTTTGCGGTGGATTTCAACGCCACGCTGACGGGCGCCCTTGGCCATGGCCTGGGTCACATCGGCGGGGTTAATATAGCCATCCTCAGTGTGGTAGATGGCGCCTTTCAGGTCGCCAGTTTCAATCAGTGGCCAGCGCTCTTTGATCTGATCCGGGGTCAGCCATTCATAGTCGACGTCGCAGGTTTCTGCTGTCGAAGCATAGAGCATATATTCGTCCATACGCTCTTTTGTCTGCGCCATGCGCAGGTTACCCACCACAGCAAAACCCGCATTGAGACCGGTCTCTTCTTCCAACTGCTTGTAGAAATCGACCGAGTATTTGTGGATATGGGTTGTCGCAAAGGACATGTTGAACAGGGGCAGCAGGCCCGCTGCGTGCCAGGTGGAGCCGGAGGTCAGCTCGTCACGCTCGATCAGCATGACATCGTCCCAGCCCGCTTTGGCAAGGTGATAGGCAATCGAGGTGCCAACGGCGCCGCCGCCGACGACCAGTGCTTTGACTTGGGTTTTCATGAGGCCGTTCTCCGGAACAAGTGACTCGGTTTCTGCATCGGTTATGCCCAAAGCCCGGGAAACCGGGCTAAATCCATCCGACGCAAATATAGTCAAAACCGACCTTTTGGCGCGAAGCGGCCCTGCTTGCGACCTTGAGATGCCGCCAGGTCACCAGGCTCTCATGCGCCTGTTCCAATCCGGTTACTGGCAGTCCAGCGCAGTCCCGCGGCGAATACAGACCGTGGCGGGTGCCTCTTGCGGGGCTTGACCCGCTGCTTCGGCCAGATCCTCCCCCCCCGAGAGACCAGCCCCCTCTTGGCCTCCAAGCTCGGTGACTCGTTGCCAAAGCACACTCTCCTGAAGAGCCTCCGCGACTTGGCTAGCCGGTTTTGGGTCATAGCGTTTTTGCACGAGGGCCATATAGTCCTTCATGCTCAGCTCGCCCGGCCCCAGCCCGGCTTTCTGACTTTGCATATTGTAGTCGACGGCAATCACCGCCTGGGTGCTAAGCACCATAATTCCCAAGGCTTTTCGCACAAACATTTGCCCAACCCCAAAACTGCTCCAGCATTTGATGGCAAAGCTATCAGGCAATTGGGGGCAAATTGTGACCCCGCGCCGGACCTGAACAAGCCAGAAGCGGGGAGATCAGGCCTCAACCTCGATCGCTGAGGATCTTGCCAGGGTTGAGGATGTCATCCGGATCAAGGGCGGCCTTGATCGCCGCCATATAGCGAGTGGCGGCCCCCAATTCTTTTTGCAGGTAGGGGCGCTTGCCCTGCCCGATACCGTGCTCGCCCGTGCAGGTCCCCTCCAAGGAGATCGCCAGATCATTGAGCCAGCTGACAAATTCATCTGCTTTCCGGCGCTCTTCAGCGCTGTCCATATCGACCAGAACCAGCGAGTGGAAATTCCCATCCCCCACATGGCCCACCACTGGTGCAATCAGCCCCAGCTCTTCGGCCTTTGCTTGAGTGGCGCCAACGCATTCCGCCAGTTTCGAGATCGGCACGCAGACATCGGTTGAAATTCCCTTGGTTCCGGGGCGGATCTGCATGCAGGCCCAATACATGTCATGGCGCGCCTGCCACAGCTTGTTGCGCTCCTCCGCCGAGGAGGTCGCCTCAATGTCAAACCCCCCAAATTCATCCGCAATGGCGGCAAAGGTCTCGCTCTGCTCCAACACGCCAGCATCCGAGCCGTGGAACTCCAGCAGCAGCAACGGCGTTTCGGGCAGTGACAAATTGGAATAGCTGTTGGCCGCCTTGACGCTCATCTCGTCCAGCAGCTCCATGCGGGCGACGGGAATACCATATTGAATGGTCATCATCACTGCGCGGCAGGCATCATCAACGCTGCGGAAGGAACAGCGCGCTGAGCGGATCGCCTCGGGGATCCCCTGCAGACGCAGGGTGATTTCTGTCATCAGACCCAGCGTGCCCTCCGAGCCCACCATCAATCGGGTAAGGTCATAGCCAGCCGAGGATTTTTTGGCGCGCTGCGCGGTGCGGATCACTTCGCCATCGGCCATCACCACCTCCAGTGCCAGCACATTGTCCTTCATGGTGCCATAGCGCACCGCATTGGTGCCTGAGGCCCGCGTCGCGGCCATCCCCCCCAACGAGGCATTGGCACCGGGATCAATCGGAAAGAACAGGCCCTGATCGCGCAGGAAAGTGTTGAGCTGTTCACGGGTCACACCGGGCTGCACCACCACATCCAGATCCTCGGCGTTGACCTTCAGGATCTGATCCATCCGCATCATGTCGACACAGATCCCACCAGCGGGCGCATTGACATGGCCCTCCAGCGAAGTGCCGGTGCCAAAGGGAATAACCGGCACGCCATATTTGGCGCAGGTCTTGACGATACTCGCCACCTCTTCGGTCGAGGTCGGGAAAACCACGGCATCTGGCGCCTGGGTATTGATCCAGGTGGTGGTATGGCCATGTTGCTCGCGGATCGCCTGCCCAGTCTGCAGCTGATCGCCAAACCGCTGCTTCAGCACCCCAATAGCAGCTTCAATTCCGGCCTCATTTCGCGGCAATGCGGTTGCTTGCACCATGTCTTGTTCCTCTTGTTTTCCCGACGCCACCCGGCGCCGTCGCTCCCCTCGTGTTGTCATGACAACACGCAGTTCTTATTGCGCAAAAAAGGGGCGCAGGCAAGCTCCGCCTCCGCCCCGCTCTTTTCACCCTCCGGACTGCTCCCAGGGTTTAGCCCCCGACGTCCGGAGGTCCCCCAAGCCGCCCTGGCGGTTCACTCCCCCAGCGCGATGCCCTCACGACGCGGGTCGGCTCCGCCCTTGAGCGTTGCACCAATTTCAATGGCATGCAGACCCGAGTTCAGATCACGGATATTAACCTCATACCCGCTTTCGGTCAGGGCGGCCTCCATCTCTGCTGCGGCAGTTCCAGCCTCCAGATCATAGGTGCCAAAGCGGTTCACCGCATGGGGCAGCGACAGAGCCTGCTGCACATTCAGTCCCCAGTCGGCCCAGGCAATGATGGCGGTTGCCACATAGCCAATGATACGGCTGCCGCCCGGAGAGCCGATGGCCAGCACCGGCTTACCCTCCTGCAACACAATTGTGGGAGCCATCGAAGACCGGGGGCGTTTGCCCGGCTCTAGCCGATTGGCAATCGGCACCCCGTCGCGGTGGCTGCGGAAAGAGAAATCGGTCAGCTCATTGTTGAGCAGGAAACCGTTGCTCATCAATCGCGAACCAAAGCCGTTTTCGATGGTCGTGGTCATCGACAGGACATTGCCATATTGATCGACAATCGAGATATGCGAGGTCGAGGGAAATTCGATCGAGTCATCCTCGGCCCAACGCGGCGACAGCCCTGCGTGATCAAACTCCGGCTTACCGGGCGCCACTTCAGCCAACGCGCCATCGCCGGCCAGCAGCGCTCCCCGTTCAGCCAGATAGCCGGGATCAACCAGCCCCTTGGCTGGCACCGGCACAAAATCGCTGTCGGCCATGTAGCGTCCCCGGTCGGCAAAGGCGAGCCGCGAGGCATCCCCGATCAGCCGCCAGGCCTCAGGGTTATCGGCCCCCAGCGCGGCCAGATCATAGCCGCCCAACATGCCCAGGATCTGTCCCACGGTCAGCGCCCCCGAAGAGGGCGGACCCATGCCGCAGACCTCAAAAGAGCGATAGCTGGCGCAGCTCGCCCGGCGTTCCTTGACCTCGTAGAGCGCCAAGTCAATTGCTGAAAGCACACCGGGATTGCCCGCAGCAGTCTGCACCGTGCGCACAATATCCGCCGCGATTGGCCCAGTGTAGAACCCCTCGCCCCCCTTCTCGGCCAGGGTGCGCAGCACCTCGGCATAGTCCGTGTTTGTCAGCAGATCTCCTGCGGCCAAGGGCGAGCCGCCAGGCAGGAAGTAGTCCGCCGTGGCCGCAAAGCGCCCCAGTCGATCAGCATCGCGCGCAATCGCGCCCGCCATGCGCGGCGAAACCTCAAAGCCCTCTTCCGCCAGGGCGATCCCTGCGTCAAACAGCGAGGCCCAGTTCGCCTGCCCCCATTTGCGATGCGCCGCCTCTAGCAAGGCCGGGGTTCCAGGTGTCCCCACCGAGCGGCCGCCAACCACCGCGTCAAAGAATTTCAAAGGCGCGCCTGTCTCGTCCTGAAACAGCCGTGGCGTTGCCGCCAAAGGCGCGGTTTCACGCGCGTCCAGCGTGGTGACTTCGCCGGTTTTAGCATCAAACCAAACCAAAAACGCCCCGCCGCCCAGACCAGAGGACTGCGGCTCGACCAGCCCCAGAACGGTCTGCACCGCCACCATGGCATCCGCAGCGGTGCCGCCCTGGCGCAGGATCCCAGCCCCGGCCTCAACCGCATAGGGATTGGCAGCTGCAATCATCCAGTTCTCGGCCTCAACCACCTGCCCGGCGTCGCGGGCGGCAAAAGACGTGGCAACCGCCTCAGAGATGGCAGTGATCCCGGCAGCGCTCTGCCCCTCAGGGGCTACAGCATCCGCAGCTTCCTGCGCCGTGGCAGCGGATGCCGAAAGCGCCAGGCAGGTCAGTAGAACAGATCTCATGAAATCTCCAAACACAGCTAAAAGTTGCAGTTCAGATCCTTACAACATGGCGAGAACCACCTGATCAGGAGGCCGGTGACCATCCTCGAAAGTCTTGATATTCAACAAGACTTTTTCGCCCATCTCGATCCGCCCCTCCAGGGTTGCAGAACCCATATGGGGTAGCAGTACCACATTTGGCAACTCGCGCAAACGTGGATTGATATCGGTGCCGTTTTCATAGACATCCAACCCAGCGCCAGCGACTTCATTGTTGCGCAGCATCCGGGTAAGCGCATGTTCATCAATCACCTCCCCGCGCGAGGTATTCACCACCACTGCCGAGGGTTTCATCAGCTTCAACCGACGTGCATTTAGCAAATGAAAGGTCGAAGGCGTCGAGGGGCAATTGACCGAGATCACATCCATGCGTGCCACCATTTGGTCGAGGCTTTCCCAATAGGTAGCCTCCAGCTCAGATTCAACTTCGGGGCGTAGGCGGCGGCGATTGTTATAGTGGATCTGCATGCCAAAAGCGCGCGCACGCCGGGCCACCGCCTGACCAATCTGCCCCATACCTAGGATACCCAGGCGGCGTCCAGCCAGTCGCCCCCCCAGCATGGCGGTAGGAGCCCAGCCCTGCCAGTCGCCCTTTTGCATCACGGCCAACCCTTCGGGAATGCGACGCACTACGGCCATGATCAACGCCATGGCCATATCGGCGGTATCATCAGTCAGCACGCCTGGCGTATTGGACACCAGAATGCCCCGCTGACGGGCGGTGGCAACGTCAATATGATCCACCCCGGCACCATAGTTGGCGATCAGCTTTAGCTTTTCTCCTGCCTGCCCCAACAGCGCAGCATCAATACTGTCGGTCACCGTTGGCACCAGCACATCTGCCTCTTTCATGGCAGCCGCCAGTTCCTGGCGGCTCATCGGCGTATCATCGCTGCGCAGCGTCACATCGAACAGCTCGCTCAGCCGTGTCTCTACCGGCTCTGGCAACCGTCGCGTAACAACAACACTCAGACGTTCTCTTGCCACTTTTGCTCTCCCCTGGCTTTTCATCTCTTCTTCCTTGGTGGCATGGTGGCGCAGGACGGAACCGGGCACAAGAACCGATCCGCCAGAACCGAAGCAAGAGACGCGGCTTTTTGCCCTTATGGGGAAAGAACCGGCCAGGATTTCGGGTAAAGATTTGGCAGGCTGAACCACGAGCAGAAGTGAGCAGGCAGTGATAAAAAGATTCTTCCAACAGCGTGGCGCTCGGCTGGCGCTTTGTGCGGTGGTGAGCTGTGGCCCTTTGGCTTCCTTTGCTGCGGCCTCGGAGCGCGGCCCCGTGACCAATCTGCCCCTGCCCCGCTATGTTTCGATGAAAGCCGCCGAGGGCAATGTCCGCCGTGGCCCATCGCTGTCACATCGCATCGATTGGGTGTTCAAACGCCGGGGCATGCCGCTGGAGATTACTGCGGAATTCGGCCACTGGCGCCGGGTGCGCGATCAGGACGGCGCAGGTGGCTGGGTGCATTATGCACTGCTCTCTGGGGCCCGAACGGTGCTGATCCAGGAAGATATGCTGACCCTGCACGCCCAGGCCAGCGAACAGTCACCGGTGACGGCCGCCCTGGAGTATGGCGTTGTGGCGCGTCTGGGCGAATGCGCCCCCACCTGGTGTGAAGTCACGGTTGGTGGCTATAGCGGCTGGGCGCCCAAGGGCAAACTTTGGGGGGTAATGCCGGAAGAGATCCGCGACTGAACCTGATCGTATTTTCAATAACCTGCCGACGAGTAGAGCCGTTTCCAGATCAGCCCGCAGCTGCGATAGGACGAATGCTGAGCTGGGTTCCGCCAAGGGCCCGAAAGCTCTTTTGCCGACAGGTGAAGACCAGGATCTGCATCTCATCAGCCTGCAGGGTCAAGGCATCAAAAATCTTCTCAATGCGAGCATCATCCGTATAGACAATTGCATCATCCAGAATGATCGGCGCCGATTGCCCGCCCCGCGCCAAAAGCCGCGCAAAGGCCAGACGCACCAGCAGGGCGATCTGTTCCTGTGTGCCACCGGACAGGCTGTCAAAACTCTCCTCCTGCCCGGCCCGCATCAGCTGATCCGGCAGCACCTGACCAGCATCCAACCCCAGACGGGCCTCTGGCCAAAGCAGCCGTAGCAACGGTTGCAGCTCTTGTAGGACCGGGCCGATATAGGCCTCCTGAGCGGCACTGCGCGCCTGTTCCAGCGCCTGATCCAACCGCTGCAGAACCGAGACTTCAAACTCCACAGCCGTCAGACGCTTTTGCGCAGCAATCACCTGATCGCGCACCTCCGCCAGCTCTTCCTCGACGGCCATTCCAGCGGTCGTGGCAATCCGGCTGTCCAGCACCGCCAAATCACGCTGATGGGTCTGAATGGCGGCGCGGGTTGCCGCCTGTTCCGATTTGGCCCGCACGGCCCTGGCCCGCGCCATGTCAAGATCCGGAGCCTCCTGCTGCAGGGCGAGATACCCGGCCTTGTGCGCAGCCAGATCCTGGCGCAACGCCTCTTGGCGCTGCTGAAATTCCGTTTGCTTCTCGGTGGTATCCCCCTGACCCGCCAGGGCAGCCTCGGCCCGTTCCAGGCGCTGAAGAGCCGCCTGATGGCTGACCCGGGCGCCTTCCAGTTCCAGCCGATGGTGCGCTTCGTTTGCGCGCGCCTGCTCCACTGCCGCCGCAGCCAGATCCATTTCAGCGCGCCGCGCAAAGACCGCCGCTTCAAGCTGTTCCAGGGTATCCTCCACGGGCAGACCTTTGGGGTCGGCTTCTTCGGCTGGCAAAGCATCAAGACGTTGCATCAAAGCCAGCACGCCTTCGGGGGCCAGCTGCCGCAACTGCGTTTCCGCCTCTTCCCGACGGATGCGCGCTTCCTGGCCGGACTGATAGCGTCGCCGCGCCTCATCAACGCTGGAGCATTTCGCCACTTCCAGCGCGAGGTTCAGGTCCTGCTGCGCCTGATCCAGCTGCGCGCTTCCCGCTCCGGCACCGGGGCTTAGTTCAATACGCCCCAAGCCCGGCGCAACAAGACTGCCCCCCTGAGGCAAGGGAACCCGCGTCTCCCCCGCCAAGGGGACGCCATCCAAGGTCAATTCTCCCTCGCGGCCCGGTTCATAACGCACCGTCAAAGAAAAGGCGCTCAGCTGCTGCGCCTGACTTGCCAGCGCCAGTGCCTCGCGGGCGGTCTCGAGCTGTTCCAACTCAGCCCTATCGGGCCCCTGTTCTGCCTGCTCCTTTAATCCCGCGATCTGCTGCATGTGGTCGCGCGCCTGTTGCAGGGTCTTTTGCAAAGACTTCCGCTGGCCAGCGGCCCGGACCAGACGCTCGGCCCGCTGCAGCTGAGCCAACCGCGCCTCTGCCGTCTGAGTGGCAGATTTGGCCTCGGCCAGGCCCCGCTCCGCCGCCGTCAACTGGGCCTGGGCAGGCAGATGTGCCTTGCCGCACTGGTCGAGTCCCGCCGCGGCCTCATCTCGGGCCTGCGCTGCCTCGCGGTGATCTGTGCACCGGGCCAGAAACCCGGCCAGGGCCGCATCGTGATTGTCCAATAGCAAGGTAGCGTTTTGCAAGGCCTGCTCGGCCGCATTTAGCTTTTCCTGATAGGTTTCAGCAGCCTGGAGCTCTTGCAGGGTCTGGCGTAGCCGCTGCTCCAGCGCCTGCTGGGCTTCGGGTTCCTGCAGATCCGCCAGAGCCCGTCGCAGATTCTGGCGCTGATCCAGCTGCCCACGCAACTCCCGCACCTTGACGGCAAGCTCCTCTTCGCGCGCCGTCAGCTCCGCCAGCTCGGTCATCGCCTGTTCCAATGGACCCCCTTTTTTGGCACCACGCAGGGTCACCAAGCGGTCAAGGGATTGGCGCACATCTCGCCGGATCGCATCCATACGCTGGCCACCTGTGATGCTATCCACCTCCCCCGCCACCGAAGACATCAAATCCTGTCGCGCCGCCAGGGTCTCTTTGGCATCGGCAAAGTTGGTCAACCCCTGACGCACCCAAAGAAGCCCTGCCGGACCGCCCGCCTTTGGGGATTTGATCAGGGATAGAAGCCAAGCCTCTGCCGCATCCGATTGCAAATAAAGACTGTCGCCCTGCCAAATCCGCAGTTCTCCCTTGCCCGAGGCTTTCTGGAACTGCTTGGCCAGGCGATAGGGCCGCCCCTCCAGTTCGATCTCCACCTCGACGCGCGGTTCGCCACCGGCGCGGGGGGCCAAAGCGCGGATATCCTTGTCCCAGGATTTAGCATCCTTGAAAAAAGCTGCGTGCAGAGCGTCAAATATCGTGGATTTCCCCTGCTCATTTGGGGCGGCCAGGACGTTGAGCCCTGAACCAATGCCGGTGATTTCGACCGGGTCCGCAAAGCGGCGGACGTTTTCCAGACGGATGGCGCAGATCTTCATGCGCGCCCCTCCGCGGCCCCTGCGCTGTCCTGCGCATAGGCAAACAACCGGTTCAGGGCCGCCGAGGCAATATCGCGCGTGCTCTGAGCCTGTCGATCATCTTCGCAGGCCTGCATCAGTTCTTCGGCAGCAACCCGCAGGGCGCCATTGGTGGCGATGAGGTCCAGATCTGAAAGCTGGTATTCGCCGCGCAGCCCCGCAGTCTCTAAAATGAAATGACAGAACTCTGGCGCCACCCGCGCCACCGCCTCTTCCAGCGCCAGGCGTTGCGGCGCGGTGACCCAGCCCTCGGCCCGCAGCCGCATCAGATGTTGATGCCACTGCGCCCGATCCGCAGGCAAAACCGCCAGCAAATCGCTGGCAGCATCGCTGGCCGGGGTGAGCTGCAGAGCCTGTTCCTGCCAATGATAGGCGCCGATTTCAAGTGGCGTGACCTCTGGCGGCTGACCCGGCGCGGTCAGCTCGACCAACAGGCATTGGCCACGCCCAGCATGTTTGAACCGATCGGCCTCGGGGGTGCCGCTGTACCGGCTGCGCGCATTCAGCGTAAAGGTCCCGTGCCAGTCCCCCAGCGCCAGATAGTCCAGCCCGGCCGCGCTGGCCCGATTGGGAGAGATTACCTCGCCCCCGGCCTCATCGCTGCCAAAATCGAGCACCCCGCCATGGGCCAAGCCAATGCGCAGGTCTCCAGCCGGGGTCGCGCAACCATCCATCCAAGCCGTCAGATCCTGCCCGGCAAATCGGTGACGGCAGGGCGCCGGTAACAGATGCACGCCCGATGCCATTTCCACCGGATCGGGATGCATCAAAAGATGGGTATTTTCAGCCGCATGACCCGCCAAATTGCTCCAAAGGGTCTCTGCTGCGGCACTGTCGTGATTGCCGGGAATGATCCACCATTGCTGCTCGGCAGCCGCCCCCATCGCTGTCAGCGCCTGGCGTTGCACCCGGTCGGAAGGCGTTTCAGTGTCAAACATATCGCCCGCGATCAACAGATGCTGGACCCCGTGTTCCTGAGCGGCCTGTGCCAGCCGCGCAATCACCTGGCTGCGCGCCTGCTGCAAATCCGCCCTCACCTCTTCCGGCATCTGGCCAAAGCGTTTGCCCAGATGAAGATCCGAGCTGTGAAGAAAGCGAAAGGGGGTCATCTCGGCTCCGCTGGTGTCAGGCTAGTCCCGCCATGAGTGGCAGAGCCAAAGCCAGGGGTCAACGCGACTGCGGCCAAAGGCCCGCAGAAAGGCAGAGAGGAAAACATGCAATTGACTCGCTGTGCCTCTTGGGTCAAAAATATCCAACATTTTTAAAAATCGGGTTCAAATGCTCTTTGGTTCAAAGCAAAATGAGGATGAAACAGTCGTGGCCATGCTCGCTTCTGTTTTGCGCCGCGATATTTCCTTTGGCCTGCTCAAACCCGATGAAAAGCTGAAACTGAACGCTCTGCGTCAACGCTATGGCGGTTCCAATCACTCCATGCGCGAAACCCTGCGCCTGCTCAGCGCCGAGGGTCTGGTAGCGGCCACCGCCCAGCGCGGCTTCCGCGTCACCTCTGCGACTGAGGCGGACCTGCAGGATATCCTGTTCATGCGTCTACAGGTCGAAAAGATGGCATTGGAAAAAGCACTCACGTTGGGCGATGTCGCTTGGGAGGGCCGAGTTCTGGCCGCGCATCATGCCATGCGCCATTGCGAAACCACTGTGCAGAATGATCTCAGCGATCTGGCGGCACTCGAGTGGGACAATGCCTGCCGCGCCTTCTCCTATAGTCTATGTGAGGCCTCTGGCTCGCCGCGATTACTGGACACGCAGCAGAAATTCTACGACCAGTCCCGCCGGTTCCGGCTGGCGCTGCTGCGCGAAGGGAGGCTGGATTTTCAAGACCGCGCCCAGCAACATCAGGCCCTGCTCACGGCGGTTTTGGACCGCAACACTGATGCGGCGCTCGCCGGGCTGGCGCGATTGATAACAACGGAATTGAAAGCCTGAAACATAAGGATCAGGCCAGATTAATCACCAGGGAGGAACGATCATGACCACATTTACCCGCCGCAAGGCCTTGGCCCTATTGGGCGGCAGCGCTACCGCTGCCGGACTGGCGAGCCCAGCCCTGGCCTCAAACCGCAAAATCACTGTGGGTGCGCTGCGTTTCACCAGCCACTCCGGCAGCTTCATCGGCTTTGAGCGCGGTTACTTTGCCGAAGCGGGCATGGATGTAGAATTCAAATTCTTCCAGGCCGCCACCCCGATGGCCGTGGCCATTGCCTCGGGCGATGTGGACTATGCCGTCACCGCCATGTCTGGCGGGTTGGTTTCCCTGGCCGACAAAGGCGCGGTCAAGGTGATCGGTGGCGCCCTGTCCGAAGAAAAAGGCATCGACGGGCAGAAATTCCTGGTGTCAGACGCGGCCTATCAGGCTGGTGTGACCACCCCGGCACTGCTGGGAGGAAAGAGCTACGGCATCACCTCTGCGGGCTCATCTTTCCACTACATGGGCTCCAAGATGGCGGAGGCCGAAGGAATCGAGCTGAAGTTCAAGCCCCTGCAAAAGGTCGGCGCCATCATCGGTGCGCTGAAGTCCGGCCAGATCGACGCCTGGTCCATCGTACCGCATCTCGCCAAACCCCTGGCCGGATCGGGCAAGGTACATATCATCGGCAATGTCTCGGACTATCTGGCTGACTATCAGGTCACCACGGTCTTTACCTCAGCCAAGAATGCCAGTGACGAACAGCAGATGACCCGTGATTTCCTGGCAGGCTACTCCAAAGGCGTGAGCGATTATAACAGCACCATGATCGACAAGGCCCAGGGGGATGAAGGCGTTCAGGAGCTGGTCGATCTGATCCACAAATATGTCTATGCGGATCGCCCACGCGAGAAGGCGGCCAAATCCATCATCAATGGCACCATGCGTCTGAATGAGGGCGCGGCGATGAACACCGCCTCGCTGCAGGATCAGCTGAGCTGGTTCCAGGCTGAAGGTCTGGTCGATCAGAGCATCAGCCTGGAAACCGTGATCGACCCAAGCTACGTGCAGACACTGGGTTAACGCCCCGCCACCGACGGGGGCATCCTTTACCCGGGGCGGGCGCTAGTCTCGCCCCGGACATCACATTCTACTCTTACAGTTTCGGAGCCCAGCTGCATGGATATTCGCCTTTCCGGTGTCAGCCATTCCTATGATGATTTTGAGGTGCTCCGCGACATCTCTCTAGACATTCCTTCGGGCAAGATTGTCTGCATTGTCGGCCCCTCGGGCTGCGGAAAATCCACCCTGCTGCGCTTTATCGGCGGGCTGGAGAAACCAACCCGGGGTGAGGTGCTACAAATCGGCAGCCCGCCTGCGGATTGTCTGAATCCGCTCACCTATATCTTTCAGGATTTTGCCCTGCTGCCCTGGCGCTCGGTGCGGGGCAATATCTCATTGGTGCTGGAGGACCAGGGCATTCGCGGACCACGCGCCGAGGCGATCATTGCCGATGTTCTGACCCGCACCAAACTCAGCGAGTTTCACAAGGCCCTGCCAAAGCAGCTGTCGGGAGGGATGAAGCAACGAGTGGCCATTGCCCGAGCTCTGGCGGTGAACCCCGCCGTGATGCTGATGGACGAGCCGCTTTCGGCGCTGGACAGTCAGACCCGGGAATTGCTGATGGATGATCTGGTCAGCCTCTGGAGCCGAACCCCCTTTACCGCGGTCTATGTCACCCACAATCTGGCCGAGGCCGTCCGCCTGGGCCATTCCATCGTAGTGATGTCGCGCCGCCCCGGAGAGATCCGCGAAGTGGTGCATCTGGAAACCCCATTGGACCAACGTCACTATGGCGACAGCGCCTTGGAAGAGAAACAGAAATACCTATGGCACTTGATGCGCGAAGAAGCGCGGGCTGCAGATGCGGAGCTGGTTCATGTCTGACCTGTCGTCAAAGCCCGCCAATACACCCCAGCCCCAGGCCCGTCAGGTCACCTTTCGTGGAGGTGGCTTTGCCCCGGCCAGCCATCGCTGGATCGGTGTTGTGGTCTTTGCCCTGCTGTTGACGCTGGCCGAGCTTGGCACCCGTCAGGGCTGGATCTCGCCACTGACCCTGCCGCTGCCCAGTGATGTGCTCAAAACCTTTGGCGAACTCTATGCTTCAGGACTGCTCTGGGCGCATCTGAGCGTCTCTCTGACCCGGTTGTTTGTGGGCGCTCTGATAGGCGCCAGCCTAGGCGTGGCAACCGGGGTTTTGATCGGGTTGTTTTCCTATGTGCGCGCCGGACTAGTACCGCTGACTGCAGCGCTTTTTCCAATCCCCAAAATCGCGCTCTTGCCGCTATTTGTAATCTGGTTCGGGATTGATGAGGGTTCAAAATATGCCCTGATCGCCTTTGGCACCTTTACCCCAACAGTGGTCGCCACCTATGGCGCGGTGGACAATGTTGACCGCAGCCTGATCCGTATGGGGCAGAGTTTCAACCTGTCGTGGATCTCGATTGTGCGCAAAATTGTTTTGCCTGGTGCCATGCCCGGCATCCTGTCGGGCCTGCGCATCAGCCTGGCAATTGCCATCATCCTGCTGGTTGCCGCTGAGATGCTGGGGGCGGAATACGGCATTGGCGCCTATATTCTGGAGGCCGGATCGCTCTATGATCTGGAACGCCTGTTTGCCGGGGTTGCTATCCTGTCCATGCTAGGGGTTACCCTAAGCGCTACAATCGGACTGATCGAGCGGCGCGTGCTGAACTGGCGCCAATAATATCCCACCTCAAAGCCGGACGGGGGCGAATGCCCCCGCTGCGCAACTCAGTTTCTAGCGGCATCCCACCCGGGCCGCAAAAGGGGCTGAGACCGCTTTCCTTGCTGCGATGGGCCAACCGGCAAGTGGCGCGCAATCAGCCCGGCGCGATGCGCAAAGACCTGGGCGTCGCTAAAGGGCAACCCGTCAGCACGGGCCTTTACGATGGTTTTGGCCAGCCTGCTGCGGTTTGCGTTCAGCTCGGAAATCTCATGCGCCAGGGCCTCGGTATCGCCACGTGGCACCAGAACCCCACCGCCCTGACCCGAAATCAGATCCCGCGCAAAGGCCCCCTCATAGCCCAGAATTGGCGTCCCGCTGGTCAGGGCCTCAATCAGACAGCGCGGCGACTCGGGCGTCTTGTGGCAAAACAAGAAGAGATCGGCCTGTCGCAACGCGTGCAGCACCGCCGCGTGATCCTCAACAAAACCGGCAAAATGGACCTTCTCGGACAATCCCGCCCGTTTGATACGCGCCTGCATCTGCGGCAGCGCCTCCCCTGCGCCCAGCCAGCTGGCCTCAAACTCGACGCCCAGCACATTCAGCCGCTCTAGCACCGTGGTCCAGTCGATCGGCCCCTTCATCGCCTCGGCCCGGCCCGTGTAGATCAGCCGCAGAGGCCGATTGCCGCCAACATCAGCGACTTTGTCCGCCAGAGCCTGGTCACTGATATGATCCTCTTCGGCAATGTGGATGTCATGCACCAGCTGTGGGTTGCGACACATCCCATGATAGGCCTGAAAGGTCTCGGCCCCGTGGAAGAGCCCCAACGCCGCCCGTTCGATCACCACCTGTTCCAGCCAGGCCATGGGACGGTGATACAGCTTCCCCCGCAGACGGCTGCGCCAGGTTGTCTGGTCCAGCGCTTTGTCGCGGGGGCGTTCTTGTGACTGACGCATGACTTCGGATTCGACTCGATCCGTCCAGACCGCATAGGGGCGCTGCATCTGATGCGCCGCAAGGCAGGACACCGCGCCCCAGTCCCCAAACAACCCGCCAATTGCAAAGCTCAGATAATCGGCCTGGGAAATCAGCGCGCGGATCCGCTTTAGGGTCTGTGGCAAGGCCCGCAGAAACTGATCCGGCCGGTAGGCCATGGGCAGCGGTTCAATGTGAACCCGTAGCAAATCTTGCTGGTGCTCGATCAATGGCACCCAGCCCGCCGCTGGCGCTGTCGCACTGACGGGCATCATCACTGTGACCTGATCAAAATGGCGCGCCCAAAGATGCAGCCCGTTTACCGCCTGGCGTTCAATATAGAGCGCCCCCTCAAAAAGATGCAGCGGCACCGGAGCATAGATCAAAAGGTTAGATTTTGGCGCGATCCCTGTCATAAAATGACTCCCTGGCAGCGGAGGTCTCACTGCCTCCTGTCCAACTAGGATAGTTAAAATTTTCCTAAAATTGCGAGCACCCCTTCGCGCAGTTTCGCAACGCAAAAGAGGTAGGTCATGCCGCGCAAAAGGATTGGGCCAGGCACCAAAAGGAGCAACAAGACGCGCACAAGTGCATAAATTTGCGTCACCGCGTCAATCTGCCGAAGCAAAATTCGCATCCTAATGATTGCACCATCCGCGCTCCTGCTCTACATGAGGGCCTAAATGGCCCCTGCCCGGACTCTAAACTCGGCGCCTGGTCCGTTCCGTCTCTTACATGAGATGTAGTGCAGCTACATTACAGTCACCAAAGCTTCCGTTATCGCTGAAAGGTTGAGAAACATGACAGAAAAATCAAACCCCGACATTCTGTATACCATCGTAGACGAAGCCCCCGAGCTGGCCTCGGCGTCCTTTCTGCCGATCATCCGCAAGTTCGCTGCTGCTGCCGATGTCAGCGTTGGAACCAAGGATATTTCCCTGGCCGGTCGCATCATTGCCGCCTTCCCTGAAAAGCTGAACGAAGACCAGCGCCAGACAGACGATCTCGCTGAACTGGGCAAACTGGTCAAAACCCCAGATGCCAATGTCATCAAGCTGCCCAATATCTCGGCTTCGGTGCCCCAGCTGGTGGCCGCCATCGAAGAGCTGCAGGCCCAGGGCTATGACATCCCGTCCTATCCCGAAGAGCCCGCAACGGAGGCGGAAAAAGACGCCCGTGCGCGGTATGACGGTTTGAAAGGCTCTGCGGTAAACCCCGTTCTGCGCGAAGGCAACTCGGATCGCCGTGCTGCCCGTGCGGTCAAGAACTACGCCCAGAACAACCCGCACTCGATGGGCGCTTGGGTGGCTGACAGCAAGACCAAAGTCTCGTCGATGCCCGGCAATGACTTCTATGCCAATGAAGTCTCCGCAACTATCGCGCCGGCCCAGGCGGGCAATGCCAAGATCG
Source organism: Phaeobacter sp. 11ANDIMAR09 (assembly GCF_001294455.1). Classification (GTDB taxonomy): domain Bacteria; phylum Pseudomonadota; class Alphaproteobacteria; order Rhodobacterales; family Rhodobacteraceae; genus Pseudophaeobacter. The sequence continues at coordinate 46,215 of NZ_LIKT01000025.1, forward strand.
AATTCGTCGGCAAAGATGGTTCGGTTTCCGTGCTGAAAGACGGCTGGCCTTTGGAGGCTGGCACCGTTGCGGATGCAACCTTCATGTCCGCCAAAGCTCTGGGTGCCTTCCTGGCCGAAGCTATCGAGGACACCAAATCCGACGGCACCATGTTCTCGCTGCATATGAAGGCCACCATGATGAAGGTCTCCGACCCGATCATCTTTGGCCATGCGGTCAAAGCCTGGCTGGCCCCTGTGTTCGACAAGTTCGGCGCTGAGATGGACGCGCTGGGTGTCAATGCAAACTCCGGCATGGGCGATCTGCTGGACCGCGTGGCTGGCAATGCCGATATCATGGCAGCGATCGAGGCCGTCACCGCCGAGCGTCCCGCCATGTATATGGTGGACAGTGACAAGGGCATCACCAACCTGCACGTGCCTTCTGATGTGATCATCGACGCCTCGATGCCGGCCGTGATCCGCGCCGGCGGCAAAGGCTGGGATGCAGCAGGCAACAAGGGCGACACCAACTGCGTCATCCCTGATCGCTGCTATGCCACCATCTATGATGAGACCATCAACTTCTTCAAAGCCAATGGCGCGCTGGACGTGACCACTGCGGGTTCCGTTGCCAACGTCGGTCTGATGGCACAGAAGGCCGAAGAATACGGCAGCCACCCGACCACCTTTGAAGCCCCTGCAGATGGCACCATCCGCGTGGTTCTGGCCAATGGTGAAACCCTGCACAGCCATGAGGTAGAGGCAGGCGACATCTGGCGTTCTTGCACCGCCAAACAAGCTCCCATCGAGAACTGGATCGAACTGGCCTTGGACCGTCAGCGTCTGACCGGCTCGGAAGCAATCTTCTGGCTGGACGCAAACCGCGCCCATGACGCCGAGCTGATCAAATATGTTCAGCCCGCGCTGGAGGCGGCTGGCAAAGCCGATCTGTTCCAGATCATGGCCCCACGCGAAGCCACCGCGCAATCGCTGAAGACCATCACCGCAGGTCAGGACAGCATCGCCATCACCGGCAACGTGCTGCGTGACTATCTGACCGATCTGTTCCCGATCCTCGAGCTGGGCACCTCGGCCAAGATGTTGTCGATCGTGAAACTGATGAAAGGCGGCGGTTTGTTTGAAACTGGTGCTGGTGGCTCGGCACCCAAACACGTGCAGCAGCTGGTTGAGCAAAACCACCTGCGCTGGGATTCAATGGGTGAGTTCTGCGCCCTGGGGGAAAGCCTGAACTTCCTGGCCGACAGCAAAGGCAACGCCAAGGCTGGCGTGCTGGGCGCGGCTGCCGAAGTGGCAACCCAAGGCATTCTGGACCAGAACAAATCGCCTTCGCGCAAGGTGGGCGAGCCCGACAACCGTGACAGCCACTACTGGTTTGCCCGTTTCTGGGCCGAAGCCTTGGCAGCACAAGCCGATGATGCCGATCTGGCGGCGGAGTTCGCGCCTGTCGCCAAAGCGCTGGTCGAGGGTGAAGAAGCCATCCTGGCCGAGCTGGCAGCGGCCCAGGGTCCTGCTGCCGATATCGGCGGCTATTTCCGCCCAAGCGTGGCGCTGAAAGCCAAAGTGATGCGCCCCTCTGCGACCTTGAACGCCATTATCGGCTAAGGTCTCGCGACTAAAAGGAAACAAAAAGCGCCCGGCAGGTCTGCCGGGCGCTTTTTTCGTTCTTGGTCTTCTTTTGGCTCACGGAGGGGGCGCTGCCCCCGCCTTCCCTAGAGGGAGACTCCCCCGGAAAATTTTCAGAAAGATGAAGCCCGGGTCTAGAAATCCTGCCACAAATCCTTGGCGGCATTCCCCTCTGTGCTGGCGCTGACCGGGGCGGAAGCTGGCGCCGCAGCTGGGGCGGGCGCTTCAAGATCCCAATCGTCATCCCCATGGGCCGAAGGCACGGAAGGGGTCGCAAAAACGGCATTGCTTGGCATCTGGGGCGCCGGGGCGCTGCCGTCAACCCTGAAGACCGCAACCAGCTCGGCCAGTTTGGACGAGTCAGTTTTAAGCAGATGTCCGGCAGCGGTTGCCTGTTCCACCATGGCAGCGTTTTGCTGGGTCACCTGGTCCAACTGCGTCACTCCGGTGTTGATTTCTCCCAGGCCAGTCGACTGCTCCACAGCCCCTTCGGCAATGCCCGAAACCAGTTTGGAGATATGGCTCACCTGACCCACGATACTGTCCAGAGCTTCGCCCGCCTTGCCAACCAGGTCCACACCACGGGCAACCTGTTTAGAACTGTCGCCGATCAATGTCTTGATCTCCATCGCAGCATCCGAGGAGCGCTGCGCCAAGGCGCGCACTTCCGAGGCCACAACCGCAAAGCCTTTGCCAGCCTCACCGGCACGGGCCGCTTCCACCCCAGCGTTTAGAGCGAGCAGATTGGTCTGGAACGCGATATCATCAATCACCGAGATAATTTGACCGATATGGTTCGAACTCTCTTCGATTTCGGTCATCGCCGAGACCGCGCTCTGCACCACTTCGCCGCTGACTTCGGCTTCCTGTTTGGCGGCCTCCATAGTGGCCTCAACGCTTCGGGCACCATCCGCAGCCGATTTTACACTTGCGGTCAGCTCATCCAGGGCGGCTGCGGTCTCTTCCAGCGTGGCCGCCTGGCTTTCGGTACGATGCGACAGATCATCCGAGGCCTGACTGATTTCAGCCGCCCCATTGCGAATGGAGTTGGTGGCTTCGACCATGCGGGACATGGTGCCGCTGAGGGTTTCGACTGTCTGGTTGAAGTCCTGACGCAACTGGCCATAGTCGGCGGGGAATTCGCTGCCGATTTTGACAGTCAGATCCCCCTGCGACAGGGACGACAGGCTGTTACCCAGAGTTTTCACCACTTCGGCCTGCTCTTTTTCACGTATCTTCTGCTCGCTTTCCAGCTCCTTTTGGCGGCTCAGAGACTGACGGAAAATGTCCAGCGTACGGGCCATATCCCCGATTTCGCTTTTGTTGCCGGTGGCTGGGATCGCGGTATCCGTATCGCCATCTGCCATGGTGTGCATCCGGTGCTTCAGCGCATTGACAGGTTTGGTCACGCTGCGGGTGATCACGGTTGCCCCAATGGCAAGAACCGCAAGGCTGATCACCAGAGAGACCAAAGCCGTCATCCGCATGATGGACAGCTCCGCCTCAATATCTTCGACATAGGCACCGGTCCCGATGATCCAGCCCCAGGGCGCAAAGGCTTTGACATAGCCCATCTTGGCCTGCTGAATGTCCGAGTCCGGCTTGTTGAAATGATAGATGACCGAACCGGCCCCTGCAGCTTTGATGACCTTGTTGAATTCTTCAAAGACGCGCACACCGTTGACGTCCTCAAAGTCAGTCTGCACATTGCCGATCAAGCTCTTGGCGACGGCATGGGCGCGCATGACATTGTTTTCATCAAAAGCAAAGAAGTACCCTGCAGTTCCAAACCGCAGCATCTCGATTTGAATCTTACCTTGCTCTTGGGCTTCTTCGAGGGTGAGCGTGCCGGCCTGTACTTGCTGGTCCAGATCTGAAAGCGCACTGATCATGACGTCAGCGACACTGTTGAGTTCCTTTTCCCGCATCTCATAGGCGTTCTCTACCGAGCGCGACAACAAGACAAAGGTCAAAAGCGCGGCGAGTCCCACCGCAAGCCCTGCTAGGGCATAAATTCTTACTGGCAATCGGAACAACACTTGGGGCATAGGGGATCGTCCTTTAACGCTAATCTTGCCCCAGGCTAGATATGGCCCCCTAATATTCAGTTATTTCTACCTGTCCGCGCCTCAACCTGCCGGGAAAAACGTCAGAAAACCGACAGGGAATACCGAATTTTCGCCTCAAAAGGAAAGTGGGAAAATTCGAAAGCAACTTTGGGTATAATTAACCCTCACTTCCCCTTGTTGCCCTAAGGGAAGGAGAATCGCTGCAATACTTAGGCGCGGATCTGCTCCAGAACCCGCCCCAAAAGGCCAAGCCCCTGACGCAGCTCGACCTCGCTGTAGCCGCAGAACCCAAGGACCAAACCATTATAGAGCCCGTCCGTGAGATCAGGGGACTGCACAAATCCCGAAAGTGCCTCAACCGAAAGCCCCAGTTCTGAGGCGCGGCTACAGATCTCAGCGTCTTGCAGCCCACAGGTCAGATGGAAAACGACCTGCATGCCGGCCTGATGGTCCACACAATAGCCGTAGGCACCAAACTCCTGGGCCAGCTGCTCCAATAGAAACCGGCGGCGTTCGGCATAGATCCTGCGCACCCGGCGCAGGTGCCGATAGAACTCTCCGCTCTGGATAAACTCCGCAAGCGGCTGTTGTGGCATGCTGCTGGCCCTGGGGGCAAAGCGGCAAATGCTAACGGTAAAATGCTCTGTCAGCGGCTCTGGCAGGATCAGGTAGCCAAGGCGCAGCGCGTTTGAAAAGATCTTGGAGAAACTGCCCACGTAGAGCGTGCGCTGCAGATGGTCAAACCCCGCCATGGCTGGGATTGGGCGTCCTGCATAGCGAAACTCGCTGTCGTAATCGTCTTCAATAATCCAGGCCTCGGATTTGGTGGCCCAGCGCAAAAACTCCATGCGTCTGGCCGGGGACATGGCACCGCCCAGCGGAAACTGATGGGACGGGGTCAAAATCGCCAAGCGCGGGCTGGCCGATCCATCAGGCAGGACGGCCCCGTTTTCATCAACCTGCAGATGGTGCGGGATTAACCCTTGAGCGGTGATGAAATGTTGCAAAGGCTTATAACCGGGATTCTCCAGTGCGACACTGTCGCCCCTCTGGGCCAAGGCATGCAGACATAGCTCCAGCGCATCCGTGGCCCCGGCCGTGACAATGACCTGCGCAGGTTCAGCTGAGATGCCCCGCCATTCCGCTACATGGTCGCAGATGGACTGCCGCAGGGCCAGCGAGCCAAATCCGCGCGCACCGGTGAACATGGCCTGCGGGTCAGAGCGGCAAATCCGGGCTACGGTCTTCGCCCATTGCCGATAGGGAAACAGCCGCATGTCCGGGGTGCCGGCGCGAAAGGGGGTAACGCCCTGCCCCTCAGCCGTGCCCTTCGCAGCGCCGCGGCTCTGTCTTGTCTGCGTGGTTGGTTCGGCAGCTCCTTTGCGAGCTTTGGTCCGTTGCGGTGTGGGCTGAGAAGTCAGCTCTACCTCGCCCGAGGCGCAGAGCCGATAGCCCGAGCCCTGCTGGCTGCTGAGATAGCCCTCGGCCACCAATTGTTCGTAGGCGGTAACGATGGTCGAGCGCGACACCCCCAGTTCGGTGGCAAAGACACGGGTCGGCGGCAGTTTACGGCCAAGGGCAAGCTGCCCGGACGCAGCCCGCAAACGAATGGCGGCGCAGATTTGCTCGAACACGGGCGTGTCGGCGGCACGATCAATGGAAAAGCCCAACCACGGCGTCTGTGTCATTTGAGGTCTCGCAGAATTGGTATGTTCATAATTGCCAATAATGGACACTAACGAACATCCAAAAACAGGGCAATCTGCGCGGAACATCTATCGGAGATCTTTTACTCTTCTCTGCCGCAGACACTGTGGCTTTTTCGCTGGCCTATTTTGTCGAGAATTGACCTGTCTTTTGCTAGTCGGCCGGATCCTGGTTGAACCCGGTGGCAACAGCCCAGTCTGATGGGGTGGCAATGTTGGCTCCACCCCGATGAGCCAAGGCAGCTTTTGGCGGGCTTGCGGCCAGGATGCGCAACCTTAAAAAGAACGCTGCGTTATAGCCTCCCGCCCTTGGGAGAGGCTTGACCCAGCCCCCTGCCCGTTGATCATCTGTGGCAAGGGGGAGCGCGATCTTTGAGAGCAACGACCAAGACCATTCAAAGGTTCAGGCCATTGGGCCTAACCAAACACCGTCGTCGCCTCTCGGTATAGCTCCTGTCGAGGGAGATTAAGGGAATTCTATTCGGCCCAGCCTCTCTTACTGCCAGATTGAGCCTGGGCTGAACCGCATTGTTACATTGCCCCCTTAAGGCTGGCGCCATCCCTGAACACAGGCCCGCTGCAATCCTGCGGCATTCAGTTGGAAAAATTGGGAGAGAGACATGTCAAAGAAAACCTATGCCGCCGGCCTGGGGCTTGCCCTGACCGCAGCAGCGCTGCCTCTGGCAAGTTCTGCTGAGAACCGCATCGATCGCATCCGGCCGGACGCGCCCGAGCTTGCTGCCTTTGGCCCCTATCCCATCGGGGTGCAGACGCTAGAGTTCATCAATCCGGGCCAGAATGACATCCTTAACACCAGCACCGAGGCGCAGCCGCTCTATGATCGCGCCCTCACAGTAGAGGTCTGGTATCCGGCCGCCACAGGAACCGAACCCGGCGGCAGCTACCGCGCCATGCTGCGCGATGGCAAAACAGAGGTGACTCTGCATGGCCGGGCCGCCCGTGACGCAGCTCCTGCCAACGGCACACGCTTTCCGCTGGTGGTGATTTCCCATGGCTACCCTGGCAACCGTTATCTGATGTCCCATCTCGGTGAAAATCTGGCGACCAAGGGCTATGTCACCGTCTCGATTGACCATCGCGACAGCACCTATTCTGATCAGGCCGCCTTTGGCTCAACTCTGCTGAACCGACCGATTGATCAGCGTTTTGTCATTGATCAAATGGAGGCGCTGGATGGTCCTTTGGGAGCAATTGTCAACGCCGAGCAGACAGGGGTGATCGGCTATTCCATGGGCGGTTACGGCGCTTTGATCTTTGCCGGAGCCGGGGTAACCGAGGCTTCGACCCAATATAGCTGGGGCACCCCTGCGGGGCTGTTGGCCCGACACCAGGCCGGATCTGATAGCCATGCCGCCCTGAATGACGCCCGGGTCAAAGCGGTGATTGCCATTGGCCCCTGGGGGATGAACACCGGCTTCTGGGATGCAACTGGCCTGGCCGGGATCAACAAACCGCTGATGATGATGGCCGGTAGCGCTGATGATGTCTCGATCTATCCGGCAATGCGCAAGATCTTTGAGGGCGCCGTCAATACCACCCGCCACCTGTTGACTTTTGAAGCCGCCAACCACAATGCAGCCGCACCGATGCCCGCCCCGATCGAGAGCTGGGAGCCGGTCGACAATCTCGACTTCATTCCCTTTGAGCACTACGCGGATGCGGTTTGGGACACCAACCGGATGAACAATATCACCCAGCATTTTGCCGCCGCCTTTATGGGACTGCATCTCAAGGGAGAAACCCAGAATACCTCCTATCTGGAGCTGGAACCAAATGCAGCTGATGGTGTCATCTCCAAGGATGATGCAGGAAAGGAATTGCCAGACCACACCCATTGGAAGGGTTTTGCACCACGCACTGCTCTGGGACTGCGCTTTGAGACCCTGACAGCCACTCCCTAGCCGCGGCTCTCAAACCAGACTCTCTCCTCCCCCATGCAGGTCGACTAGGGCCGCCGTCCGTTGGGAGGGGGGAGGATTTTCAAAACAGAATAATGAGCTGCATACATTTCGGCATTGAATGGCAGTCCCCTTTCGGACCTGCGGCGGCAGAGGAGTTCAATACTAGGCTGCCCCATTCTCCCCCTTAAACTATTTGACATTTGAGCACAGAATTCGCGAAGACTGGTGCAGTGCAACTCTGAGTAAGCCCAGTGTATCGATTCAGCCCTGTCCTTCGAAGCTTGACTGCTGCCCTTGCAATTATTGTGGTGACGCCCGTGCTCAGCAAAACCGTGCCAAGCGTTGTTTTACAGTGTGATGTTCAAACGCACCCGCAGATCTGCTCAGCATTGGCAGAGGCGCTACAGCAAAAGCTGCCCGACCAATCCCTCGTGATTGTCGATCCGGCCGATGCGCTCGAGCCGCCTGCCCCGGCTTTGACCATTCGCTATAGGGAACAAAACCGAACCCAAGATTGGCTCGTCGGCCAGCTGATCTGGCAGGTTCAGCAGGAGCCGCCAGTGACTGGCCCCGCCCTGGAACTTTCCGTGATGGACAAAAATTTACAGGGCATTGATCTCGCCTCCTTTGCTGAGGCCCTGATACAGATCTCAGGGCTTCGGATTTCGAACCCCACAGATTAAGCCGCGCATTCGCCAATACATCCCTTGCCGGTAGATCATCAGGCATGCTCGATACCTACGTGCACTGGCGCGTGAAATGTTAGTCTATCGGATCTCGAGACCCGCTGGGCAGGGACCGCCAGCACAAAGATGGCCGGCATGATGCTTTGCTGGGGGGCGACCAGTGATCCGCGAGGACGTCCTCGTTCAAACACACTGCAGCATGCAATCAGAGGCCCCATGTAAGTGGTACAAGAAAGGCCCGCCGAAGCGGCGGGCCTTTCTTGTACCCAACGCTGTTCCTCGTCAGGGATCTTCGGAAGGGTCCTGGATCCGCCCCTTTTCCCATTGGGCATTCATGATACGGTTGAGCCAAGCAAGCCCGACCAGGGCCAAGCCCAGGCCCATGAAGGAAAACACCCGCGTCAGCCCGGACAATCCGCTCATATCCACCAAGAAGACCTTGGCAATTGTCAGGACAACGCCTGCCATGGCGAGGCGTCGCAACAGATCCGAGCGGCGCCAGAAGGCCAGCATCAAACCCGCAGCCGAGGCAATCAGCAAGGCCAGGGTGTAGGAATAGAGCTCGGCATCAATGACCCCCGGCAGGCTCAGATCATCGCCGCGCCAGAAACGACGGATTTCCAGCGCGATATAGAAAGCCCCCAACAGGCTACCAGCACCGATGCTTGCAATGCGGATCCAGCGCCGCAGCTGGCCCAGCCAGAGCGCAGCACAGGCAAAAACCACTGCCAAGGGCAGATAGGCCGCCGCCAAACTATCAAAGAGGATCGGACCCTTTACCGCTTCGCTACTGGAGAGCAGCGGATTGGCAAAGACCATCAGCCCGACAATGCTGCCCAAAGCTGCCAGCCCGTAGCCAAGAACCAACAGCCCTCGCAGCGCCGTAGAGAGCCTGCCGCTTAGGGTCATCCGATAGAGTTGGTTGACAAGCGAGGCGGTCCAGACGGTTGCCATCAGCCCCATGCCGGCATGGCTGTAGCGCATCTCTTCGGGCAACAGACGCAGGATCAGCACCGACAGGAACACCGCACCGATCAAGGCGCTGGCGCTTTCCAGCACCAACCGGGTCTTGTCGCGTTTTTGGCGCGCCACAAACCAACCCAGCCCCAGCAAAGCCAGGCTCCCGAGATAGCCAAGGAAGATCTGCCTCAAAGGGGTGCTATAGTGCCAGCTGCCCTCGGCGAAATCCCGGTCCAGCGCCCAGTCGACACCGGGGTCCAAAACCAGCCGATAGGTAATCACTGCCACACCAATCTGCACAAACAACGCCAGTGCGGGCAGGTCATATTTCTGATCAATCAAGACCACCAACAACACCATCACCGCCAAAGCCAGGGTCAGCGCCGTCTGGGCCAGAACCAGAAACAGAGCAAAGGCAATCAAGGTCAGTGCCGAGATGGCAAACAGCGCGACCCGCAGATCTTTGTCAGCGCCCCTGGGCGCGTTACGGGCGCAGCGTTCAGTCAAAAAGGTCATGCAGGCCGCAGTCGCCAGCACCACCAGCGCCCAGGTGTAAACACCATGCACTTGGGCCGGGCTCCAGGTGAACTCCAGGATCAACAACATCATTGGCGCAAAGCTCGCCGCGCCAATGGTCCAGAACAGCGCAGGCCCCGCCTCTGTCGGGCGCGCGGCCAAGCACCAGCGTTGGCGCAGATAGCCCAGGGCTGAGCCCAGAAGGCCAATCGCCACCAGTGCCCAGATCGTCTGCGGCGCGGCGGTTTCAGGCGGCCGGTCGACGGCGATCTGGTAGGCGCGAAACAGCGGGCCCGCGCTGAGTCCTTCGATCAGGACCACCGCCAGGATCGCGCAGCCCGGCACCAATGCGTGATCAAACAAGGCCGGGGCCTGCCGCATCCAGATCAGACAGGCCAAGAACAGCGCCACCAAGGCCATAAGCGCAAAGCTAACTGTGGCCGCCTGCTCGGCGTGCAAGGCCACAAAGACCCCAGCAGCACCAACCGCACAGATGGCGGTCGCAGAAATCCGGGTGGGGAACTCGGGATAGCTCCGCTTGCCCTGTGGGATTTGGAACAGCGAAAATACAGCGGGGCCATCATGGTCCGGCCAAAGACGGCGCTGCGGCAGCACCACCGCCGCCAGGGCAATCAGCAAAAGCGAGGTCAAGAAATGCACCTCGCCTGCTCCCGAAAGATAGAGCAACAGACAGGCCGTGAGTGGCGCTGCCAGAGCGAGCCCAGAGATCCAGGCCCAGCGCTTGACGGTGTCAACGCCCAACCCGACGGCGGCAACCAGGGCAAAATAGTAATACAGCATCCAAGTATCCTGCGATTGCCCGCCCACCAAAAAAGGAACTGCACTGGCGCCCAACAGCCCCAAAGCTGTGAGGAAGGCCCCATAAAACCAGCCCAGCACCAGGGCCAGCAGCGACACCAGACAAAGCGCCGCAAAGCTGGGACCCGGATCTATCAGCTGATACATAAGTCGCGCCGACAAGAGCCCGGAAAACAGCGTGATCAGCCCTGCCCCGGCCAGGGCCGATGGCAGATACTGCGCCGCCCCATCCGTGGCGTCGCCCACACGGCGGCGGATGGTTTCGGCACCCGCAATAAGGGCCAGGCCAAAGCCCAGCGCCGCTATGATACGCCAAAATGGCGTCAACAGGCCGTTTTCAACACCGTATTGCACCATGAACAACCCGGCCAGCGCCAGCGATACAGATCCCGCGGCCAACACCCAATTCTCGCGCAGCCAGAGGCTCAGCGCAGCAAGAGTATCACCGCGCAACACATAGGCGCGTGGGGGCTGCGCTTGTGCAGCGGTCGGCTGGGCTGCCAGGCCTGAGATCGGGGGCCTGCCCGTCGCGCCCCCCTCTTTCGCCTGGCTGCGTCCGTCCTCTGCCAGGTCAGCTCGCGCGGCCAATGTTTCATCCGCGGTCGGGGCCTCTTGCGCAGTTGACGCCGCTTCTGCGTCTCCACCCGCTGCAAGCCCCCAGGGGCCAGAGGCCTGCTTTGGCGCAGCGACCTCTGGCGGCTGTTGCACCGCGCGTTTTGGTGAAGCTGTCGCAGCCTCATCGGTGAACACTGCGCTTTCAAGGGAGCGTATTTGGGCTTCCAAATCGCGCACCTGCGATTTCAACCGGCTGTGCGACACCAGCAGGTAAGGAACACCTAACAGAAAAACGACGCCAAGGAGCCCCAGCAGGAGCAGACTAAAATCTAACATAAAGGGATCATTTCAAAGCAACCAAATTTGCTCCGAAGCTAAGCAAGAATTGCACAAGTGACAAGCGAAGCTCAGCAAGGGCAAAGCTGGGCCGCCCCGCCCTGTCCCAACTCTCCGCAGGCGCGATCCGGACTGCGCCGGGGGGCTACATCTTTGCCGCGACTTAGCTCCCGTGTAGTGCCGATGACATCGCAGGCGGTCGCAGCGCTCTGCTTGCACCTGGGAAAATCATGCAAAAACTCGATATATTGCCGAGGTATCTGGATTGCCGGGGGAGCCGAACACAGGAAGGGCGGCCCCCTGTGGCGCCGCCCAAGTATTTTCCCTCTCTCTGCGATTGGCCAAAGCCTCTGCCAGACAGATGCGCGCTTAGGCAAACCAGTCCAAGTCAATCTCATCGGTGAGCCTTGATCTGCTCAGCAGCGCGATATCCAGCGCATCTGCACCGCCCTCACCATCCGCATCATAGGTTAGCCAGACCCCCCGTTCGCCGACACCGGGTTCTGCCAGCGCAAAATGCCCTGCGGCAAAAGCTGCTGCGAGGTCGGCGCCCAACTCGACCATCAAGCCATCAAGGTCCAAGAGATCACCGTCTCGTCGAGAGAAATCGCCAATGGTATCGCCAATGTCGTCGGAGGACCCAAAAACAAAGACATCCGCACCGCTGCCGCCAACTAGCAGGTCCAGGCCCGCGCCGCCGTCGAGCAGGTCATCACCGGATCCGCCAATCAGATGATCTGCGCCCGTTCCGCCCGCAATGATGTCATCGCCGGTCCCGCCATCCAGTTTATCGGCGCCTTCACCACCTGTCAGACTATCGATCCCGTCACCACCTTTCACCGAGTCGTCGCCCGCACCGGCATCAATCGTGTCGTTGCCCTTTCCCCCATCAACCGTATCGGCGCCCGCCCCGGTCACAATGCTATCAGCGCCCAAGCCCGATTTGACCGTATTGTCTCCGTCTCCGGCCTGGATCGTGTCATTGCCGGCATCCGTGTCGATGTCATCATTGCCACTGCCGGCAAAGACAAAGTCATCCCCCTTGCCGGTATCGATCTGGTTGTTGCCCTCCCCTGCAGAAATACTGGCGTTGCCATTCAAGATCTTGATGGTGTCATCGCCGCTTCCCGCCGTCACGGTACTGGCACCGGCCCCCAGAGTTGCCGAATTTTCGCCGTTGCCCAGGTCGATGTGGTGATCCCCGCTGCCAAGACGCAGACTGTCATCTCCCGCACCGGCACTAACGGTGACATTGCCATCGCCGGCCCGCAGGTTGTTTGTGCCATTGCCAAAGGTTACTGAGTGGCTGCCATGACCCAGTTGGACAGTGTTATTGCCCAGACCGGTGGTAATCACATGATCCCCGTCTCTGACGCGGACGGCGTTTTTGCCATCTCCCGTAGCAATTGTCAGATTGCCATTGCCTGCAGAGATATTGTCATCACCGGCGCCACTGGTGATGGTGGAGTTCCCATTGCCAAGGCGGATTGTATTCTTGCCACCTGTATCCGTAACAGTCTGATTGCCATGGCCTAGGTTGATATTGTCATCTCCAGCCCCTGTTGTGACTGTGTGGTTACCGACACCGGCACGAAGCTGATTGTTCCCAGCCGTTGCGGAAATGATATAGGCTCCCTTGCCAACAGTGATACGATCGTCGCCAATACCCGTCGTCACAGTACCAGCGCCATCGGCAATGCGGATCTGGTTTCTGCCATCCCCCGCATCAATCGCATGGGTGCCCTTGCCTGCGGTAACTCTGTCGTCGCCCACTCCGGCAGTCAGGGTGAGACCCCCATCACCTACTCGAACCTGGTTGTGACCCTCGCCCACATGAACGGTATAGGCACCTATACCACCGGATATCAGATCCGCACCGGCCCCACCGGTGATGGTTGCATCGCCATCCCCAACCCGGATTGTATTTCTTCCATCACCTGCACTAATCGCATGGGTGCCCTTGCCTGCGGTAATACTGTCGTCGCCAGCACCTGTGGTGATGGTCTGATTGCCATCTGCGGTCCGGATCTGGTTCTTACCTGCCCCGGCAATGATCGTGTGATTGCCGGCGGCCAGCGAAATTCTGTCGTCGCCATCGCCGGTGTTCACCGTGTGGTTGCCTGCACCAACCCGGATCTGGTTGTTGCCGCCGCCCGCATCAATCACCGCCCCGCCAGAACCTGCGGTGATCTGGTCCCGTCCCGATCCCGCTGTGATCTCGACCGAACCATTTCCAACCCGGATCTGGTTGTCCCCCTCTCCGGCAGAGATCACGTGATCCCCATGCCCGACAGAAATGCGGTCATTGCCTAAACCGGTTGAAACGGTCTGATCCCCATTGCGCACTGTTATTTGGTTGTTTCCGTCACCGGCATCAATGGCATAGGAGCCAGTTCCACCGGTGATCCGGTCGGCGCCATCACCTGCGGTCACCGTCGCGGCACCATCGCCCATACGAATGGAATTCTTGCCGCTACCGGCTGCAATCACGTGGCTGCCAGAACCTACGGTGATGCTGTCATCGTCTTTGCCCGTGGTGATCCTCTGATCACCGTCTTTTACCCGGATCTGATTGCGGCCATCACCGACACTGATCACAAAGGATCCCTCCCCGCCGGTGACCCGGTCCAGGCCATCGCCAGCGGAAATGGTGGCATTCCCATCACCAACCCTGATTTGGTTATCCCCGCCTCCAGCCGAGATATTGTGAGTGCCGTCTTTGGCATCAATCCGGTCCTTCCCCGCACCTGTGGTCACCACATGAGTGCCAGCGCCGAGGCGGATCTGATTATCCCCTTCACCCGCGTTAATCTGATGATTGCCGTCACGTATTGTGATGCGGTCACTCTCGGCACCCGCAGTGACTGTATTGTTCCCATGGCCAAGCGTGATCTGGTTTCGACCGCCGCCTGCATCGACGAAATTGGAGCCATCGCGCGCGGTAATGCGATCATCGCCCGATCCGGAGGTTACCTGATTGTCGCCATTGCCAAGCGAAACCTGGTTCTTCCCCTCACCCACAGCAATGACATTAGAGCCGTCACCTGCCGTCACCCGGTCCGCGCCTGCGCCTGTGGTGACGTTGTTGTTGCCATCACGGACATTGACCGAATTGGTCCCATCCCCGGCATTGACCGTGTCATTACCGTCACCAGTGTCGATGCGATCACTGTCTGCACCGGTGGTCACTTGGTCATTTCCTGCGCCGGATTTGATCGTGTTTTTCCCATCCCCCACCGAAATCACATCATGGCCTGCACCTGTGGTGATGGTATTGCGACCATCCCCGGCATCAATCACATTGCTGCCGACCTCGTCTTTGATGCGGTCGTCCCCGCCTCCCGCGGAAATCGTATCATTGCCGGCGCCACCCTCGATATTGTTGCGCCCTTCGCCACCGTCAATGACGTCATCCCCATCGCCGCCATACAGACGGTCACCGCCTTCGCCCCCCGAGAGGCTGTCATCTCCGTCATCGCCATACAGATAGTCATTGCCAGCGCCTCCCAGCAGCGTGTCACTCCCCGCGCCGCCATAGAGTTTATCAATCCCGGAGTTGCCCTCCATCTGGTTGTCCAGATCATTGCCGTAGCCAGTGTTGCGCCCGGTGCCAAATTTGACATTTTCAATATCCGAGGTCCCAGAAATGGTCAGTGTTTTGGAACCAATGCGGCTGACGGCACCATTTTCCAACCGGATCGTGGTATTCAGCGTCACCGCGCTCAGATCCAGGGTGTCGATGCCACCGTCGGTGTCATCAATCTGCCCCAGCGCAGGATACCAATTGGTCTGAAAACTGTCGGTAAAAGTATAGGTCGTATCCGGAGAATCCGGCTCTGGCGGCGGCGGAGGCGGAGGCGTCTCGCCGCTGTCGATGATCGAGGCCACATCCGCGTGATCAGAGACCCCGGTCAGAAACACCAGCTGCGTATCGATCCCGTTGTAGCTGACCATCAGCCAAGAGCCACCACTTCCTGCCACCAGCGAGACCACGCCATCCGCAGCAGCGGTCGACCCGCTATAGCCAATCGCCACCAGTAAGGCGGTGATGTCCAGCTTGTCGCCGGCAGCAAGGTCAAAATCGGTGATCGTGTCGCCAGCATCTGCAAGCGTCGCATAGACAAAGCGGTCTGCACCGCTGCCCCCCGTCAACAGATCAGCGCCTTCCCCACCAATCAAAACATCATTGCCGTCTTTGCCATCAATCTCATCGGTGCCCGCGCCGCTTTCCAAGCGGTTGTCGGCTGCATTGCCCGAAATCGTATCCTGGCCGGAACCGGTAATGGCGTTTTCAATAACCGTGTCACGCCCGATCGAGAAATTTCCGACCCATCCATTGAGATCCGAATAGGTCTCTTCACCAAGGTCTAGCCGCTGATTGTAGCTGCGCGAGGCCAGATTGATCAGATCAATACCGCCACTGTCGACAATGGCCACAGCCAGGTTTTCAGTGAGATCCATGCCAAAACGTCCGGTGCTGTCCCCATCGCCATAGGTGGTGTCACCGCTTTCGACATTGGTTGGTGTGCCATAGAGCTGCTGGATCGCTGCAATATCCGCCAGCTGCGCCGTGGCAAGGCGCAAATAGGAGGCATCGGTATAGGTGTTTTCCGACTGGCTGAAGTAGGACATGATCGACATCTGCCAGCTGTCGTTGGCAAAGGCTGCATTGGCTCCATAGCTGGCGCTGCCGTTGTAATTCCCGGTATGGCCTAGCCCCAATGCATGGCCGATTTCATGGATATAGGTCTGCAGATAATAGGTGCCATAGTTCGACCAGGAGGTCGCCACGTTGATACTGGAGCTGACAATGGTTTCACCGCTCACCATGGAGCTGGCATAGGCCCCGGACTGGTTGTCATCAAAGGTGATCTGGGCATTGGAGCTTTGGACGAATTCAATGCCGGTTACCGCAGTCCAAGCCTCCAGAGCCTTGACCGCAGTCTCCCGACCCAGAGCATTCAAGCCAGTGATATTGACCGTGAGCTGGCCGCCGGGTTCGACATCAAAGGAGCGCAGTCCACGACCTGTATCTTCCCAATAACCCCGGTTTAGATAGTCGGCCACTTGGTCAACTGTATAAACCGGCTTGGACCCGGAACTTGTCGCGCCAGAAGAGGTCGAAGTCGTATCCTCTACAAAGAGCGGATGCTCCCGGTCACCACAAAATTCACACATGCCACTGCCCTCAACGGTTCAAATTCTAAAAAGGAGAAAGCCAACTCACATGCTGGTGCTGGCCCGTTTTCACAGGTTCTCTGTCAAAATCATCACTCAAAAGATCCATCGCCGCACTGGGGAGCTGAACAGGCTTGATAGCTGTTCAAAGCCCTTCGCCCGCGCCAGCCCAAAGGGGGTGCAAGCTGTCATATCAAGGCGATTTTTCCAAAGATCTGCCAGGTGGAATTGGGTCTTTCGCCGTTCTGGCTAGGCTCAACTGTAGCAAGAGAACCGAGGCACAAACTCGGTTCAAATGTGGCACAAACATGGCGCGTCCTTCGGCTTTGCTTCAGTTTTGCAAAGAATTGCGACGACCCCATCGCCCCGAGCCAAAGCCAAAACATGGTCCTGCGCGAGAAGACCAAACAGTACTTAGGTTTTATTGGAAAACTCTGGCCACATCGATGCGGTGGCACGTCCTTCAAAACCCTGAACGGGCAAGCGGACAGAAAACCCATCATGACGGAGCGGCGCCAGGGGCTGCCCCTTAGCAGCAATAATCTGGCCCGGCGGAGAGGTCCGCCAGACCAGCTCGGGCATCAGCCAAAGAGGTAGAAGGCAATTTTGTTGCCATCAAGATCGCGCACATAGGCGCCGTAGAACCGGTCAGGAATACGTTGCCCGGGCGCGCCCTCGCAACGCGCGCCCAAAGAAATCGCCTTGGCATATAGCGCATCAACCTCTTCTTTGCTCTTTGCGGCAAAGGCCACCATGTTGCCATTGCCCGGCTGCGGGTCATTTTTGTCATAGGGCTCGCAGACCGAAATCATCGCCTCCTTGGGGGTGGCCCCGATCATCGCAATGCGCCCCGCATCAATGATCACCTTTGCCCCGCGATCCGCAAAGAGATCACAATAAAACGCCTTGGCCTTTTCGATATCCGAAACGCCAACAGTTACATATCCAATCATCCGATTTTCCCTTGTTTTTTCGAAGGGTACCCGCAGTTTGTCGCAGGTCAAGCGCACAAAACCGTTACCCTTCGTCGCCCTTAAGGGTAACCACGAGGCACGGAAGGAGGTTCCATCCCCCGCGGCACCAGCCTGCATCGGTACGCCTTGATGGCCGCCTGAGGGGGCAAAGGCGCTGCCCAAATTCTATTGGCCGGAGGCCTGCGCAGCAATCTCCGTCACAAAGCGCTCGGTGTCTTTGCGGGTCATTGGGCGGCTGTACAGATAACCCTGGCCATCGTCACACCCAAGCTGGGTCAGAAGCTCAACATTGGATTGATCCTCAACCCCTTCGGCGATCACAGAGAGGCCGAGGTTATGCCCCAGCTGCACAATCGTACTGACAATTGGACTGGAGGCCGTCTTGGAAAGATCTCTGACAAAGGACTGATCAATTTTGAGCCTATTGAGCGGCAGATCTTTAAGATAGCTCAGCGAAGAATACCCCGTGCCAAAATCATCCAAGGCGATGGAGACGCCCAGCTCCGACAGCTCCTGCAAGGTCGCCGCGATCTTTTCCTTGGAGGTGATCAAAACCCCTTCGGTGACTTCCACTTCTAATAGCTCTGGCGGCAGATCCGTTTCATGCAACACCCGGGAGACCAGTCCGGTTACATCCGTTCTGGCGAATTGGACGGGGGATATATTCACCGACACAACCGGGGGCGCCTCCGGCATCAGATCCATCCATGTCCTCGCGTCCTGGCAGGCGCGTCGCAATAGGTGTTCGCCCAGCTCAACGATCAAACCCGTTTGTTCCGCTATGGATATAAATACATCTGGTCGCACGCGACCAAGCTCTTCATCCTCCCAACGTGCAAGCGCTTCAAACCCCACAAGCCGCCCATCACTCAGAACATGCTGAGACTGGTAGTGGGTGTCAATTTCGCCGGCCCGAACGGCCCGTTTTAAGCGTTCAATGGTGGTGTTGCGCAGGGTAAGCCTGTTTTGCATCTCGGCGTCAAAAAAGGTGATGCGATCACGGCCCGCGCTCTTGGATTCATACAGTGCCATATCTGACAACGACAGCAGCTCCAGCCCCTGCTGCGTGTCTTCTGGAAACCTGGAAACCCCGATGGAGGCCGTCACCTGCACAACAAAATCTTCGACCTGAAATAGCTGTGACAAACGCTCACATATGGACTGCGCCATCCAGGAAATCTCGGCAGTGCTTAGAGGCTTGTCACGGTTCATCATGACCAGGAACTCATCCCCTCCAAGCCGCGCAACCCAGGTATTACCGCCAGTGCTCTCTTGCAGTCGATCCGCCACTTTTTTGAGCAATAGATCGCCCACATGATGACCATAACTGTCATTGACCTGCTTGAAGCCATCCAAATCGACCAATAGGGCCGCCGCATAGTGATCATCTGCCCGTAGTTCTGATAGTTTCTTTTGGATCGAGTTCCGGTTCAACAGAGCCGTAAGCCCATCAAAAGAAGCCAGAAACTGCACCTTTCGCTCAGCCACCACTGCTGCAGTAGCATCCGCAAAGATCCCACGGAAGCCTTGGAACCTACCCCGCTCATATTGCGGCCGCCCCTTCACCAAGATCCAGTGCACTTCACCATTAATCACACTGTTCAAGGGTAGGCGCACATCATGGAATTCCACTTTGTCCTGCAAGGCCTGTTGAAGATGTTCAATATCCTGCCGAGCTGCAGCAGTACAATTGGCCGCCAGGAGCTCGAACAGATTGATACCCTCAGCTTCTTCGTCCAAAGGGGTGCACATCTCCAGGACCTGAGCGGGCGCGCTCAGGAGCAATCCGTCTTTGTCTGTCTGCCACAGCCATTCCGTCGCCTGCTCTTCATAATCCTTAAGCAAAAGCTCAACGACCTCGCTTTTGGCGCTGAGGCTCTCATGGGTGTTGAAGGCAAGCCTGGCTGCTTTTGCCGCCTCCAGCGTGGCATTGAACAGGCTGACCCCAGCTGCAACCATCAATCCAGCAATAAGAAAATCCGAATTGGACCCCAATGTCAGAGCGCAGACAAGTGCCACCAGAGAATTGCCAATTGTCTGGACGGCCAAATAGGTCATTCCCGCCAAAGGCGCATGCGAAAACCCGGTTGTCCCCAAGGCCAGGGAACCGGCCATGATCCCGGTAATAATAGCTTTCTGATCCCCTTCAACGATTGGATAAAACAATGCCATTCCGATGGTCCAGAACAGCGAGTTAAAAAAAGTTTGGATCACAAAGCCACGCATATCCTCGGCGGATCCAGTCGTTTGATAAACCTTTGTCCAGGAATAAAAAATCCACCAAGAGAAAAGAATTATCGAGGCCGTCCACAAAAGGACCAAACCATCCCGGCCAAGGCCCCAAGCATTCAGGGACAGGGCCGGCGCAAATAGTGTATTGCCCAGCAGCATGACACGCATCTGCTCGATCGTACCGCGCATCTGACTGCGTCGCAGCCGGTTCGCCGCCTCTTCAGATAGGCCCTGCGTCGTTAGAACACCAAAGCCCAACCTAGAAAACACCCGACCGGCAGACTGAAAAACGTTACTCAAAACCCAAGCTCATATTTGCACTTCACCCCCAACACGCGGGTAAACTCAGCGTAAAACCCACTCGTAAACATGCAGTTGTTCCAGTTCAGGTTTACGCTGGGGAAGATTTATCGAATAGCTAAATATTTATGCGCCTTGCAAGAAAATCTCAAGAAACAGATCTTCGGACAGGTTCATAGGGTTGGTTCATGGGGAGATGTTCACCCAAAGCAAATCAGCGAGTAATACTTTTGAAAAAATATTGGAAAAGCGATATCTAGTTAAAGAACAATCATTCAGCGGGAAGATTTGGGCGTTTCTCAAGTTGCATCAGCAGATCCCATTCCTCTCCCAGAACATTCTTTAGAGTTTCCAGTGGGATGGGTTTGTACAGATTGCGCCCCACCGACAGGTTGCGCGCCCGGGCCATCAGTTTTGCAGCCAGCATCGGCGCATCCGCGCCACCAGTCATAAAGCGATACCGCAAAGGGCGAGAAAAGTCTGACAGCCCTTCGATCACCTCAATACCGTCCTTTTCTGGCATATTGATATCAACCAAAACCACGGCCGGACCTTCACCGCTCTCCAGCAAAGCAAGCAGCTCATTTCCATTCAAGCAGGTTTCAACCTCCCAGCCCGAACGCTCGGCCACCGTCCTAAGGTACTCTGCGAATTCAATATTATCATCCGCAATATAGAGTTTTTTCTTAGGCATCTGCGAAAACATGCTCCGTCAATTCATACTTACAAACACTTTAAAGGCACCAAATTAATTGCAACAGCCACATTAGTTCGTGCCCTCAAACCCTTGCCTGCAGTGTTCCTTTGGCCACAGCTTAGCGACGTGCAAGTTAACAAAACACACATATTTTGCTCTAACCGCTGTAGTGCGGCTTCATGTCCAACTTGAACTGCAACTGTCACTCCTTTCTCAATACCAAACAAGCCAGGGCCAGGCCGCATTAAGTTTCACAGCCAGTGCCTTCCGTGCGCCCCCAAGAGACTGCATCCGTCACACGGATCGTGGGGCGCAATACTGTTCGCAGGACGATCAGAAACTTCTGCGCCAACATCACTTCAAGGTATCAATGCCTGGAAAAGGCAATTGTTATGACAATACCGCCGTCGAGACCTTCTTCAAGACCATCAAAGCTGTTCGCGTCTCCATATCAGAGGATGCTGCACCGCGTCTGAGATCTGAAATGTGTCCTTACGTCTCAACTGCTGCACTCAGTACGAACGTCCAAAGAGTGCCTACACTATCACTTACACGCTGAGGGCGCACCAAGCGGACGCATTGCCACATTATTTTGCTCCCTTTATGTTTCCGCTCATGCGATTCACTTTGTCAGATGCTTTTCCCCTACGCTCTGCCCGTGTCCATGAGGTCTGTGGAGTCGGTGCGAAGAGCTTTGCAATCATGGCGGCGCAGGACCGTTGTCTTTGGATCCGCGAAAGTTGGCAAAGCGATACGCTCGCCCCGCATGGCCTGATGCCCTTTTTTGCTCCAGCGGACCTGCTCCTCGCACAGCCAAAGGACCAAGCCGACGCCTTGGCGGTGGCAGAGGAAGCGCTCAAAGACGGGGCGTTGCCCTTTGTCGTCCTTGAGATCACCCGCCCTTTGAACCTGCGCGAAGGACGGCGGTTGCAGTTGGCGGCCAAGGCAGGCGGAACGACTGGCCTATGTGTGATCCCTGAGGGTATGGGATCAAACGCCGCCGAAACGCGCTGGAAAGCCGCTCCGCTCTTTGATGAGCAAGGCGAGGACTCGACTCTCCAACGATGGGAAATTATAAAGAACAAATCAGGAACAAAGAAGGCGTGGTCGGTGAAGTGGGATGCGCAAACGCGTCGTATCAATGTGGTTTCCGAGGTTGCCCAGCGATAGGGTTCTACGCGCAGCACTACAGCAGACGGCCGATGACAATCACCCGTTCGCGCTGATCCACCATGAGAAAAACACGGATCGCATTTATTGCCTGAACCACGCGGCAGAGGCCCAAGGTCTACATCGTGGCATGGGGTTCTCGGATGCGCGGGCGTACTGCCCCGACCTGCTAAGCCAACCCGCCGACAGGATCGCCGATGCGAAGTTTCTGCACAGCTTGGCGCGGTGGAGTAAACGCTATTGCCCGTGGGTCGGCTTGGATGGCACGGATGGGTTGGTGCTCAATATCGCGGGGTCGGCACATCTGTTTGGCGGCGAGGCGCAAATGCTGGACGACATGCGCCACCGCCTTGCCCGCGCGGGGGTGAGCGGACGGATTGCCGCGGCGGATACGCGCGGCGCAGCATGGGCGCTGACGCATTACGGGCGCGCGCCCACTGCGGATATCACCTCTTTACCTGTGGCCGCCCTGCGTCTTGATGCAAAATCCGACACAGCCTTGCAGCGCCTTGGGCTGCGTAGGATCCGAGACTTGATGGCCTTGCCGCGGGCCACCCTTGCGCGACGGTTTGGCCCCGATGTGGTGCTGCGTTTGGATCAAGCTATGGGTGCGCAGGATGAGGTCATCTCGCCCTTAGGCGAGGCCCCGCACTACGGTGTGCGCCTGACGTTGCCCGACCCGATTGGATTGGTCGCAGACGTGATGATGGGCACCGAGCGCCTATTGGCGCGACTGTGTGACAAGCTCAAAGAGCAGGATATGGGCGCACGGCAATTGCAATTGACCCTGCGACGTGTCGATCAGGGCGCACAACAGGTCGAGCTACGCTTGGCCGCCCCCATGCGCGATGCAGCACGGATTTTATCGCTGTTCGAGCGCGGCGTTAACGCGGTGGATGCCGGCTATGGCATTGACCAGCTGCGCCTTGAGGCCACGCAGGTCGAGCGCGTTCTGGACGCACAGGTCACCTCGGCCACGGCCGCGCGCCCTGATGGTTTGGAGGACCTCATCACGCGCCTTGGCAACCGCATCGGGTTGGACAATATCCAGCGGTTTCTGCCAGCCGACAGCCACATCCCAGAGCGCAGCTTTCAAAGAGTTTCAGCGGCGTATAATACCGCGTCGGGATCATGGGCCAGCCCGCGCCCGCGCCCCTTGCACCTGTTTGCGCCCGAGCCAATTGCCGCCGTCGGATCAAAGCCACCTGCACAGTTTCGCTGGCGGCGCATGGCGCTGACGACAGGGCGTGCAACCGGCCCCGAGCGCATCGCCCCCGAATGGTGGTTGCCCGATGACAACTGGCGCTCAGGCCTGCGCGACTATTGGAACGTGGACACCCGCGAGGGGCGGCGGCTGTGGCTGTTTTATACACCACAAAACCCGAATTGGTTCGTGCAAGGTGAGTTTGTATGACGCCCCGAAACCCCTCTCTCGATCCTGGGTATGCCGAGCTGTGCTGCACGTCCAATTTCACATTCCTGCGCGGTGCCTCGCATCCAGAGGAGTTGATTACCCGCGCCGCGGCTCTGAGGTTGACGGGCGTGGCCATCACTGACCACAATTCGCTTGCGGGGGTGGTGCGCGCCTATTCAGCGCTCAAGGAATTGCGCCGCGAACATGGCGAAGGCACCCAGCTGCCCAAATTGATCATTGGGGCGCGTCTGATCCTGCGGGACAGTGACACCCATTGGATTGCCCTTCCGCAAGACCGCACGGCCTATGCGCGGCTGACGCGATTGCTGACCCTTGGCAAGCGGCGCGCACCCAAAGGGGCGTGCTACCTTGATCTGCGCGATGTGGCACAGGGCTGCGCGGGGATGAGCCTGATTGCGCTGCCGCAACAGGCACTAAAAGCCAGCCTGGCGGAGATCACCACTCTCAAGAAGCACTTCCCCGCAGATGTCTTTGTCGGCGCAGCCCCGCGTTATGACGGCAGCGATCAGCGTCACTTTGACTCCTGCGCCGCCCTCGCGCATCGCACCGCCGCACCAATGGTCGCCGTAGGCGATGTGCTCATGCATCACGGATCGCGCAGGCAACTGGCGGATGTACTAACCTGCCTGCGCGAACACATCACCATCGATGAGATCGGCACACGCGCCTTGCCCAATTCTGAGCGCCGCCTCAAAGGCGAGGCCGATATGAAGCGCCTGTTTGAGCGCCACCCAGCCGCCCTGCGTCGCACCGTTGAGATCGCCGCCAAGGCGAGCTTTTGCCTGTCAGAGCTGAGCTACGAATACCCCGATGAGATCGCAGGCGATGAACCACCCCAAGATCGCTTGGCCCGCCTTGCTGCGCAGGGGCTTAAGACCCGCTATCCACAAGGTGCCCCGGACACCGCCATCGCGCAGATGAACAAAGAACTGGCACTGGTCAAAACACTCGACTTCCCTGCGTATTTCCTCACGGTGCATGACATCGTTCAGTTCGCGCGGTCTCAGGGAATTTTGTGCCAAGGACGCGGTTCTGCAGCCAACTCCATCCTATGCTACCTCTTGGGCATCACAGACGTCAGCCCCGAGACCATCACAATGGTGGTCGAGCGGTTTGTATCTGAACATCGCGGTGAACCACCCGATATTGACGTCGATTTCGAGCATGAACGCCGCGAAGAAGTCATCCAGCACATCTATTCCAAATACGGCCGCCATCGCGCGGGCCTATGCGCCACTGTGATCCATTTCCGCTCACGTGCGGCGATCAGTGAGGTGGGCAAAGTCATGGGGCTATCCAAAGATGTCACCGCCAATCTGTCGGGGCAAATCTGGGGGTCAGGCAATGGCGGCGTGGCCCCAGAACGCGTCAAGGAATTGGGTCTCGACATGAGCGATCCGCGCCTTGCGCAGACGATCAAGCTCATCGGGGAGATCATCGGATTTCCACGTCATCTCAGCCAGCATGTCGGCGGCTTCATCATCACCAAGGGCCGATTGGATGAGCTGTGCCCGATTGAAAATGCAGCAATGGAAGACCGCACAATCATCGAGTGGGACAAGGATGATATCGATGCACTTGGCATTCTCAAGGTCGACATTCTCAGCCTCGGCATGCTCACCTGCATTCGTAAAAGCTTTGATTTGATCGCGCAGCATGGCGGCGATCACTTCTCGCTTGCCACCGTGCCACAATCTGACGCCTCAACCTTTGACATGCTCTGCGTCGCTGATGCGATTGGGGTGTTTCAAGTCGAAAGCCGCGCGCAGATGAACTTCCTCCCACGCATGAAACCGCAGGCGTTTTACGATCTGGTGATCGAGGTCGCCATCGTGCGCCCCGGCCCGATCCAAGGCGGCATGGTCCATCCCTATATCAACCGGCGTCAGGGTAAGGAGCCTGTCAGTTTTCCTTCTGAAAAGCTGGAAAAGGTGCTTGGAAAAACCCTCGGCGTGCCGCTCTTTCAAGAGCAAGCGATGCAAATCGCGGTTGTTGCTGCAGGGTTTTCCCCCTCCGAAGCCGACAAACTCCGCCGCTCCATGGCGACGTTTCGGAGGATGGGCACCATCGGTCAGCTGCGCGATAAATTCGTCAATGGTATGTTAGAGCGCGGCTATGAGCTGACCTTTGCGGAAAGCTGTTTTTCACAGATCGAAGGCTTTGGGGAATACGGGTTTCCCGAAAGCCACGCCGCAGCCTTTGCCATGCTCGCCTATGTATCTGCATGGCTGAAATGCCACTATCCCGCCGCCTTTGCCTGCGCCTTGCTCAACTCGCAGCCGATGGGTTTCTATGCCCCTGCACAGATCGTGCGTGATGCGCGCGAGCACCAAATCGAAGTCCGCCCGATTTGCGTCAATGCAAGCGCTTGGGACAACACGTTGGAAAAACGCGCCGATGGATCATTGGCACTGAGGCTCGGGTTTCGTCAGATCAAGGGCTTTCGCGAAGACGATGCCGCATGGATCGTAGCCGCGCGCGGCAATGGCTATCCAGACCCTGAGACGCTGTGGCTGCGCGCGGGGATCTCGCCTACCGTATTGGAGCGGTTGGCCGAAGCCGATGCCTATGCGGGCTTGGGCGTGGGGCGGCGCGATGCGCTTTGGGCCGTGAAGGCCATCACAGGCCCCACCCCCCTGCCGCTGCTTAATGGCCCGATTGAAGGCGAAGGGATACATGAGCCATCTGTGACCCTACCCGCCATGCATCTGGGCGAAGAGGTCGTCGAGGATTACAGCGCTATGCGCCTCTCGCTCAAGGCCCACCCGATGGAGTTGTTGCGCCCCACCATGGCAGGCCTCACCCCCCATGCCGCCTTGCCCAATGTTCCGCTTGGCCCGGTGCAGGGAAAGCGCATTTCCGTGTGCGGGTTGGTCATCACGCGCCAACGACCGGGCACTGCGTCGGGCGTCGTATTTTTGACCCTTGAGGACGAAACAGGCGTCTCGAACGTGGTGGTCTGGAAAACCGTCTACAAACAGTTTCGCCGTGCAGTCATAGGCGGTCGCTTGCTGCGCATAACAGGACATGTGCAGCGTGAAGGCATTGTGGTGCATGTGATCGCGCAAACCGTCGAAGACGTCTCACACCAGCTTCAATGGATGAATGCGCGACGAACTGCTGAACAGTGAGGTCATTTATTCACTGCGAGAAGCCAAGATTGTCATCGAAAGCTGGAGGAAACACGACAACACCAAACGACCACACAGTGCCTTGGGCCACCGCAGGCCTGCGCCTGAGGTCATCATACCGATGGACCAAAGGCCAATCATGCCCTAGGCTCAGGACCGATTGATTTTCGTTTGGCAGGGTGATTCATCGTGTTCAAAACGAGCGGTGTGTCTGACGTCAGCGCCTATGGGTCCAAATAGCGGTATTTGATAAGAGAGTGTTCTTGGCTCATCGTAG
>NZ_LIKT01000026.1 GCF_001294455.1 Phaeobacter sp. 11ANDIMAR09
AAAAATCCAAAAATCACAGCAATCACAAAGGATTAATGCTCACCCTTTAGGCGTTTCCCTTGGAGAATCCCTGCCTAACTCTCTTCCTCTCTCGCAACACAACTGGCCTCACTGCTAGATATAGATGTTGCTGCGCCCGCAGCCACAAGAGGCGCAGCGACTCTCCGCGATTCTCGCCTGCGGCGACCGGGCGTTTTCCTCGCCTCGCCCACCCCAAGCCCCGCGATCGCCGCTGGGCAGATACAGGGCTGAACCCCAGGTCCTCGCAGGGCTGCGGTATTTGCTTTCCACTTGGCGCGGCGGTGCTTCCCTTTCATAGTGAAGGGATGAAAATCTGTGCACTCACCATGGTCTATCAAGATCATTGGGCTCTGACCCAATGGTTTCACCACTATAGTCGGCTGCTTGGGGCCGAGAATCTCTATATTGTCTCCCATGGGGCAGACCCGCGCATTCAGGAGATCTGCCCCGGCGCTTCGGTCCTGACCATTCCGCGTGACCGCCTGCAGGGGTTTGATCACTGGCGAGGGCGGATGCTGAACGGGTTTCAACAGGGGTTGTTGGAGCTCTATGATTGGGTCATTCGAACCGACGCCGATGAATTGATCTGCCTTGATCCCAATCAGTGGACCTCTTTTGGTGACCTTCTGCAAGCCCAAGAGGCCGCTGCGGTTTTTGCGCTTGGCTTCAATCTGTTTGATTTTTCCGCGCCGCAAGCCGACAAGGCAACCGCCGAGGTGTTTTCCCGCGCCCGAGACGGAGTGTTCACTGGCCACTACAGCAAGGCCTGGGCGGTGCGGCGCCCCATTGGGCTGCGCCGCCATGGGGTTCAGCTGCGCCCAGACCGACTGGCCAAGTTTCCCTTTGCCATGCCACGCGGGGTCTATCTGGCCCATCTGAAATTCACCGATCAGACGGCCCTCGCCACCATGAGTGACATCCGCAAGGCGGTGGGCAACAGCAATGTTCCCGGCCTGCCAGGAAAGGCCTGGCACCAGGCCGACAGGGAGGCCGAAGAGAAGGTCGCAAAGGCGCAGGCCCTGCCCTGTCTTCCCTGGCCCGAGGCAGAGGAGCAGGCCTGGTCGCAGTTGCAACAGCCCGTGCGGGACGAAGACAAATCAATTTTGCGCGCCAAGAGCCTGCGGTTTGCCTTTCGCACCCGGCTGCCAGACTGGTTTGGGCGATAGCCCAGGCTGACCCGCTACAGATCGACCTCTATAACACCGTCTTTTGCAGCCGCACGGGATTGGCACAGGATGACCGCGTCTTGGCGCTGCGCCTTTGAAAGAACAAAATCGCGATGTTCGACCTCGCCAGAGAGCAGCCCGCATTTGCAGACCCCGCAGATCCCGTCGGAACATTTGACATCAATCTGGACACCATTTTCTAGCAAGACATCGGTGGCAGTCTTTTCTGCTGGTACCGTGAGTTCCCGACCAGAACGGGCCAGTTTCAGAGTAAAGGCGTGGTTTTCATACTCCGGCAATTCCGGCACCGAGAAATATTCAAGGTGACGCGCCTCTTCCGGGAAACCCTGGCGCGCGGCGGCCTGCATCACCCCCTCCATGTAAAGGTCGGGGCCACAGGTATAGACATGCTGACCCGGTGCGTAGCCAGACAGCAGCTGATCCAGATCGGCGCGACTGCCGTCGGCCGAGACATGGATCTGCACCCTATCCGACCAGGGCACCGCGGCCAGATCCTGTAGATAGCCCGCATCCGACTGGTTTGAGATCGAATAATGCAGCTCGAACTCCTGGCCCAGCGCATGCAGGCGATGCGCCATTGCGATCATCGGTGTGACGCCAATGCCGCCACCCATAAGGTAGGATTTCGCCGCCCCCTCTTCCAATGGGAAATGGTTTATCGGTTTCGAAATGAAGACCTTGCGCCCCTCGGCAAAGATCCGGTGCAACAGCTGGGAACCGCCACGGCCTGCGTCTTCGCGCAGCACCCCAATCTGGTATTTTGAGCGGTCCGCCGGATCGCCCGACATGGAATACTGCCGCAGGTATTCCGGCGCCACCACGATATCGAGATGCGCCCCAGCCGCCCATCGCGGCAAAGGCGCCCCGTCCAGGCTCTCAAATTCATACTTGGTCACATCCGGGCTCATGGCCTCGACCCGCGACACCCGCACGCCCAGCACAGGGCTGTCAACATCATTACTATAGCGGTGATCCCATGCCCCGGTCTCACCTTTGGCGCGCCGGGCCCTGTATTCCTCTGCGGTGATCATCTGCTGGTAGGCCTCGATCCCCGCCTCACGATCCATCGGGAAAGGATAGGGCCAGGGGTGTGGCGCCAGATGTGCTGGGTAGACCGCCAGGGTCTGGTCCTCATACTTCAGATCCAGATCTTTTTGCAGGGCGCGTGCATTCACCGGATGGCGCGTCGGGCGATAGCCACCGTCCTCTTCCATCTCTAGATCCCACCACCATTTCTTGGCCGGGTTCATCTCGCCATTGCCCAGCGCATCATCCAGTTTTGCCAGCACCGGCGCGGCCTTGGGCATATTCATCGCCGCCCAGCGAAAGGGGCGTTCGGCAAAGATGCCTTCGAGGTTCCAGGGGCAGGTCTTCATGCAGCGCCCACACATGGCCCCACCCGGCGTGGTGATCCGGTAGGTGGTGCATTTCTGGCTGTCCGATTTCCAGATCTCATAGCCGTTGAACATCAGTTTGGGCCCGGCGGTGATCGCCCCCGAAGGGCATTCTCGGGCGCATTTGTTGCAGGCTTCGCAGAATTTTTGCAGACCGAAGTCGATCGGCTTGTCGTGATCCATCGGCATATCCGTGGTCACGACACCGGACTTCAGCCTTGGGCCAAGGAAGGGATTGAGGATCACTTCGCCAATGCGGCTGACCTCTCCCAGACCCGCCATCAACAACAGTGGCGGCTGCAACACCTCGCCATCCATCACCGTATGGGCCTTGGCCTTGTAGCCGAGGTTACGGATCTGGCGGGCAATCACGCCGCCGAGCAGGGAGAACCGCAGATAGGCGCGCATCGACTGGGCTACCGCGATCCAATCATCGCCCGAAGTGCCCTCGGTGGTGTCAAAGCCCTGATCCACAATCATGCTGATCGCCTGATCATGTTCCGGGTGGATCTCGGCCCCCGTCGCATCGTGGCTGTACCATGTCCAGTCGGGGCAACGGCTGATGCCGACCGCATCAATACCCAGCCAATAACTTGCTGCTTTGACATTGGCCGCGTTGCGGGCTGCATCGCTGGGGCGCGGCCCTTTGGCAGGCACGCCGTCCTGCAACAGCACAAAGGCCCCCAGCATCCGCCGCTGCGCCATAGAGGGCGCTGCCTTGCGGACATAAAACCCGCCAGTCGCCGCCGCCTGGTTACCCTTGCCCATGTCGCCGAACTGGCTGCGGGCAAACATATCCGCGCGCTTTGGCACCCGCGCCACATTGGGTTCATCAATATAGGTGGTGGGATCCTCGACCCGCTTTAGCGTTTCAAAGGGATGCGGCCCATCCTTGAAATCGCGCGCCTCAAAGGGATCACCGTTCAAAGCCGAGCGTTCTGAGCCAAGGCCCAGCCACCATTTCGGCCCCTTGACCTGCATCATCGGCTGCTGATCCAACGGCAGCAACGGGCGGTCCATTGCCAGATCAAAATCGGTGGTGACCACCGCCAAACCAAAACGCGCGCCTAGGTAGGGGCTGACCAGATGCCCGTCCTGCACTGTGACCAGCCCCGCCGCCACAGTCAGCTGGTTGAGATCCACATCCGACG
Organism: Phaeobacter sp. 11ANDIMAR09; assembly: GCF_001294455.1. Taxonomy (GTDB): domain Bacteria; phylum Pseudomonadota; class Alphaproteobacteria; order Rhodobacterales; family Rhodobacteraceae; genus Pseudophaeobacter. The sequence goes on from NZ_LIKT01000026.1 coordinate 3,754, forward strand.
AGGTACCCGTATGCGCCTTGGCGTCCCAGCCCAGCAGCCGGATGTAGTTGGCCAGAACTACGGCGGTTTCACTGGCGCGCAAACAGGCACGGTGCTGTTCTGCCCCCTGGATCCACTCCGCCCCCTCTTCCTCCGGGCGTGGATCACGGGGCATATCATACAGAAACACAATGGCATGTTTATGATCGCCAATCGTCGTGGGCGGCGCCTGCATCGCCTCTTTGAGATCCGCCATGATATGGTCGATCCCCGCCGCCAGGGTCTTGGTCTGGCGGGTTTTCAGATCCTCCGACAAACGGTCAATGTCCGGATTGCGATAAGGCTGCGCCAGCCGCGCCGAGGCGGGAACCGGGCCAATCCCCACCATCGACGCGTCAGAGAAATAGCCAAAGGCCTTGATATGATCGGCGCGCTCCTGCGGGTCACCGGGGCAACTGGCCTGTGCCCTATTCACCAACCCGTCGCGGATGGCATCCATCATCGCCTGGTATTCCCCCATGGCATTGACGATTGAGGCAGGCGTGGTCGGTCGGCGAAACTCCAGCGGCTGCGACCTCGGCACCGCATCCAGATCCGGCATTGGCCCCCGCACCAGTCGTTCCATCGGAAAGGGGCCCATATGGATAGGGCGTTGCCGGGTTGAAAAGACTTTGGTCATAGTGGCCGGGCCTCTGTGCTGAGATGGTTTGAAGTGCCTTGACTATTCCACAGAGACGGCCTCAGTCTGTCACCCGAATGAGTGACACCTTTCCCCCCAGACCGCTCCCCAGAGACGATGTCGCAGAACTGGCTGCCGCGGTGGTCAGACCTGACTTCGCCCAGCACTTGCTCAGCTATATCCGCGCGGCGGCCGAGATTGCCAATTTTGGTACTTTCTATGTCGCTGATATGTCCCGCCCCGCGCCAGTCCTGTCGATCTGGGCCGGAGAGATGAGCGGCTATTGGTTCAACCGCAATGCCAGCACCATCCTGAAAGATGAGCGTCTGATTCAAAGCATCCTGCAAAGGATCCGCGCCGCCGAGGGCAGCGGGCTGGTGATCGAACGCTGGCGCCCCACACCAGATGATCCGATCAGCCCGATCTACGCCCGCGATCAGGTGATTGAGCGGGTCACTGTATCATCCTTAAGCGATCGCGTTGGCTTTCAGACCTTCTTTCTACGGGGGGAGAAATCCGGCTGGATTTCCGATCAGGAGATGCAGCGCCTACAACAGGTTCTGCCGCTGGCGCATGAACTCATCGGGTTGCGCCACCGGATTGCCGGCGCCGCCGCCACTGGACAGGCGGCCAGTGCACGGGCCTCAACCCTGCGGGAACAGGATGCAGGCCCCTTTGGTGCCCTGACCCCGCGCGAGGCCGAGGTCTGTGATCTTGGGGTGCAGGGCCTGAGTGTTGCGGGCACGGCGCTGGAGCTGGGCGTATCAGAGAATACCATCCGCACCCTACGCCGCCGCGCCTATGGCAAACTGGGGGTTCATTCCTCTACCCAGATTGCCACGCTGATCCTCAACGCTATGGGCTAAGACAGACTAGCCTTGCCGTCCGCTGAACTGCGCCAGCTTAACACCGCCCGCCTCGAGGCTGCTGCGTACCGATTTTGCCAGCGCCACCGCCTCAGCCGTGTCGCCATGCAGGCAGATGGTGTCGATCGAGGTCGGAATACGTTTGCCGCTCTCAGTAATGATTGCGCCCTCCTGCACCATTTGCAGAATACGCGGCCCGGCCAGCGCCGCGTCATGAATCACCGCGCCCGGAAGCGAACGATCCACCAGGGTCCCATCATCATTGTAGGCGCGATCGGCAAAGATCTCGCCGCACCAGTTACAGCCCAGCTCGCGCACCACCTCTTCCATCGCGGTCGACGCCAGGACCATGATGATGACATCGGGGTCTACCTCCAGCGCCGCCTCATAACAGGCCCGCGCCATGTCGTGATCAACACAGGCCATGTTGGACAGCGCCCCGTGCAGTTTCAGATGGCGCACCTCGGTGCCCAGCGCTGTCGCCATACCGCGCGCGGCCCCCAGCTGGTAGCGCACCATATTGCCCAAGCTGGCTGGCGACATCTGCATCTTGCGTCGGCCAAACCCCTGTAGATCCGGAAAACCGGGATGCGCGCCGATACCGACCCGATTGTCCCGGGCCAGCGCCATGGTCGCGGCCATCACATCCGGATCGCCTGCATGAAAGCCACAGGCCATATTGGCCGAGGTCACGATGTCCAGCAGCGCTGTGTCATCGCCCATGTTCCAGGGGCCAAAGCTCTCGCCCATATCCGCGTTTAGATCGACGGTTTTTGCCTTATCCGTGGTGCTCATGTGATATCTCCAGTGTCGAACGGGTCCGCCTGGGCCGAGATCACCCCGCCGACCAGTTGATAAGAAAGCAGATCCTGCATACGGGCAGGGTCCCGTAACACAGGCTTGCAGGTCGCGGGCAGCGCTTTCACCAGGGCATCGTGTTTTGCCTGAATCGCCAGCCCCTCTTCCAATGTGACCCAAGTGAACTGCAGATCCAACCCGGTCTGCGCCTGCGCCACCTTGCTCAGATCGCAGGGCAGGACCGTACCAATCCGCGGGTAGCCGCCAGTGGTCTGGGCTTCGCGCAACAGCACAAAGGGTTTGCCATCGCCGGTCATCTGCACATCGCCCGGCAAAATGATCTCGGACAGAATATTGAGCTGCCCCGCCGCCGCGAACCCTGCGCCGCCAGAGACCATCTCGACCCCCATCCGGTTGGCACGTCCACCCCGTTTAAAAGCAGTATCGGCAAAGCGCGCACGGACCTCCGCGTCAAAGAGATCCGACTGAAAGCCAGCAACGATCCGCAAAGCGCCGCCCTGAAAACGATCCTCAGCCTGCAGCCCAAGCCCGACCTCACGCCCTGGGTCCGCGCCGCAGGGCAGTAGATCGCCCACCGCCACCGGACTGCCGAGACCAGACATCAAATGCACTGCACGGGCGCCAAGCTGAACCGCGCTGTCGATGCCCCCGCCCAGGTGCAGATAGCCGTAGACGCCTTGGCGCGCAGCTCCGATGTCGAGTTTTTGCCCGGCCTGCATCTGGTGCGAGGCATTCCAGGCCAGGTTTTCACCATCAAGGCTCGCCTGCATCGGCGCCCCGGTGAGGGCAATCCGCAAAGGCGCCGTCGCCTCAAACAGCCCACCAATTCCCGCCATCTCAAGCGCTGCCAGATCTGCCTTTTGCCGCAGCAGGGCCGCACCTTCGGCCAGCGCCAAAAGATCCGCCGCCCCACCGCGAGACACCCCCCGCTGCAACTGGCCCGGTCGCCCCTGATCCTGAATCGAGGCCAGCGGACCAATGCGAAGAACCTTGAGAGCGCTCATGCCGGAATCCCCTCGCGGCTGGCGCCACCATATTGGCTGTCTTCCGCACAAAAGCGATCATAGTCGGATCTGCTGACAGGGGTAAAAATCATCTCATCCCCCGGACGCAGAGCGATGGGTTCGGGCCGATCCAGATCAAAACCGCGAAAGCCGGTCTGCCCGACATGACGCCAACCGGTCGGCGCTGTGGTGGCAAAGAGCACGAACTGGCTGATCGCCAGCACCAGCGCCCCGGTGGGCACTTGTGGGGTTAGCGCGGTCTGGCGTGGCAGGTTCCATTCGGCCCCAAGCGGCCCCAGATAGGGCTGTCCCGGCGCAAAACCAATGGTCAGGACCCGCACCCGAGCGCTGCCCAGACTTTCGATCGCCTGGGCTTCGGTCAGGCCGGCAGCATCGGCGGCCTCGGCCAGCTGTGGCGCCAGGTCGGTGCCAAAAACCGTCGGCACCCGCCACAAGCGCCGACCCGGTGGCAGTGGAGCCTGTTGCCAATCCTGCTCTTCCAGCAGGGCCCACAGCAGATCCTTGAGCGCCTCATGTTGCAGGGCAGTATTGTCAAAGCGCAGGAATACAGAGGCCAGCGAGGTCGAGACCTCCTGCACGCCCGCCCAGTCCCGCGCTCTGACTGCCGCACTAAAGGCCAGGGTGGCGCGGTTGGATGGCTCACTCAGAGCATCTGCAAATGTCACCAGCATTCCGTCGAGGCCGGCGGTGCGAATGATTGGAAAACTCAACGCGCTTGATGTCACCTTTTTGCCCCCAACTTGCGTATCGCGCCACCGTCGCGGCAGGGGGGGAGAGTGTCAATATTGCTTTTGCCTTCAACCAGCTTAACCTGGATCACAATGGGTTTTCCATAGCGGCCGCTCGCAGGTCATAGACGGGGCCGGAATCGCCAACGGCCCGGAAAACCGGACCGTTGCAGAACGCGTCAAAGCTGATGTCGGCAAAAGCCTAGAAATCATCCCAGCCAATCGAAGCCCCATGGGCTGAGGCCACGCCCCCGGTTCCGGTTTCGGCCAATGGCGTGCTAGTGGCTGAAGCCTGCACTGGGGGCACTGCGGGCATAGGTACCACGTTTGATGCACTTGGCCCCCGACCTTCGCCCGATATCTTGAATGCGCCGAGTTGCTGGGTCAATTGCCCGGCGTCATTGGAAAGCGTTCGGCTGACGGCGGCAGATTGATCCACCATGGCAGCGTTTTGCTGGGTAACTTGATCCAGCTGCACCACCCCGGTATTGATCTCAGACAGGGCAGAAGACTGTTCAGCCGCGCCACGCGCGATATCGCCGATATGGACCGAAATTGTGCCAACGCTTTTGATAATGCGCTCCAATTCGGTGCCGGTTTTGCCAACCAGATCTACACCGCTGGTCACATGATGCTGGCTCTGAGCAATGAGATCCTTGATCTCGCCCGCCGCATCAGCAGAACGCTGCGCCAACCCGCGCACCTCAGAGGCGACAACCGCGAAACCGCGCCCGGCTTCGCCAGCCCTTGCGGCCTCGACCCCGGCGTTGAGCGCCAGAAGGTTGGTCTGAAAAGCGATGTCATCAATCACCGTGATGATCTTGGCAATCTCATCAGAAGAGCCTTCGATCTTTGACATGGCGTCAATGGCCTTCCCAACCACAACGCCGCTCTGGGTGGCGACGGCCTGTGCCTCCCCCACGATCACTTCAACCTTTTTGGCCCCATCCGCCGAGGACTGGACCGTTGTGGTCAACTCTTCCAGCGCAGCGGCGGTCTGCTCCAGAGTTGCCGCCTGGCTTTCAGTGCGCTGCGACAGATCGCTGGAGGATTGGTTGATTTCGCCGGCGGTTCGGCCAACACCAGCAGATACGGTTTTGGCATTTGAGACAGTCTGTTCCAACTGTTCGACGGATTCATTAAAGGCCCGGCCCAGATTTCCGATGTCAGGGATATCAGACACTTCGACCCGGTGCACTAGATCGCCTTGGCGCAGGGCATCCAACCCTTCGGAAATCGCGCCCAGCCCGCGACGGCGCCCGGTCACATCGCTGGCGACCTTGACCACGCGGTCCACAACACCATCTTCGCCAAGACAAGCCGCATAGGTGGCCTGGATCCAGATCGTCGATCCATCCTTGGTTACACGGGGGAATTGGTCGGTGATATCCTCTCCCTTGGCCAGTCTCTGCCAAAACTCTTTATATGCAGGGCTTTGGGCAATATCCGGCGCAACAAACATCGAATGATGCTGACCAACAATTTCTTCCAGATCATAGCCAACGGCCCGCAGAAAATTCTTGTTTGCCGTCAGAATTGTGCCCTTCGGATCGAACTGAATAGTTGCCTGCGTGCGGTCTATCACCCCTGCAATGACCTTGCTCGTCTCAACTTCGGAACTCTCTTTTTGAGACTTTCTTTTAAAAAACAATGCCATACTCCGCGTGTAATCTGTTCGCTATTGGCAAAGTAAATACCCCTGAAAACCCTTTTTTTTTCTTAAAGCCAAACGTCGCAACTCAACGTCCGAAGGCGCAAACAACCGTTCATTGCTAAAAAAAACGGCATTTTCCCCCGAGGTGACTAAAAAATGCACCACAGAGTTGGGTTTTAGGGAATCACCTGGACATCCGATCCCAACCCTAACCTCCTGCCATGAATCCTGCCGGCAGCTCTGAGCCGCTGGGACGGGCGCCGCCCAAAATCTAGCACTGCGCGCGCCGCAAAACCGGGTTGCGTCAAAACCACCGGTCCTCAGCCGCGTTGCAAAGCGGGGAAATCCTCGACCGGTCCAGACAGCAGTGCCTGCAGTTCAGAAAAGCCCCCCACAAGCCGCTGATCAACAAAGACCATCGGAAAAGTCGCCCATCCAGACCACATCTTGAGCGCCAGCCGTTTGTGCCACTGCGCAGTATAGCTGCCGTATTCCAGATAGGTGAAGGCAATGCCCGCCTCTTGCAGCGCTTTGCGGGCCTTGGATACAAAGGGATTGTATTTCATCCCCACCACAACCACCCCATTGGCAGCGACAGCTTCTTCAACCTGCTGAACAATTTCCGCGTGATAGCTGCTGATCTTGTCCTCAATGGCAGAATGAACGGATTCTGGGCGAAGCAGTTTACGCATGTCAGTCTCTCTCAGGTGATTTCAGGTGCTGGACTTGGCCTATCAAATCTGCCGCCCATGCTAAAGGCATCTCGGCCCGATTGCCCACAGAGTCATTCCCATTCCATCTGCATATAGAGGTTCTGCGCGTTTTTTCTGGCGATCTGATCAAAGACCGCCAGATGGCTGAACTGGGACTGATCTATATGGGTTCCCGCGTCGATGGATCCCCCGGTCTCGATAATCTGGCCGATCGCATGGCGCAGATGGGCCAGGTAGTCCCGTGTCTCTGCTCTGGCCTGCGCCATATCGGTGGCGCCGCCATGGCCGGGAACGATATGGCCCGCGTCAAACCCCGCCATGGCATCAAAGACCTCCAGCCAGCTCGCACTGTCACCAGCCGGGCCAATCCCCAACATACGGTCGACATAAACGATATCACCAGTGAACATCACATCCTGCGCAGCCAGCCAGACAAAGCTGTCGCCCAGGGTATGCGCCGCCCCACGGTGCATGATGTCAAAGCGCATGCCCCCGAGGTCCAATTGGTAGTCGGTCTTAAAAATGATGTCAGCAAAGGAGGGCTCGGTGCCCTCCAGAGCGCCCCCCAGCATCTGCGACAGGGCTGAGATCTGCATCGAACCACGCGCCTTTTGATCCGCAACTGCCGCCTCAGAGGCGATAACCTGCGCGCCCCGCGCCTGCCAATAGCCATTGCCCAGCCAACGGTGATCTTGCCCGCCCGTATTGATCACATATTTCACCGGCTGATCCGTCAGCCCCTGCACAATCGCGTGCAGGGCCTCCGCACCTTTTGCAGAGCCGCCCGGATCCACAAGAATCGCGCCCTCTCCGGTTTCGATCAGGCCAAAGGTGGCGTTATTGGCCAGATTGTCAGAGTTGCGCTGTTCATTGGGGCCAACGATGGCCCAGACCTGAGCTGTCACCTGCTGAACCTCTAGCTCCTGCGCCGAGGCCAAGGCCGGCAGGCAAAGCCCGACGAAAAGACCAAGACCACGGATCGCCTCCGACAAGCCTTGGACCGCTGAGAAAACCTTCATACGCATAACGCCGTCCTTTTAGTTGGGCCCATCAACGGATTTCAGGCAGCCTAGCGGTCATATTCCAATACCCAAATGCGACATACCGCCCGGCACGACTGTCTTCTCCAGCGGCTCCCCAGCCCAAATTCCCGCCAGCTAAAACCGCATCCCTCGGAACGCGCCTCCAGGTAATCCGGGAGGGATGTGTCGGCAACAATACAGCGCAAAGACGGGGATCGGGTGACAGGTTTCGTTGCGCTTCAGCAGTCGGAGTCGCACCAAACAATCAGTTTCATCCGAATGTCCGACCTGGTGATTTGCAAATGAAGGCAGTGGCGGACCGAGGAGGATTCGAACCCCCGACCCCCTGATTCGTAGTCAGGTACTCTATCCAGCTGAGCTATCGGTCCACTGCGGCGGGGTTTAGTGCTAGGGGATGGGGGGCGCAACCCCAAAAACACCCAAGCTGCCCTCTTTTTGAAATCTTGCTTTTGGCAAGGCCAACCCCGCCCTCTTCACAGGGTTCCGTCGCCTTTTGGCAGATGAATTTCAAAGCTGCTTCCACCGGGGCCGGTCTGGCTGAGCCTCACCCAACCGCCATGGCCCTTTGTCAACTCAGCCGCGATAGCCAGGCCCAAACCACTGCCGCCTTTGCGCACACTGCCCTGGAAGGGGGTAAACAGATTTTCCTGGGCCCGTTTGGGCAGACCCGGCCCGGTGTCAGAGACCGTGATCCACCAGGCATCCTCCTCGTCGCGGGCAGCGATGGTGACGCTGCCGGGCTTGCCCGTTGCCACGATTGCCTGGCGGGCATTGCGCACCAGGTTCATCACCACCCGGAACAATTGTTCGGAATCCCCGCGCAGCACCATTCCCTTTGGCACCGCATTGATCAGATCAACGGCAACCTCGCCCGGCGCCAGCAATTCGCTTTCGACGATATCCTCCACCAACTCACAAAAGGCCACATGAGCAAAGGTGGGGGCGGGTTCTTCAGCGCGACCAAAAGCCAGGGTGCCCTCGCATAGGGAAACGGCTCGGGTGATCGAGTTCACCAGTTTCGGCGCCAGACGCCGCACCAAAGGGTCTTCGCTCATCTCGATACGGTCGGTAAACAGCTGCGCCGAGGTGAGAATATTGCGCAGGTCATGGCTGATTTTTGCCACTGCGCCCCCCAGCTGGGCCAGGCGTTCGCGTTGCCGCAGCGCCTGGGTCAATTCGGTCTGCAGCTGCAGCAAGGCCTCTTCGGCCTCACGCAGCTCGATAACCCCGGCATTGGGCTGGATGATCCCACGGGCATCCTCGGGTGCGGCAGCATAGCGCTGCATATAGCCAACCACCCCCTTGATGGGGCGCACCAGGAACACCCGGACAGCGGCGAATAACAACACCGCCGTGAAGGCAGAAATCACCGCCGACAAGAGCAACACCCGCACGCCGTAGTCGATCATCGCCATGCGCAGCGGCGCGGTCTCGATGGTGATTTCAATCAGCAGCCCGGCATCACGGACCGGCGCGCCAATAACGCGAATGATTCTGTTTTCAGGGCTGGCCAATTGGCGAAAGGCATCGCCAATCAGGGTCAAGGCATTGGCCATACGCAAATCATAGGTGCCGGCAATGGGATCTGGAATCGGTGACGACAAAACCAGCTGGCGGATCTCATCGCGGCGCAGCACCACGTTATAGACCCCCGCATTCTCCAGCAGTTCAGCTTCCAGATCGGTTTCCAGCATGTCATCGGCCAGGAGCGCCAAAGAGGCAATCTGCGCCCGCTCCAGACGTTCGGACAGGTAGTCGAGACGGAAACGAGAAACCGATGGCACAAAGATCAGAACTTCGGCCAACATGACAAAGACGACGGTCAGGACCAAAAACCTGCCTGAGAGCGAGTTCAGCATAGAGCCCTTTCCAGCTTAAGGGATCCAGCGTTGCACAAATTGCACCGCGCGTTTGACCAGTCGGCTCTCAAAGAGCCGTGGCGAGAAATATGCTCCGGCGACACGTTTGTTGATCTCCCCAACCGACGGGTAAGGTGCCACCATCGCAGCGACCTCACTCATCTTCAGCCTATTCGCCAAAGCCAGCGACCACAATGATATCAATTCACCCGCCTGATGACCGACAATTGTCGCCCCGACAGGCCGTCCCTTGACCACCATCACTTTGATGAAACCCTTGGTCTTGAGCTCAGCCAGAGCCCGGTCGTTGTGATGAAAATCAAACCGCGCCAGCTCGAGCCTATCGCCATATTGCGCCCGCGCCGCGGCCTCGCTCAGGCCAACCTGCGCCAGTTCCGGATCGGTATAGGTGGCACGCGGAATATGCAGCTCCTGCGCCTTGGAGGGCAGGCCAAACAGCGCCGAGCGAATGATCACCCCTGCATGATAGCCCGCCACATGGGTGAACTGCAGCCCACCCGCCACATCCCCGATGGCATAGACCCTCTTGTTGCTGGTGCGCAGCGAGGCATCCACCTTGATCCCTGTACGGCTCGGTTCGATCCCGCCGGCCTGGAGGTTCAGCCGTTCCACATTGCTTTTGCGCCCTACCGCCATCAACAGGTGCGAGCCCGCAAAGCTGCGCCCATCTTTGGTCTTCACCTCGATAGCGCCAGCCTCACCTGTTATTTCGGCAGCCAGCGCATCCTCGGCAATTTCCACACCCTCATCTCGCAGAGCCTCCAGCACGATGGCAGCGGCTTCGGGATCATCCCGTCCCAGCGCCTTGGCGCCTTCGATCACCGTGACCTTACAGCCCAGCCGGATATGCGCTTGGGCCATCTCCATGCCGATGGGACCACCGCCAATGATCAGCAGATGCTCGGGGCGTTCACGCAGATCAAACAGGGTCTCATTGGTTTCATAGGGCACGCTCTCCAGCCCCGGCACCGGCGGCACCAGCGGCGAAGAGCCGGTGGCAATCACCACCCGGCGGGCGCAGATCACATGATCGCCCGCTTTCACTTCTGTTGGGGAGATGAATTCACCAAATTCGCGAAAGACCTTGACGCCAAAGCCTTCGAACCGTTCCTGGCTGTCCATTGGCGCGATGGTTTCAATAGTGTTGTGCACATGGGTCTTGGCGGCGGCGTAATCCACCTGCGGCACCTGATCCGCAACGCCAAAGGCGGCGGAATGCGCCTGGGTCTGTGCGACCTTGGCACTGGCCAATAGGGCCTTGGAGGGGACGCAGCCAAAGTTCAGGCAGTCCCCGCCCATCTTATGGCCTTCCAGCAGCACGACAGAGGCGCCCATCTGACTGGCCCCCGCCGCAACCGACAGCCCGCCCGAGCCGGCGCCAATCACCAAGAGGTCACATTTTATCGGGGTCTGAGAGGAGACAGTCATGGCTCAGCTCGCTTTCTTTGCACGCAGGGATTTGACGATGATGGGCATGGCCGCCAGAACACAGAGCCCCAGCAAGGGACCAATCACATGTGGCTCCCACAGCAGCGACAGATCCGGATCTTCACCGCGATCAAAAACTTCGCCAACGCCAACGCCGATCCAGGTAAAGACAATCGCCCCCGGAATGATGCCCAGCGCAGTGGTCCACAGAAAATTGCCAAAGCGCACCCCAACCAACGCAGGCAGCAGATTGGCCACAAAGAACGGCACTGCAGGCACCAGACGCAGCAGCAGCAGCACCTCGATTTCATTCTGGCGCAGCGCCCGCTTCAGCATCTGCACCCGGCCCTCTGCCGCTTCCAGCTTGGAGGTGAGCATTTCCCCCAGCCCCAGCCGTGCAGCCAGAAAGATGCCAGAGGCACCAATGGTCGCTGCCAGCACATTCAGCGCCGTCCCGGTTGTCAGTCCAAACAGGAAGCCCCCAGTGACCGACGCCACCGCAGCGCCGGGCAATGAAAAGACCACGATCAGGATATAGATGCCAACAAAGAGCCCCACCAGACCGATGAAATTCTGGTCGCGGAAGGCCATCAACACTTCATGATTGTCGCGCAGCGTATCAAAGCTGAGATGATCCTTGAGCGTTGCGGCCCCGATCAGCGCGATCACCAGTACGATGATCAGGGGAAGGTGACGGGTAATCCCGCGTTTTGGCGTCTCTGACATCTTACTCATCTCTTTTGTCACTCTGCCCTGCATTGGGCTTGGTCCATGGTGCTACGCTTAATCTATAGAGCCTGCGAGGTTTAGCGGCGGCTGATCACGCGGCCTTGATCTGTTAGGCTCTTTTCGTGAGGATTCGCAGAATTGCCCAGAGGCTTTGAAACATTCCTGAGGCTGTATTGCGCTTTTCGGGGGTTTTTGAAAGAAATCTGCCCAGAAGAGGCCAAAACAACCGGCTCAGCGTTTGACTTGCCAGAGAATCCCTTCTAAAGACCGGGCTTCGAGATTGACCTTCCGGGTGGCGATTCCGCTTGCCCGATGTAGAAATTGGAGACCGGAGCGATGAAACGCACCTATCAGCCTTCGAACCTGGTTCGTAAACGTCGCCACGGTTTTCGTGCGCGCATGGCCACCAAGGCAGGCCGCAAGATCCTGAACGCACGCCGCGCACGTGGCCGCAAGGAGCTGAGCGCATAAGCGCGACGCCCCAAGGATTGACAGATATGACACCGCCGAAGGCCCCACAGGACAGCTCAGCTGCCGCCGGGAACCAGCCTTCGGCGGTTTCTGTTTGCGCGGAGGCAGCACAGAAGCGCCCCGCTTTGGTGGTGCTCAGCAAACGCAGCGAATTTCTGGCCGCTGCCCGTGCCCGCCGTCAGGGCACCAAAAGCATGATGGTACAGGGCCGCCAACGTAAAGCGGGCGAGGCCGAGGGTTTTCGCGTTGGGTTCACCTGTTCCAAAAAGGTAGGCAACGCTGTGGCCCGTAACCGCGCCAAGCGCCGACTGCGGGAAGCCGCGCGCCATGTGCTGCCCGCTCTTGGCCGCGACGGCTGGGACTATGTGTTGATTGGCCGGGCCGAGGCGACAGCCAATCGTGGCTTTGAAGATCTCAAGCGTGATCTGGCCTATGCGGTGAAGAAGATCCACGGATGATCTTCTGTCTTCGCATCACTCCCGCTATCTTGGCACCATGACCCCTTTTGCCCATATCCTGGCCCTGCCGGTCCGCGCCTATCGGCTGATCTTTTCGCCTTGGGTGGGGTTTAACTGCCGCTATCAACCGACCTGTTCAGCCTATTCCCTGGAAGCCCTGGAAAAACACGGCGCCCTCAAGGGCGCATACCTCACGATACGCCGCATCGGCCGTTGCCACCCCCTCGGCGGGAGTGGCTATGATCCGGTGCCCGGTAGTGACCCTGACCACGACAACGGCCGTGACCCGGCCGCCCAGGATCAGACCAGCGCCAAATTGCCCTGATCTGTCCGTGTCCGCGTCGGGATGACATCCCGGTCCAGCCTGCCCATGAAGGTGTGGTACAGATCTTCGTAAAAGCGCGGGGAATCAAAATACCAGCGATGGGAGATGCCGATTTCAGCGCCAAAGTCATCGCTGTTGTCTTTGTAGTATTGCCCGCAATAGAGGTTCACGGCCTTTTCACCATGATCCTGGGGCAGCCCAACGCGTCCTAACCGGCGGCTGACGCCAATGCGTTTCACTTCTGAAATAGACAGAATGTCATCAAAAGGGCTGTAATAGCTGGTGACCCGAGTGCAATGGCGCAACAAAGATGATGATTTGGGACTGCCCTCGCGCATTGATTTTTGTGAGATATCCGCCGCAACCAAAGCAATCTGGCTCACCGTCCAGCTGCGCTGCGCTGTTTTGTGGTCATCATCTGCATAGTCAAAGGCTTCGCGCAGCAGGAAGCACCCCATCGAATGCGCCAGAACATGGATGTTGAAATCACAATCCTCTTTCTGCAGAGCTGAAAGCTGAGTGAGCCCATCCTGGAACAAACGGTCCGCAGAAAGCCGCGCATCACGCCGATCCGATGAATACCCAAGCGCAGAGCCATCGCTGGGCCAGTCAAAGCTGATCAAGGTTCCCTTAAAGCCATGTGCTTCCAAACCTTTTCTGATCTTACGGTGGCGTTCCAGCATGTCGTATTGTTCAGTATTGAAGCCGTGAACAAAGATCACGATATGACCCTTGGCGGGCGGATTGGCTCCGGCCTTGGACTGCACCGCCTTAAACCATTTACTCTTATTGATCTCGTGGGCGCGCGTTGCCTTTTTCACGGAACCCGGGATCGCCAGGTATTTTGCCTTTCCCAATCTGTCAGAATAGAGATCACCCGAGCGGCCACGCACAGAAAAGAAATAGTCCATTAAAACACTCCCTAAAAATACTCACACGATCAGAGTACCACAATCTAAAGCTGATCAGATAGGGTTTTGACTTTCCAAGCCAACCTGGCCTATGCCTCGCGGTCATGAATCAGGAGCTCGGCCATGTTTGATGACGACCAGACCGAAATACACCCGCTCTTTGCCGGGGCGCCCTCGACCACCGAGTTCAAGAAGCTGCGCAAGCGCATCGTGCGGCAGACCCGCGAAGCGATTGAGCAGTATGGCATGGTGGAACGTCCTGCTGATGGCGGGACACCGAAATGGCTGGTCTGCCTATCGGGCGGCAAGGATAGTTATACCCTGCTGGCGGTGCTTTATGAATTGAAGTGGCGTGGGCTTTTGCCAGTCGATCTGGTGGCCTGCAACCTGGATCAAGGCCAACCCGGTTTTCCGGCCACCGTGCTTCCGGCTTTCCTGGAAAAGATGGGAGTGCCGCATCGGATCGAGTATCAGGACACCTATAGTATCGTGATGGACAAGGTGCCCGAGGGGCGGACCTTCTGCGCGCTCTGCTCACGTTTGCGCCGTGGGAACCTTTACCGGGTTGCTCGCGAAGAGGGCTGTTCGGCAGTGATTCTCGGCCATCACCGCGATGACATCCTCGAAACCTTCTTTATGAACCTTTTCCACGGCGGCCGCCTCGCCACCATGCCTCCAAAACTGGTCAACGAAGAGGGCGATCTCTTTGTCTATCGCCCCCTCGCCCATGTGGCCGAGGTGGATTGTGAAAAGTTTGCAAAAGCAATGAATTATCCCATCATCCCCTGTGACCTTTGTGGCAGTCAGGACGGGTTGCAGCGCCAGCAGGTCAAACAGATCCTCGACCAATGGGAGACCAATAGTCCCGGACGGCGCCAGGTGATGTTCCGCGCCCTGACCAATGCCCGCCCTTCGCATCTTCTGGACCCCAAGCTTTTCGATTTTGCGGGGCTTGAACGTAAAATCGGTCCGAAAAGCGCCGATTCAGACGAGATTCCACTTTTGCGTTAACTCCGAAGTCAGAAACAGGCCTCTATTCTGCCAAGGCATCCCTGCTTTAGGCGAAAGGTCTGAACATGAATAAATCGAATTCCGGTCTCATTTACCGAATTCGGGCTAGATTGGCTCCAGCGCTCTTGGCGCCCCCCATTCTTGCGTTCCTACCTGCCGTAACTCTGGCCACCTTCTGGCTTGGTGGCGAAGTCGCCTTGCTCTGGGTGGCTCTGGGCATTCCGCTGATCTTTGCCGCCTTTGGTGGCTTTTCCGCGCAGGGACGAAACTTTGCCTCCCGCGACAGCGTGACCGGGCTCATGCTGCGCGAGGGCTTTGAGCTGGAAATGAAGCGCATCGTCGAAGACTGCGCAAAAACCGAGCTACGCTCGGCGCTTTACTATGTCGAAATTGATGAATTCAAAGAGCTCACTGACCGGGAAGGTCAGGAAGCCGGCGACCGGATCATTCAAAGCTGCGGCGAACGTATTGCCAGCACCCTGCGCAATGGCGACACCGTTGCCCGCGTTGGCGATTGCAAATTTGCCATTTGCCTGACCCCGGTGTTGCAATTGGACCTGGAAACCTGTGTTCAAATGGCCGGGCGTATTCAGGCCGCCGTCGAAGAGCCAATTTCGCTGGATGGCACCACGGTCTATGCGACCTCCTCGATTGGCTTTTGCCTGAATACACGGGCCCCCAGCACGGATTATGCCGACTGGTCCGCTGCAGCCTGCGCGGCGCTGAGCGAAGCTCAGCAAAACGGTCCCTCGGGGATCCGGGTGTTTTCGGCCGATATGCACCAACGCAGCAAAGCCCGCGGCAACCTGCGCGAAGAGGCTGCCGAAGCGCTGGAAGCGGGTCATATCCAACCCTGGTTCCAACCGCAAATCTGCACCGACACTGGCCGTGTTTCGGGCTTTGAGGCCCTGGCGCGCTGGATGCATCCGGTGCGTGGGCTGATCCCCCCTGCCAAGTTCCTGCCCGTGCTGGAAGAGGCAGGCCTGATGGAACGGCTGAGCCAGGTCATGCTGTATCATTCACTGACCGCCTTGAACGCCTGGGATGCTGCGGGTCTGAAAGTTCCCACTGTTGGAGTGAACTTTGCCACGCAGGAGCTGCGCAATCCAAACCTGGCTGAAAACATCAAATGGGAGTTGGAACGTTTCGATCTACCTGCCGCACGGTTGTCGGTGGAGATCCTTGAAACCGTGATGACCGACCGCCCAGATGATATTGTCACCCGCAATATTGCGGCGCTCAGCGAACTGGGCTGCCATATCGAACTGGATGATTTTGGGACCGGCCATGCTTCGATTTCAGCGGTACGTCGGTTCAACATCTCGCGAATCAAGATTGACCGCTCCTTTGTTCTGCGCGCAGATCGGGACCCGGATCAGCAAAAACTTATCGCAGCAATTCTGACCATGGCCGAGCGGCTCGATCTGGATACGCTGGCAGAAGGTGTCGAAACGGTTGGCGAACACGCCCTGCTGTCACAGCTTGGCTGTGGCCATGTTCAGGGCTTTGGCATTGGTCGCCCCATGCCGTTTGACCAGACTCTGGACTGGATCACCGCCCATGAAGCCAAGCTGCAAGACGCTCCGGAAATCGGCCGCCATACCCGCTGACCCCATTCCAAATAGCTGCTGAAACCGGGTTTTCCCGCCTCGGGGCGCTTTGCCGCCCCGGATATCAGTGATTCTGCTTGACCTTTGGGGGTCTTCTCTGTTGAACCACACCCTGTCATTCCCTACACGAGGTGGCAGTCCCAAATGGACGACCAGAACAAGAATCTCATTCTCGCAATCGCACTCAGCAGCTTCGTGCTTCTTGGGTGGATGTACTTTTTCCCACCCCCAGAGGTCGCTCCGGCTCCTGAAGCTGTGGCAACCGAAACGGCGCCCGCAGAGGCGGCCGCCAGCAGCCCCAGTGCCGTTGCAGCCGATGCTGTAACCAGCCAGCCAGGCGAAGAGGCCAGCGCCTCTGATGCGCCGCGCATCAGCATCGAGTCTGATCGCATCACTGGCAGCATCTCGCTGCAGGGGGGCCGCATCGACGATCTGGCACTGAAAGACTACCGGATCACCAATGATGCGCCGGAAATCGTCCAGTTCCTGTCCCCTGTTGGCCAACAGGGCGCCTATTATGCGCTTTATGGCTGGGCACCGGGCAGCGGCCTGACAGCTGCAGATGTGCCAGGGGCGAATACCCTGTGGAGCGCGCCTGCAGGCGCTGAGCTGGCGCCTGACAGTCCCATCACCCTGACCTGGGACAATGGCACAGGTCTGACCTTCAACCGCACCATCGCGGTGGACGAAGACTATATGTTCGCGATCACTCAATCTGTGACCAATGCCTCCGGTGCCAGCGTTTCGCTCGCCCCCTATGGTACCTTGGCGCGCCATGGTGAGCCTGCGGACATGAAGAACTTCTTCATCCTGCACGAAGGCGTTGTGGGCATGGCTGATGGCGAGTTGGCCGAGCTGGATTACTCCGACGTTGCGGATTTTGACGTAGATCCCCGTGATGGATCGCGCTCTGAGTTCCAGCAGGTCACAGAGAACGGCTGGATTGGTTTTACCGATCACTACTGGATGTCGACACTGATCCCAGAACCCGGCCAGGCCTTCCGCTCTTCGGTCAAATATGACGAGCGCCGCGACATCTATCAGACAGATGTGGTTCTGCCGACCGTGACCCTTGCGGCTGGTGAAACCTCTGAGGTCACCACTCAGCTGTTTTCCGGCGCCAAGGAATGGGCAACCATCCGCGCCTATGAAAAGGGCGGCATTGCTGGCTTCCTCGACAGCATCGACTGGGGCTGGTTCTTCTTCCTGACCAAACCGATCTTTGCCGTGCTGCACTGGCTCAATGCGCTGATTGGCAACATGGGCTGGGCCATCATCGCCCTGACCGTTCTGATCAAGATCATCGTCTTCCCGCTGGCTTATAAATCCTATGCCTCGATGGCAAAGATGAAAGAGCTGCAGCCAGAGATGGAGAAGCTGAAAGAACGCGCTGGCGACGATCGTCAGAAGCAGCAGAAAGAGATCATGGAGCTTTATAAACGGGAGAAAGTGAATCCCGCTGCTGGCTGCCTGCCGATCCTGATCCAGATTCCGATCTTCTTTTCGCTCTACAAGGTGATCTTTGTCACGCTGGAGTTGCGTCACGCGCCCTTCTTTGGTCCTTTCCAGGATTTGAGCGCGCCGGATCCGACCTCGATCATGAACTTCTTTGGTCTGCTGCCCTTTGAAGGCCCGGCTCCGGAAAGTCTTCTGGCTCTGGTCTTTATCGGCATCCTACCCCTGCTTTTGGGTATCTCGATGTGGCTGCAGCAAAAGCTGAACCCGGCGCCAACGGATCCGACTCAGCAGATGATCTTTGCCTGGATGCCTTGGGTCTTCATGTTCATGCTGGGTGGTTTTGCCTCGGGTCTGGTTGTCTACTGGATCGCCAACAACACCATCACCTTTACCCAGCAGTATCTGATCATGCGCAGCCATGGCTACAAACCTGACGTCTTTGGCAACATCAAGGCCAGCGTCAAGCGTAAGCCAAAGACGGATCAGAAATGACCCACACCGTTACAAATATCTGGCGCCACCCGCTCAAATCTCACGGGCGGGAAGCACTGGACAGCGTAACCATGATCGCCGGGCAGACAATGCCCGGCGATCGCGTCTGGGCGGTTGCGCATGAGAGCTCCAAGGCGGATGCATCCGCATGGGCGCCCTGTGCCAATTTCACCCGCGGGTCCAAGGCCCCGCAGTTGATGGCGATCAATGCCCAGCTTGATGATGCCAGCGGTCGGCTCACCCTCAGCCATCCCACGCGCCCCGAGATCAGCTTTGACCCCGAAGATCCGCAGGATCTTCAGCGCTTTCTCGAATGGGAAAAGCCCCTGACCCCAGCCAATCGTGCGGCCTCTGCTCGGATCATCCGGGTGCCCGGACGCGGCATGACCGATACCGATTACCCCTCGGTAAGCCTGTGCAACTGGGCATCGCACCGCGCCGTCGAACAGGCCCTTGGTCATGAGATCTCGCCACTGCGCTGGCGCGGCAATATCTGGTTCGACCTGGGCGAGGCCTGGGCCGAGAATGATTTCATCGGCAAAGACATCCGTATCGGTGAGGCCGTGTTCCGGGTCCGAGAACCCGTGGTGCGCTGCTTGGCAACCACAGCCAACCCGGAAACCGGCGAACGCGACGCCGACACTCTCAAGGCGCTCAAGGAGACCTGGGGACATCAGAACTTCTCGGTCTATGCCGAGGTGCTGAGTGGTGGCAACATTCTCCTGAGCGATAGTGTAGAGGTACTGTGATGCAGATTTCATTCCAACTGGCCGAAGAGCCAGACCAGATCACCGCTGAGAAGGGTCGCAAGCTCTTTGCTGGCGAATCGCTTTTTGTCAAAGGCGTTGTCGCCATGTCCGGCCTGCCCGAAGCGGACCGGATGGAAGTCTGTTTTGCGGGCCGGTCCAATGTTGGCAAATCCAGCCTGATCAATGCCCTCACGGGCACCAAGGGTCTGGCCCGTGCCTCCAACACTCCCGGCCGCACCCAGGAAATCAACTATTTCACCCAGGGCCCCGAACTCTACCTCGTTGACCTTCCCGGCTATGGCTATGCCAATGCGCCGCTGGCAGTGGTGGAGAAGTGGCAAAAGCTGCTCAAACGCTATCTCTCGGGGCGTCAGACCCTGCGTCGCGCCTTTGTGCTCATCGACAGTCGTCATGGTGCCAAGGATGTCGATGAAGAGATCATGAGCCTGCTGGACAGCTCTGCTGTGACCTTTCAGGTGGTGATGACCAAGGCTGATAAGGTCAAACTCAAGGACCGTGAGCGGGTGATTGAACAGGTCCGGACCGTCCTGGCGCGCCATCCCGCCGCCTATCCTGAGATCGTGCTGACCTCTTCGGAAAAAGGTGATGGCATCGCCACGCTGCGCTCCATCATCTGCGGTCTTGAATAGACTATAGCCCGCTCTGCGGATCACCCGCGCAGGGCCCCAAAACATCAAAGCCCCGCAGAGCCTGAAATGGTTCTGCGGGGCTTTTAATTACCAAGCCTTATCCCCCTGCTGGATCAGACGTGCTGGGCGCCGTTCACTTCGATCTCGGAGCCCGAAATGTAAGAGCTTTCCTGCGAACATAGAAAGTAGATCGCCGCCGCGACTTCTTCGGGCTGGCCCAGCCGCTGCATCGGCAGTTTTTCGACGATCTTATCGGTGCCAGGGGACAGAATCGCCGTCTCGACCTCTCCTGGGGCGATAGCATTCACCCGCACGCCCAGGGGGCCAAAATCATGGGCCATCTCGCGGGTCAGGGCCGCAAGGGCCGCCTTGGAGGTGGCATAGGCTGCGCCAGCAAAGGGGTGCACCCGGCTGCCGGCGATCGAGGTCACATTGACCACCGAGCCCTTGGCGGCTGCCAGCTCATCCTTCAGCCCACGCGCCAGCACCACCGAAGAAAAGAAATTCACATGAAAGACCTTGCCCCAGGTCATCAGATCCGTGTCCAGAGTGCTCAGCCGCTCGCCTTCGGGGCCTTTGGGGGATATGCCGGCATTGTTGACCAGCGCATCCAACTGTCCGCCCAGTCGTTCCTGGATGACGCCGACCGCATTGATAGTGTCAGAGGGATCCGACAGATCCAGCTGCACGTGATTCTCTGCACCACCGCCCCAGGGGCATTCCTCAGGGAAAGGCTGGCGTGAACAGGTGATCACCCGCCAGCCTTCGGCATTGAACCGTCGCACAGTTGCGTGACCAATGCCCCGGCTGGCGCCGGTCAGAAGCAATGTCTTTTGGCGCATGGCGTCATATCCGTCTATTTCATCAATGCGGCGACCCTATCAGCCCAGTCCGGGGCTGCAATCTCAATGTCGCACTTGATGTCGCACTTGGCAGCGCGGGCGGAACCGCGTAACACCGGATGCCAAGAGGACCCTGAGCCATGAAGAAACAAGATATGAACCGCGACTGGATTGCCACTGCCGAAACTCTGTCGAGCGCCCTGCCCTATTTGCAGCGCTATGACGGAGCCATTGTTGTCATCAAGCTGGGTGGCCATGCCATGGGCAGCGATGAAGCCATGGAAACCTTTGCCCGCGATATCGTGTTGATGCGCCAGGTTGGGGTCAATCCGGTGATCGTCCATGGCGGTGGTCCGATGATCAACGCCATGCTGAACAAGCTGCAAATCCAGTCGGAATTTGTCGACGGCAAGCGCGTCACCGATCAGGCCACCATGGAAGTCGTCGAAATGGTGCTGTCCGGCGTCGTCAACAAGCGGATCGTTCAGGCCATCAATGGCCAGGGCGGCCGCGCCGTTGGCCTGTCGGGAAAAGATGCCAATTTGATCACCTGCGATCAGGCAAATGCCAAGCTGGGCTATGTTGGCGCGCCTTCACAGATGGACCCGCAGGTGCTGCATGACCTGTTTGAAAAACACATCATTCCAGTGATTGCCCCAATTGGTGCCGGTCACAATGGCGAGACCTTCAACATCAATGGCGATACCGCTGCTGGCGCCATCGCCACCGCACTCAATGCCGACCGGCTGCTGCTGCTCACCGATGTGTCTGGCGTCAAAGATGCCACCGGCGAGGTTGTGACCGAGCTGAAGGCCGCCGATGTCGAGCGGATGACCGCTGAGGGCGTGATTGCCGGCGGCATGATCCCCAAGACCGAAACCGCGCTTGAGGCCGTACGTTCGGGTGTGCGCGCCTGTACCATTGTCGATGGGCGGGTAAAGAACGCGGTTCTTCTGGAACTGTTTACCGATCACGGCGCAGGCTCGATGATCCGCGCCTAAACGCTCAGGGGCTCCGGGTCCGGAGCCCTTTCTGTCGAAATGACCTAGCAAAGGGCGTATCTGAACCGGTAAAGCCGTTTTTGCGCGTTTCCTGCTGAGCTGTCTGATATTCTCTCTGACAGATATCGGGGAGGGTACAGTGGCCATCACACCATCTATGCAGACTGAAAAGAGCCCGAGCTATGACCAAGTCTCGCAGGCGGCCTCTGAGCAGGGTCTGGTAATCTACGGTGCCCTGCGTCCCAATCTCCATCCTGCGCAGGGGCTCTCGCACGGGACTTTGGTACTGTTGGGCACAGGAGAGGCATTCTGGCCAGTCTTCACCAGCTCCCGGGAACACCTAGATGCCGTAGCAGACCCGATAGATCAGTGGTCAGCGCGTGTCATAGGTGATCTGGCCGAGACACTGGGGGCTAAGCCCTATTTCCCCTTTGGTGGCCCACCCTATACGCCCTTTGTGGACTGGGCGCTGGCCACGGGGCGGGCCTTCACATCCCCGTCACAAATGATGGTGCATGATGAGGTCGGCATGTTGATATCCTACCGGGGAGCGCTCCACTTCGATCAAAGCTTTGACATCCCCCCCCCTCCTTTGGCACACTCTCCCTGCGCGACATGCACAACCCAACCATGTTTGAATACATGCCCGGTACATGCATTGGCTGATGGCGGCCCCTATGATCTAACCGCCTGTCACCAACATCTGGACACCCCGGCCGGAGTAGCCTGCATGACGCAGGGATGCCTCGCTCGGTGCGCATGCCCTCTGAGCCAGGGGGCTGGACGACGCATAGAACAAACCGCACATCACATGAGGTATTTTCACCCATCATGACCCGTACCCTGATTTTGACCCGCCACGCCAAATCCGCCTGGGACAGCAACTCCCCCAGCGATCATGCCCGCCCTTTGAACAAACGCGGACGCCGATCTGCCAAAGCCCTGGGAGAATGGCTGCGCCAACACAACCATATACCCGACCAAATCCTGTCTTCCTCCTCGCAGCGCACCCGCGAAACCCAGGCGCTGATGGGGTTTGAGGCCCCGGCCTCATTTAGCGAGCGGCTGTATCATGCCAGTTCCGAAATCCTTTTTCAGGCGCTGCGCGAAGCCGAGCACCAAAGTGTACTGCTGGTCACCCATAACCCGGGCATCGCCGCCTTTGCCCATGCCATCGTGGCCGCGCCACCAGATCATGTGCGCTTTGATGACTACCCGACGGGGGCCACCCTGGTTGTACAATTTGATATCGACAGCTGGAGTCAGCTGAGCTGGAGCTCAGGCCGGGCAGTGGATTTCATCGTCCCGCGGGAACTGCTGGGCGAAGAACTGCCCGCGTAACCCCGGTCTAGTCTAACCATCGCCTGATCAAACTCGTGCCCGACAAACGGCTCTGACGCCCGGGCCAAACCCCAGACATAAAAACGGCCCCCCGAATTTTCGAGGGGCCGTTTGACGTCACGCAGCGAGGTTCTTGGATCAGTGACCCAGGATCTGGCTCAGGAACAGCTGTGTCCGCTCGCTCTGCGGGTTGTTGAAGAACTCTTCTGGTTCGTTTTGTTCCACAATTTGGCCCGCATCCATAAAGATCACCCGGTTCGCAACCTGACGGGCAAAGCCCATTTCGTGGGTCACGCAGAGCATGGTCATGCCCTCTTCCGCCAACTCGATCATGGTGTCGAGCACTTCTTTGATCATCTCGGGGTCGAGCGCCGAGGTGGGTTCATCAAACAGCATGATCCGTGGCATCATGCACAGCGAGCGGGCAATCGCCACACGCTGCTGCTGACCACCAGAAAGCTGGCCAGGGTACTTGTTGGCTTGATCCGGGATTTTCACCTTTTCCAGGAAATGCATCGCCCGCTCTTCGGCCTCTTTCTTGGGTGTCTTGCGAACCCAGATCGGCGCCAGCGTACAGTTTTCCAGAATGGTCAGATGCGGGAAGAGGTTGAAGTGCTGGAAGCACATGCCGACCTCGGACCGGATCTTGTCGATGTTCTTCAGATCATTCGACAAGAGCGTGCCATCGACTTCGATGCTGCCCTGCTGGTGTTCTTCCAGCGCGTTGATGCAGCGGATCAGGGTCGATTTACCCGAGCCCGAGGGGCCACAGATCACGATCCGCTCCCCCTGGTTTACGGTCAGGTTGATGTCGCGCAGCACGTGGAAAGACCCGTACCACTTGTTCATCTGGTTGATGGTGATTGCGATTTCATCAGAGACTTGCATTTGAGAAGTGTCAGCCATTGTCCGGCCTCCTTATCGGTGACCAGTGGCGAGGCGACGCTCGAGCCACTGAGAGTATTGAGAAATGCCGTAGCAAACGACGAAGAACAAAGCGGCTGCAAAGCCCAGGAGCTCCCAGTAGACGCCGTTCCACTCGGTCGAGGCAAGAATAGGACCACGGATCATCCCAACCATGTCGAACATCGAAATGACCGAGACCAGCGTGGTATCTTTGAACAGGCCAACGGCCACGTTCACGATACCCGGGATCGAGATCTTCAATGCCTGCGGCAGGATGATCAGACGCATCGCCTGTGGATAATCCAGGCCTAGGCTATCCGCCGCCTCATACTGTCCCTTTGGCAGGGCCGCGAGACCACCCCGGATCACCTCGGCGATATAGGCCGCCGAGAAGAGGGTGATCATGATGACCACGCGCAAGAACAGATCCACCGTTGCATCTGGCGGGAAGAAGTAGGACAGCATCACCGAGGCCACAAAGAGCAGCGTGATCAGCGGCACGCCGCGCACGAACTCGATAAAGACCACACAGATCCACTTGATCAGCGGCATCGAGGACTGACGCCCCAAAGCCAGCGCAATACCCAAGGGAACCGAGAGCGACACGCAGGTCACGCCCAGCATCATGTTGAGCATGAAGCCACCCAGATCACGGGACGGTACAGGTGACAGCATCGCGCTCTCAGAAGCACCTTCGGGGATCAGCATGCCGCCAACTTTCCAGACCACCAGGGCCGCGACGATGGCGCCAAAGAACCCGGCGGCAAAGCTGCCTTTACCCAGGTTTTGGAACACAACAGCGGCCACTGCAAACCCAATCAGCGCCACGATTGGCACCATGATGGTTCCACCCCAGATCAGCCAGAAGGCCAAGAAGGGGTAAACAACGGTAAAGGCCAGCAGCTTGCGCGGCAAATCAAAGAACAGCACGGGCGCCATGGCGATCAGCAAGAGCACCAGAGCCAGATTGGGCCGCCAGTATTGGTCGGTGGGGTATTTGAAGCCATAAAGCAGCTGGTTCCAGCGTTCGGTGAGAACCGAGAAACAGGCGCCAGATTCCCCTTGCAAGATCTCGCGACATTCAGCCAGCGATGAGGTCGTCCAGATCCCATTCAGCATCCAAGGCAGGGTGTTGCTAAGCAGGGAATAGAGCAGAGCCAGAGCTGCAAGGGTCAAGATGCTGTTAGGAATGCTCGAGAACAGGTTCTCGCGCACCCATTTATAGGCCCCAGTGTCCCGCGCGGGGGGCGGGGATTCAGGGATGACGCTTGTGGCGACAAAGGCAATAGAATTGTTTTGTTTATCGCTCATGGCTCAGCGCTCCTTCAGCTTAACGGAGGCGTTATAGACGTTCATCACCATCGAAATCAGCAGCGAGGCGGTCAGATAGAACAGCATCATCAAGAGCACGCATTCGATCGCGCGACCAGTCTGGTTCAGGGTCACCCCACCCAGGGTCGCAGTGATATCCGCATAGCCAACCGCAATCGCCAGCGAAGAGTTTTTGGTGATATTGAGGAAGTTCGAAATCAGCGGCGGGATAATCACCCGCAGAGCCTGTGGCAGAACCACCAGGTTCATGATCCGGCCAGGGCGAAGCCCCAGAGCCGCCGCGGCCTCGGTCTGACCCTTGGAAATCGCTTGAATGCCTGCACGAACGTTTTCCGCGATAAAGGCACCGGTGTAGATCGACAAAGCAAACCAAAGGGCGATCAGAGGACCACCAATTTTGATGCCGCCTTTGAAGTTAAAGCCTTTTAGCTCCGGAACTTCCCAGGTCAGGCCCATGATCAGCATCAACGCAAC
Organism: Phaeobacter sp. 11ANDIMAR09; assembly: GCF_001294455.1. GTDB lineage: Bacteria > Pseudomonadota > Alphaproteobacteria > Rhodobacterales > Rhodobacteraceae > Pseudophaeobacter. The sequence continues at coordinate 29,328 of NZ_LIKT01000026.1, forward strand.
AACTGGAACGATCCAGACAGCCAGCGAGATCAGCAGAGTATTGGGACGAATACCGGTCTCTTCCTGCTTGCGCGTTGCATTGGCATTGACCTGGCGCATCACAAAGAAAGAGCCGACCAAAACCGCCAGAACGAGCAGCCAGTTCAAGGCAGTCGAGGCAAACAGCCCGCTGGTGAACACAGGCATCGGTGTGTAGACACCGCGGTTGGTAAAGGCGAAGAGATCAAACAGCATACTGGCCGAGGGGTCATCGCCGCGGAACTCGCGTGGGCCCGGCATAACGGCCGTCATGATGGTGAAAATGATGATGATCCAGATCAGCACCGGGATGTTGCGAAAGATCTCAACATAGACGGCCATCAGTTTGGAGACCAACCAGTTGTTCGACAAACGCAGAACACCGGCAACAACGCCAAAGATCGTCGCGGTGATACAGGCCAGGAAGGCGACCAGCAGGGTGTTGAGGATACCGACAACTGCGGCCCGGGCATGGCTCGACTGGCTGTCATAATCGATCAATCGCTGGGCGATGTCATAGCCAGAGCGATCGCCCAGGAAATTATAGGAAATATTCAGGCCGGCGGCACGCAGGTTCTGAATGAGGTTGTTGCCCAGGTACCAAATGGCCAGCGCCAGCACCAGCGCGGCTATCGCCTGGAAGGTCAATGATCGATAGCGGGTATCGTTGACCAACATGGAGAGCCGAAACTGCTCCTGCGGAGGGTCAGTGAGAGTTGACATATAAAGAGATCCCCGTAGCTCACAGATCTATTCTTCGGCGGGGTTGGCTCCCTGCTCGTCGCGTCAGATCTAAAGCAAATTTTGTTGGATAGTATCAGAAGGAAAAAGGGCGCAGGATGTCCTGCGCCCTTTCCTAAATGGATCTTAGCGGAACGGAGGCGAGTACAGCAGGCCGCCTTTGGTCCACTGTGCGTTCAGGCCACGTGCCAGACCGATTGGAGTTGCTTCACCGATATTGTCAGCAAAGACTTCGCCGTAGTTACCACCCGCGGCAATCGCGTTCTTGCCCCAGTCAGCCGAAAGACCAAGCATCTCACCCAGGGTACCTTCGGAGCCCAGGAGACGGTTGATTTCAGGGTTGGTGGTGCCAGCAGCCATCTCACCGATGTTGGCGGAGGTCACACCCAGCTCTTCAGCCGAGATCAGCGCGTTCAGAGTCCAGCGAACAACATCGCCCCAGGCATGGTCGCCGTGACGAACCAGCGGGCCGAGTGGCTCTTTGGAGATGATTTCTGGCAGCAGGGTGTGCGCGTCAGGCGATTCAAAAGTGGCGCGGGTCGCGGCCAGACCAGAAGCATCCGTGGTGTAAACGTCACAGGCGCCAGCCAGATACTGCTGCTGCGCTTCGGCGTTGGTCTCAATAGGTACAGGCTCATAAGAGATGTTGTTCGAACGGAAGAAGTCAGCCAGGTTCAGCTCGGTGGTGGTGCCGGTCTGGATGCAGACTGTCGCGCCGTCGAGTTCTTTGGCCGAGGAAACGCCCAGCTCTTTGGGAACCATAAAGCCCTGACCGTCGTAGTAGTTTACGCCGGTAAATTCGAACTTCAGGTCAACATCGCGCGAGAAGGTCCAGGTGGTGTTCCGGGCCAGCATGTCGATTTCGCCGGACGCCAGCGCAGTGAAGCGGGTCTTGCCGGTTGTTGGCACGAATTCAACAGCGTTGGAATCGCCCAGTACGGCGGCTGCAACAGCGCGACATACGGCAACGTCAAAGCCTTCCCATTCGCCGCTAGCATTTGGAGCCGCAAAGCCCACCAGACCGGTGGTCACGCCGCAGTTCAGTTTGCCGCGGGCTTTCACGTCGTCCAGAGTGCCAGCAGCAGCTGCACCAGCCGACAGACCAGCAATGGTCAGCGCGCCCAAAATTACGGTATTTTTCATGTTTACCTCTTCCTGATGTCCCACCTATTGCGGTGGTTTTTTTTGCCCAGCACGAGTGATGCCGGAAATGGTGTGAACCGGGGGAAACCCCAATTCGTACAGGGAGTTTGGGCGCATTCATCAACAAACGTCAAGTGTGTGATCATGAAATTCGATGTCCGAATAGTGAACTCTTTACTATTCGATACAAAATTTCTTAACGGGAAGCCTGCCCGCAATTTGCTGTCTCGTCAGCAAATGTCGTAGAAACTTTTTGCGTGCAAAAACGCCGTTCGCTTCAGCTCAGCGGTTTGCTGCGCCTCATCGTCAACACCCCACTGTTCTTCCTGCCAAGTCTCGTCCAGACGCGAAATCTGCCAAATATCATCCGCTGTGCGCCAATTTTTGGCTGCTGCAAAGCCCAAAACCAGGGATCCGGACATCGAAACCAAGTCGTGAAAGGCTGCGAGTTGGAAGTTGTCCAGGTCATGAACAGCCTGACGTAGCCTCGCCAAAACTGCCGGATCCTGCCCCGCATGAAGCAGCCCCTGGCGGGTTTCCAGAGCCGCGCCCAGAGCCTCTCTGGCCCAGTTCAGGGCAGGGTCCCATTGCTCGGTCTGACGCGCCACCAGCTCCTGTGGGCTGTCGGCGCGGTAACACAACAGGTCCGAATCGCCGTAATCGGCCAGCATGTCTGCGACTTCAGCGTGCTGATTCGCGACCTTATCGATGGCTGCATTGGCAGAACGGGTATAGGGCATGGTCTCGGGGTTGATGCCCTCAACCTGTGCATCCCACTCCGCGGCAATCGCCTCGGCCATGGCAAGACTCGGAAGCAGCAGCGCGACCTTTGCCGGAGTTTTCACCCCGCGCCCGTCCAGCTGCACCGTAAATCCGCCCTCGACCTCAACCGCCGAGGCCTCTTTCCAGAACCGCTTTTGCTTCCACTCACTCATGTCTCATGTCTTCCAGATCTGTTGCAACAGAGGGGGCAACTGGTCAAACCTGCTGACGATATGATCCGCCCCAAGGTCAGCCGCAGGGTGATAGCCCCAGTCAACCGCGATGGTGCGTACACCGGCCGCCCGCCCCATATCAATGTCAAAGCTTGTATCCCCGATCATCACCGCATCGGCAGGCTCCACACCGGTTTCCTCCAGGGCCGTCAGCACCATCGAAGGATGCGGCTTGGAGGGGTGATGATCCGCCACTTGGCGCGTGACGAAACACTCAAGATTATGGGCGGCAATAAGAGCCTCCAGCCCACGTTGTGATTTACCGGTCGCCACCCCCAGCAGATATTCCGGCACGGCGTGCAGCTCTGCCAGAACCTCGGCGGCGCCAGGAAACAGCGGCGAATGCCCCGTCCCCTGGGCCAGACGTTTGTCCATATAGGCTTGTTTGTAGCCCTCGACCAAATGCGCCCGCACTGCGACGGGCTGGTCAGGTGCCAGTTGATCCATCGCCAAAGGCAACGACAGCCCCACAATTGACAGGATTTTGGCATGGGGCGGAACCGCCAGCCCCTGACCGGCAAACGCCCGTTCCATCGCCGAAGCAATGGCATTTTGGCTGTCCGCCAAAGTGCCATCCACATCAAACAGGATCAGACGCAGATCAGTGCTCACATCAAGGCCTCAAAAGGATCATCGGCGGCCAGGTCTTCGGTCCAGCCAAAGGTGTCCCAGCTGTCCTTCATATGTGGCGGCAGCTCCGCCATCATCACGATGTCTTTTTTGGTTGTCGGGTGTTCAAACACCAAGCGGCGTGCATGCAGATGCAGCTTTTTGCTGATCACTCCGCCCAGCTGCGCCCCCCAGCCATCGCCCAGGTTTTCCTGGCCTGAACCACCGTATTTGCCATCGCCAATGATGGGGTGACCAATCTCGGCCATATGGGCGCGCAGCTGGTGGGTGCGCCCGGTCACCGGCTCCATTGCCACCCAAGAGGCGCGCCCGGCGACCCGGTACAGCGTGGCGTAATAGGTATGCGCCCGCTTAGCTCCAGGAGTTCTGTCGATCTCATTTGGATGCACCGCGATCATTTTTTCGCCCTCTCCACTGGCGCCATGTCCGCCAGCTTTGACCAACCCCGCTTTGATCTCGCCCAGGTAGGGCGTGGGAACGCCTGCAACCAGCGCCCAGTAGATCTTGCGGGTGTTGCGATGGCGGAAGGCCGCCGTCAGCGATTTTGCCGCCAGCCGCGTGCGGGCCAGTACCAGTACGCCAGATGTGTCCTTGTCGAGGCGATGCACCAGCCGGGGCTTTTCCTCGGCGTCAAAGCGCAGCGCATCGGCCAGACCATCCACATGTTTGGTGGTGCCGCTGCCGCCCTGCACCGCCAGACCCGCAGGTTTGTTCAGGACAATAACGTCGTCATCCTTGTAGATGACACAGCCCCGGATCATCTTGGCATCCGCCTCTGAAATCCGCGCAGCACGGGGGGCCGCTGGCTTCATATCCGACTCGGCCAGGGGTGGAACCCGCACAACCTGACCGGCAGCAACACGCGTATTGGCCTTGACCCTACCGCCATCCAGGCGCAGCTCGCCCTTGCGGCACATCTTTTCAATGCGGCCCTGGTTCACATGCGGGAACAAGCGACGCAGCCAGCGGTCAATCCGCTGGTCATCATCCGCCTCGGCTACGGTAATCATCTGTACGCCGCTCATGCGAACACTCCTCTTGCGAGCCAAAGGCCCAAAAACAATCCGCCAACCGACAGGCCGACAGATAGAAACACATAGACCGCAGCCTGCCCAAAAGCACCGCGCTCGATCAGATTGGCGCTCTCCAGTGAAAAGGCCGAAAAGGTGGTAAAGCCCCCCAACAGCCCGGTCATCACCAGCGGGCTGAGATGTGTCAGCCCCTTTTGCGCCGCCGCCACCACAAAGACCCCCATCAGAAAGGAGCCGACCACGTTGACGGTTATGATCGCAAGCGGGAAGTCCTGGTGACCAAACAGGCGCAAAACCCCGACGCCCGTCAGGTAGCGAAGCGCTGCCCCGCAAGCGCCGCCAAGGGCGACCAGAGATACCGTTGAAATCATCAAGGGTCTGTGGCGCGGGTGAGCAAAGATGTCAAGTTTTCCCGTTGCAAGCCATGCAGTGCCGCCCTAGCTCTTATGCAAAGCGAACAACAGGAGCCTCCTATATGTCGATGTCCCTCAGATCCCTGGCAATGATTTGCGCTGTTTTTCTGCCCGCACAGGCCGCCTATGCCAATGAGGTAGAAGACCAGTTGCAGGCTGCTTTTGACAGTGGCGAATTGGCAGGGCTGCATGGTGTCTTGGTCCGTCGAGACGGGCAGACCTTGGCAGAGGCCTATTTCGAAGGCCAGGACCAACGTTGGGGCGATCCTCTGGGAGAGCGCCAGTTTGGGCCCGAAGAACTGCACGATCTGCGCTCCATCTCCAAAAGCATCGTCAGCCTTTTATATGGTATTGCCCTGGACAGAGACCTGGTGCCCCCACCCGAGGCCGGATTACTGGCGCAGTTCCCTGAATATGCCGATCTGGCTGACCCTCAGCGCAATGCGATCACGATCGAACACGTGCTGACCATGCAGATGGGTTTGGAGTGGAACGAACAGCTTCCCTATACCAACCCCAAAAACTCAGAAGTCGCTATGGAGCTGGCCGAGGACAAGCTGCGCTTTATCCTCTCCCGCCCAATCGTCGACACACCCGGCACCACATGGTCCTATTCCGGGGGCTCCACTGCTTTGCTTGGCGCACTGATCAGCCGGGGTTCGGGTCAAACACTGGCAGAATTTGCCCAGGAGGCGCTGTTTCAACCGCTTGGCATCAACAAAAGCGACTGGGTGCTGGGGTTGGATGGCAAAACCCATGCGGCAGCTTCGGGACTGCGGCTAACCGCGCCGGATCTGGCGCGGATCGGCACCCTGCTGGCCAACAAAGGACAATATCAAGGCCAGCAGATCGTTTCCCAGGACTGGATCACGCGCAGTTTCAGCGCCCATGCCGCAGCCGGTGGATTGCGTTATGGTTATCAGTGGTGGCTGGCCCCCGTCGGCACCCCGCCGGTCTGGGCTGCGGGTTTTGGCAATGGCGGTCAGCGCCTAACCGTCGGGCAAAAGACCGGAACCGTAGTGGTCATCCAGGCCGGCAACTACAATCAGCCAGATGACTGGAAGCTCCCGGTCAAATTGATGGAAGAGTTCCTGATCCCCGGCCTGCCCCCGAAATAGCCCCGCTGAGCGCCTAGCTATTGCGCTGCGCCCGCAGCTTGGCAAAATACTCAGAGCGCCGTTTCAACTCGCGCTCAAATCCACGCTCCACTGGCTGATACAGCACCGGACGGCGCACCCCGTCCGGGAAATAGTTCTGTCCGGAAAACCCATCTTCGGCATCGTGATCATAGGCATAGCCATCGCCATAGCCCTGTTCCGCCATCAGCTTGGTTGGGGCATTCATGATATGTTTGGGCGGCGGCGCTGATCCGGTCTCTTTGGCGAGACGGCGGGCCGCCTTGATGCCGACATAAACCGCATTGGATTTGGGCGCCAAGGCCAGATAGACGGCCGCATTGGCCAGGGCCAGCTCGCCTTCGGGACTGCCAAGGCGTTCATAGGTATTCCAGGCATTCAGACAGACCGTATTGGCCTGTGGGTCCGCCAGGCCGATATCCTCGGTCGACATCATGGTCAGACGCCGTGCCAAAAACCTCGGGTCCTCGCCGCCTTCCAGCATCCGCCCCAGCCAGTAGAGCGCCGCATCCGGGTCAGATCCCCGGATAGATTTATGCAGGGCAGAGATCAGATTGTAATGTTCATCGCCGGATTTGTCATACTTTGCTGCCCGACGCATCAATCGGGTGGCCAGCGCCTCCCGCCCCAAGGGGGTCGCTACCCGCCAGGCCGCGACCTGTTCGATCAGATTGAGCAGCGTGCGCCCGTCGCCATCGGCCATCTCATGCAGCGCATCCCGCGCTTCGCCATTGAGCGGCAAGGCTTTGTCCAACTCCCGCTCGGCGCGCTGCGTCAACAGCTCCAGATCCACCAGCGATAGCCGCTCCAACACCAGGACCTGGGACCGCGACAGCACAGCAGCGTTCAACTCAAACGAGGGGTTTTCCGTGGTGGCGCCAACCAACAAGATTGTGCCGTCTTCCATGTAGGGCAGAAATCCATCCTGCTGCGCCTTATTGAAGCGGTGGATCTCATCGACAAACAGCAATGTGCCCTGGCCGTTCTGACGCCGGATCTTGGCGGCTTCAAACACTTTGCGCAGGTCGGGCACCCCGGTGAAGATTGCAGAAATCTGAACAAAATGCAGATCCGTTTCCCGCGCCAGGAGCCGCGCAATGGTGGTCTTGCCGACACCCGGCGGCCCCCAGAAAATCAACGACGACAAGGAGCCCGAGGAAAGCATCACCCCCAGCGGCGCCTCCTCGCCCAGGACCTGTTGCTGGCCGATCACCTCCGCCAGGGATCGCGGCCGCAAACGATCGGCCAGCGGCCGATTTAGGTCCGGTTTTTCGGTAATCGCTGCAGGTGCGCCGTCATCAAACAGATCCGCCATGGTTCAGCGCCGCATATGCAGGCTGACCCGCTGACCGCGACGGTTCAGATCAAAGCGCAGCCGACGGCCCGAAGCTTCCAACAGAGCTGGCACATCTTCCGAGCCTGTCACCTCGTTGCCATTGATGGCCAGAAGGATATCCCCAGCCCTGACCCCGGCCCGTGCCGCATAGGGCCCGGGATCCAGAACCGCGACGCCCCGCGCCGAAAGCGGCAATTGCAGACGGACGATGGCAACAGGGTTGATCAGCCCCACAGTCAAGCCTGGCAGCACGCTGTTTTCGTTCATGACGACAGAGCGCGCCGGCGGATCATTTGGCGCGGTGAACATCTCAACCACAAGAGTCTCACGTGTCTCACGTGTCTCGCCGCGCAGGCGCGTCACCTGCGAGGTGCCATCAAGCCCGGCGACTGACATGCGGAACACCATTTCTGACGGAGAATTCACCACCTCACCGTCAACTTCGGTGATCACATCCCCCACCTCAAAACCCGCCTTGGCAAAGGGGCTTTGGGGGTGCAGTTCGGAAATCACCATGCCCTCGGGCAGCTCCATGCCCAGCGATCCCGCCAGATCCGCATCCACCGGCTGCCCGGCCATGCCCGCCCAGGGGCGCTGGAACTCTTCGGCGCCATTGCGCGCCTGTTTGACAAATTCCCGCACCAGATTGGCCGGAATGGCAAAGCCGATGCCGTTGGAGCCACCAGAGCGGCTGAGGATGCGGGTGTTGATGCCAATGAGATCGCCGTTCACATCAATCAGCGCCCCGCCCGAATTGCCCGGATTGATCGGCGCATCTGTCTGGATGTAATAGCCAAAGCCCTCACCCGAGGCGGTGCCGCTGCGCGCCAGTCCCGAAACAATGCCGCTGCTGACTGTCTGGCCAACCCCAAAGGGATTGCCGATGGCCAGGGCCAGCTCCCCCACCTCAACCTGATCGCTGTTGCGCAGGTTCAGATAGGGCAGGCCCGAGACCTCCTGCAGCTGCAGGATCGCCAGATCGCTGGCCTGATCGGCCAGAACCACGCGGGCCTCATATTCCCGCTTGTCCGTGGTCACCACCCGGATCTCGGTCGCCATGGCCACCACGTGATAGTTGGAAACCACGATGCCATCCTCGGACAGGATGACCCCCGAGCCCAGCGAGCTTTCAACCCGGGGGCGTGGATTGGAGAACCCTCGAAAAAAGTCCTCAAAGAATGGATCGTTCATAAAGGGAGAGCGCTGCCGCGCCTGACGCACCACCTTGGCGTAGATGTTCACCACCGCCGGAGCCGCCTGTTTCACCAGTGGCGCAAAGCCCAATGAGATCTCGGCCTGGGATTGCGGCACGCGAGTCTCGGCCTGAGCCGGGGTCAGCGTGCAAAGGGCCAGGGCAAGGGCCACAAAGAGTCGGGTGGAAACAGCAAAGCGGATCATGGGAACTCCCCAAAAGAATGTCTTCCAAGGATATGCGTGGGCCGCCCTGCGAATGCAAGCTTTGCTAGCGGCCTGAGCGCCCCCTGCCTGGATCAGTCTTTGGCCCAGGCAGGAAGCGATTTGCCCTTTATCCCGCCAGCTGCGCCGGGCGCGCGCGGCGCTGCTTTACTGCTTCGGCCAGTTTGCGCAGCTCCGCCACGGTATCTTCCCAGCCGATACAGCCATCGGTGACCGACTGACCATAGGTCAGCTCCCCCTTGCCCAGATCCTGACGCCCGGCGACCAGATGGCTCTCGATCATCACCCCGGTAATGCGCTGCTCCCCCGCACGCAGCTGGGTGCTCACATCCGCCAGCACCAGCGGCTGCTTCGCTGGATCTTTGTCGCTGTTGGCATGGCTGGCGTCGATCATCACATGGCCGCGAATGCCGTCTTGCTCGGCCTTCTGACAGGCCGCATGAACAGACCCCGCGTCATAGTTGGTGCCGCCACCACCGCGCAGGATGATATGGCAATCGGGGTTGCCGCTGGTGGCCGCAATCGCCGCGCGGCCATTTTTGGCCAGGGCCATGAAATGATGCGGATGCGCCGAGGACCGCACCGCATCAATGGCGATCTGCACATTACCACGGGTGCCGTTTTTGAAACCCACCGGACAGCTAAGGCCCGAGGCCATCTCCCGGTGGATCTGGCTCTCAGTGGTGCGCGCGCCAATGGCCGCCCAGGCCATCAGATCCGACAGGTACTGCGGCACCGCCGTATCCAGGAACTCGGTCCCAACCGGCAGCCCCATCTGGTTGATGTCGAGCAGGAGCTTGCGCGCCATCTCCAACCCCTCGTTGATGCGGAAGGAGCCATCGAGCCTGGGATCATTCACCAGCCCCTTCCAGCCGCTGATGGTGCGGGGTTTCTCGAAGTAGACCCGCATCACCACTTCCAGCTCACCCGCCAATTCATCGCGCAGGTGTTTCAGCCGTTCAGCGTAGTCCAGCGCCGCCTTGGTGTCGTGGATCGAACAGGGCCCGACCACAACGATCAGCCGGTCATCCCCGCCGCGCAGCACCCTTTGGATATCGGCGCGGCTATCCAGCACGGTTTCGCTGGCCAGATCATTACTGGGCAGTTTCGCCGCCAGTTCATCTGGCGAGATCAGTTCCTGCATATCGGTGATACGGAGGTTTTCGATTTTGGTGGTCATGGTCCTAAGGTTCCTTGCGGGAGGCCCCGGAGCGTGGCGGCGGATACAAAAAAACCGCCATCTGCTGAGGGCGGTTGGTGTGGTATCTGCTGTTGCGCGCTTATGTCATCTGCACGCCAAGACCCCTCCGTCCGCCTGTCGGCCCGGATAAAAATAAAACCAGATTGCAGCATAGGTTTGGGTCATGTTGGCGACGCTAGCGGAGATTCGGAAGGGTGTCATTAGGAAAGTTGGAAGTGGTACTTTTAGAACCGTACTAGCCAAGCCTAGAAAACACTTCGACAAAAGTACAACGTCAGCTCTGAGCCCACTTTGACCAATCCGGCGCTCCCAATGAGCGTCTACTATCGTTGCTTGATCAAATCTGCCAGATAGTCAATTTCTTCGCTCGACCTGAAGTGGCCTTCCGCCAACCAAACGACCGCCTCGCATACCTCTTGAACATCGATGCGCTGCGCTTGTTCGCCGCAAGCAATTTGTGCAAAATTGTCGGGGAAACACAGAAATATGCTCCGTCTACCAATATCATCTATGAAGCGAGTAAACCCAGACTGAGCCAGAACGTTGGCAGCTCTTTCAAGATCACCCGCACACTTGTTGTCGAATGTTTCGACCAGTCCATCAATGGCATGACGTTCGGTGTGGTAGTGAAGGTCAAAAATACAATTCGCTAATGCCAAAATTCGCCCTGTGTGCGAATCCTCTGGTCTGGCTTTCCAAGGCGGTAAATCATGCATTTTGACATAATGTCGAGCCGCGGCAATAACCGCAACTATGCCTTTACCTCGATGGAACGGTCTTTGAGCGGGTCTCAAGGAACGGCAGCAAAGTCCGCATTGTAAACCTTCAATTGCTGTAGAAATCAAATGTTTAGTGAATTGCCAAAGTCTTGCTTTGGCAGCGCCCGAACCGCCCCCACGGGGCGGGCGCTTTGCTTCCCCCCTCGGTTCGGACGCGGTGGTTTTGTGAAGCGTCGGAAAACCTCCAAAGCAGCTAGACGGCTGAATACTGGCCTCTGACACATTCCAAAAGAAAAGCCCCCGCTCCAGCGGAGCGAGGGCCATGCCATCTGACGATGTCAGAGAGTCTTATTCTGCGTCTTCAACTTCGACTTCGGCCGCAACGCGGGCCTTGTCGGCGGCGCCTTTGGCTGCAACGTCACGATCGACGAATTCGATGATCGCCATGGGCGCCATGTCACCATAGCGGAAGCCCGCTTTCAGGATACGGACATAGCCGCCGGAACGCTCAGCGTAGCGTGGGCCCAGAACGTCGAACAGTTTGGAAACATACTGGTCTTCTTTCAGGCGCGCGTTGGCCTGACGACGGGCGTGCAGGTCGCCGCGTTTTGCCAGAGTGATCATCTTTTCGATGATCGGGCGCAATTCTTTTGCCTTGGGCAGAGTTGTTTTGATCTGCTCGTGCTCGATCAGCGAGCCGGCCATGTTTGCAAACAGGGCCTTACGGTGTTCGTGTGTACGATTAAGGCGGCGGTAACCACGTTTATGACGCATATGTCTATTCCTTCGATCTTGCGTTTTTGCTTTGTCTGTCAGCCGATGCGTGTCAGCTGATCTCCTTGGGGCAGATGCCCGGCATTCCCCGCCACTGCGGGCATTTCGGGGAGGGTTACCCCTCCCCTAATCTGTTTGGCTTAGAAAGTGTCTTCGAACTTCTTGGCCAGATCTTCGATATTGTCCGGTGGCCAATCCTCGACGTCCATGCCGAGGTGCAGACCCATTCCGGACAGCACTTCTTTGATCTCGTTCAGCGACTTGCGGCCAAAGTTTGGCGTGCGCAGCATCTCTGCTTCGGTCTTCTGGATCAGATCGCCGATGTAAACGATATTGTCGTTCTTGAGGCAGTTTGCCGAACGGACAGAGAGTTCCAGCTCGTCCACTTTCTTCAGCAGAAGCGGGTTGAACTCGAGACCATCATCTTCGTCCTGACGGTTTGCCGACTCGGGCTCCTCAAAGTTGACGAAGATCGACAGCTGGTCCTGCAGGATACGTGCGGCATAGGCCAGCGCGTCATCCGGGGTCACAGAACCATCGGTTTCGATTTTAAGGGTCAGCTTGTCATAGTCCAGCACCTGGCCCTCACGGGTGGGCTGAACATCATAGGAGACCTTCTTCACCGGCGAGTAGATCGCATCGATTGGGATCAGACCAATGGGCGCATCTTCTGGCTTGTTCTTATCGGCAGAGACATAGCCCTTGCCGGTGTTCACGGTGAGTTCCATGAACAGATCAGCGCCATCATCCAGGTGGCAGATCACGTGCTCGCGGTTCAGAACCTCGATGCCTGCGCTCTCAGAGATGTCACCAGCGGTAACAACGGCTGGGCCCTTAGCATTGATCGACAGGCGCTTGGGGCCTTCGACTTCCATGCGCAGGGAAACGCCTTTGAGGTTCAGGATGATGTCAGTCACGTCTTCACGCACACCAGCGACGCTGGAGAATTCATGCAGAACGTTATCGATCTGTACGGATGTGATCGCGGCACCCTGCAGCGAACTCATCAGAACGCGGCGCAGCGCGTTGCCCAGCGTCAGGCCAAAGCCGCGCTCGAGTGGTTCAGCAACAATTGTTGCCTGACGTGCGGGATCATTGCCCGGCTTAGCTTCAAGCTGTGTTGGCTTGATCAGCTCTGCCCAATTTTTATGGATCATGCAGTCCCTCCATTCCTGTCTGTACCTCATGTCCGAAGGTGCAGACGCCCGAGGTTTAAAATGACGGACTGGGGCCCAGCAAACAAGCGGGGCCCCAGCGTAATGCTCGACGTCTTAGACGCGACGACGCTTTGGTGGACGGCAGCCGTTGTGCGCCATCGGAGTTACGTCGCGGATCGAGGTGATGTTGAAGCCGATTGCGGCCAGAGCGCGCAGAGCGGATTCACGACCGCCACCGGGGCCCTGAACTTCAACTTCAAGAGATTTAACACCGTGATCCTGGGCTTTTTTGCCCGCATCTTCTGCCGCCATCTGAGCCGCATAGGGAGTCGATTTACGCGACCCCTTAAAGCCCATGGAACCGGCAGAGGACCATGCAATTGCATTACCCTGAACGTCAGAGATCAGGATTTTGGTGTTGTTGAACGAGGAATTCACATGCGCCACACCAGTGGCGATATTCTTACGTTCTTTTTTCTTCGTACGAGTCTTATCGCGTGCCATTGATCAAACCCTCCCTTACTTCTTCTTACCGGCAATGGCCTTTGCAGGGCCTTTGCGAGTGCGAGCGTTGGTGTGGGTACGCTGACCGCGAACGGGCAGGTTACGACGATGGCGCAGGCCGCGGTAGCAACCCAGGTCCATCAGACGCTTGACGTTCATCTGAACTTCACGACGCAGGTCACCTTCAACGGTGAAGTTTGCATCGATGAATTCACGGATAGACAGGATTTCGGCATCGGACAGTTCGTTGACGCGACGAGCGGCGTCAATGCCCACGGCTTCACAGATCTGTGCAGCCGAGGTGTTTCCGATTCCGGTGATATATGTGAGGGCGATAGGCACCCGCTTAGCAGCGGGGATGTTTACGCCGGCAATACGTGCCACGTGTCACTTTCCTTTTCGTTGCGGTTCCGTAGTCCCAGAACCTTTTTTCACAACGCTTGACCTTGGCATTCAGCCGTTCAGCCCAGCATTTTGAGGTGGTCATGTGAGCAAAAGAATCCGCCCACATGGAATCATCCCGCAAAAGGGATGGGCTTGCGTATGAGGATTTCAACAAAGCGTCAACCCGTCAAAAGGGGAACCGTGGCTTTTTCCTCAAAACATGGGCTTTTCAGGCAATTGGCCTCAAAATTTGCAGGCGTAGAACCGCTGAGGTTCTTCTTCGCCGGTAAAGATGGTTACCTCGCCCGGGCTGTAGGGGTCCAACAGAACCGAAAAAAGCTTTGGCGTGATATAGGGGCCCGGCTCTTCACAATATCCAACATGGGTTGTGACTTTTGGTTTGGACCAGTCAAACTTCAGCACCGGCTCAAAGCTGCAATGGTACTCAAGCGAGCCATAGCCGGTTTCTCCCAAAAGCAAGCCCCCCTCGGCGGCGAAGTCGAGATCGCCATCCGGACTGCTGGCCATCATTGCACAGCCTTCGAGATCATTGACATAGATGTCTTGACTGACAGCAGCCTGGGTCGATCCAACAACCACCAAAGCTGCAATAAGAACGCGCATAATAACTTTCTCCAAATCAGGGACAGACCCAAGGATAGGCGCAGCGCCATAGTTCGGCGCAGGGCTTTTGAGAGGCTTTCCAAAGCCGTTGCCCAGAGGACACAACACTCCTTGCAAAACAAAAGGGAGAGCATCAAGCCCTCCCTTTTTAATTCTTGCATCAACCCGTTTATGGCTCAGCCCAAAACCTTAGCGATTTCGTCCCGAACCTCTTCCATCGAACCCAGACCATTGACCGACTGAAGGTTGCCTTTGGCGTAGTAGTACCCAAGCAACGGCGAGGTCTTTTTGTAATACTCCATCAGACGGGTCTTGAGGCTGTCCTCATTGTCGTCTGCTCGGCGTTTTACATCAGTGCTGCCACAATTGGTACATTTGCCATCAGCCGCCCAGGGCTTGGTCACATCATGGTAGACCTCACCGCAGCCGCCGCACGTCGACCGGCCGGTGATCCGCGCCACCAAAGCACTGTCATCCACAGCCATTTCGATCACGGCATCCAGCGTCAGACCCATTTCCGCCAGCAACTCACCCAGAGCATCCGCTTGCCCCAGGGTGCGTGGGAAACCATCAAAAATGAAGCCTCCCTCGGCGCCTTCGGCAATCTTTTCGCGGATCAGGCCGATGACGATCTCATCCGTGACCAGTTCACCGCGCGCGATCACGTCAGCGACCTTCTTGCCCATTTCCGAGCCATTGGCCTGAGCTTCACGCAGCATGTCGCCTGTGGAGAGTTGAACCATTCCGCGTGCCTCGGTCAGATGACGCGCCTGCGTCCCCTTACCAGCACCGGGAGGTCCCAGCAGAATAATATTGGTCATCGGCGCGAAGGTCCCCGTTTTGCACGTTTCTTATTGCGGCCGCGCAGCTGGCTCTTCTCGATCAACCCTTCGTACTGATGGGCGAGAAGATGGCTTTGCGCTTGCTGAATGGTATCCATCGTAACCGAAACAACAATCAAGACTGACGTTCCGCCAAAATAGACCGGGAAAGCAAATTGACCGCGCAGAACTTCCGGAAGCAAACAAACCAGCGCCAGATACATCGAACCCAGAACCAGAACCCGGTTCACAACATATTCAATATATTCGGCTGTCTTCTTGCCGGGGCGAATGCCGGGAACAAAGCCGTTCTGGTTCTTCAGGTTATTCGCAACATCCTCAGGTTTGAACGCAACGTTGAAGGTGTAGAAATAGGCAAAGAACACGATCATCGAGACAAAGAACAACAGATACAGCGGCTGACCGGGGCCAAAGTTGGCAAGAAGCCAAGACATCACCGGACCGTTGGTAGCACCAGAAGAAAAGGCCGAGATCGTGGTTGGCAGCAGCAAAAGCGAGCTGGCAAAGATCGCCGGGATAACGCCTGCTGGGTTCACTTTGACCGGCAGATGCGAGGAGCCACCATCATAGACCTTCATGCCGACTTGGCGGCGCGGGTACTGGATGTGGATCTTGCGCAGGGCGCGCTCCATAAAGACAACAAACATGATCACCGCGATCACCATCAGGATCACACCAATGATCACAGCAGGGCTGATTGCACCGGAGCGACCGGAGGCAAAGAATTGCGCGATGGAGGCTGGGACTTCGGCAATGATGCCAACAAAGATAATGAGCGAGATGCCGTTGCCGAGACCACGCTGGGTGATCTGCTCACCCAACCACATCAGGAACATGGTGCCACCCACCAGGGTGATCATGCAGGCCATGCGGAAATACATGCCAGGATCTGTCGCCAAATCACCGGCTTCCAGCGAAACCGCCAGACCATAGGCCTGGGCTGTTGCCAGCGCCACGGTGCCGTAGCGGGTGTATTGGTTGATTTTCTTTTGGCCCTGAGCACCCTCTTTTTTGAGCTGCTCAAGCGCCGGAACCATCGAGGTCAGCAGCTGGACAATGATCGAAGCCGAGATATAGGGCATGATCCCAAGGGCAAAGATGCCCATACGGCCAAGGGCGCCACCGGTGAACATCGACACCATGCCGCCAATGCCCTGTCCCGCCGCTTCCATAAAGTTGCGTAGGGCGTTTGCGTCGATGCCAGGAACCGGAATAAAGGTGCCGAGGCGATAGACGATCAAAAGGCCAAGCGTAAACAAGATGCGATTGCGCAGATCCGTGGCTTTGCCAAGTGCGGACCAGCTGGTGTTCGCTGCCATTTGTTCTGCTGCTGATACCATGAAATGGGTCTCTTTTTGCGAAAACGCCGCCCGGAGCCCTTTTCCGGCTCGGACGGCGTATAGGAAAACTGATGACCTATGTAAGCGGCATTTGCGCCGCTCACAAGGCGTTACTCAGCTGCGGCTGCTGTTGCCACGGTCAATGCGCCACCGGCCTTTGCAACTGCTTCAACAGCAGCGGCGGATGCGCCGGTTACCGCGATGGTGGCTTTGGCGGTGAATTCACCTTTGGCCAGAACGCGCACACCGTCTTTTTTGCGGCGGATCAGACCGGAAGCCACCAGAGTGTCTTCGGTGATCGAGGCTGCGTCCAGCTTGCCCAGGTCGATGAATTTCTGGATCAGGCCCAGGTTTACAACGGCGTAGGCCTTACGGTTTGGCTTGTTAAAGCCACGCTTAGGCAGACGCTGGTACAATGGCATCTGGCCGCCTTCGTAGCCATTGATCGAAACACCCGAACGGGATTTCTGACCTTTGATACCACGGCCACCCATTTTACCCTTGCCGGAGCCGGGACCACGGGCAACGCGCATGCGTTTTTTGGAGGCGCCTGGATTGTCGCTGAGTTCGTGAAGTTTCATTTCGCTTCTCCTTAGCCGGATGTGATCCCAGAAGCGTAAACAGGATCAACCACGGCATGTCTTTGATTTATGATTCCATGACCCCAAGAGGCCACCGCAGGCATATAGCCCCCCTTCCCCAATGGATCAAGCCCTAGCAGCCCCGTGGGTTTCACATTGACGCTAAGGCGACGATGCCCCTCGTCACCGCCCCCCGTGGCACAAACCAAAAACGCCCCCATCCAAAGACAGAGGCGTTCTTGCGACCAGGAGCGAGGGAGGAGAGCTCTGGCTGGTCAGTGACACTGATGAACGTGTTTGCGCGCGATATCAGCGATATCGCAGCGGCGCACGCCGATATCGGCCAATTCGCGGTTGGTGAGGCGAGACAGCTGCGCATAGGTGCGCTTGTACTCGCGGCTCATCGCCCAGTTAGCCGCGACTTGCGCCACAAAGGCGCGCAAACGTGCAACCGGACCAAATTCCGAGGTGATGTTTTGAACAAAAGCCATTTTGTATTCCTTATCTTCGGCTGGAACCCATTTCCCAGCCCTTTTCAGACCCGTTTTAGGTGTCCCTGAAATAAAGGATTTAATTTGCCACAAACAACCACTGCCGCAAGACAACCCGCTATGCATGGGGCGCATAAGAGGCCGCCTCACCGCGCCAAGATTTTGCTCAGAGACAGGCCTAGGGCGGCCAGGGGCGCGGCCGTGATCTGACAGATTTGAGGGATCTGCGCAGGCCCTTGCTCCCCCCTGCCCAAAGTCCAAAGGGCACAATAGAAGAAGGCGCCCCCGGTTTCCCGAAAGCGCCCTCAACAGGTCACTCGAAAGAGGCTTAGTCGCGCTCTTCGATGATCTCTACCATGTGAGAGATCTTGCGAACCATGCCACGAACCGAAGGGGTATCTTCGAGTTCACGGGTTTTGTGCATCTTGTTCAGACCCAGACCGATCAGCGTCGCGCGCTGGTCGGCGGGGCGGCGGATCGGGGAACCGATCTGCTTAACAACGATTGTTTTAGCCATCTGTCCGTCTCCTTACGCTTCTGCTGCTTCAGCAGCAGGTGCTTCGTCCCGCTTGGGCAGGATGTCGGCAACCTTTTTACCACGACGCTGTGCAACCGAACGCGGGCTCTGCTCTTTGGTCAGGCCGTTGATGGTGGCACGGATCATGTTGTAGGGGTTCTGAGAACCGATCGATTTGGACACAACGTCTTTGACGCCGAGCATTTCGAAAACGGCACGCATTGGACCACCGGCGATGATACCAGTACCTTCAGGTGCGGTACGCATCACAACCTTGCCGGCACCGTGACGACCATCGATGTCGTGGTGCAGGGTACGGCCCTCTTTCAGAGGCACACGAACCATCTGACGCTTGGCCTGCTCGGTTGCCTTACGGATGGCTTCAGGTACTTCTTTTGCTTTACCTTTGCCAAAGCCGACACGGCCTTTCTGATCGCCAACAACAACCAGGGCTGCAAAACCAAAGCGCTTACCGCCTTTTACGGTTTTGGAGACGCGGTTGATCGCGACCAGACGGTCTGCGAATTCCGGGGTCTCTTCTTCGCGGCGGCCACGGCCACGGCGGTTTTCACGTTCTGCCATTGGGCATTCCTTTTTGACTGGCGCTTGGCGCCTATTGTTCCAATCCTGGTGGGACACTCCCGCAGGAGCATCCCCCGGATCATCGGGGCGGCGTCACCGCCGCCCGCAAGTCTTAGATCTTCAGACCGCCTTCACGCGCAGCGTCGGCCAGAGCCTTCACTTTGCCGTGGAACAGGAAGCCGCCACGATCGAAGTAGGCCTCGGAAACACCAGCCGCCTTGGCGCGCTCGGCGATAACCGAGCCCACTTTGGTGGCGGCTTCGATGTTGTTCTTGCCAACAAAGCCGAGATCTTTTTCGAGGGTCGAAGCCGCTGCCAGTGTCTTGCCTGCGCGATCGTCGATCAACTGAACAAAGAGGTTCTTGTTCGAACGATGCACGGAAAGACGCAGGCGATCTGCGTTGACCTTGCGAAGTTTGTTCCGGACGCGCAGGCGACGCTTCAGAAACAGGGTACGTTTGCTGTTTGCCATTGTGCTGGTCCTTACTTCTTCTTGCCTTCCTTGCGGAAGATGAATTCGCCCTTGTAGCGGATGCCTTTGCCTTTGTAGGGCTCGGGACGGCGCCATTCACGGATCTTAGCCGCGACTTCGCCCACCTGCTGCTGGTCGATACCTTCCACAACGATTTCGGTCTGCTTCGGAGCGGTAATGGTGATACCTTCCGGAGCAACGAATTCGACATCATGGCTGTAGCCCAGGTTCAGCTTCAGGGTGTTCCCCTGCATCTGAGCCCGGTAACCAACACCCTGAATCTCCAGCTCTTTTTTGAAGCCGGTGGTCACGCCAGCAACCAGGTTTGCAACCATGGTGCGGGACATGCCCCACTGCTGACGGGCGCGCTTGGACATGCCGCGAGGCGTGACCGAAACAGCGTTGTCTTCAACAGTCAGAGTGACGTCGTCGGTAGCAGTGAAGCTGCGGGTGCCCTTAGGGCCCTTTACTTCAATGCTCTGGCCGGAAACTGCTGCGGTAACACCGCTGGGCAGTTGGACCGCTTTTTTACCAATACGGGACATCGATAGACCTCCTTAGAAGACGGTGCAGAGCACTTCGCCGCCAACATTGGCTGCGCGTGCGTTTGCGTCCGACATCACACCCTTGGGGGTGGAGACAATCGACACACCCAGGCCCTGACGGACCGACGGGATGTCATTGACGCCCATGTAAACGCGACGGCCAGGCTTGGAAACCCGCTTCACTTCGCGAATGACAGGATCGCCATCGTAGTACTTGAGGCTGATTTCCAGGGCCGGGTGGCCGCGTTCATCAGTGGTTTTCTCATAACCGCGGATGTAACCCTCGTCTGCCAGCACGTCCAGAACCCAAGCCCGCAGCTTTGACGCTGGGGAGCTTACGGTGGATTTGCCACGCATTTGCGAGTTACGGATACGGGTGAGCATATCGCCGATAGGATCGTTCATATCTGTCTCTCCCTTACCAGCTCGATTTCACCATACCGGGGATCTGGCCATTCGAGCCCAGTTCCCGCAGCGCGATCCGGCTGACCTTCAGCTTACGATAGTAAGCGTGAGGACGACCGGTCAGCTGACAACGGTTGTGCAAACGTGTCGCCGAGGAGTTCCGCGGCAATTTCGCCAGTGTCAGACGCGCCTTGAAGCGCTCTTCCATCGACTTGGACTCGTCATTCGCGATTTCTTTCAGCTCGGCGCGTTTTGCGGCATATTTTGCCACCAGACGCTCGCGCTTTTTCTCGCGTTCGATCATGCTTTTCTTAGCCATGTCTCTACTATCCTTCCCGCGCTCAGCTATTGAAGGGCATGTTGAAAGCTTTCAACAGCGCCTTAGCTTCCGCATCGGTATTCGCGGTGGTGGCAATCACGATATCCATGCCCCAGTTCTCGTCGATTTTATCAAAATCGATTTCCGGGAACACAAGATGCTCTTTCAGGCCCATGGCGTAGTTGCCACGACCGTCAAAGGAGGTACCCGATACGCCGCGGAAGTCACGGATACGGGGCATCGCGATGGTGATCAGACGATCCAGGAATTCAAACATCCGGTCGCCGCGCAGAGTAACCTTTGCGCCCATTGGCATGCCTTCGCGAACGCGGAAGCCTGCAATGGAGTTCTTTGCCACGGTGGTCAGAGCTTTCTGACCCGCGATGGTGGAGAGATCAGCCTGAGCGGATTTGGCTTTCTTGCTGTCTTTGACAGCAGCGCGGCCACAACCGATGTTCAGAACGATTTTTTCCAGCTTAGGCAGCTGCATTTCGTTCTTATAGCCGAACTCTTCTTTCAGGGACGCACGGATGCTGTCCTTGTAAAGCGTCTTCAGGCGGGGGGTGTAGGTTGCGTTATCAAGCATCAGACAGTCTCCCCAGTGGTTTTGGCGAAGCGGACCTTTTTGTCGTCTTCCATGCGGAAGCCAACGCGGGTCGCTTTACCGTTGCTGTCCAGCAGGGCCAGGTTCGACAATTCGATTGGCAGTGCCTTGGGCAGACGGCCGCCCTGTTCATTCTGCGACTGACGTGTGTGGCGGATCGCCATGTTCACACCATCAACAACAGCTTTGCCGGACTTGGGGTCAACAGAGGCGATGGTGCCTTCTTTGCCCTTGTCCTTGCCGGCCAGTACGACAACCTTGTCGCCTTTA
Organism: Phaeobacter sp. 11ANDIMAR09; assembly: GCF_001294455.1. Lineage (GTDB taxonomy): Bacteria > Pseudomonadota > Alphaproteobacteria > Rhodobacterales > Rhodobacteraceae > Pseudophaeobacter. The sequence goes on from NZ_LIKT01000026.1 coordinate 50,518, forward strand.
CGGAGTTTAGCAGCCATGGTTACAGCACCTCCGGAGCAAGCGAGATGATTTTCATGAAGTTTTTAGCGCGCAGCTCACGAACAACTGGGCCAAAGATACGCGTACCTACGGGCTCATTGTTGTTGTTCAGGATCACGGCGGCGTTGCGATCAAAACGGATCGCAGTACCGTCGGGGCGACGGACTTCTTTTGCGGTGCGCACGACGACGGCCTTACGGACATCACCTTTCTTAACGCGACCGCGGGGGATGGCTTCCTTAACCGAGACAACAATGATGTCGCCTACGGATGCGTATTTACGCTTGGAACCACCCAGAACCTTGATGCACTGAACTCGGCGAGCGCCGGAGTTGTCAGCAACATCCAGGTTTGTTTGCATCTGGATCATGTGGTTTCTCCCGACCTATGGGGCAGCGATGCGTGCTGTAATCCCCCAGGGTTTCGACAAACTGGTCAGTTTGCCGCTTATGGGACCTTACGGTCTCTTAAGCGGTCAGAACTTCCCAGCGTTTCGTTTTCGATTTCGGCGCGCATTCGATGATGCGGACTTGGTCGCCGACCTTGAAAGCGTTCTGTTCATCGTGCGCCCGATATTTCTTGGACTTACGAATGGTCTTTTTCAGAACAGGGTGCGTGAAGCGGCGTTCAACCGAAACTGTTACGGTCTGGGCGTTGGCGTCGCTGGTCACGGTGCCTGCGAGAATACGTTTGGGCATCTGTCAGGCTCCTTATTCTGCAGCTGCGGCTGCAGCTTTTTCGTTCAGGATGGTTTTCACACGAGCAGCATTGCGGCGTGCCGCTTTGATGCCTGCAGTGTTTTCCAGCTGACCGGTAGCTTGTTGAAAACGGAGATTGAAGCTCTCTTTTTTCATGTTGGCAAGCACATCGCGGAGTTCATCCACGGTCTTGTCACGCAGATCATTGGCGTTCATCGCCTTTGTTCCTTGTCCAAAGCACCAGAAGGCCCCGTGAGGGTCACCTTGTCATCTGGTGGGTTATGTAAAACCCGCACTTGAGAAGTGCAGAAAAGAATCGCCGGGGCCAAATCCAAGGTGAATTTAGCCCAAGCGATGTGCTCCTATAAGGGAGATAGGGGGTGGGGGCAAGGGAAAGGTTAGTCTTGCAAAGTTGCCACCGCGACAACACAATCTAAAGGGGGTATTCACCCATTCTGCAATCTTATAACGGAAGTCACCGCAAGGGGGAACAGCATATGTCAGGCCGAGGACCGGAAACAACTCAAACTGCTAAACTCGTGACGCGAGGAACCAGCAAATACGCTGTATTTGAGACCATCGCGACAGGCCACCACTGGATCGCTTGGAAAGACTTGAAGGTTAGAGTCACGTCTGAAAACCACGCAACCTTCACAGCGACCATCGCTCAAACACCAGCACAGGGTTCACGGTCCCATGAGCTAGATTCTGTGACCGTTGAGCTATTGGATAAGGATGGCATCCATGTTGCCTTCATTTGTAGAGGCTTGGAGCACGGTTTTGAAGAATGCGGGCATCAAAAAGAGAAGGAAAACAATACGCTTCCGCCCGAAGGGATCACTATTCCCGACCTTTTTCAGAAGGCTGACGCAGCTCGAATCCACCTTGTGCCAGGCTTATGTGTAAATTGCTAAGATAGGCGCCGCCCGACCCTCCCTACAGGTGAGCGCTTCACGCCCACCCAGGGTCAGGCACCGCCCTTGTGTTGCATGTGATGCTTTAGGCTCCCATTTAGAGCCAAAAGGGACGGGCTTGTCATTGGCCAACCAGATAAGCTCCGCCTGTTCTCAGGCGACATGATCCCCCGGACCATCTCCAAGACGCTTTTGGTCTCCGACCGTTCGCCCCTCAATCGTTCCCCCGGAACGATTGCCGCTTCGCTGACCAGGGCTCACTCCCAGCGATAATTAAAGCTGACGGAGATACGCTCGTCTTCGGCCATGTTTATCGGGACCTCGTGGCGCAGCCAGCTTTCCCACAAGAGCACATCGCCCACGGCGGGCTTCATGTAGATAAAGGGCTTCAGCTCACGCCGCGCCTCTTTGGTGCGGGTGGGGGCGGCCATCATCCGGCCAGAACGCGGGTCTTCCAGTTTCAGCGCGCTCGCCCCTTCGGGCATCGCCACATAGGTGGTGCCAGAGATGACTGAGTGGGGATGCAGATGCGAGGAATGCATGCCGCCCTCTGGCAGGATATTGATCCAGAGATCCTCGAGCACCAGCTTGCGGCCATCCAGATCAAACTCCAGATCCTTGGCGAAATTCATCACATGTTCATCCAGCGACTTCACCAGATCGGCAAAGACCGGAAAGCGCCAGGGCAGATCCGTGAGTGAGGCATAGGAGGTATAGCCGGGATAGCCGTTCTCCTCGCACCAATCCTGTCCAGCCTCGTCATCTTCAGCGATAACAATGCAAGAGGTTTCCATTTCCTGCGCATCAATTGCCGGTCCGCATTCGGACAGAGCAGCACGGTACAAGCGGGTCACAAAGAGGGATTCTATCTGGGCCATATGGGCGGTTTACAGCATCCAAATCACGAGCGCGAGCCTGTTCATCGCAGCACTTCCCCATCCCATCGCCTGTGCCTAAAGTGGGGAACAGGACAGAGGGATGAAGACATGAAATGGATCTTTCGGATTATCACCCATGGTGCCGCTCTCGTGGCGGGTATCGCGCTTGGCATCTATATCTTGCCGATCCTCACCGCACCTGACGGCCCGGATCCTGGCAGCTTGCAAAGCGCCGCCAATGAGGCACAGTTCAGCGCCGCATTTTCCCGCGATTTGAAAGGCAGCGACTTTCTGCATTGGGGCGACGGCAGCATCAGCCTGTCACCTGAGCGGATCACCCATATCGGAACCCTGGCGCCGGGGCCTGACTACAAACTCTATCTGACCCCGGCTTTTGTCGAGGACGAAGCCACTTTCCTGGCGCTCAAATCCGAGGCGGTCCGAATTGGAGACGTCCAGATGTTCAACGGGCTGATCCTCGACGTCCCCGACGGAGTTGACATCACGCGCTACAACAGCGTCGTCATCTGGTGCGAGGCCTTTGGCGAATTCATCACTGCCGCGCAATACCAATAGGGTGCGCTAGCCTCCGACCACAGAGATCGCACAGCCCGCATGGGCGTTGGGCTGGCCGACGTGATGCGGATTCTGCACAAGATACCAGACCACACGGCCGCCAGCGTCATGGGTGCGCGAATAGGTGCAGCCATTGGCAGTGGTCCAATGGGCGGCATTGCCACTGAACGAGATGTTTTCCTGCGACAACCCGGAATCGATCCTTTGACGCTGTACAACCGGGTTACGATAATTGGTGGCCGGACCATAGGTTCCAGACAGGTCATTGCCTCCAAACTCAGCCTCGCCACAGGCGGTGACTGACACGAGGGTTAGGGCAGATACAGGCAGCAGCATCTTCATCACTCTTTACTCCATAAAAACATCAACTGTTGCCAATTTGGAGACAAAGAATGGAACATGCGTAAACAATCTTTCGTTTAGTAAAATTGTCACCAATCTCTCCAAGGGTTGAAGTGGGTTTGCCTGGCAAGAGGGATCTTGACTGCCAGATCTTGCAGACCTCGTTTCGCCCACCCCAAGCTACCCTTTGCGGCCCGGAGAGCAGAGCAGATAGGACCAGACAAAGAAAAACCCCCGCCGATTGCTCAGCGGGGGTTTCTGATTTTTCTCGATGACCGGGCTTACCAGTCTTCGCGAACCACGACGCGGGTTTTCACCGGCAGCTTCATCGCAGCAAGACGCAGGGCCTCGCGCGCGATGTCGTCGTTGACGCCGTCGATTTCGAACATCACGCGGCCAGGTTTGACCTTGCATGCCCAATAATCCACGGAACCTTTACCCTTACCCATACGAACTTCGACGGGCTTGGAGGTGACTGGAGTATCTGGGAAGATACGGATCCAGACACGACCCTGACGTTTCATGTGACGGGTCATGGCACGACGGGCAGCTTCGATCTGACGCGCGGTGACGCGCTCAGGTGTGGTTGCCTTGAGGCCGTAGGTGCCAAAGTTCAGATCAGAGCCGCCTTTGGCTTCGCCCTTGATCCGGCCTTTGTGCATCTTGCGGAATTTTGTACGCTTTGGTTGAAGCATCTATTCTCTCCTTAGCGACGACCGCCACCAGCACCACGAGGTGCAGGGCCGTCCTGGAGTTCCTGTGCTTTACGGTCACGTGCCTGAGGATCGTGTTCCATGATCTCGCCTTTGAAGATCCAGGTTTTGATCCCGATGATACCGTAAGGTGTCATGGCCTCATTGTGAGCGTAATCGATGTCGGCGCGCAGAGTGTGCAGAGGCACACGACCTTCGCGGTACCATTCGGTACGGGCGATTTCAGCACCACCCAGACGGCCAGCAACGTTCACCCGGATACCCAGGGCGCCCATGCGCATGGCAGACTGTACGGCACGCTTCATCGCGCGACGGAAGGATACACGACGTTCCAGCTGCTGGGCAATGCCCTCACCAACCAGCTGCGCGTCCAGCTCGGGCTTGCGAACTTCAACGATGTTGAGGTGCAGTTCCGAGTCAGTCATCGAGGCCAGCTTCTTGCGAAGCACTTCGATGTCAGCGCCTTTTTTGCCGATGATCACGCCAGGACGTGCAGTGTGGATAGTCACACGGCATTTCTTGTGTGGGCGTTCGATGATCACACGGGCAACACCAGCCTGCTTGCACTCATCTTTGATGAAATCACGCAGTTTGATGTCTTCCAGCAGCAGATCACCAAAATCTTTGGTGTCGGCGTACCAGCGGCTGTCCCAGGTGCGGTTGATCTGCAGGCGCATGCCAACCGGATTGACTTTATGTCCCATTAGGCTTGCTCCTCAACTTGACGCACCTTGATGGTGATCTCAGCGAACGGTTTCAAGATCTTGCCGAAACGACCACGCGCCCGTGGACGACCACGCTTGAGGGTCATGTTCTTACCAACCCAAGCCTCGGCAACGATCAGCTCGTCAACGTCCAGGTTGTGGTTGTTTTCAGCATTGGCAATCGCGGACTGAAGGCATTTCTTCACGTCCTGAGCCACGCGCTTGTTCGAGAAAGTCAGGTCGGTCAGAGCCTTGTCAACTTTCTTGCCGCGGATCATTTGCGCAACCAGGTTCAGCTTTTGCGGGGAAGTACGCAGCATGCGAGTTTTCGCCATTGCTTCGTTGTCTGCCACGCGGCGGGGATTTTGTACCTTACCCATGACTTACTTCCGCTTCGCTTTTTTGTCAGCGGCGTGGCCATAATAGGTACGAGTTGGCGAATACTCACCAAACTTCTGACCAATCATGTCTTCCGAGACGTTGACAGGAATGTGTTTCTGACCGTTGTACACACCAAATGTCAGACCCACGAACTGGGGCAGAATGGTGGAACGACGCGACCAGATTTTGATGACATCATTGCGGCCCGACTCGCGCGCAGCTTCGGCTTTTTTAAGCACATAGCTGTCGACAAAAGGACCTTTCCATACAGAGCGAGACATAAATTAACGTCCCTTCTTCTTGGCGTGACGCGAGCGGATGATCAGCTTTTGCGACGCTTTGTTTTTGTTACGGGTACGCTTACCTTTGGTTGGCTTACCCCATGGGGTTACCGGGTGACGACCACCAGAGGTACGACCTTCACCACCACCGTGTGGGTGATCGATCGGGTTCATAACAACACCACGAACCGAAGGACGCTTGCCCTTGTGACGCATACGGCCAGCTTTACCGTAGTTCTGGTTCGAATTGTCTGGGTTCGACACGGCACCAACGGTGGCCATGCATTCCTGACGGACCATGCGCAGCTCGCCCGAGGACAGGCGGATCTGAGCGTAGCCACCATCACGACCAACAAACTGAGCATATGTGCCAGCTGCACGGGCGATCTGGCCGCCTTTGCCTGGCTTCATCTCGATGTTGTGGATGATGGTACCGATTGGCATGCCAGAGAAAGGCATTGCGTTACCGGGTTTGATGTCAGCTTTTGCCGAAGCAACAACCTTGTCACCAACTGCCAGACGCTGAGGGGCCAGGATATAGGCCTGCTCGCCGTCTTCATATTTGATCAGCGCGATGAATGCGGTCCGGTTCGGGTCATATTCGATCCGTTCAACGGTTGCCGCAACATCCAATTTGTTCCGTTTGAAGTCAACGATCCGGTAGAGACGCTTTGCGCCACCGCCGCGGCGGCGTGAAGTGATCCGTCCGGTGTTGTTCCGGCCGCCCGATTTCGTCAAACCCTCAGTGAGAGACTTGACGGGACGTCCTTTCCAAAGCTCCGAACGGTCGATCAGAACCAGCCCACGCTGGCCCGGCGTCGTCGGCTTATACGACTTAAGTGCCATGCTTTCTGTCTTCCGTTTAGCGTGCGGACCCTTAGGTTTTTGTCTTTGGACCCGCTATGTGTAAGCCCCCCGTCCGCCTGTCCCACAGGGACAATGACTACTAAGGTGGCCAGTCTTTAGGGCCCCGAAGGTCCCCAGCTCATGTGTTTCCCACAAAGATAACGGCCCCAGAACGAATCTGAGGCCAGTAGGATTGGGCGGATGTAGCAGGGTTGGAGGTGGGTGGCAATGGAGAATAGTGCGAAGCTTGAACAACCGTGTCTTGCGGCGAGGGAAAGCTAGCACTAGCCTTTTCACCGATAAAGCAGATTTCAAATAGGAGATTTCAATAAGTGTCGAAGTTAACTAGCTTGGGAGCACTTTTCAGCGGGCTTGGTGGTCTTGCGGTAGGTGCGGTTGCTGTTTGGAAGATTGTATCACCTTCTCCAATCATAAACTTGCAAGATCTGACCGCCACCCTCAGCGAAGTTCAAAAAGCAATTCCTAAGGAAACATTTGTTGCATCCGAAAGCGAACTCATTGAGCTGGAAGCCGCGCTGGAGAATCTTACTGGGAAAGTGGCGCAATCAGCGGTGGGTCAAAACGGAGAGCTCTTGTCGGTGGCGCGCTCGTTCTCAGGCCTACAAGAATACAAACAGGGAGAGATTTTCGACTTCGTCGCTCCGAACGGTGAAAGCAAACTGTTTGTCGTTAACGTTACAGATGATACTTTCTACTTCAGAGCAGATGGATCCCTCACTAGGTCACTTAGACTCGGGCAAAACATTCCGTTCAAGTTCGGAGAACTAACTTGCGTCTTTGAGAATGTTGGTTTGAAACCTGGAAAAAGCGTGATTGTGCGCTCATCCTGTAGTTAGCAAAAAGCCGAGTAGACTATATCGTGCCGCCCTGGAGTATCTTCCCGCCCAGGGTCAGGCGCCTTCCTCTCGATAGAGAGACATCCCAACGAAAAAGGCCCCCGCTTCGCAGCGAGGGCCCGTCTCGTCAGGTCAAAAACCTCAGATCTCAGAGTCCGGTGGACACGTCGATTGTGTTGCCCTCTTCGAGCGTCACATAGGCTTTTTTCACGTCTTTGCGACGGCCGATCTGGCCGCGGAACCGCTTTTGCTTACCCTTGGTGATGGTGGTGTTGACCGCCTTCACTTTCACACCAAAGAGGCTTTCAACCGCTTCTTTGATCTGGGGTTTGTTGCTGTCGATCGCAACTTCAAAAACAACCGCACCGTTTTCGGATGCCATGGTGGTTTTCTCGGTGATGATCGGCTTGCGGATCACATCGTAGTGTTCTGCTTTAGCGTTCATTTCAAACGAGCCTCCAGTGCTTCGAGACCAGCCTTGGTGATAACCAGGGTGTCACGCTTCAGGATGTCGTAAACGTTCGCACCCATTGTTGGCAGGATATCCAGGCCTTCAATGTTGCGCGAGGCTTTCAGGAAGCCTTCGTTTACTTCGGCACCGTCGATGACCAGCGCGCGCTTCCAGCCCAGGTTTGCAACCTGTTTGGCCAGAGCACCGGTTTTGCCTTCGGCAGCAGCGTCAGAGATCACCACCAGTTCGCCGGCTTTTGCCTTTGCGGAGAGTGCATGACGCAGACCCAGCTTGCGGAACTTTTTGGTCAGCTCGTGGCCATGCGAACGCACAACGGGGCCTTTGTAGATACCACCACCGCGGAAGATCGGAGCAGAACGTGCGCCGTGACGTGCGCCGCCGGTGCCTTTCTGACGATAGATCTTCTTGGTCGAGTATTTGACTTCCGAACGGGTCTTTACCTTGTGGGTACCGGCCTGTGCGTTGTTACGCTGCCAGCGGACCACACGGTGCAGAATGTCCGCACGTGGCTCCAGACCAAAGAGGTCAGCGTTCAGCTCGATGTCGCCAGCTTTGCTGCCGTCGAGATTCATCACATCAAGTTTCATGCTTCACCACCTTCCGCAGGGGCTTCGCTCGCAGCGGCTTTGATACCAGCTGGGAAGGGAAGACCTTCAGGAGCTTTCTTCTTCACGGCATCCTTGACGGTGACCCAGCCAGATTTCGGACCAGGTACGGCGCCTTTGATGAAGACCAGACCACGGTCGGCGTCAGTTTTGACGACTTCCAGGTTCTGAGTGGTAACGCGGGCAGCACCCATGTGACCAGCCATCTTCTTGCCTTTGAAAACCTTACCGGGATCCTGACACTGACCGGTCGAACCATGCGAACGGTGAGAGATCGAAACACCGTGCGAGGCACGCAGACCACCAAAGTTCCAGCGCTTCATCGCACCGGCAAAACCTTTACCGATGGATGTACCGGTGACGTCAACTTTTTGACCTTCCAGGAAGTGCTCGGCCGAGATTTCGGCGCCGACTTCGATCAGAGCATCGGCAGGCACGCGGAATTCCACGAGCTTACGCTTAGGCTCTACTTTGGAGGCCGCAAAGTGACCGCGCATCGCTTTGGATGTGCGTTTTGCCTTGGCGGAACCCGCACCGAGCTGAACAGCTGTGTAGCCGTCTTTGTCATCGGTACGCTGAGACACAACCTGCAGGCCGTCCAGGTGAAGAACGGTCACAGGGATCTGCTGACCATCTTCCATGAACAGACGGGTCATGCCGACTTTTTTTGCAATAATACCAGAGCGCATTATCTATACCCTCCGATCTTAAGATTGCAGCTTGATCTCGACGTCCACACCAGCGGCCAGGTCGAGCTTCATCAGCGCGTCCACGGTCTGGGGGGTCGGATCAACGATGTCGAGCATACGCTTGTGCGTACGGATCTCGAACTGGTCACGAGATTTCTTGTCAACGTGGGGACCACGCAGAACAGTGAATTTCTCGATCTTGTTTGGCAGTGGGATCGGGCCGCGAACAGTCGCGCCGGTCCGCTTGGCAGTGTTGACGATCTCTTGTGTGCTGGCGTCCAGTACACGATAGTCAAATGCCTTGAGCCGAATACGGATATTTTGGCTTTGCATTAGTCAGCCTTTATCTAGGCGTGAAGGTTGAGAGGAGGGGCAGCGACCACCGCTTACCCTCATCGAACCCAAAAGGCGGGAATCACCCCGCCTTCATTCGCACGAGGCGAACTAGCGCCCTATACGCCTGATACGCCCACCTGGCAAGACGTTTCGTGCGCGAAACATGCCTCATCTGCAGGATCGATGTTCACGGCTCCGGGGGCTCTGCCCCTCTTGTCCCTTCGCGGCGCTTTGGTCCAATTCACCCCGGAATATTTCAGGAAAGGTGAAGCCA
>NZ_LIKT01000027.1 GCF_001294455.1 Phaeobacter sp. 11ANDIMAR09
ATTAGGCCCCCGCTGGAAAACACTGCAACGCTGTGTCTATGTCGCGGCTGTTTTGACCCTTGTCCACTGGGCTGCTCTGCACAATTGGGGAGGCATAGCCGCCGCACTTGTACACTTTGGTCCACTTGTCGCTTTGGAGATCTATCGCGTTTTTCAAAATATGCGGCGCAAGAGGTCGCGGTTGGGGCCTCTGCAAAGTTGACTGGGATGCCAACTCTTCGCAAGCCTTTCCAAAGGGATTTCCGCTACAAACCTTATCGTGAAATCAGCAAAGCCTCAGACTTGAATTAGTTTCCCGGAGAGTTTCCCGCCTGAAATCAGCGATTGGATTTCCATGACCAGAGTGTCATGAACAACCTTGGTTGCAGCCGACATTGGCCGACCCGGCATCCAGCACAGGGAATGCACCCGAGTGACGCTGGGGTCAACAACCAGCTGAGCGCCAATGCGGCCGGCGGCAATTCGGTCCAGCCAATAGGTCACAGGCACGATGCTGGCTGCCAGACCCTGTTCAACAATTGCGCCTAGAACATTGATGCTGCTGGTTTCATATTTGACATTCAGGGACACACCGATGCCGCGCGCGGCGTCCTCCAGACGACGGCGCAGATCATGATTGTGAAACGGCAAGACCAAAGGCTGGGCCGCGGCCTCTGCGAGCGGCAGGGGTTTGGTACGACCGTGCGGCGTTGTCCGGCTGACAAAAAAGAAGCTTTCCTCAAACAGAGGATGCGTCTGGGCCTGCGGCAAATCAGTTGCTGCATTGGAGGTGACGGCGAGCTCGGCCTCCTGGTTTAACAGGGCCTGCCCTGCCTGTTCTGAGGAATGGTCGGCAATATGCAGGGTAATTCCAGGGTAGTGCTGCTCCATGCGCGGATAGAGCTCGACAGCCAGAACAGGGGCAAGCGAGGCAATGACTGCAACATTGACGGTGCCTGTTATGTTGTCGTCCTGCCGCAGGATCGACGTTTTTATGGCCTCAATACGGCGGATTAACTCGGTGGCTTCCGACCTTAATCTCTCACCGGGTTTGGTCAGTGTGACCCCGCGAGAATGGCGTTCAAAAAGCTCGACCTGTAACTCATGCTCCAATTGAAGGATCTGTTTGCTGAGTGCAGGCTGTGCGATGCCCAGTTCATGGGCGGCAGCCGACATAGAGCCTTGCCGACAAATAGCCAGGAACTGATACAACTGCCTTGGGCGCATTTCAGGCTCTCCAATAACCATTAGGTTATAGCTAGCATATGCAAGTAATATTTCCGGGTCTATATTTCTTCTCGTAAGCTGAGGTCAGTTCAACCTTGTTGAGCGAAAGGGAGGAAACATGAAAACGCTTTTGAGCGCTGCTGCCGCAGCGATACTATCCGTGTCTGCAGCCTATGCGGACTGGGCCCCATCGGGCCCGATCAAGCTCCAGATTGGTTTTAAAGCTGGCGGTGGGGCTGACACCATGGCGCGGCTGATCGCTGAAGATATCCAGGCCGAATATGGCTGGACCCTGCTGCCCGAGAATGTCACCGGCGCTGGCGGAGGCGTGATGGCACGTTCGGTGAAAGACTCAGCCGCTGATGGGCTGACCATCGGCGTTGGGATCACCGACACTTTTGCCTATGGCGTCTTGGCCGCACGTGATCCTGGCTATGCAACCAGTGATTTTGAATACCTTAGCACCCTGGCTGGCACACAGATGGGCATCGTTGCCAAATCTGATCGTGGTTGGAAAAACATGTCCGACGTGATTGCAGCGGCCAAGGCCGGGGAGGAAATCTCCTTTGGGGCGATGACCCCCAGATTGGCCGATGGGTCCTACTATATCGGCAAGGTGAACGGTGTCGAATTCAACATCGTTTCCAGCTACAAAGGTGGCAAGGCGGTCCTGAATGCCGTCAATGCATCAGATGTGGATATTGGCTGGGTTGCTGGCCCGCAAAAATCAGGCGTTTCTGCCGGTGATCTGCTCAACCTGGCCAACGGTGAAGACAAGCCGCTGCGGGTATCTCCAGATGCGCAGACTCTGGCAGAGATCGGTGTTGACTTCTTCTTTGGTGCAACCTTCGTGGCCATTGCCCCTGCAGGTCTGCCGGATGACGCAAGACTGGCGCTGTCTGATGCCATCTCTACCGTGGTGCAGAAGGATGGCACCAAATCCAACGCCTTCATTTCCAAGGCTTTGACCATCAAGGTCATGACCGGGGATGAGGCACGCAGCTATGTCGAAGGCGAACTGGCGGATGCTGAAGCCTTGCTGAACGCAACTGTCGAATGATCACCTGAAAACACGGGGGGGGGAGCAATGGATCATCCAGGTAAATTACGTGAAACCGTGCTCGGCCTTGTTGCAATTTGCTCTGCTCTCGTGGCCCTTGTTGTTTGGATACCTGCAGACATCGACACAGGAATTGTTGATGTCTGGCGCCGGACCATCCGCATTGGGGATGCCATGTTGCCGAGTTTTGCCGCCGCAGGAATGCTGCTGGCTGGTTTGGTGATGCTGGTGCGGGCCATTGTCCTTGTCCCCAATGGCCTCCACCGCGTGATCTCCCCAGTTTTTTTGGTAACGAGTTGCCTTGTTATGGCACTGGGGCTGACCCTTATGCAGGCGAGCGGACCCTTCATCGTCTGGCTCTGGTTTTCCGGCGAGATCTCATATCGCCAACTGTTAGACACTGCGCCCTGGAAATACATTGGTTTTGTCATCGGAGGCAGCTTTATGATTTTCTGTTTTACTGCCCTGACAAGCCATAGATTCAGCTGGAGGTTTGTCTTTCTGGCTCTGGTCTCAACAGTGCTGATCGCGCTGATCTATGATCTGCCTTTTGACAACCTTCTTCTGCCCCCCAACGGTGACATCTGATGGGGGGGCTAGAATACATCCTGGCCGGCGTCATGGAGGCCCTCTTTGGCAATCCGGCCATCGTTCTAGGCCCGATTGTTCTGTCCTGGCCGATCCTGTTGGTGGCCCTGGGCTTCTTTATCGGGGTCTTGATTGGTGCCACACCGGGTTTGTCCGGCCCCTTTGCCATGGCACTGGCGCTGCCGATCCTGATTTCGATCTTTGGCTTCACACCAGATGCACTGCTGCCGGTGTTTGGTTTTCTGGTCGGGGTGATGAAGGGGGCAACGGTTGGCGGTGCCGTGCCTGCCATCCTGTTCAATACGCCGGGCACCCCGGATGCCTTTATGACCACGCTGGATGGTTATCCGATGGCCAAAAACGGTCAGGGCGGCAAGGCCCTGCGGGTTGCGCATTTTGCCTCCGTCAGTGGCGATACGTTTTCTGACATTGTGCTCTTTGTCTGCGCGCCGTTTCTGGCGATTTCGATCGAGGCCTTTCTGGGCCTGCCCGAGAAATCCGCACTGATGATCCTGTCGCTCTCCTTTGTCGCGGTGGTCGTCGGGAACGATACCTTCAAGGGCATTCTTGCCGCCTGCTTTGGCCTTCTGGTGGCTTCCATCGCCACGGGCACCGACTCCTATCCGCGTCTGTCGATGGGCAGCGATGTGCTTGCTTCCGGCCTGCCAACAATAGCGGTGGTGATCGGCGTTCTGGTGGTTGGCGAGATCTTTGTTAGCTTTGAAGACATGTGGCGCTCTGCCCGCGAAAAGCAGAAAGCCCCGCCCAAGATCGCACCGGGGGATACCTCGCTCAGCATGGGTGAGCGACGCAAACTGCTGCCCTTTATCGGTGTCTCCATGAGCATTGGCACGGTCATTGGCGCGCTGCCGGGGATCGGCACGACACTCGCCGCGGCTCTTGGCTATACGGCTGGGCGCAAGATGCACAAAGGCGAGGTCGATTTTGGAAAAGGTGCACCAGAAGGCATCGCTGCGACCGAAGCCGCGAACTCCGCGGTGTCAGGCGCCAATCTGATCCCAGCGCTGAGCCTCGGCATTCCCGGCAATGTGGCGGCCGTGTTCATCATCCTGGCGGCCGATACCATCGGTGGGTTCAATCCCGGCCCATCGGTGTTCCGCTTTTCCGCGGATGAGGTCAATCCCGAACTGGTGGTGGCCTTTGCGCTGTTCACTCTGATGGTTGCGGCCAATCTGTTGAACTGGACAACGGGGGCCTGGTTCATGCGTCTCTTGGGCGGGCTGATCCATGTGCCCAAACAGATCCTGTTGCCGATTGTTCTGCTGCTGACGCTGACCTCGGTCTATGTGCAGGGCAGCAATATGAGCGACGTCTATGTGCTGCTGTTCTTTGGTGCACTTGGGTACCTCATGCGGTCCACCGATATTCCGATCCTACCCTTTGTCATCGCCTATATCCTGGCAGGCCCGCTGGAAACCACCATCCGTAGCGCATTCGAGGCCACGGGCAGCGATCCCTGGTTCCTGTTCCGCAGCCCGATTTCCGTGATCTTCCTGATCCTGGCCACCGCCATCATCTGCGGCGCGGGCTGGCTGCGCGGCGGCCCCAGACTGAAATAACCGAACGGGGCAATTGCCCCTGTCAACGGAGATAAAAATGACCGATGCAACTTCCAAACCCAATATTCTGTTCATCACCTCGGACCAGCAGCGCGGCGATTGCTATGGGTTTCGTGGGCGCAATGTCTACACGCCGCACCTGGATATGCTGGCCAGCGAGGGCATCAGTCTGGAAACCGTGGTCACGCCCTGCGTGGTCTGCCAGCCCGCACGGGCCTCGATCCTGACAGGGCTGCTGCCGCGCACCCATGGGGTGCATGACAATGGCATCGATCTGGACCCCGAGATTGGCGAAAAGGGCTTTGCCGCATCCCTGTCGGCAGCAGGCTATCACACCGCCAAAATCGGCAAGGCGCATTTCTCTACCTACCATGTGTTTGAGGACCACGACACGGTGGAATCCATTCCCGGTTCAGCCAAGGTGCCCGAAGGTTGGCGCGGCCCCTACATGGGCTTTGACCATGCCGAGCTGGTCCATATCGGCCACAACTGGTGGCTGCCCGAAACGCCCCCGCATGGGCTGGCCTATGAGGAATGGTACTATGGCGATGGACGCGGAGAACAGAAAAACAAACTGCTGTGGGAAAGCCACAAAGACCACAACGGAGCGCCGCAGGTCTGGACTTCAAAGCTGCCGGTGGCCTGGCATAACTCGACCTGGATCGCTGACAGGGCGATTGATTTCCTGAAACAGGATCATGACAAGCCTTTCTGCATGTGGGTTTCCTTTCCTGATCCGCATCATCCTTTTGACTGCCCCGAACCCTGGGCTTCGCTTCACAAACCCGAAGACGTCGATCTGCCGGAGCATCGCACCCGTGACTTTGAGGGCCGCCCCTGGTGGCACCAGGCTGCGGTCGAAACCAAGATTGAGGGCAAGGGAGCGGAGATCCGGACCAGCTACTCGCGCTTCCCTGAGGTCTCGGATGCGCATCTGCGCGAGATCATTGCCAATACCTATGGGCAGCTCTCGCTGATTGACCATTCGGTTGGCCGTATCATCGCGGAGCTCGAAGCCCAGGGCCTCGCGGAGAATACCTATATCGTCTACACGGCCGACCATGGCGATTGGCTGGGGGATCACGGTCTGGTGCTAAAGGGACCGATGCCCTTTGAAGGCCTGCTGAATGTGCGTGCCATTGTCAAAGGTCCGGACGTTCCTGTGGGCAAGGTCAGCCATGAGCCGCTCTCGACGCTGGATCTGGGAGCCACATTTATGGATTGGGCCGATGCCAACAGCCTGATGGAGATCCACGGGCGCTCCATGCGCGACGTTATCAGCGGCGACGGCACCCGCGAGGGCGCGCTCAGCGAATGGGAGCTGCTGCCGGGCCGGGTAGGCGTGGGTCTGTCCCTGCGCACGGTCCGGAGCAAAACCGCCAAACTGACGGTGGACCTGAAATCCGGCGCCGGGGAGATGTATGATCTGGAAAAGGATCCGGATGAGCTGACCAATGTGTTTGATGATCCGGACTATGCCGCATTGAAATCTGATCTAACCCTGATCCTGATGACACGCCCAGATGATATGCGTCCCAACCAGACGCCTGTTGGCATGGCATAGGGAGAGCTCAGCAATGCCAGCCATCACCTGCGTTGAAGATTTCCGCCAGCTGTACAAACGCCGCGTTCCAAAGATGTTTTATGACTATGCGGAAAGCGGCTCTTACACCGAGACCACCTTTCGCCGGAACGAGGCCGATTTTCAGAACCTGAACATCCGCCAAAGGGTTGGCAGGGATATCACGGATATCGACACCTCGGCCCTATTGGCCGGGGAGGCCGCCAACCTGCCCGTGGCCTTTGCACCGGTTGGCATGCTGGGGATTCAGAATGCCGGGGGCGAGATCAAGGTAGCCAAAGCTGCACGTGATTTTGGCGTCCCCTTCATTCTGTCCACCATGTCGATCTGCTCTATTGAACAGGTGGCCGAGGCCACGGGGCAGCCCTTTTGGTTTCAACTCTATGTGGTCAAGGATCGGGATTTTGTCCGGGATCTGATCCATCGCGCCAAGGCTGCAGGGTGTTCCAAGCTGGTGGTCACCATGGATCTTTCCATTTTGGGGCAACGCCACAAGGATGTAAAAAACCAGCTGTCGATCCGGCCCAACCTGAAAAACATGCTCAATATCGCGACCAAACCCCGTTGGGCGATGGAAATGGCCGCTACGCCCTACAAGAGCTTTGGCAATGTCATCGGCCATGCCAAGGGCATTGATGACATCAGCAGCCTGCTGACCTGGGCGGTGGAGATGGTTGACCCCTCGTTGGACTGGGCAGATGTGGAATGGATCCGCAGGGAATGGGATGGCCCGATCATCCTGAAAGGCATCATGGACGCCGAAGACGCCAAGATTGCTGCGGGCATGGGGATTGAAACCATCGTTGTCTCCAATCATGGCGGTCGCCAATTGGACGGGGCGGGAAGCTCTATTTCCTGGCTGCCAAGGATCGCGGAGGCCGTGGGGGATGACATGGAATTGATGCTGGATTCCGGGGTGCGCACGGGAATGGACATTTTCCGGGCGCGCGCGCAGGGGGCCTCTGGCGTTCTGTTGGGCCGTGCAATGGTCTATGCACTGGGCGCTATGGGGCAGCCGGGAATTTCGCATCTGCTTGAAATTCTGCAAAAAGAGCTGCGTACCACCATGGGACTTGCGGGGAAAAACAACCTTGCTTCAATTGGCAGGAGTGATGTCTATTCTTCCAGGTCTGACGCTTGAACAAGAACCCGCCCAACCTGCTAGTCATCCTGTCTGACCAACTTCAGGCGCAGGCAATGCCCTGTGAAAACCATGCTGTTGTGCAGACACCCAATCTTGATGCATTTGCGGCGATTCGATTGGCAAGCAGCGTTATCGCCAGTCTCAGGACAGCAAAGCGATTAGCGCAAGGCAGTCACGTAGGCCAAACTACGCGAAACCCCTGATGTGTTGTCGCGCTATCCGGCGAGGTTCCGGACCGCGCGGCGATCCTGTAGCGGTAGCAATAGGATTTATGGCACAGGAAGGACCCGCCCTTGCTCAGCTTATAGCCCTTCATCCCGGCAAGACGCTGGCGCACATGTTTCTTGAGTGATTTGATCCGATAGGCTTCGGCCGTCCATTCCCAGACATTGCCCACCAGATTGTAAAGCCCATAACCATTGGGGTCATAGAACTGTGCCGGAGCCGTGGCTGCAAAGCCATCTTTGGCGGTGTTCACTTCTGGAAAGCGGCCCTGCCAGATATTGCAGGGCTGAAAATCCGTGTCATTGGGTTCTTGATCGCCCCAGGGAAACCGGACATCGCCCATGCCGCCGCGGGCCGCATGTTCCCATTCTGCTTCGGTGGGAAGGCGCCCGCCCACCCAGTCCGCATAGGCCCGCGCGTCATTCCAGGACACCTGGACCACCGGATGGTCTGGATGCCAGTGTTCAGCCATGGTGCCGGGCCCATTGATGTCGCGCCAGTTGGCCCCATCAACACGGCGCCACCATTCGATGTCAATCACGCCCTGCGTTGCTCCTAAGGACTCGGGCACCTGCGCCCAAAACACAAAGGACCAGCCAAACCTTTCGGCTTCGGTGACATAGCCTGTGGCCTCGACAAAGGCTTTGAACTGGGCATTGGTTACGCTGGTCGCCCCCATCCGAAAGGGTTTGATCCGTGTCTTGCGCATCGGATCTTCGCCATCATCTGGAATCTGGGGGTTCTGCGTTCCTAGCAGCGAAGCCCCCCCAGGAATAAGCACAGCATCGGGTGCCGGGCGCAGCATTGATTTTCCTGACAAAACGGGTGTTGGCAGGTTTATAGAAGTGCCGTCTCTTTGGGGAATGCAGCAGATCTTGGTATGGGGTGTTTTAGTCATGAGGCACCTTATGATCCAGGGGGAGGCTTGCCAATACGTTCATCACGCCCTGAAAAAGCCCGCCATTGCCGCGGTTAAGATAAGGTAGAACAGGTGATGTCTGCTAAGCAGAACCGGCCCCTCCTGTCTGAGCGCAACCAGACACATCTCGGCAATGCTTTCAGGGGCCTAGGTGGTTGATGCCAGGAGGGATTTTACGATGAGATGCACCAAATTCAGCAGGATAGTGGAGCCCTGGATATCAACAATCCTGAACGCCTGAAGGCGCGCTGCCAGCGGCAGAGGTCCGAACAAATTTCGCGCAGGCAGCTTTGGTCCTGACGCCTAAGCAAGCGAACCGAATGTGCAGTCCCCACTCTTCGTTCTGGCGACCTCGGGAGCTAAATCTCTATGGGCGAACAGTTTCCTATCTATCCTGCTGGATTCACGCAGTGAATCTTCCTCCTGATTGATAAAAAGGCAGGCTTGATCAAAACAGCGGCAGGGGGAAATGGTCACATCTCTGGGAACAGGGCTTTCCTCCGCTTTGAAACAGCGCCATTTTGGCGCAAACTGGCAGGCAATTTTGCGGTGCCGGCAGAGTTTCAGGAGAGAGAGATGGCAGTTTCTTTGCAAGAGATGATGGCAGAAGCCAATGCAGCCGTGGCGCGGATTTCGGTTGCCAAGGCACAGGACTTGGTTGCGCAGGGTGCTTTGTTGCTGGATGTCCGTGACGCGCCAGAGTTGGAGGCGCAAGGCCGTGCGACCGGATCACATCACATCTCGCGAGGTATGTTGGAGTTTCGCGCCGACCCCAACAGCCCGTTTCACGATCCTGCCCTGCGCCCGGACCGGACAGTGGTGTTGCATTGCGCCAGCGGTGGCCGTGCGGCTTTGGCGGGCAAGTTGCTCAAGGATATGGGATTTGGTGAAGTCTACAACCTTGGCGGCTTTGCCGAGTGGAAAGAGGCGGGTGCAGCGGTCGAGGAACCGGTCGATCGCGGCATGACACCCTGAGGCGAACTGATCCGGATCAAGGTGCAGCAGGTCGGTTTTCGTTAGCAAGTGATTCACATAGCTAACCAGATACCCGAGGAGGCCCGCATGTTGCGCCTTGCATCCATTCTTTATTCTCTCATTGGCAGCTCTCTGGCTGGGGTCGGCGTGATCGCCGTGCTGGTCGCGGGCTTTGTTTCCGTCAAAGCCATCCTGCTCGCGGCTGTCGCCGGGGCGGTCCTGGGGCTGCCGGTGGCTTGGTTTGTGGCGCGCCAGCTCTATCAGAACTCGGCGCATTAAGTCGGCAATTCCCCCCAAGCCCGGCGGTCCCTGATCTGCCGGGCTTTATCATAGGCCGCAGACTGTCAGGACCATTCCGGGGGCGAAGCCCCTAGGCGTTTAGGAAGGCCCGCGCATTGGCTTCGAATTCGCGCGGTTTTTCCGCATGCAGCCAATGGCCGGCGCCGGGGATCTTGGCAAAGCGGGAATTGGGGAAGCGTGGCAGAATGACCGTGCGGTGTTCGCGCAGCACGTAGTCCGAGTTGGCACCGGATAAAAAAAGCACAGCCCCTGGCCACTGGGCCGTGGTCTGGGGGAAGGACATGATGTCGGGCATATGCCGGGCCAATGTGTCCAGATTGAGCCGCCAGCCCCTATTTGGAATATCAAGCGACTGGGTGAAAAAGCTCTGCAGGGCGGGTTCGACACCCGCCTCGGCCAGCTGAACTTCAACATCCGGGCGGCGCTCCACCCGGTCGAAATCAACCGATTTCATGGCTTCGATGAATTGAATCTGGCTGTGTGTGTAGGTTACAGGGGCGATATCCGCGACGATCAGGCGATGCACCATTTCAGGATGGTTGAGCGCCAGCATCATGGCGGCTTTGCCGCCCATGGAATGGCCGATCACATCCATCTGACCGCCATGTTTTTCAATCACCTCGGCCAGATCCTCGGCCATTTCGGTGTAGCTGTGGCTGTCTGTCCAGGGGCTTTGCCCGTGGTTGCGCAGATCGACAGCCACCACTTGCCGCTCATCCGAGAGTCTTTTGCAGATCACGCCCCAGTTACGGGCCGAGCCATAGAGGCCATGCACAACCAGGAGCGCGGGTTTGTCGGTGGGGGAGCCATGTAGGATGTAGTTCAGCATGGCGCAGTGATAGCGCTCGGGGGCAGACTTTGCCAGAGCCATTGAGCCACCCCTTAGCGGCAGAGCCATTGAGGCGCGCCAAGGCTTGCGGTAATGACATCACAAAGGAAAGCGGGGCGTGGCTGGCACCCCCGATGAGCGCGGAGCAATAGTCATGGCCAGAGATATCTTTGACGAGATCGAAGAGCTGCAGGACTTGCTGAAATCCCGAGCCGAGGTTTCGGGAGATCTGGCAGCCGCTTTGGGCAAGGCGCGGCGCCAGTTGCCACGACGGATCTATAATCAGGGGATGCGCCTGGCGGCTGCTCTTCCGTTGTTGGAACACCCCAAACTGCGTCTGACCCAGGATGAAAAATCCCTGCACAAGGCCGCTTTGGAAGTCAAAAATCACCTGAAAGCCATTGATGTCGCAGATCGGAGAAAGGGCCGCATCCTCGAGATCCTGGGCAGCATTGCCTTTGCAATCTTGGTGGTTTTTGTGTTGCTGGTGACTGTTCTGCGCTGGCGCGGTTTTATCTGATCTGCCCACAGCTTATCCGTTGTGTCTACCGCCCGGCGCGCGCATAGGCGCGGGGTTACTCCAAAAACTCGGGCGCCACGTGATCACATAGCCAAACACCGTTCTTGGACAGGAAAAACAGGTGCCCCGCGGCATGCATTTGACCGCTTTTGACGCGCAGCACCACAGGACGCCCATGGCGTTGTCCCACCTTGTGCGCGGTCTCCGAGTCTGGTGACAGATGCACATGCTGTCTTGTCCCCTTGATCAGGCCAAGCGCCCGGATCTGTTCGACGCTCTCTTCTGCTGTGCCATGAAACAGGGTGGCGGGAGGTGCTTGCGGCTCCAGCTCCAGATCCACCAGGATCGAATGACCCTGGTTGGCGCGGATCTTGCTGCCGTCAGCCGAGAGTTCAAAACGCTGTTTGGCATTTGAACGCACAATCTCGGTGATTTGTGCCTTTGAGATGCGCTGATCCGAATTCTTAATAATCTGAGAGACCGGGACCCAGCCCTGGGCATCCATGGTCAGGTTCAGCGCTCCGGGCCTGTGCCGCAGCAAATAGCTGAGAAATTTGCTGCGTGCCTTTAGTTCGTGTTTGTCCATTCCCAAAGTAAAACACCCTGCCGCGGGTAAATCCAGCGGCAGGGTGCAATTTTGTCATTCCATCAGAACCTTAGAGGTTTGGATAGAGCGGGAATTGGGCGCACAGGGCCGAGACCTTGGCGCGGACAGCAGCTTCGACGTCACCGTTGCCATCTTCGCCATTGGCAGCCAGGCCATCGACAACTTCGACGATGAGGTCTGCGATCTGACGGAATTCTGCTTCCCCAAAGCCACGGGTGGTGCCCGCTGGGGTGCCCAGGCGGATGCCCGAGGTCACGGTGGGCTTTTCTGGGTCAAACGGAATGCCGTTTTTATTGGTGGTGATATGGGCACGGCCCAGAGCCTTGTCGACGATGTTGCCGGTCACGCCTTTGGGACGCAGGTCAACCAGCATCACGTGGGTGTCGGTGCCACCGGTGACAATGTCCAACCCGCCTTTGATCAGCTGATCTGCCAGTGCAACGGCATTTGCGCGGACCTGTTTTTGGTACTCTTTGAACTCGGGACGCAGGGCTTCACCAAAGGCGACAGCCTTGCCTGCGATCACATGCATCAGGGGACCACCTTGAATGCCTGGGAAGATGGCCGAGTTGACCTTCTTGGCGATGGCCTCGTCATTGGTGACGATCATGCCGCCACGCGGACCGCGCAGGGTTTTGTGGGTGGTGGTGGTGGCCACATGGGCATGCGGGAAGGGCGAGGGGTGCTCACCCGCGGCGATCAGACCAGCGATATGGGCCATGTCGACCATGAAATAGGCGCCAACGGAATCGGCGATTTCACGGAACTTGGCGAAATCGATCTGGCGCGGGATGGCGGACCCACCGGCGATGATCAGCTGTGGTTTGTGCTCATTGGCCAGGGCCTGGATCTGGTCATAGTCGATCAGGTTGTCGTCTTCACGCACACCGTAGTGCACGGCGTTGAACCATTTGCCCGACTGGTTGGGGCGGGCGCCATGGGTCAGGTGGCCACCGGCAGAGAGATCCATGCCCAGGATGGTATCACCGGGTTTGATCAGCGCCTGAAACACGCCCTGGTTGGCCTGGGAGCCGGAGTTTGGCTGCACATTGGCGAAGTCACAGCCAAACAGCTGTTTGGCGCGATCAATGGCGAGGTTTTCGGCAACATCGACATGCTGGCAACCGCCATAGTAACGGCGGCCTGGGTAGCCTTCTGCATATTTGTTTGTCAGAACCGAACCCTGCGCTTCCATCACGGCGGCAGAGACGATATTCTCAGAGGCAATCAGCTCGATCTCGTCGCGCTGGCGCTGCAGCTCGTCGGTCATTGCGCCAAAAAGTTCGGGGTCACGTTCGGCCAGGGCTTCAGTGAAAAATCCGGGGTCACGGGTGGTCGCGGTCATGGTGGCTCCGTTTGATAGGAAGTGGCAGGATTGGGTCATCTGGGGAATTTCCTATCGGAAACTTCATGGTTCTTAAAGGCTGTAAAGCGGCAATCACTCGCGATAGAGCGGCAACTCTGGTCTTTGTGGTTCAGCTGTGCTTGTTTCGGAACAAAATGGCTCAGACCGGAAACAGAGTTTAGTGACTATGAGAATCGCCTTTTTGGCCAGCGAGGCCCCCGTGGCCCAAACAGCCCGTGCCGCCCTGGTGACACTGCATGGCAATACAGAGCCGGAAGAGGCCGAGGTGATTGTGGCCTTGGGCGGCGATGGGTTCATGCTGAAAACCCTGCATGAGGCGGTGGATCTGGGATTGCCTGTCTATGGCATGAACCGGGGCACGGTTGGCTTCTTGATGAATGAATATCATGAGACGGGCCTGCTGGACCGGCTGCGGGCCGCCGAGGAGGAGATCATCTATCCACTGTCGATGACGGCGATGGACCGGCAGGGCATCTGTCATAAGGCTCTGGCGATCAACGAGGTGTCGCTGTTGCGGGCTGGCCCGCAGGCCGCGCGATTGAAGATCTCGGTGGATGGGCGGCAGCGATTGGCGGAGCTGGTCTGCGATGGGGCGCTGGTCTCTACCCCAGCGGGATCTACCGCCTACAACTATTCGGCCCATGGGCCGATCCTGCCCATTGGGTCGGATGTGCTGGCGCTCACGGCCATCGCCGCTTTTCGACCGCGCCGCTGGCAGGGCGCCCTGTTGCCGAGCAATGCCAAGGTGCGTTTTGATGTGCTGGAGGCAGACAAACGCCCGGTGATGGCGGATGCGGATTCTATCTCCTGTCCGGACATCCAATGGGTGGAGATTCAGACAGAGCCCAGCATTCGCCACAGGATCCTGTTTGACCCCGGCCATGGGCTGGAAGAGCGTCTGATCTCCGAACAATTCACCTGAAGGCTCTTATTGAGACTCTCAAAATATTAAAAAAATCAGCTATGTAAGCTGATTTTTTTACGTTTTTGTCAAAAATATTTCGTGCGAAATGCGATCACATTCCCGTGAGGAGGGCTGGTCTAACCCTCTTGGGTTGAGGCAGTCTGTGAGTATGGTTGCTCAAGTTCGGTGCATGTGTCTGCCGGAGCTGCCATTGTTTTGGACGATGACTTTGGCTCGTTGGCGGAAGGCAGTCGTGCGTGAAAGAGTTTTCATGGTATGAAAGGTACCGGGAGTGGGTTTCCCACCTCCCGGTGTCCTTTCTGCCAGCTCTTTGCGAAGTCAGGCCTGCCCTCAAAGCGGATGCTTGCTATCCCACCTGATCCATCAGATCCCAAAGATGCGGGCTAAACCGACCCACCCTCTGCTCAATCGCGATACAGGCATCCACTGCCATGTCTTCGCGCCAACGCCGAGAGACGATCTGCACGTTGATCGGCTGTGGGCCACTGGGAAGCGGGGCCAAGCGGGCAGGGACGCAGCCCGCAGGCAGCCCCAGGTAGTTCATTGCATAGGAATAGACCGCGCAGCCCAGCACCTCGTGAACGCCCTCGGCGCCTTCGGTGTCGCGGTCGGGTTTGAAAAAGGGTTGCGGCAGGAACGGGGTCAGCACCAGCGGGTAGTCCTGCAGGAACAGGGACCATTGCCGCGCATAGTGGCTGCGCTTCGCCATCATCTCCAACAGCTCAACCCCGGCAAAGGGCGGAAATTCCTGAAAATAGACCTCAAAGATCTGACGCACGGTCTCCGAGCCGGCGGCGTCCACATCCTGTTTCATCATCGCGTAGACTTCACCCATTAGCGCCCGGTAACCGGTGCGCCCGGCCTCAAAGACATTGGGGGGCTCGACCTCTTCGACGACATATCCGGCCTCGACCAGCGCATCGCGGGCGGTCTCCAGCGCCAGATTGACTTCGGGGTGCAGATCATAGCCAAAGGTGTTGCGGGTAAAGGCAACCTTGATCGGCCCGTCCATGGACTCGCCACGCCAGGGCAGGGGGACGTGAAAGGGGTCGCGGGCATCTGGTGCAATCAGCGACGGCATCGCCAGATGTAGATCCGCTGCCGAGCGAGTGATCAGCCCCTGTACTGACATGGACTGCGCCAACAGCCCGCGTTCCGCCT
The DNA here is from genome assembly GCF_001294455.1 of Phaeobacter sp. 11ANDIMAR09. Taxonomy (GTDB): domain Bacteria; phylum Pseudomonadota; class Alphaproteobacteria; order Rhodobacterales; family Rhodobacteraceae; genus Pseudophaeobacter. Next base: position 14,988 of record NZ_LIKT01000027.1, read on the forward strand.
TTTGGCTTGGGTTCCAGGCAGCGACCCGTCCCAGTCCCGGCTTAACCGTCACCGCCCCATTGGCGGCTGCCGGAAACCGCAGGGAGCCGCCAATATCATTGCCATGCGCCAATGCGCCAATCCCGGCCATCACCGCAGCGCCGGCGCCGCCAGAGGAACCTCCGGGAGAAATATGGCGGCCCCAGGGGTTATGGGTGCGGCCATGCAGGGGGTTGTCGGTGTCGGCGCGAAAGGAGAATTCCGGCGTATTGGTCCGGCCAATCACCACCGCGCCAGCGCGTTCCAGATTGGCCACCACCGGAGCATCCTCTGGGGCGATCAGGTCTTTCAGCGCTGTCACCCCGTTGGAGGTGGCATGGCCTTTTTGATCAACATTGATCTTGATGGTCACCGGCAGCCCTTGAAGCGGTCCCGGCGCCGCCCCGGCGCTGCGTGCCCTGTCGAGATCCTGCGCCCGGCTCAGGGCCTGGGCGCTTAGGTCTTCGACCACCGCGTTGAGACCTGGATTCACCGCAGTCATTCGGTCAATCGAGGCCTGCACGGCCGCCTCGGCGGAAAGATCTCCGGCGCGGGTCAAGGTGGATAGTTCAGTGGCGCTCAAGCGCCAGATGTCGTCTGTGGTCATGATGTTCATCTCCTGCCCGGCAGGGTAGAGCGACAATCCAATGGTGCAAGGAAAACCGGACGTGACATCGGGTCTGCCCTCGAGATTTATCCCGTGCGGCAGGCTTTTGTGCGCAATGGGGCCAAAAGGCAGATTCTGCCCTCCCGCCCCATTGCTGGGATCTTAGCCCTTGGCGTAGCCGAGGCTTTGCAGGGCGGTGGTGATTTCATCCAGGATCGTGGGATCATCAATGGTCGCAGGCATTTTCCACGGCGTGCCATCGGCAATATTGACCATGGTACCGCGCAGGATCTTGCCTGAGCGCGTCTTGGGCAGGCGATCGACAACCACGGCCAGCTTAAAGGCGGCCACCGGGCCGATCTTTTCGCGCACCAGCTTGACCACTTCCTTGACGATCGCATCGGGATCGCGATCAACACCAGCATTGAGGCAGAGGAAGCCCAGGGGCATCTGGCCCTTCAGCTGATCCGCCACGCCGATTACAGCGCATTCCGCCACATCCGGATGGCCCGCCAGCACCTCTTCCATGCCGCCGGTGGACAGGCGGTGGCCGGCCACGTTGATCACGTCATCGGTGCGCGCCATGATATAGAGGTAGCCGTCTTCGTCCTTCATGCCTGCATCACCGGTTTCATAGTAGCCTGGGAAGGTGGTAAGATAGCTCTTCTTGAACCGATCTTCGGCATTCCACAGAGTTGGCAGCGTGCCAGGGGGCAGCGGCAGCTTCACGGCAATGGCGCCCAACTCGCCCGCAGCAACGGGATGGCCGCCCTCGTCCAGGATGTCGACCTCATAGCCCGGCATTGGCACAGCAGGCGAGCCCAGCTTGGTTGGCAGCTCTTCGATGCCCAGAGGGTTGGCGGCAATCGACCAGCCGGTTTCTGTCTGCCACCAGTGGTCCACAACCGGAACTTTTAGCTGTTCCTGTGCCCAGGTAATTGTGTCTGGATCGGCGCGCTCGCCAGCCAGATAGACCTGGCCCAGGCAGCTGAGGTCATATTTGCCTACAAACGCCCCCTTAGGGTCTTCGCGTTTGACCGCCCGAAAGGCAGTAGGCGCGGTAAAGAAGCTTTTGACCTTATGCTCCGAGATTACCCGCCAGAAGGTGCCCGCATCCGGGGTGCCGATGGGTTTGCCTTCGAACACAATGGTGGTGTTGCCGTGGATCAGCGGCGCATAGCAGATATAGCTATGGCCCACGACCCAGCCCACATCGGATGCGGCCCAGAACACATCGCCGGGATCGACGTTATAGATGTTCTTCATCGACCAGTTCAGCGCCACCAGTTGACCGGCGGTGTGACGGATCACACCTTTGGGCTGGCCAGTGGTGCCCGAGGTATAGAGAATATAGGAGGGGTGGTTGCCTTCGACCGGCACACATTCGGCGGGTTCCACACCATATTGAAAGCCGTGCCAATTGACGTCGCGGCCCTCTATCAGCTGGGCCACTTCCTGTTCGCGCTGTAGGATGACGCAGAACTCGGGCTTGTGCTCGGCCAGATCAATGGCGCCATCCAGCAGAGGTTTGTAATGCACCACCCGGCCGGGTTCGAGGCCGCAGGAGGCGGCAATGATGGCCTTGGGGGTGGCGTCATCAATCCGCACAGCCAGCTCGTTGGCGGCAAAGCCGCCAAAGACCACAGAATGCACCGCGCCAATGCGGGCACAGGCCAGCATAGCTTCCAGCGCTTCTGGGATCATCGGCATATAGATAATGACGCGATCGCCCTTCTCGATGCCCTTGGCCCGCAGCGCCCCGGCCAGATTGGCCACCCGGTTGCGCAGCTCCACATAAGAAATCTCGCGTTTTGTATGGGTAATCGGGCTGTCATAGATGATCGCGGTCTGCTCGCCCCGACCGGCTTCGACATGACGGTCCACAGCGTTGTAGCAGGTATTCACCTTGGCATCGGCAAACCATTCATACAGGCCTTCGCCTTTGTCAGTCAGCGCTTTGGTCGGAGCTTCCACCCAATCGATCGCTTCGGCGGCCTGCATCCAAAAGGCCTCAGGATCGGCTTTCCAGCTGGCATATATCTCTTTGTAAGACATTGGCGTCCTCCCACGCGTTAGATCTGTGACGAGTTATGCGCAAGCCTGTGCTTGGAGCAAGCAATCTTGGTAACCCCGCGTCACAGGGACGCAAGAAATTTGCACTTTGTATGATCGGAAGTCTGCAAATTTTTGCAAAGCTTCACGAATTATAAGGATTGGGGTTGGGTTAAAATCTTTTTGCAAAGTTGCAAATATTGAGGCTGTAATGGAGTAGCCCGCTATTGCGGGACGATCAGGTTCGGCCGCCACTGTAGCTGTAGCGGGACACTTCGCGTTGCAGTAAGGGACACTTCCCGTTGCAGCAAATTGTTTTGCCCATTGGACGCGACCATTGGGCGCTCGGACGCCTTTTGGAATTTGGCCGCAGGAAGAAGCCAACATCAACGGTCAGCAAAAATTCCGAACGATACCCCGCTTTCGAACTACACGAACCACTAAAAGTGGCCGTGTTCTATAATTGCCCCTGCTATTCTAGGATCTTGAATCAGTAAGTGTTTGATATTTTCTGCCAGTTGGCCAGCTTTACCAGGATCAATGACGAGCATACGGAATTCTTCTTCGTGTTCGTATGCTGTCGACTTAACAAAAGAAGTGCCGAGCCAGATTTCTAAGTGATCACGGTCCTCGGTTATTGCAATTTCACCTTCGACTGACCAGTGACGATCTTTTTCTCCGTATATCACTTCGCGAGACAAGATTTCGAAGTGTTGCCACATCGAATTTTCCGCAAAAATCTCTCTTAAGGCTTTCGTCAGCTTCTCAAGATCGTAAACGACAAAGGTGTCTATGTCTGGATTCCCTCTTGCACGAAGAGTGTTTGCGCGGTCCTGTCTGAAACCGTTGATTGATGAGCAGGAGCAGTAGTCGTTCACCGAATATTCGATGACTATAGGGTTTTCAAAACCGTCGATGCTGACGTCCCGAATATTTGTCCCGATAAAGTTCCCATTGTACACCCCTGTTCGACTAGAAAATACTTGCCTCTGTGACCCTTCTTGCAAATCGCCCAAGCGCCCACCTTGTGCGGTATCTGCAGGCTTGTAGCCAGCAATCGTACCAAATCGAAAGCCCCCTTTGATAGTATCTTGTAGATATTTGCGATTGATATGCCGTGTAATTGTTTGAGGGCTTTGGCCTGCGATAGACGTGAGCGACGCGGTCGTTAGGGAAGGGACCGCGATCGTTCTCGTCATCATTATCGCAACTGAACCGGACCGGTTGGAGCTCTTCTTTGTTTCCGAAACCCGGCCCCGGCCGTTTCTTGGGCCGGAGATATGGTTTCGTGATATGGGGGTGGGGCAAAGGGCCGTTGTGGAATAAAGCCCTGCTAATAGCTTACTCATAGCTCTCTCCGAAATGGCGGCGGTCGAAAACAAGTTTCATGCGAATCTCCGGGAAATAAAAAAAGGCCAATGCCTGCCAGCATCGGCCTTTTGAAGGAGATTTAAAGGGGGTTTAACGGCGGTTTATGTAGGCCGTGGCGTCGGTCAGCAAATTTGCCCCCAGTGGGGCAAGCACCCGCTTCCAAAGCTGCAAGGCTGTCTCTCCAGGTAAGATTTGGACACGCTCCTGGAGCCGTTGCCCGTTGGCCACGACAACCGGCCCGCCATCGATCTGCGGTGTGAGCCAATAGACGCTGCCCCCGGTGAAGCGCTGCTCGTCCTCCAGACAGTCCCGGATCGCATGACGGCCCTTGTAGGCGGGCAGGAGGGAGGGGTGGTAGCCAATGGCCCCCAAGCGGGACCATTCAATGAACCAATCCGGGACAATGCGGAACGAGTGCGCAGAGACGACCAGGTCTGGCCGCCAGGGCAGATCTGCGGAGCGCAGAGGCAACCAGTGCGGCTTGATCTCATAGGGCAGGCCCAGTGCCTGTGCGGCTTCCAGAGGTTGGCTGTCATCGGGTTCTCCGATCAATGCGGTGTCAAAGCCTTCGGCGGTCAGGCGGCGCAGCACCTCTGCGGCAAGCCAAGAACGGCCAATAACGGCGATGCGGGGGGCGGGTTTACTCGACATAGCGAAATCCTTGAACAGCTCTGAAATGGCCCCCTAAGCGGCCCTTGATAGATTTTCTTTTTACGGACGAGGATTGCCCGAGGTTCGCAGAGACCTGCGCCCAAAGAGGCTGGCCACGCAGTGCTGTGGCCAGGCCGGGGTGGGAGGTGTGAAACAACGTGGGCATGGGGCGCTCGTAGCGGTTCACACCGCGCCGCCAGAGGGCACAGACCTCATTAAGGAAGCGCAGGCCCAGCCCTGCACCTTGCCATTCAGGCATAATCACCAGGCGGCAAGCACGGGCCTCGACCAATCCCGGCCGAGGCGAAAAGCAAACATGCGCCACGGGTTCGCCGTCCACAAAGCCGACGTAGTAGTCAGCCGCCACCATCCGGGGCAGCTTCAGGTAGTGATGCGGCTCAAACAGGGGCCAGTAGGAACCGTCGGTCTTGTGAATTTCCATGCTGATCCGGGGCGCGCGTCGAAGACGCCTCCATTTGAACTCGGCCGAGCGGGTGTCGATTACCCAGTCGGGATTGAGCCATTGCACCACGTCGTCGTGGCATGTGACGCCGACGAACTGGCCGGGACCACGCCGCCAGGCTTTGGCGAAGGCGGCCGCGCCGATCCGGGCAACGTGGCGGTCGATGGTAGAGGTGAACTCATCCACCACGGCCAGCGCTGGGCGCTCACAAAGGAGGCGGGCCAGATTGGCGCGGAACTGTTCGCCGTTTGACAGGTGCCCCCAGGGGCGCAGCCAGCTCGGCACTGAACCTAATCCAACAGCGGCAAGAGCGGCGGTGACCTGGTCCATTTCAGAGTCGGGGGAAATGGCATCAATAATGACATCCTGGCGGGGCCATTGCGGCTCGGCGTCCAGCTCCCGGCCAAACAAGGCCCGGCCGAGAGAGGTCTTGCCGGAACCTGAAGGCCCGACGATCAAGCCAACCTGCCAGGGGCGGGCGCTTAGGTCTGCCTCGACGGTCAGGCGAAAATCGGCGTCGCCCTCAACATTGAACATGCTGGAGACGCGCGCTGCGCGGTAGGTTTCGGGGATGGGCGAGGCGTGATGAATATCAATTTTCATGTATTCACCACCCGGCATTTGCGACCCTGCGCTTTCAGCTCTTCAAAGAGGGCCTTCTGCGCGGGTTCGTCCTGGACCAGGACAATGACGCCAAACTGCTGCTTATAGCGTGTCCCTTTGGGAATACCGTGGCAGCCTGGGGGTAGCGGCGGGAGATTGATCTCGGATGACTTGGGCATTTTGGCCCTCCGTTCCATCGCGCTCTTGGCGCTCAGGTGAAGGGCTCGGTGGCCTCAAGGTGGTGTGTGCCTTGCATCTAGGGCACTTGATAGAGAGCGTGCCGCTCAATGCGCCAGGCTCGATCTTAAATAGCAATCTACGACATTCGCCGCAACGCTGGTCTTGCAACGTCAAGTGGAATCACCTCATGAAGGCCGGGTCCTCGAGGACAGGGAGCGGCCATGAAGTAGTCGTTGGTCGATGGGGTTTGATGTGAGAATTTGGCCCCATGTTGAAGGGTGTTTTAAGCGCCCTTTAACCTCCCGTTACCGTGAGGCGTCTTCTGATTTCAAGCTGCGGTTTGAAGGGCGTTTAAGGCCACTTTAAAGGCCGACTCCGTGTTGAAACTTGCCGGGTCTTCAGAGGCTTCAATTTGGGCCTGGACGGTGCGTTCTGCGGCAAAGCAGACTTGGACGTGACCGGCGACCGCACTGGTTATGGCCTCCAGTTCTGTTTGAGACAGGTCCGCCCAGCCGTCTGCCATTTTCCAGGGCACAGGCCCCTGCATAAGACCAGCCTGCAGAGCGTTTACGGCTTCTGTGAGGGAGGCGCGGGTTTCGCGGTCGGTGCGAACAAGAGTACCGTCTGGCGTCAACAGCCCCCCGGTTTCGGCCTGCCAGCGCAAATGGGCCAACTCGTCATTGAGGCGGGCTTTCTGCGTTTCATGAATATCATTGGCGGTGATCGTCTGCGTGAAGTCGATGTTGCTGCTCATGGCTGATCTTCCGTCTGCTGAACTGTGGGGCTGTGAGCGGGCAATTTGACCGGCCCGTCCCCGGTGACGAGCAACGGAACCGGGAAAAGGGTTTCGCGTGGGGCTTGGGCACCGTGGGGGAGGATCAAGGTCATTTGAACCACGCCGCTGACGCGGGTCACATCGGAAACCAGCCAGTCGCTGACAACGGCCGCGCGGGGCAGGATGTGCCCCTCGGGCAGGGGGGTGAAATCAAAGGCCTCGCCGTTGATTATCAGGACGTCGCCTTGCTTTTCCAGAGTCAGCTCCTCATCGAGGCGCATTGGCGTGAAAGTAATATGCATTGCTGTGTCTCCTTAGAACCAGCGGCCAACAGCCAAGAGGTTGCAGGTCACTGCGACCTTTGAACCGGCTGTATTCCAGGCATTGAAGCCGATGATTGAACTGCTCACCCCGTGCACGGTTCCCATGCGCGCCCCGTTATACTCGGGCGCTGCCGTTACTGCTGGTGGGGCAGAAAACTGGCTCGGGAACACCCAAGGCGCAGAGGTTCCGGCGCTGGAAAGCGTTTTGTGGGTGCAGATCTGAGTACCGTCGGCCAATCGCACATAGTGACCATTGGCGTTGTTCCCTTGCTCGATCAGCGCACCAGTAGGCTGGCCGCCACTTTGTGAAACGCTGCCGAGAATACTGGCTTGAGTGAAAATCTCGACCCAATCCGCCCAGGTCGTTTCGCTGAGTTTTGATCTGACAGCTGCCCGAGACCGTTGGCCGACGCTGGTGTTCAAAGAGAAGGCGAGCTGCGCGGCCAGGCTCTCATGGCGCGGAAGGGACAGGATCGAGAAATTGGCTGCGAAATCGGGTTTGTTCGCGCCGACGGAATCAACGTGAAAGATCCCGCCAAAAGCCCCTAGATTGTCTAGATCAGCTTTCGGGGCCGGGGCGGTGTAGCCGCCCAGGCCAAAGCCGCCTACTTTCATTAGCTTGTCCGGGGAGGCGTCGACCACCGAGCTTTGAACGGCGGCTCCGCTAGCCCGGCCCCCGGTTAAGCGGAGCTGTTCGACCGCACCAGCGATCAGGGATAGGGTGTTTGAGCTTAGGCGAGACAGGCCCGTGTCACGGTCTGCGTCAAACCCAATACCAGCAGCGGCCACGGTTCCGTTGTTAAACCGCCCTTGGCCTGCCTTGTCATAGATGGACTGGTAGTTGCCAATGAGAGTTTGCAGGGCGGTGGTCAACTCATGGGCCAAAGATTGGGTCGGAAAGGCAGAGTAGCTCTGCCCCGCTGCCGTTGGGCCGCCATAGTCCGTCGCCAAAGTGAGTGCGGTGTTGCTGCTCACGGCCGAGATTTCATAGGTCTTGCCGTCGGGGCCGACAAAGCCCCATCCGGCCTGTAGGGAGGCCACCCAATTGGTGCCTGATCCGGTGACGACTGGGGAACCGCTTGTGACTGAAACTGTGCCTGTCTTTTGCCAAGCCATTGGAGGCCTCCTTCAGGTTACCTGGAACACGGTCCATTCGATTGTGGGGTTGTTGAAATAGAGCCCGCCTGTGGTCTCCATTTCTATTTTGAGAAATACCCTTTGATCGCTGGCGCTAGCCCAGCGGGGTGTGATCAGAGTTGAGGGATCTTTCTGCCAGACCGGGCCGGGCTGAGGGTTGCCGTTGAAACCATTCCAGCGGCCACCTGGTTGCACGGAAGCGTTCAAGGTCCAGAAGGAATTGTTTGGGTCGATACCGCCCGGAGCGGTGGCGGCGCTGGACACAGATGCGACCGCGACCAAGGCTACAGAACTGGCTTGCCAAACATCTGCTTTTCCGACCCGAATGCCGGTGTTTACAAAGCTCCATGCGTCCCCGTCGTCGAAGGTGCCAGACAGGCTGAAAGAGCCCCGTGCCAGAACCATTGGGCGAGAAAACAAAACGCCCGCGGCCTTGATCTGCCCCGTCTCAAAATCCAGTTTCAGACCGGCTGTGGGGGTGCCGTTGGCGTCTTCTGCATAGTCATCGCTCTGGATGCTGTCTTCAATCTGGGCGCGTCCAATGGCGGCGCGACCCAAAAATACATTCTCCATATAGACCCCGGCCGGGTAGAGCTTTCCGGCAATGGTGCGGGGGCTGGCATAGACAACAAAGGGGACCTCGCGGGTGCTGCCGTCGGGGCTGACAACGGCGAACTTATCTGTCTGAAACGCGACCTGGCTGGTGGGCTGGCCCGCGTCGTCGAGATCCGACCGCAGCACCATGCCCGACACCACGCCGTTGGCCTCAATACGCAGGGTGTATTCGGCGCTAATCCCGTCGACCGTCTCTAGGGTTTGGGCAATTGACGCGGTGTTCTGCCCGACCGTTGTTTGCAGGCCAAGGAAAGCACTGGCCTGGGCTGAGACACGTCCGTCAACTTCCTGCACCGCCGTGTCCAGGGTCTCAAGTGCGGCGGCATGGCCAATAAGCCCTTTGCCTGTATCAGCGAGTTGGCTGTCCAGGCGGGTGAGTTTTTGTGCAGTTACCAGGCCTTCTTCAGTCACACGGGCGTGGAGATCCTCGGAGGCAAGCGATTGCGCCTGGCGTTGCTCTTCCCGGTCCCCGTGGCCTTTGACGGTCAAAGCCAGGGTGGCCAGTTCTGCGTCGCCTTGGGCCGCTGCCTGGGCCGCTTGCTCGGCGTCAATTGGATCAAGGCGGCCTTCGATCAGGTCGTCATTCAAGGCGCTAGCGATGTCGTAGGCATCGTCTGCCAGGGCGTCAAAGGTCTCATCTGACAGATCCGCAGGGGACAGACCAATGTCGAGCGTGGTGACTGGCAGCCAGAGGCTCCAATCGGTTACGCGGCTGGCGGCGATGGGCTTGGCGCGCACCAGGTAGTCGGTCGCGCGCAGCACCGGCTCCAGGACGAATTCGCCGGATGCAACGTCCGAGGTGCTGGCCGTGATCTTTTCTTCATTGCCTGTAACCTTGGCCTGGAAGGCAAGCGCGCTGGTGGTGTCGGCAAGTGATCCGATCCAGTTGATGCGGATGACTGGCGCACGGTAGTTTGATGCGCCGTCTTTCCGGGCTGCAGCGGTGACGGCCAGACCGGGAACGCCCGCATCAACTGGGGTGATAAGCCCGGTCGGGCGCGGTGCTTCGGGCAATTCCAGGTCAAGATCCGGGTCATAATCCGCCGGGTCGGCCTCCCGCACACTGACAACGGAGGTCAACGTCTGAAGGTTGTAGGCCATTTCCGTGATGCGAAAGGCTTTAGCCTCGTATCCGTATCCAGAGCTGTTCGCCTTGATCGTCTTGAGCGGGCGAAGGTGGAAATGCTCTGGCAGCATCGGCCACTTATGGGTGCGAAACTGGCGGTTTTCCTTTAGCAGCGCATTGGCAATCTGCCGGGCCTGGGAGGTATCCCAAACCATGGGCAGGCTCAGATCAAAGAGCTTGGTGCCGCCGTCCTCGGTGACCCACTCGTCCCTTGTGATCGTCTCCAGCGTTGTGGCGTTCCACAGCGCTTCGGGCGAGGGAAGGGACGTTGAAATGGCGTTAAAGGTGCTTTCAACACCGGGAAAAGGGGAGTGCTGCCAGGCCTCGGAGACAAGCAAATCGTCTTCCAGCGAGATTTCGACAACCGCCGGGCCGCTGTCTCCGACCAGAGGATACCAATACCCGCCGACCTCGACGACCTGGGCGTTGCAGGCGGAAAAGATTTCTTTGAGGATATCGGCGGGGATCTCTTCAAACTTGATTTCATAGCCGCCCCGGAACTGCGGGCGATTGTCATCCCCGACGAGTAAATCACAGGCGTTGAGCGCGGCGAACCAGTCGGGCAGAGGCAGGTCTTCGGCTTCAAAACCGCCACCATAGACACGGCCACAGGGGAGGCGGACGCCACGCAGGATGTTGTAGGCGATCACCAGAAGATTGGAGGTCTGTGTCCATGTGGCCGGGGTGTCAAAGCGCTGCGGGCCGCTGCCGCCGACTGTGCTGTCCTGGCGCGGATCGTAAAAGCCTGGTCCGTCCAGCTCGAGCTGGTAGTCCGGGCGGCCGTTTGGGAACATGCTGTCACTGCGGTAGAAGGTGAACACCGCATAGCAGACACCGGTCAGAATGTGGCTATCGGTCCAGGGGCGTTCCCCGTCGCCGCTATAGAGATCCACGAGGTCGGGGTCGGCGGCGGTTTGGGTGCCGTCATGGAAGCGGACCCAGGCATAAGCGTTTGCTCCATTGACCTTTGACAGGATCTTGTAGCCAAGCCCCGGCACCCATTCAGTGCCAAGATCAGAGAACTCGCCGTCGATGATGACGCGGCGCAGACTTGCGCCGGGCAGGTCTCCGAACTCGACCACATGGGTGTTGTAGATATTGTTGCCGCCGTGGGCGTTCTGATAGACCACATGGCCGCCAGAGGCATATCTCCCAACTATTGTGGCCTGCGGATCAGTGCCGCCGCTGGTCGTGTGGGTGGTGACCAGGCCGGGGTCCCGTTGCGAACCCTTGTTGAGTTTCTGCAGAAGGACCGAAACCCCGGTGGTGATCAGGGTTTTGAGGGCGGCGACTGCAATCGCCTTTATCGTGATCGCAGCCTTGAATGCCGTTCCGAGAGCGGCAAAAACGGCGGCGACGGGGGCGGCTTCGGCGGGCTGGCTCAACAGCAGCAGGAAGAAAGCGGCGAGGGGAAGCAGGCGGATCATGGGCGAAACACTCTCTCTGCGCGGTCAAGTCGGGTGACGTCGAGGCCTATTGCAGACAGAACATGGATCTGCTTGCCGCCAATGATGCCAAAGGCGGTTTCGCCGTCCTCCTCGATGGCGGCAATGTCGCCCGGCCGGGCGTTTTGCCAGCCGTCGATTTCGACCAGGTACTTGGCCGCCAGATCGGCGGGACCGGCGAAACCGGCCGCGCGTAGCTTGGCCCTGCCGTCTTGCAGGCGGCGGTAGGTGCCGCGCCACTCAGAAGCCAGATCCCGGCCGGAACAACGCTTGACCCATTCCGCCGCGTAGAGGGCGCAGTCAAACCGTCCGGGGCGCATTTTGGCTCCCTGGGCGCGGGTCTCGCGGAGGTACAAAAGCAATAGGGGGGCGCGGTCACTCATGCTCGCCCCCATGGAATGGTCCATTCGCCTGCCACGTCGCAATATTCACGGCCCTTGTCAGCGCCATTGCGGCGCTGCAGCTCTGCGCTGGAGCGCTTCAGGGGCAGCCCATAGGTGAGGTGACGCGCAGCGGTGACCAGGACCAATTCGGTGTAGCTGCTCCCGTTCTTTGGGCCGAGTTCCTGGGGAGCCTGGTTCAGAAAACCTTTGAAGGCCCGAACCGGTGTGCCCATCTGCCCGCCGGTGTCGATATTGAGCGCGACCGAGTAGATCAGTACCTTGGCGAGGCGGGGCTTGTAGGCCTCCAGAAGGGTTTTCACCTCATCCGTAAAGGGTGGCATCTTGATCCGCAGGTTGCGCACTGTGAAGCCGGGTTTGACCACGATGGGCGGCACGTCGATCACATTGCCTGCGCCGTAGAAGGTGCGGATCTCGCCGTCGATCAAAAATTCCTCGTGGTCGTCACCGTTCCAGAACCCCAGGGTTTCAGGCGCGCCGGTCTCGCGGTTCTCTGCCTCAAACCACAGCAAGGTTTTGGCGTTGGTGCCCCGCCGCTCTTCCAATTGTGCCTGTGCTTCTGCGCTGAAAATCTGCATGGCTACCTCAGAGTTTGAACCCACTCAAAAGATCCACCTTCGCTGACTGTTGCGCGGCTGGACCCGTAGTCGGATTGTTTCAGGGTGGCTTTGAGAACCGGGTCGCCCAGGGTGACCGGCGCGCCGATCTGGGCACCTTTGCGGATCTTGGGAACCACAGCGAGGTCCGCGAGTTCACCGGCCAGATTAGCAACTCCGCCAGCGAACACCCGATGATAGGCATGGCGGGTTGGGTCGGCCCCATAGGTGAAGCCCAGGAGGTCGCCACGTTGCAGGATATAACCAGCGGGCAAGCCTGATAGGCTCAGCTCATGGGCGTTGTTTGAGAGGGCAGCAATGACCGCGACCGCGCTCCCCAGAATGGTCTTTTGAGGATCTGCAATAGGTCCGGTCATGCGCGGGTCTTTGAACAGAAAGGACGCGCCGGGTTCTTCCAGGAGGGACAGGGTCGCATCTACTGAGGCCCAGACGTCGTGAAAGTCCAGATCCAGCGTGATTTGTCCCTGCCAGAGGCGGGCTCCGCGCTGATGATACAGCACCGATCCGTCGCCCGCTTCCGAGCTGGACGCCGCGCGGCCGGGGCGGGAGGTGAGGCTCTTGATCGGCAAGACGTCGATAAACTCAGAGGTGGGGAGGGGCCATGAAATGGGCATTAGCCAACTCCTAGCGGGTCATGGATGATGCGGTGCACGGTGTCCGGGGCGACCTCCCGGTCGTAGTGTTCCAGCCCCTGGGCCACGGCATCGCCTGAGACCTCTCGAACTTTGACGTCGAACAATGGGCTGGGCAGAACTTCCACCTGGGTGCGATTGGAGCCGCCGCCCTGGTTGTTGCCATATGCGGGGGCGCTGCCGGAGAGGCCGCCGATTTCGCCACCGTTCGCTAGGCCGGGGATCTCGACGCCGTCATTCATCGCCTGCAGGACAGGGCGATAGCGGCGGGTCGCTTTTGCATGAACCACGGTTTCGCCAGGGGAGAGCCAGGCCGGAACCATGTCGTCGCGGTTGCCGCCGTCGCCGTGGACTGTCCCGATTCCGACGTGACCTTCAGCCAGGCCCAAGCCGTCGAGCAGGATGCCGACAAGGCCGCCGACCGCCCCGTCTTTGCCGCCAAGGCCGAAGAGGTTTCCAAGCGGCCCGTCGCCAAGCAGGAGCGCCTCAAGAGCCGCTGCTGCAATGGCCTCCTTGACGCGGTCCCAGGCTTCGGCGGCTTCATCGCCACCCCGAACAAGCCCCTGGATCAGATCCGTGGAATTGTCGCGGAGAAAATCGGTCGCAGCTTCGGTTCTCGCAATGGCTTGCTCTTCTTCCACGCGCTCGCGGATCAGGGCCTCTACCGCTTCGCGTTCTGCATCTGTCGCGCCCTTCAGCCGGTCACGAATGCGGATCATCTCTTTCAGAACCGGATCTGTTTCTTGAAGCACCTCTAAGCGCTGCCGTTCACGCTCCATCAAGCGCTCAATGGCCTCGCGCTCTTTGTTGTAGCTGGCCGCACCGCCGCCCTTGCGGGACCGTCGCGATTTTGGGTTCGACGGCATATCGACGTCGGGCAGCCCGTGATCCTGGTAGACATAGTCGGAGTTGCCCGCTCCCTGGCTTTCGCCGCGCGGGTCAGCAAAATCGGGGTTCTCCCGGATGCGGCCCATGATCTCCTGGCCGTTGGCCTTCATCATATTGACCATGAGGCGATGGGCCTCGTCTGCGGCCAACCCGATATTGCCTGCCATGTCCACGGTGGCGACACCATTGGCCGCGTCCCAGGCGGCCATCATTTCAGCCTTCAGCAGCTCGGAGACGTCTTTGCTGTCGAGTTGCTGCTCATAGGCCAGCCGTTCGGCCTGCAGGCGCAGCTCTGCGACCTCAACGCTGCCTTCACCAAAGGCGGTGATCGCCTGCTGGGTTTCGGCCTCGAGGCGGAGCAGCTCAATCTGGTTGCGGGCTTGGGTTTCGACCTGCAGGCGCTTGCTCAGGTAGGTTTCCACATTGGCGGAGAGGCTGGACCAAAGATCGGCGCCGGTCGCCTTTAGCTCATTCCAGGGGGCCTGCAGGGCACCGGCAAACAGCTCCAGATCCCGGATGATTGCGCTTAGACCTTCATAGAATTCACGCTGGGTTCCGTTTAGGCTCTCCAGCCCCCCAGCCGCATCCAGGAGCTGGCCGCGCACGTCGAGGGCGGCTTTGAGACGGGTCGCCGCGTCTTCGTTGCTGTTTAGGAGTTCGAGGTTCTGTGCAAAGGCATAGCCGGCTTCTCGCGCGGCGCTGCCAATGGAGCCCAACCCGAGGAAGTCCTGAGAGGCGGATGTGCTGGACCGGTCATCCCAATAACTTAAATCAAGCACCAGGTTGCGAACGCTCTTGGCGGTTGCGTCGATCTCGTGCTGGACGTCCATCTTTGCCAGGGCCGCCATGTCTGCCAAGACCATGCGCAATTCCGGGGAGGCGCTACCAAATTCTTCGATCATCTCGGCAGTGCTGAGGCGCGTTTTCCCGGCCTTGGCGGCAAAGGTTTCAATCGCTTCGCCCATTGCCGTGAGCTGGTCTTCAAAACTGGCAATTTCGTCATCCGCTCCGGTAAGCCAGTTCACCATGGCGGCACCGGCGGCGATGGAGCCAATGGTGATCAAGGTCAGAGGGCTGACCATGGAAACCAAGGCGGCCTTGAGTGCTTTTGCTGCCCCGGCCGCGCCCAGATGGCCGATGACCTGGGTGATCTGGGTGCCCTGCTGGATGGCGAGCTGAAAGGGGTTCTGGCCCGCTGCCATCATCACGCCGATATCGTTGAACTGGGCTGTGAGGTTGCCGACCTGACCGGCAGCCAGTTGGTGCGACCGGCCCAGTGTTACGGCTTGGGTCGCGACGGCGGCCTCTTCAATCTGCAAGGCTTTGGCTTGCCTGGCCGCGTCTCCTGCAGCCTGTCCAATTCTGCGAATTTCAGCCTGGGCGGTCTTCTCAACCTTGTTGAGATCCATGGTTGCAAAATAGAGGCTGCGCTTGACCTTCTGCAGATTGGTCAGCTCGGACTTGCCCTGGGAGGCATCAATCGTCAGCTTTCCAGAGACAACAAAGGTCATGTCAGTTTCCGTTCCATTCTGCCACGGCGGCGTATTCAATGATCTGGACCTGGCCAAACAGCTCGGGGGTCATCTCCACTCCGGCCAGATCCCAGGCGGCGCGGGAGCTGCCGTAATCCAGTCCAAGGGTTCTGACGCGCCCGTCTGCCAGGCCGATACGGCTGAACTGTGTGGCCGCATCAAGGAAGGCCTCAAGGGCCGGGAGGTTGCATTCCCAAACGCCTTCTTCGTCCTGTTCCTGGGCAAGGGTCTCGATGGGGATGCCCAGGACGTTGCAATCCTGCAGGGCCTCGGCCTGGCGGGCCTTCTGGGTGCCTGTGAACAGGGTTCCATTGGCAAAGGACCGCCCGGCCCAGGTTAGTTTCCCGTGACGGCCTTGATCTGCGCCTTGGTGTAGGTGGAGAGCAGCGCGATCCGCACGTAGCCAAAGCCCAGAACCTGCTCCAGGATCTCGGGGCTGTAGGGAACGGGCTTTCCTTCGTCATCTGCCAGGTCGTCCAGATGCAGGATGATTTCGCGCAGAAAATCTTTGACGTTTTCAGTGACAGACAGATCGCGGGCGTCGCGATCCTGGTCGGACAGAACCTTAAAAGTCGCCTTTAAGGACTGGTCCACATACCCGTCGCCAGAGGGAACAGAGATGGGAACTTTGCGGGTGAAGGTCGGGGCGTTGACAACATTGAACAAGGGGGAGGCTCCAGTCCTGGGCGCTTAGGTGAGGGTCAAGGACCACTGATCGTTGACAGCGGCGGCGCGGGGCACCAGGCGCAAAGGCCATTCCTTGATGTTCTGGCTCTGGCTGAGAGAGGGCCGCTGCATCTGGGCAGTCGGCAGGCTCAAAGTGACGATCTTTCCGGCCGCTGTCCCATGCACCAATTCCACTGGCACCTTTGCCATGGCCAAGGCTTTGGCGAAGGGGTTGTACTCCGCCAGGGTCTTGGCCTCGACGGTGGTCTCAAACAGCTCGGATTTGTCGGTGATCAGCACCCGCTCGGCCCCAACCAGGAACCGGTTTTCCACCTTGTTGCCGAGGTTGAGCTTGGCGGTTTTCATCACGAAATCCACACCGTCGATAGAGAACGTCGGTGTGTTCTGATGCGACACGACCAGCGGCTCCACCCAGCTCATCAGATCGACCGTGGGCGGTGCCACATCGCTTGGTAGCGTAAACAGGCCGGTGAAATCGAACTTGATCTTGGGGGTGGCCTGGGCATCCAGCATCAGCTCGGCCTTGCCACGCGAGCCGCGCATGACATAGCGGGTGCCGTCGATATTCAGATGGAACGTCCCGGCCTCATGCCCCTTGGCGACCGGCGTGTAGATGACAGAGGTCCCGGCGTTGATTGTTTCGGCAACGGCGCAGGCGCGCAGCAGCGGCCCCCAAGCAGGCGCGGTTCCGGCGACACCTGGGGCGCTCAGATCCACGGTGAAGGACAGGGTGGAATGCAGTTCAGTCGGGATGGTGCCATTGGCGCTCATGCCGGGCTGTTCTAGGTCACGTTCCTGATCCTGGCCTTCCATGGGCTTGTAGGTGACGTCCTGCGCCAGGATCGCATTGGCGGCACCGGTTGGGCCTGCGTCGACGCCATAGGTGCCTTCCAGGGCAAACAGCAGGTACTTGTCTTTCCAGTATCGGGGAGCGGACATTTAGGCCTCCTGTTCCTTAGTGGGATTTTCCGGGGGCGAAGGTTCCGGCCGGGTGGCCTCCTTCGTGGGGTGTTCGACCTGTTTCAGCTTGCCGCCCCTTTGAAGTTCAAAGCGGCCACCGCTGGTGGGAGGGGTGAATTTGGTCATGCCGGGGTCCTCAATTGTGCGTCGATGGTGAAGGTCAGCTCGTAAAAGGCGCGGCCTTGGTGCATGGAGAGCAACCTGCGCCGTTCAAACACCAGAACGCCTGGGCCGGGCTCCGGGGACCAGCCGACCAGGGCAAGGGTGACTTCGGTAAGCATAGGGTGCAGACGGTTAAGGGCTTTGCGGCCGGTCGCGTCGTTCACATCGAGCGAGAGATAGACACCAAAGCGCTCATTGATTGCCTGGCGAAAGATACCGGTGCCTGCCTCCGCCTTGCCCCCCTTTGCGTCCAGCGGAACAACCAGGGCAGTGGCATTCTGGGGCAACCGGCCGTCGCGCAGCAGCTTTGCCATCTCAACGACCGGCTCGACCCGGTTCTTCAGATCCGGCACCTCGGCCTTAAGCTTTTGAATGATTGCGCCCAGCATCAGATGTAGCTCTTCATACTGTCGGCAGACATTGGGCGCTCGCGCTTGGTAAAGCGCACGTCATTTTCGGGTTTCTCGGCGGGTTCCACGCCAGCAATGGGCAAGCGGATCTTGCCTTCTCCAATCCCTTTGAGGGTTTCGCGGGCCTTCTTTTCTTCGGCGGCGATCTTTTCCGGGGCGTCGTAGATATGCAGCTCGTAGATCACCAAGGCTCTGGTGACCTTGGCAACCAGGTCAGGCACCTCGGCAAGTGGCAGCGCATAGTGATTAGCCAGGAAACCGTCGACCAAAGCCTGCGCCGATGTGATCGCTGCTGAGACAATCGCGGCGTCGATCACGCCGGTGGGCTCGTCGCTCCGGTCGGTCAGATCGACCAGCAGGCGGCGACCATAGCGCGTCTCAAGCTCTTGTTGGCTGGTGTAGTCCATGACGATTTCCGGTGAGGGTTGGGGAAGGCGGCGCAAAACCTGCGCCGCCTTTCAAAGGACAGTCTTAGGTGAGCCGCTGAACAACGCCGCAGGCCTCGAGCGGCGCCAGTTCTTCTGGCGTTAGCTCGACGGTTTCGCGGCTTGTGCCGGGGCCGTAGTCGGTGCCGTTGTGCTTGAGCGCGTCGAGAACAAGAGCTGGGACCAGGCTGCTAGAGGCCTTTGCCTTGGCTTTCGCATCGGCTTTCGCATCGGCTTCCGCTTCAGCCTTGGCTTCTGCGTCGGCCTTTGCCTTGGCCGCTGCTTCGGCTTCCGCAATTTTGCCTTTCAGCTTCTCCTCACCGATATTGGCAGGGTGGGAGATTTCCAGCTCCTTTGCACGGGCCAGCAGGGCTTCACGTTCGCTCATAACAGCCCCCTTACCCTGCGACTGCGTTCTGGATGAAATAGCCGACGTCCTTGGCGACGATCAGCT
The DNA here is from genome assembly GCF_001294455.1 of Phaeobacter sp. 11ANDIMAR09. Taxonomy (GTDB): domain Bacteria; phylum Pseudomonadota; class Alphaproteobacteria; order Rhodobacterales; family Rhodobacteraceae; genus Pseudophaeobacter. Next base: position 33,522 of record NZ_LIKT01000027.1, read on the forward strand.
CTTTCACCCGCTCACCCCGGCGGATGCGATAGCCGCCTTCGAGGCCGATATCGGGGTCCTCGATGCGCCCGGCCACCTTGCCACCGAACTCCGCTGTTAGGCCCCAGGTGACGCCGCCGCCCTCGGTGTTAACCTGCTTGTTGATGTGCAGGAGCGAAATGTGGTTGCCCCAGGCGCGCTGCAGGTTTGCCGCCTGGCCCGGCTTGGCCGCGTTGAAAAAGGCGTCGCCGATCAACAGCCGCTTGATGCCTTCACCGGCAAAGAGTTCCAGGAACTGCTGGCGGGTCACGATGCCTTCGCTGGTCAGGTTGCCCTTGACCGCGTTGACGATCTTGGGGTGCGAGGAAATTTTGCCCCAGACCTTGCGCCCCATCACCATGGTATTGGCGGGCATGATGAAGACGTTTTCCAACCCGGTTTTGATTACGCCAATAGGATCAGAGTCGGCGTAGTTGGAAAACTGATCAGACCCAGACAGAGTGGTCTTGCGGCCGGTCGCATAGTTTGCGGCATTGTGAACCGTGCGGGCCACACGGACTTCGCGAATGTTCTCGACTGTTTCCGAGATCATCTCAACGGCATGGCCTTCGGGGTCGTGTTTTGACAGTCCGGCTTTTCGGGCTGCGGCTGCGGACCTGATGTCGGAGAATGGGACGGGTGCATCCAGGCCGAAATCTTCGACTTCGGCGGTTCGCGTTTTTCCGCCGAATTCCAGCTGATTGACACGGCCTTTGCGGCCAACACGCGCGTCAGGCACGTTAAACGCCTCTTCAACCGGGTATTCAGTCCAGCCGAACTTTTCAGTGGGCACGGTTTGGCGCGGCATGACCTCATCGGCAATGCGGGAGGCCTCGGGGTTCTTGTAGCCAATCGCAATCGCGGTCAGCGCCGCGTCGGATTGAAAGGGACGTTTAGGGGCCATCAGGCTTTCCTTTCAGGGATCAGGCTTCGTGAAGAAGGCCGGGCGACAGGAAGGTCGGGCAAAGGTCATCGGCAACGCCGGGCTCCTCTGCAAAACCAATGATGCGGATGGTTGTTCCGGCTGCGGCGACCGCCTTGATGGCAGCGCCATTGGCATCGGATGTCAGCGGGTCGCCCGCTGCCACAGGGCCGCCCAGGCGAACCGGATAGAGGCCGTCGCGGTGGACGTCACACATTCCGCCAAGCTCCGCGCCCATGCTGTCGGCAATGCCCAGAGATGCGGAGGTGTTGTCGCTGGCTGTGGTGATCGTGGAGCCGTTGGCGGGATCTGCGAAAACCACGATGCGGTAGCCTTCGATGGCGGCGGCGGCCTCATAGGCGCGGGTAAAGGACGGGATCATGCCTGTTCCTCCTGTACGGCCTGCACCGCTTCGGTGATGGTCATATCAATGCCCGCTTCGGCTTTCTTGGCGACCAGGGCTTGGGCCTTTTCAGCCAGTTCCTGAGCGTTGATGGCATCGGAGGTGACGTCGCTGCCGGGCGGGATGTCAGCGAGCAGCTCGCCTTTGAGCTTGGGTAGATCATTGATCAGCTCTTCTGTCCCTTCAGGGTCCTGCTGGTGCAGCGCGATAAAGCGGTCACGGGCGGGCTTGACGCCGATGTGGCCAAGCGAGATCGCGTTGTCGACAAAGGTTTCAGCAGCGGTCTTCGTCGTGCTGGCTTGCAGGCTTTTGACCGTGCCAGACAGGTCTTTGACCGAAGCCTGCAGGGCTTCGATGGTTTCGTCCTTGTCTGTGCCCTGGCTTTGGGCAGCGGTTAGGATGTCCCCGGCGCTGGCGTCTTTTTCGCAACCCAGGGCCTCGCCGATCTCGCCGAGCTGAGAATGAAGCGCCGTGGTGCCTTTGCCCTCGTCCGTGGCTTCCGCAAGGCGAGAATTCAGCGCTGTGGTGATATCGTCCTCGCTGGCATCGGGCTTTAGGCCCAGCAGCTTGGCGATGCTTTCCTGAAACATGGTGTCGTTCTCCTGGTTGAGGGAATGGAGCCCACGCAGGTTTGGCCGGTTGACCAGGCTGGCGCGGCGAATGGCGACAATTTGCTGTGTGGGCTTGGCAAGGTGGGCAATGACCGGGGAAATTCCGCTGTAAGCGCGGTCTTTCAATAGAGCCGACCCGGAAGGGGTCCAGTCGACCCGGCCCCAGATCCCGTCCTCGCGAGCCTGCATTTCTACGATCCAGCCCCGCGCAGGAGCCGGACGACCTTCCTTGGCCGCCAGGTCCATGGCGTGATCTTGATCTATGGGAAGCTTGTCGGCCTCCGCAAAGCTGTTTTGGATGATCTGCTCTGGTGCTGCTACATGGTAGGGGCCTCGCTTGTCATGGGTCTGCACAGCACCCGCAGAAGTCGGCAAGAGATGCACCCATGTCGGAACGGCATCCTCGCCAGTAGGCGAGGGGAGTTCCGCATGGATCGCGTTGAAGACGGTTTGAAGGCGCTTTGACATGACCGCAAATGTGACAGTCGGCTGCAAACCGAGACACCCGCACCAGGGTGCGGGTTATGCGAGGCTCATAGGTTTGAGGGAGATGGCGGCAGGTTGCCGAGGTCCGGCTTGCGGGTCAACCCCGACTATCTGCCGCGTGTTCCAGCCACTCTTCCAGCTCGAGGGCCAGATTGGTTTCGTCGTCTTCTGAGATCCCGATGAATGGGCGGGCCGGGATGTTTCCCCAGGGAATAGACGAGCCATTGGCGGCGGTGCCGAATGCGCCTTTTTCAGCGCCGAACTGCATGACGGCCGATTGAATGGCGTTGGAACCAAACTCCATGCTGTCCTTGTCGGCCGCGTAGTGAAGGTGGTTTCTCATGTCGCCCGAGACATTCAAGGGGGCACCAAAACTCAAACCCAATTTGGTGTAGCGTTTCAGAGTGGCGGCTGACCTAGGCGCAAAAGGCGCGCCGTCGGGCTGAAGGCCCTGCAGAACGCGGTCCTGCGTTGCCGAGACGAGCAACTCGCCTGCATCCTGCATAAACTCGGTCAGGTCTCCGGTCGCTTCCAAGAGAGCGATCAGGAGTGGATCCAGGGTGTCCGTGTTGTATTCAAGGCCAGTCATGTTGCCCTCCTTGTTCGCCAGAGCTTACATTCTTGCTGAGTCGACGCAAAGGCTTCTCCCAGCCCAAAGCGGACCGGTGCGAAGGGAGGCTGCTTCTCATTGCCGCACATGCAAAAATGCGCCTCGACTTCCCGGAAGCGGACATTCAAGTATTTCAAATGCGGCTTTTTGCCCTCGATGTCGGCTTCGAGCCCTGACCTTCACTGCGGCGCCGTGGCTGAAGAAAAACCCACTATACTCAGGCAGGGGGCTGCAAAAATGCCTCTTTCGTTTGTGCTAGATGATTCGCAGTTAGGAATCAGTTCCTTCAAGAACCACTTCTACTCAAAGTTGCCGAATGGTTTCAAAATGACACTTAAATCCAGAAGTCAGGCTGAAGAATCAACCACTAGGTGAATTTTTTGAAGTTTTCGTTTTATCAACCCCAATTCGCCAAAATCACTCATCTATAACGAATTCAACCAACTAGGTGAGAGAACATGTTATTTACATCTGGACGTCGCGCTCAAGCGGTAGAACTGGCTGAAAAGCAGGCATTCATGGATGTCATTGATCGAACACAAGCCGTTATTGAGTTTGAGCCTGATGGAACAATCATAAAAGCCAACGAAAACTTTCTTTCGGCGCTAGGGTATGATCTCAATGAGATTGTCGGACAACATCATTCTATGTTTGTCGACAAGGATTACGGAAAAACAGCAGCCTATAGAGCATTCTGGGAGGACCTGGGCTCCGGCAAGTTCTTCACCGATCAGTTTCCGAGGCTAACAAAGAGTGGTTCTGAAATCTGGATCCAGGCAACATACGCGCCGGTGTTCGATTCTGAAAATAAGGTCAAGAAAGTCATCAAACTCGCAACCGACGTCACTCAACGCCGGAAGGACACAGATGATATCGCGAGCAGTTTGACAGAGATGGCTAATGGAAACCTCGCGCAACGAGTTCAAGTCTCCAGTATCGAAGACTTAAGTGTACTAGGCCAATCTCTAAACCAAGCTATGGAAAAACTCTCAATGGCCATAGAAGCTGTAAAGACAGTGTCAGGTACGGTCTCATCAACAGCACAAGAGATCAACGGTTCGACGTCTGAATTGTCCAACCGTACAGAAACTCAAGCTGCAACACTGGAACAAACTGCCGCTGCGATTGAAGAACTTACAGCAACAGTGCGTTCTGCTGCAGAAGGGGCGAAACAAGTAGAAGAAATTGTTGCGAGCGCCAGAGCTGCGGCTCAAGGAAGCAATCAAGTTGTGCAAGACGCGATCTTGGCCATGGATCACATTCAAGAGTCTTCGGACAAAATTTCCCACATTATTTCTGTCATTGATGACATCTCGTTTCAGACTAATCTACTTGCACTAAACGCTGGGGTCGAAGCTGCTAGGGCAGGTGAAGCCGGACGTGGGTTTGCGGTCGTGGCCTCGGAGGTTCGAGCCCTTGCCCAGCGTTCAACGGAGGCTGCCGGAGAAATCAAGGGGCTGATTTCGGAGAGCTCAAATCATGTATCCAAGGGTGTAGAGCTGGTAGGGCAAGCTGGAGTAGAACTCAGTTCAATTATCGAGAATGTTGGAAATATTTCCGGGCACGTCACTGAAATTGCCCGGGGGGCGCATGAGCAATCGATAACGTTGGAAGAAATCAATACTGGTGTGAGCCAACTGGATGCGGTGACACAACAAAATGCCGCAATGGTGGAAGAAACTACCGCCGCGAGCCAAATTCTGGCCAATGATGCGACAGACTTGGCTCAACAAGTTGATAAGTTCACTACCCAGCCACACAATATCGTTTCGTTGCCGTCTATTGAGTTTGAAAACAACCATGACCAAGATGAAGCTTCGATGTTTGGGACTTGATGCCCTCTGCCTCTAGTTTTTGATAGGCCAGCAGTTGCACACCTTCTAGCCGAGGTTTCACTGCACTGACTGCTTGCAACCGCTTCCGACGTGACAGTGGGCTGGGTGCTGAGATAACCCTTAGCAGACATCTCAGGCGGCACGTGCGGCGAAGGGCCGCTCCGTCCCGCACTGCTGCACTCCAACCCTCAAATTTCGCTGCAACTCTCATCAATGACCGCTTTCCACGCGGCATCGCAGCGGTCGTTGGCAGTATTCCAAGGCCGAAAGGCGGACTTTGCAAAGGTCGCTCTCTGCGCTTAGCTGCTCTTCGTTTCTAGCTCACAAAATTGGATCTGCTGCGGTGGCCTTGGCAGCAGCCTCCCTTCGAAACTCGGTAACCAACAAACCTTTTTCAGTCTGAGTCACTTTGAGGGTGAGCAAGTTTTTCCCGTCCTTAGTCACCTGTCGGAAAATCAGGCTGTGAGATCCATGTTGGATCCTATGTGCTGCATAGTTGATCGCCTCCTGAGCCACAGCAAAGTCGGTCGCGGTCAGCCCCGGCTGCTCACGTAAAAGCTTGGCGATGGTTTCAGAAGAAATATCAGCCACTAGGCGTTTCGATCCAATAGCCTGGGCATCTTCCGGACGCAGCCGAACCAGAGGAAAACTGCCTTTGGGATCCTTCAGCCAGGTTTCAAAGGGCCCTCCCGTGATCCAGCTTTGGATCAAGTCAGAGGACGGGCGTGCGTTTAGAGTTTCCAGCTTGTCGCGGAGCTGTAGGACCGTTTCGCTGACTGTATCGCCAGGGGCATAGGCCCAGCCGCGCCCGACGCCTGGTGGATTACCGGTCTTGGGGTCAGGCTTGTCCCAGTTGGGGGCAAGTTTCACATCTGCCTTGCCGCCACGGCGGAGCGCGGCATTTAGCGATCGCGCACCAAAGACCCTGCAGGAACAGCCCCACTCATTCGGGGGGTAGTGTGTTTCCCAGAAAGGGTGGTCGGCCTCAAGAATGAGGCCATCCCAAGCAAGATGCTGGGGGCGGGGATCTGCTGATCCGCCGTGACGGTAGACCCACAGAGGGAAGCCCCCATCGCGGAGCTGGGCGAGACGTCCGGCCATGTAACTGGTGCGCATGTTGGTGCGGTAGATCGTCCGCATTCGCCAGGCTTCGCCCTTTGGGGTGCCTTCGCCTGTCCAGCCATGCCAGCCGTGTTTTTCCACGATGGCACGAAAATCGCGTTTGAAGGCCTCAAGGCCAGTGCCCTCGGAGATCGCCTTGTCCACGGCGCTTGCCAGGTCCTGCAGGAGATCAGCCTTTGTGGCACCAGCGACCATGAATGCTCGATCATGGGCGCTGTGAAGCAAATCGTCCCAAGCGCTGGTCGGGACCAGGTCACCGAGGCGCAGGCGAAAGGCCGCAAGCTGTTCAGCAAAGGGCTTGCGAAAGATCGCGCCAAAGGCATCAGCCATCGGCTTCTTCCTCAACCATTGCCCGGCCGCCGGCGGATGCGGCCAGTATCGCCGCCGCCATTACACCGGGTAATTCTGCACCCGGCAAAGCCGGGAAGGCGGACAACAGGTTTTCCCGCAGCTCTTCCAGCGAACCGGAGCCCTCCACGATGGCTTCGACACCGGACAGGATCTTGTGCATTTCCGGCAAGGCCTCGGCCTCGAGCCGTTCGGTCAGGCTGCCAATTGGCGAGATCGCCACAGAGCCGCCCTGAGGGGCCTCAACAGCCTGCGCCGCGTCAACTCCCCCGGAATTCCCTTTGAGCCCCTTAAACCCCCCTTTAAATTCAGTCTCAGAGGGTTTCTTGTCCGACTTGTCGTCGACCTCCGCCAGTTTTTCGACCTGATCACCGGATTTCCGCAAGATTGCATCCCCTTTCTGTGGAGTGGAGAGGCTCAGCTTGTCCCGGATGTCTTTCTCGACAAATTCCAGACCGGCAGCGAACCAGGGCGACGTGGCCTGCGTCCAGGCCGCGAGGTCTTCGGGCTCGGGGCGGGTGATTTTGAGTTTGGGATAGAGCTTTTGCGGCCCGTAGTTCAGATCGATGTAGGGACGCACCAGAGTTCTGTTGAGAATTGCCGCAAGCATTTTGCCGTCAGCCCGTTCGATGTCTTCGCGCACATCGCCGTGTTCCTTTCCGGATCCCAAGCCGCCAGTTTCGGCATCTGTGGTGGCCGTCTGGCCAAGCACGATTTTAGAGATCTGCTTGTCGTACCAGTCGGCGCGCTTTTCATAGAGGTCAATGGATCCGCTGATGTTGTCGCTGGAGACAAATTCCATAGACATGCTTTGAGGAATGATCGCGGCGCAATCCCCGGCAATCCCTGCTACCGCACGAAACAGCTTGTTCTTCTCCTCGTCTGAAGCGCCGGGACCGTATTTGCCCAGGCGAATAGGCTGGCCATAAGTCTGGGTGAAAATTGCCCAGTCCCGTTGAGTGAAGGCGCTGAACATCCAGCACCAGGAGGCGACCCGCGCCAGGCCAGAACGGATCTCCAGACCGGATTTGGAAGGGAAGGGCGCATAGATGAACTTGTAGGGCGGCAATGGAACCTCTGCGCCGCTGTCTTCCAGCAAGAGCGGGGTCCGCAAATCTCTGCGGTCAAACCGGAACCAGCGCTGGTCCCGCCATTCCAGGCGGTTCGGCTCATACTGCCCTTCGGAAAAGTCCCAGATGATTTCGGTGAAACTGTATCCCTTGCTGATGGCGTCCAGGATATTGATGATCTCAAACGTCAGCTCGTCGCGCTGCAGCCAGTTCTCCAGCGCCGTAGATTGCAAGAGCGCCGCCTTGTCTTCTCCTGCTGGCTCCACAGTGATTTCAAGCTGGCTCACAGCACGTTTCCGGTTGCCCAGGACCGCCATGTATTGCGGGCTGCGCTCTTCCAGGGTTTCTGCCAGGCCCATATATCGGATTGGGTCTCCGTGATCGGCAGACCGCAAGATCGACCCAAGTAGAAGCGGGTCCAGACCATCTGCCGGATAGCCGAAGATGGGCGAACGAACAGTGCCAATAGAGGCTTCTGCAACCTCACGGGTCAGGGCAGAATGTTCCACGGGGCGGCCGCTGGGGTCCAGAACACGGGATTTTGCCATTAGAGGATCCCTCCTTTCAAATCTGCCCCAAGAGGCGTGTCCCACCAGTTGCGGCCGCTGCCTTCGGGCTGCCCAAGAGCGTGGTCTTCGGGGTTGTCGTATTCCTGCCCCCTGGGCAGACCGCGATAGTCGGTTTCAAAGTAATCCTGGCGGCTGGCAAAGAAGGCGAGGGCGCTGGCAACAGCGCTGTCGCCGTGACGGTCCAAGCCGTCGCTGCCCTTCATGCGGAAACCGTCAGGCACTTTGATGATGCCGTCGACGAACTGCAGGGACTGGTGATCCTGGACCACGTCGGCATGGGCGCACAGGACAATGGTCTTGTCACCGAATGCTTCGATGTAGGGGGGCATTTCGCGGGAGTACCATTCCCGGCTGAAGGCAACCTCCACAATCCGCTCGCCATAGCGTTGGGTGGCTTTCTCAGCGAGGTAGGCGCCGTTACCGGTTTTGTCCAAAGCACCTTTGATGAAATTGGGCACCCGGTCGCAGATGTAGAACAGGATATCGCGCTGCTGATCGAAAGGGATGTTGCGCAGTTCGACCAGGAGCTTGGTTTCCCGCACCAGGGTTTCTGTGACTTCCTGGATCACGATATCGGTGGCATCACCGGAGCGGGCAAAGTCTTCGCCCATGACGTGCTTGCCGTTCTGGTTCAGTTTCTCAAGCGCCGGCTTTAGATGTTTCTCGCACCAGGCCAGGGCTTCTGCCTTGCGGATCTCGTCGCTGGCGTTCTTGAACTCGTCCGGTTGGATCCAGCGGTGAAACGGGATCCCTTGCTTTGTACAGGCCTCAATCTGAACGCGGGTGAGGGCAGCGCCCTCGGCCTCTGCTGGGATCGCGTCGAGCTCCTGCTTCATCGCAGCGGTGCGTGAACCATAGGAACCCCGGATCTGTGCTTCCCAGGCGTCTTGGTCTTCTTGAGACCAGTCTTTGCCGCGCATCAGGCAAACGCGCCTGTAAAGCCCGTTTTTAACCGCGTCCCCAAATGGGATGTGGTGAACTTCGTATGGGGTCTTCTTGGCTCGCGCTTCGCGGATCAACTCATTGAAGGGGTTCAAGACCCCATTGTGGGTTGAAATAATCCGAACCTTGCCGCCCCAAATAAGCATGGCGTTGACGGCATCAATGACTTCGCGCACGTCTTTATGAAAGGCGGCTTCGTCAATAACCACGATGCCCTGCAGACCGCGAATGTTTGCCGGGTTCGACGACAGCGCCTCCACCCGAAACCCGCTGTTGAAGCGAGCGCGATAGGCGGTGATGTGTTTGGTGGTGCCGTCGGGCTGCTTGTCCTCAAAGAGGTACTCGTCAATCTCGATCAGCTCACCCGCTACGGCTTTGGCAAAGTGGGCCACGTAGCCGATGAACTCGCGGCCTTTTTCTTTGGTGTCGCCAACATAGAAAACGTTGTCGCCGCCTGCGGATTTCTTGCTCGCGGCCGTGATGGCGGAATCGAGAGCCTCGGCAAAGGTGATACCCGTCCGGCGGCCCTTCTCGGCGATCTTCAGATCGCTCTTGTCCTCCAGCCAGGTCTTCTGGTGTTCCATCAGAATGCCGTCTGCGAGCGGGTCCAGATCGTCGGGCAGGTCTGTCCCGAGGTTCAGCGTCTCGGGAAGCTCGGACGGATCACGCGAAAGGATTGGCTTTTTGGGGGCCAGGTTTGCGGCTGCGTCCATGGGCTATACTCCGGCCCAGGCGCGTTCGTAACGTGACTGTAGGGTGTCTTTCTTTGGCCGGTCACCGAGCAGATCGGGGAAGAACTCGCCTTCACCTAGCCGCCACAGGTGACGGGTGTTGCGGGAGTTCACGATCTGGCTTTTGGGGGGGTAGACCTCAACCGCCGCAGCGCCGTTGCCCCAAACGCTGCACTTGATCGCCTGTAGTTGGTCCCAGGTGATCGTGCCATCATGGTCGACCCAAAGGTGCCCAAGTTCGACGTCGAGGTGGGCGCGGAACCCATAAAAGGACATTTCCCGAATTTCGCGGCCGCTCATCGCTTTAGCCCCAAGACGCGATTACGCAGGGCTTCGGCGGCCTTTGCGGACAGTCCGGCTTCAGCCGAAGCGGTATCCAGATTGTCTGCCATCTCTGCCGCCGCAGCCTTGCGCGCGTCTTCTTCGATCCGCTTGCGCTCATCGTCTTTCAGTTTTTGACGGATGCCCGAGCTGTGCATGATGTCTTTGAGCATCTTGCCGATGAAGTGCAGGTCCTGCGGTTTGATCTCGTCGCCGGTCTTGGTCATCTGGCTTTGCATGACCTTGAAGGCCAGCGTGGTGACCATCTGGAACAGGACGTTGTGCCGCTGCGCCTCTTCTTCCAGGCCGTTGTCATTCATCCAGTCGGCGGCCCATTGGCTGGCCTGTTCCTGGTACTTGACGAATTCGCGGTATTCCTGGCCGTATTCATGGACAGCGGACTTGCCGATACTGACCTCGTAGCCCGCCGCCTGAAGCTTGGTGTTCAGGTCGTCAGCGATTTTCGTGTAGCCGCTCCAGCCGCCCTCTTTTAGCGCCTGGTGGAGCCAGTCGCGGAACTCTTCCGGCATAAGATCTATCTTGCGAGGTGGGGGCATGTCAGGCACCCGGCCGAGGGCGCTGGACGCCAGCGCTACGGGCCTTGCCTGTGGCAATGTCTACGCCCCGGCTTGTTACGGTCGCCACCCGGAACGAACCGTTGTCTTCAAATGTTGCAAAGCCTTGCTCCTGAAGCCAATCTAGCTCGCCCATCACCTGGTCACGGGAAGAGGAGATGCCGAAGTCGTTGCAAACGTGTTCCAAAATGGAGGCGTTTGACGTGTATCCGGGGCTATCCGCCAGGAACTTTAGGATGGTCAATCGCCGATGCTGCGAAAGGGTTTCTGCGTAGCTGGTCATTTCTTGGGACTTCCTGAAAGCAGGTGTTCTTCGTGGCGGGTTACGACATTTTCGATGCGCCGCATGACGTCGCGCTGACCGGCCATATGGGCACCAATGGCTTTCAACTCTCCCGAGACGTCGCTCATGGCGAGTTCCATGCGGTGCATGTCTTCCTTGGCGGGAAGGGCCGCAACGGTTTGTTGGAGAGCCTGGATTTCCAAATCGTGCTGATCCATGCGCTTTGAGCCAACATCGAACCGGAGGTCCACGTCTTTCCGGCGGGTTGCGAACCAGGTGAAAATTATCGCCCCAATGGACAATAGGAGACTTGCCAGCTTCAGCCCCGTTTCAAGATCTAGGGCCACTCTTTGCTCTCCTGCCACTCAGTCACAGCGGGGTTGTCGCTTTGCTCGGTGACGGACTGAGCCAATCCCGCATCCGTGCCGGTATCAGCAACGCCGGGGCTGTCATGACGCAGAGAGCGGAGCGTGTTGATATTCTCCACGACTTGGGGAACGCGGCTCATCGTTTCGGCCAGACTGCGTTGAAACTCCTGGGCCTTCACCTGATGCCGCGCACCGAAATAGAAGGATACAACGACCCCCAGGAGCCACCACAGAGGCTCTGGCACCAGGATCAGCCCCTGCATCCGTTCAGCAAACCAGACGGGGTTGAACATGGCCGAGGTAAACAGAGCCAGGATGCCGATCACCATGGCCGGGCGGGGCAGGCGGTTCAGGCCATCCATGAAGCGGTCGAACCAACCGCGCTGGCGATACCCGAATTCAGCCGAAAACTGGCCCATGGCCCCGGTTTGGATCTGGGCGCTTCGCGCGGCCCCAGCCTCGGCGTTCTCTCGGAAGACTTCCACGGTCTCAGTGACCATGTTGCGGCCCCCGCCAAAGAACATCCCAAACAGATCTTTGATCACGCCCATTTTGCGGTCCTTTCCTGAAACTCTTCATCGCTCATGTGAAAGCGCGGTGAGATGAACTCTTCGGCGCGCTTGATCCAGCCGCCTTTGCCACCAGCTCGGGTGCGGGCATATTTGCGCGAGGCGCGACGCCGATCTGCGAGCCGGAAATAGTAGTTGCGGCGGGCGATGCCGTAGGCGTCGACAAAGTGGCCGTCGGCCTTCTTGAAGGCCCTTTGAACGGCTTGAGCGGTCCTAGGGCCGAGTGCCCCGTCCACCGCTACTGGCTCCTGGAAATCCGCCAAAAGCTTCTGCAGTATCTTGACCGCGTTGCCACCGGCATTGACGTACATGTCAAAGACCGAAGGCTGCAGGGGCTCCGGCAGAAGATTGATCCGGGGCTTCTCAAAATAATGACGGATGAAGATCTCGACAGCCTGGGCGCGGGTCAGTTTGCGGACGTCCTGGGCGTCGACGTCGCCGTCACGGTCCAGGTCCAGCCCGAGGCGGCGCATGGTGTGGATGGTGACGCCGTAGTTGGTGGCCCCGCCCGGATCGTCTGGATCGTTCACATATCCGCCCTCGCGGGCGACGATTTCTTTCGCGATGTGCTGGACTGAGTGCATGGCCGACCCCAAAGAAAAACCCCGTTTAACGGGGTTCAAAATGGCAGCGGTGGGGGGATCGGAACCACCCGCACCTATGTGCGGGGTAGGCGGCTAGCGGCCTTAAAAGAGAGAGGGTTGATTGGGGTCTGCCTCAGGGCGGGCACCCGGCTTAGCGAGCCAGCGGCGGACACTGGCGTCAGCCACGCCAAGCTTGCGGGCAATCTCGACAGTTTTCAAGCCCTGAGAATAGTAGACCTTTGCGCGCCATTCTTTGACCAGGGGAACGCGGCTTTGCAACCGGGCCTCAACATCGGCCAGCATCTTGGCCTTGGGAAACCCGATAAGGTCCACGACTTGAGAGCGCGCTGTGGGGTGTGTGGCAATGTAGATCTCGGTGCCCCCGAAGGCCTCCAGGAGTTTCAAGGTGTCCTCTAGTCCAAGCGCCTCCATGTAGGGCTCTACTTGCGCCGGAGGCTTGGGAAAGGGTGGCTTCGGTTCAGGCTTTGCCATTGGACCGCCCCTTGCGACGTGCCTTGCGGCTTCGAGAAACCGGAATGACAGTGGTCACAACGCCGTTCTGGATCTTGTAAGAGCAGCCGCACGAGAAGACCCCGGTGGCTCCAGGGTGATCCGCTAGAAAATCTACTTTGCGGGCAATCTTGCGGCGCAGCGTTTCAACATCGAGGCCTTCAACATGTCTCAGGTGGCGGAGGACCGCCTTGTCGGAAACTGAAATACGGGGCTGTTTCATCGCTGGTGAGCCTCCCAGTCAAAGTCAATATCGACGCGCTGCCCCCAGCTTTTGAGCGCCTGAATGACCTGGTCGATTTCCTTGTGATCGCGCATCATGTCCACGTCTGCGGGCACGTTGCTCCAGGCTTTGCCAAAGCGTTCCCGAATGAACTTGTTGAGGCCCTTGCGGCTGGGGTCGCGAAGTTTATTGGCTTCGCCAAGTTTGCCCCACAGGACATGAACCAAGCGCAGATCCGGGCGGGAGGCTTTGGGGTGTTTTTTCTTATTAGAACTGGCCTGGAAACCGTCCTGTTTAAGGCGCTTTAAAACTGCGTTTAACTCGGCTTCATCCATGTCTTTCATGGAGGCCTTGCCGGTAACAACAAGTTGCAACTCCCGGCGGGCGTCGGCGTCCAAGCCGAGTTCCCGGCAGCCGACGTGGATCTTTTGTTGCAGAGCGCGGGTCATCAGGACACCTCCTGCAGGAAGGGCGTTACTGGGTGAAAGGTCCGGGCGTTGGCCTCCATCCGGCGGTCAGCGGCTTCCCCTTCCTCACGGGCAATCTGAGTAAACCGGCCTTCTGGAAGCTTGCTCATTTCCGCTTCCCGGCGCAGGACAGCGAGCCGGTTGCCCAGCACCAGATTGGCGCGGTGCAACTTGGTTGCGTAGAGGCTCATACCCTCTTTGAGGTTGGCGCGGATTTCGTCTTCGGACATAGACATGAGCGCCCCTATGCCTTGGCCAAGTCAATGGTGATAGCTTCCCAAGGGGCGTCTGTCGAAGCGCGGCGGTGACAATGAAAATAGGTAGCGCTGCCGACTTCCCGTTCCGCGTCTTTGATGGCCTGCAGGGCGCGGGTCCAGCGCTCGTCCTCGATGTCCCATTTTTTTAACCGCAGCAGGGCGGAGCGGCTCACCTTGCCTTCCTGATTTACGTTGAATGCTTCGGTCACAAAGACTTTCAGTTCATCGCGCGCGCCGTCACTCCAGTCGTTTACGCATTCGTCGACCAAGGCTTTTGCCGTCTGCAGCTCAGGGCCGAATTCGTATTTGTCTGCGGTGCGCACCGACACTTTGAAAAGGCCATCATAGGACAGGATGGTTTTGTTACCTTTGGGGCCGCCGATAGTAGCGCCGTAGTCCATCGCGAGGATCTCTTCGAAGAGGCTGATATCCTCTGCGACATGAGCTTTGAAACGTGACACCTGCTCGCTCAGGGCAATTGCATGACCGATGATCTTGCGGGCGGTTTCGTCCTGGAGCAAATCACGGGACTTGACCATGTTGGCAGGCACCAATGCGCCTCTGGTGTCAGTGTGGTGCTTTTTGCCATTCACCATAACAACCCCATCAGGGATCTTGGCCGGTTTGAATTCTGTTTCAGGAGTCGGATTCTGGGCGTCGGTCATGTGTGGTTTCTTTCAAAATTGGGTGGGGTTTGGGTTCTGGATTAGGGAACTGGAAACCTATGCCAGCTATATCGCTAGTTGAGCTCCTAGATCGTCCTCAATTTAAGGAGCTTCTAGCTTGTTGTCACAGGCAGTGAGATCGGGTGCATGGGGTGCACTCGATCTTTTGCGTTTTTCCCTTTCTAAATTTCTTACTATCTCCAATGGGTTCGGCTTCGGTGACCTTCGGGTTCCTAGAATAGGAACGCCTGCTCTAAGCATGGTTTCCATATCTTTTTCCTCTCCGGTAACTGGCTGCTCATCAGACCAGGGCCGCCACTCCCTGATGACCGCGCCCGGCTAGGCCGGGCGGGTTTCGCAAATTCCGGTCAGGCGTTCAGCTCGTCCTTGACCGCCTGTGCTTGTTTGAAGCTCAGCGAGGAAGAGGCCGCGATATCGATAGCTTCGCCGGTGGCTGGGTTGCGGCCCTTGCGCGCCGAATTCTCCTTGCGCTTGAACGTGCCGAAACCGGAAAGGGTGACGTCGTTGCCATTCTTAACGGTCTGGATGATCTTGTTGGTCAGAGCCGCAAGGGTCTTTTCAATGGCGTCCTGGCTTTGGCCGGTTTCCTCTGCAACGGCACGAATGAGTTCTGCTTTGGTCAGTTTAGGCATGGTTCAGCTCCTATGGCTGGTTGGTGCGCTCGGCGGCGCGGGTTGATCAGGCTCCGTTTGGATCCAGCCAGTCGGCTAGTCTGTGGAGCCAGATGGCGAATTTGGTTCTCGGCGGCAGTGTCATTCCTCGGCCTCCGGCTTGAATTTGGGGCAGCCCCGGCAGGCGTGAAACATCATCACCTTCATGGGGCTTGATGAGGTCAAGTCCTCAGCGCGTCGCCGCCAGGTCAGGCAGGTCGCGCTTTCAATCTCGCCGCCCAGAGCATCGCACTGCACCGGGGCGTTCATGAAGGTATCGCGGACAGTGGCCTCAACATTGGCCATGTTGCCCTTGTACTGGTTGCGAATGGTCTGGCTGACCAGCGCGGAGCTGACAGCCAGTTTTTTGGCGACGTCGGCCTGAGAAGACTGGTCACATTCGGTAACGAGAACGGTCACCCAATCGGGAACATTTCCGTTCCAGCCATCATCAGCAAGGATTGCTCGGTTGCTCATTGTACTTGCCCTAGTGGTGAGTAAGAAATTCTGTCTTCGTTGGGGTCCACAATCACGGTCACACGCTGGGATTGAGGGGGGAGCGGGCCGGTGTTGTTGACCAGATTGAATGGGGTTTCACGGGTGATCTTCTTGGTTGGTTTTGGGGGCTTGATGTAGCCCGCTTTGGTGAGGGTCCGGCAGTACCTAGTGACCTCGTTCAGCGAGAGGTCGGGTAGGGTCGGCAGAAGGGCTTGGTGCAATTCAAGGGGGCGAAAACGGCGCTTGATGCGGATCGCGGACCAGATTGCGCCCTCAGTGCTGGAGCGAAGGTCTTTTGCTGCCGCGCGCTGCTCTTTAGGGGAATGAACCGTATAGAAGGTTGAAGTCTTCTCGCGGCCCCAGAACTTGACCACTTTTGCGGCGCGCAGCGCGCGCAGAAAACCCATGGTTGCAAGCGGGTTCTCTGGAAAGGCGGCCATGACGTCACCGTTGGTGAAATGGCGGTGTGCAGAGATGAATTGCCATATCTTGCGCTCGTGGTCTGTGCGGGGCTTTGTGGTCGGCACATCCACCGCAACGCCCTCGGCTTCTGCCCCTTCGATCAGCTCAAGAAGATAGGCGCGGGCCTTTGCGTCAGAAAGTTCACCGGCCTTATCCATGGCGTCGATCTTGGTTGCTTCACGAGGCCCCCAAGCGGTGAGGTAGCGAAGACCGCCCGAGACACCACAAGGCACCACCGCGCCCATCTCCCGTAACTTTTCCAGAAAGCGGGACATGGCTTCTGGCTTGGCTGAACAATGTGCAGAAACATCTATTTCGACAAAGCGAAGCTGGGAGCGAATGAACTCCAGGATCTCCCGCTCGTGGCCTTTCTTTACAGGAACCTGCATCATTTCAGGCCACCCCGCGGTACAGGTGCGGTATCACGCAGGAACTCAAGACCGCCCCAGCTTTGCTTGGTGATTTCGCTGATGGCGTTGAGACGGGCCTGTTTGCAGATATGGGAGACTTCCTTGACGATCCAGCGGGCATTCCCGGTGTGACGGGTGCGCACTTCCTCTAGGATCTGGTCATCAAAGCTTATGCCCTGGGGGGACACCATGTCTGCCAGTTCCCGTGTATCTCTTAGGTCGGCGGGCAGGGCTTCGGCATAAGCGAAGATCCGGCTGTCAAACTGGGTGAACCGCCGGAGTTTCTGCGGGAGGTCCTCTTCACCAACCAACAGGATAGGTGTTTGAGACCCGTCATGCAGGTCACGGACAATGCCGGTCAGCCCTTTGGCGACGAGGTAGTCGGCCTCGTCAATGATTAGGGGGCGGCTCTCAATGGCAAGAGCTTGGGTTGCGGCTTGCACCAGTTCGGGAACCGTCCCTTGTGTAGACTGTCCCAATTCGCGCAGGAGCTGCTGGAGGAAGAATTTCTTACTCCACTCGCTTTGAACAAGCAGGTGAATTGCATCCAGCTCAACCGCGCAGAAGATCGCGCCAAAGGTTTTGCCGTAGCCCGGAGGGCCATGGAATACGCCAAAGCCGGGGGCACCAAAGACGCGGCCTTTCAACTCATTAAGCAGCCCGGCCATTCTGGCCACATTGGTCAGCGGCCTGACCGCATTGCCGATTTCAGAAAGATATGCCATGCTCGCTCCTATTCGCTTCTATGCCGTCGCCTTGGGGTCCAGCCAGGCGGCGGCGTTTCTTTTGTCTAACCGGCGTTATCGCCGCTAAAGCTTCGTTTGACGGCCAGGAGGCCGGTGTATTCGGGGTGATCGACAAAGCCTTCCATCCAGCTCCGTTCCCGCTCGCCCACTGGTTCGCCGGCGGTGAATTTCCGCTGGATCTCGGCGACCTGGTCAAAGCGTCCATCCGGTGTGCTAGCCACTTGAAACTCGGCGGGGGCGGCCTTGGTCTTTGGCTTGGATTTCATCTGCAGGACCAGCGCGTCCCGAGCTGCAGCCGCGTCGGGATTGGGCTGAGATGAGGCAATTCGGGGCTGTGGCTTTGGAAAGACCGGCGAAACTACCTTGGCTTCCACCAATGCCGGGGTTTCCCGTCGCCCTGCGTTCATATCCGCGCCCAGTTGATCGGGTGTGATCGGCGCATGAAGCTCGGCCAGTTTCTTCTGGGCTTTGGTGATTTGGCTTCGGCGGCGAGCCGTAGAACGCGCGCCTTCCAGGTCAAAGAAACCGACCTTCTGCTGGCATTCGGCAAAGCCCATGTATTCGCCGGTGGTGGCGTAGATATGCAACCCGCTGTGCAAGTCTTCTGGGTCAAACCGGGCGACAATCTTGGTGCCTGCCTCCTGGCTCATCCAATCGCAGTGATAGACGTTTTTGTGCAGCGTCAGGCTGCCGTTGGATTTGTGCAGCTTTGCTGGAGCCTGACCCATCAGCCAAAGGCGGCGCTGATCTTCGGTCGCTTTGCGGATCGGCGCGCTGGCATAGCTTTCCTCAAAGGTCTGATCGAAGGACCGTCCGTTGGTGGTTGCTGAGCGGCGACCGGGGCGGGCGTTGTGTTCAGCGATCCCTTCTTCCAGGACCTCCAGGAAGTCAGCGGCCCTGATAGCCCGGCTGGCGTAGTTTTCGGGTTTGGCGTCAGGCCGGTTGCCAACATAGGCCCCGGCAAAGCGCGGGTCTTTCGCCACGTCGCTTGCCAGGTCCCGAAAGGCCCGCTCGATGGGCTTGGCCTGACCATGGGCCGGGGTGGCCCAGTGCATTTGAATTCCCAGATGGGGAAGCACTCCGATTGGGTCGTCTTCGCGCACCTTGAACCTGAAACGGGTAGGGGCGCCGGCGGTCATCCACTTGTTGGCAAATTCCCGGCCATTGTCGAAGAGGCAGCGTTTGGGGATACCCCAGTTTTCGACCATCTCGCCAAAGGCGGCCATCACCATGACCTTGTTGGGGTCATGATCGACGCGCCAGGAAAGGATTTTGCCGGAGTAGAGGTCCTGAAAGGCGACGATCTGAGGGCGGTTTATGGTCCCATCAGGCCATTCCACAAAGACGTCGATCTTATGGCAGTCTGCGTTCACCGCTTCCAGAGCGGTCAGCGTGGACCGGTCGCGGATCTGGGCAGGAAAGCAGCGCATAAGGCCGTTGGCCCCTTCACGCTTGAAGACCTGGACTGTGCGCGGCACTTCTGCATCCACTTGGCGCTTGGCCGTCTTCTGGATCGGGTAAGGCCAGCCTTTGCGTTTCGCCTCTGCAACAGCGGCGCGATAGCTTTGGGCGAATGTCGGGCGCTCAAGGCGCAGGAATGCACTCTTGAGCCAATCCATAAAGGGGCGGTACTGGGCGCGGTCCTCGGGCTTGCTTCGCTTCTTTGGCGGGCGCGGGGCGAGATAGGCCAGGCGGTCTTCTGGGGCAATGCCCTCAACCAGGGCGATCCAGTTGTAGACCGTGCGGGGGCTGACGCCCTTCTCCTGGGCGATGGCCTCTACCGCCACCACATGGGTCGCGCCGCTGATGTGCAGGGCTTCGACCTTCTGCAGGGTGTCCAGACGATCAGCGGCAGTGTCTTTCGCCTTCTGGTTCAGCGCGTCGAACTCTGCCCAGGCCTGGCCCCGGTCGAGGTTTTCTTCGGGGTGATCTTTGGCGCGCTGCGCTTCCTGCTTAAGCAGGGTTAAACGGGCGTTCAAAGGCAGCACAGACCAATGGTAGAGCATACCACCGCCGCGGCCAGGCTTGCGCTTGATCGCGCCGGGGGTGGCGCGCCAGTTTTCACGCAAAGCATAGGCATTCACGCCGCGCTCGGAACCGGGCAGGCCAGGCAGGCAAGCCTCTGCAATCTGCTCAGCAGACCACCATTCACGGGAGGGCGAGATATCAGCACTCATCCGGTGGCCCCCCGCTTGCTCTCAAATGGAACCACCTCAGGGGCTTCTGCGTCTTCGACGGCAACATCGTTGATCAATTTGATCAACTCGTCGCAGTACAACCGTGTAAACTCACGGCGGGCGCTCTTAGGTGCCCGCGAAAAGGCGTCTTTCAGCTTTCCCACGTGCTGCTCATGCGGGGACTGCACCGCCGCTCCTGGGGCTTTCTTGCGGTTTAGCACTTCCTTGGCGGTCTTGGCTTCCCCAGATCCCAGGGAGGCGCAAATCGCGCTACGGTCGGCCTGTTCGCCACATTTGGCGATCTGTTCCAGGTCCTTGAACTGCACCCGATTGGGGGCCTGCCGCAAAAGGGCGATTTCGTGCTTGGAGAGCTTCTCCCCGACGCTGATCAGGCGGCGAATGTGCCGGTCTCCCTTGCCGAAGACCTCGGCGGCATTGGCGCTGAAAGATGCAACGGACATTATGTCCGTTGCATTCCACCGCCCATGAGCTCCGGCCTTTCCTCTGGCAGTCTCAGGGTTGTCTCGCTCATAGAGTTCTTTGTGAGCTGCCAGGAAAACCGCCATGTCCAACGGGGTCAGCGGCGCGCCGGCCACGTTGGCGTCCACCTCAATGCGCAACGCTTGGTCATTGGTGCATTCGCTTACCTTGACTGGCACGTCTTCCAGCCCGGCTTCCTTGGCGGCGGTCAGGCGATGCAGCCCGTCCATCAGGCGATAGCCGCCCTTGATCCGGCGCACCAGCAACGGCTGCAGGATGCTGCCGACCTCCTGAATAGAGGAAACGATACTGGCGACGGCAGTTTCGGATGCTGTGCGCAGCCGTTCTTCGACTTCGATATCTGCGACGGGCAGGGTTTGAACGTTCTGCCAATTTGGAGGGGTCATAGCGGATGCTCCAGTTGTCTTGGGTTCAGTTGACGAAGGCCTGCCGTTCTGTGTGGCATGACCGATGGGACCGGCGCGCTCCGGGGCCTGAAAACGGCCCTCTATGATCTGCGCGCCAGGCATTAGGTGGCGTCTCGATTGTGGGCCGAGACAAAGGCGTAGAAATCGGAGAGGCCGCCCATCGCCTGGAGGCCTGCCATCAGGTTGGCAACCCGCTCTTGAGAGACTTCCATAGCTTCAACGGCTGCATCTGATTGGTCCGCCAATTCAACGCGTTCGGGCGCTTGGCAAAGCCGAGCGGCCTGAAGTTCCTGGCTGACTTTTTCGAATGCCAGGCGGCTCTCTGCGTATTCGACAGTCGCAGCCTGCAAAGCAGCGGCAATTGGGACCAAAGAGGTCCGGCGGGATTGAAAGGTTGGGGTCATTTCAAGAACTCCAGAAACAAGAGGAGAAAGAGCAATAGGCAGACGCACAAGCCTCCGATCAGGTCGTCAAGAAACTCGCCAAGCGTTGCCCAGGGCAGCCGGATCTTGCGGCCCCGGCCTGCCCAAAATGGAACAGAGCCGGGACCCATCGGTGCCGTGAGCGGGCATGAGATATCAAAAGCCCCCAGCGACCCATCCGCTGTGTCGCTGGGGTAGTGGCCCAACCGCATACAAGCCTTCGGAGCGTCTCGGTTGAGCGTGGGGGAACCAGGGGAGCGCATTGTCTTAAACGCTCTCGGAAATTCGGAAGAAAGACTGGAGCGGTTTGATTTGGATCGGCTTCAAATGAACGCCTTTGCGAACCGCATCGGTTAGAATTTGCCGCTGCAGTTCACAGGCCAATGAAAGGCTCAAATGCTCCGGGTCAGCGAGGAAATTTGTGACACGGTTCTTTGAGCCGGGCTTCTTGGGGTCCAACAGGTAGTTGCTGGGGAAAGTTCCCAATTGGAGGGTCGACTCCTTGACCCAGACTGAAAACTGATCCGGGGAGGGGATGACTAAAACAATGTGCTGTTCTGGCGCGTTGATCATGGGTGCCTCGCGTTATGATTGCCCAATCTTAATCATAACGCTTTATGATTATCAACCATCAAATATGAAAAAATCCCGTGAAGATGTGAACCTGCAAATTTATGCAGGTTGCGAAAATCACATTGTGGTATGATAGAGTGCCCGAAACACGGGGGTGAACATGCCAAAGATCGATTGGGAGCGGCGTCGGAAAAATATCCGCATCCTTATGGCAGTGGCGGGTACTAATCCTACTAGCCTGGCCGAAAGCGTTGGGCTTTCGCCAAATACTCTGTCGAAATTCACCGGTGGAGCCACGCAAAGCCTGAGCCCGCGTTCGCTAGGTTTGATTGTGGACGGTTTGGGGCTTAGCTCGGCATCTGATCTTGATACTGACAACCCAATAAATGACCCAAAGGTAACTCTCAGAAGGCTTATTGATGATCTTCCTGAGGAAAAGCTTCCTGCGCTCCTAAAGGAGCTTGAAGTTCGGTTTTCCGAGTATCTTCAAGAGTAGACACTTCAAGGACAATTAGTATCGCTGCGCAGAGCGTTTCCTCCGGGAGGCGCTCTACAAGGCGTTGCAGGTCCAATCTTGCTGGGATCATTTGGACATTTTCATCAGTGTTGACATTTATGAAAATCACATTCTATTATGATAAAACATCTTTAAGGGGAATGTATGGTAATGACTACCTTTCTTCAAGAAAATTTTTCGGGGTTTGGCTACGTGGTCCTCGGGTTAGGGGAGATGCCGACTTCAGCAGTGACCAACTTTGAGGTCGACTGGCACCAAAAGTATTTTGCAGAGCAGTATCATCGAGTTGACCCGGTCTTTAAATTCTTTGCCGACTGCCGGGGCCGATCCGGGACCAGGTTAGTCTCTGAGGCAGAAATGGAAACGCCTCTGTATGAAGAGGCAAAACTCTACGGGGCCGACAGTAACTTCATTTCAGTTTCGGCCATAGGAGGGAGCCAGATGGTCCTTGGCGGCGTTAACCATGATCTGGATGTTACCAGGGCATCAATGATCCATAAGTCCTGCCGAGCAGCGCATAGATCGATCCTTTTAGAGAGGGTTGACCAACTGAGTGACCTGCAGATCGATTTTCTTGAAATGTGCGAGGAAGGACTGATCGACAAGCAAATCGCCTGTGAGCTTGGGGTGTCGATTTCGGCGGTTGCCCAGAGGAAAAAGGCGATTTGCAACAAGATCGGAGTTTCTAATTTCCGGGCGGCGCTTTCCCTATACTCGGTTCGAAAATGGAGCGGAATTGTTCCCCTTGTATAGAAGTGTAGCCGGTTGAAAAAAACATATCAAATTATGATAAGTAGCGTCATATGATGACTAACACCTTCCTGGTCGATCTGCGTGACCCTTCGTCTCGTGTGGATCTGTATGCTGATTGCCTCCGTTTGCGGAAAGAAGTGTTTATCTCTCAGATGGGTTGGAACCTCTACGAGGCCAGCGGTTGCGAGTATGACCAATATGATATCCCGGCTTCGATCCATCTGGCGGCAACGTTGAACGGGGTTTTGGTTGGGTGCATTCGGTTGCTCCGTACCGATAGCGTTCATAGCGGTGTCACATACATGATCTTGGATGCACATCGAGGGAAGATCCCAAACTTGCCCCAGGGGATAATGCATGAAGAGCTTGTGTCCGAGAGCGTTTGGGAAGCTTCAAGGCTTGCGATTTCCACGTTAGTGCCCGGCGAAATTCGAAACCAGCTCCTGATCGGTTTGGTAGATGCAGCGCGGCGGTACGTTCAAGAAGCAGGAGGGGTCTCAATGTTAGGAATGATGCATCCGGCTTTTTTGAGAACCTTTAGGAGAGCGGGTTTCAATGTGCGCCGGTTCGGCCCAACGGCGCCGCAAAGAGATGGCCCGATCTGTGTCTTACGCTGGGACTTTGTGGCAGAAACCTCCGAAAGAACGATAAGCGTGCTGTGCAGCGGTTGAGGCTGCACAGGAGGTATTGAATTCATGAAGAAAATCGTCCTCAGCTCTCCTGGTGTGCAGCAGCCAAAGGTGCACAAGGGGTGGCGGAGTTTTGCAAATTCCGTTGAAATGCAAAGGCTTAAAATTCTCGACGAGAGAATAGAACGTCAAAAAAAATTCTTAGCGATACTGTTAAGGATCGGAAGGCGATCCGTTCCAGGCTGATCCGCCGAATGCGTCGGGCAAACGGCGCAGAATAGAAGCGAACTTTGAATTGAGGGATATCAGACACCTAGCTAGGCTTTGCACGTTTAGGCGTCTGATAAGCGTTTCTAGTTAAGGCACAGGAACAGATCTGCGTTTTCGTATGTATTGGAGTTGGCGCGCGTTGAAACATATTCAGCACGCTTTTTGTGGCCCTTCTCGCAGATCCGTTGGGCCTCGGCTGTTGAAGCTGCAAGCGCCTCTTCGCGGTTCGTGAGTTGAGAGGTGATAATCGTTACGCTGTCGCCGTTGAAGTCGGAGACAATTGGATTTGCTGCGATGTCGCAGGCGGCCAGGGCTGCCAGTGCGAATAAAGGTATGGCTTTTCTCATAGGTCTTCCACTTTTTGAATGTGAGCCAGTTTGAACACGGTGCACCGCACAACTCAAGAGTTTATTTTGTCGGCAAGAAAACCTTTTGGGTGAATTTCGGTCGGGGCGTATCCCTGAAAGCCTCTGAAAATCCGTTCCGAGTTCGAAAGCGATGTTCCGGTTGCTCATTCTCACTAACCGTATGCAATTTATGCCAATATTTCGTTCTCGGAACTGGAAAGCACCGACGCGCTCTAATTCCGAGTTCGGGACTCAACATAATGACGCTTATCGGCTCGGCAGGGCGTGGTTACCGCTTCAGCCTGGCAGGGAGCGTTGAAGGTCTGGTGTGCGGACGGAGCCGACATTAGCCGCAGTTCCACGGATGGCCGCTTTGAGGCAGGCGACCTCAAGCCACCTATCGAGAACTAAGCCATCTAGCGAGCAATTCGGTTAGCTCTGGCGAATATTTATCCTCGCTATGGCTGAGCAAAATTGCGTCCTTGAATGCGCTCGCGAGAGATGTGTTTTCTGGATTGTCTTTCTCGTCTCGGCAGGATGCGTACCCATTGAGTAAACGTACTGAGTAGCTACCGGGCGAAGGAACAGCCTCGTGGTTTGCTTCGATCAGGAAACAACGGAGGGGAAAGTCAAAGCCATTGGCCATGCCCAAGAACAGCCTGAGAATAACAATCAACGGCAAAGCAAAAAGGATCAGTCCTGCGACCACCCAAAGAGGCAGCAACCCGCTAGAATGTAAGAGAAATGACAGTAGAGCAACGAGTATTATTGCTAGAAATCCACCGCCAGCCCCACCAAAAACGGCGCCAAGAACCAATCCGATTTTCATGATAACCTGGAGAATCCAGCTAGAGAAGTTTGCTAATGCAATCAGTCCGCCTGCTTCGTCTCCAACCGTCTTCAGAATTAGCAATTTCTCTGGGGGAATTGCGGGCAGGTTCAGTCGATCAACTCTGCGCTTTTGGCGAGCCAGAACTGAGGGCGTCAGCTTATCAACTGCCAACAATGAAAGCGGCACGATGAACAATGACAACAAGGCTGCAGGCCCTATGTCTCGCCCAAAATAGTCGTTTACTAAGAGATAGAACCATGCTGCCATGATCGCCGGTAATAGCAACCCGATGATGGTGAGTTGGATAAGCGTATTACTGGTTCGAAAGTGGATAAATGGTGTAAACATACATGCCACACCAGCTACGCTATTGGAAAAATCACTATCCTTGCATGCGTATAATGCGGCTGACCCCCCGTGACTGTGGCAAATTAGAAAATGCCTATGTTTGATGCCTCGGCTTTCATATTCACTACGAACTCTTGAGACGTGTTTTTTCAGGGCTTCGGCTGCACGAAGTCTCGCCGAAATGGTGTTCGCACCCGACCAAGAAAAACGCTCGAAGTTCACTTCACCGGTGCATTGCCTACGGATCGCATTTGCAAATCGTGAATGCGAAAACGCCCATTCTGCGTTCGGGGAGAACGTTCCGTTTACTAGCGTAACTACTAGCTCTTCAGTCGTTGGTTGCTCTGAACAGTCCATATTTCCCTTTCATCAAAAAGCCTTTCAGAACCAGCGGATTAAAAGCCGACGATCGTGCAATATGCAGCATTTGTCAAAGTGGGCTCATAGCTGCCATTCTCCGCGCCGCAGCAAGCGAAGGCAAGTCTGAGATGGGTTCCAAAATCAGTTCCGAGTTCGAAACGCGGCTGAGGCATGTCGATTTTGTTCAAATTGTTGTCATGAAACACATAATCCCGTTCTAGGAACTGAGCCGCTTCAGTCCGCGCTAGTTCTGAGTTCGGGACTTAACATAAGTGCCATTATTGGACTCTGCTGCGTCGCAAAAGCCTTATTTGTAAGGGGCAGAACGGGGTAGGGGAGTTTGATAAGCGAAGTGTCCGCAAATCGCCTTGGTGCCCTGTTTGGGCCTTTTGAGCCGGGTTTGAAAGACAAAACGTCCGGGGGTGTAAATCCCCTTTGAACCCTATTGAAAGCCCTTTTTTACATAGTTCTATCCGGCTTCTTCCGGGATCATCCGGCCTCTTCCGGTTACTGCAATATCAAGTGTCTCCTAACACTGTTGTAGCGGGACACTTCGCGTTGCAGTAAGGGACACTTCCCGTTGCAGCAAATTATTTCTCTGATTTATCGGGCGAGGGCTGTTCCGGCGTCAAGAGGATTTGAGCCCCATTAGCCGTTGGGTTTACTGAGGCGTCCCACCCGAGGAGGGGCTGGAATTGGTTCAACCTACCGCAAACCGTACAGCGCCCGTTGAAGCCCTTTAGCGCCTTCCTGGCCTCTACCGCGTTTTTGTCCCTTATTGTTCCGGTATGACCGCATACGCAGACGGCATGAATAACGTGCATGGTTCTCCTAAGTCTTTGTGGCGGTCGCTGTGACGACCAGTGTAGGCGGCGAAAGTGGTTTGCATTGTCTACAGCGCCCTTTGGAACTGTGGCTCGCCAT
>NZ_LIKT01000028.1 GCF_001294455.1 Phaeobacter sp. 11ANDIMAR09
CGCCATGCATTTCCCACCAAGTGGGCCCAACCGCCCGGAACGTGCACAGATGGGGGATAAAAAGAACATGGCGAGAACACGCGAGCTCGATGTGTAACTTTTGGGTCTGTGCGGCTTGAAACGTGTCACATTATGGAGGATGCGGCCCATTTGAGACAGCGGAATTTGTCACACTCGCCTGTCTCGTGAGGGTCTGCCCTTTTGTGACGCGATATCGACAGCTGCCATTCATGCAGCGCGCGGCGAAAACCGACGGTGAGCCCGACTTGTACCTTGGATTTTCGTGCTGCGTGCGCTCGCAGCAGCAAAATCGCCGCGCCTGCACTATTTTCGGTGCCGCTGCGCGGCGTGAAAACCAGCCGTTTAAGAATGCTGCAGCGAGATCTGTCACCCGAATTCACAGGCCGCAGGACGAAACAGATGAGCTAATAGGATGAACTGCCTTCCCACCGAACCGCTGCTATCGTGGTGGGATTGGCGGAGGAGAGGAGCATCCCTTTAGCTCAATCTGAGGTCGAAAAAGCCGTGACAAATGGTTCTGACGTCGATACGAGTCGCAGGAGTGCAACCATAGGGGCGTTGATTTATTGAAGTTCGCGTTGTTGGGTTGAGGGGCAACGTGGAGCTTTTTGCCAACTTAGGCTCTATTTTCAAAACTTAACGGTGAAAGCCGTGATCATTATTTGAGGTCGGTTTGATACAAAAATTTTTTCTGGTTTGGCTAATGTGCTTGGCCTCGATTGCGCGGGCTGATCTATTGGATCTTTCAGAGTATGGCGATTTCAAGAAGATTTACTACATCCCAGAAGCTTCCGCTGACAACGTCGAAGTGCGCTTATTCCTGCCGGTCGGTGAGGCGGATAGAACCGGGGCTGAAGGCCTTGCGCATTATCTTGAGCATTTGGTCGTCTGGTCCGCTGACAAAGTGCACGGCGAAGGCTTTCGCAATCGAGAAATGAATGCTTGGACCTCGCCTTTCTGGACAGCCTATTGGAACCGCGGCCCTAAAGATTCAACTGTGAATATGCTTCGCAATGCCCGTGCCGTGTTTGAGCCTGTGCAGCTTGACCAAGACTTTATGCTCACCGAACGGGACGTTGTTGAGCGGGAATTTGACCTTCGCTATCGTGATAATCCGACAGCGGTGCTCTATCGCGAGGCCTTTCATCATTTGTATGGCGATCATGGGCTTGGTCGCTCTGTCATGGGGACGCCTGATAGTCTTCGACAGTTGCCCGTCAAAGAGGCTTTGGCATTTCATCAGCAACGGTATAATGCGCAAGACGCATATCTGTTGATGTCTGGACCACTTACGAAGGAACAGATAATAGGGCAGATTGAGGAGCACTTACGTGGCTTGCCAAAACGCGCAGCCATTGCGCGAGGTTTTTCGTCGCCACTGCCCCGCCCACCATCAAGTTCCCTAACGCTGAATCTACCAAAGCTGGAGCGTGAGCTGGTGCTTTTTGTTGGCCAAGCGCAGCCCCCAGTCGAATTTTCACGCCGCAAGATTTGGTTCTCTCTGCTCCTATTGGAAGATATCCTGAATTCCTCTTTGCAGGGTGGACTAGCTAAGCCCTTATACTATGACCGTTTTACGGTTACCAAGATCAGCGCCAAACTCTATCTGCTGCCAACCGGTGATATTGGCTATGAGTTTTTCTTCGCCCCGGAAGATGGTATCTCTGCCCAACAGGCATTGAGCCGCGTTCAAAATCTTCTGCACCAGCTGGCAGACGACAGCATTCCAGATGAAACGTTAAAATCGCTCCGGGGCCGCACCTTAGAACAGGTGCGTCGTTTTGAAAAAGATGATCCGCACTACGCTACAACGATCGCGCAACAGAGCATCTTGAACCTTGGTGAAGCACTTGATGTGAAAACCTATCACTATGAGCTGGGGCGGCCCAGCTTGTCAGACTTGACTGCGATCCTGGCTTCAATTGTTGCCAGCCCTTTTGCAACAACTGCAATCACCAATCCGGAGTTATCCCAATGAAGACCTTCTTCAGCGCTCTTTGCCGCGCCGCTATGGTCCTGTTCCTGTTGACCGGGCAGGTTGTTGCCTATGAAATCACAGAACAAAAAACGCCAGATGGCTATGATTTCACCTATGTCCATATGCCAAAGGCAAACCGTACAGCCGTTTCAATTGCCTGGGTTGGCGGCTACGGGTTTTTATCGTCTCGCAAAGAGAACATCGAAGAGCTGGGCCCGATCCTGATGATCAATGGCGGTGCGGGCGGCCTCAGTCCGGATGAAGTCGTCGCACGGTTCAACGCCATTGACAGCGGCGCACGCCTTTATTTGGACGATGATGCCCTGCGTGGATTTATTGTGGCTCCGGCCAAGGACTTGGGCGAGGCCTCAACAATAGCCAACAAGGTTCTCGCCGAACCGACCTTCGATCCGCGCTGGTTAAAGCGGTTCCAACGTAACTATGTTGAAAACGTCAGGGGGTATAGTAAAACCCCGAAAGGGCAGGCGTGGCTGTCGCTGCGTAATATCACTGTCGGAAACCACCCCCTGCGACAAGTGTGGAATGGTACTCCAACGCAGAATATTTCCAGTATAACCATCGACGACGTCAGCGACTGGTACGCGCGTACCGTGACGACAGATGGCTTGGAGATCGCAGTTGCAGGGGATGCCAAACCGACGGCCGTTGCCGAAGCCATTGACACTGCGTTGCGCGCGCTGCCGAGCCAAAACGCACGCGAGGATTTGCCGCCTCTGCAAATGCACTATCCGGCCAAGACCATCCTGATCCATCGTCCCGAGGCAGAGAAATCCTTCATACTGATCGGCGGCCCGATCCCCCCTTCTTACAGCGTGGATTACGAAGCCTTGCAGCTCGCCACCGGAGTGTTGGGGGTATCGGATCAGTCACGTTTGTTTACAGCGGTCAGAAAAGAATTGCGTGCATCCTATGGGTTTAGTGCGCATTTTTCCGATTTCACGCGGGCCAACGGGATGCTCTATATGCAGGGCGAGGTCGAGACCGCTAAGCTGCAAAAAGCACTGGAAACAGTTCAACGCACCTATGAAACCTTCCGTACAGTTGGCGTTGGCATGGTTGAGTTTCCATTTGCGCATCGCATTTTCAAGAACCGTGTGCGCAGCAATATGGACAAACCCGATACCATCGCACATCTTTTGACCGAAGCGCAGTTGACAGGCCGGAGTTCTTCGTCGGGTTTGCAGTATCTCGAACGCGTAGAGGGCCTTTCACGCGCCGAAGTCAATGCAGCAATCCTGCGCCATTTTCCAAAGTTCGATGACATGGTGAAGATCGTCGTCAGCCCTGACAGAGACGCAGTCAAAGCGGATTGCGTCATCTCCGCTTTTTCGGACGCCGCCGACTGCCGTTGAGTTAATGCATGACCAATGAAATGAGCCATCAAAAGGAGAGCCTGCAGCCTAAAGAAATTCCTCTTTCTTGGTTTGGAAAAACACTTTGGAAGTTCACGCCGCTCTATGTTGAACTCGTCTTTCTGGCTGTTTGCACCCGGCTGTTGGGGTTGGTTGAACCCTTCATATTTCAGGTGATTATCGACCGAATACTACCTTTTGAACGTGAAGCGACTTTGGTCGTCGTAGTACTGATCTTTGCTGCCGTTAGTATTTTCCATATTGGGTTCAATATCCTGTCAAGTCTGCTAGGTATGCTTACCGCAAACCGTGTCACTAGTGAGCTTGGAAGACGAATATTTGAGCACTTGTTTCGGTTGCCATATGAGCATTTCAGAAGATGGCCCGTCGGCGAGACCATTGCTCGTATCAGTGAAACAGACACTATACGGTCCTTCCTCGTTGGCACGACCA
The DNA here is from genome assembly GCF_001294455.1 of Phaeobacter sp. 11ANDIMAR09. GTDB lineage: Bacteria > Pseudomonadota > Alphaproteobacteria > Rhodobacterales > Rhodobacteraceae > Pseudophaeobacter. Next base: position 3,826 of record NZ_LIKT01000028.1, read on the forward strand.
CAGGCGTATTTCTCGATCTTCTCTTCGTAGTAATTTACCTTTCCGTACTCTTTGCACTTTCTCCTACTCTCACTGCTATTGTATTGATTTCCCTGCCGGTCCAAGCATTTGTGTACTTCGTTTTTGGACCCTTTTTGCGTCGTAGATTACGTGCACAATTTGATGCAGGAGCACGGCATCAGTCGAGAATGGTCGAAAATATTGGAGGCATAGCAGCGATCAAAGCGCTTAGTGCAGAAGATAAAATGCTCGACAGCCTTGATGAGACACTCCACGCAAGCCTGGATGCAGGGTATCGAGTGGGCAAACTAAACATTGTCAGCAGCAATTTAGTTTATGCTGTCAGCCAAACACTCACAATCTTGATTATTTTTTTCGGAGCGAGGCTGGTGTTTTCAGGTGATCTAACCCTTGGCCAATTGATCGCTTTTCATCTTGTCACAGAGAAAATAGCATCACCAATAAGCAACTTCTCCGGTCTTTGGGAAAAGTGGCAGAACATCAGAATTTCCCGCCAACGGCTCGGAGATATCTTACTTTCTGCTCCAGAACCTTTTGGAACACTTCCAAGATTGCCGGAAAATGTTAAGCCCGAACTTAGATTTGAAAACGTATCCTTTGAATACCATCCCGGTGCACCAATACTGAAGCATTTTTCTTTTACAACTCAGCCTCAAAGCTTGACCCTTGTTGTGGGACCATCTGGCATTGGGAAAAGCACGTTTGGGCGTCTTGCGGCGGGCATCGAAAGTCCCGCGAAGGGAACCGTTCTATTGGGGGGTAATGATATCGCACAACACGAACCGCATGATGTGCGTACAAAGATCGCTTACGTTCCACAAGAACCCTACCTGTTTTCAGGAACGATACGCGAAAACCTCGTCCTGAGTGCAGCTAGTGCGAGCCCGACGCAAATTAGAGGTGCATTACGGGCAGCTGCTGCGGACGAGATGGTAGAACAACTCCCAATGGGGCTGGATACACAAGTCGGAGAACGCGGAGCCGCCTTGTCGGGTGGACAACGTCAGCGCGTTGCCATAGCTCGCTCACTGCTCAACAATCCCAAGGTATTGATCCTGGATGAACCAACCAGTGCCCTAGATGATGCAGCACAAAACCGAATGATCTCAGAGATTCAGAGCCTTCGAAACCACATGACAGTAATCGTTATCACGCACCGTCCGGAGGTCTTCTCTAACGCAGATCAAGTCGTGAACTTCGAGGCTCTAAGATGACCCGGCACAGAGCCTCGCAAAATGTAGCATCGCCCACTTTGCATGGGACCATCATTTTCACTGTGTCAGTTTTCTTCGCTATCCTGATCATGTCTTATATGTTCAAAGTAGAGATCGTGGCCAAAGGGATCGGAAAGGTCGTTCCCATTGGAAGAGTGCAGGTTGTACAGCCCGAGTTTGGCGGGCAAATCCGAGCTATCCATGTACGTGATGGGATCCGTGTTTCCAAAGGTGAAGTGGTCATTGAGCTTGATCTAACCAACGCCCAAGCTGCACAGAACACACTAGAAGCGGAAGATGAGCGGTTGCGCATTGAGCGATACCGAATAGAAACTGTCATTTCTGCTCTGTCACTGCATCAAGATCTAGACGATGGTACCGTCTTCCAAAAGATTACCGAGTTCAAAGAGTTCAGACCAAAGTCTCAGGTCAAATTTTTCAACGAACAGCGCGCGCTCATGAAGGCGGAATTGTCGGAGCTCTCTGACGCGCTTGCTCAGGTAGACGCCAGAATCCAAGCCAATGAAAAATCGAAATCCGTAACCCAAGCGGGTATCTCACGCATAGAAACCGCGCTAGTTACCCAGCAAGAACGACTTGTATCGGCGCAAAGCCTATTGGAAAAAGGTGCGACCAGTCGATCAAGCTATCTTGACGTTCTCGATGGATTCAACCGCCTTGAAACAGAGAGAGAGGTGTTTTTGCGCGAGCTGGATGAAAAGGCAGCCTTGGGTACCGCTCATCTGGCCGAGCGATCTGGCATTCTCTCTGCCCTACGAAGTCGGCTTCAAACCAGGAGAGCCGAACTTGAAGCCAGGCGTGCAACCCTATCTGAAGAACTCGTGACCAATCAAAGACGTCTTGAAAATACCAAGCTTATTGCGCCGGTATCTGGAACTGTAGATCAACTATCAGTGTTCACGATCGGTGGTATTGTTGATGCGGGACAAGAGTTGCTGCGTGTTGTTCCTGAGGATCAGGAATTCGAGATTGAAGCCATTTTCCCGAACACCGATGTTGGATTTCTTGAGGTTGGCCAGCGCGTTAATATCAAACTGGACGCCTACCCTGCGGAACGTTTTGGCGCATTACGAGGATCAGTGACAAATATCTCAGCTGACGCGGTTGAAGTTGATGACAATGTCTACGGGTTCGTTATCCGCATTCAACCTGAAACAATGGCGCTTGAGACACCGGCCAATAGCTATGCAATCCAGCCTGGCATGACATCTACCGTAGATGCCATCACAGGTGACAGGCGGATTATTAGCTACTTCTTCGCGCCTATAGTTAAGGTTGTTCAGGAAAGTTTAGGGGAGAGGTAACAAGAGTTGGATCCGGTACCGAGAAGGCTCCCCTCGCAATAAACTCAGTGTTTTCGAAGATAAGAGATCCCCAAAAACAATGCAAAGAAAACGGCAAAGAACGCAAAGTTTGCAAAGCTAAGAATTTCAGACCCAGAAGTGTAATTGGTAAATAGCGAAAAAAGAATTGTCGAGAGTACCGAAGCTACCCCAGTTTTTTTGATCATGTCGGAATTCAATGTTAATCTCCCTTGACTTTGAAGAATTCCCCGCCCTTTGGAAGGGCGAGGAGATTACTCTCTTTTTTACCGACCGAAACAGGCGTCACTACCAAGCCCACCAGCAACACCGCCAGACACCATACCTCCGAGCCCTCCAGCCGCACCGCCAGCTGCAGCACCTCCGGGACCTCCAAGCACTCCGCCTGCTACCGCACCACCTGCAAGTCCGGCAACACCACCGATAGCAGCTCCTTCGGCAATATCTCCCACACATTCACTGATGCCACCACCTTCGCCGCCACCGCCGCCACCACCAAAGCTGATCGGTGCAAAAAGATCGGCAGGATAAATATCGTCATTGTTGAACATTTTGTGTTCCTTTGGATTTTGGCAACCTTTTGTGTTATAATTGCCATTGCTGTTTTCTGGGATTAGTCCCAGAGGCTCAAACGGGCGGTTGGTTGGTCTAGAACCAGCCGCCCAACTTACGATTACCTGATGGCAATCGTAATCTCGGGAGGTCGCTAGTAACGCCAGAAGTAACTCACAGACATCGTCGGGCTATCCAATGCGAAGACTTGGTGGAACCAGCCCGCGGGCTGCACCAATAATTCGCCTGGATGCAGATCAACTGAAATCGATTTGGCCCCTTTGGCTTTCGGAAACAGATCATACCGGGGCTTATGCGGGTTGAACCAGCACGATTGATAGTAGCTGTAAGCCTTCTTGGGATACAACAAATCTGCCTGATCCGCAGAAAAAAGCTCCAACCGTTTACGCCCCATGACCTGGAATAGAAATCCCGTGGTTGGATCGCAGTGTAAAGCAGTTGCTGGTGTGTTTGTCGAAACGGACCCTAGCCAAAGCTGAGCCGGTATGAAATCCTCGCGATCAAAGAACATTGGCCCAAAATCATCCCACATCTCATGTGGCATCTTCACACCTTCGGTATAGGCCTTATCCAAGGTCGTGTCGTTCTCAAGCTCTGGCTTTTCTTCAAAGAGACGCATTTGATCAGCCAGCTCTCGCAATGTGATCTTCAGCTCTGAAGAACGACGGCAAACAATTGAATCGCCATATTTTTCGACCAGCCAATCAATTGTCCAATCCTTGCAGGGCGGTGAGGGCTCTAACCCTGTAATGATAGTCGGCAAACCTTCATCAATTGCTTCGAGCAACTGATGCTGAGATGGCAAATGAAGTCGCACCACTTCGTCAAGGTTCCGATGCCCTTTCTTCTTGTGTAGGGCGCGAAGGGCTGCAAGCCTGTCAATCGTAGTGTTTGAGGGCCTGACACAGGACATGCCGAGCTGGAACGCTAGATCTAGATTGCCTTCGAGCTCGACGGTTCCAAGAATCTCAGGGCTGCGCCAATCTAGGATTTCGTAGTCTCTGAATATGGTTTCTAAAGTAGCAAGCGGAAAGGTCATTCTTGTGTCGACCGGGTGCTCATGAATAGGCCTGACGATCTTAAGCGCCTCGCCGAACACCGCTAGGAAATCAAGTTCCGGATGATCAACTACCTGAACAAGAACTGTGCCCGAAATCTCATACGGATTCTCAAAACCTCCCTCCAGAAGCTGGATAAGTCCATTTACGGTCTCTTCTGCCGATGCGAACTCCGGCGCAGGATATGCAACGTTCATGAGGAGGAAACTCTCTGGCTTGCGGTTTCATGTATTGCGGGGCGCTTCCAGTGATTTACTCGCCGAACAGAGCCATCTAGGTTCCGTCGAACACTTGACGCGGTTCGAACCTTTGGAAAAACGTTGTTCATCATATCGCGAACGTAGTGACGTACACCCCCATAGGGCGCGACCCAGTCATTCATGAACATGCGGTCACCACACTGCCACTCGTCTCTTGAAAGAGCCCGGCCAGTTGCGTGAATTTCCTTCTCAACGCTCTCGTTGATCCAAGCCCAGGTGATCATGGCAGCAGGCACGCCGCGCTCGTCGAGATAAAACCTGATTTGGTGAGACCAGATGGCGGGAAGGATTTCCGTTCTGTAATAGTCCCCCAGCTTGTGTTGCCCATGGTAGGGTGAACGCGCAAGTAGTTCCAAAGCGAAGCCAGTGCTTGCATAACTATCCAAGTTCACCATGCGATTTGTGCCTGCCTTGCGCTTCGCTCATTTTTGGAGCTCGCTGTTTTGGCGTGCGGTAGCCGTCGCTTCAAACTACGTTGCAAACGTAGATGATCGCCAAAGGGCGCTGCTTGCCGAGTGAATTCAACATGCTCTGGATTTTGGTCACTTTCATTCCAAGTGGCGTAGCCAATAGGCTTGTTTTCATCCCCAATCACCACATAAGCTGTTTGGGTTTGCAGGTGATGAAGCAGCCTATTGTAATATTTCGAAATAGACATTTCAGAGTGACCCAATAAGTAATCGAGATCGAGGTAGGTCATCATGCCGAGCGTACGGTACGCTTCAATTGCAGGAAGGTCGGATTTCTCCGTAGGTATTTCTGGGAAATAGTTTTTCATTAGGACGCTATCCGAATTTTGACGTTTCGTCGGGAAAGGCAATGGGTGGCCACCGAAGTACTCCGCAGCAAGTTTGTTCAACATCCTCCCCCCGTTCGCCCCGGCAGCATATATTTTGCTCAACTGTGTCGACTTGCAGCGTTGGAAGAGAGTTTGCGAAAAATACCGAGCCAATGGATAGTTCCAGGCATATTGATATTGTCGTTGACCATCCAATAGCGCCGCTTCGAGAGAAGACTTGTGTGCGCCAAAATAGGTATTATCGTCCGCATTGTAGGCGCTACAAATGGAAGCTGAGGACAGTTCATTGAATTGTAGAATGGCGAGTTCCGATATGAATGCGCACCATTCCCGCGCAACAGGCGGCATCTGCCCTTTTCCACTCTTCCAACTTGCCACAATTTGCACTGCGTGACCGAATTCATGAGCCATTGTGAGCAAGTCCGCAACGCAGCCTTGGTAGTGCAAACTGACAAACGGTAACTTCCTGTGACCAAGGTCATATGTGAACGGCATTGGATGCTTCGCCTTATTGGGCGCCAAACACCTTGGGGCGTCCGTCGAAACCCTAGCTATTTCGTCAGACAGCTCTGGTATCGCGATGCACAATGACGTTGCACACTGCGCCCATGCCTCGTCCGCCGTCATGCAGGAGTTGATACGCTCCTTCGAAACAATCCTTGAGGTGTTCATCGGCTCGACGATCCGCTCGAGGTGGGAAAGCACGTCCTTTTTCTCAAAGTCATTAAAAATACACCAATCACAAATGGTTTGTCGACTTCCCATAAGGGGGCTTCTATCCAACAGCGGCATGTCGGCTTCACCAAGGAGGCATTTTAACTCTAAAGGGAACACGTAAAATTCTCACAAAAACATCCCTTCACAATAAACAACCCTGGAGGGAGATCAATGATTTTTTTGACGAGCATGAGGGAGCTCTCACCTTGCCAAAAATTCTACAGATTCTTTGTTCAAGAACTTGTAATTGTTTGATTTCTAAAAATAATATCCACGAGCGTCTCCTCGAATCACTTCATTAGGTAGGGTTTTCCGTACCCCCCCCCGGGGCGAGTCAGGGGTCATCAAAATTGTCACCAACTCTCACTTAAATCACTCTGCCTAATTGCTGTGTCTCCGATTTAAAGTACTGTAAATTTGAGCCAAGTAGGCATGATGTCCATCAAAGGGGTCTGTTCCGGCTGAGTGCAGAATGACACCTTAAGGCTTTCTGCACCTTTATTACTCATGATTTTTTCTCTGTGGCCGTCCTTGCGGCGGCCATGGCTGTTTTGGGTCCTGATGGTGGGTGTGAAGGTGGCAAGAAATAGGGTTGATTACTTCACATGGCGGAGTGGGCGCGCCCCCAGTTTTAGCCTGCCGTGAAAGCCTTACGCCACCTGTACTCACCGGTGAGTAGGATGTGGGCCCAACCGAGTGGCGAGATGTGCGCCAAGAGCTCAGGTTGGCAGTCGAGCCCGGCGCGGCGATACGCTGACTTTAAGCAGGCCTTGGTACCTCTCGCTGCCGTGCAAAACACGCCACGCTTGAGTATCCCGTTCGAGCCACATGAATGGTTGGATGATCGTAAGGCCCGTTTGAGAAATGGGCTTGAACGATTAGCGCACGCTGCCAGAAACGGGACAATCCCCGGCGGATCAATAGAAAATGGCACTCTCAAGCTTGACAGACTGTCCGCCGATGTTCCCGCTGAAGCAGATCAACTCGTGTTGGATTTATATCGCCGTATTCCTGATGTCCGCATCACAGATATTCTGCTGGATGTTGATAAGGCCACTGGGTTTACAGATGCCTTTACGCATTTGCGAACCGGCGTTCCGTGCAAGGATAAGATTGGCTTGTTGAATGTCCTGCTGGCAGAGGGTTTGAACCTCGGGCTGAGCAAAATGGCGGAGGCGTCCAACACCCACGAATATTTCCAGCTCTCACGTATATCGCGATGGCATATAGAAAGTGATGCTATCAATCGGGCACTCGCTATGGTGATCGAAGCGCAATCAGCGTTACCCATGTCCAGATTCTGGGGTGCTGGCTTAACCGCTTCCAGCGACGGGCAATTCTTCCCGGCCACCCCTCAGGGCGAGGCGATGAACCTTATCAATGCCAAATATGGCAACGGTCCCGGGCTGAAAGCCTACACCCACGTCTCGGATCAATTCGGGCCATTTGCCACTCAGAATATCCCGGCAACCGTGGGAGAGGCACCCTATATGGGGTCTGATCCGGTAAGGGGCAGGATAGTACGCTAAGCCGGATTGGTTATCGTTTTGGCCATCTGTATTCGCCGGTTAGCAAAATATGCGCCCACCCGAGCGGTGAGATATGCGACAGGAGCTCTGGTGGGCAATCTCGACCATCGTGCAATCTTGCCGTAACCGCGCGCCCGAGATGATCCGTGTTCCAATAGATGATGATCGCGGCCAATAGATTCAGGCCAGCCATCCTGTAGTGCTGACCTTCAGCCGTTCGGTCCCGGATTTCACCTTGCCTGCCAATCCGCAGAGCGTTCTTCAAAGCGTGATGCGCTTCACCCTTGTTCAAGCCAATCTGGGCACGGCGCTGCATGTCAGTGTCCAGCAACCATTCGACAATAAACAGGGTGCGCTCGATGCGGCCGATCTCCCGCAGAGCAACTGCCAGCTCATGCTGACGCGGGTACGATGCGAACTTCTTCAGCAGTTGGCTGGGCGGCATGATCCCTGCCGCCATTGTCGCAACAGCGCGCAGGATGTCCGGCCAATTCTGGGCAATCAGGTTTTCCCGAATCTTGCTGCCGACCAAGCCGCGCAACTCCTTGGGGGCTGTTGAGGGCTCGAATACATACAAGCGTTTGGATGGCAGATCCCGGATACGCGGGATGAATCGATAGCCCAGCAGGGCCGAAACGGCAAAGACATGATCGGTGAATCCACCGGTGTCGGTATATTGCTCTTTGATCCGCTTGCCGGTTTCATTCATGAGCAGGCCATCAAGGATGTAGGGCGCTTCGCTCACCGTAGCCGGAATGTTCTGGGTAGCGAATGGCCCGAACTGGTCGGATACGTGGGTATAGGCTTTCAACCCTGGCTCATTGCCGTATTTTGCATTGATCAGGTTCATCGCCTCACCCTGACGAGCCGCCGGGAAGAACTGACCATCACTGGACGCGGTGACACCTGCACCCCAGAACTTTGCCATCGGCAATCTGGATTGTGCGTCAATGACTGCCGCCAGTGCCCGGTTGATGGCATCGCTTTCGATGTGCCACCGGGACAGGCGTGACAGTTGAAGGTAATCATGGGTGTTGCTGGCTTCGGCCATTTTGCTCAGGCCGAGATTCAGCCCCTCTGCCAGCAGAACATTCAGCAGCCCAATCCTGTCCTTACAAGGCGCACCTGTTCGCAGATGGGTAAAGGCGTCTGTGAATCCAGTGGCCTCATCCACTTCCAGAAGCAGATCGGTGATGCGTATATCTGGAAGTTGGCGATAGAGATCGAGGACAAGCTCTTCCGCCTCGTCAGGTACGGCGGTTGTTAGTCGTTCGATCTTGAGCGCGCCATTCTCTATAGACCCGCCGGGGATGGCTCCGTGCCTGGCAGCCCGCGCTAAACGGTTCAGGCCGTCGGCTATCCGCACCTTTCGATCTGAAAGCCAAGTGACCGGATCAAGAGGCATTGTTAATCTGGGGATGGTGGTAACGGCTGAAATTGGCACAAGGACCTGCTTCAAATCAGCGTAGCGCTTTGAATGTCCCAGCCAGATATCCCCGGAACGGAAAGCATCGCGTAGATGAAACAGCACGGCGACCTCCCAAAGGCGATGGTCATCCTCCGGCTGAGTTTTAAGATTTCGATGCCATTTCGAGTTTTTGCGCAGAAAATCTGTCGGTTTTGCCCGGTCGACTTTTCCACCAATTGACTCAGTGGCATTCACCAAGGGAATGGCGACCGGGGCGGCCTTGATGTCCAGCGCTTTCAGCATGCGTGGGGCATAGCGCCGGAACCGGCGATGTCCTTGAACGACATGAGCAAGTGGGTCCGCAGCCATGGTGTTGGTCAATTGCGCCGACGTGGCAACCAGCTCCTCCAAGACCGGCCATCCAGGTGTGTCCGAAACGGTGGTTTCTAGGGATGCACCATCGCTGTGCGCGGCAAGTAAGGCAGTTCCCAACTCTGTGAAGGAGCGCAGCGTTTGCTGGACAGCGACCTTTGCGTCGTCAACGCGGGAGTCGCACAGCCTCTTGGCATCTCGCCAAGTCTTTCCAACGATCCGATCATGGGTTTCGACAACAGCGTCGGCGATAGCAGCCCGCCACCCCACCGCGCAGACCGCTAGAATGGCCAACCGTCTGTCGCTGGTAATGTCCCGCAACCCGTCCGCGAAATACCGTTCACCCTGTCTGCGCACCCGGGCAATCCGATGAGGCGGTACATCGTCCAGAATTTCGGCCGGCAACTCGATAGCCTGCAAGAAATCCAATCGATCAAGCAGACGACTAGCACCTGCCGAGTTTTGTCCGACTTCAAACTGGCGCAACCAAACAAATCGGCTGACCCGTTCATCGACCAGTTCCGTCAGCAATGCATCCAATTGGAATTGCATCGCTTCACTGAGACGATCCGCAATACGGCTGTCGATCTTCCGTTCTGAGACAACCAAGGCATCCGCACAAAGCCGTTCAACAACAGAGACACCGGGCAGGACTGTATGCGTATGGCGGCATTGCTCGACGAACCGCCGGGCCAAATCCAAACTGGATCGTGCCGTTTCTGCTTCCAGTGTCAGCCACGCTTTCAGATCACGTGCCCCCTGACCCGAGAACATCTTGTATCCATAAATCTCCCGAAGATCGGCAAGATGTTCGCGCCGGGTTTCAGCCCGGTGCGCGTAATCCGTCAAATCCTCGGGCGCTATGCCCAGCTGTGCCGCCAGAAACTCGGTGATCTCGGATGGAATGACTTCTCCCGGCTGCAACAGCCGACCCGGATAGCGAAAGACACAGAGCTGCAAAGCAAACCCAATACGGTTTTGTGCCCGGCGTCGGGATCGGATGTGTTCGATGTCATCATCGGCAAGCGTATAATGCCGGAGCAGGGTCGCTTCATCGGATGGAAGATCAAATAGCGCCGCCCGTTGTCGGTCGCTCAAAATCTGGCGTCTTGGCAATTCTAATTCCTGTATGTGGGGGATTGGCTTGTCCGTAAGGGGATCGCTGAGCGGGCGAATTCCCGCCGCACATCCCTTCAACAAAACTGGCTCAAAGAGCGTCTCATATAGATGGTACGATAAAAATTGCAATGAAGGGGCCTTATTCGTACAGTTCGGCCATGAACACCACACTTATCGGATACGCCCGCTGCTCCACTGACAACCAGGACCTCACCGCACAGAAACAAGCGCTGGAAAGTCTCGGCGTTGCCCCGGATCATATCTATACCGACCACGGGCTGACCGGCACCAACCGCACTCGTCCTGGTCTGGATCAGGCCATTGCCGCCGTGCGGGAAGGTGACACGCTGGTGGTTCCAAAACTCGACCGGCTGGCCCGATCTGTTCCTGATGCCCGCGCCATAGCTGATCAACTCCAGGAGAAAGGCGTCAAGCTGGCTCTTGGAGCGTCCATCTATGATCCGACCGATCCAATGGGAAAAATGTTCTTCAACATCCTTGCCACCTTTGCCGAGTTCGAGGCCGATCTGATCCGCATGCGGACCCGCGAAGGCATGGCTATCGCTCGTGCCAAGGGAAAACTGCGTGGCAAGCAGCCGAAGTTATCAGACAAACAGCAGAAGGAACTTTGCCGTATGCACGGCACTGGCGACTATTCCATCAGCGATCTGGCCGAGGTGTTTTCCGTGTCCAGGCCAACCGTTTACAGAACATTGAACAGGCACAAGACCTAACCAATCTTACACCATAAGATTTCACGGTTAGTTTGAATCAGATCAGTGTTCAAAGTGGAAACCCACACACTATTCTATCCGATCAGGCAATCCCCTGCCATTGTTCCACCAGCGGTTCGGGTTGTCACTTTTGGGGTTATAGGCGGCGCGGCTTGCCCAATCCTCCCGGACAAATATCACGGGTTCTTCGTAGTGATGCGCGTGGATGATTGCATCCATTACGCTTGATAGAGTGTCCAGGTCCCGCTCAACAGATATCTTCAGTTCGACCATCGGGTAAGTTTCGGTCGCTCCTGGTTCAAACCCTTCCACATGCGTTGTCGTTGTCGATCCAGGCTCGGGCTGGGTGGTTTCCTTTCCAACCGCTGAAATGCTGGCATTGCGCTGATACCGGCCAAAGCTCAACGGATGGATTTTCATGATCTCATCCAGAATGCGATCTGTGTCTTGCGGCAAAGTCTGCACCTCGATGGTCCATACGGGAACAAGCCGACCTGACTCGGCTTTGTATTCCGTCAAATCAATCATTAAGAATTCTCCTTGTTGTTTCAAACGGGGTGTAGGTTCTCGCTTCCTGCTTCATGAGGGCAGCGCCTCGACCACCACCGTCATGGCCCTCATTTCTGATTTTTCGCGGCCATCAGAACCGCGACCAGAACCAACATGCCCCCTGCTATGGTGCGGACATGCGGCACTTCAGAAAGAACCAGAAATGCCAGCACCGGTGCAAGGGGTACTTCAAGCGTACTCAAAAGCGCGGTCTGACCAGATGGGACACGTTTCGCGCCTTCGGCGAGCGTGACCGAGGCGATGGCAAACACCAGGCCAAAGGCGCTTAGTATCAGGATTTCCGATAGCGGAATGCCAAACGGATTGCCCAAGCCAAACGCGACGGGCGCAAGCAACAGGGAAGACAAAGCAGCCGGTCCCGCGCCGGGCGTTGACGGAAACTTGCGATAGATGACCATCAGAATCGCCATGGCAAAGGCCATGCCAAAGGCCAGGAGATCACCGCGAAGGTTTATCCGCCCGAGCGATCCCGAGACGATAATTGCGACGCCTCCAAGCGCCAGAAGCGAGCCGAAAACAACCGTTTTGGACGCTTTCTCACCTACCCAGAGCCATGCAAGAAGCGCCGCCAGCATCGGGGCCGTGGCATAAATCATGGAAACGTTGGCGATTGTGGTCAGTTTGAACGCGGCTATGAAGGCTGCTGTGCCAAGCGCACCCACAATGGCAACTGCGATACCGCTGATCCCCATTTTCGCGAAGTTGTCGCGGACCTGCCCGCGATACCAGACCCATAGCGTCGTAAACCCGGCAGAGAACACGCCGCGCCAAAAGATGATGTCCCATGGTGCTGCTGACACACCTTTGGAAAACAGCCCGGCGGTGCTGAAGGTGATGGCGGAAACAACGACGAGCATGCCCCCCAACCCATATTGGGATTGCGTTGCCTGCGCAGTCATCCCTCTTGTCCCTTGCCAGCAATTGCAGTGCCATGGATGTCCTGCGCATCAGGCCGGTTCCAATACTTGTTTGGATTGTCTTTGTCGCCGGTGTACTTTGACCGTGTGCCCCAACACTCACTGATGCGTATTGTCGGCTCTTCATGTACATGGTTTGCGATGATGATCGCAAGTGTCTGTTCAAGAAGCTGTTTATCTGGTGCGATTGAAATCGTGATGTCCAATACGGACACGGATTGAATCGTCTGTTCGGCCCCCGCATGTGACCCGTCCAAGGCGCGAAACTGTTGTTCCCCTTCTGCTGACACATGCAGACAGCAGTCGTAATGCCCCTGTTTCAGCTCGACGCCCTCGCGCAACGCTGCAAGCAAAGGCTCTTTCCCCTGCATGGGTGTCTGGATCACCAGCACCCATTCTTTTTCAAGAAAAGCATCTTTCATATCCACTTCGGCCAACCCGACCATCTGTTTCCCCTTACTTGTTTTCTCGGGTCTAACAGTTGACGGATGCGGCATGCTTCGGATATTTCCGAAATATGCATGATGAACCTCCCATGTCGCGCGTGGGTGCTCTGATCGGTTCCCCGGCACGCGCATTGATACTGACCGAGCTTTTTGACGGCCGGGCGCTGACAGCCACCGAACTCGCCGGTGTTGCGAATGTTTCTCCCGCAACTGCGAGCGAGCATCTGAGCCTTTTGTTGTCGGGTGGATTGGTTACACGAGAGAAGAGTGGACGGCATAATTATTACCGTCTCGCATCGCCCGAAATCGCGAACGTTCTTGAACAACTGGCCGTGCAAACAGCAAACATCGACCCAGCCGCGAAACCCATCCGAAAAGCCCGAACGCCAATCCAGAATGCCCGAATGTGCTATGATCACATTGCCGGACGTCTAGGGGTTTCGATTGCAGATGCTTTGGTGAAAAGAGGCGCCTTGATCGCTCTGGACACGGATTATGAACTAACCCCAAAGGGTGAAGCGTTATTTGATGCCTGGGGGATCAACCCTGCTGATCTGAAACGGTCAAAACGCGTTTTCGCACGACAATGCCTGGATTGGAGCGAACGCCGCCATCATGTCTCAGGTACTGTAGGGGCTGCTCTTGCTAACCTCGCGTTCGACAAAGGCTGGATAACACGTGCCAAAGAGCGCCGAGTTCTGATCGTTACGCCGCTAGGGCAGCGAGAAATGAAGACCCATCTCGGCATTACGGTTGGTCAAAATGAAACAACGGTTTAGCGACCAGTTTCAGCTTTAGCGTACTATCCTGCCCTCTACTGGAACAGACCCCAACTGGTGCGTAATCCTGAGCTTCAGGACGCTGTGATTGATCGGCTCCAAGAAGGTTGGTCACCTGAACAGATTGCCGGTCGTTTAAAGCTTGAAGGCTACACGGCGACCGTCAGTCACGAAACCATTTATGCCTATATCTACAGCCCGGATGGTCAGTCACAAGCGTTGGCGCGTTATCTTCCTGAGCGCCGCAAAAAGAGAAAACCGCGCTATGCCCGAACACCGCGCGGTATGATGTTTCCTCTGGAGCGCTCTATCCACAACAGGCCTGATCACATCAAATCCCGCGAGACATTTGGAGAATGGGAGGGTGATTTGATGATCTTCCGGCGCGAGCACGGGAAAGCAAACGTCGCATCGTTGGTCGAACGAAAGACCCGATTTGCAGTTTTGTTCCGCAACAATGACCGCAGCTCGAAACACTTCATTGCGAAACTCATGAACGTGATGGAGCCCCTCCCCCAGTCCGCCAGGCAATCGATAACATTTGATCGAGGAATTGAGTTCTCAGGCTGGAGGAAGCTGGAAGCCGGGATTGGAACGAGTGCATGGTTCTGTGATCCGCAGGCCCCCTGGCAGAAAGGGTCCGTTGAAAACTTGAACAAACGAGCACGAAGGTACTTGCCCCGCGACACCCCAATCGCTGCACTCTCAAACCGCGATATGAAGGCGATTTGTGACCGCCTGAATGGCACCCCCAGAAAGTGCCTTGGATGGCGAACACCAACAGAGGCATTCGCCGAAGAACTTAGAAAACTAGGATAGAGAAATGTCGCAACCTAACTTGAGTTCACACGTTTGCATCGGTCTTGTTCAACGTCTCGCCCAAAATCTTCTGTGCATGCCTCGCCTCGATGCAAATTGCCGGAAGCCCTTCCGCCTTCAAGGCATGAAAGAACCAAGTGCCAAGAGGACCAGTTTCAAAAACGACTCTCAGGGGTTCGTGTGCGTGTTTGCGAACTGTCTTTGCAATAACCTCTGGATCAGAGGGGCATTTCCCGCGCCATATTCTTTTGCCGTCTTCCCGGATCGCAATCGCGGTATCCTTCAACGAAACGTCAAGCCCTATATGTTGGCCCATTTTCAATCTCCATTTGTTGCTCCGAACAAGACCCTTTCGGATCACGCTCTGAACATACCGAAGAAAAAACATTCGGATGCCATGGCAGAACGCCGACGAGACAGAGCGATTACCCCATGTTCTGTGATCCCTCCTCACCCTGGCAAAAAGGCACTGTCGAGAATACCAACCGACGCGCCAGACGCTGGCTGCCCCGCAAACGTGACATCAGAGCGATGACCGATCACGACATGAAGCAGATCTGCGACCGCCTGAACAATACGCCCCGCAAATGCCTCGGATGGAAGACACCGGCCGAAGTCTTCCAAGAAAAGATGTTGGAGGAAATGCGATGACCACCCTACCCTGAGGCCAACAAGAGTCGCACATGCGCTTAAACTGTACTTACGGATAGCTCATGCTTACGTTTGCGCACTAAACCTCAACGGTTGCGCCCAAGACATTTCACTCAGCTTAGACTTACAGTTCTCTAAAACTTTAGAGGATTAACATGATTACACTTTTAAATGCCGCTCCCGACACTGGAAACCAGGGCGTAAGTGCCCTCTGCCATGCGACCGTTTCAGGTCTGTCACGCCGAGGCGCGTCAAATATTACGGTCGCGGACCATGGGCGCGGTTTACGTCAGGCGGATTGGGGCTATGCGACGGTCAACCTTGTTGGCCTCACTCATAACCGCCGCCTCTGGCGCGGAGATAATCTGCGTGCGGCACATGTTTGGACGCGAGCAGGTGGAGGTCCGAACACGCCCGCACGAACGGTTGCAAGATCTCGCGCAGTTCTTGATATCTCTGGCGGGGACAGTTTCACGGATGTTTACGGTCCCAAGCGGTTCCGCGCCATGATCCTTACCAAGCGATTGGCTCTAAACGCCGGTGTGCCACTCATCCTTTTACCGCAGAAACTCGGGCCCTTCTCCAACCCGGCCTTTAAAGCAGAAGCCGTCGCAATTCTGCGTGCGGCCACTGCCGTCTGGGTACGAGACACTCTCAGCTTTGACTTTCTTCGCGAAGCATTGGGAGCTGACTTCGATCCAAACCGGCACCGTCTGGGTGTCGACGTCGCGGTGGCTTTGCCCAAGGCACGACCAAATAAGTTGCAATCTTCGGCCTCAAGTTGGTTCAGAGCGCCCCGAGACTTCCCCCTGGCGGGACTGAATGTCTCCGGTCTTCTGTGCAATGACAAGGAGGCGGCCCGTCAGAATTTTGGCTTGAGAGATTTTCATACCAACCAGACCGATGCCCTGGCGCAAGAGTTGCTAAAACAAAATCCGGATCTTCGCTTGTTGCTAATTTCTCATGTGCATCGCCCCGGCGGTGACGTAGAAAGTGATCTGGACGCAGCGCGGGGTCTACAGGCACGGCTTGGTGCCTTGGGAGAGGGCCGTGTTTTGGTCCTGGAAGACCAGCTGAACGCAATGGAATTGAAATGGGTGCTGTCCCGGCTGGACTGGTTTGCCGGAGCGCGAATGCATGCAACAATTGGTGCGTTTTCCTCCGGGGTGCCAACCCTCGGGTTAGGCTACACGGACAAGGCACAAGGGGTGTTTGACGAGTGCGGCATTGGCGAAGAAGTTGTGGATCTTCGCTCTGCCAATGCCCGCCGGCTGGCCGAAAGAGCTGCGGCTTCTTTTTCCAATCGGTGCAATCTCAAGGCTGATCTTGCCAGCCGTATTGAGGGGATCAAAGCACGAGCCAACCATGAGATGAGTGTGATTGCCCGCCAGGCAGGCATTGCATGCTGATCGCAGCGCGGGCTTCATCCGGGAAAACGATGGTATGGATAATACCAATCCTTGCAGAGGCAGCTGCGCTAGGCCGCTCAGTGGTTTTTGCCTGGGTTCTCGGGCCAAGCGAGTTGGGCCAAGCAATGATCCTGGCCCTGACCGTTAGGCTTGCGGAAATGGCAAGTGACGTGGGTGTGGACCGGCTGATACTGCAAGCCGAGGATGGTGGCTCTTGCGGCTTTCAGTCCAAAATGCACGGCGTCACCATCGCAAGAGGGCTGATTGCGGCTCTGGTCCTGCTTGCCGCAGCACCTATCCTTTCCGCAGTGTTCACGGATGGTCCATCGCCTGCATCATACGCATGGCTGGCGGCTATTCTGGCGCTGCGCGGGATGGTACATCTGGACTTTCGCCGCAGTGAGCGCCTGTTCCGCTACAAGCGGATGGCGTTGATCGAAGGCGGTGCAACCGTTGCCATGATCATTTGCGTAGTACCAGCCGCAGTGATTTTCGCAGACCATCGGGCGATGCCGGCTGTGCTGATCGCGCATGCGGCCGTATATGCTGTCCTCTCTCATCTCGTGGCCACAAGGCGGTATCGCGTTCGATTTTCCGTCAGCGCCTTTTTGCGGGTCTGGCGCTTTGGCGCACCGTTGATTTCGAATGCCGTGCTTCTGTTTGTGATCTTCTATGCAGATCGGCTGATCGTGTCCAAGGCCTATGACTGGGCCACCCTGGCCGTATATGGCGTGGCCCTGCAACTGGCTTTGCTGCCTGCACAGATTACAGGTCGGGCCGCCGCATCCTTGGTCCTACCAAGACTTCGGATTGCCATCCGCCGCAATGCTCTGGCCTTGACCTGGCAGCCTGTATTTACACTGCATGTCTTGCTCGCCACCTCCATGACGGCGGGGTTTGTCCTGCTATCTCCCTCTTTCATTGCATTTGTCTATGGCTCGGGCTTTCGGCCAGATGCCGCACTGGTATTGGCGCTAGGAGGCGCTGCCGGGTTCCGCATTCTTAGAACCCCCTATTCGCAGCTGGCCATCGCAACCGGGCGCACCGGGGATCCGGCAAGGGCAAATCTGGTGCGGGCTCTGGCCCTCATCCCTGCGGCGGTTTTTGCAGTTGTCGGCCTTCCGCTTGCGGCAATCGCCGCCGCGGCTGCTCTTGGAGAAGCCGGAGCATCGTTGCGCGCATATCTACTTGCTCGTCCCACGTTCAGCACTTCAGAAAAAGAGGAGGTTTTCGCATGAACACCGACCCAATTACCGCGATTGTTGCAGGTAACATGTGCACCGGCTGCGGTGCCTGTGCCGGGGCCTTCCCCAACGCGATCCGTATGATTGAGGATCCGGTGCACGGGCGGCGGCCTGTGGTAGAAAACACCGGCGCGGGACGACAGGCTGCCAAATCGGCGCTGGCGGTTTGTGCCGGGGTGTCCAGCGATTGGTCCGATTTGCAACTTGAGGACAGGATCGACGCAGATTGGGGGCCTGTTTTAGGCGCTTGGGAGGCATGGGCTAGCGACCCGGAGATCCGCCGCCAAGGGTCTTCGGGGGGGGCGGTGACAGCCTTGGCCTGCCACGCGTTGTCGGCAGGCACAGCCGACGGAGTGGCCCATATCGCAGCACGGCGGGATGACCCGCGTTTGAATGAGGCCGTGATCAGCAAGAACCGCGAGGGGCTGATGCGGGGCACCGGGTCACGCTATGCCCAGGCAAGCCCGGCCGAAACACTGGGCAAAATCGCCCGCCAGAACGACCAGGTCGTATTTATTGGAAAACCATGCGATGTCGCGTCAGCGCATCAAGCTATGCGATCGCAGGCTGATCTCGCGGCCAAAATTCCGCTTACGATCGCGATTTTCTGCGCCGGAGCTCCAAACCTGAAGGCGACAGAGCGGCTGTTGGACAGGCTGGAGGTTCCCAAGAACGCGAATGTGGTGGACTTGCGTTATCGCGGGAATGGCTGGCCAGGCATGATGCAGGCCATGTGGAAGGACCCGCAAGGCATCTTGCATAAGAGCAAGAACATTACTTATGCCGAAGGCTGGGGTAAGTACCTGCAATCAGAACGTCGCTGGCGCTGCCGGATTTGCTCGGATCATACGGGCGCCTTTGCGGATATTTCGGTTGGGGATCCCTGGCACGCCCCTCCGTCTGGCGAACAGGACAAGGGGCGTTCGCTTGTCATTGCCAGAACCAAGCGGGGAAAAGAGTTTATCGAGGCGGCCATACGAGGCAAAGCACTCGTGGCAGTACCAAGACCTCGCGATGTGATCGCGCAGGCCCAACCCAATCTGAAAAATACGCATGGGGCTGTCTGGGGCCGCTCTCTGGCCATACGGGCCGTGGGGCTGCGAGCGCCCAGAACCTTGGGCCAGCCGCTCTTTTCCTTGTGGATGGGTCTGCCCCTGAAACAGAAAATCCAATCAGTTCTTGGCACCTGGAAACGCATATTGCGCGAGCGCCTGTGGCGCAAAGTGATTATCTCGGACATTCAGAAATGAAGCTGGCGGTCCTCCTTTCCACAGGGCGGACGTCCAATCTGGATGTCCTGAGGCTGGGTCTGGCCGGTTGTGTCATTGTCAGTCATGCGTGGCCCCTCGCACTTGGTCCCAGCACTGCAGAGCCACTGGCGCAGCTCACGGGCCGATCACTTGGCGGTTGGGCCGTGCTGTTGTTTTTCTTTCTGTCCGGCCTGCTGGTAACGGGAAGCGCTGAGCGCAAGACGATGTCGGCCTTCTGGCAAGCACGCGCCAAACGGATTTTCCCCGGATTAGGAGCAGCTTTGCTCGTCACGTTGGCGCTGGCATACGCCAGCGGAGCCGTGCCACAGGCGGATCAAGCTGTCGTTTGGTTCCTGCGCGCATTTACTCTGATGTCGATCGAACATCAGATTCCGGGTGCCTTTGCAGAGAACCCTTATCCCGGTGTTGTGAACGGCCCGCTGTGGAGCTTGTTTCATGAAGTAGCAGCCTATGTCCTCTGTGTCCTTCTCGTCCGCTCTGGCCTTGCCCGCCATGTGCTGGCTGTTGCGGGGCTTACGCTGGCCGCCGGAGCCGCAACCTGGTGGAGCGGGTATCTGGCCGGGCGCCTCGCGGTGTTCATCCCCTTGCTCTATGCCTTTCTGCTGGGCATGGCTGCCTACCGCCTGCGCCATATCATCAAGGTGAGACCTGCGCTTGTTGCCGTAGCTGGCCTGGCCGCTCTGGGTCTGCCCGGCGCTTTGTCCATTGGGGCTGTGTGCCTTGCAACGCTGGGAGCTGCACTCTGCCTGCCGCAGATTAAGCTGCATGCAGATTATTCCTATGGTCTCTATATCTATGGCTGGCCGGTTACGCAGTTTGCGATCCATCTGTTGCCGGGCACGGGGCCGGTTGCCTTGGCCATCCTCAGCCTTGCTGCAACATTTCCTTTTGCCGTTTTAAGTTGGCACCTGGTCGAAGCGCCAATGATGTCGCGTCGACCTGTGCAGGTGTAAATCATGGTGGCAAGGGTTTCATCATCACGCGGGATAATGGGCGTTCCAACTGCGATTGCAGTCTTTTTCCTAGCGGTCATGCTGCCTACAGCTGTCTCTCTCAACCTTGGAGGTCTCCGGCTTTCTGCCTACCGGGTTGTTCTGATTGTTCTCTTCCTGCCGATGCTTGTGCAGCTATTGTCAGGGCAAAGAGGCCGGATCACCATTTTTGACATCTTGCTCCTTTTGCACTGCACTTGGGCCGTTATTGCGTTGATCAAATGGGGTGGGCTTGGGCAAGGAATTGAGTCCGGCGGCATCTATTTTGTAGAATGCGCCGGGGCCTATCTGGTCGGCCGATTGTACATTAGGTCCTATGAGGACTTTGCCGCAGTGGCACAGGCCTATGTCGCCGTTGTGGTCGCCACGCTTTTTTTTACGATCCCCGAAGCGCTGACCGGCATTCACATTCTTCACGACAGCATCTCAGGTGCATTCGGAGGTGCGCGGGCGCCGTTCATTGAACCGCGAATGGGTATCGAACGCACCTTTGGTCCCTTCGATCACCCTATCCTCTACGGGGTGTTCTGCGCTTCGGCTTTCTCGCTTGCTTACTTTGTGGTTGCTGAGCGGAGGTTCAGCAATCTGAGGGGCATGGCCAAGGTGTTTGGTGTTGGCCTTGCAACCTTTATGTCCGCATCAGGCGGCCCTTATCTGGTCCTGATGATGCAAGGCTTTGTTGCCCTCTGGGAGCGCGCATTCAGCCGCGTGCAAGGCCGCTGGGCCGCGCTCTTTTCACTGATGGCACTCGCCTATATTGCGATTGATCTGTTCTCAACAAAAACACCCTTCCACGTGTTCGTGAACAATTTCACCTTTTCCAAACAATCCGCCTACAACCGAATTCTACTGTTTGAATATGGCACAGCCGAAGTCGCCAGACATCCCGTTTTTGGAATTGGTCTGGGAGATTGGGAGCGCCCAGCATGGATGTCGGACAGCATGGACAACTTCTGGCTGGTGACTGCTGTGCGCTACGGGCTGCCTGCGTTCTTCCTATTGGTCGCAATGTTGCTTGGACTGATTTGGGCCGCAGGACAGCGCAAGAGTTTACCAACGGAATGGCGCCGGGCCCGGCATGCCTGGGCTTTTACCCTATTCGGGATCAGCGTTGCCGCGGCAACGGTCCATCTTTGGAACGCCCTGTTTGTCTTGTTCTTCTTCCTAATCGGTGCGGGCGCCTGGCTGCAGGACGCGCGCCCTGGGAAAACCAGACTACCACTTCATACCCCCCCTGCGGTCTCCAGAGTACGACCGCAGCGCTTGCTTTAACCCTTTCAGGAAGGCCACGACTATGGATCTCTCAATTGTCATCGTGAACTGGAATACCCGGGATATGCTTCGAGATTGTTTGCAGTCCGTTGATGCCGGGAAGGGCTCTTTGAAGCTTGAAGTCTTTGTTGTTGATAATGCATCCAGCGATGCCTCCGCAGAAATGGTCCGTGCAGAGTTTCCCCACGTTCACCTCATTGAAAACAAAAAGAACCTCGGCTTTGCTGCGGGTAACAATGTCGCCCTAAAGAAAGCCGTGGGCCGGTTTGTTATGTTGCTGAATACCGACACGCTGGTGCATGGCAATGTTCTATCCGAAGCGGTTGCATGGCTGGACACACATCCAGACGTCGGTGTAATCGGCCCGCGGGTTCTGAATTCGGATGGCTCAGTTCAGCCCTCTTGCAGCGCTTTTCCGTCATTGAAGTTCCTGACGATGCAGGTGTTTGGCCTGACTAAAATTGCGCGGCTGGACAAGTACAGAATGACCGGCTGGGACCGTTCGTCAGAGCGGAAAGTAGATGTGATCTCAGGCTCCGCAATGTTTGTTCGGCGCACTGCGATGGATGACGTCGGTCTCTTGGACGAGGCATTTTTCTTCTACGGTGAAGAAACCGATTGGTGCCACCGTTTTGGCCGCGCAGGTTGGAAGCTTGTCTTTGTCCCAATCCCGGAAGTGACGCATTTTGGCGGCGGTGCTGTCGGCAAGCTCAATCACAAGCGGGATGTCATGATGACGGAAGGTACAACCCGGTTGCACCGGAAACATAGTGGGCTTGTAGCGGGGATCATCTGCTTTGCGATCCTGTGCCTTCACAATCTGTCCAGAGCCGCGTTTTGGTCTCTGTTGAGCCTTGCAAACCGAAAAGGTGCAAAGGACCGCGCCCGCCATTTCCTCTCCGTGGTAGCGGACCTGCGGAAAGCCTGGCCTGCCAACAAGCAACAGGCGGTGCGGTCATGAAGGTTCTTTTGATTGCCCCGAATATTGACGCCACTGATGTAGGAGAAGCCTTTGTTGCCTTCAAATGGGCCCAGGCCTTATCGTCCCGTACAGATCTGACCGTTTTGGCCTTTCAAAGGCCGGGACGCCAAAGCCTGGCGGCTCAATTGCCGGGTGCAAGGGTCGTGACCTGGCCCGAGCCGTCGTGGGCTCTGAAACATGAACGCCTCAATGCTATGCTCAAACCCGCTTGGCCTGTCTTTGCTCGCAAAGTGCGCAACTGGATTGCCTCCGCTTGCAACGCTGGAGAACGCTTTGACATCGCCCATCAGCTAATGCCGCAAGCAGCCCGCTATGCATCACCACTACGTCATTTCGCCATACCATACATCGTTGGACCACTAGGGGGCGCGCTCGATACACCAGCCGCCTTTCAAGCCGAAGCTGCCAGCGCACCTTTGTTTACCCGCCTCCGGAAACTTGATGCGTTTCGCTTTCGCAATGACCCCTGGTTGCGCGCAAGCTACGCGCGGGCGGCCTGTGTGCTGGGTGTCGCCCCATACGTTCAAAACGTCCTCGGAGATATTCCGCTAAAGCGGTTCGAGCCTGTACTCGAGCTTGGAACCGACGACGTGGAGCCACAACGGATGCGAGATCAGGAGCCTGGCCACCTTAGCTTGTTGCATGTGGGGCGTGCGGTGCGCACCAAGGGGCTACGGGACGCGGTGCGGGCGCTTGCGCATCTGAAGGATCTGCCGAATGTCACCTTAACCAGCGCAGGAGCCGGAGAAGAGCTGGAAGTGTGCCGCGCGGAAGCTGACCGGCTGGGTGTTGCGGACCGCGTCCGGTTTCTAGGCAAGGTCTCGAGGGAAGAGGTTGAGCACCTCTACGCCACCCATGATGTCTTTTGCTTCCCTTCCTTTCGCGAGCCAGCCGGAGGCGTGCTGTATGAAGCGATGCGTCATGGCTTGCCAGTGATAACGGCCGACAGAGGTGGTCCAGGCTGGATCGTAGATGATGGCTGTGGGATCCGGATCCCTGTTACCACACCGAAAGAATTTGCGACTGAAATCGCATCAGCCGCGAGACGGCTTGCAGCTTCGCCATCAGCCCGCAACACGCTTGGTACGAACGCAAGAAGCAAAGTTCTTCTTGAGGGGCAATGGGACGCAAAGGCTGCTCGGTTAGTTCATCTGTATAAAGACGTACTGACATAGCAGAAAGAAACAGATTGTACCCAAGAGTATAGTTCGACCTCACCCTATTACTCAAAGAGGAGTTCTTTTTACAATTTAAGTCAAATAGTTGCTGGATGCTATGGTGGTCTCAAGAACGAATTGAAAAACTTGGGAGCTCCGAAATGCATAGACCTAACCACTCGCGCCCCGTTGTCCTCGCTGTCTCGTCTGGCGGGGGCCACTGGGTTCAGTTGCAGCATCTTTCTCCAGCCTTCGATGGCGCAGAAGTACACTATGCAACAACGGACTCTTCAGCGGTTGAAAACGCTGGCACGAACCACGTGCATGTCTATCCCGATGCGAACAAGGACACCCCCCTTCGGCTGATCGCATGTGTGCTTCGCTTGGCCTGGCTGGTCCTGCGCATTCGACCAGATGCAGTTGTGTCAACGGGTGCTGCAGGCGGCTTTGTCGCCATCCGGCTGGCCAGAATGCTTGGCGCGCGAACCATGTTTATCGATTCAATTGCAAACGCTCGGAAGCTGTCGATTTCGGCAGGCCTTTCTCTCGGGGTTGCCGACCGAGTGCTGTCTCAATGGCCCGAGGTCGCCAAAGAAACTGGCGCGGAATACCAGGGGGCTTTGATCTGAACACGTTTCAATAAAGTGAGGTTTCAGCAATGATTTTTGCTACTGTAGGCACACAGTTGCCATTCGATCGCATGCTTACGAGTTTGGACAACTGGGCGGCGCACAATCCAAACATTCCAGTCTTCGCCCAGACGGGCAGCAGTTCCGGTTCTTTTCCTCATCTTAAAACAGTCTCCAGTCTTAGCCAGGTTGAATTTGGAGACTATTTCGAACGGGCACGGCTGGTTGTAGCGCATGCAGGAATGGGCACCATTCTTTCGGCTGCTGAAGTTGGCAAACCTCTTATCCTGATGCCCCGCAGGCTGAAGTTCAACGAACATCGCACGGATCATCAGCATGACACCGCCCAGGAAATGGCGAGACTGCCTAATGTCACTGTCGTGCAGGATGGTGTGGCCCTTCGTGAAGAGTTGGACCGGGCCTTGAACTGCAACTTCGAATTGCGCCCCTCCACGACCTCCAATGAAGCGCCCGAATTGGAGCAGCTCTTGCGTGCAATCCGGGATTTCGTCTGGAACCGGCCAACTCAGTTGCACTCAACCGAATCCGCAGATCAAAGCGGTGCCGCATGAGGAAGGCGACAATCCTTATTCCCGCGCATAATGAGGAAGCGGTCATCGCGCGTACTCTTTGGTATCTTGCCAAAGGACTCCGGCTTGATGACTTCCGCGTTGTTGTCATTGCCAACGGATGTTCCGATGCGACGGCGGCCCGGGTGCGCGCAGTCATGCCGCATGCAGAGGTCATCGAGACGGAGCGCCGCGGGAAATGCCATGCTCTGAACCTCGGGTTTAAAGCCTCCTGCAAGTCAGCGCCAATCGTCTGCCTTGATGCAGATCTGGATGTGACCTCAGAATCGCTGGCAGCATTGCTGGCACCACTGAACAGCGGAACTGCCCTGGCCTCTTGCGGCAAGATGGAGGTCATAACGTCTGAATCCTCTGCCGCCGTACGTGCTTTCTATCATGGATGGCGGTCAAACCCATATTTCAGTCAGGGCAAATTCGGAGGCCTGTTTGCGCTTTCGCCGGAAGGCGCTGCACGTGTGTTTCCTCTGCCCGAAATCATTGGTGACGACGAATACATCCGCCGGAGTTTCGACCAACGGGAAGTTGCCTTTGTGCCGGATTGCCGCTTTTCGGCTCGGGCCCCCGTTGGGCTTCCCGAGCTTATCAGGGTCAGACGTCGCAGCATCAGAGGGGCGAAGCAGGTCACCGGCCTTGGCAAGCCCAGCCCAGAGCGCAAGAGCATCGCAATAATGCTGCGTCGCGCATTGGTCTCCCGCACGGACACTTTGCCCATCGCCTTCTATTTGCTTGTAATGAGCTGGGTGCGGCTGTGCCTGATGTTTGAAGGCCAAGCCACTCACCTGCGTTGGGAACGCGATCTTTCTTCGCGCGCCGCTGGGTGACGGAATGGCTTTAACCGCACCCGCCGCCCCGCAAGTACATCAGCAACAGAACCCGGTCGTTGCAGAGGTCGAAGCCCCCGAACCAAATCCGGTTCACAGCGTCATTCGGATTATGAGAGGGCGCTGGAAGCAAACCTGCGGCAAGGCGTTGCTGCTGGGATCCGCGATGGCCGTCTTCGGCTTTCTCGCCGGTGTGAAACTGTATGAATCGCAGGCCATTCTTCGGGTTTTCCCCCAGGAATCCAACATCCTATACGCCACCGGCGACAGTTCGGTTCTCAAGACTTTCGATAGCTTTGTTAAGGCGGAAACCACCTATGTGGCGTCCCCGCCGGTCATGTTGCGCGCCGCTCAAACGCTTTCGTCCCAGCTGCCCGAAAATGCCGATCCCATAAGCCAGTCCAACCTGTCCGCCTCGATCGAAATCAGACGGTCCGACAGCTTGATCGTTCTGAAAACCAAAAGCCAGATTGCGGAATTCGCGCAGGACAAACTGGATGCCGTCGTTAATTCATACCTTCAACTGAAGACCGAGGCCGAAGCCGCACGATCAGAGGTGCGCCTGTCCGAACTGCGCATTCGGGAAGAGGAACTTGCGCTGCGCCTCACCAAGCTTAGGGCAACCCAGCTTGAGGTCGGCGGTGAGTTCGGCAGAAACGCGATAACAAAAGCCCATATCGAAAAGCTCGCCAAGATTGACAGGCTGGCGGCCCGCAAGGCCGAAGTCGCAGCCACACTTGCGGCGCTGGAAGCCAACAGCGGTGGCGCGTCCGCTGATACCTCTGACGAGGAAATCATGCGGGCGACGCTTTTGGATCGGGCGATGGCCGATCTCAACTTCGAGCGCGCCAAACTGATGAGCGAACTGGCCGCCCTGCAAGCTGGCTACAACGGTCAAAGCAACATTCGCTTCCAGCTCAAGGAAGAGGCCCTGCGTGATGAAATCAATGTCATTGCAACAGCCCTGGCCGACCGGCGCGAACAAATCAAAGTTCTGGGCCAGACCGGCGCGCTGACAAATGCTTCGGCAGAAGGGGACGACACCAGCATTCCCGAAATCCGCAGTTTGTATTCAAAGGTCGAGCGCCAGCTGGAAGAGGCCCGGCTTGACGCACGGGACCTGAACCGTCGACGTATCGAACTGGACCAGGTCGAACATGACATCAATGAAGCACAGGATCTGTTAGCGGAAACGCGTCGGGCGCTTGAGGTGATCAGGCTGGAATCCGGGCGCTCGCTCCCCGGTTACGCCGTTCTGATGTCACCCGCTTCGATGCCTCTCAATCCAGCAAGCGACAGCCGCAAGATGCTAGCGGCCTCTGGTCTTGCTGGTGGGGCTGGTCTGGCGCTGATGATGTCTCTCATCCTTGGTTTCAAGGACGGACGGCTGCGGTTTGCAGAGAGCCTCACCCCCGTCAAGCACCGCTTGCCGGTATTGCAGGTCTCTGCAGCTGAAGACGCGGACCGGCACGCTGCAGATCTGCTGCGCAACGAATTGCAATTGCACCCGCTGCGCAAACCGCGACTGGTTGGAAAGGCGCCGGTCATCGCTGTGACCCGAGCCGGGTCAGGGTCGACCATCGAACTGGCCCGCGCCCTTGCCGAAAGCTATGCCCGCGCGCGCATGAGCACGCTGATCATAGAAGCGGATATCGCTCAGGCCTCTCAATCGGCGTCCGCAAACCGCTGGCGAAGCTTTTTGTCCGGAGATTTCCCTGAGGTCATTGTCGAGAAAGGCAAAGCAGGCGTCTGGGAATTGCCGGACGGGCCAAAGAACAATCTCAATGACACCTCCGTTTCGGCGCCGATGGTGCGCCACGCCATCACGGAACTGGTGCGCTCTGTCGACATCATTGTGATTTCGGCGGGCAGCCTGTCCGACCGCCTGTCCAGTCAATTTGTTCTGTCCGCGTCTGACGTTGGCGTTCTCGCCATGACGCCCACCGACCCCAAAGATGCGGTTTTCGCCCAAATCGAGCGGTTGGACGGCCTGCCCCGCCATGGGGGTGTGGCCGTCATGCGCAAGGCCCTGCCCGGCGACCCGTGGCTGGCCGTTCCCACCTGAGTTTGTTGTTTATTCGGAGATTGCCAATGACGATGTCATCAATTGAAACCTCGAAACAAGCCCGCGCCTGGATTGGTGTGAGCCCAAAACGCCTTCTCGATCTTACCCTTTCCCTGGCAGCCTTGGCTGTCGCCTGGCCGCTGATCGTTCTGACCGCGGCGGCTGTCGCCTTGAGCTCCCGCGGCCCCGTCTTCTTTGTACAGAGGCGGGTCGGCTTGGACGGCAACCCGTTCAACATGATCAAGTTCCGGTCCATGCTCCAGGATGCGGAAGCGAACAGAGAGCAGCTTGCGGAGCTAAGCGACCGCGAAGGATTGTGCCTGAAGATCAAACACGACCCCCGGATCACCCGTGTCGGCCGGTTTCTCCGCCGCTGGTCCCTGGATGAGCTGCCGCAGCTCTTCAATGTAATCAAAGGCGACATGTCCCTGGTCGGGCCGCGCCCTGCTCTGATCGAGGAGGGCGCAGAGTACCCGGAGCGGGCGCATCTCCGCCACCGCGTTCTGCCTGGCATTACGGGGCTTTGGCAGGTCTCGGGGCGCGCCGAAGTCGGGTTCGAGGAAATGATCGACTTGGACCTGGCCTATGTCCGCAATTATAACCTCAGGACTGACATTACCATCCTGTTTCGGACTTTCCGCGCCGTTTGGGATGGCAGGGGCGCCTATTGATGAGGGCCCGCAGCCCTAAGGCGACAGCTCTGCGTCCACACGAATTACACATATCGCTGAACCAGTCGGGGCTCGCACCTTTGGCGTCAGCCTAAGACCAAACAATCAGGGAAGAAATGACCATGACAAACCTGCTGCAGGATACCGATGAAAGGCTCACCTTCGGGCAATACACCGTCTCGGATCACTGGGAGGGGGATGTCGACGAAGACGGAAGTCCGGTTTTGTCGACAACGGTCGAAACGATTGAGAGCGTCCCCTACGAGCTGGAATTCAACCTGGCGGCCAACCTGTCTGCCAATGTCGAAAGCGTCACAATTGAAGTGGTGTTTGGCGGCGAAAGCATCGGGAGTTTTGTTCACGAGGGTGGTGTCTTTGAAACCTACACCTTCAGTTTGACCGGCACCGGGCAGGCTACCGAACTCGAATTCAGAATTCTGGATGACTCGTCGGATGGAAAGGGGTCGATTGATACCTCTGGCGTTGTCCCGTCATACGAAAGCACCGTGGACTTTATGGGCAGCGAGGTCACCGTTGACGCCTTCGCTCCCGGCCAGAACTTCATCTACCAGGTCTTGAATGGGCAGCTTGTCAAATTCGATCTTGAAACAAACAGCTATACCCAAACGGAGACTTCCGCTGCGGTCAATGTAAACGCAATCGGTTACTCCAGCGAGGTTGACCTGATTTATGGTCTCGCCAGATCCGACGGGACCGACGCCGAGGGCAATGCGATTTCAAGAAATGACGTCATCGCAATGGACGCCACTGGCGCGACTTACAAAGTTTCGCCTGGGATCATGGGGTCCTATATCGGCGACGTTGACGACCAGGGCAATCTGTGGACCTTCAGCGGTAACCTGTCCACCGCGGTGGTCTATGATTTGTCGGAAACCGGGCCAGATGGCGCGCTGGTGTCTCAGGTCATTAATATGCCATCGCTGGGTATCCCCACCCGTGGTCTTGCGGATCTGGCCTATGATGCGAACACCCAAACTTTCTACGGGGTTGCCCATGGCGGATCGCACGGCGCCGACGGGGTGCTGGTCTCTGTCGACATCTCCGAAGTGAGCCTGGGCGGTGAGCCGATTGTAACCACCCAAACCCTTGCTGGCGCAATTGTGGATGGCGAAGTGAAGCCCGGCATTCCGGCAAGCGCATATGGCGCAACCATCGTCGATGCAGATGGCAACGTCTATGCTGGCGCCAATAACACAGATCATGATCTGGATCCGACAACCACAAATGCTGGCGGGTTTTACCGGATCATCACCGGGGAAGACGGAGCACTCTATATGGAGCTCTTGGCCGAAGCCCCAAGAGTTTACAGCAATGATGGCGCAATGGATACGCGCGGTGTGGATCCTTTCCTTGGCATTGACACCACGTCGACCGTATTGCTGCGCACGCCGGTCTTGTCGGTTGCGGTGGCCGAAGATGATACACTGAAGCTTGCCGCCAAGGGCGCCGCGATGGTGGTTGACCTGCTCGCGAATGACGAGGTCTCCGAAGGCGGCGCTTTAACATTGACCCATATTGACGGACAAGCGGTCGAGGTCGGCGCCACTTTCACACTGGCAAACGGCGAAATCGCAACCTACCTCGGCAACGGGTTTTTGGAGGTTACGCCTGGCAGCGAACCGCGCGATGTCACCGCCGAAATTTCCTACACCGTGGAAAGCGACGCCGAAATTTCAGATACCGCAACGTTGACAATTACGACCTCTCCCGTACAGGGCACGGCCGGAAATGATCACATGGTTGGGTTTACGGACCAGGACGGCACCCAGATTGACGGGTCAGACGGGCCGGATGATGTGATCTTGGGATATGGCGGCAATGACAAGATTTTCGCAGGCGACGGCAACGACGATATCTACGGCGGTTTTGGCAATGATTTCATTCGGGCGCAATCGGGCGATGATGTGATCTACGGCGAGGCGGGTCGCGACGTGCTGGATGGAGGTACCGGCGCCGATGTCATGTATGGTGGCACGGGCAATGATATCTACTTTGTAGACCATGCAGATGATGTGGTGTCCGAAGCCGGAGGCGATGGAACCGATACTGTGAAATCGAAGGTCAGCTTTACGCTGGACGATGGCCTGGAAAACCTATGGCTTCTCAGAGGATCAGACGCAGTCACTGCCACAGGCAATGACCTGCGCAACATGATTGTCGGGAACGAGTGGGACAATGTGATTGATGGTGAGGCTGGGAACGACAACCTGATTGCCGGGGCCGGGAACGACACTGTTTTTGGTGGCGAGGGTCACGACAAGCTGCACGGTGGGGATGGCGTCGATGAATTGTGGGGGCAGGAAGGCAACGACAAACTGCATGGTGGCGCTGGGGCGGATACAGTCCATGGCGGCGATGGCAATGACATCCTTTGCCCCGGTCTTGGTGATGACATCATGTATGGTGGAGCTGGCAACGATCTGCTGTCAGGCAATGCAGGTGCAGATACCGCTTACGGTGGGACAGGAAACGACACCTATAAAGTTTCAGATCCGCTCGACACGATCGTGGAGTATGAAGGCGAAGGCCATGATGTCGTGCATGCAAAGGCGGATGTGACGCTGTCAGAGAATGTCGAAGATGTTTTCCTGTTTGGCAGTGATGACTACAGCGCAACTGGAAATTCGGGCGCAAACCGTCTGCTGGGCAACTCGGGCAGCAATACGTTGTTAGGAATGGCAGGGAACGACCACATAAACGGCCGCCAGGGAAATGACAGCATTCACGGCGGTGCCGGAATAGACAAGCTGCACGGCGGCACAGGTAGCGATGAACTTTCCGGAGGCGCAGGGGCTGACACGATCAGCGGTGAACAGGGCGCGGATCTGATCTTGGGTGGAAGAGAGAACGACCTGCTTTACGGAGGAGCCGACGCTGACACCTTTGAGTTCCGCAACGGCGACGGACAAGATGTGATCGGTGATTTCGACGTGACCACAGATGTCATTCATTTGGTAGGTGTCAGCGCTGATGAACTGACCTGGCACAACGGCATCAATGGTATCAGCCTATCATACGGGCAGGAAGACGAGGTTCTGTTCAGTGGCCTAACGCAGGACGCTGCCTCAGAAATAAATTTCTTTCTGCTTGATGGCTGACAGGCAAGACACAGCCGGTCATGCGGGGAAGCTATCTTGATCTGAAGAACCAGAATGGCATGTGTTTGCTGAGCGTATATCTCGCCAAGCGCTTAAAACAAACAGAAAATAAAAATCGAGATGTGACTGTCTTCAGGAGGAGGAAAAATGACTACCCGACTTGTTCAACGATCTGAAACGCACGTTCAATCAAAGAAAATCCAACACCGTGACGGACGGCCAAACGGGAACAACACCTCCGCCCGCTCTTGCAGTGGTTCTGTCGCATCATTTTCGGATTTTGGTTGCGGCTGTTTTCCGGTAAGCGTCTGTGCCTAAACTTTTCTTATGGGTATGATTTCACGATGATCGACTTCAGGGGCAGCCACTACCCGAAATCCGTGGTGCTGTTCGCAGTGACATTCTATCTGCGCTACCCTGTTTCGTATCGGGATCTGGAAGAAATCATGGCTGAACGTGGGGTGGATGTCGACCACGCCAGCTTGAACCGTTGGGTGGTCACGTGGCAATCGGCGTTGTGTGGATCGGTGCTGGCCCAGAACGAGGCAAACCCGTCGCTCAGACACTTTGAACCGGCTACGCACATGATCGATGCAGGCCCGTCGACGTGAGGGGCTCAAAAGTTTCCCGATGCGGCCTCCTTTAGGATCAGCTTGTCCAATGTCAGGTCAGAAACCGCACGACGAAGGCGCTCGTTCTCTTTCTGCAGTCGTTTGAGTTCCTTGAGTTGTTCCGTGCCCATTCCGCCATACTTCTTTTTCCAACGATAATAGGTTTGTTCAGTCACGCTGATCTGTCGGATCGCATCAATCCGGGGCATGCCTTGTCCCATCAGGACTTCAACCTGCCGTAACTTCACGACAATTTCTTCGGGCTTCGGTCTCTTGATCGCTATCTCTGGTCCTCCGCTTTCCTAACTATAGGGGCGGACCACTTCAAAGGGGGAGGCTCATGCCGATCGGATCATTTTCATGGATCACGGCCAAATCATTGAACAGAACGCGCCCGAGGAGTTCTTCAAAAGCCCACAGTCAGATCGCGCCAAACTGTTCCTTAAGCAGATACTCTCACATTGAGAATGGTTTTTGTGTACGGTATTGCCAAGTTGTTAGTGGGGGCTCATCCAATTAGGTGGGCGAGATGAAGAAACCATCTGAGATGCCGCGCCTGAAAGGCTTCCGTTTTCCCCGCGAAATCATTGCATATGCTATCTAGGTCTACCGTCGCTTTGCGCTCAGCACCGCGGATGTCGAAGATCTGCTGGCAGAACGAGGCGTGATCGTGAGCAGGGAGGCCATTCGGCTGTGGGTGAATTGGTTTGGCAAATATTTTGCTGATTGCGTTAAACGAGATCGGCCAACTGCAGCAGACAAATGGCACCTGGACGAAGTTGTGGTTCCGATCAACGGCGTAAAATACTGGCTTTGGAGGGCGGTTGATGCAAACGGCGACGTGCTCGATATTCTGATCCAGCGCCATCGGAATGCTAAGGCTGCGAAGCGGTTTCTGAAACGGCTGATCGCTCGGTTTGGTGAGCCACGCGTCGTGATCACGGACAAATTGCGGAGCTATTTCAAGCCGATCCGTGACCTAACCCCAGATACGGATCACCGGGCGCTCTAGGGGCTCAACAATCGCATCGAGGGATCACACCGACCACCCCGGAAACGCGAGAAGATAATGGGGCGATTCAAATCTCCCCGCCAAGTGCAGAGATTCCTCACTGCCCACGACCAGATCAATATCGTTTTCCGCCCCCGCCGTTACAATCTCCCCGCACTATCATACCGCCACGCCCGATCCGATGCCTTCGACCTATGGGCAGACTACGCACGAGAAATGACCCCCTGACTTAGGGTTTGTTGACGTTCAGGATTCCCATTTGATCTGACTTCTGATTCAAGGTTGCAAACAATGGGGAGCAACCTTGACCCGACGCGTATTGACCGATGCCCTATGGGCGATTGTCGAACCCTTTTGCCTTGGAACGTCAAAACATCCCGGCCAGACCGGGCGCGATCCCCGTCTTTTCTTGGAAGCTGTTCTTTGGATTGTTCGGACGGGGGCGCAGTGGCGCGAACTTCCAGATGAGTTTGGCAAGTGGAACTCGGTATTCAAACGGTTCCGCAGGTGGGTAAAGGCCGATGCTTTCTACAGCATGTTCAGAAGCTTAAGCTCAGACGCCGACTTTGAGTATGCAATGATTGATGGTTCCATCGTTAAAGTCCACCGCTCCGGTCAAGGCGCAAAAGGGGGACTCTGCGCCAGGCCATAGGGCGTTCGCGTGGTGGGATCACAACCAAGATATTGGCTCTGACGGATGCCCTGGGAAACCTAGCCGATTTTCGTCTGATGCCGGGGCAAGCGCATGATTTACGTGCAGTGCCAGATCTCATCGCAAATCTGGAGGCTGATCATATGCTGGCTGATCGCGCCTTTGACGCTGACTGGTTGCGAATGGCGCTGACAGAAAGAGGCATTACCCCTGTTATCCCGCCAAAATCCAACCGCAGGTTCCCCGCGACCTTCGACAAGGAGACTTATAAATGGAGGCACTTGATCGAGAATTACTTCGGCAAACTAAAGGAAAACAGGGGGATTGCGATGCGTACGTGCAAAACAGATCAGATCTTCGCCGCATTCATTTCTATGGCCGCAACTCTCATTCAGATAAGATGAACGTCAACAGGCCCTAGTTAAGTCAGGCCAAATTCGAGCTGACGCAACCAACTTGGCAATGCCCATCAAATGGTGCGCCGGTTTTCATTGATCAACAATCTCGCTAACAATCATCGTGGTGTTTCACTCTTTCTTTTGAAATTGAAGGGATCGGCTCCCCAGCCCATTCGAACGTCCAGGTGTCGCCTTGACGAACATTCTGGACCAAATGCGGTCGCAGAGCGACCAGGCATTGTCCCCCATCGTGTCGGCTGGAGGGATAGAGTAGCCCGTTTCCGCCTGAACCAAGCACGTCCTGCGCAAGGGTTTGACCGATCGGGTAAGCGACCGCGGTATCGGGACTCATTGCATCCTCCCCTGCCCCGCCATTGAGATCGTGCAGTCGCGTTGTGAACCCTGCGAGCAGTTCACGGTAGGCCGTGATGTTCTCGTAGATGCCGGTCGCCTCGAGTTCGCGCGTCAGGTGCCAAGCCACTTCGGCCTGCGCTGTTTCAATGGAATTCTCCCCATAGCTTGCGTACCAGGCGCCGCGCTCCGGTCCGTTAAATCGGTTGCCGGTCGCCTTGGTGTAGCAAAAGGCGGCATTCACATAGCTCCATCCGTATCCAGCCGCCTCGGTCAGAAGCTCGGCTGGATCGAGGCCGCCGGGCACGGGAAGTGTGACCGTGCGGCGTGCGGAGGTGAAGCCCTCAATCTCTTCCAGGATTGCCAGGTCGTCCTCATCGTCCGCCAAGGGAGCCATCGCGGGCTCGTCAATGTAGGCAGTCGAGATCAGACGAACTGTCGTTGGATCCGTAAACTCTACCTCATCGAGATCTCTAGCTCTGATCACACGCCGCCCCGGAGTGCATCTATGTGTTGTCGAACCTTCATCATTGCCGGGATGCCACCTGCGCACATGATCTGAACTGGACTCTTTCCATTAAACCCAGGGCCGGAGTTTGCAGTTTTTGGCCATCCATAGGTCAAAGGACCATTGAACAGGAGCCGCAGGCCTTTGAAGAGGCCGATTAACAGACTCGCACGTGTGACCTTGTCTTGGTCGAGAACGCCCTTGTAGATGCCAGACTGGGATTGCCAACTTATTCTGCAGTGATCATGGAAGTCCCGTCTGGCTTTTGTCACACAGCCATTTCGAGAGCATAGCTCTGCCACAAATCGAAGGCATCAGATCTGGCGTGACGGTACGAGATGGCGGAAAGGCGATAGCGGCGGGGTCTGAAAATCGTATTGATCTGGTCATGGGCGGCGAGGAACCTCTGGGCTTGCCTCGCGGATTTGAACCGGCCAATGAACTTCTCTCGTTTTCGGGTCGGACGGTGAGAGCCCTCTATCCGGTTATTCAGCCCCTTATGTGCGCGGTGATCTGCGTCCGGTGCCAGCTGGCGGATCGGCTTGATATAGCTTCTGAGCTTGTCCGTCATGATCACGCGAGGCGTGCCAAATCGGGCGAACAGCCGTTGTAGAAAGCGCTTGGCTGCTTTGCCATTTCGTCTTGTTTGCACCAGAATGTCGAGCACATCGCCGTTGCTATCCACGGCCCGCCACAACCACATCTTCACACCATTGATCGGGACGACGACCTCGTCCAGATGCCACTTGTCTGCTGCAGCAGGCCGCTCACGTTTAACGCAATGCTCGAAATGCCGGCCAAACCGGTTAACCCATTTGCGTATGGCTTCCCGGCTAACCATTACACCCCGCTCAGCAAGCAGGTCTTCGACATCTGCCGTGCTTAGCGCGAAGCGGTGGTACGTCCAGACCGCATAAGCGATAATCTCACGCGGGAAACGGTAGCCTTTCAGGCGAGGCATTTTGGCTGGTAGTGTCATCGAGACCGATTAGCCTCACCGAACAGCATCAGCAAGTTGGCAATGCCGCCTAAACGGCCTTTCCACCCAATCTGGTAAACACTATAGGCAGTCGGCCCCTGTCCCTTGGTTTTCATGTAACATAGAGGCAAAAGAGTGTGTTTGAATGTTACCTGAATCTTCAAATGAGCTCAAACAGTCGGCCGCATAGGTTTTTCTGGCGCGTCAGTTGAAGCGCCCGCACCACTTCGAACATCATTGCCTGATTTGAGGTCACGACCGGCTTGTCCAGTTCCTGTTCAATGTCTTCGATGGCTTCGACAGCTCGCATGTCGGTGCAGCTTAGAACAATGACTTCGGCCTCGGGGTGGTCGGCGGCGCAGGCTAGGTCAAATACCTCATCCGGAGTGAGCTCGCCCTGCCCGTAGTTGCCAAGCTCGCGCCCGATATCCGCACATTTGACCGTCTCAATCTGGTTCTGCGCCAAAAATGCCATGGCCTGAGTATTGATCTCACCAAGATAGGGAGAAGAAAAACCAACCTTTTTGGCGCCGATTGTTTTGATTGCCGCGACTAGTGCGGCCGCCGCGGTAAATGAATGCGCGCCAGAGGCTGCCTTGATGCCCCGTGCAAGTTGCGCGTCAAAAGATGGCCCGTGCGTCAGCGTGGCCGATGTGCAGCCATATAGCACCACATCGGGCCTAACCCCTGCAATCATCTTCAGATCATGACTGATATCCGAGGCGCCAAGCCCAGCCATCTGGTCAGAGCCCGGGATCTCATCTACATCGTACCCCCCCATGCGCTGGAAATGAACCGTGGTGTCGGGGCAGCGCATCAGCATCATATCGGCTTCGAGATTGGTGTTGGTGAATGGGACAAGAACTCCGATCTTGGCCCGAGTACGAGTTTCATATGTCAAATCAGTACCTCCTGTTGATCCAGCGCCGGGCGTATATATGTGCGT
The DNA here is from genome assembly GCF_001294455.1 of Phaeobacter sp. 11ANDIMAR09. Classification (GTDB taxonomy): domain Bacteria; phylum Pseudomonadota; class Alphaproteobacteria; order Rhodobacterales; family Rhodobacteraceae; genus Pseudophaeobacter. The sequence goes on from NZ_LIKT01000028.1 coordinate 40,834, forward strand.
TGTGAACTGGGTTATGGGGCAGTTCCGGCCACGTGCGGGGGCTGGCCGGAACCTCAGTTAGTCTTTGCCAGCAACAGGTCCATAAGCTGCAGCACCAACCTCGCTCACCAGACCACGTTTGAGATCCAGCGCCAGCGCCTCGGACGCACGTTCGGACGGTGCGCCAAAGCCGCCACCGCCGGGAGTGTCAAAGATCAGGTAGTCACCTGGCGCCACCCGCAGCTCTCCCTTGCCGGGAATATCCATGTCACCTTCTCGAAAGCGGATACGCCCCGGAGCGCCGGGATGTCCGCCCATGCGTCCAAGGGCCGGAAATTTGAGCCGCTCAACCGACAGAAACACAATGAAGGGAGCGTCATTTGACGATGTCATCTCAATCCGCTGTCCAAGACCGCCGCGGAATTTGCCCGGGCCGCCGGAGTCCGGTAACAGCTCACGCCGCCACATCACCACCGGGGCGACACTTTCGGTGATTTCAACCTGTGATCCAAACACGCCAGACGGATAGGCTGTGGCCGACAATCCATCCGCATGAGGTCGCGCCCCAGTCCCACCGTTGTGAACAGGCTCAATCGCAAATTCGCGTCCGCCATTTGCGGCAACCTCTGGGGCATGGCGCATCGGCAGGTCAAACATGCAGCTTGCGCCTTCAGCCGGAACTCTGTCAGGTAGAGCCTGATGCAGACAGCCAAGGACCAGATCGGGCGTGACTTGACCCAGGGTGTGCCGCATTGCAACGGGCGCTGGGTGCTGGGCATTTAGGATGCAGTTCTTGGGCCCTTCGACGGTGAATGGCGCCAGAGACCCCGCATTGTTGGGAATGTCCGGACCGACCAGGCAGCGCAGCGCAAAAACTGTGTAAGCCGTAGCATAGTTCAGCGGCACATTGATGCCCTTTTTGGAAAGGCCTGAGGTCCCGGTGAAATCCACATGCATACTGTTTTTGGTCACGGTCAGTGTTGCGTGCAACTCCAGCTCATTCTCATAGCCATCCATCTTTAGCATGTTTTTATAGACGCCGGTCGGCACCTCTGAGATTGCCTCAATCGCCCCTTTCCGCGAGATCTCGATGATGTAGTCCCCAAGGGCATAAAGATCATCTGTGCCGAATTCCTCCATCATTGCGACCAGTCGGTTCACCCCCGCTTCACAACAGGCAATCAGCGCATAGATATCACCTTCGTTGGCAACGGGCTCACGCGAGTTGGCGCGCACGATATCCATCAACAGTGCATTGGGCGTACCTGCCTCGACCAGCTTGCAAGGCGGGATCAGCAGGCCCTCATCATAGATGTCAGAGCCTTCTGGCCCCATGCCTAATCCACCCAGATCGACCAAATGCGAGGTGCAGGAAGTAAAGCCCACCACCCTGCCCTCCTTGAAGGCTGGCATCATCAGTAAAAAATCGTTCAGATGCCCCGAGGCAAGCCAAGGATCATTCGTCATGTAGATATCGCCGGGCTTCATGTCTTCCAGGGCAAAGCGCCCCCGCAGATGCAAAACCGCTTCGGCCATGGTGTTGATATGGCCCGGCGTGCCGGTCACTGCCTGGGCCAGCATGCGACCATCGACATCAAAAATCCCGGCGGAAATGTCACCACATTCGCGCACGATCGGCGAAAAGGCCGCGCGGATCAGGGTTTGCCCCTGCTCTTCGACGACCGACAGCAGGCGGTTCCACATGACTTGCAAGCGCGCCGCAGAAAGGGGAGATGCTTTGGCCTGAGAGAGATCAACACTCATAGTGCGCCTCCTTTCTGAGTTTGGATCAGGACAAGATTTCCGATGGCATCCACCTCGGCAGTGAAATCAACTGAGACAAGCGTTGTGGTCTGGGGTTCATGGATCAATGCCGGTCCTGGAACGATATCACCGGGGCTAAGATCCGCACGCGCAACAAAAGCGGCTTCTTTGGTGGTGCCGTCGACGTCACAGGTGATTGGGCGGGTTTCGTAGGCGACAAAGGCCTTATTATCAGGAGCCTGAGGCGCAGGCGGGATTCGACCATCTTTCGTGGCAACCCGGACTGACCAGTTCAGGATCTCGATCTTCATGCCCGGAACCGGGCGCGAGAACTGCTTGCGGTATTCATCCTCGAATGCCGTGGTCAAAGGTGCCACATCAGCCGAAGACAGCAAGCGATCCGGCAATGCGATTTCAATTTCATGGCCTTGTCCGTTGTAGCGCATGAAGGCAGTGCGTAGCACCTCGACCTCGGCGTTGCCCGCCTCCTGCGAAACAACTCCCTTGGCCTCGGCAACCATGTTCTCGAACAGCTGGTTGATGTCGTCCAAATCCATACTGCCCAACAGCGCATAGCGCGACCTGACAATTTCGAACGACACGGGCGCAAAGAGAAATCCAACAGCCGACCCCACCCCCGGGTTGGGCGGAATTACAATGCGTGACACCCCGGCTGAACGCGCTACACGCGTGGCATGCAACGGGCCGTTGCCGCCAAAGGCAATCATGGTGCGTGGCCCCAGATCCTTGCCAGATTCCACAGCATGCATCCTGCCCGCGGATGCCATGCTCTCATCCACGATGCGGCTTACCCCGTCAGCAGTGGCTACAGCGTCCAAATTCAGTCGTGAGCCAATCACACGGGTCAGTGCCTCTTTGGAACCCTCAGGGTCCAGCTCAATGTGACCTTCGGCAAAGGTATCTGGCACGATGTACCCTAGGGTTATGTCGCTATCAGTGACCGTGGGTTCGGTGCCGCCACGTTTAAAGGCCACCGGTCCCGGTTCAGAACCCGCTGATCTGGGGCCAACCGTCAAGCGGCCCAGCCGGTCCACACCCGCGATGGATCCTCCGCCTGCGCCGATTTCGATCATTTCAATCACCGGAATACGAACCGGCATGCCAGATCCCTTGATGAACCGGGCGGCACGGGCGATTTCGAACGCGCGCGAAGTTTGTGGGCGAGCATTGTCGATCAGGCAGAGTTTGGCCGTGGTGCCACCGACATCAAATGACAAAACCTCATCTAGGCCCGCATGGGCAGCAACGCGGGCCGCCAGAATAGCCCCACCCGCCGGGCCGCTTTCAACCAGCCGGATTGGAAAACGAGAAGCAGTCTGGACCGTGCACATTCCCCCGCCTGCGGTCATCATCAGGATCGGACAGGTGACGCCTTCAGCTTCGAACTGAGCCACGAACCGGGCAAGATAGCTTTCCATCAGCGGCTGGATATAGGCATTGGCAACTGTGGTGCAAAGACGGTCGAACTCGCGTGCCTCGGGGCTGACCTCGGATGAAATCGAGACCGTCAGACCGGGGCGGCGTTCAGCAAGCAGGTCGCGGAGCCTGATTTCATGTGCCGGATTGGCGTAGGCATGCATCAGGCAAATGGCGATGGCGTCCACACCGCTACGATCAATCTGCGCAAGCAGAGCATCAATCGCCCCATCCTCCATTGGGATGAGAACCTCCCCCTCGGCGGACATACGCTCGCTGATGACAAAAGACCGTTCGCGCGGCACCAGCAGATCGGGCTTTTCAAGATTGATATCATACTGCGAATACCGACGCTCGTAACCGATATCAAGAATATCGCGAAAACCTTCGGTGCAGATGGTTGCAACCTCAGCGCCGCGCCGCTCGATCAAGGCATTTGTTGCCAGTGTCGTTCCATGGATAAATCCCGTCACGTCTGACAGTTTGCGCGCGGCGGTCTCAGTCACCCGCCTTGCCCCCTCCATGGCGCCATCGGCGGGGTTTGCATGGGTTGTTAGTGTTTTGGTTGAGGCAAGGATTCTGTCCTCACCTTCAAGCAAAACCGTGTCGGTAAAGGTTCCACCGATATCAATGGCAATGCGAAGGGGCTGCGCCCCTGAAGTTGCGTTCATTTGGTTAGTCCTGCTGATTGAATGTCCGTATGCGACGCGTCCCAATGGGGGACCAATCAGCATTCCGGCACGACGCAGTCGCAACCTGTGGACCGGCGATCCAGGCGTTTGATATTTCTGTTAGGTTTCATGTCAGAAGCTCTTGGTAGCCCTGTGCTTAGTCGGCCCGCCCAAGGTGCGAGCCTCTCTATTGCACTCAGCGCCGTCATTGACAGCGCGCGATCATTTCGACCTCAACCGCGGCATTGCCCGGCAAAGAGGACACTCCGACAGCTGATCGTGCGTGAAGACCGACATCCCCCATCACCGCGGAAATCAGATCAGAGGCCCCGTTTGCGACCTTGGGGTGGTCGGCAAACCCCTGTGCGGCGTTCACGAAAACGGTCAGCTTGGAGATCTGTGTGACCTTGTTTAGATCTCCCACAGCCTCCTGAAGGGCAGAGAGCAGCCGCAGAGCACAAAGCCCTGCCGCAGCCCGTCCGGCATTCAGGTCCAGTTCCGCCCCGACCTGGCCAATGTATTGCAGCTCTGTGCCCTTTTTGGGGGTCTGTCCGGCCAGATAGATGATATCACCATCCCGAACCCATGGGCGATAATGTGCTGCGGGTTCAGGTGGCGGCGGCAGAACAAGGCCAAGCTCTTCGAGGCGGTTTTTGATTGTCATGGTGAAGTTTCCTTGCCGATCAGCCGATGACGGAATTCAGGGCTTGTTCCAAATCTGCAATGAGCTCATCAATATTTTCGATACCAACAGAAAGACGGAGCAAATCACGCGGGGTTGGTGAATCTGCGCTCTCCATACCGGCCCGGTGTTCGATCACGGTTTCAGTACTGCCAAACGAAATGGCCTGCCGGATGACCCGGACTTGTGCAGCAATCGATTTGGCCGCATTCTCCCCCCCTTTCAGACGAAATGAGAGCATTCCACCAAAGCCACCGTTCATCTGACGACATGCAATCTGATGCTGTGGATGACTCGGCAAACCGGGGTAGAGAACCTTTTCAACGGCGGGGTGCGCCTGCAGAAACTGGGCCATCTTCAGCGCATTGGCCGAACTGGTTTTGACCCGCAGAGCCAAGGTTCGCATCCCGCGTAGCAAGAGCCAGGCCTCAAAGCTGCCGACAACGCCCCCATAGGCATTCCGAAGTGCCGCCATTTCCTTGAGAACATGCTCTTTTCCAGGTGCAACAATCGCCGCTCCTGCAATCAGATCCCCATGCCCATTCAGATACTTACTGCAAGAATGGATCACGATGTCCGCCCCATGGGCGATGGGCTGTGTCAGGATTGGGGTGGAGACCGTGCTGTCGATTGCCACCAAACACCCCGCCGCATGTGCAACCTCGGCAATGGCCTCAATGTCAGATACGATCCAGGTCGGGTTGCTCGGGGTTTCCACCCAGATGAGCTTGGTCTTGCCCGGTAAAATGGCGGCAGCAACCGCCGACGCGTCAAAGTCGGGAAGGAAGCTGAAGGTCAGCCCCCAGAGGCGACCATGCTGGTTCGCCCAATCTCGCAGGCCGGAATAAACGGCGGCAGGCAGGATCACGTGATCCCCTGGCGCCAGGCGTTGGAAAACAGTGGTGATCGCTGACATCCCTGAAGGGGGTGTTGTCACATAAAGCTGTCCTCGTTGCCGACGTCGACATTTGCTCGTAGGCATCTCGGATGAGCACACAATCAATCAGCTACAAGCGTCATCGTTTTCCACCAGCGATTATCACTCACGCTGTTTGGCTATATTGTCGTTTCAACCTCAGCCTTCGCGAGGTTGAAGAGATGTTTCTGGAACGTGGGATTGATGTTTCGTACGAGACCATCCGCAGATGGGTTGCGAAATTTGGCCCATCCATTGCGCGCAAATTGCGTCAGCGACAGCCAGTGCCCGGCGACATTTGGCATCTGGACGAAGTCGTCGTGAAGATCAAAGGCAGGAGATTTTGGCTGTGGCGGGCCGTTGATCAGAACGGCGTTGTTTTGGATGAAATTCTTCAACGAAAGCGCGATAAGAAAGCAGCGAAACGCCTGTTTCACAGGTTGATGAAAAAGCAGGAGCGCGCGCCAAAACGTATCATCACGGACAAGCTGAGGTCTTATGGTGCAGCCAAACGTGAGATCGCGCCGGGCGTTGAGCATCGGTCGCACAAAGGCCTCAACAACCGGGCCGAGAACAGCCACTTGGCATTTCGAAAGCGGGAAAGGGCGATGCAGGGATATCGCTCGCCAGGAAACCTACAGCGGTTCGTATCAATTCACTCTGCCATCCGAAATTGCTTCTCCGTTCCAGCCCGCCGTCGCTCTGCCTTAACAATTCGATACCACCGTCTCGAGGCTTTCGACGCTTGGAATGCCGTCACACGGGCAGCTTGAAATACGAGCATCGGGATTTTTCCTTGGTCACGCTGTTAAGGTGACAACACCAGGCCAACAAGAGTCGCAGTTCATGTATCGCTCACAAGGGAGCGCGCTACCTGCACCTGCCTATCCCCTACATTGTTGCGGATTAAGGCTTTCCTTGGTTGAAAATATTGGATACAATATCCACAAACTCCGATCCAAAAGCGAGACAGACATGACCTTCTCTCCCCACGGGAAACACCTGATTGCAGGTAACTGGGTGTCAGCCGAGGCGACCTTTGCCTCCAGCCCGGCGCATGGACCCAGCCATAACTATGCCATTGGGCGTATCCAAGATGTCGAGGCAGCCGTGCAGGCGGCTGAGCAGGCCTTTTGGGATTTTGGCTATTCCTCTCGTGAAACCCGCGCCAAGTTTCTGAACGCCATTGCCGATGAAATCGAGGCCCGTGGCGATTCCATCACCGAGATCGGCACCCAGGAAACCGGTCTGCCCGAAGCCCGCCTGCAGGGCGAGCGTGGCCGCACCACAGGTCAGCTGCGTATGTTTGCCAATCATATCGAGGAGGGGGAGTACCTCGATTGTCGCCATGACGAAGCGCTGCCCGAGCGCCAACCACTGCCACGTCCTGATTTGAAGATGGTCCAGCGCCCCATCGGTCCGGTCGCGGTCTTTGGTGCGTCCAACTTTCCCCTGGCCTTCTCGACCGCCGGCGGTGACACCGCAGCGGCGCTGGCGGCAGGCTGCCCGGTTGTGGTTAAAGGTCACTCCGCCCACCCCGGCACCGGTGAAATCATTGCCGAAGCCATTCATGCAGCCATTGTAAAATGCGGCATGAACCCCGGCGTGTTCAGCCTTATTCAGGGGGGGGACCGCAAGGTGGGCTCGGCTCTGGTCCAGCACCCGCTGATCAAGGCCGTGGGCTTTACCGGCTCATTGGCAGGTGGTCGTGCGCTGTTTGATCTTTGCGCGGCGCGCCCCGAGCCAATCCCCTTCTTTGGTGAACTGGGCTCGGTCAATCCGATGTTCATTCTGGAAGGCGCGCTGACAAAACGCGGGACGGAAATTGGCGAAGGCTGGGCCGGGTCGCTCTGCATGGGGGCCGGTCAGTTCTGCACCAACCCCGGAATCGCGATTGTGCGGGCCGGTGGCGCGGCAGAGGCCTTTGCAACGGCGGCGCAGAAGGCCTTGGGCGAGATGTCTGCCCAGACCATGCTGACCGATGGGATCGCCGCAGCCTATCGCGACGGGCAGAAGCGTATCGTCAATACCGGTGGTGTGCAGGAACTGCTGACAACAACCTGCGATTTGCGCGATGCGACGCCCTACCTCTATCAGACCACTGCTAAGAACTGGCTGGCAAACGAAGCCCTAGCCGAGGAGGTCTTTGGCCCGCTTGGTCTCATCGTGGTTGCCGAAGATGACGCGGAAATGCGCGACATCGCCCTGGGTTTGCAGGGGCAGCTGACCTGCACGCTACACATGGACGACAGCGATATGGAGGCCGCAAAAAGGCTGATGCCGGTGCTGGAGCGCAAGGCTGGCCGTATCCTGGCCAATGGTTTCCCAACGGGCGTTGAGGTCAGCGACACCATGGTGCATGGCGGCCCCTACCCGGCCTCTACAAACTTTGGCGCCACCTCGGTTGGTACTCTGTCGATCCGCCGCTTCCTGCGTCCGGTCTGCTATCAGAACCTTGCGGATCAGCTGGTTCCAGAGCAGTCGGTATAAACAAGATCCCGTTGCGCAGCGTCCTGCGCAACGGGACACGCCAATGATCTCTCTTTGATCGTACCGGGCCGAGGTCGCTGTGTTACGGCACTGAGGCCGCTTGTCCGTCTTAGCGCGATGGTGTTTTGCGTTGCGCAGCGATCATTTCCAAAAGCTCGGTCTTGGTGCGCAGGATATGCTGTTCCAGCAGTGCCGTTCCCGCCGCAACCTCGCCGTTGCGGGCAAGGGCCAACAACTGGCGGTGCTCTTCCTTGGCGGGTTCTCGCTGCTTCATCACGCTGAGATGGATACGGACATAGCGGTCTGAATGCAGGCTCAGCCGCTCCAGAAATTCATTCGACATCCGCCGGTCCGCTGCCGCATAGAGCGCCATGTGATAGCTATAATTGAGCTTGCCCCACTGGCTGATGTCATCGGAATTTTCCATCTCGGTCAAAATCCGTTCACAGGTCGCAAAGTCGGCCTCGCCCATCTGAGGTATGGATCGGCGAAACAGATCAAGCTCGATCAGCAGGCGCAGGTCAAAGATTTCGCCGATCTCGGGCAGCGAGTGCTTCACCACGGAGCCGCCACGGTTGTTTTCCCACAGGACCAGGCCTTCGGCATTGAGACGTTTCAGCGCCTCGCGCACTGGCATACGCGACACATCGTATTCCTCAGCCAAAAGCTCTTGGCGGATCGCCTCGCCCTCTGCCAGCTCTCCACTCAGGATGCGTTCCCTCAGATCACTAGCAATCATTTCAGGTAGGCTCTGTTTCTTGACCACGCGCGCGCCTGCCATCGTAACTCCCTCATTTGTATTTTGGATCAAATCTACGCAGCATCACGGGGATACATCAACTCCGTTGCCAGATAAACGCTTCGTTCGGATTGAAACTTGATGCAAGTGTATTGTATCCAATATCCTGAAATTCAGATAAGGGCAGTTTGCATGGTAAAAATGAAACAACTTGCGTTGCAGGAAATCAAGAGCCTGAGCCTGTCGGTACTGGATCGTGCTGGTTATGGTTCGGCGCATGCGCAGTCCATCGCGGCGATGCTCTATACTTGCCAGCTGGATGACTGTCAGTCGCATGGGCTGTTTCGCCTGCTTATGTGTGCTCAAACGATGCAGGCGGGCAAGATTGACGGCCATGTTGCCCCTGTGATCGAGACCGGAGACAATGCCATTGTAAGGGCAGATGCCCGAGGTGGAATGTCGCTCTTGGCTTTCGAACAGGCCCTGCCCTCTTTGATTGAAAAGACCCGCAAAAACGGTATTGCCGCCCTAGCGGTGAACAACTGTTTTCATTTCTCGGCGCTTTGGCCTGAGGTTGAAGCGCTCTCGTCCCAGGGGTTGGCTGCAATGGCCATGGTCCCCAGCCATTCCTGGGTCGCTCCTGCGGGCGGAAAGCGAGGATCGCTTGGCACCAACCCTCTGGCCTTTTCTTGGCCCCGCCGTAGTAGGGATCCCTTTACTTTTGACTTTGCCACCAGTGGTTTTGCAAGAGGTGAGATCGAACTCTACAAACGTGCAGGCAAGCCGCTGCCCGAAGGGGTTGCCATCGATAAGGCAGGGAACCCCACGACGGATCCCCAGGCCGCCCTGGATGGCGCCATGCTGACCTTTGGCGGTTACAAAGGATCGGCACTGTCGATCATGATCGAACTGCTGGCAGGGCCACTGATTGATGATCTCACCAGCCTTGAGAGTATGGAGTTTGCTGCGGGCACCGGCGGAGCCCCCTATCATGGGGAAATCCTACTGGCCTTTGATCCGGCCCATTTCAGTGGCGGCAGGGTCGCTGAGAATGACGCCCGCGCCGAGCGACTGTTTGCGGATATTGTCGATCAGGGTGCCCGGCTGCCATCGCAGCGCCGCTTTGCGGCCCGGGCGCGCAACCTGGCGCGCGGCTATGTGGAAATTCCGCAGGCGCTATATGAGGACCTGCAGGCGATGTGCTGAAGAAGCAATTTGCAAAGAAAGAGGTGCCTCTGGCACCTCTTTCTCTGTTAAAAGCGATCTGCGCGATAGGGGGTCAGCGGGATAGCGGTCTTGCGATCGGCCACAAGATCGCGCACCAGTTCGGCTGTTGCAGAGGACTGGGTCAGCCCCAGATGGCCATGGCCAAAGGCATAGACAACATGTCTGGAGGCTTTAGCGTGGCCAATAATCGGCAGCGTGTCTGGCAGCGATGGACGAAAGCCCATCCATTGGCTGCCACCGCTGGTCTGAAGCCCTGGCAGGAAACGCGCCGCCTTTTCCAGCAGCACATCGGCACGCTTGTAATTGGGTGGCAAATTCAATCCGCCCAGCTCTACCGCACCGCCGACGCGCACACCGCCATTGATGCGGCTAACCACAAAACCGTGGTTGCCAAAGGTCAGATGGGTCCGCAGATCAAAGGACCCAGCCGGTAGGGTGGTGTTATAGCCCCGCTCAGTCTCCAGCGGGATGGAGTCGCCCAGTGTTTTGGCCAGCTTATGGGACCAGGCGCCCGCAGCCAAAACAACCTTATCCGCGAAGATGTCCCCGGCACGACAGCTCAGTGCAACACCTGATTCCGTCGCCGTCAAACGCTGCACCTCATCCTGGATCACCTCTCCGCCGGCCCGGGCCAATACCTGGGCCAGATGGTCGACCCAGGCCTTTGGGTCCGAGGTGTTAATCCAGTCCGGCGTATAGCCTGCATGGGTAAAGCGGCGGTCCAGTCCGGGCTGAACTTCGGCAATGGCCTCGGGGGTTTCGAAAAACTCGAAGGTGATCCCGTGCCGCCGCCGGATTTCCCAGCCGGGATGGCTGTCGCGAAATTGCTTTTCGCCCTCAAAGAGCTGCATCTGACCGTTTCTCTGGATCAGAGCCTCGCCTTTGGTGCTGACGATTTGACGTTCCAGCGCGGCCTTGGACAGGTTCATTAGGGCGCTTTGCGCAACTATCGACGCATCATGGCGATCCTGCCAGCTGGCCCGCCAAAACCGCAACATCCAGGGCGCAATCTTCAGCGCATAGCGCGGCGGAACCGAAAGAGGCCCCAAGGGATCCAACAGCCATTTTGGCGCCTTGCGCATGATGCCCGGCGCCGCCAGCGGCATCACATCAGTAAAGGCAAAGGCTCCGGCATTCCCCTGCGAGGCCTCAGCCGCGATACCTTTGCGGTCCAGAACCTTGACCCTGTGACCCTGCCGAACCAGTTCGACAGCGATGCTGATCCCGACAACGCCTGCACCGAGAACAATGATATCTTGCGACATGGGGTTTGCCTTTTGATTGGAGCCAGGACACGAGGCAGAGATCTGCCCCGTGACATGTCAAACAGAGTGTCTACAGGGTGATGCCGCTGCGAAACGGGTCATTCTCGGCAAAGATGAGCCTGCTGTCGGCCATCACATGTGCCTGCCCGGTGATGCGCGGGATCACACCTCCTGCGGACCCTGGCTGATAGGACAGCTGGTAAGAGCTGCCAATCACGCTTTCCAGGGTGATCTCTTCTCCCGCGGCAAGCTGATCCTTGGCAGCCAGACAGGCGGCAAAGGCAGAGCTGCCCGTTCCACAGGGAGAGCGGTCATATTCATCATCCGGACACAGAACAAAGTTGCGGCGCAGTACGGCGTCACAGGGGCTGTCGCCGCTCAGGATCACATGATCCACCCGCTGGCCATCTGGTCCCGCCAGCCCGGCTTGGTGGCAGGCAGCGCGGATCTGTACCGCGAGTTCTGTCAGGGGCGGGATCTGCTCGGCTGAGACCTCAATCGGCGATCGGGCGATGAAGAACCAATTGCCGCCATAGGCCATATCGCCGGTAAAGGTACCCTGGCCCTTCACTTCGACTGTGACGTCGGGATGGACCACCCGGCTTTCGATATTGGTGACGGAAACGGTGTTATTGTCGTGCAGGTCTATAGTGACCACCCCGGCCGGCGTCTCGAACTTATGGGTGCCGATGTCGATGCGCCCCAAATGGGCCAGAGTGACCGCCAGACCAATGGTGCCATGACCACACATGCCCAAAACCGCATCGGCATCAAAATAGATCACACCAGTCACGCAGTCGGGATCAATAGGCTCGACCAAAAGGGCACCAACCATGCCGGCCTGGCCGCGCGGCTCAAACAGGATCGCGTTGCAAAATTCCTGATGGTCTTCCGACAGCTCTGTTGCGCGCGCCGATAGCGGCCCTGACCCAAGGTCAGGACCGCCATCCAGAATAACCCGTGTGGGCATTCCGCCTGTATGGCTGTCGATCACATGCATTCAGCGATCACTCCGCCCTGCTTGCTCCAGTCCGCAAACCAGTTCCGGAACAAGGTATACTGCTGTTCGCAATAGTTGCGTTGCGCATCCGATAGCACATCGGTTTCGTTGAAGTGCAGGCGGTATTCTTCTTCACCGTTCAGCACCAGCAGGTACTTGTAGTAGAGAACCAGGTCGGTGCCCTCGTCAAAGCTGGCCAGCACGCCAAAGGCCTCTTCCAGCTCAAGCGCGCGCATACGGGCTTCGGCATGGCCGGCGGCGGCTTTCTGCGCCAGGGCCGCCAGAAGCAACGCTTCTTTTGGCAGGGCGGTGCCAATGCCGGTGATCGACCCGGTGGCGCCACAGTTGACAAAACCGTGGTAGACTTCGGTATCGACACCAACCATCAGTGTCACCTGATCGTCCTGGCTGGTGATGTTTTCAGCGGCGTAGCGCAGATCATCCTTGCCGCCAAATTCCTTGAACCCAATCAGGTTCTTATGCTCGGCGCGGAGGGCAAAGAACAGTTCCGCGCGGGTGGCAAAACCATAGACCGGGCTGTTGTAGATGATCGCGGGCACATCAGGCGCTGCGCCCAGAATGGCCTTGAAGTGGTTCTTTTGCGCCGCAATCGAGGTGCCGCGCGACAGGACACGGGGGATCACCATCAGCCCAGCAGCGCCGACTTTTTGCGCATGGGCGGCATGGGCCGCGGCAGATTTTGAGTTGATTGCGCCGGTGCCAACAACAACCGGCAGACCCGCGTCAACCAGGCGTTCCACACCCTTCATACGTTCTTCGTCGCTCAGCAGCGGCCAATCTCCCATCGAGCCGCAGTAGACCACCGCCGACATGCCGGCCGCGATCATCTCTTTGCCCTTCTTGACCAGCGCGTCGTAGTCCGGCGTGCGGTCGGCTTTGCAGGGGGTCATCAGGGCAGGCATGGTGCCCGAAAAAACGTTCTGAGACATAACAGTTCCTATCTGTTTCGCCAGCACAAGGGCCTGGCGTCTGTTTGGGCTCTGACCAAGGGGGCGGCGGCTGCCACCCCTGGCAAGCGATGTCACTTCAGCAGGCTGATTCCGGTGGATTTCACGCACAGAAGTAGTGGTCTGTCAGCATATTGCACAAATTGTATCCAAAATCCAATATCTATTTTCGTGTCACGGCCGAAAATACTTCCACCCGATACCGGCCCTTCAAGCGCTGCATAGCTGGTCTGCAAAGACAGGCTCTTCTTAGGATACCTTGTGGTTGTTAGGTCTGCGTTAGAAGCACGTAACCAAGGAGAGCTTTTATGTCCCTGCAAGTCCGAAATGGTATTCAGTACTCCGGCTTTGTCCTGGCCGGTTTGTCGATGATTCTGACTGTCTCAATCATCTCATACCTGTGAGCTGCCAGTGCCGGCGGCAAAGCCGTTTCCAGATCCCAAAACAATGAAAACCGGCGATAAACGCCGGTTTTCTTTCGGGTATTCCCCTCCCCAGCGCTTACCGGGGATATCTGCGACCTTTAGCCCAAAAGCAGTTCCGGCAGCCACAGAGCCAGCGATGGAACAAAGGTGGTCAACATCAGCGTTGGCAACCAAGCAAAGACGATAAAGACCAAAGTCGGCCAGAGCATCTTGGCCACTGGGGTGTCGGTGATCTGCGCGCCAAGGTAGAGCAGTGGTGCCGTCGGCGGCGTGATGTTGGCCATGCCGAGGTTCACACCAATCACCGCCGCAAAATGGATCGGGTCCATGCCAACGCTTTGCGCAATCGGCAGCAGGATGGGTGTCGACAGCAGCAGGCCCGAGATATCGTCCATCAGCATCCCAATCAGGATCATCACGACATTGATCATCAGCAAGATCACGATTGGGTTGTCAGAAACGGAATAGACCAGATCCTTGGCAATCTGTGGCGCGCCCTGGGCAATCAGATTGTCCGAGACGATCAGCACCATAAAGATCATGGTCATGACCACGCCGATGGTGATGCCCGAGCTCTTGATGGTTTCCGCCAGGGTTTTCCAAGTCAGGCCCTTGTAGAAATAGATTGCAACCGGGATCGCATAGACCACGGCGATGCCTGCGGCCTCGGTTGGGGTCATGATGCCACCATAGATGCCGCCCAGGATGATGATTGGCATCATCAGGGCCGGACCGGCAACGCGACCCTGTGCTTTTAGTGTTGGCAGAAATGGCCTGGGGCGTTGCGTCAGCTGAATATCGTCATATTTGCGCAGCATGAACTGGTTGGTGATGATCAACAATGTGATCAGGATGATCGCCGGGATCACTGTCGACAGGAAGCATTTCAGCACGTGCTGCTGCGCCACCCAGCCATACAGAATATGCGAGGAACTTGGCGGGATCAGCAGCCCCAGCGGGCTGGCGGAGACAAGCAAGGCCGCGGATTGCCCAGCCGGGTAATTTGCCTTGCGCAGATGCGGCATCATGATGCCACCAATACAGGTGAGTGTCGCGTTTGCGGCTCCAGAAATCGAGCCAAACACGCCACAGGCCAGAACCGCTGCGGCAGCAAGGCCGCCTTTGAGGTGGCCAATGAACATTTCCGCCAGGGATACCAGCGGCGCCGCAATCCGACCCTTTTCCATGACGCCGCCGGCAATCATGAACAGTGGGATCGCCAATAGAACCAGCGAGCGGATGCCGGTCGCACCAGTTGGCAGATAGCCGGTGATGGATTGATCCCCTACCAGGGCGATAAACATCAGCACCGATCCAAAGGCGACAAAGACGCTGACACCCAGCAACAGCATGGCGCAGACGATGACGAGGCTTCCAATAATAATCACTGTGCAAGGCCCTCGGCTTGGTCTGATTTAAGAGGCAGTCCCAGCCCTTTGCGGATGTGGACGTAGAGATAGGCGGCGGAATACATCGACATGAAGCCAAAGGCGATCATGATCGCAATGCGCCAGGAGACAAAGGGAATGCGCAGGGCCGGCGTAGAGCGCAAACGCGGGAAGGAGAAATCATCGGCCAGCGACAAGTAGCAAGCATAAACGATAAACAGGGTCACGATCAGCTCGATCGCCAACACCACAAAGCCACGCCACCAGATTGCGCGGGGGTTCTGGATGATGATCCCCAGGATATCCGCGCTGATGTGCAGCCTGCGTTCCGACGCCAGCACCGCCCCGGCAAAGAAACCAACGATACTGATCGCCAGCAACCATTCTTCGTAGGCAAAGAGATCGCCCCCGAAGCCATATCGCACGATAACAACGGCCCCAAAGGTGACCCCCATCAAGGCGCCGGAAAAAATGACGATGGCTTTCATTATGACCAAGGCCCAATTCATCGGAACTCCGATGAACCTGGGCAGTTCATCCGTTACGCGTGTCATGTTTCCCTCCTCGTTTCCGGGTGTTCAGTGACTTTGTCAGCGGGCCTGTCAAAGCGGAACAAGATACGCAGGTCTGGCCTTTGGTATCTTTTGATCAGTCAGCTGTCTGATCACTGCTGCCCGGAAATGTCAATCAGGGCTGACGGTATCACCGCCAGCCCTGATTGGTATCTTATTTAACGGCGGCTTTGACGCGGTCCAGAGTGTCCTGGCCAACATCAGATGCCATTGCAGGCCAGATGTTTTCGCGCACGTGCTCGGCCATCGCCTGCTGCTCTTCAGGGGTCAGCTGCAGGATGGTGTAGCCTTTTTCGATCAGCTTCTCACCGAACTTGGCGTCATGCTCACGGTTGTAGGCAAAGAAGTCAGCCGAGGCTTTGGCCATCGCAGCCTGGATCACGTTACGCTGTTCGTCGTTCAGCTTTGCCAGGGCGCGCTCGGAACCGTAATAGAAGGTCTGCTCGAGGATCGAGTTGTACTCAACAAAGTGGGTGCCAACATCGGACTGGGCAAAGATCGAGTAGGTCGCGGTCTTGGTGCAGCAGATGGCGCCGTCAACAATGCCGGACTGCAGCGCGGGGAAGATATCGCCCCAAGCCATAGTGGTGGCGCGGAAGCCCAGAAGCTCAACCATGGATTTCACGGTGTTGGACGACCAAACGCGGATGTTCATGCCCTTGTCGTCAAAGTTGTTCCAGTTGGTGGGCTCTTTGTTGGCGACGATGCCGACAAAACCTTCGGGGTTGGCGGCCATGACGCGCACGCCATATTCATCGGTGATGCCCTGCAGGATCTGGTTGTAGGGCGAGTCCATGTCCAGCATGACGGTGTTGATCTGATCCCAGTTGCTGACCAGGAACGGCATGTTGAGGAAGTCGAGGCGCGGGTCGGTGTCAGAATAGATGAAGGCCGCAGCAAAATCGATGTTGCCACGCGCAACATCTTCAAACAGCGCCTCGCCCGAACCAAGCTGGTTGGCAGGGAAAACGGTCATCTCCAGACCAACACCCGCAGCATTCACGTCAGCTGCGACCTGCTCCATCATTTTGGTGCCCTGATGATCAATCGGGAACACGCCGGCAAAGCGCAGTTTGATGTCGTCAGCAAAAGCAGGTGCTGCCAGCTGCAGGGCAAGCGTGCTGGCCGCAAGGGTTTTCAGCAGAGTTTTCATCTCATGGTCTCCATGTTGTGAGAGGGCAAACATCTCGAGCTAATTTTTGGCTCAGTCATTGGGGGCATTGGGCCGAAGGCGTCGATCACTCGGGCCGAACAAACGTAGTGGCACCGGGTTTCATTTGGTGAGAAACAGGGCGCACCAGAATCGGCTTTTGGTATCCTCCAATACGAAGCTCTCAGCTCTCTAAACCAATTTGTATCCAAAATCCAATATTTTGTTTCAATCTGTAGCAAGCCGTGGCAATCCCCGTTCGTTTCCTCTCTGTAGGCGGCACAGTTACGACAGTCCTTGGTGGGAAGACGTCACTTCTGCGACAGGCTGGCGCAAGGTTTCGACACCATTGGCCTACAAACCGCCAAACGACGCCTCTTGCCTCATCCAGACGGTGCGGTCGGGTTCGGAAAAATTGCCGGCTCAACAGATTTACCATTGACGGCTACTGGCCGTTTTGGCTCATAGCGGCCAGAATATCGGCGCAAGGATCGATCACGATTACGGCCTCCGGGGAGCGCAACCATAAAGGGGGCCACAGATCCGGGGCTGTCGAACCAACGGAAAGACATACAAAACATGACTGCAGCCGAAACTCTGACATTGCTGGCCTGTCAAATTGAGATTCCGCCAATGACAACAGCCGCTGAACGCGATGCGCATCTGGCGCAATCGGTGGCCAAAGTGCGCGCAAAAATCCTGCAAAGCGACCAAAAGATCGACCTTGTGGTCCTGCCCGAGCTGTCCAGCATCGATTATGCGCGCGAGACCTTTGCCGAATTGGATGAGATCGCCGAACCCCTACAGGGCGCCTCCTTTCAGGCCTGGCGCACGCTGGCAATCGAGTTTGGTGTCTTTATCTCCTTCAGCTTTGCCCGCCAAGGTGAAAACGGCCCATTTATCTGCATCGGCGTTGTCGGAGTTGATGGGCAGCTGGTTGGCTATTATGACAAGCTGCACCTCGCCCAATATGGCGCATCAATGGAAAAGGAGTATTTCAAGCGCGGCAGCCGTCTCTGCGTGTTTGACGTCAAAGGCTTCCGGCTGGCACCGATCATCTGCTATGATATCAGAATTCCTGAACTCACCCGCACGCTCGTCATCGATCATGGGGTCGATGTCATCCTGCACTGTGGCGCCTATTATCGCGACACCAGCTTCCATACCTGGCATCCCTTTGCCGTGACCCGCGCGCTTGAAAATCAGGTGTTCTTTCTGTCGCTGAACCGGGCCGGCGAGAATTACGGCAACTCGCTGTTCTGCCCACCCTGGCAGGACGAGAACACACCACCGACCCAGTTTGCCCAGACCGCAGAAGAGTTCCGAGTGATCACGCTGGACCGCGCAACGTTGCGCCGCACGCGTGAAGAGTACACGTTTCTACTGGATCGGCGGGACAGCTATGACCTGGGCGTCAAATAACCTAGCCTTGACGCGGCATAGTAGCTGACACTACAAGGAGCGTTGGCAGTGAGCTTTAAAAGATTTCTCTGACCTGTTGTGCCTGGCGCAACAGATCCCTCTACGCAGCAGGCCTCACCATGCATAATGGCGCGAAGGGTGGCGATGATAAAGCTAAGTGCGAGACCCTGGATGGACCTGTCCCGCTTTTTTGCCGCCCCAAGTGCTCGTTTAAGCCACCAGGTCCAGATGACCTTGAGACCATGGCAGACGCCACGACGAACATTCTCAGTATGCAGTCGCAAAGCGCCTTCCTTGCGGCGGAGCTTTCTAAACTTTGACCTGCCCCCCGA
>NZ_LIKT01000029.1 GCF_001294455.1 Phaeobacter sp. 11ANDIMAR09
ACATAATATACCTTATTGGATATTTGTAATTTCAAGGGCGCGCGCTCGGCTTTCAGCGGCTTCTGGCCAGGGGAATCGCTAAAAGTTTTCATGCTTTTTTTGCTGCCGCATAGGATTCGTTTACTCTCTTGTGGCCTGCCTAGGGGGAACGGTCAGGCCCGATTTCGGCATCTGCGGCCCGTGATCGAGAGATATTGACCAGGATATATTGGCTTCAGCGCTCCTGAAGCCGGTGCAAACAGGTGAAGGCGCGGCAAGCTATGACAGCAGAACACTCGGTACAGAAATCGGCCAAAGCGACGGGCAGACGTCTGCCCTTTTCCAGCATCGGGGCCAAGATCACCCTGATCCTGCTGGCGCTGGGGGCGGCCACTGCGGTGGGCGGTGTTCTGGTCTCTATGGTGTTCACTGCGGTGGGCAGCCAGATGCAGGAACTGTCAGGCGAGAAGCTGCCTCATCTGGAGATGAGCCAGAAGCTGGGGGAATCCGCCAGCAAGAGCAAGAACGCCATGACCCGGATTTTGCTGTCGACCAATGAGCGTGAACTGGCCGTCGCCGAAGAGACCGTGGCGCAGGCCGCCGAGGCCCTGAGCGCCAGTATTGCCAGATTGCCGGGGCAGGAGCAGGAGGGGTTTAAGGTTGAGGCCGCGGATGCGGCGGAGACCCTGAAAAGCCTGGTGGCGGCGCGGCGCAGCGCCTTTCGCAACCAGGCCTGGATCGAAACCCAGACGGCCGAGTTGCAGGGCCATAGCGAGGCTTTGCAGGGCAAATTGCTGCTGGTGGCCGATGAGGCCTATGCCAATCTGATGGCCGGGGGCGATGCCACCATCACCCAGGTGGATGAGGTGCTGGTTGATCTGGTGGAGAAACAGTTTGGCGGTTTGCAAACCCTGCTGGAAGCCCGCGGCGATATCAATCTTCTGTCCGGTGCGGCGCTGGCTCTGGGCCATGTGCGCGATGTAAAAACCCGCAAGGAGCTGGAGCGCATGGCCACCGAGGCGCTGACCCATCTGGAACCCATTCTGGACCGCTTGGAAGAGATTGGTCTGGATGCCTTTGGCGCCAAACGCGTGCGGGCCGGGGTTGAGGTTTTCCGCAGCACTCTGAATGCCAGCCGCAAAGAGCAAAAAGAAAGCCGCAAGGTGGTGATGAAGGCACGCCAGACCAGTTCGGCGCCGCTGTCGCGGGCGCTGGACAAGATGGTCTTTACCCTGTCGATTGCGGCCAGCCAGGCCAGCGACAACAACAAGCAGGCGATCCAGGGCCTGTTGGACAATCAGGTTGGCGTCCTGCAGGAGCTGTTGCTGGTGACCGGGGCGGTCAGCAGCTTCCAGCTGGCGGCCCTGGATGTGGTGGCGGCGGCGGATATCGCCGCAGCAGAGGCCACCATTGCGCCGATCCAACAGGCCGCCGAGGCACTGACGGGTTTTCTGCAGTTCAATGAGGGCAGCCTGGCGGCAGAATTGCAGGGCATGATTGCTCTGGCGGATCCGACCCAGGGGATGGCGGCCTTTAAGGTGGGCTCGTTGAAAGCGGATCAGGCGGCGGCGGTCGCGGCGGAACACACCGCCGAGGTGGTGCTGAGCATTGCCCATCACGCGGCCGATCTGAGCACCACCAGCCAGAGCGAGATTGCCGAGATGGCTGGCGGGATCACCAGCCAGATGGGGCTGGCGCAGCAGCGCATGCAGATGTTGATGCTGGGCTTTGCCGGGGTGCTGGTGCTGGCCTTGATCCTGACCCGGGTGCTGATCACCCGGCCTCTGGCCAAGATCTGCGAAACCACCGAACATCTGGCCGAAGGCGATCTGAGCCCGGTGAGCGGCTTTGACCGCGCCAGCAGCGAGATCTACCAGATCGCCCGGGCGCTGTCGGTGTTCCGCGACGGGCTGGTGGAAAAGGCCGAGAATGAAACCGCCGCCGAGGCCGAGCGCGAGAAGCGCCAGGCAGATCAGACGGCGGCTGTTGACGCCATTGGCGAGGGGCTGGCACAGCTGTCCCAGGGCAATCTGACCACCCGGATCCAGGCCGAGATGAGCCCCGGCTATGCCAAGCTGCGCGACGATTTCAACGCCGCCCTGGAAGGGCTGGAACACTCCGTCAGCCGACTCAGCCTCAGCGGCAAATCCATCGCTGGCGGCACCTCGGAGATCTCCGCCGCCTCGCGCGATCTGTCGACCCGCTCCGAACGCACTGCCCAGACCCTGGCCAGCACGGCGGCGGCCGTGAACCAGCTTTCGGTCTCGATTTCCCAGACCGCCACGGCCTCGGGGGAGGCCTCGGCCTCGGTGCAAGTGGCGCGCCAGAATGCCGATGAAAGCCTGGATGTGGTGCAACAGACCAGCCAGGCCATGGAGAGCATCAAGAGCAGCTCGGAGAAGATTGCCAAGATCATTGGCATGATTGAGAATATTGCCAAACAGACCAACCTTCTGGCGCTGAATGCCGGCGTCGAGGCGGCGCGGGCCGGCGATGTGGGCAAGGGTTTTGCCGTGGTGGCCTCGGAGGTGCGCACCCTGGCGCATCGCTCCAAGGAGGCGGCGACGGAGATTTCCAACCTGGTGGCCGAAAGCGGTGAGAACGTGGATATAGGCGTCGATCTGGTGGCGCGCACCGGTGAGGTGATCGGAGAGATCTCCAGCTCGGTGACCAGTGCTGCGACCCTGATGCAGGAGATTTCCCAGGCCTCATCAGAGCAATCGGGCAGTCTGAAAGAGATCAATGCCTCGATGGGCAATCTGGATGATGCCACCACCAAGAATGCAGCCCTCTTTGAAGAGGTCACCTCCTCCAGTGTGGGGCTCTCGCAGGAGGCGCAGGCGATGGATGCGGCGCTGGGGGGCTTTCGGACCGGTGACGCGGCAGGCCAGGAGACAGGCCAGGAGACCGGGGCGGCACAGGATCAGGACGACAGTTGGGAGCAGGACAGCTGGGACGACGGGCAGGATCTGCGTCAGGCGGGCTAACCGGCTGATTGGGCGCAGGCTGCGGCCCCCCAGTCTGAGGGGGCTGGCTCAGATGTGATAGCGGCGCAGGCTGCGAAAGATCAGCATCAGGATCAGCATCAGGAAGAACAGGCCAAAGACATCGCCGATCAGATAGGCGATGTAATCCTCCGGGGCGCTGCCAAAGATATAGTTGGTCAGCAGCGAGCTGAGCAGGGAGATCACCAGTCCGACGCCTAGGATGCAGAGCCAGCAGGGGCTGCGCCCCGTCGCCGGGCTGAGATCCCGCCCCAAGAGACGCAGCAGCTGAAAGACAAGCGCGGGAATGGTCACAGCCACGGCAATGGCCGCCAGGCGACTGGGGGCCAGGGCACCCCAGCCCGCCATATAGAAAAACACAAAGATAACCCCGGGCAGGAGCCCCAGAATTGAGCGCCAGCCCAGCAGCCAGGCGGCCAGCACCCGAACCCCATGCGGCAGGAACAGCAGGCTGGCACGGCTGGTGAAATCAGGGAAAAACAGCGCCTGCACCGGCATCAGGATTTCGAAGGTGACAAAAAAGGCAATCAGATAGGCCAGGGAGACGATACCTGTCTCTTTTGTCAGTCTCAGAACGGCTCCTGTGGTCTCTGTCGCCATTGCTACCCTCGTGTATTGCTACCTTGGGTTATCTCGTTGGTGTCTTAACAATATAATAACCACGTACAGAGTTTTTGCATTGCTCCAGGTAACCTTTGCCCTGCAGCGACTTCAGGGCGCGGAAAAACGTGGGACGGGAGACATTGGCCAGAAGCGCATGGTCCTGCAGGAGCGTGGTCTTGACGGCGCCAACATGGACGGCATGATCGCTTGCCGCGTAATAGACATCCCGCTCGACTGTCGACAGATCCTGCAGCCCCATGGACTGTTCCATGTTCAAAAGCAGCTTTCTCAGCTCGGTCAGCTTGGAGATCTCAGACATGGGGTTTTGTCATTGGTTTTTGTGATCCTTTGTGGCGCTTTGAGGCGCCGATAATAGGAGCTCATTCTGCCGAGTGGCGCTGAAAAGTAAACCGCCTTCCTGTTTTGGGGGTGACGCAGAGTGTCATATTGACACTTATCTGGCTTCGCTTACACTCCCTGTCAGTCCGACAGCTATGGAAAAACCGTGAGTGGTGGCGAGTCGACAAGCTCTTTTCAGCACCTAAATTTTTTCAGCGCGGGGCCTTTGGGTCCCGCGTTTTCTGTTTCCGATCTGGCTGACAGGCGGGGGCGGCAGCAGGCCGCGGGCTGGGTTTTTGCGTCCGCGCTCCAGCAGGTCACCGGGTCTGTGCCGACCGGTTAGATCCTGCCGCATGAAACCTGGCGGGCGGGGTAAAAAACTGGACCAAGGGGCAATCTGAGTGCATCCTGATCAGGGGGTCTAGAGGGCGACCTGGGTCTGTCAGGCCGCGCACTCTCTTTTTTATGTTCTATTATCAGTTAATTAGTTGGGGGGTTGACCGTGCCGTTAGACGTGGAATCCGTAAAGGAGCTGAAGCAGAAGTTTAAACTGGCCCGCAATAAAGAGCTGAATTTTGCCCTGGCTCTGGGTAAGAAACCAGAAGACTGTGCCCTGATCATGCATAAGGAGCGGGGCGGAGATAAGCTCTTGCTGCAGGTCAAGAAAACCGATGGCGTGCAGCCGCAAAAATCCTGCCATGGCACCCTGACCGTGGATGGCCAGCTGGTCAAACTCGCCTGCCGCAGCGACCCGCCGGCCGGGCTGGTGAAAAACTTCCGAATCTTCTTTCGCAGCACGGGCATGGCCATGAAGCTGGCGGTTCTGGCCCCCGGCGAGACAGAGTTTGCCCTGGATCCCGAGGATGCGACTGAGGCGGATGCAGATGTTGCCCCGGCCCCGGAACCCGCAGCGGCAGCGGCGGAGAGACCGCAAGAGGCGGCGCAGCTGAGCGCGGCTGAGACAGCGGCTCTGCAGGCGCGGATGGATGCGGTGCAAGAGGCGCTTGGCGGTTTGCAAGGCCCGGCGCAGGGCAAGATCGCCGAGGGCCACCGGCGGGCGCAGATGTTGCTGGAGGACGGAAGCAAACAGGCCGGGACCAAGCTGGCCAAGCTGCTGGACCAGCTGGAAGCGGCACTGAAACAGATTGCCAAGATCGCCGCGCAACAGGCCGCGGCCCCAGCAACAGATCCGGTAACAGATCCGGTAACAGATCCG
The DNA here is from genome assembly GCF_001294455.1 of Phaeobacter sp. 11ANDIMAR09. GTDB lineage: Bacteria > Pseudomonadota > Alphaproteobacteria > Rhodobacterales > Rhodobacteraceae > Pseudophaeobacter. Next base: position 5,143 of record NZ_LIKT01000029.1, read on the forward strand.
GCAGAGGCGCGCTGGCAGCAGGGGGCTGCCAAGCTGGAGCCGCACCTGAGCCGGGTGCTGGCGGCAGGCCATGGGGATATCGCGGGGCTTCAGGCGCTCTGGGCAGAGGCGCAGGACCGGGCCGCGGCAGGCGATTTTGCCGGAGCGCTCAAGGTGCTTGGTCAACTGGCTGCACCACTGGCGCAGGCGGTGCAGGCGGCCCAGGGGGCGCAGGAGGCCAATTTGGCTGCCGGAGAGGATAAGGGCCAGCTTCAGGCGGCCTGGGACAGTGTGGTGACCGGCTATGATCCCCTGGTGGCCGGGCTGGAGCGTCAGCAGGATCCGCGTGCGCCCAAGCTGCGCGCCGCCTGGGATATGGCGCTGCAGGCAGGGCGCGCGGGCGATTTTGACAAGGCCAATATGATTGCCGCGCGGCTGCGCCCGGTGCTGGAGGCGGCCCCGGCAGCAAGGTCGGCAGAAACGCCCGCCCCTCCGCCTCCGGGTCCGGATATGGCATCGGGAAACAGTGGACCGGGACATAGCGGATCGGGCAGGGACGCCCCTGCCCCAGATCCTGCTCCTGCCCCTGAGGAAAGACCCGAAGCCGGGCCAGAAGCAGAACCAGCGGCAGCCCCAGCGGCAGCCCCCCCACCCCCGGCTGAGCCGGAGCAGGCTCCAGATCCTACCGCCGGGGCCGCAGCTGATCCGGTCGCAGAGCCTGCCAAGAAGACTGGGGCTCCGGATCTGGCAGCCCCGCTGGCGGACAGCACCGATGATCCGGCCAAAAAACAGGCGCTGCAGAAGATCGACAAGGCGCGCGGCAGCCTGCTGCAGCTCGAGGGGCTGATTGCCGCCTTTGGCACGCCACATCCCGAGCCCTGGGACCGGGCGGTTGCCCAGGCCGATGGGCTGCTCTCGCCCGCAGAGGCGGCAGAGGTGGCGGATATCGACAAGGCTGCCAAACAGGCCGATGCCCTGCTGGCCAAGCTGGAACCCGCCGTGAAGCAGCTGACCCTGGATAAGCAGACCTGGGAACAGCAGCATCCGCTCTTTGCGGCCCGGCTGCAGCCGATCAAGGCCCATGCGCTGAAAGGCGTTGATCCGGTCAAATCCAGGCTCCAGGCGCTGGAGGATGAGATCACAGCGGCCGAGGCCGATGCGGCCCGGTTTGAGTTCAAAAAAGCCGCCAGCGGCATTGTCTCCTTTTTGACGCGTGGCGATGCGCTGGAGGCCCTGGCGGATGATTTTGCCCATTACCGGGCGATCCAGCAGGTGCGGGCCACCCGGGTGCTGCCGGTGCGCGGCAAGGTCTCGCCCCGGGCCCCGGTGCAGGCGGCCATTGACGCGGTGCTGGCGGCCTATGACGACGGGGTGAACGAGGCCGGCAAGGAAGACTTTGAGGCGGCGGTGCGGTTGATGAACCAGGTGCCCGCGCTGCACGACAAGATGGAGCTGATGCAGGATCGGGCCAAGAAGCTGGATGGCGATCCGGCGGCCAGCTATTGGGTTGCAAAACAGGGTCTATTGAAGGCGGTGCAGGCCTATGTCACCTATTTCAGCAGCTACCCGGCCAATGTGAAAGCATTGCTGAGCGCCGGCATGGCGCGTTGCCAGGCGGCGCTGGCGGCGAACCAGCCGGGCGTGCAGCCAGATCTGGTCAAGGCAGCCCAGGCGCTGGAGCTGGCCGAGCGCGAGGCCAGCGATCTGCGCAAACGCGGCGACAAGGCCAAAGAATATGTCGCCCTGCGCGGAGTCTTTGATGCCAAGCTGGGGGATTTCAAGGCCCATGCCGGCACGGCGGGCATTGCCGATGTGATCGCCCGGATGGAGATGGATTCCGCCGCTGCTGCAACGGCGGCAGGCCAGAGCAAATTTGACGGCGCCACCCGTATTCTGGCCGCCAGCCAGGGCGATTGGCCCGCTTATAAGCAGCGCGCCGATGACTATCAGGCCTATAAGCCCAAGCGCGACGCGCTGGAGGCACGGCTGGAGGCGCTGCGCAAGATCCCCCAGGCCACGGCCGCCACAGATGAGCTGGCGGCGGCGGATGCCTATCTGCGCCAGGCCGCCACCCAGGGGGCGGCGCGCGACTACAAAGGCGCGCTTGCCAGCATCACGGCGGGCGATGCCGCGGCGGATGTGGCCAAAAATCTGATCGAGATGCGCGCCGAACTGGCGGCTTTGAAAAAGGACGATGTGCTGGCCGCGGTCGACAAGGATGTGGTGGCCGCCTTCAAGAACTACGAGGAGCTGGCGACCTATGTCGAGGGCAAGGACGGCGGCAGCTTTGCCGCCCTGCGGGCCGCGGCGGCGGTCGAGGCGCAGAAGGGTCGCGATGCCTCGCTGGGGGGCAGTCCCGATCTGGCGGCGGTGCGCGCCCATCTGGGCGCGGCCATCACCCAGCTTGAGGGGGTGCTGGAACGCATTGCCTGTCAGGCCAGTTTCACCAGCCAGCGCAGCGCCCTTGGGCCAGTGATCGGAACCGAGTTGAAAGATGGCAGCGCTGCCCATGACAATTGCCTAACGGCGGAGCTTTTGGCTCTTACTGCGCTGCTGACGGAGGCGGATACTGCGGTGCAGGCGCCGGGGCTGGATTTTGGCCTTGGCCTCGCCAAGCTCAACGCGGCCCAGACCCAGGTGGTGGCAGCGCGCAAGAAACTGGCGCTCTTTGTCGAGGCCAAAGCGGCCAAGGCGGCGTTGACAACCGCCAGCGGCAAGCTGGTGCAATCGCGCGATGCGGCGCTGGCGTTGAGCCCGGCAATTACCGCCAAGGAAAGCATTCAGGTCGAGATCGACAAGATCGCGGGCTTCATCAGTGGCTTTGACAGCGATTGGGCGGCGGGCAAACTGGCGGCGGCAGTGGCCACGCTCAAGGCCAATGCCAAACGCGCTGCCGCCTATGAGGCCGGGCGGGCGGCCTATGAAAAAACCATCAAACGGCGGCGGGACTGGGTGCTGAACCGGGAAAACCTGATCGCTACCGGGGATCTGGTGGCGGCAGAACGCCAGGAGGTAGCGACGGCCAAGGCGGCGCTGTCAGAGCTGTTGCAGAACCGCGCCTATCAGGCGGCGCAGAAACTGGCTGGCACGACCTATCATGTGATCAGCCGTGGCGCGGCGGTGCTGCAGGCGGCGACGACCTATGCCCCCAAGCGCGCTGCTGCCGAGGTGGCCGTGCAGGCGCTGGAGGCGGAGGTGGCAAAACTGCCGGGTGCGGATGCCCCGCCCCAGACCCAGGCGGCAGCTCTGCGTCAGCGCTATGATGCGGCCCAGGCCACAACCGCCGCGCCGACCCGCGCTTTTGCCCCTGCCGGGGCAGAGATGGATCAGCTGCTTGCCGCCTGCCCGCCGGTGCTGGATCTGGCCCGGGCGCATCTTGCCTTTGAAGCGGCGCGCGCCACCGCCGAGGCGCGGATCGCCGCCGTTAAGACGCCCGAGAATGCCCGGCTGATTGCGCCGATGATTGCCCGGCTTGAGGGCAAATATGCCAATGCGCTGGAGCTGGCCGCCAAGGGCAATCTGGGTCAGGCTCAGGCGCTGGTCAATGTGCTGCCGCAAGACTGCACCGAGGCCCTGGCAGCGGCGCGCAACAGCGCCGCGCTGGCGGCGATTGCCACAGATCTGGGCCAGGCCGGGCCCGAGGACAGCGCTGCCGTCGTGGCTGCGGTAGAAAAACTGCGCGGGGTCTTTGACGCGCTCAGCGGCGAGGAGATGGCCAAATATGCCAAAGAGCTGGCGACGGTGAAAACCCAGGTCGAGGCACTGGAAACCCAGGTAAAATCAGATCCTAATAAGGCAAAATTGGCAATCCCGGCGGCGCTCACGGCCTGCGAGGCGCTGCAGCTGGAGGTGAGCCATCACCAGCAATTGACGGAACTGGCCAATCGCATCAGCACGCGGATCACCACAAAATGCGCGCCCTTTGTGAAATACGGTATCATTCAGGAGGATGCCCTGGTGCTGGGGGCCGAGGTCACCGCAGCGCTGGAGGCGGCGCGGGCGGGCGGCGATATCGCGGCGGGCAATCTGGCGCTGGAGGCGGTGATGGACCGGCTGCACGCGCTGTTGCAGATGGCGGCGCGCCATGACCAGCTGGTGCAGGACTGCACCGAGCTTGAGGCACAGCACAAGGCGCTGATGGGCAGTGCCCATCGCTATGCCATCCGCGAGGATCTGGAGCAGCTTGCGGGCGAGATCCAGCAGGCCCGCGCGGCAGCCAACAGCCGCGATCACGACAGCGGCGAGGCCCATGTGAAAGCGGCCAAGGAACGGGCGGTGGATGCCACCGCCAAGGAGAAGATGGCGGGCAATCAGCCGCCGTCACCGGCCAATATCAAGGCAATCCTGGACCGCCCCGATGGCGATGCCCAGTTGGACGAAATGATCAAGGGGCTGGATGCTTCGGCGCAGCGCCGGGTGCTCAAGGTGGCCTTTGAGGCCAAATATGGCTGCCAGCTCAACCTCTACCGAAATGCCAGCAGCAAGGATGCTTCCGGCAATCGTCGCGACATTCATGCGGCTGGCAATCTGGTGGCGGCGGATGCCAAGAAAGGCCCCAATATCCGCCGCCTCTACGAGGTGATGGCGGTGCTGCCGCCCAAGGACACCCGCGACAACCGCTCGATGGCAATTGTCGGCTATGAGGTGGTCGAGGATCAGCGCGGCTCGGTCTATGCCGGCGGCGACAAGGAAGTGCTGATGCGCGAGGGCAATGCCAATCTCAGCGGGGCCTATGGTTTTGGCCGCCCGCATGAGGTGGGCGCGGTCGATGACAATTGCAAACCGGCGGATCAGGAGCAGGTGGATTTCTTCTCCTGGAACACCCTGCACGAGGCGGGGCACGCGGTGGATGACCAGCGCAGCTTTATGAGCGGGGTGGCGGGCAATGCCGCCTATGGTGATTGGCAGGAACATGGCAAGAATATCAAACCCGTGGCCGAGGCCATCGCCGGGCAGTATGACTATGACCTGGGCTATGTGATGCAATATATCAGCAATCCTGCCGCCACATTGGCGCTGCCGGAGTGCCCGGAAGACACTGATCCCGAGGTCTGGGAGCAGCGCCGCAGTCAGGCCTGCGCCCATGTGGATATGGCCCGGGCGGGCAACAATCCCTGGGCCAGCGCCGCCCTTGCCGCCAAGCTCAATATCGGTGGCCGGGTCTATCATGAAAGCTATGACACCGGCACCTGGAACAGCTATGCCTTTGCCGCCCGCAAACAGGCGATCACCGGCTATCAGTTCCGCGCACCGGGGGAATGGTTCTCAGAGCTTTATGCCGCCTATCACAGCAAAAAACTGAAAGAGCAGCATCCGGCCGTCAGCTGGCTGGAAAAGCTGACCTAAGGGGGAAGTAACGATGTCACTTTTTGTTCCAATGAATCTGACCTGCCCGGCCTGCGCAGAGGTCTTTACCTATGAGGCGGTGGGCAGCGTCAATGCCGACCGCCGCCCCGATCTGCGCGACGAGATCCTGCAGGAGCAGTTTCAGACCGTCACCTGCAGCGCCTGCGCCCATGAATTTCGCCTGGAGCCGGATTTCAACTATCTGGATGTGGGGCGGGGCCAGTGGATTGCCGCCCTGCCCGCCCGCGCCCTGCGCGACCATCTGGAGAGCGGGGTGGAAAAACAGGCGGTCTTTAATCTGAGCTACGGGGCGCAGGCGCCGGAGGCGGCGCGGGCGGTGGGCCGCAGCCTGCAGCCGCGTCTGGTCTTTGGCTGGCCGGCCCTGCGCGAAAAACTGGTGCTGCAGGAGATTGGGTTTGATGATGTGATCTGGGAGGTGGCCAAGCTGGACCTGCTGCGCAGCCTGCCCGATGCCCCCCTGGCCGAAGGCGTGGATCTGCGCCTCTTGGGGGGCGGCGGGGATATGCTGGATCTGGCCTGGATCCGCGCCGACAGCGAAGAGCATCTGAATGATTTCCAGGTCTCGCGCGCGCTTTATGACGATATCGCGGCCACGCCCGGCCCCTGGGCGGCGGTGCAGGCGCTCTTGGGGGCCAGCATGTTTGTCGATATTCAAAAGCTGTTTATGGGGGCAGGCGAAGACGCCGCCTGATCGACCGGTCCAGAGCGCTGCTGGACGCCCTGTTTGGATCAGTCCAGCGCGCCCGGAGCCGGGCCTAGCCCTGTCTGTTCAGCGGCTGACCCGGGAACAGCCGGGCAGTGGCGGCGCGTTCGGTCAGGGGTGGGCCGTCAAAATAGCCCTGCAGATAATCCACACCGCAGGCTTGCAGCAGCTGGCGGTGCAGATCGGTTTCGGCGCCCTCGCCGGTCACCCGCATGCCCAGGGCATGGCCCAGCTCGGTAATGGCGCCGACAATGGCACGGGTCTCTTCAGATTCCGGCAGCTTGGACACAAAGGCCGCATCCACCTTGATCTTGTCGACCGGGAATTTCTGCAGGTAGCTGAGCGAGGAATAGCCCATGCCAAAATCATCCAGCGCCACAGTCACCCCCAGTTCCTGCAGAGCCTGAATTTCGCGCAGGGCGGATTGGCCACTGGCCAGCACCACGGTTTCGGTGATCTCGGCCTCCACCGCAGAGGCCGGGCAATTGGTCTCATAGAGGCAGTCATTGACAAATTCATCGACCTGGGTGCCAAAGAGTTTGGGGGAGAGATTGACCGCCACCCGGCCCTGAAACCCGGCCGCGTGCCAGCGGGCGGTGGCCTGAAAGGCCTGGGTCATGATTTGATAGGTGAGCTCGCGAATGAGGCCGCTGTCCTCGGCGATGGGAATGAATTCAGCCGGTGAAAGCGTGCCCAGCTGGCGATGGTGCCAGCGCGCCAGGGTTTCAAAGCCGATGACGGCGCCGCTCTGCAGGTCGGTCTGCACCTGATAGACGGGGCGGATATCACCCTGGCGCAGCGCCTGGCGCAGCTCGCGCTCCAGCAGGCTCTTGCGTTTGATTTCGGTTTCCAGATCGGCGTGGAAGACCTCGACCATGCCGCGCCCGCCGCGTTTGGCCTCATAGAGCGCCAGATCGGCGCGTCGGATCCCTTCCGAGGGCTTGGCCTGAGGCCCCGAGAGGGTGGCGATACCTGCCGACATTCCGGTGTGCAGCACCTGGCCATTGACCTCTTGAGGCTGGGCCATCTCGGCGACCAGACGGTTGGCGATATTGGTCAGCCGGGTCAGGCTGTCGGCCCCCTTGACCAGAATGGCAAATTCATCGCCGCCCAGCCGGGCCGCCATGACATAGGTGCTGGCACAGGATTCAAATTTATGCGCCACCACCTGCAACAGCGCATCTCCCGCCGGATGCCCCAGGGTATCATTGATCTGTTTGAAATGATCCAGATCGGCCAGCAGGATCGAGACCTCTTCGTTCTCCTGCTGCAGCCAGGTTTTCAGGGTCTGCTCCATCAGGCGGCGGTTGGGCAGCCCGGTGAGACTGTCATGTTCCGCCAGAAACCGCACCCGTTCCGCCTGGCGTGCCTGGTCCGAATGGTCCGAGGCCAGCAGCATGGACCCCAGATAAAACCCGTGTTCATCGCGGATGGGCCCGCCCCGCACCAGAAGATTGAGCACATGCCCCGAGAGGCTGTGGGGGGTGGTGGCCTCAAAGGCAAAGCTCTGGTTGAGCTGGATATGGTTTTCGGCAAGATCGGCGAGATCTGGGGGCAGCCAGGAGCGCAGGTTCAGCGGCCGCCCGATCTTGGCATCGCCAAAGAACAGTTCCCCATTGGGATTGCACAGCACCACCTCGCCGGTTTCATCGGCCAGGAGCACCCCATCCCGGGTGGATTGCAGCGCCCGCTGGATCCGTTTGTGCGCGCGCCGGGCGCTCTCATCGCTTTCGGCGCGCAGCTCTGCCACCTCAATCTTGTGGCGGCGCAGTTGATCCAGCGCCTGGGCCAGCCCGCCAATCTCGTCATGCCGTTCAAGCCCGGGGATTTCACCGGTGAAGCGCTCGTGGCGGATGTCATTCATCGCCGCCGAGATCTGCGAGAGCGGGCGCGACAGGCGCGACAGCACCAGAAAGGTGAGCAGGCCGATCAGGATCAACACCCCGAGCGAGGTCAGCAGGTGATGAAGCATGGCATCCCAGAGCGGCGCGGCAATCCCCGCCGTCGAGAGGGTGATTTCCAACCGTCCCAGCTCCTCGAATTGCGTGCCGATCTGATAGGTGATCATCTGGCTGGCCTGCAGGTCATCCGCAGCGGGGGTATAGCCCTCGGCCTGGCGGATCAGCAGCTGGTTGTCGCTCTGGTCAAACAGCTGCACCTGAGAGGTATGGCCCTCGCTGATCACGCTGGCGAGGATGTTTTCGATCTGGGTGCTGTCAAAGTCCCACATCGGCTGGGCCAGGGCCTGGCTGGCCAGGGTCAGGACCATGGCACATTCCCGCTCGAGAGCGCTCAGAAAGGCCGCGCGGTGATCCAGCATATCATGGGCAACGCTAAAGCTCTGGATCACCAGCAGGGTGAGCAGCATGCCCAGGAGCAGGCGATTGCGAAAGGAGCGGATGGTAAAGCGGATCATCGGTTACCCCTTCAGCCCGTAGCGGGCCAGGATGGCCCGGTAGCGGCCGCTGCGCCGCAGCTCGGCCAGCCCCTGTTCCATCTGCCTGACATAGAGCGCCGACCGGGGATGTCGCGGCGAAAACCCGATATGAAGCGAGCTGCTTTGGGCGTGGGGCAGCAGCACAACCTGATCCTGCAGCCCCAGCTGCTGGAGCTGATACAGCAGGGCCGAATGTTCCTCCACCATCACATCAATGCGCCCGGCCAGCAGATTGCGCGCCAGGGCGTCATTGCCGCTCAGCAGCTGGATCTCGCCCGGCTCCGGGCTGCGTGCCGCGATATGCTCCAGCACCTCGGTGGTATAGTCATAGTCGCGCGTGGCGCCCAGGCGCAGACCGGTCAGCTCCGAGATCCGGGTGATCTCGCGCAGCTCGCCGCGGCGAAATCCCAGGGCCTCCTGATACTGGCCAAGCGGTGGGCTGAAGATCAGTTCTGGGACCTCACTGGCATCGGTGCCGATAAGGCCGGTGATCTCGCCGCTGCGCACCTGGACCAGGCTGCGCGACCAGTTGAGCTGGGCATAGCGCACCTCATGACCAAAGGGGGCCAGAGCCTCGCGGGCCAGTTCCACCATAAAGCCGGGCGCAGCGCTGCCCGGGGTGCAGTTGAAGGGGCACCAGGGATCGGCTCGCAGCTCGATCACATCGGCCCGGGCAGAGGATACAAGCAACGGACCGATCCCCGCCAGGGGCAGGATCAGGGCCAGGAATAGAATATGGGCGCAGCGCAGCAGGGGCATAGGGGGCTCATGTCTCATTCTGAAATAACCTGTCAGAACTTTGTTAAGCGAAGGTATGGTCAGGGGGATTGAAACAGGCACAAAAGGAGAGGATGTGCCCGGAAATATTGAAAATTTTCATGACCACGGAGAGATGTGGCCAAGGTGTGCCGCCTCTTGGTTGTGCGCCCTGCCCCCTGCGGGGTCGGCCCTGGGCACTACAGAGCGCCTGCGGCTCTATACAAGCGCGGTGTCATGGCCTATACGCGGCCAATTGCTGCCTGCGGCGCCTGCGCCCTCTGTGGCTTTGTGACCGCCTCCCCTCCCTCCCGTGGCCGCCTCCGCGGGCCCCGACAAAAAAGCAGAACATCTCTTGAAACAGACATTAGCGCTGGCGCTTGAGCGCCGTGGATATTCCTCTTTGACCCCCGTACAAGAGGCGGTCTCGGACCCGGCCCTGGCTGGAGTCGATCTTTTGGTTTCGGCGCAGACCGGTTCGGGCAAGACCGTGGGCTTTGGCCTGGCCATTGCCGATACGGTGCTGGGCGATGCGGAAAAGTTTGCTCCCGCCGCGACGCCGCTGGCGCTGGTGATTGCCCCCACCCGTGAATTGGCGATGCAGGTGAAACGTGAACTCGCCTGGCTCTATGGCGAAGCCGGTGCGGTGATGGCCTCCTGTGTGGGGGGCATGGATATGCGCGACGAGCGCCGCGCCCTGGATCGGGGTGCCCATATCGTGGTGGCCACGCCGGGCCGTCTGCGCGACCATATCATGCGCGGCTCGATTGATCTGTCCGCCCTGCGCGCTGTGGTGCTGGACGAGGCCGACGAGATGCTGGATCTGGGCTTTCGCGAAGATCTGGAGTTCATTCTGGGCGAAAGCCCCGAAGACCGCCAGACGCTGTTGTTCTCGGCCACCGTACCGCCTGCCATTGCCGGGCTGGCCAAAAGCTATCAGCGCGATGCCCAGCGGATTTCCACCGTGGCGGAAAAATCCCAGCACAGCGATATCGAATACCAGGCCATGTCGGTGGCGCCGCGGGATGATGAAAACGCCATCATCAATGTGCTGCGCTATTTTGAATCGCCCAATGCCATCGTGTTCTGCAACACCCGCGCCATGGTGAACCGGCTGCTGAGTCGCCTGTCCAACCGCGGCTTCTCCGTGGTGGCGCTCTCTGGTGAGCTGTCTCAGGCCGAGCGCTCCCACGCGCTGCAGGCGATGCGCGATGGCCGTGCCCGGGTCTGCGTGGCGACGGACGTGGCGGCGCGCGGCATTGATCTGCCCAACCTGGATCTGGTGATCCATGCGGAACTGCCCAATAGCCACGAGACCCTGTTGCACCGCTCGGGACGGACCGGGCGCGCAGGCCGCAAGGGCGTCAGCGCCCTGGTGGTGCCGCCAAAGTCACGCAAAAAGGCAGAACGTCTGTTAAAGATGGCCAAGCTGCAGGCCAATTGGGACACCGCGCCCTCGGCGGAGATGATCAAGGAACGTGATGGCGAACGCATGCTGGCCGATCCCGCCTGGGGCGAAGCCCCGGCTGCCAGTGAAGAATCCATGGTGGCCAAGCTCACCGAGGAGTTTTCTCCAGCCCAGCTGGCGGCCGCCTATCTGCGCCTGTGGAACGCCGGTCGTTCGGCGCCGGAAGAGCTGTCGCCCGCCAATGCCAAGCCGGAACCGCGTGAGCCCTTTGGCCCCAGTGTCTGGTTCTCGATTGCCTCCGGGCGCGACCAGGGCGCCGATCCGCGCCGCCTGCTGCCCATGCTCTGCCGCGCCGGTGACATCACCAAAGGCGACATTGGTGCCATTCGCATCCAGCAGGAGGAGACCTTTGCCGAGATTCGCGAGGCTCAGGTTGAGGGCTTTTTGAAGAGCATGGGGTCTGAAATGGTGCTGGATGACGGCACCAAGGTCACCCGTCTGGCCACCCCGCCAAATATCCCGGCCGGTCGTCCTTCGGCGCCGCGCAAATCCGGTGGCTATGAGGGCAAGCGCCCACATCGCAGCTCGGATGAAGGCTATAAAGGCAAACGGGAGAGCGGTCCTCGGGAGGGCGGCTACAAGGACAAGAAACCCTATGGCGGCGACAAGCCGCGCGGCGGTGGCTCTGGAGGTGACCGTTTTGAGCGTCCTGAACGCCCCGAGCGCAAAGAGCGGCCCCGCCACAAGCCAGAACCCCGTGAACCAAATGCGGTGGTGAGCGAAGTCGGCCCGCGCAGCAAACCGGCAGGGAAACCAAGTGGCAAGCCTGCTGCTAAAGCAGAGAGCAAGCCGGGTTACCGTGCGGGGGCTGGTGATCCCGGCAAAAGCTGGCGCAAGGAGGGGGGGAAACCCGGCGGCAAACGCAGCGGTCCCAAGGGTCCGCCGCCGCCCAAAGGCAAGGCCAGCAGCAAAAAGAACCGCGCCCGCGCGGCGGAAGCCAAAACCACCAAGGGCGGCGGAGCCAAACCCCGGCGCCCCAAGGCCTGATGGCAAGAAACCTGTGCTAAAGACAAACGCCGCTGGGGACCTTCCTCAGCGGCGTTTTGATTCGGACAGGAAGGGGGCTCTGCCCCCACGGCCCTTGGGGCCGCTCCCCCGGGATATTTTTGGCCAAATGAAGAGGGGGCGCCTGGCTTTCATTTGGCTCTAAGTATCCTGGGGGTGAGCACCTTGGTGCGAGGGGGCAAAGCCCCCTTCTGGTGCAGCGTGACCTGTCGCTAGCGGGTAGCGGATTGCACTGCGGTGGCAACCTCAGCCACGGTTGCGTTCAGCAGGGCCTCATCTTCGCATTCGGCCATAACCCGGATCAGCGGCTCGGTGCCGGATGTGCGGATCAACAGGCGGCCTTTGCCCTCCAGGGTGGCTTCGGCGGCGCGGATTGCGGCCTGAACCGGGGTGGCTTCGAGCGGCGTCTGGCCGATGGTAAAGCGGATGTTTTTCAGCAGCTGCGGCACCGGGTCGAACTGAGAGAGCAACTCTGAGGCGGGTTTACCGGTCTCGACCATGGCGGCCAGCATATGCAGACCCGCCATCAGCCCGTCACCGGTGGTGGCGTGATCGCTCATCACGATATGGCCGGATTGTTCCCCGCCCAGGTTAAAGCCGCCCGCGCGCATGCGTTCCACCACATAGCGATCCCCCACAGCGGTGCGTTCCAGGTGCAGCCCTTGACCCGCCAGGTGGCGTTCCAGCCCGAGGTTCGACATCACCGTCGCCACCAGGGCCCTGCCCGTCAGGGTGCCGGCCTGGGCCCAGCGACCCGCCAAGAGGGCCATCAGCTGATCGCCATCGGCCACGGTGCCGGTTTCGTCGATCATGATCACCCGATCCGCGTCGCCATCCAGACAGATGCCCACATCGGCGCCATGGGCCACCACCGCTTCGGCGGCGGTCTGCGGCTGGGTCGAGCCACAGCCAAGATTGATATTGCGGCCATTGGGGGCAACCCCCAGGGGCACCACCTCGGCGCCCAGCTCCCAGAGCACTTCGGGGGCGATACGGTGGGCAGCGCCATTGGCGCAGTCCAGCACCACCTTGAGCCCATCAAGGCGAATGCCCCGCGGCAGCGAGGATTTCACCCGCTCGCCGTAGCGGAACCGGGCGTCATCGATGCGTTTGGCATGGCCGATATGCTGGGCCTGAGCGGGCTCTACGCCGGCCTCAATCAGGGCCTCGATCTCCAGCTCCGCCTGGTCCGAGAGTTTGAAGCCATCGGGGCCAAAAAACTTGATGCCATTGTCTTCGGCCGGGTTGTGGCTGGCTGAGATCATCACCCCGAGATCGGCGCGCATTGAGCGGGTCATCAGCCCCACGGCAGGGGTTGGCACCGGACCCAGCAAGAGCACGTTCATACCTGTTGAGGTCAGCCCGGCTGTGAGGGCGTTTTCAAACATATAGCCCGAGAGCCGGGTGTCCTTGCCGATCACCACCCGGTGCACGCCTCCGGCCTCGCGGCGGAAATAGCGTCCCACAGCGGCGCCGATGCGCAGCGCCATATCGGCGGTCATTGGATGGATATTGGCGGTGCCCCGGACCCCGTCCGTGCCAAAGAGTTTACGCATTTTTATGTCCCATAGATCTTGGGCCTCATCGGGCCAGTGTCGCAGCCGCGGATCCGAAGCCTTTGAGGGTAGAATAAAGCAGCCAGAGCGCAGCGCCAGAGGGGCGTGACGGATCTGCGCCAATCCGCTGAAACTCTGCCGACGCTCTCCCGCCTGATCAGCTATCTATGGTCAGCCTCTGGGACCAGTGGCTCATGATCAGGACGTGACAAGAGACGGCAAAAGGCGGGCCTGCTAAAGACCCGCCTCTAAATGTCTCTGACCAGTCAAATCCCAGTTTCCAGATCGCGTCTAGACGCACGGAACACTGCGCTTGCACGGCCAGCTTCGGACAGCGCCAAGATTAGTTGGAAGTACCGGTCGCTGTGGTAGTTGTGGTGGTACCGGTTGTGCCGTCTTCGTTGGTGATGGCAATGGTGACGACGGCAACGCCAATCGCGGCGGCACCTGCAACACCCCCGGCGATACCTGCGCCAAAGCCGGCACCACCAGCGCCTGCACCACCAGCACCTGCACCAGCGCCAGCGGCCTGGTTGGTCACGGCTGCATTAACGGCATTGGGGTCGACGGTCTGTGCGGAAACTGCGGTTACGGAAGCTGCGGTCAAAAGCAGAGCTGCAAAGATATTTTTCATAATCCAAATCTCCATTGGAATTTTGTTTGAGACAACTCTAGGCGAGCTGGCGAGAAGTTTCAACGTAAGCCATAGGGGGGAATTGCTTGATGAATGGTTTTTAGGCGAAACTCAGCGTGAAAATACTCAACCTGTGGCAAAAACGCCTAGCTTGAGAGGTCCCGAATGCGCAGATAGCCGATTTCTGGCCCCGCCCATTGCCGAGATTTCCAGACTTTTTGATTTTGAGAATCAACCCAATAATCATTCACAATCACAGCTGTGCGGCCATTTTCGCCGCTTCCTTCGCAATGCTCCTGCAGATGGCGGGTGGCATAGATGCGCTCGTAGATTTCCAATGTCTGCGGACCCAGATCACGGATGTCGCAGGCCAGGGCAACACCCTGTTCCTGGTTGTTGCCCGCGCGCAGGTGGTAGCGGCGCTCGCCGCCCGTGGCGGGGCCCGCCAGGCCTTCTTGCGCCGGAACGCTGGCAGAGATCAGATTTCCGGCCAGGCCACGGCTGGCGATCAGCATGCCATTGCGGAAGGTCAGCGCACTATTGTCTGCGGCGCTCCAGGTGGTGATCTCGCCGGGCAGATCATCACGGCGGGTCAAGACCAGTCCCAGATAGCCTGTCAGATCAGATTTTTCGACGATGACTTCCAGATGCGGCTGCGGGAATTGATCAAGAAAGGCCCTGTTGATCTGCAACGGTGCAGGCGGGCCGGCGCGGCGTTCGGCAATCAGCGCCCGGATCGAGCGCCCCAGCTCGATGGCGCCGCTGGCTTCTTCGGGGCCCTTGCTGCAGCCGCCCAGGGCCAGCAATGCGGTCAGGGCGGTCACACCGACCGCGCGGGAGAGAGGCAGAGTAATCATTCCCAGAACCTCACGCGTTGATCCTGCAGACGGATGCGATGGGCCTCGCGGATGGAACCATAAAGCCGCCCTGGCACCGCCACCCGCTGGCCGCCATCCCGTTGGGTGGGGCGAATGGTCAGGCCAAAGCCCCGGCGGTTGGGTTTGCCCAGCATCCAGCCCAGCGGAATACGGAAGCGGAATCCCTTGTCAAAGGAGCCTTCGCCAAAATCTGCCGAGGAGACATTGGTCAGGGTAAAGAAGGCGCCCACCGCCCAGCCATTGTTAAACACCCGGTCCAGGCTGAAGGTGCCGCCGTAATCGCCGGCCAGATAGCGTCCGGCATCCAGCTGCAGCTGATAATTGCTGCCCAATTCGTAATAGAGCGAGGCATGGCCGGTGAAGGTTTTGTAATCAAGAAAGGAAAAGCGCTGGTCATAGTCGCGCTGGATTACATAGTTGGCCTCGACCCCCAGGGCCAGCGGGCTGTTCACCGGTTTCCACAGCAGCTCGCCCGATACGCCGCCAAACATGGTCTCAAAGATCCCACCGGTGGCGCGGGCATAGAGGTCGCGGCCGGGTTTCCAGTGACGCGTCACATAGAGATTTTCCAGGGTGGTGCCATGTTGGGCATAGAGCGAAATATCGGTGCGTACATGGGGCAGCACCGAATTGGAGGCGCGGGTATTGCTGATATTGCCCGCCAGACGCTGGCGCAGGGCGCCGCCGATCAGCCAGCCGGGGGCTGGGGCGTAGCTGGCGGTCAGATCCAGGCCAAAATCGATCCGGAAGGGACGCGCCGGATCAAAATAAGAGGGTTTGGTATAGGGGGCAAAGCTGGTTGAAAACGCCGGGTAGAGTTCCTCCGAGAACACCGCGTCCTCGCTCAAGGGGCGGGCGGCGGTGATGCCGGTTACGGCATTGATACTCTCGCTGGCCTCAGGGGAAAATTCCAGCGCCTCCAAATCCGAGCGGCGCACCGTCACCGTCGACAAGCCGATGCCGCTGCGCACCGGGGTGATGCGGAAGGTCTCGACCGAGGCCGGCAGATAGGCTGTCATGATCCGGGCCACGCGCCCCACTGCCTGCATATCTGACTGATAGCGCGGGTTGCGATAGCGCAGCTCCACCTCGGTGGCGTCAAAGGTAATGGCCTCGAGAATCAGCCCGTCCTGTTTCAGCGCCTCGGCCACCTGATCGCGAAACACCGTGGTCTGCTGGGTGCTGGCGGGCCAGTTCTGGTTCCAATTGGCCTCTGTCCGGGCCCAATGGCTGCGCGGAATGATCGGCTGGGCAGCGGGCACCACCATCGGGGTGATGGGCTGTTTGGGGTTCAGTTGGAACTGGGCACTGAAGCCCAGTTCAGTGCCATAGAGATAATAGGCCCCAAGGCGGGTGCGATCACTGTATTGGTATTCGACACCAAAGTTCAGCGAGGATTTGCGCTCAAAGACATCTGAGACCTGTGTCTCAGTGACATAGGCGTCCGTGGAATATTCTGCCTTCAGGCTGAGACGGTCGGTGGGCTGCCATTCAATGCCGCCAAAGGGGGAAAAATCGCCCCGGAACCACTGATCATAGGACAGTTCCCCCCCGGTGCCACCGCCGACAAAGGAGGGGCGTACCCCACCGATATTGCCAATGGCGCCATGGGTGCCCAGCCGTCCCCAGCCCAGCCCGGCCGAGATTTTCAGCTCGCCAGGGCCGCTGCGGCGCGACAGCACCGGGGTTTGGAACCGCTTGGTGGCAACAAAATATTCTGCCGCATAGACCCCGGTGCCGGCAAAATCCTGCAGCCCCATGGTGACCTCGGGCAGCCAACCACGTTCCTTCCACAGCCGCGCGCGCACGTCAAAGCCACGGTCATAATAGGTGGAAAAGCCAAAGAGATTCAGGTTCCTGATCCCATTGTAGCGAAAGCTGGCCGAAAGCCAGGGCAGCGCCTGAAAGGTGATATTGTAGCGGCTTTGGCCACCAAACCAGGAATAGCTCACCGCATAGGTGCCATCGGGCAGCATCTCAGCCGAGGGTGTGTCGATGATGCCGGGGGTGCCATAAAAATTCAGCGCTGGGGGCGGCAGCGGTTTGAACCGCGGCGCGGCCTGGGCTGAGCCGGGGGCCGGATCAACCGGATCGCGGGTGAGTTCTGGGCCCCAGGCCAGGACGGACCCGGTGGCCAGGATCAGGCTGGCGACAAACGCCACAACCGCAGTGCTGATCAGGGCGATCCTGAAGGTGAGGGAAGAGCTGCGGGTCACCGAATCAAACTGCCTTATGCTGGGTGGGTCATACAGCTCGTGTAGGTGCTGCGCGCGTTGCTGCGGTTAGAACACAGATGCCCCTCGGGGATCAACGCGGGCACGCAGACTGGATTGGTTTGGGTCAGGAAGATTTCCGGTCTGTGTCCCCGTGGCCATAGCCCTCGACCCAGCGATCCAGCAACCGGCGCGCGGCCGCCTCGTCGCCCGCTGCCAGGGCCGCCCGCAGCCCGCGTATGAAAGTCGCCACTTCGATCTCCGACAGGGCACTCTCGCGGGCGCAAAAGATCTTGGCATGGCGGGTGGTGATCAGCTCATCCGTCAGGGTGAGCTCTTCTTCCAGTTTTTCGCCCGGGCGCAGCCCGATAATCTGGATTTCGATATCGCCTTCGGGATTGTCGGCATCGCGCAGGGTGTAGCCGGCGCTTTCGATCACCTGGCGTGCCAGCTGCAGGATCGGCACGGCGTCTCCCATGTCGAGCACAAAAACCTCACCGCCCAGGGCCTCGGCACCGGCCTGCAACACCAGCTGCACCGCCTCGGAGATGGTCATGAAATAGCGTTTCACCCGGGGATCGGTCACCGTCACCGGGCCGCCACGGCTGATCTGATCCTGAAACAACGGCACCACCGACCCCGAGGAGCCCAGCACATTGCCAAAGCGCACCATGGTAAAGATGGTGCCCGTGCTGCGCTGCGCCAAATCCTGCAGCAGCAGTTCTGCCATGCGTTTGGAGGCCCCCATCACATTGGTTGGGCGCACCGCCTTATCCGATGAAATCAGGATAAAGCGTTCGACCCCGGCCTGGGCGGCCGCCTGCGCCAGATTCTGGGTGCCAAAGACATTATTGGCAAGTCCAGGCAATGGGTTGGCCTCAACCAGGGGCACATGTTTATAGGCGGCAGCATGCAGCACCACCTGAACGCCATGGCTCTCCAACACGCCGCGCACCTGGCGGGGATCGGTAACCGAGCCCAGGATCGGGACAATCTCGACACCGCTCTCAAGAGCCTGCTGTTCCAGTTCCTGATGCACGGTATAAAGCGCCAGTTCGCTGAGCTCGAACAGCACCAGTTTACTGGGGCGGCAGGCCAGCACCTGGCGGCAGAGTTCCGAGCCGATGGAACCGCCGGCGCCAGAAATCAGCACCACCCGCTCGGCATAGGAGGTTGCGGCCTCATTCAGTGGCAGGGTGCGGGCAGCGCGGCCAAGGAAATTCTGCGGCGCCACCGGCGTCAGCTTGTCGACCAGGGCCTCTTCGCCAATCAATTGCGCAAAGGAGGGCAGCGCCTGCACCTCCAGGCCGAGTCTCTGCAGCCGTTGAATGACCTGGGCCTGCCGGGGCTGGCTCTGCGACGGCATGGCCAGCAGCACCCGGTTGATCTGGCGGGTTTCCACCAGTTCCTGAATGCGCGCAGGAGAAAAGACCTGCAGCCCCATCAGGGTCATGCCCTGCAGGGAGCCATTGTCATCGACAAAGGCCACGGGATCGATGCCGTCATGGGATTTCAAGGCCTGGGCCAGCTGGGTGCCGGTGGTGCCTGCTCCATAGATCAGCACCCGGCAGCGCGGCGCGGCGCGGCGATAGATCACCAGCACGACCTGATGCATCAAGGTTCGGGTGGCCATCATAAAAAGCACCAGGCTGGTGGCAAAGACCACATAGGTGCCGGGACTGAGGCGGGGGCCAAACAGCTGGGTCAGCAGCGCCAGGGTGACCGCCGTCAGCGCCGCCACCACGGCGGTCTGCCCCACGGCGTGACGTTCATAGGCGTTGAGCTGAACCATAGGCAGCCCCAGCCAGATCGAGGCCAGCGCCATGACAGCCATCACATAGGGCAACACCGGCAAGAGCGCCACCAGGCTGTGCAGGGCCTCGACGGGGGCGGGCTGCAGGATCAGGGTAAAGAGCAGCGTCAGAGGGATCAGCGCCAGGTCGATCGCCAGAAAAATATAGGATTTCTGTTTGCGCGACAGCACATTGATCAGATCTATCATCCCTGGGTTGCCCAATGCTTTTGGCCTCTATTTATCGCTGAGCGCGGTTTACTGAAATTCCGGACTGGAAACCAGAGCCTCTGTGCCGCTCTGAAGTGTTATAAAATATCTCTATGTCGTTTTGGTCGGTATCACGTTCAAAAAAGCATGGTTTCAAGAGGCGGTTTGGTCGAATTGCCCCAGTTTATTAAAAAGAATGCAGCCTTGCAATCTGGGGTTGCCCGTCGCTTTTAAAACAGGCGAGATTTGGCGGGTAATCGCCTTTTGAAACAAGGCGGCCTTTGAGACTTAGGTATCGGCGCGGGCACGAAGTTGGGTGCAGTAGAGTTTGTTAATATCAAAAACCACCATCCTGCCAGTATTTGTAGGGCTTCCATCTAACATAGAAAGGGCAGGCGGAGCAACGAAAAGTCCCAGACGCGCTCTGTTTCTGTCCCTCACCTCTGTAATAATGGCGTGTCTTTTACGTCGCTCAGGACAGAGTAATTGGCGCCGCTCCCAGCATAGGTCAGGAGCGGCGCTTATGGCCGCTTCTTCTGCGGCCTTGTCCATGTTTGTGACCTTGTTGAGGTATTGCGTCGGATCATCGCGCAGCTCGGGGCGTGAGAGGGCAAAGGAAACGGTGGCCTGTAGAAAGCCGGCCTTAGAGCCGCAATCATAACGCTCGCCCTGGAAACGGAACCCATGGGTCGGCACCAGGGTCATGATTTCCTCGGGCACCGGTTTGGTCGCGGGCCGCAACCGGATCCCCGGACCCGCAACCGGGAAAATCGCTTTGGTTACTTTTTACGCATGAGGAAGTCCTGAAATACTGTTTGATAAAAGAGGGCTGAGCCTGTGCTCTCCGGCCTCTTATTTGCGCCGAAAAATATTGCCTATGGTTTGAAAGACCAAATCAAAGTCAAAACACATGTTTTGATGACGCTGATAAATCAGATCCAGCCGCGCCTTGGCGGGCACGCAGATACGGGAATAGACCGCATCGGTCTCTTCCGGGGTCTGGCAGCGCGCCAAAAGCGCGGCCTCGTGTTTGTGATAGGCAATCGAGGCGAGGCCCGTGACACCGGGGCGTGATTTCAGCACCTTGGCGTAGAGTTCGGGGTTGGCCTCGACATATTGGCGCAGCGGCGGGCGCGGGCCGACAAAGGAGAGATCGCCTTTGAGGATATTCCACAGCTGTGGAAATTCATCCAGCCGCTTGGAGCGCAGCCAGGCGCCGGTTTTGGTGATGCGGGCCGCCTTGTCGCCGCCCGATACACCACTGTCTTCGCTGACCACCGTCATGGTGCGCAGCTTCCACAGCCGGAAGCTGCGGCTGGGGGTGGTCATGCGATCGGCCAGGTAGAACACCGGACGCCCCTCTTTCACCAACAGCCAGATCAGGATCATCAGCAGAATGGGGCCGAGGATCACGATCAGCAGGGTGACAAAGAACAGATCAAAAAGACGTTTGCGCCAGGTCATCAGCGGGGCTTCTCCTTATGGGGGGAGGGATCAATGGGCAGTGGGGTTTTGGCGGTAAAAGCAGGCTCTAAATCGGCCCATTCTGCCACCATCTGCAAAGCATCAGCCGCGTCCAAGGCAGGGCTCAGCACGCCATCTTGCAGCAGTTTCTGCAGGGGGGTGAGCTCCAGCGTCACCTCGGCAATGGCGGCTGCCGGGGCCGGACGCCAGGCAAAGGCATGCCCGGCGGCGCGCAGCAATGCCGCCATCTCCAAGGCGCCGGGCTGGGCCAGGTTCAGCACCGGGGGCAGTTTGGGTCTGGCCACCAGGGCGGCCAGCACCCGGGCCAATGTCACCGGGCCGATATAGCTGCGCCGCGGGCTGCGGCCATCGGCAAATTGATCAAGGCAAAACCCCGGCTGCCAGCCCCCCAGGATCGCATCCAGCCCGGCGATATTGCCGATGCGCAGAGCGGTGACCGGCACCCCCAGTTGCTGCCCCAGCGCCAGCGCCTTTTGTTCCATTTCCAGCTTGGCTGCCCCATAGGCATTGGCGGGATGCGGCGGGCGCACCGCACCGCAGATCCCCGGCTGATTGCCATAGACCGCGGCCGAAGAGCTGAGCAGAACCCGCGCGGCGGGCGTACCACAGTCTCTGGCCTGCGCCGCCGCGGCCTGCACGGCGGCGCAGGCCAGGCGGCTGTTATCGGCCAGATCGCTGCCGCGCCCCGGAATACTTCCGGCCAGGCAAAGCACCACCTCGGCCCCGGCGCAGAGCTGGGCCAGGCCCTGGGAATCCGCCAGGGGATCCAGCAGATTTGCCGCTGTCGCACCCGGCTGTGGGGGCAGCGGCTGCCGGCTTTGCCAGCGGATCTCGGCTCCGGCCATCGACGCGGTTCGGGGCCAGCAATGGCGCAGCACCCTGCCAATCCGCCCCGAGGCTCCTAGAACAACTGTGACCGGAAAACCCATATGCCGCCTCTGTTTGTGTCCGGCGCGCAGTTCAGTTGACGCGCACAGCAAGCCCAGTATCTTGCGGACAGCAAAAATCAAGACCATTCCTGAAAAGAGCCTCTATGCGCCTTCTGATTCTTCTGTCCGCCGCTGCCAGCCTGCTTTTGTTGCCAGCAGCATGTGGGCGCCTGCCCGGTGGCGCCCCAGCCAGCGAGGAGATCATCAAGCAATCTTCGGATGCGGATGCGGATTTTGCGCTTTATGCGGTGACCCGGGCCTTCCTGCCGACGGTGGCACATTGGCCCGCCACGGGCAAACAGGAACGGCTCAACTGGATCGGCGCCAGCAATGGGGCCAAAACCCAGATCATCCAGCCCGGCGACAAGCTGACCCTGCGCATCTGGGACAGCAGCGACAACTCGCTTTTGACTTCGATCGAGCAGAAGATGGTGCAGCTTCAGGATGTGCGCGTGGCAGCCAATGGCACCATCTTCATGCCCTATGTGGGCAATGTGAATGTGCTGGGGCTGACCCCAGATCTGGCGCGGGAAAAACTGCAGGACGAGCTGGAGAGCATTGTGCCTGCAGCCCAGTTACAGCTGGATATGGCCGAAGGGCGTAACAATTCGGTGGATCTGGTCAGCGGCGTTGCTAATCCCGGCACCTATCCGATGCCCAACCGCAATTTTTCGGTGCTGGGGCTGATCTCCATGGGCGGCGGCATTGGCGCCCATCTCAACAACCCGCAGATCCGTCTGGTCCGGGGGCGCAGTATCTATGGCACCTCGGTGGACAACCTGCTGAACAATCCCCGGCTCGACACCCTGCTGCGCGGCGGTGACCGGGTCTTTGTTGAAGAGGACGAGCGCTATTTCCTCTCCTTTGGCGCCACCGGTAAGGAAGACCTGCATACCTTTACCAAGGATGAGATGTCGGCGATGGATGCGATCTCGGTGTCAGGGGGCTTCCAGGATGGGCGTGCCGATCCGCAGGGGCTGTTGGTGCTGCGCGAATATGGATCTGAGGCCGTGGCCCCAGGGGTGCGAGGACCGCGTCAGACCCGGGTGGTCTTCAGTCTGGATCTGACCTCGGCGGATGGGCTGTTTTCGGCCCGCCAGTTCCAGATCAATCCCGGAGACCTGGTGATTGCAACGGAATCGCCCATCAATGACGCGCTGACCATCTCCAATCTCATTGGCAACTTCTTTGGGGTCTTCAGCCGCGCCGGCGTCCTGTAAGGGCCGACATTGTATCAAGGGATTGGCGCAGGCGGCTTGCGCCCCCTCTAAAGGGATCAGAGGGGGCTCTGCCCCCACGGCCCTTTAGGACCGTTCCCCCGGGATATTTATGGCCAAATGAAGCCCTATTGTTGCCCTAGCGCAGCAACTGTTCCAGGTAGCGGCCATATTCGTTTTTGGCAAAGAGCGCGGCGCGCGCCTTGAGTTGGTCACGGCTGATCCAGCCCGCCTCATAGGCGATTTCCTCAGGGCAACCGGTCTGCAATCCCTGGCGCTCCTGTAGGGTGCGCACAAAGTTCCCCGCCTCCAGAAGCGAGCCATGAGTGCCGGTGTCGAGCCAGGCATAGCCCCGGCCCATGGTCTCAACGCGCAGGCCATCTTCGTCCAGATAGCTCTGCAACAGATCGGTGATTTCCAGCTCACCGCGGGAGCTGGGCTGCACCGCGCGCGCACGCTCAGATGCGGTGCCGTCCAGGAAGTAAAGGCCCGTCACCGCATAGTTCGAAGGCGGCACGCTTGGTTTTTCAATGATCTGGCGGGCGCGCCCTGCCCCGTCAAATTCTACCACGCCATAGCGCTCGGGATCCGCCACGTGATAGCCAAAGACGGTGCCGCCCGCAGGCTGCGCATCGGCCGCCGCCAGCAGTTTTGGCAGCCCATGGCCAAAGAAGATATTATCCCCCAGCACCAGCGCCGAAGGGGCCCCATCCAGGAAATCTTCGGCCAGGATAAAGGCCTGTGCCAGCCCGTCCGGGGAAGGCTGCACCACATAGGTGAGGCTGACACCCCATTGGCTGCCATCGCCGAGGGTGCGTTTGAACTGGCCCTGATCCTGCGGCGTGGTGATCAGGCAGATCTCGCGGATCCCGGCCAGCATCAGTACGCTCAGCGGATAATAGATCATCGGCTTGTCATAGATCGGCAGCAGCTGTTTTGAGACGCCCATTGTGATCGGATACAGCCGGGTGCCGGATCCACCTGCCAGAATAATGCCTTTTCGCGCGCTCATGACGCCTCTCCCAAATCTTTCAAAATATCACGCAATCCCAGCCGCCAATCCGGCTGAGAAATACCAAAAACAGTCTCTAACGTTGTGCAATCCAGCCGTGAGTTCAACGGCCGTGCCGCAGGCGTTGGATAGGCGGTGGTTGCAATACCCTCAACCTCACAGGTCATCCCAGCCTGGGCAAAAATCTCCGTGGCAAATCCGGCCCAGCTGACCTGAGGCGCGCCCTGCAGGTGATAGACCCCCGATTTTCCGGGATCCTGGCGCAGCTGTTGTACCATGGCCAGGCAGGTGTCTGCGATCGCGCGGGCAGGTGTCGGTGCGCCAATCTGATCCGCCACAATCGTCAGGCGATCGCGCTCGGCGCCCAGGCGCAGCATGGTTTTGACGAAGTTATGGCCATGGGAGGAGACCACCCAGGATGTGCGCAAAAGAGCATAGGCGCCTCCTGCCGCACCCACGCCCTCTTCGCCCGCCAGTTTTGAGCGGCCATAGGCATTCACCGGGGCCACCATATCTTGAGGCTGCCAGGCCGTCTCGCCGCTGCCGTCAAAGACGTAATCGGTGGAGACATGCACAAAGGGGATGCCCAGATCAGCGCAGGCCTGTGCCATCGCCGCCGGGGCTGCACCGTTGATCAGGGTTGCCAGCGCCTCTTCTTCTTCCGCGCGATCGACCGCCGTATAGGCGGCCGCATTAATCACCGCCGCAGGCCGCGCGGCCCGAATGGCCGCAGCGCAGGCCGCTGGATCCGACAGATCCGCCTGATCCCGCCCCAGACAGGTGACATCATCCAGCGGCGCCAATTCCCGCGCCAGCTGTCCTGTCTTACCAAAAACAAGGATCCCCGCCATATGCCGCACCCTCCCCTTCATCTTTCCCTAAATATTCCCGCCGGAGGCAGGCGGCTTAGCCGCCAAACGGGCAAGTGATGGCGTCCCAGAAGAAAGCCATCACTTGCCTGTCCCCAAACGTTGCCCCACACCGCTGCGATCCTGCAGCGCGCGCCACCAGCTCTCGTTGTCGAGATACCATTGCACGGTTTTCTCTAGCCCCTCTTCTACCGTCACCGAGGGCCGCCAGCCCAGCTCCGTGCGGATGCGGCTGGGGTCAATTGCATAGCGGGCATCATGGCCCGGACGATCCGTCACAAAGCTAATCTGGTCCTGATAGGACTGCCCATCTGCACGGGGGCGTTTTTCATCCAGAATGGTGCAAAGGGTTTGCACCAGGTCCAGATTGGAACACTCGTTCTCGCCGCCAATATTGTAGCTGCGCCCCAGCTGACCCTTTTGCAGCACCAAAATCAGCGCCTCGGCGTGATCCTCGACATAGAGCCAGTCGCGCACGTTTGATCCATCGCCGTAGATTGGCAGCGCCTTACCCGCCAGCGCGTTCAAGATCACCACTGGCACCAGCTTTTCGGGAAAGTGGAAGGGACCGTAGTTGTTGGAGCAATTGGTGAGGACCACCGGCAACCCATAGGTCTCGGCCCAGGCGCGCACCAGATGATCGCTTGCCGCCTTACTGGCAGAATAGGGCGAGCGCGGATCATAGGCGGTACTTTCGCTGAACTGCACCTCAGGGTCCGCTGGCAGGCTGCCATAGACCTCATCCGTGGAAATGTGATGGAAGCGGAAGGCGGCGGGCCGTCCCGCCTCGATCCAGTATTTGCGCGCGGCTTCCAGCATATTAAAGGTGCCGGTGATATTGGTCTCGATGAAATCGCCAGGCCCGTCGATGGAGCGATCCACATGGCTCTCAGCCGCCAGATGCATCACCGCATCGGGGGCATGGGCGGCAAAGACCCGGTCCAGCGCCGCGCGGTCACGGATATCCACCTGCTCAAAGGCATAGTTGGCATGATCCGCCACTGAGGCCACATTCTCCAGACAGGCGGCATAGGTCAGCGCATCCAGATTGACCACCGCGTGGCCCGCCGCAATGGCGCGGCGCACCACGGCGGATCCGATAAAGCCAGCGCCGCCGGTGACCAGAATCTTCATGACGGCGCGCCCTCCCAGACAAAGGGGCTGTCAAAATTCGCCAGCGCCGGGGCTGCGGCATCCTTGTCCGACAGCACAGGGGCGCCCTCATAGCCCCAATCGATGCCACAACTGTCCCAGGCCACCGCCCCATCGCAATCGGGCGCATAGTAGTCGCTGCATTTATACAGGATCTCCGTCTCAGGCGCGCGGGTGATGAAGCCATGCAAAAACCCCGCAGGCACCAAAAGCTGCTTGCCGTTTTCTGCCGTCAGCTCGATGCCGAACCATTTTCCATATGTCGGCGAACCACGGCGAATATCCACCGCCACATCAAACAGGGCGCCGCGGCCACAGCGCACCAGTTTGGCCTGGGCATGGGGGGGCGATTGAAAATGCAACCCGCGCAGAGTGCCAACCTGCATCGACAGGGAGTGATTGTCCTGCACAAAATCCAGATCAATCCCCTGCTCCGCTAGGCGCTGGCGGCTCCAGCATTCGCTAAAAAAGCCGCGCGCATCCCCGAAGCGCTGCGGTATCAGGACCTTCACCCCCGGCAATCCCGTCTCTTCAACCTGCATCTCTTATCCCGTCACCTTGCTCATATTCCCTCCCCCAAGCCGAGCCCAAAATATATCGACCATGCGGGAAAGCGCACCCAGCTCTGTTTTGCCAGAAAACCCGGCCTCGCCATGACACAACCATGTCGCAACCATGGCAAGCCAGGATAGGCCCTCTCGCTGCTGACTTGCACCCAGGCCCATTCCCCGGCAAGCATGAGGTCAAAGTATAGCCAAGGTATAGCCCCCTCATGAAATTCCTTTTTGTCCATCAAAACATGCCCGGCCAATATCGCGAGCTGCTCGCCTGGCTGGTCAAACAAGGCGGGCATGAGATCGTCTTTCTGACCCAACGCAGGGGGCTGCAGCTGCAGGGTGTCACCACCGTCACCTATCAGACCCATCATCAGCCCGACAAAGAGGCTTACGGGCTGTCCAAGGACTGGGAAGCGGCCGCCGGTGCCGGGCTGGGCGCCGCCCTGGCGGCGCGTCGGCTGGAGCGCGAGCATGGCTTTAAACCCGATATCATCATTGGCCATACCGGTTGGGGCGAACTCTTGTTCATGAAAGAGGTCTGGCCGGATGTGCCGGTGATTGGATTTTTTGAATATTTCTACCGCACCTCCGGTGGGTTGGTCGGGTTTGATCCGGATAATCCCCCCAATGATCAGGCCGGTTTTTTTGCCCAGGCCCGCAATAGCGTGCCCTATGCCAGCATCGAAGTGGTCGATCAGGGCCATACCCCCACCCTCTGGCAACGCGATCGCTTCCCGCAGTCTTTCCACGACCGCATGTATACCTGCCATGACGGCATTCGCTGCGACCGGTTGCTGCCCGACCCGCAGGCCTCGGTTGGTCTGGGGCGACTGGACCACCCCCTGACTCGCGAGGATGAGGTCATCACCTATGTGGCGCGCAATATGGAGCGCGCCCGAGGCTTTCATATCATGATGCGCGCCCTGCCCCAGATCCTGGCCGAGCGCCCCCAGGCACGGGTCTTGATGATTGGCGGCAACGAGACCTCCTACGGCGTCGAGAGCAGCCACCCCCAGGGGCTGCGCGGCGAGATGGAGGCCGAGCTGGGCGACAGTGTGGATTGGAACCGGGTGCATTTCCTCGGCAAGGTCCCCTATGAGGATCTCTGCCGGATCCTCCGCATCTCCCGCTGCCACATCTACCTCACCATGCCTTTTGTGCTCAGCTGGTCCCTGCTCGAGGCCATGTCGATGCAGGCCACCGTGGTAGCGGCAGATGTCGCGCCCGTGCGCGAGGCCGTCAGCCACGGCGAAACCGGCATGCTGGTGGATTTCTTTGACCCAGGCGCGCTTGCGGATCAAGTGGTGGATGTTGTGGCCAACCCGGGGTCTTACACCCATCTGGGACCAGCGGCGCGCGCCCATGTGCTGCAGAATTACGACTTCCTCAGCCATTGCCTGCCCGAACATATCGCCCAGATCAACGCCCTGGTGCCAGCTACCAAACGGATCCAAATCTAGTCAAATGTTTCGCGCGCGAAACATTTGATGGCCTCCGGCGGGGCGTTTGCGCCGTCTTGGAAAGACTCTGGGAGAGGCTTTTAGGCAAAAACGGGCGGAGTCCGAAGAAAAGTGAATGAGCCAGCTCCCCTTTCATTTGGCCTTAAATATCCTGGGGGGGTGAGATCCGGTCCGCCAAGGGCGGCAAAGCCTCCGGCGGAGGCTTTGAGGATTGAACGGGGCAAAGCCCCATCTTGGCGCGAGGGGGCAAAGCCCCTACTCAGCACCACGTTTTTTGACCCAACCGAGGAAGGCCGCATCGGCCTGGCGCAGGCGTGGCCGCCCGGATCTGGCCCACATGGCGCGCCATTCCGCCTCCAGCGCATAGACATCCGCGCCTGGCATCAGATCGCGGGCGCGCTCCAGCGTCGTGGCTTTCAAAATCGGCGCATCCAGAGCCCCCGGCTCGGTCACCGCGTGTTTCTGGCTGAACCGGATCAAATCCCCCGGCAGCTCTTCCATGGCGTAATCCGGCAGCGGTTGCGCCTCTATCATGTCGCGGATCATTTTGCGAAACACCCGCCGCGGACTGGCGGAGCCGGATTTCTTCAGCAGGGTCTCCACCGAGATGGTCCAGGCGTTTTGCCGGCCGCAATGTTTGCGTGTCAGCTCATAGATGCGCCGCTCCAGCGGTTTGCGCAGGCGGAAATAATCGCGGCTCAGCGTCAGCACCGATTTCGACAACACCGCTCGAAACAGCCAATCCGACAGGGTCACCGCCACATTGACCATGCGTCCCCCCCGCGCTTTCCGCACGATCTCCCAGCTCTCGATCAGGCCAAAGCCCGAGGTCACCTCTTCGCCGCCGGTGGTGATATTGGTGGTGATACGGGTGCCCGCCAAGCGCTCAAAACTCTCGCGCAAGCGCCGATAGGCATCGCCCGAGGTCTCGCGATTGGTGGCAATCAACAGATCATGCGCCTTGAGATGCAGAGTGCGCGACAGCTGCCGCCCCGCGTTCTGCGCCGCCATCAGCTGGCTGATGCAGAAGATCAGGATATCCTTGTCATGGATCGTCGCCAGGCCTTTGACCGATGGCACCACGGTGATCTCAGCACCATTATGCTCATAGTTCAAAATACGCCGGTCTGGGCGTGTCGCCAGAGAAAACAGCGGATGTTCCATCGAGGCCAGATCATTCTTGGGAATGGCGTCAAAGATGTCGCAGAGGAAAAATCCCCCCGCTGCTTCAGCTGGATATGCTCCGCCTGCCCCTGCCATGACTGCCCTGCCCGTTTCGCCTGCCGCCCCCCAGGTATCACGCCTGATCCGTCAGACTCCCGGGGTGACTCGTTTTCGTGGTTTTAATTACGCCCACCCTAGAGTTATCCACAAGCTTTCTCAACGGGGTTCCGGAGTCACTGTTTCGGGGGATTGGAGTCGTTTCAACGGGGTTTCAGAGTCATCTGTGGATCAAAAATCCCGCCAATCGCCAATAAAAAAAGGGCTTTCATCGCCTACCCTTGGCGCTGTAACTATAATATAACTCATAAATAACAGGGTAGAAAAATTTTCCCCTGCTAAAACACCCAGGTTTACCCCCCTGCAGAGGCCTGATTTGCTTAGAAAAAGAAAAAGGCCTGCGCATATTCTTCCCATGTGCTGCCTTTTCTGATATCAGGCCATAAAGGCGTTACATTGCAGTCCTGACAGGTAGAAGGCCAGCACCTTCTACATCAAGGCAGGTGGCAAGCGGGCAAAGGTAAAGCGGCAGCATGGCACGAGATATCCACAAGGCAGGCGCAGGGCTGCCCCCCTATTTCAACATCGATCCCGATGCGGCCATGGCTGAGCTGGAGAATCCCACCAATACCTCCGGCTTTGCCGAGATTGCCCAGGGCTGTGCGCAGGGGCGTGCAGATCTGTCCAGCCGCGGCATGAATGAACAGGGCCGCAAGGAGCTGCGGCTGTTTTCCACCTGGGAAATCACCCGCTATTTGATCCCCGTGGCCCAGGCCCATTTCCGCCGGGTGCTCAAGGCCAATCCAGACTTGCCACAGGGGCGCTCAGAGACCGAAGGCGGCGCCAAATGGTTCACCCTGGACGAGGTGCTGGTGCTGAGGGCGCATTTTGGCGCCCAGGGCTCCAAAGCCAAGGACTATACCCCCTACCGCCCAAAGGGCCTGCCGGCCAAGCTGGTCTCGGTGGCCAATTTCAAAGGCGGGGTTGGCAAGACCTCGACCGCGGCGCATCTGGCCATGTCGGCGGCGCTGGATGGCTATCGGGTGCTGGTGATCGATCTGGACAGCCAGGGCTCGATGACCTCGATCTTTGGCGGCCAGGTCGAAGACGAGTGGCAGACCGCCTTCCCGCTGCTGGCGCGCCACTACGGCGATCATCTGCGGGCTGAGAACCAGCGTCGCCTGGACCGGGGTGAGGCGCCCCAGCCGCTGGAGGATACCCTTTCCGCCGCTATGGAGATGACAGCCACGGATGTCATTCAGGGCACCCATTGGCCCAATATTGATCTCATCGGGGCGCAGCTCAATCTCTACTGGGCCGAGTTCCAGATCCCGGTCTGGCGCATGGCGGCGCGCTCCTGGAAGCTCTGGGATGCGCTCACTGACCGGCTCGAGGCCGACGGGGTGCTGGACGACTATGATGTCATCTTCATCGACACGCCGCCAGCGCTTGGCTATCTCACCATCAACGGGCTGGCGGCCTCGGATATCCTGCTGGTGCCGCTGGGGGCCTCGTTTCTGGAATTCGACAGTACCGGGCGTTTCTTTGACATGCTGCATTCCACCTTTGCCTCCATTGAAGAGGGCGAGAACCTGGCGGCCCGCGCCCTGGGCCGCCCCGAGATGGGCTTTGAATGGGATGCGGTGCGCGCCGTTATCACCCGCTATGACAGCGCCCAGCAGGGCGAGCTGGCCGGGGTGATGCAGGCCTATATGGGGCCGGTGCTCTCTCCGCATAAACAGGATTTCACCGCTCTGATTGGCCAGGCCGGTGAACAGGTCTCGGGCATCTACGAGGCGGATTACCGCGATTTCAACCGCGAAACCTACGCGCGCGGGCGCGAAACATTTGACGCCACCTATGCGGCGTTTAAGCGGCTGCTTTTGGGGGTCTGGCGCCGGGCAGAGCTGGAGCAAGAGGCCGAAAAGCAGGATCAGCGCACGCCGGCCTAAGGCTCTAACAAGGTAAAGCGCGCAGGGTGAGCAGGATAAGGAGATCAGCAGATGGCAAAACGCAAACGGCTTTCCCCGGCACAGGGTCGCTATCTTGAGGCGGCACCCGAGGGCAAATCCGCCCTTGCCGGCCCCCTGCCCTCCGCCGCCCCTGCGCCCATTGCTCAGGTGGCGGGGGCGGCCTCAACCGAAGCGGCGCTGCAGGAGGTCTCTGAAGTGCTGCAACAGGCGCGGGCGCGCGGGCTGATGATCGAAGAGATTGCCCTGGATCTGATTGATGAGACCCATCTGGTGCGCGATCGCATTGATCAGGACGCCGAGGAGATGGAGGGCCTGATCTCATCCCTGCGGGCGCGTGGCCAGCAGACCCCGATCGAGGTGGTGCCGCTGGAGGGGCGCATCGATGGAAAATCCTGGGGGCTGATTTCCGGTTGGCGGCGGCTCTCGGCACTGCGCAGTCTCTATGCTGAGGCATCAGAGTCTGAATTCGCCACAGTTAAAGCCCTGGTGATCCGTCCTGATAGCGCCGAGGCGGCCTATGTCGCTATGGTGGAAGAGAATGAAATTCGGGTCAATCTGTCCCATTATGAGCGCGCCCGCATTGCGGTCCGGGCGCTGAAGGAAGGGGTCTTTCCCAGCCAGAAAAAGGCGCTGCAGGGGCTGTTTGCCAATGCGCCGCGCGCCAAGCGCTCCAAGATCGGCAGTTTTGTCACTCTGGTCGAGGCCCTGGATGCGGCGCTTTATTTCCCCACCGCCATCAGTGAGAAGCTGGGCCTGGCCCTGGTGCGCCAGATGGGGGAGGACCCTGGTTTTGCCGCGCGGCTCAAAGCGGCGCTGCAGGCGTCGGAACGGGGGGCAGCAGCCGAGGAACTGGCGGTTTTGAATGCGACCCTTGCCGCAGCTCAGGCAGATCAGAACGAGAGCCCAAACCCACCTTTAGAGCCGAAGGCTCCGGCGGAAGGTCAGCCCAGAATTCGCCAAACTACAGCTGATATCGGGGCGCAGGAACGGGTCACAACCCAGCTTGCCCCCGGGCTGCGTCTTGGCTTTCAGCCAGGGGCAAAACGGATCGAATTGAGCGGCGAAGCGGTGGATGCGGCGCTGTTGGAAGAGTTGAAGATCTGGCTGCAACAGCGCTAAACCCCCAGGCTCTCCCTGGTGAGATCTGTCAAAAGGCACGCATTTGCGTGCCTTTTTGTGTCTATTCTGCTGCTTTGGCCCTGATCTGGAGCGCGACCAGGGAGGGCAAATGTTTCGCGCGCGAAACATTTGATGGCGGTTTGAGCGGTGTTTGGCGCAGAGCGTCGGGCCAGAACATGTGGTTCGGAGAGCGCCGCTCCCTGCCGCCGTGTGGCATCTGGGGTTTGACATGCGGGCGCAAGTGTGAGTTTTGAGCCCCAATGAGAGTGGGGCGCGCAGCCTGCGTTAGGGGCCAGATGCGCCAAGTAGGAACGAGCAGAGCATGACAGGATCTATGGAGGGAGGCGCCGCTTCCACAGAGGCGCAGCGTCTGGTGGCCGTGGTGGTGACCTATAACCGGCTGGACAAATTGCAGGAGACGCTGGCACGGCTGCTGGAGAGCCCGGAGCAGGAGCTGGCGGCCCTGGTGGTGGTGGACAATGCTTCAACCGATGGCACCGGTGCCTGGCTGCAAAGCTGGCAGGCCGCACAGGAGGATCCGCGCCTGGATATCCTCAGCTCTGCCACCAACAGCGGCGGCGCCGGCGGGTTTGAGATGGGCATGCGCCGCGCCATGGCGCAGCATGCGCCGGATTGGCTGGTGCTGATGGATGATGATGGCCGCCCGGCCAAGGGCGGCCTCGCGGCCTTTCATGGGCTGGAGATGCACCAGAGGCCACAGGACAGCTGGGACGCGGTGGCCTCTGCGGTCTATTTCCCGGCGGGGGGGATCTGCGAAATGAACCGCCCCTCGCGCAATCCCTTTTGGCATCGTCGCGAATTTCTGCGCACGCTCCTGGGCGGCGGCCGCTCCGGCTTTCATGTGCAGCCCGCTGATTACCAGGGGCCGGGCATGCAGATTGATGTCACCTCCTTTGTTGGTTTTTTCATTTCAGCCGATGCGGTGCGGCGGATCGGCTATCCGGACCCGGATCTGTTTATCTATGGGGATGACGGCCTCTATACGCTGGAGCTGACACGGGCGGGGGGGCGTATTGGCTTTGAGCCTTCGGTGCGCTTTGAACATGATCTCAGCACCTTTGTGGCCAAGGATGGTGCCGAGGGTGCGCAGCGCGGTCGCTTTATCCCGCTGTGGAAAGTCTATTACTATCACCGCAATCTGCTGATGCTGTACCGGCTGGCGGCGGGCGCGCTGTTCTGGCCGGTGCTCTTGGTGATCGTGCCAAAATGGCTGTCAAAGGTGCGGCTGCACCGGGGCGAGCGGCGGGCTTTTCTGCGGTTGCTGACCCGTGCCATCTGGGACGGGCTGCGCCAGCAGCGGCAGATCTCGCATAGGACGGTTCTGGAGATGGCCAAGACGCAAGAACCCCGCTGAGGCGCCCCCTCTCCGTAGGAGGCTCCGGCCCGGCAGGGGCGCTCATGAGTTGAACCTTCTTGCAGCTGCTCCGGGCGCCTGGCTGGAGGGGGCGACCGCGCGGGTTTCGGCTGGCGAAACCGGGCCATATATCGGTCTGAGAGGGGCTGCGGTGGCCGGATCGGGCGGCGACCAGGGGGGGGCGCCAGAAATGGGCTCCGGATTGGCGCTTGGATCAGGGCGGGTCAGCCTGCGCTGCCAATAGGCCCGGGTGGTCATCTCTGCATAGCCGCGCCGATAGGCCTGTTTTAGGCGCCGGTGCTGGCGCTGCCAGCGCAGCAGGCTGGTGAACATCTGCCAGGCCAGGGTGAAAAAGCGCCGCTTGCAGTGGTGCACCCTATAGCCGTGCGTGGCATCATCGGTGATATAGCTCAGCTGGGCACCGCCAAAGGCGGGAAAGACCAGACCGCGTTCCTCAATCCCCAGCACCATCCGGTCGCCGATCCGGCTCCAGAAGGGCAGGAGATGCCCATTGAGACTGGCGAGGCCAAAGTAGTGCCGCAGAGCGCGGGGCAGGCGACTGAAGAGGCGCCGCTCTTGCAGGTCCTGCGGATGGACCGGCTGCCAGTGCTCGACCTGAGTCAGGGCGCGGATATCGGCCTGGCGCGCCTGCATGTCGAGATTGCGATCAAAGAACTCTGGCCCCTGCATCACATCCCGCCAGGCCAGGAGCT
Organism: Phaeobacter sp. 11ANDIMAR09; assembly: GCF_001294455.1. Lineage (GTDB taxonomy): Bacteria > Pseudomonadota > Alphaproteobacteria > Rhodobacterales > Rhodobacteraceae > Pseudophaeobacter. The sequence goes on from NZ_LIKT01000029.1 coordinate 39,223, forward strand.
GGGCTGCGGCGCTTTCATATTTGCAGCGCAGCATCGAGCGCAGCATGAAGCGCAGGGCGATGCGGGCGGTGCCAAGCGCCGAGCGGGACAGCGGGTCAAAGACCAGATGGTGCAGCAGGTGGTTGCGCAGATCGAGATAGAGCGTCTGGGGGCTCTCCTTTTCGACAAAATCATCCTGAAAGGAGACCACCCCGTTGAGGGTGACAGTGGAGAAGGGATTGGCGATGGAAAAACTGATGTCATCGCCGCGCACAAAAAAGGGAAAGGGATGGTGGCGCAGCCCTGCCAGCGGGAAGGCAAAGAACCACCAACCGCCATAAAAGGTCTCTGGCTGTGGCTGCGGAGTGGCGAGCTCCATTTGCTGGAGCGCTGCGGGCTGGCGCAGGTCGGTGCCGTGGAACAGCGGATGGCAGGACCCATCAAAATAGGCGCCACTCTCCCAGATCTTCCAGGGCTGGCGATTGCTGATCATGGCGCCGGCCAGGGCAGTTCTGGGGTCGCGGGCCAGGGCCAGCAGCATATAGCTGCGGCGGATGTTTTCCATGTGAAAGGCGGCATCATCATCCATGAACAGGCAATGGGTAAAGCCCTGGTCCTGGGCCTCCAGCAGGCCGCGGGCAAAGCCGCCGGCGCCGCCAAAATTGGGGTTGTCGTAGCAGCGGACCCTGGCGGAGGCGGGGATTTTGGCGCTGCGGCCATTGTCGATGACCAGCACCTGAATGTGATCGCCAAAGGGAAAGCCGGCCAGAAAGCGTTCCAGCCGGGCCACGGTGTCGCGCACCTTGGCCTCGCGTTGGTAGGTGGTGATGACAATGGCCAGCCGCGGCAGACTGCGCGGCGGGGGGCGGCAGGTCACCCGGGCGCTCTGAAACCGGGCGCCGGCCTGCAGGGCACGGATCTCCAGCCAGATCAGCCCGCGCTGCTGCCCCCGTAACAGCGCGGTCAGATCTATCTGGTAGGGCTGCGCCGGGGTCAGCTGCTGGCGGCTGCAGTGCAGCAGCGTCGGGGGCGCGGCCGGGCGGGTGTCGTTTGCACCGGGGGGGGCTGTCGTCTGATGGTAGAGGCGGATTTCCAGATGGCCGCTGGCGGTTACCTCAAGGCCAAGCCCGGCGAGAGCGCAGGCCTGGCTCCAGGAACCAAGGTTGAAGAGATTGAAATAGGTGTCAAAGGCAAGTCTGGCGTCCTGGCCCAGGATAAAACTGCCCCGGGTGGGATCGCGCACCACCGCGCCGCTGACGCGATAATAAAGCGTGGGCGTGTTGCAGATGCTCGGCCGGGGGGTAACGATCGTCTGCAGTGTCATCATCTGGCGGAGTCCTGATGCTTTGGAGCTGTTGCAGGGAGAAGGGGGGGGCTGTTTTAAGTTGTCTCTTTGATTATTGACTTTCATTTAAGTTGTATCGCCTTGGCGAAAGAGGCTAGCCTGTCGGCGGGGGCGGCTGAGCGATCACTGGGCGATCACTGGGCGATGACTGGGCGCAGAGGTGGTCAGAACCAGGATTGCTGTGGCCAAAATTCGGGCCTGAATTCGGGCCTGAATTTGGCCCGAACTGGGAGGGGGAACCGCGCCGTGCTGCGGCGGGGCCTAGGGCAGGGATAGAAGCTTTCGCGTGGTGTGTGAGGCAGATCTTCGGATTTGCTTGCGGCTCCAAGATGGGCGAGGGAGGCAAAGAAAGGGCGGGCTGAGGTGAAACGCGGTCTTACGGTCGAACACAGTCTTATTTTTCACATTGGTGCCCATCGCACCGGAACCTCTGCTGTGCAGCATTTTCTGCATGATAATATCCCGGCCTTGAAACGGCAGGGGGTTCTCTATCCTTTCAGGACCCGCCGCCATGTGCATTTGATCAACCAGCTGTTCAGTGGCGCGCGCCGCCCGCAGCAGGTCGCCGCGGATCTGATGAGGCGGCTGCAGTCTGGGCGCCAGCCCTCTGACCGGCCCCGCGAGCAAACCCCTGGCCGACCTCCTGCCCTGCCCCAGGGGCCGCGTTCTCCGGGGCCGCGTTCTGATGGGCGCTCTGACCAGCCCCTTGGCCAATTCTCTGATCCGGTGCTGCACAGCGTGGTGCTGAGTGACGAAGATATCTGTATGAGACAGGATATTAGCCTATTGGGTGAATTCAGAAGTGAATTTAACGTAAAAGTTGTTTTCACCCTGCGGCGCCAGGATCTCTGGCTGGAAAGCTGGTATCTGCAGAATATCAAATGGCAATGGAACCCGCGGCTCAGCCATTGCACCCTGCCTGAGTTCCTGGAGATGCGGGAGGAGTTCCACTGGATCCACTATGATCGTTATGTGCATCATCTGGAAAAGGTCTTTGGCCGCGAGAATATCATCCTGAACCTCTATGAGCCGGGGCAGATGCCGGCAGGCGGTGCGGTTCAGATGTTTTGTGACAGTATCGGTCTGCGTCCCGGGGCAGATTTTGTCCAGCCGACCCGGGTCAATCCCAGCTTTTCGCCTGAGGTTTCTGAATTCATGCGTTGCCTGCCGCTGGATGCGGCGCCCGAAAAATACCGGGCCATGCTGACGGCGGCCTGCGCCGAGATTGATGCGCAGCGGCCTGGGGGGGGGCAGGGCCGGGGGCCGGGGGGGACACTGTTGATTGCGCCTGAGCAACGCGCGGCGATTATGGCGCAATATGCCCCTGGCAACCGCGCCCTGGCACAGCGCTATTTTGGCCGCGATCAGCTGTTTCTGGATCCGCTGCCGGACGCGGCGGCGCCGCTGGCCCGGATGGCGCTGCCGCAGGACAGCCAGCAGCTGATGGCTGAATTTGTCGCGCCGCTCTTGCAGGCGATGATTGCCCGCCGCCGCCAAGAGATGGGACGCAAAAAGGCAAGGCGGCTTGCCCGGGAAAAAGCCGCCCGCGAGAAATCCACCGGAGAGGCGGGGGCGGGCTGAGGGCTGGATCGGCCCCTGGGGGAGGGGGAAATCCATGCCTTTGTGGTGGGGGGCTGGCCGGTTTCGTCTGACAAAATGGCTCCCTGCAAAAATCAATCATTTGCAAAGTTGTGCAAAATGAATGCACTGTAGGGTTGTGTTTTTCAACTGCAGGGAGTCAGGGGGCGATGTTTGTGAGCTATGATCTGCGCGACTGCCGCAGCTTTCCCTCTTGCCGCCAGGCGGATTACATTCGCCTGGGCGTCGGGCTGCATGCGGCGGTGGAGCCGGGGCAGGGGCTGATTTCGGCCCGCCGTGGCCGGGCGCTGGATCTGCAGTTCCATGGCCTCAGCGCCCAGGCCTCTTGGCTGGAGCTGGGGCTCCAGCTTGCAGGGGCGGGCCGCAGTGCGCGCGATCGCGCCTGGCGCCGCAGCAGCCGGTTTTACTGCCGTCTGCGTCTGGCACTGCAACCGGCAGCACAATCGGTCGATCCACAGAGGGGGGCGCAGACCGACCCGGAGCCCAAAGATCGGGCTGCCCCGCCAGAGGAACAGAAGGCCGTGGAACAGGGCGGCGCAGATTCACAGACCGCATTGCAGGCACGGTTGGCGCTGCGATTGCATCACCCTGAAGGCTTCGAAGATATATTTGCGCCTGATCCCCTGCTGATATCACCTGAATACACTTGGGTTAGAGCCGAAATATCCCCGCCTGTGCAGGTGCTGGCTACGCTGCGGGGGGTGGATCTGCATTTGTTTCTGCCCCCCCGTGATGGGGCCTTGCAGGTCAGCGACCTGGGCGTGACGGCGGTGATCTGAAGCAGACCGGGAGACAGGCTGAAAGGACCAGATGATGAAGTTTTCCTGCGTGATGACAGCCTATAGCGAGGGGGCCTTGCTGGCGCAGTCCATCGCCTCGGTGCTTCACCAGACCCATGCAGACCTGCAGCTGGTGATTGTTGATGATGGGGCCGATGCAGAGACCCGGGCAGTGCTGGCAACGCAGGAGGATCCGCGCATCACCCTGCTGCAGCAGAGCAATGACGGGCTGTCCTCGGCGCGCAATCGCGGGCTGCGCCATTGCCGGGGGGATTACATCTGCTTTCTGGATGGGGATGATACGCGCGCCCCCTGGGCCTTTGCCGAGGCGGCGCAGGCTTTGCAGCAGGATCCGGTTGATCTGCTGCTGGTGCGCGGAGCCCTGTCGCAGCCCCAGGGCGGGTTGAGCCCCTTTATGGATGAGTGCAGCGGTGCAGGTGCCACACGGGAGGCCGCGAAGGCGGAAGGTGAACCGGAGGCGATTGATCTGGTGGAGTTGGACCAGAGAGAGCTGGATCTGGAGGCCAGCAAGGCCTGGGCGGTGAGCTTTGAGCCACAAGCGGCAAATAAATTCCTGTCGGCCGGGCTGCTGGCGCGGGCGCGGCTCCGCTTTCCCAATGATCACTTTTTTGAGGACATCCTGTTTCATGTCCTGGCCATTGCCCAGGCCCGTTCGCTGCACCTGCTGCCGGCCCGCAGCTTTACCTATTTTCACCGCCAGTTCCGTCCCCAGATTACCGGCGGCAGCGGTGAGATCCGCTTTGATGTCATTGGCAGCACCACAGTGATGTTTCAGCTTCTGGCCCAGCACCCCGCATTCGCCAATGCGCGCTTTCGCGGTGCGGTGGCCATTGGGGCGCTGCGGCTGCTGAAATGGTGCGAAGAGCGCATCGCGCGGCACCGATTGGCGGCCTACCGTCTGGCGCTCAGGGCGGCGCTGCGGGGGGTGGACCCGCGCTATTTCACCATCTGTCCGCAGACCCCCGACCCCCGGGGGGAGCGGCTGGAGCTGCAGCGCTATGCGCAGGCGCATTTGCTGGCTTGAAAGAAAGGGAATCTGGCGATGACATTCTGGACCTCTGCCCGCGCTGGACCGCTGGCCGAAACTCTGGTGGACACCCTGTCTGGAGCTCTGTCTGGTGCCGGGCCGGAACGCCCCCTGGCGCATCAGCGCGGCGCTGATGCGCTGCAGAGGCAGCGCCTGCGGGGCTTTGGCCAGGACGTGGAAATCCTGCATGGCGAAGCCCCAGTCCGCGCCGCTGAAGCGCGCTGGCAGGTGCAGGATCTGCGCCAGATCTACGAGCTTTTCCTGGCCTCGCGGGTGCTGCCAAAAAGCGGCACCTGCCTGGACATTGGCGCCGGGGCGGGCTGGTTTGCCCTGCCCTTTGCCGCCGCTTTTCCAGATTGGCAGGTGCTTTGCCTTGAGGCAGATGCAGCCCGCTATCAGGCTCTGGCTGCCACAATCGCCCAAAGCGGGCTGAGTAATATCCGCTGCTGTCACGGCGGCTTTCATCCTGAGGCCAGCCCGGTGTCCCTGCCGGAAGATGCGCAGTATCAGTCTCTAAATTGGAAAAAAGCCGGGGTCTACCCTCCCGCCCCCCTGCGCGCGGCGCTGGATCAGGCCCCCCCGGCGCGGTTCTGCGCCCTGCCGGGGCTGGAGGAAAGGCTGGCCCCGGCTCAAAGCAGCCTGGGCGGCAGGCCGCAACACAGCCCGGGGTTTGATCCGGCGCTTTTGACCGCCCTGGCCCCGGATCTGCTGCGGCTGGAGGCACCGGGGGTGGAGATCGAACTGGCGGCGGCTCTGCGCACAGCCCCCACACACTTTGTGACGGGGCGGCTGTTTTCCCATGTCCCCAGCGCGGATCTGATCCGGGCAGACCGGGACTGCGCGCGCCAGATCTACCTGCCCCATGGGCCGCATGTGCTGCGGCGCGATTTTGAGGACAATCTGCCAGGGCGTCGACCGGGGCTGGATGTGGTGGTGGCGCTCTATAATGGGCGCGACTACATTGCCGAATGTCTCGACAGCCTGCTGGCTGAGGACGACCCACAGATCCGGGTGCTGGTGGTCGATGATGGCTCCAGCGATGGCAGTGGGGATCTGGTGGCCGAGCGCTACGGCAGCCATCCGCGGCTGCGCCTGCTGCACAAACCCAATGGCGGCTGCGCCTCGGCGCGCAACTATGGCCGTGCCCGGTCCGATGCCACGCATATTGCCTTTGTCGATGCGGATGACCGGGTGGATCCGGCGCTGTTTTCACAGCTTTTGGAACTGGCGCGCTATAGCGGCTGCAATATCGTCGAGGGCGACTTCCTGCTGTTTGAAACTGGGGCACAGGCGGGGGCGGCGGGCGCGCAGCACCAGCCCAGCTATGAGGCGGCGCGCTTTGCCTCTGGCCCCAGCCACCAGCTGGGCGAGATCGCCTATTGTCTGCGCCCCAGTCTGGAATTGATGCAAGGACAGCCAAGCATCTGGCGCCGCCTCTACCGGCGCGATTTTCTGGATCATCGCCAGATCAGCTTTCCCGAACATGTGCGCGCCTTTGACGACCAGATCTTTCAGCTGCTCTGCGCCCAGCATGGCGGTGAGATGGCGCATGTCTTTGGTGTCAGCTACCACTATCGCCAGCACAGCGGTCAGGACATCAAACAGGGGGATAGCCGCCATTTCTATAGTTTCAACATGTACCGCGAAGTGTTTTTGCGGGCCGATCGCGAGGCCTGGCCGGATATCCTGCCCGTGGTGGAGTCGCTGCTCAATACGCTGAGCTGGTCCTATGCCGGTCTGAGCGCCGACCTGAAAGAGACCTATCAGCAGGCGGCAGTGGCCTTCCTGGCGATGCTGGCGCGCAGCTTTGGCCCCCGGCTGCTGGAGGCGGTCTCGTTGGAGCGGGTTGGCATAGAAGGCCTGGAGTTTCTGGTGGCACAGGCGCTGCGCAGGGGCCCGCAACAGGTGGCGGATCATGGTCTGCTGCACCTAGAGGACTGGCGCTGGCAGCCGGAATTCATCGAGATGCAGCGCGCACTGCAGTCCTAGGCTGGGCGGCAAGCCGGTTCGGGGGGGGGCCGGTTCGGGGGGCAGCGAGATCCTGAGCGGATTATTTCCGCGGGTGATGATCAAGCTTCTTGTGCAGCACCTGCGCGACCAGTGCCGGGTCATAGGGCAGATCCAGAAATTCAAACAGCGCGCCATAGCGCTGGGGCGCGGCGATGCAGGCGTCGTAATCAACCCAGTAACACTGCCCGGGATGGGCCTTGAGCGCGGCTCGGAAACGGCGTTCGCAGGTTCTGACCATGGTTTCAACCTGTTCCTGGGGCCGGTTTTTCAGCCAGGCGGATTGGCTGACGGCGCTGAGATCGCGGCTGTTGAAGACTATCCGGGCCTGCGGGAAATGCGCCAGCAGGAAGGTGATATAGGCGGCAAAATCCGCGTCATTGCGAAAGGGGTGATGATGGCGGATCTCCTTGCAGCCGGTGATGCGGGTGCCCGGTGGCGGGTTGAGCCCCTCAGCGACAAAGCTGTTCAGCAGCTGGCGGCGAAACCGGGCCGGGCGGACCTCATGGGCGCCAAACCAGGGCCGGTCGGGGGCGTCCTGGCCTCCGCTCTGGCCGCGCCGGAAAGTGTCGCGCAGGGCTTCAGTGCTGCGGTAGAGATAATAGAGCGTGGCCCGGTTTTCGCCGCGAATGCAAACATCGGCACAGTGGTTCAGCAGGCTCATCAGCAGGGTGGAGCCGGAACGGGCATAGGTCACGATGAAGATATAGCGATAGCTGTTCAGGATCATCGCTCTGCCAAAACTTTTGGATCTGGGGGGGCAGGTGGCGGCGCGAGGCTGACGATGGCGCGGGTGATCACCTGCAGGGCCTCGGGCGTGAGCTGGCCAAGCAGCCAGTCGCGCAAGGCGGCCCGGGCCTGGGTCAGGGCTGTGGGGGATTTGTCGGGGCGGGGCTGATCTGCGGGGGCCAGCGGCAGCGGTTCCTGGCCCTGTAAAAAGGTCTCGTTGAGCCAGGCGCAGGCGGGGCGGGCATTGGCATGGATCAGGGCCGGCAGGGCGGGATCGGAAAAGCGCAGTTTTGGCAGCGCCAGAACCTCTGGGGTCACCTCCAGCCGCTCCAGCACCAGATGGCGCGCCGCACCGGGCCCCTGCGCGTCCAGGGTTTCATTGAGGGTCAGGACCCAGGCAATGACGGCGGCAGGCAGGGTTTCATTGGCGTGCTGGCTGGGCAGCGCAATCGGGTGGCCGAGGCTGGACAGGGTGGCAAAGAAATCCTGCACCACATCGCGGCCGCCGCCGGCGCTGCCAAAACGGCGCACCAGCATGTTCTCGGGCCCCACCAGAGTGAGAAAGGGCTCCAGCTGTTTGCGCGCCGGGTAGAAAAAGCTGAGCGGGGTGGCCAGCTCCGAAAGCCGCTCGCCATTGCCGCGAATGCGCTGCTGCAGGGTGGAACAATAAAGATCCGCCGGATCGCGCAGATAGGCCAGAACGGTGAGGCGTGAAAAGCTGCGCCGCAGCCGGGTGATCAGCGCTGTGGGATCGCTCAAGCCTGAAAAATGCTCGCTCGAAATCAGGGTGAGCGGCGGGCGGCGGGCCTGCACCTCGGCCTCGAAACGCTGCCAGCAGCGCGCGCTCCAGGCCTGGGCATCGGCCAGGCTGGAAAAGCGGTGGCGCAGATCTGGGGTCATTTGCTCGGCCCGGGTGAGCGACAGGGTCTGCAGAGCAAATTCTGGCATATGGGGTTCGTCAAAATAATAGCAGCCCTGCTGCCAGAGCGCCGCTGGATTGGCGCGCAGCGACGCCTGGATTGAGCTGGAGCCGGTTTTATAGGGGCCGATATGGATCACGACATGCATGGGGTCACCTCACCTGTTGGGGCGCAAAGGGGGCGGGGCGTTCGGGGGGGCTGGCATCAGGATGGGCGCGGCTGGGCTGGGCCGGATCGGCTGGATGCATCGGGGGGAGCGGGGTGCTGGCAAAGCGGCTGAGCAGGGCTTCGACTTTGGAAATCATCGCGTTATCCCCCTGGGGCAGGCGTTGGTCGAAATTTGTGTGCCCCTGCACCTGATCCGGGTCAAAGGGCGCGCGGCTGGCGCCAAGATAGCGTTTTGCCACCCGCAGATTGCCGGCGGCAAAGCGGCGGATCAGATTTTGCTGTGCCGCCCGCGACAAGAGCCCGGCGCGGGTGCGGTGCAGCGCCTCTGGGTGGTCCTGAGCGATCTGCACCAGGGTCATGGTGATCCGGTGCTGTCCCTTGGCGGGGGCGCGGTGCAGATTGCGCAGCCGCAGATATTCCAGCGCATCGGGGGGCAACGAGATCTTTTGCAGCGCCGGGGCCTGCGGCAGCACCAACCCAGGCCTGTCTGACCCTGGCCTGTCTGACCCTGGTCTGTCCGATCCGGGCGCGGCCAACTCCGGCCCGATCAATTCCGGCAGGTTCCGGCCTCCCAGGGTCTCGAGAAACTGGCGCAGCAGTGTCTTGGGGCTGCAGTGGCGCTGATAAAGCCGCACCTGCAGCGCCTGGGGGCCAAAGGCGTCGCTCCAGCGCCGCAGCAGCCTCTCATTGTCGAGAAAGAACAGCCCGTGTTCGCAGATATAGCTCTCCAGCGGGCGGGACTCGCGGGTTTTAAGATCCTTGACCAGCTGGTTGTAGAAACTCTCGAGATAGCCGGGGGGGCTGCGCATGTAAAAGATCACCCGCACCTTGAAGTGGCGCGTCAACCCCTGCAGCCGCGAGAGATCCTGCAGCCATTCAAAATTCTCAGAGCTCAGCAGCACCTGTTCGGCCGGGCTGGCGGCAATTTCATCCAGCAGTGCGGGCCAATCCTCCAGGGTCTCCAGCGATTGCCCGCGGCGCTGGGGGTCGCGCAGCGCCAGCGCCAGCGGGTGATGGCCGGTGAAATAGCGCCCCGCTTGCGGATAGAGCAGCCCCCTGGTTGCCAGCAGATCCGCATTGGCAGCCAGGGCGTTTTGCAGCGCCGTGGTGGCGGTCTTATGCGACCCGATATGGAAATGCAGCGTTTTCATACACGTCTGGGCTGGCCTGCGGGATGTCTTGGCAAAGCAACCTTTGCATGTATTTTTTGTTAAATCCACACCTTGAGGTTATGCGCTCCCTACGCCTGCCGTCCGCAAGCGCGCGGCAGAGACACGACATAGACACGACAGAGATAAGGGGCTTGGATACAGCGGCCTGGGGAAGAGCACTCAGCGGATCAGCCATTCCTCGATCTGATCCGAGATCCCGCGCAGCCTGCGCCAGCGGCCCCCAGAGGGCTGCCCCCGGCGCAGGCGCAGCTTGCCCAGCATCCCCACAAGCGCCCATTCCGGGCGGCGACTGCGAGGCTGATAGGGGCGGGACGGGTCATAGGCGGGGCGCTCCTGGCGTTGGCCCGCCTCGTCCAGCAGCAAGGCGCCAAAATCATCGCGCTGCCAGCGGCCTTTCCAGCCGCCAAGATCATCATCGCCAATCAACGCCGGGGCGGCGCTGATTACACCAACCGGGTCTTCGCCGCGGTTGGCGGGCCGGATGCAGGCCCCGTCGAGCACCACCGCCAGCCCGCGCCGGTCCTCGGCCTCGGGGTTGCCATCTCGCCATTCAAACCATTCCGCATAGTCAGCCCCGCCCCCCGACCAGGCCCCGTCACAGGCGCCATTGCCATCCGCCCCCAGCCGAAAGGCGGCGCCACTGCCATCTGCGGCCAGCAGATAGTCCGAGCCCGTGCCGGCAATCTCCACATGGGCGGTGGGGCTCGTGGTGCCAAAGCCGGCATGGCCGCTGGCACTCAGCGCCAGGCCGGTGCTCCAGCTGCTGCCATCGCCGGAGAGTTTGAAGGCAAGATCATCATTGCCCAAGAGACCGATCTCGGCGCGCCCCGACCAATTGGACTGAAACAGCGCGGCGGCGGTTTGCGCCGGGGCGGCTTTGTTCAGCTTCAGCTGATGGCCAGCGCCGGCATGGCTGAACAGGCTGGCCTCGGCTGCGATGGCCAGCCGGTTGCTGGCATCGGCGCTGGTATTGATGCCGACCTGGGCCAGGTTCTGGGTCTCGGCGGGGATCTGTTGCCAGGTGCTGCCCTGCCAGACGCGCAGCTCCTGTTCCGCCAGCCCCCAGGCGCGCCAGCCGGTCTGTGGCGCGATGAACAGCCAGCCCTCGCCCTGCCAGATCGCCAGTTGGCCCGCCTGTCCGGCCCAGGCGCCAGTGGGCAACGCCCCCAGGGCATAGGCCGCGCCGGGGCTGGGGGAGAGCGGCGGCGTTTCGGCCTCAAAGCCACTGACCCGCAGCTGCACCAGCGCATCCAGGAGCTGCAGCGCCTCGTTATGGGTCACATGTTTCTGCGCCTGGGCGGCCAGCAGATAGGGCAGGGCAAGGATCGGGGAGGTCTCGGACATGGGGCTGGGTTCCTGTAGAGCAAAGGGCGGGTCGGACTGGGGTGGGCAGGCTGGGCTGGGGCGGCTGGACTAGGCTGATCTGGCTGGAAAGCTGCGCGCCAGCATCTGCCCTGTCGATCAAGACGGCCCTAAGGGCGCGTGCGTGGCGGCAGCAACGCCTCGGCTAAAAGGGCCCCTTGTAGGGCTCTCAGGGGGAAACAAAGGCGGTTTTGCCGGGCGATCGTTTGGGATTGCGCAAATATCCGGCGAAATTTCCCATCCCAAGCCTGGCCTTAGCGATTGTCTTCAATCTGTAAACAATCTCCGCTGTTTTGCCCCATTCTGATCCCCCCCCGGTCGCTTGGGCTTGGGAGAGTCTCCCCGGTGATCAGCGATCCAGGCAGACCGGGGGTAGGAGCATGGAGTTTCAGTTTCAGCAGCGGTTTCAGACTGGCAGCGCGCGCTTTGACGTGGACCTGCGCGATCTGGAGGTGGTGCAGACCGAGAGTGGCAGCTGGCTCTATGCCAGCACCGGGCGCAATGGCGGGCTGAGCCTCTATCGTCTGGAGGGCGGCAGCGCGGCGCCACAGCTGTTGCAGCGGCACTGGCATGAAAACCCCAGCCTGGGTACGGGGCAGATCACCTGTGGCGAGATCGGCGGCGAAATGCAGCTGCTGTCACAGCTGAGCGGCAGCGGCGCGCTTTTGTGCCATGAGATCGGCACGGAGGGGCAGCTGGCCCGGCAAGAACAACACAGCCTGGCGGCGGAAGCCGCGACGGGGCTCACGGTGCGGGCGATCGACAGTGGTCAAAACGCAGGTCACAGCCTGGTCTATGGCCTGCAGGCGGATGGTCAGATTGCGGGCTGGCGGCTGGATGAGACCGGGCAGAGCCTGGGCGCGGTTGGCCGAACCGGTGGCGATGTCGCCTATCAGGTCTCGGGGCCGGCGGGGGCGACAGAGCCCCTGAGGTTCAGCGCCGATGGCGGGCTGCTGTTTGCCCTGGATGATCTGGGGCAGGGGGTGCGGAGCTATCGCATCAATACCCAGACCGGAGCCCTGCAGGCGGCAGATAGCTTTGGCACGGTTGAGGGGCTGCCGGTGGCGGGCCCCAGCGCGCTGCAAAGCTTTCAGGCCTATGGCGCAAGCTGGTTGCTGCTCAGCGCGGCTGGGACGGGCTCGCTCAGCCTGTTGCGGGTGGGCGCGGATGGCGGGCTCAGCTTTGCCGATCAGGTGAATGATACCCTGGCCACCCGCTTTGGCGGCCTCAGCGCGTTGGAGGTGGTGCAGGTGGCAGATCATGTGCTGGTGCTGGCAGCGGGCAGTGACGATGGGCTGAGCCTGTTGCGGCTGCTGCCCTCGGGGCAGCTGTTGCATGTGACCAGCCTGCCCCATGCGGCGGGACTGGGGCTGGAGAATGTCACCGCACTGGACTGGGCCCTGCTGGGGGATCAGCTGGAGATCTATGTGAGTTCCGCCAGCACGGGCGGCATTTCCCGCTTTCGGCTCGATCTGAGCAATCTGGGATTGGTGCGCCAGGTGGATCAGGGCAGCCATGAGGGCGGTGCGGGGGCGGATCTGTTGCAGGGGGAGCGCGGCGCGGTGACCCTGAATGGCGGGGCTGGTGATGATATCCTGGTGACCAGCGGCGCGGGCAGCCAGCTGACCGGGGGCGCTGGCGCGGATCGTTTTGTTGTGGGCGCAGCACCGGGGCAGGTGACCCTGAGGGATTTTCGCCCCGGCACGGATGAGCTCGACCTGTCGCTGATCCCCGGGCTCTACAGCCCGGCGCAGCTGCAGGTCGAAACCCTGGCAGATGGCCTCCGTCTCAGCTTTGGTGAGGTGCAGATCCTGGTGCAGCGCGCCGGAGGCGGGGCGCTGAGTCTCAGTGATCTTTGGCCACAGGGGCGTTTTGAGACCGCAGATCGGATCAGCCTGGCAGAGACCCCGGATCAGGACATCGAATATGGCGGTGGTGGCGCGGATCAGCTGGGGGGCGGCACCGGGGCGGACCGGATGCAGGGGCTGGGCGGCAATGATGTGCTCCTGGGCCGGGGCGGCAATGACGAGCTGCTGGGCGGCGATGGCAATGACACCCTGCGCGGGGGCTGGGGCGTGGACAGCCTGGAGGGCGAGCTGGGCGATGACATGGTGCTGGGCGGCGGCGGCAATGATCGCCTTCAGGGCGGCGCGGGGCGTGATGATGTGCAGGGCCACAAGGGCGATGACACCCTGTGGGGCGGTCTGGATGATGACAAGCTCAAGGGCAATGCCGGGGTGGATCTGCTCTATGGGGGGGCGGGCAATGACGATCTGCGTGGCGGCACCGGGGCCGACCGGCTCTGGGGCGAAGCCGGGGCCAATCTGCAGATTGGACAGGCCGGGGCCGACAGCCTGTTTGGTGGCGGTGCCAATGACACCCTGAAGGGCGGCGCTGATGCCGATTGGGCCTGGGGCTATGATGGCGACGACACATTTCGCGGCGGCCGTGGTCGCGACCATCTGTTTGGCGGCAATGGCAATGACACTCTGTCCGGCGATATCGGTGGTGACTGGCTCAGCGGCGGCGCTGGTGCCGATAGCTTTGTCTTTGGGCGCAAACACGGGCGCGATGTGATTACCGATTTCACCCCGGGCGCAGACCGTATCGACCTGCGCGCAATGGGGGTCGCACATGATGATTTCTCGGATCTCGAGATCCACCAGCAGGCGGGCGGCGTAGTGGTGATCACCGGCAATGGTGAGATCCTGTTGCAGGGGCTCGAGCTGGGCGCGGTGACGGCGGATGATTTCCTGTTTTGAGGTCTGTCACTTTGTTTATATT
>NZ_LIKT01000030.1 GCF_001294455.1 Phaeobacter sp. 11ANDIMAR09
TTACAGACGCGTCTGGCCGCCCGCTGCGAATGTTTCTGACGGCTGGCCAGCGGAGCGATTACATCGGTGCCCGGGCCCTACTGGACGGCCTTCCTGCCGCCGAACACATGCTGGCGGACCGTGGATACGATGCGGATTGGTATCGAGAAGCCCTTGCAGACAAGGGGATCACACCATGCATCCCGTCCCGAAAGAACCGCAAGGTGCAGATCCCCCATGACGAAGCCCGATACCGCAAGCGCCACAAGATCGAGAACAGCTTCGCCCGGCTCAAGGACTGGCGGCGGGTCGCAACACGCTACGACAGGTGCCCCAAGGTCTTCCTGTCGGCATGCGCATTGGCTGCCGTCGTCATGTTTTGGTTATGAATCCTGACCCTAGACCTATGAGTGGATACTAAATACTTCATGGATTCTTTACTGATCCAGATTCCAGAGAAGAGGGTCGAAAGAGGGCTGCCGGGCGGTCACGGGGTTCCATGACTACCCGGCAGCTGTGTGTCTAAGGCTACTTTTTCACATTGGTCCAGATCTGATCATAGACCGCCTGGGTGGCCTTGTCGCAGACCTCAATAAAGGCACCGGCTCCGGCTGCTGCGGGCGGGTTGGCTTCCGGCAGGCTGGCCAGTTCCGGGTCCAGGAACTCTGCCGTACCGGACAGGCCAGAGGCATAGCGGGCATAGTTGGACACGGCAGCGATGTTTTCTGGCACCAGCAGGAAATCCATGAACTTGAGCGCGTTTTCCCGGTTCGGCGCGTCTTTCAACAACACGACATTGTCCATCCACACCACGTAGCCCTGCGTTGGGAAGGCGTATTGCAGCGTGTCCTTCTCGGCCCGGGCCTTGGCCGCAAAGCCATCGTAGATCATTCCTGCAGCGGCATCGCCCGAGACCAGAACCTCTTTGGCGGTATCCGAATTGAAAGACGCCCAATGCGCCTTGGCGCCCATCAGCATCGCATTGAGCGCCTTGAGCTGGTCGCGATCGGTCGAACATTGCGGAATGCCCATATGCAGGGCCGCCATGGCCAGAACTTCGCCCTGGCTGTCCAGCAGGTTGATCTTGCCCGAGAGTTCAGCTGGTGGGTTGAATAGGATGTCGGTGGTATTGATGTCGCCGTCATAGACCGTTGTGTCGACCGAAAAGGCGGTCGAGCCCCACTGATAGGGGATCGAATGGGCGCGGCCCGGATCAAAGCTTGGATCGGCCCATTCGGCGGCGATATTGCCTTTGTTGCTCAGCTCACCCTCGGCGATGGTATCCAACAGGCCTTCGCCGGCCATGATGGCAACCATGTAGTCCCCCGGCACCGACAGATCATAGGTGCCCAGTCCCCCCGCTTTGAGCGAGGCCAGCATGGCTTCGTTTGAATCATAGGTATCCATGGTGACGGTAATGCCGGTCTCTGCGGTGAATTTATCCAGCAGGGCCTGCGGCATGTATTCAAACCAGTGATACAGAACCAGATTGCCCTCGGCACTGGCCGCATTTGCCATCAAGGCCAGAGCCATGGCGGATGTTGTCAGAAATTTCATAGTATCGTTCCCCTGTTGTGGTTATTTTGTGTTGTCCGATTTTGAGACGAAGTAAGAGATCGTCACCATCATGATCGACACAGCCAGCAGCATGGTTGAAATCGCCATGATGTTTGGTTTGAGCCCCTGTTTCACCGAACCAAAGATCGCCGTCGGCAGTGTCTCAACACCGGCGCCTTTGACAAAATTGGTGATGATGAAATCATCAAGACTGACGATGAAGGCCAGCAGAAAACCCGAGACAATGCCCGGCATCATCAGGGGCAGCAGCACCCGGCGAAAGGCCTGCGTCTTGGTCGCATACAGATCCATTGCCGCCTGTTCATAGGTGTCCTCGATCCCCTGCATCCGCGCCTGAATGGGCAGATAGGCAAAGGGAATGCAAAAGGCGGTATGGGCCACCAGGATCGTCAGGAAACCGCGGGTAAAGCCGATCGAATTGAAAAAGATCAGCGTCGCCACTGCGGTGACGATTTCGGGCACCATCAAAGGCAGGCTGATCAGACCCAGCGAGGCAGTGCGCAGCCGGAATTTGCCCCCCCGCACGATGGCGGTGGCAGCTGCGGTAGCAATGGCAGTCGAAAGAGTTGCCGCCACGATGGCAATAACAAAGGAGTTCAGCGCCGCCTGTTTGAACTTAGCGCTCTCAGGGCCAACAAAGACATCGAGATACCAATGAAACGACAGCCCTTCCCAAACCGTGATCGATTTGGACGCGTTAAAGGAATAGAGGGTGACGACAATCAGCGGCGCATAGAGGATCACCAGGCACAACAGGGTTATGCCCTTGAACCCAAAAAAGGTTTTTACATCGGTTTTAGCGCTCATGACAGATCCTCCGCCTGGCGTTGTTGGCGCGCATAGATCAGCAGAATGGTCAGGACCATGGTCAGCAGGATCATCGAAATCGCCGCTCCAAAGGGCCAATTACCAGCGTTGCCTTTGAATTGCTCTTCGATCAGCGAGCCGATCATGAAGTTCTTGGCACCGCCCAACAGATCGGGCGCAAGGAAGGCGCCGAGGCTGGGCACAAAGACCAGAATGCAGCCCGCGATCACGCCGGGTTTCACCGCTGGCAGCAGAATGCGCCGCAGGGTCACCCATTTGGTTGCATAGAGATCTGCCGCCGCTTCGCTGAGCGCGAAGTTGTAGCGCTCAACCGAGGCATAGATCGGCAGCACCATAAAGGGCAGATAGCTGTAAAACAGGCCCAACTGTACCGCCAGATTGGTATTGATGATGTGCAGGGGGGTGTCGATCAGCCCGATATTGACCAGAAAATCATTTAGCGGCCCCTGATCGCGCAGCAGAAACTTCATCGAGACCGTGCGGATCAACAGATTGACCCAATAGGGAATGGTGATCAGAAACACCCAGATAGCGCGATTTTTTTCAGGCCGTGTCGCAATGAAATAGGCTGTCGGAAAACCGATCAGCAGCGACAGGATCGTGGCCGCACCGGCCTGCCAGATCGAGCGCCAGAAAATTGCGATATAGGTCCAGTCAATCTTGGCGGGTTCATCCCCAAAAAGCCCGCGATCAAAAAAGAACTGATCATAGGCAGAGAGCGAGAACTCCCAGATGACACCGCCCCGGAATTCTTTGGTCAAAAAGGAATAGACCATCATCATCAAAACTGGTGCCAGGACAAAGATTCCGACCACCACCCAGCTGGGCAACAACAGCCAATGCCGGGCTTTGGCATAGGTGTCGGATGCGGCCGAACCGCCGCTTGCTGCGCCCCCCGCCATCAGTCAACCAACAGGCGCGCCGCGCCATGCTCCATGTTGACATAGGCCTGAGCGCCCGGTTCAAAGATCCGCTTGGTGCCTCGATCGGAATTCGAGGTCCGAACAGTAAAATTTGGCCCCTCCGCCAAGTCAATGATGGTGGTGATATCGGTGCCGATAAAGATATTCTCGACGATGGTCCCTTTCAGGCTCTCGCTCTCGGTGGGGTGTTCGGATAAAAACAGACGTTCGGGGCGGATCGACATATGCACGCGCGCGCCCCGTTTTACCTCATCCACCGCGTTGCAGGTCAGCTCATGGCCACCGCCCAGATGGCAGGTGGCGCGGCCTGCCTCGATGGCATCCACCGAAACCTCGAGCAGATTGGTCTCGCCGATGAAATCCGCGACAAACATATTGCGCGGCGCCTCATAGATGTCCTGGGGCGCACCCAATTGCTGCATCCGCCCAGCCGACATGACGGCAATGCGGTCCGACATGGTCAGGGCTTCTTCCTGATCATGGGTCACAAAAATAAAGGTGATCCCGGTTTCGCGCTGGATATGTTTCAGCTCGATCTGCATCGCCTTGCGCAGCTTGAGATCCAGCGCCGAAAGCGGTTCGTCCAGCAGCAGAACCTTGGGCGAGGGCGCAAGCGCGCGGGCCAGGGCAACACGTTGTTGCTGCCCGCCTGACAGCTGCGCGGGTTTGCGGCTGGCGAACTGGGACAGCTGCACAAGATCCAGCATTTCTCCGGCGCGGCGGCGCGCTTCGGATTTGGAGGCTCCGCGCATTTCCAACCCAAAGCCCACATTGTCCAGGATCGTCATATGCGGAAACAGCGCGTAGTTCTGAAACACCGTGTTCACCGGGCGCTGATGCGGCGGCAGGTTCTCGATTTCTTCGCCATAGAGGAAGATGCCCCCTTCCGAGACGTCCTCGAACCCGGCAATCATCCGCAACAGCGTGGTCTTGCCACAGCCTGACGGTCCAAGCAGGGTGAAAAACTCATTGTCGCGGATGCTCAAAGAGATCTTTTGCAAGGCGGTGAAATCACCGTAGCGTTTAACGGCATCGCGGACGTCGACCGCAATCTGGCTGGCATCTGTCATAGCGAAGATCCCATGGTTTGAAGGAATCCTAGCCTTGGGAAAGAGCTGCTGTCGTGTCCCCCCGAAGGGGGATAGGGATATATGCGCATGGTGACCTCCGAGTCTGCGTTTAAAGAGTACGCGCGACACATCTTTGTAAAAATTCGTATCTGGCGAATGTTGGATTAGGCTAAGGCTTTGCGATGCCGAAACTGGTTAGCCCCACCCTAATCAACGCTGATGCATATCGTTCTTTTCTGGTTCTCACCGCGTGTCACACTGCCCAAAGCGGGAGGTGTCGGCAGAAGCGATAGGCGGCTCCCGGTCAGATTGAGAGGACAGACATTATGGCCGTTGAAAAGGTAGATACGCTTGTTGTGGGGGGTGGTCAGGCGGGCATCGCGCTCAGTGAACACCTGGGAGACCGCGGCGTGCCTCATCTGGTGCTGGAGAAAAACCGGATTGCCGAAGCCTGGCGGTCACGGCGCTGGGATACTTTGGTGACCAATGGTCCGGTCTGGCATGATCGGTTTCCCAACCTGGAGTTCCCAAACAGCCAGCCGGATGAATTTGTCGGCAAAGATGCTGTTGCTGACTACCTGGAATCCTATGCAGAAATGGTCCAAGCCCCCATTCGCACCGGTGTCGAAGTGATCAAGGCCAAACGCCTTGCGGGCCAGGCCGGGTTTCTGGTTGAAACCTCCGAAGGGCAGATCGAAGCCAAACGGCTGGTTGCGGCCACCGGCGCCTTTCAACAGCCTGTGATCCCGCCGATTGTCCCCGACACTGCCAATCTAACTCAATTGCATTCCTTCCACTACAAGAACCCAAACCAACTGGCTGAGGGCGCGGTTCTGGTGGTCGGCGCCGGCTCTTCGGGCGCGCAGATCGCGGATGAGCTGCAGCGCGCTGGGCGCAAGGTCTTTTTGTCGGTGGGCCCCCATGATCGCCCGCCCCGCCGCTACCGGGGCCGCGATTTTGTCTGGTGGCTTGGGGTTCTGGGCCTTTGGGATATTGCCGCCCAGGCTCCGGGCACCGAGCATGTCACCATCTCGGTCAGCGGTGCCTATGGCGGTCGCACCATGGATTTCCGCCGCCTTGCGAGCGAAGGCGTGACCCTGTTGGGCCTGACGGATACATTTGCCGATGGCAGGCTGAGCTTTCGCGATGATCTGCAAAAGAACATTGCCGGTGGCGACGCAAATTACAAAGAAATGCTGGATGCGGCAGATGCCTATCTCGAGCGCAACGGGCTGGATCTTCCCGCCGAGCCGGAGGCGCGCAATGTCTGGCCTGACCCCGACTGCCTGACCAACCCTATCACCTCGCTTGATCTGGCGCAGGAAGGCATCACCACGATCATCTGGGCCACCGGTTTTCGGCAGGATTTCAGCTGGATGGATTTGGATGCCTTTGATGACAAAGGGGCGCCAGTGCATCAGCGCGGTGTGTCCATCGAGCCCGATGTCTATTTCCTGGGCCTACCCTGGCAATCCCGACGCGGATCCACGTTTTTGTGGGGTGTCTGGCATGATGCGAAACACATCGCGGACCAGATTGCCACGCAACGCGCCTATCTCGACTATGATGGCGCCGCCGCCATCGTTGCCTCTGCAGCAGCTGAATGACCCGACAAGAGAGAGAACCCATGGCCAAAGATCATCTGGACCCCGTCGACGCATTGCGCCAGAACACTGCCCAGCCCTTTGA
This sequence comes from Phaeobacter sp. 11ANDIMAR09, assembly GCF_001294455.1. GTDB lineage: Bacteria > Pseudomonadota > Alphaproteobacteria > Rhodobacterales > Rhodobacteraceae > Pseudophaeobacter. The sequence continues at coordinate 6,068 of NZ_LIKT01000030.1, forward strand.
GCGGGCGCAGGCCATGCCCCCATCGGTCTATACCTCCGAAGCCTTTCTGGCGCAGGAGCTGGAACATATTTTCTCCAAGGATTGGTTCTGTGTTGGCCGCGCTGATGCCCTGGCAAATCCTGGGGACTACACCACCTGCGAACTGGCTGGTCAGCCCATCGCAGTGATCCGGGATCGCGATGGCAATCTGCGGGCCCTGTCCAATGTGTGCCTGCACCGTATGTCCACCCTACTAGAAGGCAGCGGCAACACCCGGGCCATTGTCTGCCCCTATCACGCCTGGACCTATAATCTGGACGGTTCCCTGCGCGGCGCCCCGGCGATGACCCTGAACGAGGGGTTTTGCAAGGATCAGTACAAACTGCCCCAGGTCAAATGCCAGGAGTGGCTGGGCTGGGTCTTTGTCACGCTAAACATGGATGCCCCTGATGTGGCAGAACAGCTCAAGCAGGTCGAAGAAATGGTCTCCGGCTATGGCATGACCAACTACACCGAGACCTTCTTTGAAGAGCATGTCTGGGACACAAATTGGAAAGTCCTGGCCGAGAATTTTATGGAGAGCTACCACCTGCCGGTCTGCCATGCCGGCACGATTGGCGGCTTGTCAAAGCTGGAAGATATGATCTGCCCGCCGGGCCTGCCTGCCTTCAACTATCACACCATCCTCAAGGAGGAGTCGCTGCGCATCGCCATGGCGCATCCCGACAATGACCGCTTAACCGGAGAAGAGCGCCGCACCACCTATCTGCTGGCGATCTATCCCAGCCTGTTGATCACGCTAACCCCCGGCTATTTCTGGTATCTTTCGCTGCACCCAAAGGGGCCCGGCCAGGTCCACATTCGCTTTGGCGGTGGCATGTCCAATGATTTTGCCAATGACCCCGATATCGAGCAGAATTTTTCCGATCTGAAGGCCCTGTTGGATGAGGTCAACATTGAGGACCGGGGCTGCACCGAAAAGGTATTCGTAGGCCTCAGCTCGGAGCGCGCCGTTGCTGGTCACCTGAGCCATCTGGAGCGGCCAAACTATGATTTTGCGCAATATCTCATGGCCAAAATCGAAGCCGGGCAAGCGGGTTGACCCCCGCCCGGCCAGACCACAGCGACAGGAACCAAAATGGCACATACACGCATTCGCAAATTCAACACCTCGGATACCTATCCCGAGCAGAACCTCGACAATGATCTCTGTCAGGCCGTCGTCACCCAGGGTGGTAAAACCGTCTGGCTGCGGGGACAATGCCCGCAAAACCTGGATGACGCGGTCAATATCGACAGTCATGACCCGGTAGAGCAAACCCATAAGGTGATGCAGAACATCAAGCAGCTGATCGAAGAGGCCGGCGGCGAGATGAAACATCTGGTCAAGGTGGTGGTCTATATCACCGATGTGCGTCACCGCGAGGATGTCTACCGCACCATGGGCGAATACATCAAAGGGGTGCATCCGGTGTCGACGGGCCTGGTTGTCCAGGCCCTGGCGCGCCCAGATTGGCTGGTCGAAATCGACGGCACTGCAGTCATTCCCGACTGAGGTCGTAAATGGCAAGGATGAGGGGGCTCTCTGCCCCCTCACACTCCCCCGAGGATATTTGTGGCCAAATGAAGATTGGAAGGAAGAAGGGATGACATTTTCCTTGGTGGCGCGCTGCGCTGAGACGGGCATGTTTGGAGTGGCGATTTCTTCGTCCTCACCGGCAGTGGCAGCGCGCTGCTCCTATGCGCGCGCAGGCGTCGGGGCTGTGGCATCTCAGAACATCACTGACCCCAGCCTGGGGCCGCTGACCCTGGATCTGATGCAGGGCGGAATGGCGGCGGATGAAGCCATCGCCGAGATCCGCAGGCGGGGGGAATTTGTCGACTACCGCCAGGTTCTCGCTGTTGACGCAAGCGGCACCACCGCCATTCACTCCGGCCCCAATAGCCTAGGTATATGGAGCCAGGCGCAGGGGATGAATGTGGCTTCTGGCGGTAATCTCTTGGCCAATGAGGGTATTCCGCAGGCCATTGTAGATGGATTTATGTCCAGCTCGGGCCATCTGGGGGACCGGTTGATCGCAGCCATGCGCGCAGGGCTGGCAGCGGGTGGCGAAGCAGGGCCGGTGCATTCGGCGGGTATGATGTTGGTTGATCAGGTCGCCTGGCCGGTGGCGGATCTGCGCTGCGACTGGACCGAAGATTGCCCGATTGAAAACATCGCAACCGCCTGGAATGTCTATAAACCACAGCTCGACGCCTATGTTCAGCGTGCATTGGATCCGCGCGAAGCGCCCTCCTATGGCGTTCCAGGCGACGAATAAACAGGAAGATCATCATGTTGGACTATAGCCACGCAGATTGGAAATCGCGGGCCAAAGCGCTGCAGTTTCACAGTCAGGCCTTTATCGGCGGCAAGTTTGTCGATGCCCTATCAGGCCGCACCTTTGACAGCATCAACCCCGCCACTGGCGAGACCTTGAGCGCCGTTGCCGAATGTGATGCCGCTGACGTGGATCTGGCTGTTGTTGCGGCCCGTCGCGCTTACGACTCCGGATCCTGGTCACGCATGGCACCCGGCGATCGTAAGGTGGTCTTGCTGAAACTGGCCGATTTGATCCGGGCGAACCTCGCAGAGATGGCGCTGCTCGACAGTCTTGATATGGGCAAGCTGGTCACGGACGCGGCGACAATCGACGCCCCCGGTGCCGCGCATTTCTTTCAATGGCATGCCGAGGCCATAGATAAGCTTTACGACGAGGTCGCCCCCACTGGCCCCGGCGATCTCGCGCTGGTGTCACGGGTGCCGCTAGGGGTTGTCGGGGCCGTGACGCCCTGGAACTTTCCGCTTGATATGGCGACCTGGAAATCAGCTGCAGCCCTTGCCGCAGGCAACTCTGTCGTACTGAAACCTGCCGAGCAATCCCCGCTGTCTGCGCTGCGTCTGGCCGAGCTGGCGGCAGAGGCGGGCATTCCCGAAGGCGTCTTCAACGTGATCCCCGGCTTTGGACATACTGCCGGGCAAGCCCTGGGCCGCCATATGGATGTGGATTGCCTTGCCTTTACCGGCTCCACTCAGATCGGCAAGAAATTCATGGAATACTCCGGCCAGTCCAACCTGAAACAGGTCTGGCCCGAGACCGGTGGCAAAAGCCCCAATCTGATCTTTGCCGATTGCGAAGATCTGGAGACCGCCGCCGACATGGCCGCCTTTGGTATCTTCTTTAATCAGGGCGAAGTCTGTTCGGCCAATTCCCGGCTCTATGTCGAACGCTCGATCAAAGGCGCCTTTGTTGAAAAAATGATCGCCCGCGCCGAAGCTACCCAACCGGGAGATCCCCTGGATCCGGCGTCCAAAATGGGGGCCATTGTCGATGCCAGGCAGACAGAGGGCATCATGGCCGCGGTTGAAGCTGGCAAAGAGACCGCCAGGCTCGTCACCGGAGGAGCGCGCGCCTTTGTCGATGGCAAGGGCTGCTTTGTACAGCCGACGATCTTTGATGATGTGGATCACAACGACCCCTTGGCGCGGGAGGAGATCTTTGGCCCGGTGCTCTCGATCATCCCCTTTGACAGCGAAGAACAGGCGATCAATATGGCCAATGACAGCATCTACGGATTGGCGGCCTCAGTCTGGACGGATAATCTGAGCCGCGCCCTGCGGGTGTCGGATCAACTGGTCGCCGGGACTGTTTCGGTCAATACGGTTGATGCGCTCTCAGCCCAGACCCCGTTTGGCGGGATGAAGCAGTCAGGCTTTGGCCGTGATCTGTCACTGCACAGTTTTGACAAATACACTGCGCTGAAAACAACCTGGATCAAGTACAAGGCTTGAACCGGGTCACTCACAGGGCATAATGACACTATGGCATTGCGGTTCACTCTTCGGCAGTTGGAATATTTTGTCGCCGTTGGCGAGGCCGGCTCGATTGCGCAGGCCAGCGAAAGGGTGAATGTCTCTTCACCCTCTATTTCGGCGGCGATCTCTCAGCTTGAGGACGAGTTTGGCCTGCCGCTGTTTGTCCGCAAACATGCACATGGGCTCAGCCTGACACAGGCTGGGCGGCAATTCATGTCACAGGCCAATCAGGTGCTAAGCGAGGCCGAAGCTCTGAACCGCCTCGCCGGTGATATCTCTGGCAACGTTCAGGGGCCACTGAATATCGGCTGCCTGCTGAGTTTCGCCCAGGTTCTGCTGCCCGCGATCCGCCGCCAATTCGAGCTGAAGTATCCAGATACCCGCGTCAGCCAGGTGGAAACCGATCAGTCCCGCATCATTGAACTGCTGCGCCGTGCCGAAATCGACGTTGCCTTGTCCTATGATCTGGAGATCCCGCCGGATCTGGAATTTGTGCCGCTGCGCAGTCTGCCCCCCTATGCCATGGTGCCCGAAGGCCATCCCTTGGCGCGGCAAAATGAGGTCGGTGTCGAAGAGCTGCTCGACTATCCGATGGTGCTGTTGGATCTGCCGCTCAGCAGTGACTATTTCCTTAGCTTCTTTGATGCCACGGGGCGCAAGCCACGTGTTGTGGAGCGCACCCGTGACATGGCCGTCATGCGGTCTTTGGTGGCCAATGGCTTTGGCTATGCCATCGCCAATATCCGCCCCTATTCCGATCTCTCCCCGGATGGGCGACGGTTGGTGTTCATTCCGATCAAAGGGGAGCAACGGCCGATGCAACTGGGGCTTATCATTCCAGAGGGTGCGCGCAACGTATTGACTGTAAATGCCTTTATAGATCATGCCAGCGAAGTCATTCAGAATTGGAACTATCCGGGGCAGATAATTAGCTAAACCTGGCAGGCCCATCGCTTAAGCTTTGCCTAAGCCACGCTTTCGCAACCTTGTCTTTAGGCTAATCCAATCTTCTGTCACCTTCGTCTGAAACTGTGATCCCGACAGGAGCAAGAGAGACGTGCGCGACCAACGGTATGATGTCCTATTTGACCCAATGAAAATTGGCCCGGTGACGGCCAAGAACCGCTTTTACCAGGTGCCACATTGCAATGGTGGCGGGTATCGTGACCCCTCTGCGGCAGCCGAAATGCGCCGTTCCAAAGCGGAGGGCGGCTGGGGGGTGATCTTTACCGAACAATGCGAAATGCATCACACCTCGGAAATCACCCCCTTCATCGAGCTGCGCCTCTGGGAAGACAAGGACATCCCGATGCTGCGCAGGATGTCAGACCGGATGAAGGAACATGGTGCTCTGGCGGGTATCCAGCTGGCCTACTCGGGCGTCAATGGTCCGAACCTCTATTCCAAAGAGGTGCCCCTGGCCGTTTCGGCGCAGCCAATCCGCACCTTTACCAATGATCCGGTTCAGGCTCGCGCCTTGGACAAAAGCGATATCCGCGATCTGCGCCGCTGGTTTGTCAATGCCGCGCTGCGTTCCAAAGAAGCCGGCTTTGACCTGATCTGTCTGTATGGGGCGCATGGGTTTGGCATTTTCCAACATTTCCTGAGTCGCGCCACCAATCACCGCAGCGATGAATATGGCGGCAGTCTGGAAAACCGGTCGCGCTTTGTGAATGAGGTGATCTCGGACATCAAAGATGCTGTGGGCGACACAATGGGCATTACCCTGCGGGTGTCATTGGATGAAACCATTGGCGATCTTGGGTTTTCCAATGCCGAGGTGCGCGATTTTGTCGAAATGAACCGCAATCTACCGGATCTTTGGGATTTGGCTCAGGGCACCTGGGAAGATTGTTCCGGCCCCTCCCGCTTTAAGGAAGAGGCGGCGCAAGAGGCGCTGGTCAGGGGTATCCATGAGCTGACAGACAAACCGATTGTTGGCGTTGGACGTTTCACCAGCCCGGATGTGATGGCCAAGATGGTGCGCAATGGCACGCTTGATTTCATTGGCTGCGCCCGCCCGTCCATTGCGGACCCTTTCCTGCCCAAAAAGGTCGAAGAGGGCCGGATCGAAGACATTCGTGAATGTATCGGCTGCAATATCTGCATCACTGGCGATATGACCATGTCGATCAGCCGCTGCACCCAGAACCCCACTTTTATGGAGGAATGGCGCAAGGGCTGGCATCCCGAGCGGATGAACACCAAAGGTGACAGCTCTAGCGTGCTGGTGCTTGGCGCCGGCCCTGCAGGACTGGAAGCCACCCGGGCCCTGGCCGAGCGGGGCTACGACGTGGCCTTGGCCGAAGCGGGCAGAGCCATTGGCGGCCGCGTTGCACGGGAACGCCTGTTGCCCGGCCTGTCGGCTTGGGGACGGGTCGTGGATTACCGCGACTATCAGATCAGCCAGAAGCCCAATGTAGAGACATATTTTGACAGTGCCCTGGACGCCGACAGCATCCTGGAGTTCGGCTTTGAAAACGTCTGTATCGCCACTGGCGCCAAATGGCGCCGCGATGGGGTGGCCCGCCAGCATGTGGTGCCCTTTCCAACGGATGATCATATGTCGCTGTTTACACCGGATGACCTGATGGATGGCGCAAGCCCCACGGGGCATGTCGTGATCTATGACGATGATCACTACTATATGGGCGGTGTCATGGCTGAACTGTTGGTGCAAAAGGGCTGCACAGTCACGCTGGTAACTCCCGCAGCCTATGTCAGCGAATGGACCCTCAACACGCTGGAACAGCATGAAATTCATCGCCGCCTGGCACGTTTGGGCGTAATGATTGAACTCAACCGTGGCGTTTCCGGCATTGGCAAAGACCATGTAATCACCAATTGCATGTTCACCGATCAAAGCCGCCCCATACAATGTGACGCTGTGCTCTTGGTGTCTTCCCGCCAGGAGAACAACGGCGTTTACGCTGATCTGGTGGCCCGGCAGGAGGAATGGGCCGATGCCGGGATCAAATCGGTGAAGCTGATCGGAGATGCCAATGCACCGGGCCCGATTGCCTGGGCCACCTATGCCGGGCACCGCTATGCGCGGGAACTGGACGCAGAGGACATTGGCGATGCCCTGCCGTTTCGCCGCGAAATCACTGAGCTGGCTGCCGAATAAGGAGCCTTTATGACTCGCACCCTAGAGATATTGGATCGGTTGATCGCCTTTCCCACGATCAGCGCTGACAGCAATTTGGCGCTGATCGACTATGTACAGGGTCTGTTGCAGGCCGCCGGGGCCGAGACGGTCCGTCTTTTGTCGCCCTGTGGCCAGAAGGCGGGACTCTTTGCGCGGATAGGCGCGGGCAGCGGTGGGGTCTGCCTGTCTGCCCATACCGATGTCGTGCCCGTGGCGGGCCAGAAGTGGAGCACGGCCCCCTTCAAGCTCACCGCGCGTGGCGATCGGCTATTGGGGCGCGGCACCACGGATATGAAGGGATTTCTGGCCTCGGCTCTGGCCTGTGTCGAACGGGCTGCACAGCTGCAATTGGCCGAACCTTTGACCCTGGTGATTTCCTATGACGAAGAGATCGGCTGCGTCGGCATTCGTCAGATGATGCCTCAGCTGGAACCGCTCTTGGGAGATCCACGCGCCGTGATTGTGGGTGAGCCGACCTCGATGCAGGTCGCCATCGGACACAAGGGCAAGGTGGCTTTGCGCGTCACCTGCCAGGGGGAATCCGGGCATAGCGCTCTGGCACCAGAGTTTCGCAATGCCATCCACCTGGCTGCAGACTTTGTCACCGCGATGCGCGAACTGCAGGATGATCTGGCACAGGGCGCCTGTGACAGCGCCTATAGCATTCCCTATTCCACGATCCATATTGGCAAAATTGCAGGGGGAACAGCGCTGAACATTGTTCCAGATCTGGCGCAGATCGACATGGAGTTTCGCCATTTGGGACAGGTCGACCCTGCGGCGTTACGCTCCCTGATCGAAACCAAAGCCCGCCAGATCAGCCAAAGGTACAACGCCCCCAATGCAATTCAGGTGGCCGAGGTGAACGCTTATTTCGGGCTGGGCACTTTGCCTGAAGCGCCAGTGGTCACTTGGGCGCAACAGTTAACCGGCGGCACAGCAATAACCAAAGTTGCCTTTGGAACCGAGGCTGGTTTTTTTGCCAATCTCGGCCTGCCCGTTGTTGTGATCGGCCCCGGCGACATGGCCGCAGATGGGCATCAGCCGGATGAGGGGCTCAACCAGGCAGAGCTTTTCCGCTGCGATGCCTTTATGGACCGGCTGCTTTTGGACCTGAAAGCTCCCTGACAGGGGGCCAAATTTTCCTGTCTCGCCCTCAGCAAAGCCCGTATTGCCAGACGCGTCGACCGGATCGCGGGTCACGACACCGGTCTAAACTGACAAGAGCCGTTTTGCCTCACGTGCCAGGGTGGTGATCTCATCCCAGGCCTGCGCCGAGACCAACGCATCCGGAGCCACCCAACTGCCGCCCGCACAGAGCACATTGGACAGGCCAAGGTAGTCCCGGGCATTTGACAGGCTGATCCCTCCGGTTGGGCAAAAACGGATCTGCGGCAAAGGCGCGCCAATTGCCTTGAGCGCAGGCGCGCCTCCTGAGGCCTCTGCCGGGAAAAACTTCTGCGTGGTGTAGCCGCGTTCCAGCAGGCGCATGGCTTCGCTTGCAGTGGCAGCGCCAGGAAGCAGGGGCAGATCTTCTTCAAGGCAGGCCTCAGTCAGCGCATCCGTGGCGCCAGGCGAGACACCAAACTCCGCACCGGCGGCCTTGGCTGCGCGCACATCCTGCGGCGTGACCAGGGTACCCGCCCCGACGACCCCCCCGGGGATCTCGGCCATTGCGGCAATCACATCCAGCGCGGCAGGCGTGCGCAAAGTCACCTCCAGCGCGGGCAACCCACCAGCTATCAGGGCCTTGGCCAGCGGTGCCGCGTCAGCAGCCTCCCGGACCACAAGAACCGGCATGATAGGGGCCAATTGGCAAACTTCGCGGGTTTTCTGTTGCGCCGCTTCTGAGTTCTCTCTCGTCACATCTCACCCATTTTGCAAACAGCTGATGTCATCGCACCCTAAGGAAACGAGCCCAGCCCCCATTCTGACGGGTCCACCCTAATGGCACTGCGGACCAAATGCCAAGAGCGCTGGGCGAGGAGAGGAAAGCGGATGTCCCACCGCTCCGAACTGTCAGCTTTCCTCGATGATCCTACGGGCAACGCGGAAGCATTCCACCGCCTGCGGAACACCACAATAGATTCCAATAACATGGATGATGGCCCGGATTTCGTCCTGGCTGACGCCATTTCTGATCGCGCCGCGGCAGTGGAGCTCCCATTCGGTCATCTTTCCCAAAGCGCCAATCATTGAAAGATTCATCATCGACCGCGTCTTGGCATCGATCACATCGTCTCCCCAGCCAAAGCCCCAGCACCAAGCTGTCATGGCTTCTTGGAAGGGCCGGGTAAAATCATCGGCTGCAGCGAGGTTCTTTTCAACATACTCCGCGCCCAATGTCGCTTTTCGTTGCTCCAACCCTTTCAAAAACAGGTCTTCGTCAAAGCTCATGATCGTCCCCTTATCTCTCCGGCGGCATCCGTCGTTTGCAGAGTATTGCACAGCACCGCCGGATCTTTGGCGCGACCCTAGCTGGAATTGTCATGGCTGCCAAATGGGGTTTCAAGCTTTTCCCCAGAACCCGCGCGGATACGAGATCAAACGCCTCAGATCTATCGTCCTGATCTTAGGTATGTCGCGACTGGATTGCATGATATCTCGTCTGCGTTAGCTTCCATCTCTTGGGGTTGTATTGGCCACATGTGCCCGCCCCAAATGATCGATCAGAAAATCCATGAACACGCGGACCTTGGCTGAAACGACATTGCTTTTGGGGTAGATCAGCCAAAGGGCGGGTTTGTTTGCCAACTCATACTCTGGCAACACCGGCGTCAGCGTTCCCTCGGCAATCTCCTTTTGCACCGCCCAGAGCGAGTTGATCGAAATGCCGGCTCCGTTGAGCGTCGTTAGTTTTTGGGTCAGCCCATCGTTCAGGATCAGACAATGGGCAGCGGTCTTGGGGTCGAACATCGCCTGCGTCCCGTCGCGAGAGATCAGCGCCTTTGGGTCGGTATCCTTGAATGAAATCAACCGATGTTTCGCCAGATCTTTTGGAACAGCCGGAGTGCCATACCGTTCTAAATAGGCGGGCGCGGCGCAAAGGATCCGGGTATCATCTGCCAGCTTGCGTGCGGTGAGGCTGCTGTCGGCCAGAACCGCGTTGCGCAGCGCCAAGTCAAAACTGCCCTCGATTAGATCAAACTGCGAATCCGACAGATGCAGGTCAAGCCGAAGGTCAGGGTATTTGTCCATAAAGATCGGCAACAGCGGCGCTATGTAGAGCTGAGCAAAGGTGCTGGGCGCCGCAAAGCGCAGGGTCCCGCTGACCTTTGTCTGGCCCTTACCCAAGGCAGCAAGGGCCGCCTCTTCCTGGGCGATCATCTCGCGCGCATAGGGCAGAAAATCTTGGCCCTCTAGGGACAGCGACACCTTGCGGGTTGAACGATGTAGCAAGTCCGCGCCGACAAGTCGCTCCAGTTTTGCGATACGCGTGCTGGCAACCGCAGGGGCCATGCCCAGCGTACGACCTGCAGCGCTGATGTTCAGCGTCTCGCAGGCAAGAACAAAAAGGCGCAGGGTTTGAGTGTCCATATCATATACTTTTTCGGAACAGTGAAATCAAATATAACTTCTTTATATAGCATGTGAAAGTGATAAATCTGTTTGCGAGACGTGCACAGGAGCAGCCAATGACCCAGATCGCGACCGTAAACTATCATGTCCACAAACAAGAACGGCAATCCTTTGAGCTGGATGCTGGCGGGATCATCGGCAACCTTGTTTCACCCGAGCTCGCACCAAAGCAGATGGCGGTGCGGGATGTGCGCAGCTTTGATGCGGGTCTATCGTTTCAGGAGCATTCTGTTGGCTTCGCAACTCTCCCAACCAATGTGCAGTGCTTTGACGCTGGAAGTGATTGGCAAGACACCTACGAAAAGGAACTCTCCAAACTGCTGAGGACTGAAACTGGAGCGCAGGAGATCCTAATTTTTGACCATACAGTCCGCGCCGATGATCCTGATGCGGATCGCAAACCGGCGCGCAATGTTCATAGCGATTACAGCGCAGATGGGGCCAACAAACGACTGATCGACATTCTGGGCGAAGGCAAAGCCGCCGAATGGTCAAAAGGGCACTATGCCTTTATCAACTTCTGGCGCCCTGTCAGCGCGGCAATCAACTCGGCTCCGCTGGGGTTTATCCGCCCGTCCAGTGTCGCCGATAACGATTGGATCCTGCTTGATCTGATCTATCCGGATCGCAGGGGCCAGATCATGGGGGTTGCAGCAAACCCTGACCATGATTGGTTCTATATGTCCAATATGACACCTGATGAGGTGGCATTCTTCAATATCTTTGACAATCGCGGCCAGCCTTCAGTGGCCCACAGTGCCTTGGGCATGGTTGAGGACCCAAAGATCCAGACCGTCCGGCGCAGCATTGAGAGCCGAACTTTGGTTCGTTACGCGGCCTAACTCCCAAACAGGGATCAACAAGAGAAAGATCATGCAATGACCAAGACAATTCTCATCACCGGCGCCACCGATGGCATCGGCCTTTTGACCGCGCAAACCCTTGCGGCGGAAGGACACAGAATCCTCCTGCATGGTCGCAACGCGGCCAAACTGGAGGCGGCGGCAAAAACTGTCGGCGGCACCACAGAGCAATACATAGCGGACCTGTCGAAGAGGGCTGACGTAGATGCATTGGCTGCGGCCCTCCGCAAAAACCACAGTCAGATCGATGTGGTTATCAATAACGCGGGCATCCTGAAGGCGCCAAATCCCGTGACCAAAGAGGGCTCTGATATCAGGTTTGAGGTCAATACCTTTGCCCCCTATGCGCTGACGCGCGATCTGCTGCCGATCCTCGCAAAAGACGGTCGTGTCGTGAACCTGTCTTCGGCTGCGCAGGCCCCGGTTGACCTGGAGGCGCTGCTTGGGCGTAAAACGCTGGACGATATGGGCGCCTATGCCCAAAGCAAACTGGCCCTCACAATCTGGTCCCGCGAGATGGCAAAAGAATTGCCTGAAGGCCCAGTGATTGTCGCGGTGAACCCAGGCTCTTTGCTGGCGTCAAAAATGGTCAAAGAGGGCTTTGGCATTGCAGGCAATGATCTGAGCATTGGCGTAAACATTCTGCGCGAAGCCGCACTCGGGTCTTCCTTTGCTGATGCCAGCGGCAAGTATTTTGACAACGACAGCGGGCAGTTTGCGCAGCCACATTCTGCTGCGCTGGATGCGGCGCATAGCGCCGATGTGATGCAGGCCATCCAGGATGTGCTGACCCCACAGCCCTAAACAGCTTCGGCCCGGCTGAAACCGGGCTTTTGCCCCGCTCCCCCATCAAAACCAAAGCAATCCGCCAGATAATTCTGCGCGGCCCCAAGAAAGGCAACCTCATGAAATATGAGAACTTCACCACGTTTGACGTCACAGTCGAAAACGCAATTGCCACTGTCACCTTTGATTTTGGGACTGTGAATGTGCAGGGCCAGGAAATGCTGGCCGATCTCAACAGTCTTGCCATGCGGTTGGAACGTGACCGCGACACAAAGGTGGTCATCTTCCAATCGGCCAACCCGGAAATTTGGGTCTGCCACTATGACACCGAACTGCTAAAGGACATGTCCACCACCCCCGTGTCGCGCGAGGAGGCGGAGCTGCTTGATCTGCAATCGGTCTGTGAGCGCATTAGCAGGGTCCCCCAGGCCACGATCGCCAAGCTGGAAGGCTTTGCGCGCGGCGGCGGGCACGAGTTGGCGCTGGCGCTGGACATGCGCTTTGCCGTGCGGGGCAAATACAAATTCATGCAGATGGAAGTCGGCATGGGCATTCTGCCCTGTGGCGGCGGTGCCTCCCGCATGGCGCGTCAGACAGGTCTGGGACGTGCGCTGGAGATCATCCTGAGCGCAAGGGATTTCAGCGCTGATGAGGCCGAAGCCATGGGGACCATCAACAAGGTTTTTGAGGCGGATGAGATTGGTGAATACGTCAACACGCTTGCTAATCGCATTGCCAGGTTCCCGGCGGACTCGATCAATGCTTGCAAGCAGATGGTCTATGAATCGATCGACAAACCGATTGAGGACGCCCTGAAGGCCGAGGCCTATTGGCTGTATCAGGCAACCAGCAAAACCCCTGCCGTGAAACGCTTTACCATCGCGGATGAGCAAGGGCTGGAGCATGACATCGACAACCAGCGCAATTGGAACAACCTGGTCATGGATGTCCAGGACATCCAATAGCAGCCCCTGCCGGACAGGGCATCCCAGGTGATCCTTGGGGTGCCCAATGGATCACCTGCCCCCAAACCTTAAACCAGCCCTATGGGTTCGGTTTCTTTCAGCAAAAAGCGCCGTGCACAGAGGCTGCGCGACGGTCACAAGGAGTGACATGAGATGAGACAGACTTCACTACAACACGCGCGGTCGCTGAAACGGCCCACTCGTGAAGAAATGCTTCACCGCGCGCCTGCAGTCCAACAGTTTTGGACCCAAAACAAAGACCTGTTTGAGGGCGCCTGGAAGGAGTGGGAGGGCGGAGATGCGCCGAATTCCGTTTTGGACAGCAGCCTCTATGACCCAAAACTGCGTGCGGCCGTCGAGAGGGCTTGGCAAGATCCAAGCACAGAAATTGCGGTCAAAGATCTGTGGGAAGAGGTCTTTCCAGGGGTTTACGCGGCGCAGTTCTTTGATCCCGCACGGCTCGCGAGCTTGCGCGAATATCTTGAAAGCGCCGCCGCTGCGGATATCCCCCTGCGGCCACCCTACGGGATTTCGCTGAACCGCGGGGGCGCGATGCTGGACAGCCGTTCACCAGGCTACCTTGCTGCGCCGGGTTTCCAGAGTTTTTACCGTGACCTCATGGAGGCCTACATGCGGCCTATTTCGCGGCTGCTGTTCCCGGATATTGTTGGCTATGATACCCAGACCTTTGGGTTTTCGATCCAATGGCAGGCGGATGCGGATACCTCCTTGCGGGCCCATACTGATGCCTCCTCTGTCACGTTGAACCTCAATTTGAACCTGCCCGGAGAGGAATTCTCCGGATCCGGTGTGCGGTTCTTTGATCGGGAAACCCGGCAGGTAGCGGAACTGAACTTTGCCCCTGGGAAGGCGCTGATCCATCACGGCAGCGTGCCCCATGAATCCATGCCGATCACCAAGGGTGAGCGATCGAACCTGGTGCTTTGGCTCTATGGAGATCAGGGTGAGGTGCCCCGTTTTGGTGGGGCTCAGACAGAGCTAGACGCGCGGCAGCGCTGGAGTGTGCCGACAACACCCGACGACGGGTTTGTCCCATTCTAAGGTCCGCCACGCGCCATCTATGAAAGTTTACGAGGGTCGCCAAAACTGGTGGCCCTCGTTTTACCGTTTGTGACAGTCGTATCCAATTATATGCGCAATCGAAAAACTGAACTTATTTTTTGGCCAATTTACTGCAATACGGAATACTATATCTCCTGCACATCACTTACTCTTTAGGATGTGCACAATGAAAGCCATGACCCTCACCGCTTACGGTGAAACCGCAAAATTCGAAGCTGCCGAGCTGCCCAAGCCAGAGCCGACCTCCGGCCATGTTGTGGTTCGCGTTGCAGCCAGCAGCGTGAACACAGTCGACACAATGATCCGCGCAATGGGCAGTGATTTGCCGCTCTCCCCGGCTCTCCCAGCGGTATTGGGCATGGACTTTGCCGGGGTCATTGAGGCCGTTGGCGAAGGCGTGAGCGCCTTTGCCATTGGTGATGAAGTCTATGGCTGCGCCGGCGGACTGGCCGATCTACAGGGCGCATTGGCTGAATTCATGCTCGCCGATGCGCGCTTGATCGCCCACAAACCCAAATCCATCTCGATGCGCGAAGCCGCGGCCATGCCCCTGGTTGGCATCACCGCCTTTGAGGGGCTTGAACGTGCAGGCATCACAGCTGGCCAAAAGGTTTTGGTGCAGGGTGGTGCTGGTGGTGTGGGCCACCTGGCAGTGCAACTGGCCAAACACTTTGGCGCTGAAGTCTATGCCACTGGCACGGGCGACACCCAGATGGATGTGATCCAGGGATATGGCGCGACGCCAATTGATTTTGCTGCCGAAAAGATCGTCGATTATGTCGCGAAATACACCGACGGAGCAGGTTTTGATCTGGTCTTTGATACCGTTGGCGGCGCCAATATGACCAACTCCTTTGAGGCCGCAGCGCTCAACGCCAATATCGCCTCAACTGTCGGACTGCTGGAAATTGACCTGTCGCCGGCTCATTTCAAAGGCCTGTCGCTGCACATCATCTTTATGCTGCTGCCCATGTTGAGCAACCAAAGCCGTGAAAAGCACGGTGCGATCCTGGGAGAGCTTGCAAAGATTGTAGACACAGGCGCATTGACTCCTTTGCTGGATGACGCGGTTTTTGGTCTCGACAATGTCGCTGAAGCCTATGACCGCCTGACAAGCGGAAAGGCCATCGGCAAAGTTGTGATTGACATCTAACCAAACGGGATACTTGCGAGTGCGGCTGCCAGACAAAGGCGCGATGGCAGCCGCTCCATCCAAGCGGCAAAGCCCGCCTGTTTCATCTAGGCTCAGGACCCTTTGATATCCGCCCTCTGGTGTGATTCACGTTTCGAAAACCGAGCGGTGAACATGTCTGATCTTTTCTGGCTGGGCGAGGCGCAGATGGCGCGCCCTGAGCCCTTGTCCCGAAGTCCCTTGGCAAGCCGCGTGTTGATGATCGACGCAAGCTATCTCAAGGCTCATCGAACAGCATGGGTGCCAAAAAGGCGGGCGTGGACGCCTGATCGGTCGGAGTTTGATGGATCAGAATTCGATCCGGGGGACCAAAATCCCTGAAGAGGGGCGGCAGGCACACCAAGCTTCACGCAATCGGTGACAACCAATGCCGCCCCAGCAACTTGTTGTCTCCGCCGGGCACTGCGCAAAATAGCTGCTAAAACCAGCTTGGATCGCCTGCGCAGCTTAGACGGCTTGCAAGGGCACGACGTTTAATCTGCCCCCCTGAACATGGGTGATCTCGGCCTGAATGCGATACATGTGGCGCAGGTTCTCGGACGTCAAAACCTGCGCTGGGCTGCCGACACTGATGGTCCTGCCCTCGCTGAGACCTATCATACGGTCGGCGTAATGGGCTGCGAGGTTCAGATCATGCATGGCCAGGCCAACAATTGTGTCCCCCTGGCCGACAATGTGGCGCAGTTTTTCAAGCACGATCAGTTGATGCCGCAGGTCAAGCGCCGCAGTGGGCTCGTCCAGGAGCAAGACTCGCGGCTGGCGAAACAGGGCCTGTGTCAGGAACACCAACTGCCGTTGCCCGCCACTGATTTCATCCAGCTGACAGGTATGCAGATCTGTCAGGCTGAAGGCCTCCAGCGCCTCTAGGGCTTCCTCGACGATATCGGATGGCAGTCGCATGCCCAAGCGGTTCAAACGCCCCAGCAGGACCACCTCCAGAACGGTCAACGAAGAATGAGCGCTGGTGTCCTGGGGCAGATAGGCGATCTGACTGCGCTGCGCGCCCTGGGTCAGCGGCTTGCCGTCCAGGGTCAGATCGCCTTGGGCTGGCAGCAACCCGGCCAGCGCCTGTAAAAAGGTAGATTTTCCCGCCCCGTTGCAGCCGATTAAGACGGTGACCTCCCCTTTTTGCCACAGATCGCTCACCTCTCGGATGACAGGCTTGTCCGCATAAGAGACCGATAGCTTTTTAATTTGTAGACTCACCAGTGTCTCCTTTGTCCACGCAGGATGAGAAAAAACAGGAAGGGCACACCGATCAGAGCGGTGACGATGCCGATGGGGATGACGCCGCCGGGCGATACCAGCTTGGACAGCACCGAGGCGCCAGTCATGGTGATCGCTCCCATTATGGCTGACATCGGCAAGAGCAGCCTCTGATCCTCGCCCACCAGCATGCGAGCGATATGTGGGGCCACCAATCCGACAAATCCAATGGTGCCGACAAAGGCAACGGCGGCAGCGGTCAACAAGGCCACGATGGTAAACAGCTTGACCCGCAGTCCGCGCACATCAACACCAATGGCAGCAGCACGGGCATCCCCCAATCGCAACGCGGTCAATTGCCAGAGGTTTGGCAGCACCGACAGGCTGGCAAAACAGAAGACAACGGCAACAATTGGCACATTGTTCCAGCTTGCTTTCAACAAGGAACCAAACAGCCAGAAAACAATCGACTGCAAGACTTCCGGCGCCGCCATGTATTGTACCAGCGATTGGGCCGACTGAAACATGAACAGTGTGGCGATGCCGGCCAGCACCATGATTTCGGGGCGCATGCCCCGGATGCGCGAAAAGGCAAATACCAGACCGGCGGCCAGGACACACATGGCAAAGGCCGCCAGAGGGATGGTGAGCCAGGGCAGCAGGGGAAGCGAGACCCCGGTCAGGATGGCCAGCGCCGCGCCAAAGCCCGCAGCGGCCGAGAACCCCAGAGTATAGGGGCTGGCGAGCGGGTTGCCCAGAATGGTCTGCATATGCACCCCAGCAGAGCCCAGCGACATGCCCACCAGCAGGGCCATCAGGGTCATCGGCAAGCGGATGTCCTGAACGATGACACGGATCATTGGCTCTGCCTGTGCCGGGGTGATCAGCCCGACAAACACATCCCCGAGTGCCAACATGGCGGGACCTGTGACGATGTCCGCCACGATCAGAGCCACAAGCAGCAGGAGGCCAGCTGCCAGGCGCGCCAAGCGCCCAAGCATCATTCTGCGGTATCTGATGGGGCGGGCGGGGTCCGAGCCGGCCCTTTAGGGGGCGACCCGCTGGGCCGCCCCCTTCTGCTGTGCTGGATAGATCCGATCTACGGATGCCATTAGTTGCCGCTTTCCGGCAGAACCGTCATATAGGTTCCCTCAAAGGCAACCGGCATATAGGTCGCAAAAAACCGGTTCAGCGTGGCCTGTGGATCGACGTCGGCAAACTGCTCTGGATAGATGGCCTTGGCCAGAAACTGCAGGAAGGCGTAGTCATAGAGGGTGCGATTGCCGCCGTGGTAGATGCCGATGATCTTACCCTCTTTCACCGCATCCAGACCGTCCCAGCCCGGGCGCCCCAAATAGGCCTGCATGCGCTCATGCGTCAGGGTGCTGTCTACACCGGGTCCCATGACCACCGCCTGATCGCGTCCGGCCCAGCCTGAGCCCGCCAGCATCACCACCTGCGGGTTCTGTGCCAGCACATATTCTGGACTTAGCTTGCCCCAGTTGCTGATCTGGCCATTGGCGATATTGATGGCTTTCAGCTGATCAATGACGCTGCCCCATTGGGTGCCGGAATAGGAGTTGTCGACGGTGTCTTTCCCCTTCCGCGCCAATTCGACATAGACCTTGGGTGCCGCGCCTTCAGGCAGGGTGGCCAGTCGTGCTTGGACTTCGGCGACGGCAGCCGCATATTCATCCGCTAGGGTCTGCGCACGCTCTTCCGCCCCCATGAGCTGGCCCAGCAGCTGGGTGGATTTGACGTGCATTTCCACCGTCTGCGCATTGTAGTCCAGAACCACGATTGGAATGCCTGCGGCCTCCATGCGATCGGCGACATCCCCCAGTGTTTTATACTGCCAAGCCGCCAAAACCGCCACATCCGGTTGGGCAGCAATGGCGGCTTCCAAAGAGAAAGTTCCGGCATCAACCTCACCAACATCCGCCAGCTCGTCCAGGCGTGGAATGGCGGCGGCATAGGTCTGCCATTGCAGCGTGCGCCAGCCCGCCCAGGTGTCTTTTGAAATCGCGACAACACGGTCATAGGCTTCGGGGCCGGCCACGGCCATGAAGTCCTCGAAATAGAAACCAAGCAGGATGCGCTGTGGATCTTCGGGCACTTCGACTGTGCGCCCCATCGTGTCGGTCAGGGTGATGTTGTCTGCCCATGCAGGCATGGCAAAAGAGACCGCCAAAGCGGCTGCGGCCAGGCCGCGTGTAAAAATCTTGAACATGGTTTTTCCTTTGAGTCACTCAAGACGCCGGAAGCCAAATTCGAGGCCGCCGGAGGTGTTTTGATCAATTGTTGAGAGGGCTCAAAGAATGGGCGGTGCGCGGCTGTGATAGTCGGCAGAGAGACGCAGGGGCTTATGAAGCGGCGCGGTTACGGGCAGTCTGAGTTGGAAGTCCCGCGCCAGCACAGTCCAGGCGACATCTCCCCGCGCAGCGGTATCAGCGATCACCCCAAAGGACTGGCACCATTCACAGCCTTGCCCGTCAACGACAGGTTCGATCGGCTCTCCTGTCTCCGGGTCGATAGTGATCTGCTGAATTCCAAAGGGCGAACAGATCTCGATCTGCATGGCATTGGCGGGCGAGCCGAGCATGATCCCGGACATCGCAAACTGTATGAACAGCCACGCCATTGCAGGCAGCAGTATTCCAAGTTTATGAGCCGGTGATGGGGGCACAGTCATTCCGTCAGCTGAATCCGTGCCCTTGATTGCAGGTTCCCCCAGTTTGCGCAACGGGCAAAAACAGAATGGCCGCAGCGTTTCTCGGGGATTGGGCTCCTGTCTGTTGGGGGCTGCCAGGAACCGCAGACCTAGAGGGCAATTGTGCGCATCTACTGCGAAGATCAGGCCGAGGTCGTCTTGAGGGGAAGGTGCATGAAAACGCTGAGCGGGTCTTCAGAGTAGCCTTCGAAAGGAGCGCAATAGCGATAGCCGAGGCGCTCATAGAGGGCGCGAGCCGCGTCATATCCGGGGCAAAGCGCTGATCCAGTTTCCAGAACAAGCGCATGAAAGCCCTGATTTCTGGCTTCGCTGGCGAGGTGATCCATCACCCGACGCGCAAGGCCCTGGCCGCGTGCGGCTTCGCTGACAAATACGGATTTTACTTCGGCGGTACCGTCGCTCAGGGTTTTGATTGCACCGCAGCCCAAAGGGGACTCCTGCACGGAAGTCCCCGTTTGGTAGGCTGCATAAAAGCGCACATCCTTGCGGGAGAGTTCAGCAGCGCCAAAGGTATGGTCGCTTTGCGCCACTGTTTCGGCCGCACCGTGGCTCTGGTTGCCTTCGATCAGCGGAGCGACTGAAGGGCAGGTGGGATCAGCGCGGCGGATCTCTATCTCAGGGGGTTGGCTCAATGGGTCCAAGGTACGCGGCGGTTGGTGGCGAAGTTCTCACCATAGCCACCATTGCGGATATTGGCTTTGCGGGCCTTTGGCTCGACCACTTCGGCCTCGATGCCATGATCCTGGGCATATTCCAGCGCCGCCTCTTTGGTGTCAAACCGCAGGCGCACCTGGCTTTGCGTATCAGAGGAGGAAGTCCAGCCCATCAGCGGATCAACCTCACGGGCGCTCGCCTGAGCGTAGTCCAGAACCCATTTGCGGGTCTTGGCCATTCCGGATGTCATGGCGTTTCTGGCTGGCCGGTAAATCCGCGCTCGCATGGGGGCTCTCCTGGTGACTCGACTTCGCCCATTTATGCGCCGAATAGCCCTGTGCCACAAGGTGACAAATCCTGCGCATTCAACAGGTTTTGCAGGGCTGCAACAGGTCGACGCCCTGAATTGCGTCGAATGCCCCTTGAACAAGAACAAAAACAGATCAAAATCAGCACGACTCACAGGAGAGCCGGATGCCCTACGCCCATTCAGACAAATCCGAAGCCAAGATGCAGGAACAATCATCTGAGCATATGGTTGAGCGTGACGCCGTGCAGCGCCCCAAGCTAGAGGGCGGCAAGGCCTTTGTCATGCATACGGAGTTTTCGCCAGCTGGCGATCAGCCCACGGCAATTGCAGAGCTGAGCGCGGGCGTGAAGGAGGGCGAGCGCAATCAGGTCCTGCTGGGCGCGACGGGCACTGGCAAAACATTCACCATGGCCAAGATCATCGCCGAAACCCAGCGTCCGGCAATTATCCTTGCCCCCAATAAAACGCTAGCGGCGCAGCTCTATGGGGAGTTCAAAGGCTTCTTTCCGGACAATGCGGTCGAGTATTTTGTGTCGTTTTATGACTACTACCAGCCCGAGGCCTATGTGGCGCGCTCAGATACCTTCATCGAGAAGGAAAGCCAGATCAACGAGCAGATCGACCGGATGCGCCACTCGGCCACGCGGGCACTGTTGGAACGTGACGATGTCATCATCATTGCCTCGGTGAGCTGTATTTACGGTATTGGGTCTGTTGAGACCTATTCGGCGATGACACAGGACCTGAAGGTCGGTGAGGAATATGACCAGCGTCAGGTGATGGCGGATCTGGTGGCGCAGCAGTACAAACGCAACGATCAAGCCTTTCAGCGCGGCTCCTTCCGGGTGCGTGGCGACACGTTGGAGATCTTCCCGGCCCACCTCGAGGACCGCGCTTGGAAGCTGTCCTTCTTTGGCGAGGAGCTGGAAGCCATCACCGAATTTGATCCGCTGACAGGCGAGCGCACCGGCGCCTTTGAACAGATCCGCGTCTATGCGAATTCACACTATGTGACGCCCAAACCGACGCTGAAACAGGCGGTAATCTCGATCAAGGAAGAGCTGAAGCGGCGCCTGGATCAATTCAATGGCGAGGGCAAGCTGTTGGAAGCGCAACGCCTGGAGCAGCGCTGCAACTTTGACATCGAGATGCTGGAGGCCACTGGCCATTGCAACGGGATTGAAAACTACTCCCGCTATCTGACCGGGCGTGGCCCGGGCGAGCCACCGCCAACGCTGTTTGAATTCATCCCTGACAATGCCATTGTCTTTGCCGATGAAAGCCATGTCTCGGTGCCGCAGATTGGTGGCATGTACAAAGGTGACTTTCGGCGCAAATCTACCCTGGCAGAACATGGGTTTCGACTGCCCTCCTGTATGGACAACCGACCGCTCAAGTTCGAGGAATGGGACGCCATGCGCCCACAATCGGTTTTTGTTTCGGCAACCCCTGCATCCTGGGAGATGGATCAGGCCGGCGGTGTTTTCACCGAACAGGTGATCCGCCCAACGGGGCTGCTGGAGCCTGAGATCGAGATCCGCCCGGTCAAGATGCAGGTGGATGACCTGCTGGATGAGGTGCGCAAGGTGACTGAGAACGGCATGCGCACATTGGTCACCACGCTGACCAAACGCATGGCCGAGGATCTGACGGAATATTTGCACGAGCAGGGGATCAAGGTGCGCTACATGCACTCCGATATCGACACGCTGGAGCGGATTGAGATCCTGCGGGATCTGCGCCTCGGTGCCTTTGACGTGTTGATCGGCATCAACCTGCTGCGCGAGGGGTTGGATATCCCTGAATGTGGGCTGGTGGCCATTTTGGACGCCGACAAGGAAGGCTTTTTGCGCTCGGAAACCTCATTGGTGCAGACCATTGGCCGCGCCGCGCGAAACGCTGAAGGCCGGGTCATTATGTATGCTGACAAGATCACCGGTTCGATGGAGCGCGCCTTGGGTGAGACCAATCGGCGACGTGAAAAACAGATCGCCTATAATTTGGAGCATGGCATCACCCCCGCCACGGTAAAAAAGAACGTCGAGGATGTTCTTGCGGGCCTCTATCAGGGCGATGTGGATATGAACCGCGTCACCGCCAATATCGACAAGCCGATGCATGGGGCCAATCTGGAGGCGCATCTGAACGGGCTGCGTGACGAAATGCGCAAGGCGGCAGAGAACCTGGAGTTTGAGGACGCCGCACGGCTGCGCGATGAGGTCAAACGCTTGGAAGCCGTCGATCTGGCCGTTTCAGACGATCCGATGGCACGGCAATATGCGGTAGAGAAGGCCTCTGAGGCGGCTGTGAAATCCCGTGGCCGTTCCAGCGCGGGCAAGGCCGGCACACGGGCCTATCGGGGCAAGTCACAAAAGAAGTTCGGCGGGTGAGCGTTGCTGTTGTGCTGGGAGCTGCTGTCTGGCCTGGGGGTCAACCCTCTCCGACCTTGCGGCGGCGTAGCCTGCATGCAGCAAAACTGTTTCGCCGGGGCAGGGTCAGCCATGTGATCTGTTGCGGTGGGCTGGGTAAACATCCCCCCAGCGAGGCAGAGGTTATGCAGAAAATTTGTCGGGAGGCCGGGGTGCCTGACAGTGCAATCCTGCTGGAGGATCAGTCAAGGACGACCCTTGAAAACCTAGCCAATATCCGCGCGCTCCTAGCGAGGCTGGACCAACCTTCTATCGTTATCGTGACGGATGGCTACCACAAATGGCGCGCGCTGATGGTGGCGCGCCATTTTGGCTTTCAAGCCCAGGCCTCCTGCCCACTCCAAAGCGGCACCTCAGGGCTCAAGGTGGTGAAATTCTGGCTGCGAGAGGTGCCTGCGCTGATCTACTATTGGTGGCGCCTCAGACGCCTTGGCCAAAAGTCTAGCGGGTGACGGTGACACGCACATAGTCGCGGCTGCCGTTGTCATAGACTTTGACCCGCACCATGACTCCGCCTTGTACGATACCGCGTCCGGCGGATCCTTCGATGTTCCCGTGTTGCACCATACGCTCCATAATGGCGCGGTTGCTCTTATCCTTGAAAATCGGGTCCCATTCATCGCCGGGCTGTGAAATGCCAAAGCGGTGATAGTTAGCCCGATCCTGGCGCAGGATCTGCCATGGCTCGCTGAGCCGCGCGCCTTTGGAATTGTACAGATCATCGCGCCCGATAAAGGCCACGTAGTCGGCCAGCAACTCATCGGCTACAGCCACGGGGGTGGAAAGGGCCAGCGCCGTAAGGGCTCCAACCAGCGTTTTTGCCAGGTTCATCTAAAAATCCTCCTGAAAAATATGGGGTGATTTTTGAGGAATCTCAGGGTGAGAACAAGCGGAACTTGATGCCAAAGGGTGCGACACGCGCGCCTGCCCTTCAAAGGCTGGGCGGAAAACAGGTTCCAGCGCCCAGCTTGTTGATGGATCCAATCTCTGCAGCGGTTGCCTGAGACATCAGACCGCGCGGGTCAATCCGCCATCTACCCGCAGGTTTTGGGCGGTCATATAGCCGCCCTGCTCCGAGGCCAGCCAGGAGATCAACGAGGAGACCTCTTCGGTGCGGCCATAGCGGCCCATAGGTATGCGCGACTTGCGGTCTGCAGTCTCGGGTAGGCTGTCGATAAAACCAGGCAGGATGTTGTTCATGCGCAGGTTCTCGGGCCCGTATTTGTCAGCAAACAGTTTGGTGAAGCCGGCCAGCCCGGCGCGGAAGATCGCAGAGGTCGGGAACAGGGGGTCGGGCTCAAAGGCGGCAAAGGTGGAGATGTTGAGGATCGTGCCACCCCTCTGAGCCTGCATGATCGGCGTCACCAGGCGGGTCGGGCGTATCACATTCATCAGGTAGACCTCCATGCCCATGTGCCAGTCTTCGTCCGAGATCTCCAGAACCGGACCTTTGGGGCCGTGACCGGCGGAATTCACCAAAACATCGACGCGCCCCCAGCGGGACATAGCGCCATCAACGAGCTCCTGTAGGGGCGCAGGCGCGAGGTTGGAACCAGTGACGCCAAAGCCGCCCAGTTCTTCGCCCAGAGCTTTGCCCTTGCCCGACGAGGACAAAATACCTACCCGAAAGCCATCCGCCGCAAGGCGGCGGGCAGCATCGGCACCCATTCCGCTGCCACCGGCGGTAACGAGGGCTACTTTTTCTACTGACATTGCGATCTCCAATTTTGATTATGCTTAGTCTATTCGCTTCTGTTTTGGGTTCCGATTCAGAATTGATCTTTCATAACAGTAGAAATACTACTGCCATATGGATCCACTTCCCCCGCTGAATGCGCTGCGCGCTTTTGAAGTTGCCGGGCGCTATTTGAATTTCCGTCTGGCCGCTCAGGAGATGGGGCTGACACAGGGCGCCGTGGCGCAACAGGTGCGCTTGCTGGAGGCGCATTTGGGTCTTCCGCTGTTTGAACGCCATTCCAAGGGGCTTGCCTTTACCTCTGCAGGGCGCGGCTACCATGCGGCAGTCACCGCGAGCTTTGATGGATTGCGATCGGCCACGAGGGTGCTGAGGCCGGAACCCGACAAGGTGCTGGTCAGCGTTACTCCGGCCTTTGCGGCCAAGTGGCTGATCCCCAACCTGCCTGCCTTTGCCGAGATCCACCCGGGGATTGATCTGCGGATCATGGCTACAGAAAAACTGTCAAGCTTTCACAGTGAGGGGATCAACCTGGCGATCCGGCAGGGGGCCCCACCCTTTGGAGCCGCTCTGGAGGCCGTCTGCCTGTTTCGGCAAGAGGTGATTGCTGTTGCCTCGCCGCATTTGCTGGGAGCTGAGGCCCTGCCGCTCTCGGCGCGGGCCTTGGCAAAGCTTCCAAAACTTCACGATGGTCATGATCTTTGGCCACAGTTCCTGGCGGAGCTTGGCGTTAAAGACCAAAGCGATCGGGGGCTGCGGCTTAACCAGGTTGCGCTGGCCATTGATGCGGCCATTTCAGGTCAGGGCGTCGCATTGGTGCCCCGTTTTCTGGTCGCCCGCGATCTTGCCGCAGGCACCCTGTTGCAGGTCTCTGCGGGGGCGTGGGAGGGGGACAAGAGGTTCTATTTGCTGGCAGAGCCGCACAAGAAGCGCAGCAAAGCCACGGAACAGGTCCGGCAATGGCTGGTCGATATGTCGGACCAGCCAGACAGCGGCCATGGATAGGCGCGCCAAACCGTAGCAGCGCGCCGCAAAGGCTTGAAGGCGGCGGAGATCAGGCCTGACGCATCTTGGCCAGCTGCCCTAGAATGCTGGTGAAATTCTCAATCCCCTGGGCACCGCTGACCAGGTGTTTTTGGTCAAAGATCACTGCTGGCACTCCCTGAATGCCCTGGCTCCGCCAGAAGTTCTGTACCTCGCGCACGGCCTCCGCAAAGCGCTGATCCGACAGCACAGCGAGGGCTTCGCCGCGATCCAGTCCAATCTCAGCGGCGATATTGGCCAGTTCCGCAGTATTCGACAGATCACGGTGGTGGGTGAAATGCGCCGTGAACAGCGCTTGTTTCAGATCATGCTTGCGGTCTTGGGTCTCGGCCCAGTGCAGCAGCTGGTGCGCATCAAAGGTGTTGTGCATCCGCATGTCAGGGGTGAATCGGAAGTCAATCTCCAGATCCTTGCCCAGCTTGGTCATCTGCGCGCGGTTCTGCTCAGATTGCTCTGGGGTGACGCCATATTTCTCTACCAGATGTTCCCGCAGGTTCTGCCCTTCGGCAGGCATATTAGGGTTCAGCTCAAAAGGATGCCAGTGCAGCTCATACTCTGTGTCGGTGGCCTCCAGGGCAGAGGCAAGCTGACGGTAGCCGATGATACACCAGGGACACATCACGTCCGAAACCACATCAATGCGCAGGGGGGCAGGGGCCTGGGTGCTCATGCAGAGAGATCCTTTATCATGGGCTCGCCGGGACAGCTCCGGGAACCGCTATTTCATATGCCATCTGAGGTCCGAGGAAGACTGCAGCGGGTTGGACGGGGACAAGATAAGGGCAGGGCAAGGCAGTTTCCATAGGGGCGCCGCCGGGTCACTTTAAGGTGAAGTCCATTTTGCGACGACATCAAGCACAAAGCCAAACCGCGCCAGCCGGGGCCAGCGCGGTTTGGTCGTCTTGTTGGTGCGGTTCGGGTTAGAAGTCGTCCCAGCCTGCTGCTTTTGGCAGGGTCGATGGGACGGACTCCTCGGCAAAGAAATCATCTTCGGGTTCGAGGAACTCGCTATGAGCCGTTGGGGCGGGTGCTGGCGTCGGGCTCGCGCTGGCAGCGCGTGTCGGCAGCTCCTCACCGGTCTTGAAGACCGCGACCTGATTGGCCAATTCACCCGCATCATTGCGCAGAACCTGGCTGGCGGCAGTGCTTTCCTCGACCATGGCTGCATTGTGCTGGGTCACATGATCCAGCTGCGACACGCCAGTATTGATCTCAAGCAGGGTGGTGGATTGTTCGCTGGCACCCTGAGCAATCTCGGCCACATGGTTGGAGATGTTGCCAACACGGCCGATGATGTTTTCCAACTCAGTGCCGGCCTTGCCGACCAGATCCACACCCTTGGCCACATGTTGCGAACTCTCGGAGATCAGCTGTTTGATCTCCTGCGCCGCATCCGAAGAGCGCTGGGCCAGAGCCCGGACTTCGGAGGCGACAACCGCAAAGCCTCGCCCTGCCTCGCCTGCTCGGGCAGCCTCTACCCCAGCGTTGAGCGCCAGAAGGTTGGTCTGGAAGGAGATGTCATCAATCACGCTGATGATCTGCGAGATCTGGTTCGAGGAGGTCTCGATCTCGGACATGGCGTTGACCGCATCGGTGACAACCTGGCCACTTTGCTTGGCGCCGCTCTGGGCCTGTTCCACGATGACTTCCACCTGCTTGGCACCTTCGGCTGCGGATTTCACGCTCACGGTAAGCTGCTCCATTGCGGCCGCAGTTTCTTCCAGTGTCGCCGCCTGGCTTTCGGTGCGCTGCGACAGGTCGCTGGAGGATTGGCTGATTTCCTCGGCGTTTTCACGGATCCGGGTGGTGCTGTCGACGACCGAATTCATGATCCCAACCAAAGTGGATAGGGTGGAATTATAGTTGGTGCGCAGGCTTTCGTATTCGCCCTTGAAGGGGGTGCTGATGCTCTGTGTCAGATCACCTTCGGACAGGCTCTTCAGAGCGCCATTCAACCGGTCGACAACCAGTTTCTGGGCCTCTTGCGCAGCCTGACGTTCCTCTTCAACGGCCTGTGCTGCTGTCAGCTGCTCTTTCAGGTGCTCGACATTGCGGGCAATGCCGCCCATTTCGTCCCGGCGATCCAGATAGGGAACAGCTTGGCCATAGTCACCATCCGCAATCACATTGATGGAGTCGCCAACGGCTTTGAGAGGGCGCGACATGATTCTGCGCAGAGCCAAAGCCGACAGCAGGCACATTATGACAAAGGCAGCGCCTGCAATGACATGGGTGATCATCTCGTCCTTGGCGCCTTCGGCCAGGGCAATTTCCGGCGACCAGATCATTGCGATGGATCCGACGACAAGGTCACCACTTGCACCGGCCAGGGCAGGGGCGGCAACAAAAAAGCCATCCGCACTGGTTTCCAGCTCCCCTGACTCGGCAGAGGCCGTGCCCAACAATGCCAAAACGTCATGATCTGCGGCTGGGGCTTCACCTGCGGTGGCAACCACCTTGCCTTTGGAATTTACGGCGATGCCATAGAGCGCGCGACCATCTGACAGTTCGAGGATCTTGTTAATGTCCGTTGCCAGGCGATCCGCATCGCCAAAGCGAATGGATCCACCACTGCGTGCTGCGACGGTAATGGTGACGCCGTTGCCCAGGGTTTGAACGCCTTTTCCAACGGCCGCCTTATAGGAGAGATCGCTTCTCACTGTTAGAACACTGGCAACAACCAGAGTGGTTGCAGCAATGAGCAGGCAGCACTTCATGAAGACTGACATGCCTTTGAATTTGAGGATCGAGGGTATGCGAGCTTTCATCTTTGTACTTTCTTCATTTGGAGCACAGGGCTACTTGCAAGAGCGGCTTTACGTTCGGGTTCTGTTGCCATCGCCAATTGGCCATGACCGATTGAAAAAACGACCCAGAAACACGCGCGATATTGGGCTTGATGCGCAATTGAAGACGTTTGGATCTACTCGTCAAAAACAGGTCCCAAAGACTATAGATAGAAGTTTTACCGAGATCTTAACTGGCCAGGGGCATGGACATCTCCCAGGAGCAGGAAGGGGTGATTAGCTGTTGGCATGTCGCATTTTGACAGCCTCAGTTCCAACTGCATCCGCTTTGGAATTTTCTTTCAAGCGTTTGATTATTTTTCTTTTTTTCACATTGTTCTGGAGTTTCCCTTGGCCTGCCTCTTTCGCCTTTAGTGCGTTTTTCGAACGGAAATATGGACATTTGTTCATAGTTTTTACGGCGTTTTCTTCATGGAGTAACCGGTAAGAGATCGCCACGCACACTCTGGGGTTGTGTTTTGTCAGCATTGCGCGCGAGGCCAGGACAGAATCACTCAAAAGAATCGCGGCGCTCTTCGGCCACTGTGGATTGCTTTTACAATGGTGTGACCGGCAATGCGCTGGCCTGGGGGCTCCGACCTGACCTCCTTTGTTGCAAGCTTTGATTGCACCTCATGCGGTCTCGCCCCTATTGTCGCCGGATGATAGAACTCAGAGATCTCCAATTGCTGACAGCCCTGGCTCGGCATCAGCACTTTGCAAAGGCTGCCAAGGATTGCGGTATGTCACAGCCTGCCTTCTCCATGCGCATTCGAAACCTAGAGGAAAAGCTGGGCGTTTCCATCGTGCGGCGGGGCAATCGGTTTCAGGGTTTGACTGGCGAGGGCGAGATGATCGTGCGCCGTGCCCGCGGGATTCTGGATGATGCCAAGGCATTGGATCAGGAAATTGCCGCGTCCCGAGGAGAGGTCACGGGAAGGCTGATGCTGGGGGTGGTGCCTACGGCCACAGCCTTTGCAGCGCAGGTGGTCAATCGCCTGCACGAGGTGCACCCGCGGGTTCTGGTGCATATTGATGTCACCACTTCGATGGCCATTCAGCAGCGTATCCTCGACGGCACAATCGACGTTGGCGTCACCTATAGCGACAGCGTCCCACCTGGATTGGTGACGATTACGGACCTCTATGAGGAAAGCTATGTGCTGCTTGCCCCCGAGGCCATGCTGGACCAGCAAGATGAAAGCATCACTTGGCAGGCCGCGGCGGATCTGCCGCTCAGCCTGCTGGAACCGGGAATGCAGAACCGCCGCATTCTGGATCGGATTTTTGCCAGCCTCGAGCTCAAACCCGAGGTGATGTCAGAATCCAGCGGCTTTATGTCTGCGATCATCATGGCGCGTGAAGGGGCAGTTGCCACCATTCTGCCGCGCGCTCTGGCTGATGCGCTGGGCCCGGTGGATGGCACCCGAGCTCTGGCTTTGAAGAGCGTAGAAGAATCAACTGCGCAGTCTCGCCCGATTTGTCTGGCCAGCCTGCAGCGGACTCCGGAATTGACCACGGTTGCTTCTTTGCGTCGCGTGGTTGCCGCCTTTGTGCGATAAGTTTTCGTTATTGCGCATTCCGCACATTGGATTTGACGATATGATTTCCTGATGGCATTGCGCCGTAAAACGCACAGGCGAATTTTTGGAGGTCAGCGTGGCACCATTGGACAATAGCAAGGGCGTCTGGAAATCCGGCAAAGGCAAGGGGCGCAAAACCCCCAAGGGCCGTCAGCTGGACGATCAGGCGCATAGCGAGGTTCTGGAACTTCTGGGCGATCAGCCTCGTAGCCGGGATATGCTGATCGAATTTCTGCATTTGATTCAGGATGCCTATGGCCATCTGAGTGCGGCGCATATCCGTGCCTTGGCCGAAGAGATGCGCACGGGCCAGGCCGAGATCTACGAGGTGGCCTCCTTCTATGCCCATTTCGATGTGGTGAAGGAGGGCGAAACACCGCCGCCTGCGCTGACCATCCGGGTCTGTGATTCCCTGTCCTGTGAATTGGCCGGGGCCGAGCAGCTGCAAAAGGCACTGGAAGACGGGCTAGACGCTTCACAAGTGCGTGTGTTGCGGGCACCCTGCATGGGACGTTGCGACACCGCGCCGGTGCTGGAGATCGGCCACAATCACATCGACCACGCGACGCTTGAAAAGGTCGAAGCGGCGATTGCAGGTGATGACACCCATGCGCATGTGCCCGAGTATGAGGCGCTGGCAGCCTATGAGGCCGACGGGGGCTATGCGGTTTTGAAAGACCTGCGTGCCGATGGCGACTGGGAAGCGGTACAGGCCAAAATCAAAGAGGCCGGTCTGCGCGGTCTGGGCGGCGCGGGTTTCCCTTCGGGCACCAAATGGGGCTTTGTGCGCGCCAATGAAGGCACGCGTTATCTCGCTGTCAACGGCGATGAGGGCGAGCCTGGCACCTTCAAGGACCGCTACTATCTTGAACGCACGCCGCATGTCTTCCTTGAGGGCATGTTGATGGCGGCCTGGGCGGTAGAAGCTGAAAAGTGCTTTATCTACATGCGCGACGAATATCCTGCGGTGCTGGAGATCCTGCGCTGCGAGATCAAGGCGCTGGAAGCGGCAGGCATTGTCGAACCTGGCTACATCGACCTGCGCCGCGGGGCGGGTGCTTATATCTGCGGTGAAGAAAGCGCCATGATCGAGTCCATCGAGGGCAAGCGGGGCGAGCCGCGTCACCGTCCGCCCTTTGTGGCGCAGGTGGGCATCTTTGGCCGCCCGACCTTGGTGCATAACGTCGAGACGCTGTATTGGGTCTGCAAGATCAACCGCGAAGGCCCCGAATGCCTGAATTCGGTTGAGAAAAACGGCCGCAAGGGGCTGCGCAGCTATTCCGTGTCCGGTCGGGTCAAGAACCCGGGCGTACATCTGCTGCCCGCCGGCTCCACCATCACCGACATCATAGAGGCCTGCGGTGGCATGCTTGAAGGGCATGCCTTCAAGGCCTATCAGCCGGGCGGTCCTTCTTCGGGTCTGCTGCCTGCCTCGATGGACGATGTGCCGCTCGATTTTGACACGCTGCAGCCGCATGGCACTTTCATCGGTTCTGCTGCTGTGGTGGTTCTGTCGGATCAGGACTCGGCCCGCGATGCGGCGTTGAACATGCTGCGCTTCTTTGAGGATGAGAGCTGTGGCCAGTGCACTCCCTGCCGGGTGGGTTGCGAAAAGGCCGTCAAACTGATGAGCGAAAAGAAGTGGGATCAGGATCTCTTGGAAGAGCTGAGCGCTGCCATGGTCGATACCTCGATCTGTGGTTTGGGTCAGGCCGCGCCAAACCCGATCCGTCTGACCATCAAACACTTCCCCGAGGAGGTCTGAGACATGAGCGATAAAATCACATTCATACTCGATGGCGAACAGGTTACCGCAGATGCGGGCCTCACCATCTGGGAAGTCGCAAATGGCCGCGGCCTGAAAATTCCGCACCTGTGCCACAAGCCGCAGCCCGGTTATCGCCCCGATGGCAACTGTCGCGCCTGTATGGTCGAGATCGAAGGCGAGCGCACTCTGGCGGCCTCCTGTATTCGCGAACCCTCCGAGGGCATGGTGGTTGTCACCAATAACGCCCGCGCCGAAGGCGCCCGCAAAATGGTGATGGAGCTGCTTGTTGCAGACCAGCCCAAGCAGGAAGAGGCGCATGACAAATCCTCGCACCTGTGGGACATGGCCGAGCTGAACGGCGTATCAGATTCGCGTTTCCCCAAACTGGAAGAGGGCCGCATTCCGCTGCTGGACGACAGCCATGTGGCGATGTCCGTCAACCTGGATGCCTGTATCTCTTGCGGTCTCTGCGTGCGCGCCTGCCGTGAAGTGCAGGTCAATGACGTGATTGGTATGGCCGGTCGTGGCCATGATGCCTATCCAGTGTTTGATATCGCTGACGACATGGGGGCTTCCTCCTGTGTGGCCTGTGGCGAATGCGTGCAGGCCTGCCCCACCGGTGCGCTGATGCCAGCTGCTGTGCTGGATGACGCCGGTCAGGGGGATCTCAAAGACTATGATTCCGAGACCGAAAGCGTCTGCCCCTTCTGCGGCGTTGGCTGCAAGGTCAGCCTCAAGGTCAAGGACGGCAAGGTCAAACATGTGGAGGGCATCAATGGCCCCGCCAATGAGGGCCGTCTTTGCGTCAAAGGCCGCTTTGGCTTTGACTACATCCACCACCCCCACCGCTTGACCAAACCGCTGATCCGCCGTGATGATGCGCCTGCCAAGGGGCTGAATGTCGATCCCGGCGATCTCACGACCCATTTCCGCGAAGCCAGCTGGGAAGAGGCGATGGAGCTGGCGGGAACCCGTCTGAAAGCCTTGCGCGACGAAGACCCCAAATTGGTGGCTGGTTTTGGCTCGGCCAAATGCACCAACGAAGAGGCCTATCTCTTCCAGAAGTTCATTCGCCAGGGCTTCAAGCACAACAACGTCGACCACTGTACGCGTCTGTGCCACGCCTCCTCTGTGGCGGCGCTGATCGAAAACGTCGGCTCCGGCGCGGTGACCGCGACCTTTAACGAGATCGAAAACGCCGATGTGGCGATCATCATCGGCTCCAACCCGATCGAGAACCACCCCGTCGCGGCGACCTATTTCAAGCAGTTCACCAAACGCGGTGGCAAGCTGATCGTGATGGATCCGCGCGGTGTCGGCATGCGCCGCTTTGCCACCGAAATGCTGCAGTTCCGTCCAGGCGCCGATGTCTCGATGCTGAACGCTCTGATGCATGTGATTGTCGAAGAAGAGCTATACGACCAGTCTTACATCGAAAAGTTCACCGAGAACTGGGAGGCCGAGAAGCAGCATCTGGCGCAGTTCACGCCAGAAGCAATGTCAGAGATCTGTGGTATCTCGCCCGAACAACTGCGCCGCACCGCACGGACCTTTGCCAAGGGCAAGGCGGGCCTGATCTTCTGGGGCATGGGTATCTCTCAGCACATCCATGGCACCGACAATTCACGCTGCCTGATCAGCCTGGCGCTGATGACCGGCAATGTCGGCAAACCCGGCGCTGGTCTGCATCCGCTGCGCGGGCAGAACAACGTGCAGGGCGCATCTGATGCGGGGCTTATTCCGATGTTCTTGCCCGACTATCAGTCGGTGATGGATGATGGCATCCGCAAGAGCTTTACCGATGTCTGGGGCGGGGGAGACTTCTCGAACGAGAAAGGCCTCACCGTGACCGAGATCGTCGATCAGGCCTATGCGGGCAATATCAAGGGTATGTATATCCAGGGTGAAAACCCGGCGATGTCGGACCCAGACGCAGATCACGCCCGCGAAGCCTTTGCCAAACTGGATCTGATGATCGTGCAGGATATCTTCCTGACCGAAACGGCCAACTTTGCCGATATCATCCTGCCCGCTTCGGCGCTGTATGAAAAGAACGGCACCGTCTCTAACACCAACCGTCAGGTGCAGCGGGTGCGTCCCGCTGTGGCGCCTCCGGGTGAAGCGCGCGAGGATTGGAAGGTGACGGTTGAGCTGGCGCAACGCATTGGCCTGCCCTGGGACTATTCTGATGTCTCCGAGGTTTTTGCCGAGATGAAGCTCAATATGAAGTCGCTCGACAATATCACCTGGGAACGTTTGGAAACCGAGACCATCACCTACCCGTCGCTGCACGAGACCGATCCCGGTCAGGCGATCGTGTTTGGCGATGGTTTCCCGCGGGCTGAAGGCCGCGCCCGCTTTACGCCGGCCAGCGTCATCGCGCCGGACGAGGCCCCGGATGCGGAATACCCGATGATCATGACCACCGGCCGTCAGCTGGAGCATTGGCATACGGGATCAATGACCCGTCGTTCGCTGGTGCTGGATGCGGTGGAGCCTGAAGCCAACTGCTCCCTCAACCCCAAGACGCTGCGCGCTATGGGGGTTGAGCCTGGAGATATGGTCCGCCTGTCGACACGGCGTGGCTCAATCGAGATCATGGCTCGCGCCGATCGCGCCATAGCCGAAGACATGGTCTTTGTGCCCTTCGCCTATGTCGAGGCAGCGGCCAATATTCTCACCAACCCGGCGATTGACCCTTACGGCAAGATCCCCGAGTTTAAGTTTTCGGCGGTGCGCGTCGAAAAAGCCGAAGGCCAGATTGCGGCCGAATAATCGGACTGTCCATTTCGGACCTTTCACAGCAAGCGCGGCATCTCGGATGTCGCGCTTTTCTTTTTTTGAAGAGCTGCGGTCAAGGAGCCCGTCAGGGCCCGCGCATCGCGCGGCCTGTCCTTGAGGGCAGCTCTTCGGAGATCAGACTTGATCTGGCGTCTTGAGGGGCAGACCTGCCCCTCAATCGCTTCTCAGCAGGCCCTGTTGCGCCGGGCGTAGCCCGGCGCTGGGCCCAACGGGAGGGGGCGGGGCTTTGCCCCTGCGCCTGACGGGCGGGAGCCCCCCCCTTTGTTCTTAAGCGAGCAGAGTGATGGCCGAGCGGCCAGCGCTGCGGCGCAGGGCATGGGTCTCTTGCAGCTCTGGATCGGTGATCCAGGCTTTGGCTGCTGCGACATCGGGGAATTCAAGAATGACGCCAATACCGGTTTCGTCCCGGCTGCCTTCGATCACAGTCTGACTAGGGGTCGAGATCAGAGGTTTGGCGCCGTGCTTTTTCAGGGCTGCCCCGGCCTTTGTTCGGTAGGCCGCCATCTTGTCAGCGTCTTCCAGCACCAGGTTCACATATACATAAGCCATAAGTTGTCCTTTCTTTGCGATGGGACAGAGATGGGTTGGGGGTGTCCGCAAGAAAACACATGCTTTCGCGTTCCATGCATGCAAAAATGCATGTCATGCAGATCAACTGGGATGACATGCGCACAATCTTGGCCTTGGTCCGGGCCGGAACGCTGGCCGGCGCCGCCGAGGCGCTATTTGTCAGTTACACCACCGTGGCACGCCGGGTGCAGCGGGCAGAGGAAATGTTGGGGCGACCTTTGTTTGAACGGCGACCCGAAGGCTATCTGCCCAGCCCCGAGGCGCAAGAGCTGGCCAGAGCCGCGGCGCTTATGGAGCAGCAGGAGCAAGAAGCGCTGCGCAGGTTGTCTGGGCGGGATCAGGCGCTTTCGGGGCCACTCACACTGACAGCACCACAGCTTTTAATTCAAAGCCATCTGGCCTCTTTTCTGGCCGCGTTCTGTCGGCAAAACCCCGAGATAGAATTGAGCGTCAGGGCCACAAATGATGTGTTGGACCTGGCTCGGCGCGAGGCCGATCTGGCCATCCGGATCAGCAAATCCCCAGGGGATAGCTTGGTTGGCCTGCATCTCGCGGATCAGAAAACCACCTGCGTTGCCCTGCCCGAAATCGTCGCACGGGCAAAGGCTGAGCCTCAGGCGGCTCTGGATTGGGTGCTCTACAGCGGTCACGAGGCCCCGCCCAGAGTGGCATTGGCTCTTTATCCTAACGCCCGTATCACAGCGCGTTTTGACGATATGACTTCGCTTATTGCAGCAGCTAAGGCAGGCATGGGCGTTGTGCGCATGCCGCTTTACCTGGCGCAGGATGAGCCTGATCTACGCCCGCTGCCGTGTCTCGCCCCGCAGGACTACGCGCCGATCTGGGTGCTCAGTCACCCTGATCTGCAGACCTCAGCCAAGGTGCGCCAATGCAAGGCTGCTTTGAAGGGGTATTTTCGCAGTCGCCAGGAGGATTTTAGCGCAGAACGGCCGGGTTTCCGCCAGGCAGGTGACGGGCCATGAAGCGGTCTGTATCCGCCTTGCTTGGGCTCTGGCCAGTAAAGACCTCAACGTAATCCGGCATCAGGGCCAGCCGTCTGTCTTCTTCCTCGCGCACCTGCATCGAGATATAGCCGATCTGGGTGTAGATCATGGTGCGCGCCCGCACCAAAGCGTTTTCGGTGCCATAGCCAAAGCGCTCCAACATGGCGGCCATTGCTGCCTCGCGGCGGGCATCGGCCTGATCGAGGCGTTGCTGAAGGTCGGCGTCATTGCGGGCCCAATTGCGGATCGCCAGATCAAGTCGAGAATCAAAAAGATCCGCATCCAGCCAACAATCAAACAGGTTGAAGACCGCCTCGCAGATAGTGGCGGCATAGGCCTCGGTTTGGGCGACCAGATTGCCGGTGTTCTTGTCTTCCCAGCGACGGACCATCGCTTCGAGAAGAGCCTCGCGATCCTTGAAATGCCAGTAAAAACTGGTGCGCGAAACTCCCAGCTTCTTGGCCAGGGGCATGATGCGCACCGATTCGACGCCATTTGCTGTCAACTCTTCGTAGGCGGCGATCAGCCAGGCCTCTTCCGAGGTCGGCAGGCGGGTTTGATCCTGGATAGTCATGCAAATGTCCTAACACCGACACGCAGAAGTCGCAACGGAGTTGACAGGTATGATTGTTTTATTGACACATATGTCAGGAGACATATTTCCAGGAGGGCTTGAGGATGGGCGAAGCGCAGGTGAAATCTCGGGGCAGGCGGTCGCGGCGCAGCGAGGGGCGAACGGCGGAACCGGGGCAAAATACCCATCTCAAAGTGCCCTTCATCACCCGACAGATACCAACCTACGACATCCTTTCCGAAGAGAGCCTGGATAGGATTGAAGCCACCGCCGAGCGCATCATGGCGGAAATCGGCATCGAGTTTCGCGAAGACCCAGAGGTGGTCGAGTTGTTCCGTGCTGCCGGTGCAAAGGTGACGAATCTGACGGCTGACAGCTGGAACCTCAAGTTTGAGCCCGGCATGATTCGCAAGATCCTGTCGACAGCCCCGGAACGTTTTACCCAACACGCGCGCAACCCCGCCAATACGGTCGAGATCGGTGGCGATGCCATGGTGCTGGCGCCCTCCTATGGCTCTCCCTTTGTGATGGATCTGGATAAGGGGCGCCGCTATGGCACCATTGAGGACTTCCAGAACTTCGTAAAGCTGGCACAGATGAGCCCCAACCTGCATCATTCCGGCGGCACCATTTGCGAGCCCACGGATATTGCGGTGAACAAGCGGCACCTGGATATGGTCTATGCCCATATGCGCTATTCTGACCGCGCCTTTCTGGGGTCGATCACCGCACCGGAGCGCGCCGAAGACTCTATCGAAATGTGCCGCATCTTGTTTGGCGCTGATTTTGTCGATCAGAATTGCGTCATCATGGGCAATTTCAACACCACCTCGCCGCTGACCATGGATGGTGTCACCACCCGGGGCATTCGCGCCTATGCCGCGGCGGGCCAAGGCTCGATTCATTTGCCCTTCCTGTTGGGCGGAGCGGTGTCGCCGCTGACCATCGCCGGATCTGTTGCGCAGTGTCTGGCGGAAAGCATGGTCTCTTGTGCCATTACCCAGCTGGTACGCCCCGGATCCCCTACGGTTCTGGCCTCCTTTATCAGCTCTATGTCGCTGCGCTCTGGTTCACCCACCTTTGGCACGCCCGAGCCCGCATTGGGATCACTGGCGATGGGGCAGCTGGCGCGTCGGTTGAAGCTGCCGCTGCGCTGCGCGGGGAATTTCTCAACCTCAAAATTGCCAGACGGCCAGGCGATGCAGCAGTCGATGATGTCGATGATGTCGGCGGTGCAATGCGGCGCGAACTATATTCTGCACTCTGCGGGGTTTCTGGATGGGCTGCTGTCGATGTCCTACGAGAAATTCATCCTCGACACCGATCTCTGTGGTGCTTTGCATTCCTACCTCAAAGGATTTGAGGTGACCGAAGACACCCTGGGCTTTGACGCTCTGGCCGAGGGTGGTCCAGGCCAACATCTTTTTGCCACTCAGCACACCCTGCGCCATTACCAGACGGCCTATTGGGACAGTGCAACAGACGATCATCAGCCCTGGGAAAGCTGGGACGAGCAAGGCGGCATTGATGCCGCCACCCGCGCCAATGCCCGCTGGAAGGCACAGCTGGCGAGCTATGAAGCGCCGCCAATGGATCCCGGCACCGATGAGGCGCTGCAAGAGTTCATCACCAAAACCAAAACTGCGATGCCAGATGCCTGGTATTGATCCGCCTCCCTGTGCGGCAGGGGCTGTACATGCGCCCCTGCCGGGGTTTCAATCCAAACCACCCCAGATCTAGGCCCGTTTCACGCGCCGCCCAGGAGAAGACCAATGTCCAACGACCCGCTGTTGCAACCCTACACCCTGAAACATCTGACCCTGCGCAATCGGATCATGACCACCAGCCATGAACCCGCCTATCCCGAGGAGGGCATGCCCAAGCAGCGCTATGCCGCCTATCATGCGGAGCGGGCCAAAGCAGGCGTGGCCCTGACCATGACGGCAGGATCTGCTGCGGTGTCTCGCAACAGCCCACCGGTGTTCAACAATATCCTCGCCTATAAGGACGAGGTGGTGCCCTGGATCCGCAACATGACCGACCAGGTGCATGAGCATGGCGCGGCGATCATGATCCAGCTCACCCATCTGGGTCGGCGCACCCATTGGAACAAAGGCGATTGGCTACCTGCTATCTCAGCCACCCGGCATCGCGAACCGGCGCATCACGCCTTTCCAAAACTGGCCGAAGACTGGGACATTACCCGCGTTATATCGGATTTCGCCGATGCGGCGGAACGGATGAAAGAGGGTGGCATGGACGGGGTCGAGATCATGACCCATGGCCATTTGCTGGATCAGTTCATCTCGCCATTGACCAATGATCTGGATGGACCCTATGGGCGGGAACATCTGGAAAGCCGGATGCGGCTCACCACTGATATTCTGGCGGCGGTGCGCGACCGTGTGGGCGATGAATTTGTCGTCGGCGTGCGCTTTGCCCCGGATGAAGCGCAAGAGGGCGGCATCACGGCAGAGATGGGCGTGGAGATTGCGCAGATCCTGAAGGACAGCGGTCATGTGGACTACCTCAACATCAACCGCGGGCGCATCCATACCGATCCGGCGATGACCGATATGATCCCGGTTCAGGGCATGAAGAACGCGCCGCATCTGGATTTTGCCGGAACCGTGCGCGCCAAGACGGGCATGCCGACCTTCCATGCCTCTAAAATTCCTGATGTGGCCACGGCCCGCCATGCGGTCTCGTCCGGATTGTTGGATATGGTCGGGATGACGCGGGCGCATATGGCCGACCCCCATGTGGTGCGCAAGATCATCGAGGGTCGAGAGGATGACATTCGCCCCTGCGTTGGCGCCACCTATTGTCTTGATCGGATCTATCAGGCGGGAGAAGCCCTCTGCATTCACAACCCGGCCACGGGGCGCGAGCTGACCATGCCGCATGAGATCATGCCTGCCGAGCAGACAAAGAAAGTGGTTGTCGTTGGGGCTGGGCCTGCTGGTCTGGAAGCCGCGCGGGTGGCGGCCGAGCGCGGCCATGAGGTCATCGTGTTTGAAGCGCAGCCCGATCCCGGCGGCCAGATCCGCCTGACTGTGCAGAACCCGCGTCGGGCCGAGATGATCTCGATCATCGATTGGCGCATGGCGCAATGCGCGGCGCGCGATGTGGAGTTCCGCTTTAACACCTGGGCCGAGGCCGAGGATGTGACTGCGCTGAACCCGGATGTCGTGATCGTTGCCACTGGCGGCATGCCCAATACCATGCTGCATGAAACCCGCGATGAAGCGACCAATGTGGTGACCAGCTGGGATATCATCTCGGGAGATGTGAAGCCGGGGTCCAACGTGCTGATCTATGACGAAAGCGGCGACCATCCCGGGGTCATGGCCGCCGAAGTGGCGGCCAATGCCGGCGCCAAGGTTGAGGTGATGACACCGGACCGCACCTTTGCCCCGGACATCATGGCGATGAATCTGGTGCCCTATATGCGGGCACTGCAGGATAAGGATGTGACCTTCACCGTCACCCGGCGTCTGCTGTCGGTTGCTCCCGATGGCAACCAGCTGACGGCCACTATTGGTACCGACTACAGCAGCCATACATCTGAGGCGCAATATGATCAGGTGGTAGTGAACTACGGCACCCTACCACTGGATGAGCTTTATTTTGACCTCAAGGAACGATCCTCAAACCGAGGCGAGGTGGATCAAAGCGCCTTGATCGAGGGCCGGGCCCAGGCCATTGCCAGCAACCGCGAAGGACAGTTCCAGCTGTTCCGCATTGGCGATGCGGTCGCGGCCCGCAATACCCATGCGGCGATCTATGATGCCCTGCGCCTGCTAAAGGATATCTGAGGTGCGGCTGGGTTTCATCGGCACCGGGGTGATTGCCTCGGCAGTGGTGCGCGGATTGGCGGGGCAGGGGCATGAGATCCGGGTGAGTGCTCGATCCAAAGCACGCTCAGCGGCCCTTGCGGCGGAAATCGCAGAGGTGCAGATCGCCCCGCTGCAAGAGATTCTGGATCACAGTGAGATCGTGTTTCTGGGCCTCATGGCTGAAGCTGCGCCGCAGATCCTGGAAGAGCTGAGCTTCCCGGCAGGAGTGCGGATTGTCTCCCTGATGGCGGGGCCAGACCTGGAACAGGTCGCGAGCTTGGTTGCGCCTGCACAGGCCACGGCGGTGATGATGCCTTTCCCAGGTATCGCCCAGGGTGGGTCCGCCATCATGGCGCTGGGCGATACCACTCTGCTGGAACAGATCTTTGCCCCACGCAATACCGTCTTTGCGCTGCGCGACGCTGCTGAGCTGGAGGCCTTTCTCTGCGCTCAGGCGGTGATGTCCCCTGTGGCGCAACTGACCTCGGCTGCATCAACCTGGCTTGGGGGTCGGGTCGCGGATCCAGATCAGGCCGAGGCTTTCCTGCGGATGTTGATTTCCTCCAGTCTGGCCGCTGGTCCGGCAGAGGATCTGATTGAGGCCTTGAATACCCCTGGCGGCTACAACCAGCGCCTGCGCTTGCACATGGAAGAGGCCGGGATGGTGCAGCAGCTCACGGCGGGGCTCGACAAGTTGGAGAGTTAATCATGGCACCCTATCCACATCTCTTTAAGCCACAGAAGCTGCGCCACAAGACGCTGCGCAACCGAGTGGTCTTTGGCGCCCATACCACAAATATGGCCCAGGATGGCCTGCCGGGGGCTGCCCATGCCGCCTATTACCTGGAGCGCGCCCTGGGCGGAGCGGCGATGATCGTGGTGGAGCCGATGCCGGTGCATGCTGCCGCTGTGCTGACCCGCGGCAATTTTCTGCACTCATCCGATGCGGTGATCCCGCATTTTCGCAAACTGGTGGAACCCTGCCAAGCAGCGGGCGCGGTGATGATACAGCAGCTCTATCACGTGGGCGCCCATGGCGATCAGGACAATTCCTGGCACGCGGCCTGGTCGCCCTCGGGCGGGCCCAGCTACCATGACAGCGACGGCAGCCACGCCATGTCTGAAGCCGAGATCGAAGAAACCATTGAAGGCTTTGTGCAAGCTGCCATCCGCTGTCAGAGAGCGGGCTTTGATGGGGTCGAGGTCTGGGCTGCCTATCACTGTTTGCTGGACCAGTTCTGGACACCATTCTCCAATAGTCGCGACGACAAATGGGGCGGCTCGTTGGAGAACCGCACCCGGTTCTCGCGCGAGATCCTGTCCCGCATCCGCAGGGCCTGCGGCGAGGACTTCATCATCGGCCTTGCGGTGAATGATGAGCCCGGTGTTGAGGTGGCGCTAAGCCGCGAAAGCATGGCCGAGATCGTCGCGCTGCATGATAGCGAGGAGCTAATGGACTATGTCACCATCGGCTCCGGATCCTATTTCGA
Source organism: Phaeobacter sp. 11ANDIMAR09 (assembly GCF_001294455.1). Lineage (GTDB taxonomy): Bacteria > Pseudomonadota > Alphaproteobacteria > Rhodobacterales > Rhodobacteraceae > Pseudophaeobacter. Next base: position 48,005 of record NZ_LIKT01000030.1, read on the forward strand.
CTTCGCCCGCCTCATTCCCAGCTTCCAAGAGGGGCAGATGCTGGGGGTGGACCTGTCTCAGAGCCTCAAACAGGTGGTGCGCAACGCGCTGGTCACTGCCGAAAGCCATATCCGCACGCCGGAGAATGCCAATACGCTGCTGGGGGCTGGGCAGGCCGATATGGTCTCAATCGTGCGGGGGCAAATTGCCGATCCGCATCTGGTCGCCAAGGCTTCAGAGGATCGCGCAGCGGATATTCGCGGCTGCCTCTCCTGTAACCAGCAATGCTGGGGGCGGCGCGGACGCGACTATTGGATCTCTTGCCTGATCAACCCATCGGTTGGCCGCGAGGCCGACTGGGGCGGTGATCGGTTTTCCCGGGCCGTGCAGCGCAAATCGGTTCTGGTGGTGGGCGGTGGCCCGGCTGGGCTGGAGGCCGCACGAGTGGCGGCCGAACGTGGCCATCGCGTGACCCTGGCCGAAGCCAGTCCGGAATTGGGCGGGCAATTCCGCCTGGCAGGGCTGCAGCCACGCCGCGCCCAGATCACCGACTTGATCCAATGGTATGCGCGACAGCTTGACCAGCTCGGGGTCGAGGTCTGTTTTAACCGTTATATGGATGCTGAGGATGTTCAAAGGCATGGGGCCGATGAAGTGGTGCTTGCCACCGGATCATTGCCGCAAGAAACTGGATTCCAAAAGGCGCTCCCCCATCTGGCTGAGCTCCCCGGCCTGCCGCGGGGCCGCGTCTGGTCCGCAGAGGACGTATTGTCGAACCGTGCCCGTCTGGGAGACCATGTTGTGGTTCTGGATGAAGGCGGCAATTGGCGCGGCTGCGGGACCGCCTGGCATTTGACTGAACAGGGGTATCGCGTCACCCTGGTGACACCGGATGGCTTGGTGGGCAAAGAACTGCAGCGCTCCTCGACGGATTTGGCGCTGCGCCGAGCGCTGGCCAGCGATGGGGTGCGTTTTATCACGGATGCCGCCATAGGCAGCTGGGGGCCAAAGGGAGCAGAGGTGCTGTCGCTTTTGACGGGCGCCACAGAATGGCTCGCGGCAACGGACCTGGTGATGGCTACGGTGAATGTCAGCGATATGTCCCTCAGGGATGAGTTGCATGCTCTGGGTGTCACCTCAACTTTGATCGGCGATGCAAATGCCCCGCGTTTGGCGGCTCAGGCCATCTATGAAGGTCGCGCCTGGGCCCTGACACTGTGACAGAGACGGATTCGCTTTTGGAATCGCCCCATTGTTGGCT
>NZ_LIKT01000031.1 GCF_001294455.1 Phaeobacter sp. 11ANDIMAR09
TTTCGGGGGGCAGGTCACCACGGGTGACTGAAGCTTTTGATCTCGATTAGCGCAGCGTTGTTGTCGACGCTGTTCTTACACAAAAAATGTCCAATCATCTCACCCTTGCCGTCTATGCGCCGCCCACCGACATAGGACTGTCCATTGATTGACACAAACCACGGGATAGCCAAACGCGAAAGACAGCAAGAACGGATCATCCTCGAAGAACTTCTGCCACTTGTTTTCGTTGTGGTTCTGCGTCATCAGCTTTTCGAACTCGTGGATGGCAATCTCAAGCCGGGTCCGTGCTAGCTCTGAAATCAGCTGCTCCGTGGCTTCAGGATCGATCCCGGCTTTGGAAAGACATTTGCGTAGTACCGTTGATGCCGCATCCGCGCGCAGGGGGTCAAACTGCGCACTGTCGAAGTTGACTGGTGATCTGTATTGCTGCAGTGTGGCCCGTCATTCCGGACATTTACGCAGATCAGCAGCTTTCCTGCAGTGAGTTTGATAAAGAGTTCTTCTATTGGTATGATCACAAAAGAAGCTGTCAAAATGAACAAATGGAGCTGGTGTGATTAGCTGTTACCCGGCGTTTTCTGGAGACCATAAATGATAGGAATTCTTCAGTTCTGCGATGGTTTTGACACCCAGTTGAGCCATTGTAAGACTGACTTCTTGGCTTAGAATTTCCCAGAGCGCACGAAGTCCTTCAATACCGCCTGCTGCGATTGCAAATAACAAGATCCGGCCGAGGAAAACAAAATCTGCCCCCATCACATAGGCTTTGACGATGTCTTCGCCTGTGCGAATGCCAGAATCGAAGAAAAGTGGGAATTCTGGACCTAGTGTTTCGCGAATTTTTCGCAGGGCAAAGATCGCAGGTGGTGCGCTTTCCAGTTGGCGGCATCCATGGCTGGAAACCTGGATTGCGTCGACACCAGCATCGCGTAGTCGCAAGGCGTCCTCAGGGTTTAGGACGCCTTTGACAACCAGTTGGCCGGGCCAAGCCTGACGGAGGGTATCAAGATATGCCCAATCTGTTGCTGCGCGGCTTTCTGTACGGTCAAAGATGTAGTTCTTGCCATCAAAGTTGGCCAATTTTGGGCTGCCCTTTGCAAGCGATGAAAGAGACCAGCCTGGATGCATTGCGAAATCCACAAACTGCCGAGGCCCGATGCGAAAGGGCATCTTGAAGCCATGGCGCAATTCACGCGGACGTCGCCCGACTTCGGGAACATCTAGCGTTAAGATCAGTGTCCCATATCCAGCCTTTTGGGCGCGTTCTACAAGCTTCATTGTGCCGCTGCCGTCGCCACTGAAATACAACTGGAACCAAGCGGTGCCGCCGGACGCTTTGTGGAGGGTCTCGAGGTCGGTAGACGCCACTGTCGATACCCCATGTGGCACCCGGTATTCGCGGGCGATTTTGGCCAGCATCAGATCAGCCCCAGGAGCGGCGAGGTTACACATGCCCATTGGGCTTATGCCAAAGGGACGCAACATCAGCCTGTCAAACTGGGTCACTGACAGTTCTCTCTGAACCACATTGCATAGGACACGTGGGGTAAGTCTGATATCTTGCAGCGCCCTTTTGTTCAAAGTTGCGCCATGCTCTTGCCCCGCCGCTCCGTCTATATAGTCAAATACCATCCAAGGAAGACGTTTGCGCGCCAATCGGCGCGCATCCGCAGATGAGTGAATACCAGTGTCAAACAGCATGTGGTGCCCTAGGCCCGCACTGTTTTCATAAACCTGTCTCGGATCACCACTGGATCCATGGTGATCACCGGCACCGGTATATTTCCGCTTTTGCATTTGGCTACGATGATTGTCATCTGGTTGCCCTTGATGGCCTCCTGCAGAGCTTTTCCGGTATCTTCGGCAGCCACTTCAACGACGTTTTCGCAGCCACAGGCACGGGCTACAGCTGCGAGGGAGGTCTTTTTCCCCGCATAGGTTGGCTGATCGCCAGTCGATCCATAGCTGCCATTGTCGATGATCAAGAGGATATAGTTGTCTCGAGCGTTATTGGCTATCGTCGGTAGAGTGCCAAAATTGGTCAGAACCGAGCCATCCCCGTCGATAGAAATCACCTTTTTGTCTTGTGCCAATGCCAACCCAAATCCGATTGAGGATGAAAGGCCCATGGTGCCAAGCATGTAAAAGGTGCTTGGCTGATCGTCGATCATATGCAGCTCCTGGCTTGGCAGGCCAATGTTGCAGACCACTAGTTGGTCGCGCAGAATGGGGGCAATGTCTTTCAGAATATCAGAACGGATCATTGGTCGCCGTAGCCTCCCCAGAAATTGGCATCGGTCAGAATTGCGACCGGCTTGTTGCACATGAATGTGTACTTCAGGATGTTGTCGAATTCATCCGCATCGGATTGCTTGTGAAAATGATAAGTTGGGATATTCATCTGGGCGAGCAACGCCTTGGTGTGCACGGCCATTTCAACCTGGCAGGCGACGGGCTCTCGCAGCTCACCGCGATATGAGATCAGCATAGGCAGGGGCATCCGGTAGTACTGGATCAGGGTGGCCAGCGTATTGATGGTTACGCCGATGGCGGTGTTTTGCATGATGATGGCAGGTCGCTTTCCTCCCATCCAGGCCCCTGCACACAACCCCATGCCCTCGTCTTCTTTGTTTGAGGGGACGTGAAGAACACCTGGGCGGGCTTCGATCTCGTCGATGACGCCTGCTAATTGCTTACATGGGACTGTCGTGACGAAACTGATGTCATTTGCGACCAGATCATCAACAAGTTTTGTGTTGATAGACAAAAGGGGGTCTCCTTTGGGGTGAAAAATCAACGCAGTACAATGACCGCGCATGATGCTTGGCGAACAATTCGGGCGGCGGTGGTGCCCAGAAAATAGTCTCGCAAGCCAGGTTTATGGGAACCAACAATGATTGCATCGGCGCCTATCTCAGCGGCATAAGCCGTGATGGTGCGACTTGAATGCCCTTTGAGGATTACAGGCTTTACGTTTGCGACCCCATTGACCCGTGCCGCCAACATGCGCTTGGCGTCATTGTAAGCCTTTTGAACGAGATCGTCGTCGAGGTAGGTGCTGACAGATCCGCTGAGCGGCTCGTAGACATGCAGGGCAATGATTTCAGCGCTTTTGCCACCTAGGCGTTGTGCTGTCTCAATTGCCTGTTCGGCAAATCCATGTTCCAGAGACAGGGCGAGGATTATCTTGTCATACACGGGTTAGCTCCTTTCCGGCGCGGTTTCAGGTTGCAAAAGAACCTTCGGTGCAGCAACAACATCGCTGCGAATGTCCGAAAAGGCGTTTGCGCCATCCGCAAGCGGTCTGATTTCGGTCCAATCCAGAGACCCAAGGCGTCCATCAAAAATGGCCTGTGCAGTCTGTTCAAAATCTTTGGCGGTGTAGGTATAGGTACCGATAAAGGTGATTTCCTGTAGGGTCATCCGGCGAATATCCAAACCGCCGCCATCCTCTCCCAATCCGATATGTCCGATCACCCCGCCGGGACGAACACAGGAAGATGCGGTGGCCCGTGTTGCGGCATATCCGACACCATCTATGACGAGATCGAACAGATCACTATCCGGCGCGACAGCCAGGACAGACTGTGCGCAGACATCAGCCAGGTAAGCGCGTCGAAGCGGATTTGGTTCGACGATTGTGACGCTATCAACCCCCTGCGCTTTCAGGCTCAACGCTGCGCCCAGCCCAATGGCGCCGCCGCCCAAAACCAGAGCCGTGCTGCAGGAGCCAGAGAGGGTAGCCAAGGACAGTTTCACTGTATGCCATCCACAGGCGATGGGCTCGGCTAGAGCCGCTTTTGAAAGCGCAATGTCTTCCGGAACCGTCACCAGGTTTCTGTTTGGTATTGCAACCAGATCGGCAAATCCACCTTCGCGCGGCGGCATGGAGATAATTTGCCGCTCTGGGCAGAGGTTGTCGCGTCCCTCCATGCAGGCAGCGCATGAACCGCAAGTCACCAGAGGATTTACTGTTACCCGCTCACCATTGCGCGCTCCGCCCTCAATGACTCCCGAAACTTCGTGGCCAAGGATTAAAGGCGCTGGCCGACGATTATCATGGCCAAGATAGGCATGCATGTCCGACCCGCAGATCCCCACACAGGCAATTCTTATCAGCTGGTTTCCCAGCTCAAGCGCAGGTTCCTGAACGTCTTGATAACTCAGCGCCTCGGGGCCTTGATAAACTAAAGCCTTCATTTTGCTGTAAAACCTCCATCCACCATCAAAACTTGACCAGTCACATAGGCCGAGGCATCAGAGCATAAGAAGATAAGAGGTCCGTCCAAATCATCTAGCTCACCGTTACGACCAATACAGGTCTGTGCCGCATTGCCAGCCGCACGTGTGGGGTCTTCGAAAACAGCCGCTGTCAGTTCAGTCTGAAAGAAGCCGGGACCTATTGCGTTGGCGGTAATGCCAAATGGCGACCAAGCCTCTGCCATAGCGCGGGTCAATTGCCCGATCCCTGCTTTGCTGGCCCCATAGGCAATACCACCGGGGAAGGCCCGCGTGGTTTGTAACGATGCGAAGTTGACAATCCGACCCCAGCCCTTGTCCTTCATCGATGGAACCAGATGTTGGCTCAGGAAAAATGGGGACGTAAGATTCAAATTCAAAGTGGCATCCCACCCTTCGTAGGTGACGTCATCGGCGGCTTGTCGGGTGTTGACCCCGGCTGCATGAACCAAGATATCCGGGGCACCGAAGGGTTTAATCAGCTCATCCGCCAGGTCCGCCAATCTGTCACGGTCGGAAACATCGAATGTGATCGCTGCGGTGTCACCGTCAGCGCTTGCCCGCCAATCAGCCAGCGCAACCGATCGGCGGGCCACGCCGATCACACGTGCGCCTGCCTGAGCCAGAACCGTAGCTGCCTGACGACCTAGCCCCGAACTGGCTCCGGTCACGCAGGCGACTTTACCGCGCACAGAAAACAGATTTTGCAGCTCAGCCATTTGCGGTCAGATCAAAAGTTTCACCTGGGAAGTATTTTGCCAACCGCACGTCGGCAGCGCGGGCATGTCCTTCCATGCCTTCCAGCCGGGAAATTCGCGCTGTGGCTTCGGCTACCGGTTTGGAGCCTTCGCGGGTGGCTCGCTGCCAAGTAACGATTTTCATATACTTGTGGACAGACAGGCCTCCCGTGTAGTTGGCCGCACCAGAGGTGGGTAATACATGGTTGGTCCCTGCTGCCTTGTCGCCATAAGACACCGTCGTTTCTTCACCAAGAAACAATGAGCCATAGCATGTCAGACGGTTTAGCCACCAATCCAGACCGTCAGCCTGAACCGTCAGATGTTCGGGAGCGTAATCGTCTGACGTGGCGGCCATCTCCTCGCGATCCGCACAGACGATGACCTCAGCATAGTCGCGCCAGGCTGCCGTGGCATTCTCACGGTTCACCTGGGGTAAATCGTCAATCAGCTCTGGTACACGGGACATAACGTCTTGGGCTAGGTCCCGATCATCCGTGACCAACCAGACGGGTGAGTTGTAGCCGTGTTCTGCCTGACTAACGAGATCGGTGGCAACGATATGCGGGTCAGCAGTTTTATCCGCCAAGATGAGGCTATCTGTGGGTCCAGCGATCATGTCGATACCAACCCGACCAAAGAGGATGCGCTTTGCTTCCGCCACAAACTGGTTGCCTGGTCCAACCAGAATATTGGCCTTGGGCAGACCAAACAAACCAAAGGTCATTGCCGCCACGCCCTGTACGCCACCCATGGCCATAATCTTATCTGCCCCACAGATATGCGCGGCATAGACAATTGCCGGTGCAATCCCAGTGCCGGGACGAGGTGGAGAACAGCACGTGATATGCTTGCAGCCTGCGACTTTAGCAGTCGTCACTGTCATAATTGCGCTGGCCACATGGCTGTAGCGTCCTCCGGGCGCGTAACACCCGGCAGCATCCACAGGGATTGCCTTTTGACCTGCGACAAGCCCCGGCACGATCTCGTATTCCACATCTGCGACAGTGGATTTCTGTTTCTCTGCGAACCGCTTAACATTGTCGTGGGCGAACTGGATGTCAGCCTTCAGTTTGTCCGGAACCAAGGCGCAGGCGGCTTCGATCTCTTCCGCTGACAGCAAGACACTGCCGTTGTATTTGTCGAACTTGGCCGCATAGTCCAATGCAGCGGCATCGCCGCCTGTCTCGATGTCAGACAGGATCTTTACCACTGTGTCATGCACATCCGACGCATCGGATTTCGACGTCAAGGTTGCTCTTTTGAGGTATTCACGAGCCATTTTTGGATCCTATTTGTAGATATCGGGAAGCAGAGTTGTCGAAATCGCGGGCACATAGGCGATCAACAGAACAACCAAGAGCATGAAGAAGACAAAGGGGACTGCGCGTGCGGCAATCTTGAGGATCGATTCACCAGTGATCCCGGACACAACAAAGAGATTAAGTCCAAGCGGTGGTGTGATAAAACCGACACCCAGTGCAGTGATCATCATGATACAAAACTGAATCTCATTCATCCCGATGTTGTCGGCCAAAGGCTTAAGGATCGGTGCGAGGATCACGATATTCGGTGTGGTCTCCATCACACAGCCAGCGGCTATCAATATGCCGATCATCAGCAAGATCAGTAGATAGGGATCCTCGGTCAACGAAGTTACTGCGGTCACAAACCCCTGTGGCACCCCCATGATCGCAAGGGCCTCCGCTAAAGGCGCAGAAAATGCGATGATCGGCAAAATGATCCCGTTCACCTTTGCTGAACTCACGAGCATTGCCGGGAAGTCTGCCAGTTTTAACGTGCCGAGTAGGAACCCCATGATGATTGTGACGACGACTGCAGTTGCACCTGCTTCCGTGGGGGTCAGGCGGCCGGAAAAGATGCCATAGAAAATGATGCCGGGCACAATGAAGGCATACCAGTCCGAGGCCAGTGCTCGGCGGAGGTTCGTAAACCATTCGCCGATTCTTATGTTGCCGCCCCCTTCATATCCGTAGATCCGGTTCACCACGATATTGGTCACAAGGATTGAGATCAGGATGGCCAAACCTGGGATCACAGCCGCCAGAAACAGGGTTGATGCTGAAATGCCCAACACAAGGCCGATGATGATATAGGCGATGGAGGGCGGGATGAGGATGCCGGTGCAGGCCCCTGCTGCCACCAGGGCACAGGCATAGGGACGCGGGTAGCCGCTTTCGACAAGGCGGGCAATCGTCATCCTCCCAACAGCAGCTGCACCCGCTGCGTCAGAGCCAGAGATCGCCGCAAACATACCGCACACGAGAACTGTGGCCGAACCAAAGCCACCTTTGGCCCAACAGGTCAGCGCCTCGGCGACATTCAGGAATTTTCGACTTAGACCAGTGCGTACTAAAACGTCTCCGGTCAGGATAAACAGAGGAACGGCAGTCAATGCAAAGGCGTCGATGCCGGTGAACAGGCTCTCACCTACAAGGCTGAGCGGCAAATCACCTGACATAACCAACATCAAGATTGCCGCGGCTCCGATGGAGGCCCAGACCGGCACGGCCATTGCGATAAGCCCGACGAAAAGCAGAACAGGCAGATAAAAGTCCCAGCCGAGTTCGACCGTTTGTTGAAGATTGTTCCAGAGCATTGTGTCGTCCCTCAATCAAACAGCTTGTCGCCTTCGTAGACGGGGGTGCCGTTACGAAGAGATCTGAGGTCCCGCAAAAGGGATTGCGAAAGCCGGAAAATCATCAAAGAGAAACCCAAGGGAACTGCCGCAAGGAACCAGACTTTTGAGATCCGGAGGCCATCCGTTACCGACCCAAATTTGGCCGAGACCAAAACGGTTTCGAAGGACCAGTACAGCGCCACCAAAGCTACTGCGAACATCACCAGATCACCGAAGATATAGACAATCGCCTTAGGACGATTTCCGAGGTAATGCAGCAAGACGTCAATACGGATATGGGCCCGTTCTTTTACCGCAGCGGCCGCTCCGATCCAGGCTAGATAGATAAAGGAATACCGGACGATTTCTTCGCCCCATATCGAAGAATATGAGAAAACCTCGCGCCGCAGCACTTCGATCGCCATGGTGACGACAAGCATCACGTAGAAGACCAAGAGGAGCCAGCGCTCGGCGTTCTCATCAATATTTCTCAGAAATGACATAACAGGCCTCGACGACTATTGCTCAAAGGGTCGGGGTCTTCACCAACGCCGGTTGTGGGAAAAAAGTGGGAGCCCAATGCGGGCCCCCAAGGGAGTGACTTAGGCGTCGTGGACGAAGTACTTTCCTTGCGTACCTGCGGCCTCTTCCAGCTTTGCAAACGCATCCATGGATCCTGCGAGTTCTTTTTTGAACTCATCCCATTCAGGTCGCTGATAACCACCTGCCGCCTGCCATTCCGCCAGTTGATCAGCACTAAGGGAATGGAACTCCACACCAGATTTAGCCAATTCAGACATCGCATAGGCCCGCGCTGATGGGACTTTGGAAAGGTTCTGATGTGCGGTCATTTCAGAGCCCCACATCACGCCCTCTTGTACCTCTGCAGGCAGGCTGCTGAACCATTCCAGATTGCAAGAATAAACTTGGCTGTCAGGCACGGCTTGGGTGAAGGTCACATGGCTGAGGATGTCTTTGAAGCCAAAGACGTAGAGCGCGCCAACTGAAGGGTCGAGCGCATCTGCCACACCCTGTTTGATCGCCGAGGGTGTCTCGCCCCAGGCCACCGGAGTTGGGTTCGCCCCCACAAGGCGGTAGTATTGCTGCAGCATCTTGGATCCGGGGACCCGGAATTTTACGCCGCTCAGATCTCCGGGAGACAAGACTGCACCAGCCCCACCTTTGCGGACAGCCACTACACGGGGGTCAATGTTCACATAGAACAGCGCCTTAAACCCAGCGGCTTCGACCTTGGGGTGGACTTCGGTTTTCCAATGGTCAGAGTTCACTAGGTTGGTAAAGCGCTGATTGGAACCGCACAGATAAGGCATGTTGATTAGATCAACCGTAGAGGCGAAGGGTGCAAAATTGGAAAGCGAATGCTGAGCAGCCTGAATGGTTCCACCTTGCACTTTTTGCACCAACGCCCCGCCAGCACCCAACTGCCCACCCGGAGCCAGTTTCACGTAAACCTTGCCATTGGTGGCGTTTTGAATGTTCTCTTTGAGATCCAGCTGCATGATCGGATAGCTGCGTGATGCTCCTAACACATAGGCCGTGGCCAAGGTCATAATGTGATCAGCTGCCTTCTCGCGCTCGCGTTCTTCTTTATTCGTCTGCGCAACGGCCTCGGTAGACCAAAGCGTACCAGCTGCCCCAGCGACCAATGCTGCTGTAAAGCTGCCCGTCCCGGCCAGTTTTAGAAAATTCCGGCGTGACGCCGAGGCAAGTTCTTTGTTGTTCCGGTCCATGTTTTCCTCCCGATGGACAGTTCAGCGCTGTTGCTCTTTGGCAATTTTTTCAGCAGCTTCTCTTTGCAAGATTGCTGCGACAAATGAGATCGAGGCAGCGAGCAAAAATAGCATTTCGGACACATCCCCCAGGAATCCGCCCATACCCATCGACCCCAAGGCCACATTTGTTCCGAACAGGGCAAACAGACAAAGTGCTAGGATCAAGAGCATTGGTTTCTCCGGGCAAACAGCGAAAGGCTCGATTCGCACATGTAATGTAAGCGCTTACATGTGCGCAATGCAAGCGCTTACATTGACGGCAACCAACCTAGACACTTAGGCTTTGGGATGGGGTGTAAAAATCTAAGAAATGCGATACTGAGCCAAAATGACGACTGACGACAATAATATGGGCCGAACCCCAACCCTGGCTGATGTAGCAGGGCTGGCCGGTGTCTCGACAGCCACAGTGTCCCGCTGTCTGAACTCTCCAGACCAGGTTGTCGAAAGAACGCGTAAAAAGGTCGAGGATGCCGTTCTCAAATTGGGATACGCTCCAAATTTTAACGCACGTGCTTTGGCGGCCAAACGTACCAACACCATTGGTGCGATCATTCCAACGATGGAAAACGCCATTTTTGCGCGCGGCCTACAGTCGTTTCAAGAAGAACTGGGATGCAGCGGGGTAACTCTTTTGGTCGCGTCCTCTTCATATCGCACTGATTTGGAGGAAGAACAAATCCGCACCCTGGTTTCACGCGGTGCCGACGGAATTCTGTTGATCGGCTTGCATCGAGACCCAAAGATTTATGAGTTTCTCAAACGTCAAAATGTCCCCGTTGTTGTCGCTTGGGTGTTTGATCCGAACGCCAAGGTTCCAACAGTTGGCTTCGACAATTTCTCAGCAATGAAGGCTTTGGCGGACAGGGTGATCAGCATGGGTCATCGTCGCCTTTCAACAATCACAGCTAGCCCTCAGGATAACGACAGGGCCAGTGAGCGTTTAAGGGGCATTTATGCCTCAATGATGGAAGCAGGCATTCCTAAAACGGAGTTGTCGATCGTTGAAGCCGAATATGGGATAGACGAAGGAGGTGCGGCGCTGGAACAGCTTTTGTGCCAGACGGTTCGGCCATCAGTAGTTATGTGCGGCAATGATGTTCTTGCTGTTGGGGCCATCGCCAAAGCACAGGAATTAGGATTGTGCGTCCCTGACGATATTTCGGTGACTGGATTTGACGATATTGAGATCGCGAAAATCTCATCGCCAGCGCTTACCACTGTTCATGTCCCGCACCGGCGAATGGGCAAGGAGGCAGCCAAAATGCTTATCAATCTAGTTAATGCTGCTAAGAACCAAAACAGCATTTTGATCGAGACATCTCTGGTAGTTCGTGCCTCATTGTCTGGTGCCTGAGGGGAGATCAAGGATTGAGAATTTAACGCCCTTGAAAGGCCGCTAGTTTGGCGAAGTTTCTATGGTGTGCACTAGCATCGAATGTCGGTTCTCCGCCCCTCATGTAGGGTAACGAAAACGGCCCTGACCGGCCATTGCAAAGAACTGCCGCAAAAGTCCCCTTTTCATAAAAACACCGCCTTCATCGAACACTGGCAGACTACATAGACATGATCTGTTTTTTTTGTGGAGGCTAAACAACCGCCACGGCGGCAAAAACTGCCACAATAACCATAGTGCAGAAGCCGATTAAGAGCACATTTTGAGTCTTGGCAGGCAATGGATTTTTGTTCCTTGTCACATCTAGCCGTTGTTCCATAGTCCAAGTCTTCCAAAAAATTGAGACCAACACGCGCCCAAACAGGCCGCCACCTGCCGACGCACACGAACACTCATCTCTTTACGCCAAGCTGAACGACTACCCCGCCAAGGGTAATGAATGCGATCGCCACAAAGATTTCCCAACCAGGAGCGCCCATACCGAGTCCAAGCATCAGGAGTGTGGAAAGAACAGGGGCGGAATACCCAAGGATACCCAACAAAGCGGCATGCCCTTGGCGCATTCCCAGATCCCATAAAAAGAAGGCGCCACCCGCAGGGCCAACTCCAAGAGCAATAATAACCCCTATGTCGCGCAACGACAATTCAGGCCAATGAGCATCCGTCGCAACCCACCATACTCCGCAGAGTAATGACGAACCAAAACAGATTGTAGTGAGCGAGGCGATGGCATCGAACTGCTCATGCCGTCGAAGGTTCGAAAACAGAGCCCAGAGAACGGCACCAACAAAAGCAAGACCATAGCCCAGAGCCTCGGACGCTTGCAGCACCAGGCCGTCTTTCCCGACCAGCACCCCCACTCCGATAAACCCGAGTGCGGCCCCCAGATAGCCCGACCAACCACTGTGCAGCCGGAAGAATAGGTTACCGAGAACAATCAAGCATGCAGGCCAAAGGTAATTGATCAGTGACACAGGGATCGGATCAGCGTGATGGAAAGCCTCCAAGTAAACAAGATGGTAGGCAGACAACAGGACTGAGAATAGAGCCACATGTTTCGTCAGCAGGCGGGCGGGCGTTCTGCCGGTTAGTCGACAAATAGTCCAACCCATTGCAGCGGCAATGGCAAAACAGAAAGTTAGAACAAGATGCGGGGGCATCGAGGCCGACAGCGCGCCAAGCGCCCCCAGCGTACCCCAGGAGAGGATGGCCAGTGCGCCAAAGCCCGTGTGTCGCATTGAAAACAAGGCCGGCATCAGAAGACTTCGCTGCCCAGAACGGCATCGTCGGAAGGTTGCAACAGGATGGTATCGCCCGCTTCATTGGGCACACCCATGATCAGGATTTCAGATTTGAACCCGGCGATGTTTCGGGGCGGCATGTTGACAACGCAGACCACTTTGCGCCCCATCAGCTCTTCTTCGGAATAGTTCTTGATCTGGGCGCTGGACCAGCGTTGGCCCAGTTCCCCAAAGTCTACACAGACCTTGTAGGAGGGATTGCGGGCGCGGGGGAAATCCTTGACCTCGACGATCTTGCCCAGGCGCATTTCGATCTTGGCAAAGTCGTCATAGACGATCTGGTCTTTGTTCATTTCTATGTCCTCACTTTACAGCGTTCATGTCAGTGCGTTCAGAATGGCGTCTTCGGACCCTTTGGTATCGGCGGTGCCACCCAGATCTCGGGTCTTGGTGTCGGGGGTTTCCAGCGAGACTTCAATGGCCCGCTCGATTTCGGCAGCAGCCTCTGCCTCACCCAAATGCTCCAGCATCATGGCGGCGGTCCACACGGCGGCAACCGGGTTGGCGACGCCCTTGCCCGCAATATCCGGGGCCGATCCGTGCACAGGTTCGAACATCGAGGGGTATGTGCCCTCGGGGTTGATTTTGGCCGAGGGTGCGATGCCGATGGACCCTGCGACCGCAGGCCCGAGATCCGACAGGATGTCACCAAACAGATTCGAGGCCACCACCACATCGAACCAGTCGGGGTGCAGCACAAAATGCGCCGTCATGATGTCGATATGGAACTGGGCGGTGTCGATGCCGGGGTGCTGATCAGCGGCGGCGGCAAAGCGTTCGTCCCAGAACGGCATGGTGTGGATGATGCCGTTGGATTTGGTGGCAGACGCGACATGTCCCCGCTTGCGGGTCTTGGCCAATTTGAACGCATAGTCCATGATCCGGTCGGTGCCGCGCCGGGTCAGGATGCTTTGCTGAACGGCGGCTTCGTGTTCGGTGCCCTGATAGACACGCCCGCCGATCTCGGAATACTCCCCTTCGACATTTTCGCGCACGACAATCATGTCGATATCTTCCGGCCCACGCCCTGCCAGCGGCGAGGTGATACCCTTGAGCAGCCGCACCGGGCGCACATTGGCATATTGATCCAGCTCGCGGCGTAGTGGGATCAGCAGCCCCCAGAGCGAGATATGATCCGGTACGCCGGGGAAACCAACCGCGCCCAGATAGATGCTGTCGAACGCTTTTATCTGCTCAATCCCGTCCTCGGGCATCATCCGCCCGGTCTGGTGATAGCGTTCGCAGGACCAGTCAAATTCGGTCCACTCAATCAAGAACCCGTGTTTTACAGCCATGCGATCAATCACACGTTGGCCAACTGGCAGAACTTCTTTGCCGATCCCGTCACCGGGGATGGCTGCGATGCGATAGGTTTTTGTCATGGATGGACTCCTTCAGGCGATGCCGCCGAAATGCAGGGTTTTGACCTCGAGGTATTCGTCGATACCGTGATGGGCACCTTCGCGGCCCAGACCGCTTTCCTTGATGCCGCCAAAGGGCGCGACCTCGGTGGCAAAGCCGCCGACATTGATGCCGATCATGCCGGTCTCGAGCTCTTCGCTGACGCGGAAGGTGCGAGTCAGATCGTTGGTGTAGAAATATGCAGCCAGCCCGAATGGTGTGGCATTGGCCGCCGTCAGCACCTCTTCTTCGGTCTCAAACCGGAATAGCGGCGCCACCGGACCAAAGGTTTCTTCCCCGGCGACGATCATGTCGGAAGTCACGCCGGTGACCACAGCAGGGCTGATGAAGCGGGTGCTTTCATCCTGCTGTTCGCCGCCAACAATGACACGACCGCCTTTGGCCGTGGCATCGTCGAGATGCGATTTGATTTTGGCAATGGCGGCCTGGTTGATCATCGGGCCGATCTCGACCCCGTTTTCGAACCCATCGCCCAGTTTCATCTTTCCAACCACAGCCGCCAGTTTTTCGGCAAAGGCATCATAGACGCCGGCCTGAATGAAAATCCGGTTGGCGCAGACACAGGTCTGGCCGCCATTACGGAACTTCGAGGCCATGACGCCCTCAACGGCCAGATCCAGATCGGCATCGTCAAAGATGATGAAGGGAGCATTGCCGCCCAGTTCCAGGCTGAGGCGTTTCATGGTGCCAGCGCATTGCTCCATTATCAGTTTGCCTACTCGGGTCGAGCCGGTGAAGGACAGTTTGCGCACCGCTGTGCTTTGGGTCAGGGCGCCGCCCACACCAGCGGGATCGCCTGTGACGATGTTAATCGCACCCTTCGGGAACCCTGCGCGCTCAGCCAGCACACCCAAGGCCAGCGCAGTAAAGTGGGTGACTTTCAGGCCGAAAGGCACTGTAAAATGACGGCTTCAACCTCGTCACTCAGGTAAAGCGATTCATGTTTCTCTCCATCGGCGGAGAATACCTTCGCTCCTGCGGATCGCAATTTCTTAAGAAAGTTTATCCGGTTTTGAGAGAACTGACTTTCCAGGGTTGCTGGCGAGAATAATCGGTTATGAAAACTCTAGGCATCCTTTGGTGAGACATAGACACCTCGGGGTGTTGCTCTTGAGGTTTTTTGAATGTCGCTGGTGTGTGGTCCGCAAGCGTCCGTCGTCGCCCCTCCCCTTGAGTTCGCACACCAACCTGTCAGCCAAAGGCTAAGTTTGTCTGTGAACACCATGGCGAGAACTGCATCGGCGCTCAACCCTGTTCGAATTTTGGCTTGCAGCATTCCTACCGTCTGTGTGCCAGCCTCCCCTATAGGAAGAGCTTTCTTTTGCAATTGGGGAAGCAAATCGAGCCCGTCTGATAGTTGCCACGGAAATCTGATAGACGCAGTTATCACGGAACATGCAGTGGCGTTAACCCGTCGCGGTGCCCTCTAGCGCCAAGGCCCGTCCCTCGGGTGACTGCGCAGCTTTTCAAGACCTAAAAGCTGCGCAGTCATCGCACTGAAGCATCTGAAGCAAGAGGGATGCATCAGAAATTTTACAAGGAGCGGCCCCTGAGTATAACAACTTGGATTGGCCTTAAAATTTCGGTTCTTAGGCGCTGGCTAGCGCGGGCCCGGGTTGGCGATGAGATCGCGAGAGATGACAAGCCGCTGAATATCGCTGGTGCCCTCATAGATCTGACTGACGCGTACATCGCGGCACAGCCGTTCGACCTGGTAATCCCGCAGGTAGCCATACCCGCCAAAGGTCTGCATCGCGGCGGAGCAGACCTCTTCAGCCATTTCCGTTGCAAAGAGTTTCGCCATTGAGGCTTCGCGCAGCGCAGGCAGGTCTGCATCGCGACGTCGGGCGGCGTGATGGACCAACTGACGCGCGGCTTCGACCTTGGTGGCCATATCCGCAAGACGGAAACCAACAGCTTGATGCTGGGCGATTTCCTTGCCAAAGGCTTTGCGCTCTTGGGCATAATCGATGGCCAATTCCATCGCTTTGCGTGCCATTCCGACAGCCTGGGAGGCGATGCCGATGCGGCCTCCTTCCAGGTTTGCCAGGGCGATCTTATAGCCTTCGCCTTCGGCCCCCAGCAGATTTTCTTTGGGCACGCGCATATTCTCAAAGGACAGTTGGCAGGTGTCCGAGGAATGCAGCCCCAGTTTTTCTTCCACTCGGACCACTTCATAGCCGGGGGTGTCGGTTTCAACGATAAAGGCGCTGATGCCCTTAGCTCCGGCCTCTTTGTCGGTCACGGCAAAAACGATGATCAGCTTGCCGTTCTTGCCGGATGAAATGAACTGTTTGGAGCCGTTCAGAACATAGTGATCACCATCGAGCACCGCAGTTGTGCGCAGCTTTGACGCATCCGATCCCGCCTGAGGCTCTGTCAGGGCAAAGCCGCCGATCCATTCCCCGCTGGCCAGTTTGGGCAGGTATTTTTCCTTTTGTGCGTCGGTTCCGTATTTCACGATCGGGCCACATCCCACGGAACTGTGCACGGATAGGATGGTGGAACAGGTGCCATCGCCAGCGGCGATTTCTTCCACCACGCTGGCATAGGTCACGGTGTCCAGTTCGATGCCGCCATAGGCCTCGGGGACAAGCATGCCCAAAAAGCCCAGATCGCCCATTTCGCTCAGCTGTTCGCGAGGGAAGGCGCCGCTGCGATCGCGCTCTTCGGCGCCGGGCCACAAACGGTCCTGGGCAAACTGAGCGGCCATGTCACGAATGGCGGTTTGGGTATCGTCAAGCATCTTGGGTCTCCTGTCTGCCTGGGAGGGCATGTCAAATCCTTACCTGCGCGCGCTGAGGCGAGGTGCAGGCCCTAGCCTCAGCTGAATCCGGGTAGGTTCACGCAGGAGTGTAGTGTTGAAATCAATTGCAGACGATGCCAGTTTGTTTCAAATAGCTGACAGGAAATACCATGTCTGAGGTTGCCACCATCCCGCCTGCCTTTGTGAATGAGGCGATCGAGTCCGGGCGCATGGCCGGGGTGGACATGAGCGCATTGCTTAGACGGCTCGGCATACCAAACGATGATCTGCAACAATTGACAGCAGCGCAATTTGGCCAGATCTGGCTGGAGCTGTCCTTTTGCATGCAGGATGAGTTCTTTGGGCTAGCTGCGCGGCCAATGCGCCCCGGTAGTTTTACCATGCTGGGCCATGCCACCCGCCATGCACCCAATCTGGAAGTGGCCATGGCGCGGGCGCTGCGGTTTTTGACCCTTATTCTGGAAGACCCGGCCGGCCAATTGCGCATCGAGGGCCGACAGGCCACTGTGGTGCTGTCGGAACAGGGACCGGCAAAATCAGCCTATTCTTACCGGTTGTATTTCACCATTCTGCATGCGCTGAATTGCTGGCTGATTGGCACACGTATTCCCATACGCCAAATTCAGTTTCCCTGTGCTGAACCTGCCTGGACCAACGATTATGGCGACTTTTTTGGTGTCCCTGTTCAGTTTGAGGCCGCCTGCGCCCAGATGACCATCGAGCGCAAATATCTGCGAAAACCGATCAACAGGTCCGATCGCGCGCTCAAGCGGTTCCTGAAATCCGCGCCCACCTCCTTTTTGACCGGGTATCGTCACGGTGATGGCATCAAGGCACAGATCGTCGAAGAGCTGTCGACAGGCACAATCGAGGCCTGGGGCAATATTGACGAGATGGCGCAAAAGCTGGGTATGTCGACGTCGACCCTGCATCGCAGGCTGAAAGACGAAGGTCAGAGTTTTGGCGAGATCAAGGAAGAGCGCCGCCGCAACCTGGCGATCTCGCTCCTCAAAAAAACCGATCTGCCGATTGCCGAGATCGCTCGCCAGGTTGGCTATGCGGAGCCAAGCGCGTTCTTCCGCGCCTTCAATCGCTGGTTTGGTGTGACACCGAATTCAATCCGCAGTCGCGGCTGATCTCTTGGACAGTCGGGCAGAGATATGCGCCCCTGACCGATCTGTCAGTCTAGGGGCTGGGGGCTCCTGCAGGCGCCTGTCACGGTATTGAGAGGCTGCGCCAAAAGCCGCGCTGCAGGCTGCAGCAGGAGTTAAAGCAAACGTGACTCGCGCCGCCCCGTCGACGGCTGTCATAGTGAACGGGCTGAAACTGTGGTGTTCAGCCTGGCACTCAAGGAACGCGATTATGACACGGAAACCTGTTGCATTTCGATACTCTGGCATGGTTGCGGCTCTGGCCGGCTGCGCCTTGGTCGCGGGATCTGTCGTGCAGGCGCAGACATCGGCTCTGCCCAGCTATGTCATCAGCGAATATGGATCTTCGCCGCAATCCCCCTCTGGCGCGCTTTCCCCTGCGCTGGAGGCGGCGGTTCAATCGGTTTTTGTCACCAGTATGGCCAACAGGACATGGAGAGAGGATCAGACCGAAGCGCTGGCGCAGATCGCGGCGTCTAAGGATCCGCGCTTGGTCTGGCTGATCAGTGACCTGATGCGGTTTGTGCCGGATCCCCGTCTGAGTGCAGAGCTGTCCGGTGCCGCCTCGGAGTTGCTGGGGAAGAATTTTGGCTCTGGCAACAGTTGGGGCAAGATAACCGATCATCTGATCGCCTGGGACATCCCGGCCCCACCGGATTATCTGCAGGCCAAACGGGCAATGTTTGTCACTGTCTTTGACGGTTGGGATAGGATTTTTGTCAAAGGCGATGTGGACTGGCGGCTGGTGTCCTGGGGGGGGGTGCTGATCGATGATCGTGCCTATGACACCACCGATGAGCCCTGCAATTGCATCCCAGCGGCGGATAATCCGCCGGTGACAACTGCACAGGAGGCCAGCTGGCTCGATGATGATGACATCGTGTTTGGCATCGAGGTGAATGGAGAGTATCGCGCCTATCCCCGGCAGATTATGGAAGTGCGGGAAATGGTGAATGATACGCTTGGCGGCCGTGATCTTGGAATCCCCTATTGCACACTTTGCGGAGCCGCCCAGGCTTATTTCACCGATCAATTGCCGATTGGGGTGGATCGACCGATCCTGCGAACCTCGGGGCTTTTGAGCCGGTCCAACAAGGTGATGTACGATCTGAATACTTATTCAGTCTTTGACACCTTTCGCGGAGAGGCTCTGACGGGGCCGCTGGCGGAGAAGGGGCTGACGTTGGCCCAGGCCAATGTCATTACCAGTGATTGGGGCAGCTGGAAGGCGGCGCATCCTGAAACAACCGTATTGGCCGAAGAGCTGGCGCTGGGGCGCGATCCTGATTTTCGCAATGGTCGGGATGCAAACGGTCCGATCTTTCCCGTCGGCGATGTTGATCCGCGCTTGCCGATCCATGAGGATATCATTGGGGTGATCACAGGCAGCGGCCAGCCGGTGGCTTTTCAGCGCAGTGCCGCGCTGGTCGCGCTGCGCCAGGGCGCTAGCATTTCGGTTGGGGATATTCAATTGGAATTGGATGCGGGTGGTATCAAGGCGGTGGATGCCAAGGGGGCAGGGGTCGGAAGCCATCAGGCTTTTTGGTTTGCCTGGTCACAATTCCATCCGCAGACAACGCTTTGGCCGGAATAGGCATAAGCAGAAAGGCTTAAAAATATGGATCGAAAAAAGGGCTCATGCGCAGGGCGATGCCCTGCGCCTGCTTTTGATCAGGGGGCCAAATGGGGCTGGGCATGCGATGCCACGGGCGGAACCGCATGCGGAATATACAGATCTGCGCTGGTCGACTCCGAGACCTCCAGATGGGCGGGGGGCAGCCCCTGCAGGTAGCGCGCATAGGCCATGTCAAAGCCCTGTTCCAGAGATCGGGTGAACCCCTTGGTATCAAACAGAGGGGTCGAAGTTCGATTGCGCTGCAGCTTGCCGCGTAGAGAGGCCAGCGCGTCCGGATCCGAGGCCAGTTCCAGTGCGCGTGCCTCATAGTTGGCGGCGGATTTGGCGATCAGTTCCGGCAGTCCCATCGCGCTGACCAGGCTGGCGCCAACCCGAGAGGCAAATTGGCGCCCCGGTAGGGTCAGCACAGGCACGCCTGCCCACAGCGCGTCGCTGGCAGTTGTATGGGCGTTGACCACAAAGGTATCGAGAAACAGATCGGCGACCTGGTGGCGCGCGAGGTGATCTTCTTGGGCGACGCGGGGCGCAAAAATCAAACGGTCAGGGTTCTGCCCGCGTTTGGCCGCCTCTTTGCGCAGATTTGCTTTGGAGGTTTCGCTGCAATCCAGCAGCCAGAGCACGCTGTCTTCAACCTGATCCAGCAAGCGCATCCAGATGTCGAATTCCACAGGCGTGATTTTGTAGCTGCTGTTGAAGCAGCAGAACACAAATCCATTGTCGGGCAGGCCGCAGTCCTTGCGGGTGTATTGGCGACCTGACAGGGCCCGCTTGTCATCATTGACCTGATAACTATGCGGCAGGCGCAGCAGATGTTCTTCAAAATAGCGCTCGCTGCCAGAGGGGCAGGTGACATGGTCGCCAATTAAGTAATCTATGGCGGTACTGCCCAGGGTGGCGGGAAAGCCGAGATAGGACATATGCAGCGAGGCCAGACGGTTGGCAAACAGCGGTGTTCGGTTTTCTCCGGTAAAGCCTTTTAGGTCGACTGCGATATCCAGGCTGTCCTGTTTGGCCAGGGCCGTTGCCTCGGCGTCGGAAAGCTGGCTGATGTCCTTGAAGCTGGTGACCGCCTGACGGACCCGGGCGCGCATCGCGTCTTCGGGCGCTTTGTCATAGGAATAGGCAATGATGTCGAACCGGCTTTGATCATGAGCTTCAAACAGCCCGGCCATCAGTCGCATGGTTGCATGATCGTGGAAATCAGAGGAGAAATACCCAATCCGAAGCCGCTCGGGCCGGTCTGCTCCCTGCTGTTCACCGGAAAGGGCGCGCGCAGGCTCTACCTTGGGCAGGGCTGCATTTGCATAGGCTTGAATGCGCAGACGCAACAGGTCTGGATTATCCTCAAAGGTGAGAGAGGCAAAAGGCGAGCAGGGCTTGCCGGTGAGGCCAAGCTGACGGCGGGCCTGCTGATATTCATCCAGCCAGTTCCAGTCATTCAAATGCGCTTGGGCGTGCAGCTTGTCGGCGCGGGTGCGATCATCGCCGGGGGTTTCTTCCAGCATGGCTTCAAAGCGCAGGATTGCGGCCTCTTTTTCGCCGTCCAGAGATTGCAGTTGCGCCAGATTATACTGGGCACTGGCCAGATCCGGGGCGAGCACGGTGGCCCGTTCCAGCAGGGCTTTGGCTTGAACCATCTGACCAGTCTTCAGCAGAATATTGCTGTAGTTGAAGAGGAACACTGGATTCTCTGGCTCCAGCTCGACAGCCCGTTTCAACAGAGGTTCTGCCGCGCTCAGGCGCCCCAGCCCAACCAGGGTGTTTGCCTTGTTGCTGAGAGCGTTGAGGTTATCTGCGTCCAGAGACAGGGCCTTGTTATACAGCGCAAGGGCGTTGTCAGGGCGCCCCTGGGCATGATGGACCTCTCCCATGGCGGCAAAGGTCGAAGGGTCCTTGGGGTTCAGCTCGCAGGCCTTATTCAGGCATGTTGCCGCTTCGTCGAGATTGTTTGACTTCAGGTGGCATTTGCCAAGGGTGTTCCACAGGAAATGGGATCTTCTATGATGATTGAGAAGCGCGGCGCAGGTGGTGGCGACCTGGGCATAGTTGCCAGCACTGAAACTGTCTGCGAGCGTTTTTTGCTGTTCCAAAGTTGGGTTCAGGTCCCGCTGTATATCCGTTTGCAGGGCGTTTAAGGCAGCCTGAGCGCGGGTGTTTCTCGGAAACTTAGCGAGGATATCGCGGTAGATGCTGGCCGCGTCCTCATGCTTGTCTTTCCGTTCCAGTCGGTTTGCTTTGTTCATGGATGCAGCGATATTCATGGAATCCTATCTCATAGTAACGCAACGGGCGGCGGGTCATCTTTCTGAGACCTGAAAACCGCGGTTCTCCATGGATATCCCGAGTGAATTAAAATTGAGTTTCGACAAATTGAAAGATTCTACGGATAGGAAAAAGCAGACCTTTTTGTAGCGGGATTGAGTGATTTGAGGGCCGCGCACATGGGTTTCCTCGCGCAAGGCAATTGTTTTCCCGTCACAGCCCGCCTAGGCTGACAGAAACAAAAACAGGCATGAGCAGATGAGCGAGCAACACCCAAACCCCTATATCGGGTTGCCGGAAACGGCCTTTTGGAAAACGGCTGTGGCTGCGAAGAACCCGCTGCAGATTTCGCAGCTATGGCAGCCAAAGTTCCCGGTCGCACGCAAGCACAGGGTCATCACTGCCGGCTCTTGTTTTGCGCAGCATTTCAGTCGTGCCCTGGTCGCGCGCGGCTACGGATGGCTGGATGCCGAACCCGCGCCCAAACTGCTCACTGAAGAACAGGCGCAGGACTTCAACTATGGGATCTTTTCCTTCCGGACTGGCAATATCTATACGGCCAGAATGCTTCTGCAATGGCTGAGCTACGCCTTTGAACTCGAAGAGCCGCCTGTGGAAGGGTGGCAGAACGAGGGACGTTTTTACGACCCGTTGCGTCCGGGGATCGAGCCCAATGGCTTTGCTGATATGGACGATCTGTTGGCGTCGCGCAGGGCGGTACTCGCTGCGATCCGCAGGGCGGTTCTAGAGGCGGATGTCTTTGTTTTTACCATGGGATTGACGGAATGCTGGCGCCACCGCGATAGCGGTCTGGAATTCGCCATGTGCCCCGGGACGCTGGCAGGCAGCTTTGATCCGGAACAGCATGAGTTCGTCAATCAGCGGTTTGTGGGCATTCGCCGCGACATGCGGGCGGCTTTGAAAATCCTGCAAGATGCCAATCCCAAACTGAAAATACTGCTGACGGTCTCGCCTGTGCCGCTGACGGCGACGGCAACGGGCGGGCATGTGCTGACGGCGACCTCTCATTCCAAATCGGTTCTGCGGGCCGTGGCAGGCGAGCTGGCGGCAGAGTTCAAGGATGTGGACTATTTCCCCTCCTATGAAATCATTACCCACCCGGCCTATCGCGGCATGTTCTATGCGCCCAACCAGCGCAGCGTTGTGCCGCAGGGCGTCAACCATGTGATGGAGAGCTTTTTTGCCTGCCAATTTGAGGCCTTTCCCTGGTTGGCCCGACAGGCCAAGCGCGAGGGGCAGAAACAGGCCGGGGGCAAGGCCCCCAGTGCCAGCGCCCGTGCGGTGAAATGCGATGAGGAGTTCCTCGATGCCTTTGGCTAAACCCACCGTCTCAAAAAAGAGCAAGACCGCCAGCCGCGCCTCGTCGGCCGCGCGGCTGCGGTTCTGTGTCTTTGGCGACAGCCACATTGCCTGCGTCAAACATGCCCTGGATCAGGGGCTTCTGGACCTGGCGGGCGTCGATCTCGAGTTCTGGGGCGCGCCGGGGCCTCGGTTTCGCGATTTGCATCTCGAAGAGGGGCGCTTTGTCGTCACCAGTGACGGAGCGCGCGAGCAGCTGGCCAAGATCAACCCGGAGCGTAGCTCCGGGTTGGGGCCGGAAGAGTTTGATGGGTTTTTGTTTATTGGCTGCAGGCTGCGCGCCTCTGAATATCTGGTGCCGATGCTGGCCAGCGTGCCGGGGGCGCCCGGGTATTTGAGCCAGGCCGTGCGCGATCTGATGTTGCCGCGTTGGCTGGAAAGCTGCCGTTGGTATCGCGCGGCTCGCGAATTTGCCAAACAGCGCCCGGTTTTCTTTTCCCCGGCGGGTTTTTTGAATGATGAGATCGTCAGCGAAGCGGAGGTCGCCCGCAGCGTCAATACTGCGGCAACCGCAGCAGAGCGGGAGGCGCTTTGGGCGCAAATCGCCGAAGCTATGCAGCGCGACAATATCCAGCTGATCCGCCAGCCAGAGGAGACGGTGACTCGTGGCGGCTTGACCTGTGCCGCCTTTGCAACTGATCTGGGCGATCAGGGCGACGACAGCGTGCATAAGAATGGCGCCTATGGGGCCTTGATCCTGCACCAGGCGCTGGCCGAGATGCGCGCCTTGCAGAAATAACCCTGGGGCTTGAAATTGGGCTCTGTTGGCGTTAAATGCCGCAGACCCTGCTAGCAGAGAGACACTAAGGCAATGGCCACACTCAATCCCGTTCAGTTCATCCAGCAAGTTCGCGCCGAGGTGAGCAAGGTCGTTTGGCCTACCCGCCGCGAAGTTCTGCTGACCACCGTCATGGTTTTCATCATGGCAGCCCTTACAGCCGTGTTCTTTGCTCTGGTTGATCTTTTGATCCGCTTTGGCTTGCAGGGCATTCTGGGCATGTTTGGCTAGGCAGTCCCTTGGGAGGCGCGGCTTGGTTTGCTTTGCCAGCCATCGCGAGATCCAGGATTTGCTGAGCATCCAGGTTGTGGGCCTTTAGGGGCGCACAAATCCCTTCCAGGCTCTTGATCTTGCCCCCATTGGCGGGTAGTTGAGCCGGAACCTCTGATGTGGGCGCGCGGCGATTCGTGTTGCGCGCCGATTTTTGTTAAGCCACTCTATGTGCTTGCAATGGTTCACGTTGGAAATTCTAACTCACTGGTGGCGCAGATACTCTCTCGCCCGGTAAAACAAGGACGGTCAGGTTCATGGCGAAACGGTGGTATTCGGTCAGCGTTCTTTCGAACTTCGAAAAGAAAATCGCAGAGCAGATTCGCACCTCGGTTGCCGAACAGGGGCTTGAGGACGAAATCGACGAGGTTCTGGTCCCCACCGAAGAGGTGATCGAGATCCGTCGCGGCAAAAAGGTCTCGACTGAGCGTCGCTTTATGCCGGGTTATGTTCTGGTCCACATGGAAATGTCTGACCGTGGCTATCATCTGATTTCTTCGATCAACCGGGTTACCGGCTTCCTGGGTCCGCAGGGCCGCCCGATGCCAATGCGGGACGCCGAAGTCCAGGGCATCCTGGGCCGTGTTGAGGAGGGTGTCGAAGCACCACGTACCCTGATCTCCTTTGAGATCGGTGATAAGGTCAAGGTCAACGACGGTCCCTTTGAGGACTTCGACGGTATGGTCGAGGGTGTCGACGATGAGGCGCAGAAGCTCAAGGTTTCGGTCTCCATCTTTGGCCGCGAAACCCCGGTCGAACTGGACTACACTCAGGTGACCAAACAGAGCTGATCCTGTTCGCCGAGCTGGAATTTGAACGCCGCGCAGCCCCCAAGGCTGGCGGCGTTTTTGTTTCAAACAAGGGGGAGGTGTGAGCTTGCCCTATTTGCATAAAGGGCGACACGGCCAGGACCTGCCTGCAGTCAGCCCCTGACGAAGCGTACTGAACGCTCCAAAGGTCCAGCCTAGCCCAATCAGTGATGAAAAGCATCTAGCTCCAAACTGGATTAGGGCCGATCACAGCTCCATCACTTGTTTGTATGCAGCACCTCTCACGGCGTGCTATGAGGGCTCATGTTGCACTGGGTGCAGTCTAATTTATTTGGAAGGGGGGGGCTAAGCATGTCGCTTCGGGGTCGATTTTTCTATAAGTCACGCAAGTTTTATGATGATGATTTTGATTGGAACACCTACACGGCGGACTCTTACGAGCGCAGGTTGGTTGGAGTTGTCGAGCAAGAAAATCAAGCGGTCGCTAAGTCTGGCGAATTGAGCTTTGATGGTGCCACCGGTCGTGTTGTTGCATCTGGTCGGCCTATTCACCCCAATCAGCAGGCAATTCTTGAGGCAATCGGGCAGCTCCAGCCCCGGTCTGTCCACGAGGTTGGCTGCGGTGCAGGAGATCATTTGGCCAATGGTAGGGCCCTGTACCCAGACATCAGTTTTTCAGGTGCGGACCGGGGACAGACGCAGTTGGATCTGGCTGCAAAGCGGCACCCTGAATTGGCCAAGAGCCTTTCTCTGCAGGATCTTACTATGCCGTTCTCCCACCACTGGCCACGCGCAGACTTTGTTTACAGTCAAACCGTGCTGATGCACATCCACACGGCTGTGAGCCACTTTGTTGCCTTGGCGAATATGGTTAATTCGGCAGACCGGTTTGTTTTGCTGATGGAGAACCAGCAATGCCACAACTTTGTCTCCGATATCGGGAACCTATGGAGGGGCGGACACTTTAGCTGGCAAACCATGCATATGTACCGGTTCGACGGTTCAACGGGAGCGCGGACAATTTTGTTGTCCAAAGAGGAGCGCGACCTTCCTGTCCTCACGAGTGATGATCAGCTACGTGAGGGGCTTGAGCCATCGAAGCGGCGACTTAAGCGGGCTGACGAAGGCAGTGCCCGGGGCATGTTTGGGGTGCCGATCGCCTGAATGAGCCGCCAAATTCAAAGAGGGGCGAGTATATCCAGGCTTTTGGTGTGCTTGTCCGCTTGCCAGCTGCATTATTCCCCTGTAAACGCCGCCTTATCGTCTTAGGGCGAGATTCTCTCGTGGGAGATTCGGAGATCGCGATCTCTGGTCGGACCACGCAACATCCACTGGGTGAAACGCGTTTCACCCGAGTTGAAAGGACAACCAAATGGCTAAGAAGCTTGTTGGTTCGATGAAACTGCAGGTTCCTGCAGGTCAGGCAAACCCCTCCCCGCCAGTTGGACCCGCCCTGGGTCAGCGCGGCATCAACATCATGGAATTCTGCAAGGCGTTCAACGCCAAGACCGCAGATATGGAGCCAGGTGCGCCTTGCCCAACCGTGATCACCTACTATCAGGACAAGTCCTTCACCATGGACATCAAGACGCCGCCTGCGTCTTATTACCTGAAGAAGGCTGCCAAAGTTAAATCCGGCGCCAAGACACCTTCGCGTGAAACCGTTGGTACCGTGACCGCTGCTCA
This sequence comes from Phaeobacter sp. 11ANDIMAR09, assembly GCF_001294455.1. GTDB lineage: Bacteria > Pseudomonadota > Alphaproteobacteria > Rhodobacterales > Rhodobacteraceae > Pseudophaeobacter. The sequence goes on from NZ_LIKT01000031.1 coordinate 26,233, forward strand.
GGTGAAAGAAATCGCCGAAGCAAAGATGAAAGATCTCAACGCCAACGATATCGAAGCGGCGATGAAGATCATCCTGGGCTCCGCCCGCTCCATGGGCATCGAGGTGAAGTAAGATGGCAAAGCTCGGAAAACGTACCCGCGCCGCACGCGAAGCAGTTGCTGGCAAAGCCAACCTCACCGTTGCTGAAGCTGTTGCTCTGGTGAAAGCCAATGCAACCTCGAAGTTCGACGAGACCATCGAGATCGCTCTGAACCTCGGCGTTGACACCCGTCACGCGGACCAGATGGTTCGTGGCGTTGTTGGTCTGCCAAACGGCACCGGCAAATCCATGCGCGTTGCAGTCTTTGCTCGTGGCCCCAAGGCTGATGAAGCCAAGGCGGCTGGCGCAGACGTGATCGGCGCAGAAGACCTGATGGAAAGCATCCAGGCCGGCAATCTCGATTTCGATCGTTGCATTGCCACCCCTGACATGATGCCCATCGTTGGTCGTCTGGGTAAGATCCTTGGCCCACGCAACCTGATGCCAAACCCCAAAGTTGGCACCGTGACCATGGATGTCAAAACCGCTGTTGAAGCGGCCAAAGGCGGCGAAGTTCAGTTCAAAGCTGAAAAGGGCGGTGTTGTGCACGCTGGCGTCGGCAAAGCCTCCTTTGACGAAGCCAAGCTGGCAGAAAACGTTTCGGCCTTCATTAGCGCCGTTGCCAAGGCCAAGCCTTCGGGCGCCAAGGGTGCCTACATGAAGAAGATCGTTCTGTCTTCGACAATGGGCCCTGGTGTGACTCTGGACGTGGATGCTGCTGTCTCTGAGTGAGACCGGCAATCTGCCAATGTGAATAGGGACTGGGCGGCGCTGATGGCGTCGCCCATTTTCTGTTTAGCAGGGGCGATCTGCTAAGGCAGGTGCAAGTTTTCCTGATGAGACCTTGCTTCTGCGCTGTAGAGCGATTTACCACTTGGAAATTCCTCAAATTGGCAGTAATACGACCAAGAGATAAAGCGTGCGATTCGTCGTGCGCTTTATTTCATTTCGTCCAAGATGGTGGGTGACCTGTCGATCGGGTCTTAATTTCCCTCCTGAGACGGGTAAAGACAAATAAGATCGAGGGTTTTCATACTCTCGGGCGACGTTGGCTACCCCGTAAAACGGACTTGAACGTCAGGCAGTTTTGTCTGGCACATCAATGAGCCGGGGTGTTTACACCCCAGATTTGGAGAGAACTGTGGATAGAGCCCAGAAAGAGAAATTGGTCGAGGAACTCGGCCAGATCTTCGAAAGCTCTGGCGTCGTGGTGGTTGCTCACTACGCCGGTCTGACAGTTGCTGAAATGCAGGACCTACGAGCGCGCGCAAGCGATGCTGGTAGTGCCGTGCGTGTTGCCAAAAACAGGCTCGCCAAAATCGCCCTCGAGGGTAAGCCGTGTGAAAGCATGTCTAACCTGCTGACAGGGATGACCGTTCTGACCTACTCCGAGGATCCTGTGGCTGCGGCCAAGGTTGCCGAGGATTTCGCCAAAGAGAACAAGAAATTCGAAATTCTTGGCGGCGCAATGGGTGAGAACGCTCTGGACCGGGCTGGTGTTACAGCTGTGTCGAAAATGCCTTCGCGCGACGAGCTTATTGCTCAGATCGCAAGCTGCATCGGCGCACCTGCAAGCAACATCGCTGGGGCCATTGGCGCACCTGCAAGCAATATCGCAAGCATCCTTTCGACCATCGAAGAGAAGGCGGAAGCTGCGTAAGCGGTTGGCACTGAATGACTGGCGTGGGGAAATATCCCGCACGTTGGAACACATACACTGAAAACGGAAAGAGCTGATAAAATGGCTGATCTGAAAGCACTCGCAGAAAGCATCGTGGGCCTGACCCTGCTGGAAGCACAAGAACTGAAAACCATCCTCAAAGACGAGTATGGCATCGAGCCCGCCGCTGGCGGCGCAGTTGTAATGGCAGCTGGCGGCGACGCCGGTGGCGACGCAGCTGAAGAGAAAACCGAATTCGACGTCGTTCTGAAGAACGCCGGCGCTTCGAAAATCAACGTGATCAAAGAAGTTCGCGGCATCACCGGTCTGGGCCTGAAAGAAGCCAAAGAGCTGGTCGAAGCTGGCGGCAAGATCAAAGAAGGCGTGTCGAAAGACGAAGCCGAAGAAGTCAAAGGCAAGCTGGAAGCAGCTGGCGCCGAAGTCGAGCTGGCCTAAGCCACTATGGAAAGCGCCCTATAGGGGGAGCTTTCCAAACGAATGTCAGGCTGGATCCGAAGAAATTCGGGTCCAGCCGAATCTGTCTTAGCAAGGGCCTTTGTTAATGGCCCTTTCTCAGGCGCGGTTCATGGGATCGGGAGGCCACCTTCGGGACGGTGGCCATGAATAGATCCAACCCCGCTGTCTCGTATGGGCAAGATGCTGTGGCCCGGCAGCAGTCTTGACCGGTGAGAACTCGAAAGGTGACATCTGACATGGCTCAAACGTTCCTTGGCCAGAAACGTCTACGTAAATACTATGGCAAAATCCGCGAAGTGCTGGATATGCCGAACCTTATTGAGGTGCAAAAATCCTCTTACGACCTGTTTCTCCGTTCCGGAGATTCCCCAGAGCCGCTCGACGGTGAAGGGATCAAAGGCGTCTTCCAGTCGGTCTTCCCGATCAAGGATTTCAACGAAACCTCCGTTCTGGAATTCGTGAAATACGCGTTTGAAAAACCCAAATACGACGTCGAAGAGTGCATGCAGCGCGATATGACCTATTCAGCACCGCTGAAGGTCACTCTGCGTCTGATCGTGTTTGATATCGACGAAGATACCGGCGCCAAGTCGGTGAAGGACATCAAGGAACAGGACGTCTTCATGGGCGACATGCCTTTGATGACCCCCAATGGCACCTTTGTCGTCAACGGCACCGAGCGTGTTATCGTTTCCCAGATGCACCGTTCGCCCGGCGTGTTCTTTGACCACGACAAAGGCAAGACCCATTCTTCGGGTAAACTGCTCTTTGCCTGCCGCATCATCCCGTATCGCGGCTCCTGGCTGGACTTTGAATTCGACGCCAAAGACATCGTCTATGCGCGGATCGACCGTCGCCGCAAGCTGCCTGTGACCACCCTGCTTTATGCACTGGGGCTGGACCAGGAAGCCATCATGGATGCCTATTACAACACCGTAAACTACTCGCTCGATAAGAGCCGTGGTTGGGTGACGCCTTTCTTCCCTGAGCGCGTCCGTGGCACCCGCCCGACCTTTGATCTGGTCGATGCGGCCTCCGGTGAGATCTTTGCCGAAGCTGGCAAAAAGGTAACACCGCGCGCGGTCAAGAAGATGATCGACGAGGGCGCGATCAACAATCTTCTGGTTCCATTTGAGAATATCATTGGCAAATTTGTCGCCAAGGACATTATCAACGAAGAGAACGGTGCGATCTACGTTGAGGCCGGCGATGAGCTGACCATGGAATACGACAAGGATGGCGACATCATTGGTGGTACCGTCAAAGAGCTGATGGATGCCGGTGTTACCGACATTCCTGTTCTGGACATCGACAACGTCAATGTTGGCCCCTACATGCGCAACACCATGGCGGCGGATAAAAACATGGGTCGCGACACCGCGCTTATGGATATCTACCGTGTGATGCGCCCAGGCGAGCCGCCCACCGTCGAAGCAGCTTCGGCGCTGTTTGACACCCTGTTCTTTGATTCCGAACGCTATGATCTCTCGGCCGTTGGCCGGGTGAAAATGAACATGCGTCTGGCTCTGGACGCCGAAGACACTCAGCGGACCCTGCGCAAGGAAGACATTGTCTCCTGCATCAAGGCCCTGGTGGATCTGCGTGACGGCCGTGGTGGTATCGATGACATCGACCATCTGGGCAACCGTCGTGTGCGTTCTGTTGGCGAGCTGATGGAAAACCAGTACCGCGTTGGTCTGCTGCGCATGGAGCGCGCGATCAAAGAGCGGATGTCTTCTGTCGAGATCGACACTGTGATGCCACAGGATCTGATCAATGCCAAACCAGCCGCAGCTGCGGTACGTGAATTCTTTGGCTCTTCGCAGCTGTCGCAGTTCATGGACCAAACCAACCCGCTGTCGGAAGTCACCCACAAACGCCGTCTCTCGGCGCTTGGGCCTGGCGGTCTGACCCGTGAGCGTGCCGGTTTTGAAGTGCGAGATGTTCACCCGACCCACTATGGCCGGATGTGTCCAATTGAAACGCCGGAAGGTCCAAACATTGGTCTGATCAACTCCCTGGCGACCTTTGCCCGTGTGAACAAATATGGCTTCATTGAGACGCCCTACCGCGTTGTGAACGAAGGTCAGGTGACTGACGAAGTGCACTACATGTCGGCGACCGAAGAAATGCGCCACACTGTGGCACAGGCCAACGCTTCGCTGGATGAAAACGGTAAGTTCACCAATGATCTGGTCTCGACCCGTCAGTCTGGTGACTACACGCTGGCGCCAAGCGAAAGCGTTGATCTGATCGACGTTTCGCCCAAGCAGCTGGTATCGGTTGCGGCTTCGCTTATTCCGTTCCTGGAAAATGACGATGCGAACAGGGCTTTGATGGGCTCGAACATGCAACGTCAGGCGGTTCCACTTCTGCGCGCCGAGGCCCCATTGGTTGGCACCGGTATCGAAGAAGTTGTGGCCCGCGATTCTGGTGCGGCGATCATGGCGAAACGCGGCGGTATCATCGACCAGGTCGATGCCCAGCGTATCGTTATCCGCGCTACATCTGATCTCGAACTGGGTGACGCAGGCGTAGACATCTACCGCATGCGCAAGTTCCAGCGTTCGAACCAGAACACCTGCATCAACCAGCGTCCGCTGGTGCGTGTGGGCCAGGAAGTCCGCAAGGGCGAAGTTATTGCTGATGGCCCCTCCACCGATATCGGTGAACTGGCGCTGGGTAAAAACGTCGTCGTGGCCTTCATGCCCTGGAACGGCTACAACTACGAAGACTCCATTCTGATCTCCGAGCGTATCGCCCGTGATGACGTCTTTACTTCGATCCACATCGAAGAATTCGAAGTCGCCGCCCGTGATACCAAGCTGGGCCCAGAAGAGATCACCCGTGACATCCCCAACGTTGGTGAAGAAGCGCTGCGCAACCTCGACGAGGCTGGCATCGTGTACATCGGCGCTGATGTTGAACCCGGTGATATCCTGGTCGGCAAGATCACACCAAAGGGCGAAAGCCCGATGACGCCAGAAGAAAAACTGCTGCGCGCCATCTTTGGTGAGAAAGCCTCGGACGTGCGTGACACCTCCCTTCGGGTGAAGCCCGGTGACTACGGCACAATCGTCGAAGTCCGCGTCTTCAACCGTCACGGTGTGGAAAAAGACGAACGTGCGCTGCAGATCGAGCGGGAAGAAGTTGAGCGTCTGGCGCGTGACCGCGACGATGAGCTCGCGATCCTGGACCGCAACATCTACGCCCGTCTGCGCAGCGTGCTGCTGGGTAAAACCGCCGTCAAAGGCCCCAAAGGTGTGCGCACCGGTGCCGCCGTCGACGAAGATACCCTGTCGCAACTGAGCCGTGGCCAGTGGTGGATGATCGCCCTCGAAGAAGAAGAGGACGCCAAGATCGTCGAGGCTCTGAACGAGCAGTACGAAGCGCAGAAACGCGCTCTGGATGCCCGTTTTGAAGACAAGGTCGAAAAAGTCCGCCGTGGTGACGATCTGCCACCCGGTGTGATGAAGATGGTCAAAGTCTTTATCGCCGTGAAGCGTAAGCTTCAGCCTGGTGATAAAATGGCTGGTCGTCACGGCAACAAAGGTGTGATCTCGAAAGTGGTTCCCATGGAGGACATGCCGTTCCTTCAGGATGGTACCCCTGTCGATTTCTGTCTGAACCCGCTCGGCGTTCCCTCGCGGATGAACGTTGGTCAGATTCTTGAAACGCATATGGGCTGGGCCGCACGCGGTCTGGGCATCCAGGTGGATGATGCGCTGCAGGAATTCCGTCGCTCCGGCGATCTGACCCCTGTTCGCGACGCGATGAAGCATGCCTATGGCGAAAACGTCTATGAAGAAGGTCTGGCGGACATGTCCGAAGACGATCTTCTTGAGGCGGCAGGCAATGTGACCCGCGGTGTGCCAATTGCGACACCTGTCTTTGACGGTGCCAAAGAGGCTGACGTGAACGACGCGCTGGTGCGCGCTGGGTTCGACTCCTCTGGTCAGTCGGTTCTGTATGATGGTCGTACCGGTGAGCAGTTTGCCCGCCCAGTGACCGTCGGCATCAAGTATCTGCTGAAACTGCATCACCTGGTTGACGACAAAATCCACGCCCGTTCCACAGGCCCATACTCGCTGGTTACCCAGCAGCCATTGGGTGGTAAGGCGCAGTTTGGTGGTCAGCGTTTCGGGGAAATGGAAGTCTGGGCTCTGGAAGCTTACGGCGCCGCCTATACCCTGCAGGAAATGCTCACCGTTAAATCGGATGACGTTGCCGGTCGGACCAAGGTCTATGAATCGATCGTCAAGGGCGAGGACAACTTTGAAGCGGGCGTACCCGAAAGCTTCAACGTTCTGGTCAAAGAAGTCCGTGGCCTCGGCCTGAACATGGAACTCCTGGATGCGGAGGAAGAGGAGTAAGGGCGCCCGCCCTTACTTCCCTCCACCCTTCCGCACAAATTTGAGGAAACACAAATGAACCAGGAAATCACCAACAACCCGTTCAACCCGTTGACGCCCACAAAAGTCTTTGATGAAATCAAAGTCTCTTTGGCGTCGCCGGAACGGATCCTGTCTTGGTCCTATGGCGAAATCAAAAAGCCAGAAACCATCAACTACCGGACCTTCAAGCCTGAGCGCGATGGTCTGTTCTGTGCCCGTATCTTTGGCCCGATCAAAGACTACGAATGCCTGTGTGGTAAATATAAGCGCATGAAGTATCGCGGCGTTGTCTGCGAGAAATGTGGTGTTGAAGTTACCCTGCAGAAAGTGCGCCGCGAGCGCATGGGCCATATCGAACTGGCCGCCCCAGTTGCGCATATCTGGTTCCTCAAGTCGCTGCCATCGCGCATCGGCCTGATGCTGGACATGACCCTGCGCGATCTGGAACGGGTGCTGTACTTTGAAAACTACGTCGTTATCGAGCCAGGTCTGACTGATCTGACCTATGGCCAGATGATGACCGAAGAAGAGTATATGGACGCTCAGGATGCCTATGGCATGGATGCTTTCACCGCCAATATCGGTGCAGAAGCGATCCGCGAAATGCTGGCGGCCATCGATCTGGACTCCGAGGCAGAGCACCTGCGCGCCGAACTGGCTGAAGCCACCGGCGAGCTGAAGCCCAAGAAGATCATCAAACGTCTGAAAGTTGTGGAATCCTTCCTGGAATCCGGCAACCGTCCAGAGTGGATGATCATGACCGTGATCCCGGTTATCCCACCAGAACTGCGCCCGCTGGTGCCGCTGGATGGGGGCCGTTTTGCGACCTCGGATCTGAACGATCTGTACCGTCGTGTGATCAACCGGAACAACCGTCTGAAGCGTCTGATTGAACTGCGCGCCCCTGACATCATCGTCCGTAACGAAAAGCGGATGCTGCAGGAATCTGTCGATGCGCTGTTTGACAACGGCCGCCGTGGTCGTGTGATCACCGGTGCCAACAAGCGTCCGCTGAAATCGCTCAGCGACATGCTGAAAGGTAAGCAGGGTCGCTTCCGTCAGAACCTTTTGGGGAAACGCGTCGACTTCTCCGGCCGTTCGGTCATTGTGACCGGTCCTGAGCTGAAGCTGCATCAATGTGGCCTGCCCAAAAAGATGGCGCTCGAACTCTTCAAGCCCTTCATCTATTCGCGCCTGGAGGCCAAAGGTCTGTCCTCCACCGTGAAGCAGGCGAAAAAGCTGGTGGAAAAAGAGCGTCCTGAAGTCTGGGATATCCTGGATGAGGTGATCCGCGAACACCCTGTCATGCTGAACCGTGCGCCGACGCTGCACCGTTTGGGCATTCAGGCGTTTGAACCCACGCTGATCGAAGGCAAGGCGATCCAGCTGCATCCGCTGGTCTGCTCGGCCTTTAACGCTGACTTTGATGGCGACCAGATGGCTGTTCACGTTCCACTGAGCCTTGAGGCCCAGCTGGAAGCCCGTGTTCTGATGATGTCCACCAACAACGTTCTGTCGCCTGCAAACGGCGCGCCAATCATCGTTCCTTCGCAGGATATGATCTTGGGTCTCTACTATGTGACCCTGGACCGTGAAGGCATGATCGGTGAAGGTAAGGTCTTTGGTGACATCGAAGAAGTACAGCACGCTCTGGACGCTGGTGAAGTTCACCTGCACAGCCGTGTGACCGCGCGCCTTCCTCAGATCGACGAAGAAGGCAACGAGGTTCTGACCCGCTTTGAAACCACCCCTGGCCGGATCAAGCTGGGCGCATTGCTGCCAAAGAACGCCAAGGCGCCATTTGAGCTGGTCAACCGTCTGCTGCGGAAGAAAGAAGTGCAGCAGGTCATCGATACCGTCTACCGCTACTGTGGTCAGAAAGAGTCGGTGATCTTCTGTGACCAGATCATGACCATGGGTTTCCGCGAGGCCTTCAAGGCCGGGATCTCCTTTGGTAAGGATGACATGGTCATTCCGGAAACCAAATGGCCCATCGTCAACGAGACCCGCAGCCTGGTGAAGGACTTTGAACAGCAGTACATGGACGGCCTGATCACTCAGGGCGAAAAGTACAACAAAGTTGTTGATGCCTGGTCCAAGTGTAACGATCGCGTCACTGATGCGATGATGACCACGATTTCGACCTCCAACCGGGACGAAGATGGGTCCGAAGCAGAGCCGAACTCAGTCTATATGATGGCTCACTCCGGTGCGCGTGGTTCGGTTACGCAGATGAAACAGCTGGGCGGTATGCGTGGTCTGATGGCCAAGCCAAACGGCGACATCATCGAGACACCGATCATCTCGAACTTTAAAGAAGGCCTGTCGGTTCTGGAGTACTTCAACTCCACCCACGGTGCCCGTAAAGGTCTGTCGGATACGGCTCTGAAAACCGCGAACTCGGGTTACCTGACCCGTCGTCTGGTTGACGTCGCACAGGACTGCATCGTGCGCGATCGTGACTGCGGCACCGAAAACTCGATCACGGCTTCGGCTGCGGTCAATGACGGTGAAGTGGTGGCAAGCCTTGGCGAGCGCATCCTTGGTCGTGTTGTGGCAGAGGACGTCAAACGCCCCGGCTCCGACGAGATCCTGGCCTCTGCGGGTCAGCTGATCGACGAGCGCCTGTCCGACACCATCGAAGAAGCTGGTGTTCAGACCATGCGTATTCGCTCACCTCTGACCTGTGAGGCCGAAGAAGGCGTCTGCGCCATGTGTTATGGTCGTGACCTTGCACGCGGCACCATGGTCAACACCGGTGAAGCTGTCGGCATTATCGCCGCGCAGTCGATTGGTGAACCTGGTACACAGCTGACGATGCGGACCTTCCACATCGGCGGCGTTGCTCAGGGTGGTCAGCAGTCCTTCCAGGAAGCCAGCCATGAAGGTAAGATCGTCTTTGAAAACGAAAACACTCTGAAGAACTCCGATGGAGATGTTCTGATTGTTGGTCGTAACATGAAGATGATCATCCAGGACGAGCACGGTGAAGAACGCGCCAGCCACAAGCTGAGCTATGGTTCCAAACTCTTCGTCAAGGCGGGTCAGCAAATTGCCCGTGGCGACAAACTGTTTGAATGGGATCCCTATACCCTGCCAATCATCGCCGAAAAGGCCGGTACGACCAAATATGTCGATCTGGTTTCGGGTATCGCTGTGCGCGATGAAACCGATGAAGCAACCGGTATGACCCAGAAAATCGTGATCGACTGGCGCGCCGCCCCCAAAGGCAGCGAACTCAAGCCAGAGATCATTCTGGTGGATGCCAATGGCGAGCCTATGCGTCTCGACAATGGTAACCCTGTGACCTACCCGATGTCCGTGGATGCTGTTCTCTCTGTTGAGGACAACGAAGCGGTTCAGGCTGGTGACGTTGTCGCGCGTATCCCGCGTGAAGGCGCCAAGACCAAGGACATTACCGGTGGTCTGCCACGGGTTGCAGAACTGTTCGAAGCCCGTCGTCCCAAGGATCACGCGATCATCGCCGAATTGGATGGTTACGTGCGCTTTGGCCGCGACTACAAGAACAAGCGTCGCATCGCCATTGATCCTGCGGATGAGTCGCTGGATGCCGTTGAATACATGGTGCCCAAGGGTAAGCACATTCCTGTTCAGGAAGGTGACTTTGTCCAGAAGGGTGATTACATCATGGACGGCAACCCAGCACCGCATGACATCCTGGGCATCATGGGTGTCGAAGCCCTGGCGAACTACATGATCGACGAAGTGCAGGACGTCTATCGCCTGCAGGGTGTGAAGATCAACGATAAGCACATCGAAGTCATCGTGCGCCAGATGCTGCAGAAGTGGGAGATCTCGGACTCGGGTGAAACCACGCTGCTCAAAGGTGAACATGTCGACAAGGCCGAATTCGTCGCAGCCAATGAAAAGGCGCTGTCGCGCAACAAACGCCCTGCCAAGGGCGCGCCGATCCTGCTTGGGATCACCAAGGCATCGTTGCAGACACGTTCCTTCATCTCGGCGGCCTCCTTCCAGGAGACCACCCGGGTTCTGACCGAAGCCTCGGTTCAGGGTAAGAAGGACAAACTGGTTGGTCTGAAAGAGAACGTCATTGTTGGTCGCCTGATCCCAGCCGGGACCGGTGGTGCAACCCAGCGCGTGCGTCACATCGCGCAGGGCCGTGACAATGTGGTTCTTGAGGCCCGTCGCGAAGAAGCCGAAGCCGCCGCCGCATTGGCCGCGCCTGTGGTCGAAGACGACCTGGCAAGCGACACCTTCGACAATCTGGTGGATACACCAGAAAGCCGCGATTGATTTCAGACCCCTGAGGGCTCTGATGGTTAAGACTGAAACCCCCGCAGTTCGCTGCGGGGGTTTCTTTTTGTGCCGGGGGCAAGCATAGGCTATCTACCCTGAGGGCAGACCGCCAAAAGCCATTTTGTTTTGGCACGTCAGAGGGCAGGGGGAAGAATGACGCAGCGCATGAACATGGTCGGGCTGGTACGCTTTTCGGTGCTGACGCCCACCTATTACTCTGAACGGTTTTCCAATCTGAAACAGACAGCCCGGCATCTGTTTGACGAAGACCGCATGGAGCTGCGCTTTAGTATCTTTGAAAAGCTCTGCCTGCCGTCACTGGTGCAGCAAACTGATGGCGATTTTGATCTTGTGGTGCTGACCGCCAAAGCAATGCCAGAGATCTATCTCAACCGCTTACAGGATCTATTGGCCCCCTATGACAACATGCACCTGCGCCCGGTTGGCACCCGCAATCACTATCGGCTGTTGAAACAGGGGTATGACTCAATTCCGGTAAATGACGCCAGCCACCGTATCCTGTTTCGGCTGGATGATGATGACGCGGTGGATCTCGATTTTGTCCGCCGCACCCGGGCGCTAGCAACCGGGCTTTTGCCGCTGCAGCCTGCCGAAACTTCGTTTGTGATTGCCCATAACCGCGGATTCTATTTGCAGGCCACCCCGGAGGGGGCAGAGATCTTTGATGCCATCGAACAGGCGCCATTGTCGGCGGGCACCGCGCTGGTGACGCCTCTGGGCAGTGGCGCCAACCCCTATAAGTTCAACCACCGCAAACTGGCGCGCCATTTCAATCTTTACTCAGATATGCAGGCGCCCGCCTACATCCGCACGATCCATGGCGACAATAAATCCGAGCCGGCGCAGAGCGGGATCACCCGACGCATGGAACCCGCCGAGATGGATGCCTGTTTGAAAGCCCATTTTGGGCAGAGCCTAGACGCGCTAAGGGCGCTGTGAGGATGACAGCCAACCAAAGAGGCGCGTTTTTGATGATGGGGGCGATGGCCGCCTTTACCTTTAATGATACCTTGATCAAGGCGATTGGCACCAGCCTGCCCCTGTCCCAGATTCTGGTTCTGCGGGGGGCGATGGCCTCGCTGTTGATCTATGCCTTTGCCCGCTATCAGGGCAGCCTGCACCTGCGGCTTGACCGTCGGGACTGGGGCTTGGTGGCCCTGCGCTGTCTGGCTGAAGGTGGCGCGACTTTTTTGTTTCTCACGGCTCTGATGCGGATGCCCATCGCCAATATCACAGCTGTTTTGCAGATGTTGCCCCTCACTGTGACCCTGGGCGCGGCCCTGTTGTTTCAGGAGGCCGTGGGATGGCGGCGGATGCTGGCGATCCTGGTCGGTTTCTGCGGCATGCTGTTGATTGTGCGCCCCGGCCCCGAGGGCTTTGACGCGGCCTCGCTCTATGCGCTGGGGGCCGTGGCCTGTGTCACCCTCCGGGACCTGGTGACGCGTCGCATGTCGGCGGCTGTACCCTCGATGACGGTGACAGTTCTGGCCTCTCTATCCGTGCTGATGTTTGGCATTGGCTACAGTTTCTTTCAGGACTGGGCGCCTGTTTCGGCAGGGCAGCTGAGCCTGCTCGCCGGGGCGGCCTGCATCATCTTGCTGGGCTATCTGTGTTCGGTGATGGCCATGCGTGTGGGTGATGTGGCCGTGGTTTCCCCCTTTCGCTACACTGGTTTGCTCTGGGCGCTGATCCTAGGCTGGTTGGTTTTTGGCGACTGGCCGGATGTGCTCACCCTGATGGGGGGCAGTTTGGTGGTGGGCGCTGGTCTGTTCACCCTGTACCGCGAGCGCCAGCAGGCCCGCCGCTAGGCCTTTGGGGCAAAGATCTGGCGCACCTCGTCCTGACGCAGGGCAAACCGCGCCTCAAAAGCCGCCGCAAGCGCGTCATCAATCGGGGTGACAGGCACGGGTTTTACCTTTTTCTGCCGTGAATCATTATAGCCATTGTGGCTGCGTACAAACATCGGCGCATCGCTGATGGTGACCGTGGGCATAAAGCGCAGGATCTTTTCGTGGGCAAAGTTCATGATCGTCAATGGACAGTTCCCGCGCACATACATCCCCAGGGAGGCGACATAATAGGGCCGGTGGATCTCGGTGGCGGCGATACCTTCGGGGCCCAGCTCGGCGATGTAGCCGCGGTTGAAATCCACCGCCAGAGTTTTGTTTTTGGCCACCAGCCCAGGACAGTCGTCTAGCGTCTGGCGAAATCGCTCGACGAAATCCACCGAGATGGCGTCATCGTCGTCATGGCGAAACTGTAGGCAGGGGGCTTTGGGATCGCGCCGGGCCCGGTTCAGGATTTCCTTCATCACCTCGCGCTGCTTGCGCGGTGGTTCGGCATGAATGGTGATCTGGGGAATATCAGCGCAAAGATCGCGCAGCCGCGAAACGTGATGCGCGGGTAGGCTGTCCCCGATAACTATGATCAGCTCAAAGTCCTGATCGGTTTGTTCGCGCAGGCAGGGCAGGGCGATGGCTTCCATCAATTGAAACCGCTCCTCCAGGCGCTTTTCAGCGTAGAGGAAGGCAATGCGCTCTTCTATCGAGGCGTGCTCAACCTGAAAACCGCCAATGGCGGGATAGGAGAAGCGGCAAAGACCAATAACCTGCATGTACGATGTCCTGAAAAGCTGTATAGGGGAACTGCCTGCACAACTATGCATGGCAGCGAAGGGCGCGCAAGCTGCTCTGCCTTAGCGGACTTGCCGCGCTGCAGTTGACAAGCCCCGCGACTCCCCATATACGCGCGCCTATCCGGCAACTCGGGGGTCGCCCCTATAGCCGAAATCTATATTGTTGTGGACCAAGGTTCGGGAACTTTTATCACCCGGATCCTCTGAAAAACCACCGCGTCGCTTACCTCGGAATGGAAGCGATTGCGGTTTTTGCGCTTGCGGACGCTCAAGCGCATGAAGACCTAGCCGTATGCTCATCCGAGCATGCATGACCAAAGTTGCGAAACGGGGAAAGAACCGGAATGCCAACGATCCAACAGCTGATCCGCAAGCCGCGCCAGCCAAAAATCAAACGCTCCAAGTCGATGCACCTGGAGCAGTGCCCGCAGAAACGCGGCGTATGCACACGTGTTTACACCACCACACCTAAGAAACCAAACTCCGCGATGCGGAAAGTTGCCAAGGTTCGCCTGACCAACGGTTTCGAAGTGATCTCCTACATCCCGGGTGAAAGCCACAACCTTCAGGAGCACTCTGTGGTTCTGATCCGTGGCGGCCGTGTAAAAGATCTTCCAGGTGTTCGTTACCACATCCTGCGCGGTGTTCTGGATACCCAGGGCGTCAAAGACCGTAAACAACGTCGTTCGAAGTACGGCGCGAAGCGTCCTAAGTAAGAAGGAGAGGCTGATATGTCACGTCGTCACGCCGCTGAAAAACGCGAAGTACTGCCAGACGCAAAGTTTGGTGACCGCGTTCTGACCAAATTCATGAACAACCTGATGATCGACGGTAAGAAGTCGGTTGCAGAAAAGATCGTCTACAACGCGTTTGACCGCGTTGAAGGCAAGATCAAGCGCGCTCCTGTGGAAGTTTTCCACGAAGCTCTTGATAACATCAAACCTTCGGTCGAAGTTCGCTCCCGCCGTGTGGGTGGTGCGACTTACCAGGTTCCCGTCGAAGTTCGTCCCGAGCGTCGCGAAGCCCTGGCCATCCGCTGGTTGATCACCGCAGCGCGCAAGCGCAACGAGAACACCATGGAAGAGCGCCTGGCAGGCGAGCTGATGGATGCTGTTCAGTCGCGCGGTACTGCTGTCAAGAAACGTGAAGACACCCACAAGATGGCCGAAGCGAACAAAGCGTTCAGCCACTATCGTTGGTAATTTCCAAAGGACATTAGACCAATGGCACGCGAGTATACACTCAACCATTACCGTAACTTCGGCATCATGGCGCACATCGATGCAGGTAAAACCACCTGCTCCGAGCGCATCCTGTACTATACAGGCAAGTCCCACAACATTGGTGAGGTGCACGACGGTGCGGCCACCATGGACTGGATGGAGCAGGAGCAGGAACGCGGTATTACCATTACTTCGGCTGCGACCACCACTTTCTGGGAACGCACCGAAGATGGCGCCACGGCTGACACGCCCAAGCACCGTCTGAACATCATCGACACCCCTGGCCACGTTGACTTCACCATTGAAGTTGAGCGTTCGCTGGCGGTTCTCGATGGTGCTGTCTGTGTTCTGGACGCCAACGCTGGTGTTGAACCCCAGACCGAAACCGTGTGGCGTCAGGCTGATCGCTACAAGGTTCCACGTATGGTTTTTGTCAACAAGATGGACAAAATCGGCGCGGACTTCTTCAACTGCGTTCACATGATCGAAGACCGTACAGGGGCAAATGCTGTTCCTGTTGCCTTCCCTATCGGTGCCGAAACCGAGCTGGAAGGTCAGGTTGACCTGGTCACCATGGAAGAATGGCTGTGGCAGGGTGAAGACCTTGGTGCCTCCTGGATCAAAGCGCCTATCCGTGACAGCTTGAAAGAGCTGGCTGACGAATGGCGCTCCAAAATGGTCGAGGCTGCCGTCGAAATGGACGACGACGCCATGGAAGCCTACCTGGAAGGCGAAGAGCCCGACGTTGAGACCCTGCGCAAACTGCTGCGCAAAGGTACTCTCGAGATGGCCTTTGTTCCTGTTCTGGGTGGTTCTGCCTTCAAAAACAAAGGTGTTCAGCCGCTGCTCAACGCTGTGATCGACTATCTGCCCAGCCCGCTGGACGTTGTTGATTACATGGGTTTTGCACCAGGTGACGAAACAGAAACCCGTAACATTGCCCGCCGCGCGGATGATGAAATGGCGTTCTCTGGCCTGGCGTTCAAAATCATGAACGACCCCTTTGTTGGCTCGCTGACCTTCACCCGGATCTACTCCGGTGTCCTGAACAAGGGCGACACCCTGCTGAACTCGACCAAAGGTCGTAAAGAGCGTGTTGGCCGGATGATGATGATGCACTCGAATGACCGTGAAGAGATCACGGAAGCATTTGCGGGCGACATCATCGCGCTGGCGGGTCTGAAAGACACCACCACAGGTGACACGCTCTGTGCTGCCAACGAGCCGGTGGTTCTGGAAACCATGACCTTCCCCGATCCGGTTATCGAGATCGCGGTTGAGCCAAAGACCAAAGCGGACCAAGAGAAAATGTCTCAGGGTCTGGGTCGTCTGGCGGCTGAAGATCCATCCTTCCGTGTGGAGACCGACATTGAGTCCGGTCAGACCATCATGAAGGGCATGGGCGAACTTCACCT
Source organism: Phaeobacter sp. 11ANDIMAR09 (assembly GCF_001294455.1). Taxonomy (GTDB): domain Bacteria; phylum Pseudomonadota; class Alphaproteobacteria; order Rhodobacterales; family Rhodobacteraceae; genus Pseudophaeobacter. Next base: position 42,416 of record NZ_LIKT01000031.1, read on the forward strand.
GGACATCCTGGTTGACCGTCTCAAGCGGGAATTCAAGGTTGAGGCCAACATTGGTGCGCCTCAGGTTGCCTACCGTGAGACCATCGGTCACGAAGTTGAACATACCTACACCCACAAGAAACAGTCTGGTGGTTCCGGTCAGTTCGGCGAAGTGAAGATGATCATCTCGCCCACCGAAGCAGGCGAAGGTTACTCCTTCGAATCCCGCATCGTTGGTGGTTCGGTTCCAAAAGAATACATCCCAGGTGTCGAAAAAGGCATCAACTCGGTGATGGATTCTGGCCCGCTCGCCGGCTTCCCCGTGATCGACTTCAAAGTTGCTCTGATCGACGGTAAGTTCCACGACGTGGACTCCTCGGTTCTGGCCTTTGAAATCGCGGCACGTATGTGTATGCGTGAAGGCATGCGCAAAGCTGGCGCCAAGCTGCTTGAGCCAATCATGAAAGTGGAAGTGATCACACCAGAAGAATACACTGGTGGTATCATTGGCGATCTGACCTCCCGTCGTGGTCAGGTTTCCGGCCAGGAACCACGTGGCAACGCGATTGCGATCGACGCAAACGTGCCGCTGGCCAACATGTTTGGTTACATCAACACCCTTCGTTCGATGAGCTCGGGCCGCGCCCAGTTCACCATGCAGTTCTCGCATTACGATCCCGTACCGCAGAACATCTCGGACGAAATCCAGGCAAAATTCGCGTAAGCGACAAGATATTGGAAGGTTCGCAATTTTCGCGGACCTTCCTCAATCACAAAGGAGGCCATC
>NZ_LIKT01000032.1 GCF_001294455.1 Phaeobacter sp. 11ANDIMAR09
TCGGGGGGCAGGTCAAATCAACTGCAGATACTTGCGATTGAGAAGAACGATTTTTTGGATCGCTTGGTTGAAACCGAGAACCTCTCCATAGCTGAGGCTTATGAGGTGCGTACTGAAGAAATCCAAACTCAGGAACTCTTGTTGAGTGAGAAGTTGGGGCAAAACACGCAAAATGCAGATGACTTCGATGAAAAGTTCGAACTTACGATGAATTTCATCTCAAGTCGTTATGATATATGGAAAAAAACGAAGCTTCAATTGGCGGGGTGCGATAATTAGGCTCGGCTGTTCCGACCAGCTTTCTTACTCAAGGAATAGGGGGCGAGCACCAAATCTGAGCTTTCCCTTCCAAGTGTTATAAGAGCATCTTACTCAAGAAAGTGATTTGGTGGAGCCTAGCGGGATCGAACCGCTGACCTCCTGCATGCCATGCAGGCGCTCTCCCAGCTGAGCTAAGGCCCCAAATGCACCGTTTAACCTTGTGGCCGCTAGGCCGCTCCGTCTTGCGGTGTGAGGGTGATTTACGGGACGATGGGGCGGGCCGCAAGAGGAAAATGCACCATCTCCATGATTTTTTTGTGGCGGGTTTTGCGGCCCTTAGTGCAGGGCCGCGTGCAGACCTCCCAGGCAGCCAAGGGGCTGCTTGGGAGAGCCAAAACCACAAGCTGCGGTCTTAGGAGTCGTCGCTTTCCGAAGCGACATCCGCGATCTCTTCGAGAGGCACGGTATCGGTGTCGTCATCATCGTCCAGAACGTCATCGCCCAGATCCAGATCAACATCTTCGTCATCTTCCAGAACGTCACCGTCTTCCGCGGTGCTTTCTTTTGCCTTGGCGCTGGCGGCATCGGCGGCATCGGCTTCGATCATCCGGCTCTTGCCGGTGTTCAGCTCGACAACTTCGCCCGTGTAAGGGCTAACGATCGGATTTTTGTTCAGGTCATAAAACCGCTTGCCGGTGGTTGGGCAGACGCGCTTTACGCCCCATTCTTCATTGGGCATGTGGGTCCCCTTGATTTACTGGTGAGTCGTATCGACGATTCAGTTGCCTTGCCATATGAGATGAGCACTGTCAAAGCCTTTGCCATGAAGGGGCGCCGCCATGAGCGCATATCATCTGCCGGGTAACCCGCCGGTTCCTTTGGTCCTGCGCCGCTCAGCCCGGGCCAAGCGGATCAGCCTGCGTATTTCTGCGCTGGATGGGCGGGTGACCCTGACTCTTCCCTCCCGCCTGCCAGCCCGTGAAGCCCTGGACTTTGCCGTAGAAAAAGAGGCCTGGATCCGTGAGCACCTGGCGCGCCACCCTGAAGTTGTTGCGGTGGGGCTCGACACGCAGCTGCCGGTCGAAGGGCAGTTGCGACAGGTTGTTGCGGGCGCAAAGCGCGGGGTGCGGCTGGAGGCTGATGCAATTGTTGTTGGGGGCGGCAGTCCCGCGCGGTCGTTGGAGCGCTATCTAAAGGAATTGGCGCGGGACCGGCTGGCTGCCGCATCAGATCACTACGCGGCCCAGGTGGGGCGCTCCTATGCCAAGCTGAGCCTGCGTGATACCCGCTCACGCTGGGGTTCTTGTTCCTCTGCAGGGACTTTGATGTATTCCTGGCGCCTGATCCTGGCCCCGACAGAGGTGCTGTCCTATGTGGCGGCACATGAGGTGGCGCACCTGGTTGAGATGAATCACTCGGCTGATTTCTGGGCTGTGGTGGCGCAGCTCTATGGTGATAGTTCGGCCGCACGCCAATGGCTGCGCAGTGAAGGCGGCAGCCTGCACCGCTACCGTTTTGATCTGGGCTAAACGACTGCAAGCATGCCCTGGGCAATTTCGGAGGTTGACCCGCGCGGCATTTGTGATCACAGCATAGTGCATGTCCAGTTTAGCCAAACGCACCGCTTCACACCCCTCCGACACCACCGGTTCGGCGCATGACCGGGTCTACCGGGCGCTGCGGGCACGGATCATGTATGGCGATATTGCTCCGGGCGAGGCGCTGACCCTGCGCGGGATCGGCCGCGAATATGAGGTCTCGATGACCCCTGCACGCGAGGCCCTGCGCCGCCTGGTGGCCGAGGGGGCCTTGTCCTTGTCTTCGTCAGGGCGGGTGACGACGCCAGAGCTTAGCAATGAGCGGATCGAGGAGCTGGCCGCCCTGCGCGCTTTGCTTGAGGTTGAGCTGTCCAGCCGCGCACTGCCACGGGCGCATATGGCGCTCATCGACAGGCTGCAAAGCATCAATGTCACCATCGCCGAGATGGTCTCAAAGCGCGATGCAGTGGGCTATATCCGCACCAATCTGGAGTTTCACCGCACCCTGTATCTGCGTGCCCAGGCCCCGGCGATGCTGGCCATGGCGGAAACTGTTTGGCTGCAACTGGGCCCAACAATGCGGGCCCTCTATGGGCGGTTGCGGCGCACCGATCCGCCGCAGAATCACCGTCTGATTATTGCGGCTCTAAAGGCCGGAGATGAGCCAGGCCTGCGTCTGGCAGTCAGATCGGACGTGACCCAGGGTTTGCGGTTACTGGTGGTCTAATGTCTACAGAAATCAGTTATAGGCGGTCACAGGTGGAGGACGCCAAGGCTGTCTTTGAACTCGTTTCTGCCTCTGTTGCGGGCCTGGCTCCCAACCCCTACCCGGCAGAGGTGGTCGCAACCTGGATGACCGGGCGCACTGTCGCAGATTATACTTCAGATTGTCAAAACCAAGAGATCTGGATTGCAGAAGAAGGGAGAGAGCCCATCGGGTTTTCTCATGGGGTGCCGGGAGAGGTCGTGCGCCTGTTTGTAGCAGCAAGCCAAACCGGCAAAGGCGTCGGTGTCGGTCTGTTTGAACGCGCCTTAGCAGACGCGCGCGTCAATTGGGTCGGGCCGGTTACAATCGAGGCAACTTTGAATGCTGTGCCGTTCTATAAGAAATTCGGTTTTGTTGAGGTCGGCCCAAGTGTCTTTGGCGGGCGCGGGGCTGAGTTGCCAGCCATCGAAACCGTCATTCTAAAAGGCTAAGTCGAAAGGGTCGTCAGGCAAAGGTGACCCTTGCTCCTTTGGCAAAACCTGCTGGCGAAAACAAAAAGGCCCGTTCCTGTTGCCAGGATCGGGCCTTTGATACAGCGCGGTTAGGTTTAGGCGGCGAGGCCCTTGGAGCCGATATCGAGGAACTTCTGGCGTCGATCCTTGATCAGGTCGGCACCGTTCTTGTCCTTGAGCTCGTCCAGCATCTCCTGAATGGCTGTGCCCACAGCGGCCATGGAGGCCTGGGCATCACGATGCGCGCCGCCCAGCGGTTCGGGGATGATCCGGTCGATCACCGCCAGCTCGCGCAGGTTCTGCGCGGTTAGACGCAGGGCCTCGGCGGCTTCGCGCATCTTTTCTGCATCTTTCCACAGGATCGAGGCACAGCCTTCGGGGGAGATCACCGAATAGACCGCATGTTCCAGCATCGCCACGCGGTTGGCGGTGGCAAAGGCAACCGCGCCGCCAGAGCCGCCCTCACCGATGATCACAGAAATGACTGGCACGCCGATCTTCAGGCTCATCTCGGTCGAGCGGGCGATGGCCTCGGACTGGCCGCGCTCTTCGGCCCCTTTGCCGGGATAGGCGCCGGTGGTATCGACCAGGGTCACAACCGGCAGACCAAAGCGTCCGGCCATCTCCATCAGGCGCACGGCCTTGCGGTAGCCTTCGGGGCGGGCCATGCCAAAGTTGTGCTGGATGCGGGCTTTGGTGTCGGAGCCCTTTTCATGGCCAATCACCATCACCGGCTGATCGTTGAATCGGGCCAAGCCCCCCATCACGGCGAGATCGTCGGCAAAATTCCGGTCCCCCGCCAGCGGGGTGTATTCGGTAAACAATGCATCGATGTAGTCGCGGCAATGGGGCCGTTCCGGATGACGTGCCACCTGGCATTTGCGCCAGGGGGTCAGCTCTTTGTAGAGATCCTTCAGCAGCTGATCGGCCTTGGCGTCCAGCGCTGTGGCCTCATCGGCTATGTCCATCTCTTCGTTGGCCCGTGCCAGAGCACGGAGCTCCTCTGCTTTGCCTTCGATTTCGGCCAGAGGTTTTTCAAATTCCAGGTACTGAGTCATATCGCCTCGCTCACGCGGTTTTGCCGTATATGGCCTTCTGTGCGCCCAGATGCAACTCTGTGCCTTGCCTTGGGTCAACGAAATCCGATTGACGAGAGGGATCAGCGCTGCATGGGAGGCGGGATGGGCTGGTTGTCACGCCAGTTCAGCAAGATTTGTGATCTTGGGCTGTGGCACATGCGGTCGGGCAAGAGAGAAGGAACCCCAGTGATGTCAGCCTCCTATGAAAAGCGTATTCTGCGTGTCCTCAGCTACATCCACGACAACCCGGCTGGGGATCTGTCGCTGGATCAATTGGCAGATGTGGCGGCGATGTCGCGGTTTCACTGGCACCGCGTGTTTCATGCTGTGACCGGAGAAACCTGTGCCCAGGCCGTACGTCGCATTCGCCTGCACCGTGCTGCCAGCGCTTTGGTCCTGACGCCGGAGCCCGTTGAACGGATCTCCTGGTCGGTGGGCTATCCCAATGTGAGTTCCTTTTCTCGTGCATTCACAGAGGCCTATGGGGCCAGCCCAGTTGCTTTTCGCAAGGCTGGTCAGCACCTGCCCTCACGCCCTGATCTCAAAATTGGAGACTATCCGATGTACCCTGTTACCACCCGAAGTGACCCTGCACGGCGATTGATCGGTCTGCCACATCTTGGCAGCTACCATACAATCGGCACGAAATTCGAAGCTTTTGGAGCGCTGTGCCAAACGCGCGGGCTTTGGCCGCAGATGGGTCCGGCTGCGGCGATCTATTATGACAACCCGGAGGCGGTTCCCGAGGCGCAGCTGCGCAGCTTTGCCGGGGCCGAATTCTTTGGTGAGGAACTTCCCGAGGGCATGGAGGAGCGCAGTTTGGCAGGAGGTCAGATTGCGGTGCTTACCTACAAAGGACCCTATGCGGGAATTTCCGCCGCCTATCACAGCCTATATGGCAATTGGCTGCCAACATCGGGGGAGGAGCCCGCTGAAGCCCCCTGCTATGAGCTCTATCTCAATAACCCTCGGGAGGTTGCGCCGGACGAGTTGTTGACCGAAATCTGCCTGCCATTGAAGTAGGCGGGTCAGGTTCTGGCCGCAGTTATTGTGGCCAGATCACCGGATAGAGCGAGGCAATCAGAAGCACGGCCATCAGCCAGTTGAACCGGGTGAGACGGCGAGGATTGGTCAGAAAGCGTGCCATCTGTTGCCCCAGAATGGTCCAGGATCCAACCGAGGGCAGATTGACGGCGCCAAAGACGGTGGCCACCAGGAAGATCGCCCAGAGCGTTTGATTTGGCGTATAGGCGCTGATCGCGGTGAGCGCCATGGCCCAGGCCTTTGGATTGACCCATTGAAAGGCCGCAGCCTGCAAAAAGGTCATCGGCGTGCCCGAGTTGCCCGAGGCTTCGGCCGGACCGGCATTTGCGATCTTCCAGGCCAGATAGAGCAGGTAGAGCACCGAGGCCAGCTTGAGAATGCTATAGCTGATCGGGACGGCGTCAAAGACCTGCACCAGGCCCGCTCCGACAAGGATCACCATAAAGACAAAGCCTAGCGCCACGCCCAGCATATGGGGAATGGTGCGGCGAAAGCCAAAATTAGCGCCAGAGGCCATGAGCATCAGGTTGTTGGGCCCCGGTGTGATGGAGGAGACAAAAGCAAACAGCGTCAGCGCGAGGAAAAGTTCATAGGTCATGGCGCTAAAATGACGCGTTTTTCCCCGAATGAAATTGCGTTTTTGTGTGCCTTTGGGTAGGTATCGCAACTAATGGCGAAAAATGACAGAATAAACCAACAGATATTGCAGGAATTGCTGCGCGATGGGCGGATCAGCAACCTGGAGCTCGCGGATCGGGTTGGCCTGTCCCCGTCGGCCTGTCTGCGGCGGGTGCAGGATCTGGAGCAGGCAGGGGTAATCACCGGCTATCGGGCGGTGCTGGACCGGGACGCCATGGGGGCGGGGTTTGTCACCTATATTGGCGTTGGCCTGGGCGAGCACACCAAAGAGGCGCAGCAGGCCTTTGAGCGGGCGATGCAGGAGGCCCCGGAGGTGGTGGAATGCCACAATATCACCGGCACCATCGAATATCTCTTGCGGGTCGAATGTGCGGATCTACCCAGCTACAAAAGGTTCCATACGGATATTCTGGGCACTTCGCCCTATGTGACTGCGATCACCACCTATGTGGTGATGGGCTCGCCCAAGGATCAGCGTGGCTAGACCCGGCAGAGGGTGTTTTTGAAGATTTATAGATAAGGTGAAGACTGGGCTGCGCCAGAGCAATTGGCCTAGGTGCCCTTGGCAGCTGGCGGGCACAGATCTTTGGGCAACAGGGTCCGCAGAGCGATTTGTGGAGAAGAAAGGATCGGCACGTCGGTTTTGTCTTTCAGCAGCTCTGCCGCCCCGGCCATTGAGGCCTGCGCCAACACCACGGCAGCAATATCGGGCCGTTTTGAAAGTTCCGTGAGAAGGGCGGTTGAGATGGCTTTGGCAAAGGCGGCGGTTTCGCCCGCCTCAAACAGGGGCCACAGAGCGGCGAGATCGAAGGGGTGAAGGTCCGGGGGGTGACCAATTTCGTGAAAGGCACGCCGCAGGAGAGCACAGGAGGGTTCCAGGGTGCTGTTGAGGCAATAGGTCATCAGGATCGGACCGCCGATTCGGGCTGCTTCTTGCATCATGGGCCAATCGATGCGGGTGGCACCTGCGGTTTCGGCGACCTCGCCTATGGTGGTGCAGCTGCACAGGACCGGGCCTTGTAGGGCGCCTATGGTCTCGGTGATGTCGCGGCGCAGGGTGTCGTCGATGCCGTTTTGGGCGCGGGCCAGCCAATCCGGACGGACAATTTGCTGCAGTTGGGCGCCGGGGACGAGGGTGGCAAACCTATCCACATGCACCTGCGCCGTATGTAAAAGGGTCAAATCTGCCATCTGCCACCGTCCATTGTCTTGCCTGTCCGCAGGATCAGCCTAATTGCTTTCCTGGAGATTTGGAACGGTTTCGGGGATCTGGATGTGGTCCGGGCAAGGCGGAGAGGATCAACAGGATGGCCCGGGTAAAGGGGTCCTTTCACGACGTCAAAATAGAAAGAGCGCCCCGGAAGGGAGCGCTCTAGAGGCTCGTCTGAAAGCCTTGGATGGCTGGATCAGCCTTTCGCGATCAGTTCGGACTGGGCGACAATGACTTCGGCCTGTTTGATCGAGGCAATATCGACCAGGCGGCCTTTGTAAACGGTAGCTCCTTCGCCATTGGCCTTGGCCTGCTCCATTGCGGCGAGGATATCACGGGCCTCGGCGACGGCCTCGTCAGAGGGGGTAAAGACCTCATTGGCCAGGCCGATCTGTTTGGGGTGGATCGCCCATTTGCCAACCATGCCCAGCGTGGCCGAGCGTTTGGCCTGGGCGACATAGCCCTCATCATCGGAGAAATCGCCAAAGGGACCGTCCACGGGCAGGACGCCATGGGTGCGGCAGGCGGCGACAATGGCAGTCTGGGCCCAGTGCCAGGGATCGGACCAGTGCTTTTCGCCGTCGCGCAGCATGTAATAGTTTTCTTGGGTGCCACCGATGCCGGTGGTCTGCATGCCCATGGAGGCGGCAAAATCCGCAGCGCCCAGCGACATGGCCTGCAGGCGGGGGCTGCTGGCGGCGATGGCTTCCACATGGGCGATGCCGGCGGCCGATTCGATGATGACTTCAAAAGACACCGGCTTGCTCCGGCCCTTGGCGCGCTCAATCGCAGTGACCAGCGCGTCTACGGCATAAACGTCTTCGGCACAGCCCACCTTGGGGATCATGATCTGGTCCAGGCGGTCACCGGCCTGTTCCAGCAGATCGACGACATCGCGGTACCAATAGGGGGTGTCGAGACTGTTGATCCGCACCGACATATATTTGTTGCCCCAGTCCACCGTGTTCAAAGCCTCGATGACATTGGCACGGGCGACGTCCTTATCGGTGGGGGCAACCGAATCTTCGAGATCCAGGTTGATCACATCGGCGGCCGAGGCGGCCATTTTGGCAAAAAGTTTGGTGTTGGAGCCTGGGCCAAAGAGCTGGCAGCGGTTGGGGCGGGCAGGGGCGGCGGGCTGAAGGCGAAAGCTCATCGGATGGGTCTCCCAAAGAGTAATGAAATTGCGTCAGTTTCATGTGGAGTGTTATTAAGTTGCGCTTCTCTTCGCAAGCGAATTGTGCATCCGCAGAAATACGACGCTGCGATGCAGCGGCGTATTTGTTGCCGCAAACAAGCAAGCCTGGGCGCGCCAATCCTGTCAGCTCTGCGCCATGAAACGCGCATTTTTTGAAAACTGGGCCCTGTTCCTGGGCATGATTCTGTTGATGGTGGCCAATGGGCTGCTGGTTACTTTGCTGACAATCCGGGGCGCCAGCCTCGGGTTTTCGGAGTTCACCATCTCGCTGATGCAGGCGGCCTATCCATTGGGGGCCTTGATCGGCACCGCAGTGGCGCCGCGCATGGTGGAAAAAGTCGGCCATATCCGTGCCTTCTCGGCGCTGGCCTCCTTGGTCTCTATCGCGGCGATCCTGCATCTTTTGACCTCTGACCCTTTTTCGTGGTCAGGGATGCGGTTTCTGGCCGGGTTCTGCTATCCCGGCCTCTATGTGATCACCGAAAGCTGGCTGCAGGCCAAGGCCGAGAACCACAACCGGGCTCAGATCCTGTCGATCTATTTCATGATCTGGATGGCGGGGCCTGCTATAGGCACTGCCATGGTGGCCCTGCCTGATCCCAGCGGTAACCTGTTGTTTGGAGTGGTTTCCATCCTGATATCCCTGTCGATTGTTCCTTTGCTGCTGTCGGGGAACAGAGCGCCAGACTATGAGGTGCCAGACAGAATGTCGGTGGCTAAGCTCTATCGGGTGTCGCCCATGGCGGTGGTTGGCAATCTGGTCAGCGCCATGGCCGTGGCCGCCTGGTTTATCACTCTGCCGCTCTATGCTCTGTCATTGGGAATGAGTGCGGCGCAGGCTTCGGGGGTTCTGGTGGTGGCAATGGTGGTCGGGGCTCTGGTGCAATATCCAGTGGGCTGGATCAGTGACAAGACAGATCGTCGTCTGGTGCTTCTGGGGCTGGGTCTGGTCGGAGCAGGGGCCTGTGTCTGGATGCTGCTTGCGCCGTCGCAGAGCTCGTTGGTGATTGGTTTTGGGCTGCTCGCAGGGGCTAGCCTGCCGATGTATGCAGTCTGCACGGCCCATGCCAATGACCAGCTGAAGCCGAGCCAGATTGTCCCGGCCAGTGGCACCATGCTGTTCCTGCTGAACCTTGGCCAGTTCATTGGCACGCTATTGGGGCCAAATACGGTCAGCATTGCTGACGGAAATGGTTTCCTATGGGTGCTGGCAGCCCTGTGTTTGCTGGTTGTTGCGGTGGCAATTCTGCGACGTGGGCAGGAGGATGCCCCAGAGGAAACCGGTAGTTTGCAGGCCATTGCGGTGCTTGGGGCCTCACAATCTGGGGTGTTGCAGGCCGAATCCTGGTTGGAAGAGGACGAAAGTGACGCAGATACTGACCTATCGGGTAAATCTTCTGCATAGAGCTGGAAGACTCGAAGATTCTTGCGCATCCGAGCGGGGATACTGCGAAAAGAGTATGAACTTGCGGTGATTTCCTCCGAATATCGGCGTTAAGATAGAAAAGGAAACGCATCATGATCGAGACACCATATCTGTTGTTCCTGGGCGATGCGCCCGACATGCTGGCCGCCAAGGTTGCCATTGGCATCCGGGACTGGCGTCCGGATCACGCCGTTGGCCAGATCAGCCTGCCGGGCTGTGGTGCCGATCTTGGCCTGACAGAAATGTCCCTGGCTGAAGCCAAGGCCGCTGGCGCCAAAACCCTGGTGATTGGCGTGGCCAACCGCGGTGGCGTGATTTCCGCCGCCTGGAAAGAAGTTCTGATTCAGGCGCTGGAGATGGGTTATGACCTGGCCTCCGGTCTGCACAATCTTTTGCGCGACGAAGGTGATCTGGTGGCTGCGGCCCAGACCCATGGCGGCACCCTGCATGATGTGCGCGTGCCCACCGATGGCTATCCAATTGCCAATGGCGTGAACCGCACCGGCAAGCGCTGCCTGGCGGTTGGCACCGACTGCTCGGTTGGCAAGATGTACACTGCCCTGGCAATGGATGCAGAGATGCAAAAGCGCGGCATGAAGTCGACCTTCCGCGCCACCGGTCAGACCGGCATCCTGATCACCGGCCACGGCGTGCCGCTGGACGCTGTCATTGCTGATTTCATGGCGGGTTCGGTGGAATATCTGACCCCTGACAACGACGAAGATCACTGGGATCTGATCGAGGGCCAGGGCTCGCTGTTCCACGTCTCCTACTCCGGCGTCACCATGGCGCTGGTGCATGGCGGTCAGGCTGATGCACTGATTCTGTGTCACGAGCCAACGCGTTCGCATATGCGTGGTCTGCCCGAATACTCGGTGCCCTCTCTGGAAGAGCTGCGTGACGTGGCGCTGCCACTGGCGCAGCGGGCAAACCCGGCCTGCAAGATCGTGGGCATCTCGGTGAATACCCAGCATCTGTCGGAAGAGGACGCGGTGAAATACCTCGCCGAGACCGAGGCGCGTATGGGCCTGCCTGCGGTTGACCCCTACCGTCACGGGGCTGGCCGCCTGGTGGATGCGCTGGAAGCCTACTGATCCAGACTTCTGACCGGAGGTCCTGGTCGTCAGGGCCGGAGCCTCCGGCGGGAATATTTTTAGAAAGATGATACAGCAGAAGGCCGGGTTGCGCTGGCCTTCAGCCATGGCTCTTTGTATCTGCAAGGGGCAGGAACAAGGGGCAGGACGATGAAAGTTACCGTTACACCGGATGTCTTTAAACTGGCGCAGGTCTTTACCATCTCGCGCGGATCGCGGACCGAGGCCAAGGTGCTGACCGTTCGGGTTGAAAAGGACGGGGTGACCGGTTGGGGCGAATGTGTGCCCTATGCGCGCTACAATGAGACGCTGGAGAGCGTGACAGCCGAGATCGAGGGCCTGCCCGCCGATTTTACCCGTGAGGAGCTGCAAGGCCTGCTGCCTGCGGGGGCGGCGCGCAACGCGGTGGACTGTGCGCTTTGGGATCTGGAGGCCAAGCAGGCGGGCAAGCGCGTCTGGGAACTGGCGGGCCTGCCTGCGCCCGGTGCCGAGATCACCGCCTATACCCTGTCCTTGGCAAGCCCCGAGGAGATGCAAAAGCAGGCGGCGCAGAATGCCCATCGACCGTTGTTGAAAATCAAACTGGGCACGCCTGATGACATGCCGCGCCTCAAGGCCGTGCGCGCAGGGGCGCCCGATGCCAAGATCATCATCGACGCCAATGAGGGCTGGTCAGCAGAGGTTTATGCCGAACTGGCGCCGCATCTGGTGCGTCTGGGGGTGGAGCTGGTCGAACAGCCCCTGCCGGCGGGCGAAGACGAGGCCTTGATCGGCATGGAGCGCCCGGTGCCTGTCTGCGCCGATGAAAGCTGCCATGATCGCGACAGCCTGCCCAAGCTCAAAGGCAAATATGATGTGGTGAACATCAAGCTGGACAAGACCGGCGGCTTGACCGAGGCGCTGAAGCTGCGGTCTGAGGCGCTGGCGCTGGGCTATGATGTCATGGTGGGCTGCATGGTTGGATCCTCGCTGGCGATGGCCCCTGCGACATTACTGGCACAGGGTGTTTTGGTGACAGACCTTGACGGGCCGCTTCTGTTGGCCGAAGACCGCGATGAACCATTAAAATTTGACGCCGCCGGGGTGCACCCGCCCAAGGCCGAACTCTGGGGTTGAGGAGACCACGATGACCCGTATCGTTTATGTAAATGGCGAATACCTGCCTGAGACCGAAGCAACTGTTTCGATCTTTGACCGCGGCTTTCTGATGGCCGATGGCGTCTATGAGGTGACCTCCGTTCTGGACGGTAAGCTGATCGACTTTGACGGCCACGCGGTGCGTCTGGAGCGGTCGCTCAACGAACTGGACATGCCTGCAGCCTGCTCCAAGGAGGAGCTCTTGGAGATCCACCGCGAGCTGGTGAAGCGCAATGAGATTGTTGAAGGGCTGGTCTATCTACAGATCACCCGTGGTTCTGACGGCGACCGCGATTTTGTTTTCCCCGATCCGGAAACCACCAAGCCAACCATCGTGCTGTTCACCCAGAACAAGCCTGGCCTGGCGGATAACCCCGCCGCCAAGAAGGGCGCCAAGATCATCTCGATCGAGGATATCCGTTGGGGTCGTCGCGACATCAAGACCGTGCAGCTGCTATATCCATCCATGGGCAAGATGATGGCCAAGAAGGCCGGCGCCGATGATGCCTGGCTGATCGAGGATGGCTATGTCACCGAGGGCACCTCGAACAACGCCTATTTTGTCAAGAACGGCAAGATCGTGACCCGGCCGCTGTCCAACGACATCCTACACGGCATTACCCGCAAGGCGGTCCTGCGCATGGCGGAAGAGGCGCAGATGGAAGTGGAAGAGCGCCTGTTCACCATCGACGAGGCCAAAGAGGCGGATGAGGCTTTCACCACTTCGGCCAGCGCCTTTGTGATGCCGGTTGTGGAGATCGATGGTGTTGCCCTGGGCGACGGGACCCCTGGCCCCATCGCCAAGCGCCTGCGCGAGATCTACCTGGACGAAAGTATGAAGGCCGCGATCTGACTTTCAAGGAACGCAAGCGTTTCAAGGGCCCGCGTCTATGCTGATGCGGGCCTTTCCTGTTTGGCCAGTGACCTGTTCAGCCGAAGCGGTAGCCAGAGGCGGTCACCCCGCCAAAGATGTTCTTTTGGTGATAGATCCGCGTTGCGGGTTCGTTCTCGGCCGCGCCGAGAGCTGCAAAGATGGGTGCAAGGTGGTCCTCTTTGGCGTGGCAGATGCGGGCGGCTGGGGCCTGTTCCCAGTTGAGCACGGCGGAGCTGCGCGCCTCTTTGGGCAAGGCAAGGGCGCGATGCAGCCAGCTGTCGAATTGCTCTGATGGGTCTTTTGCCGCAGGTCCGAACAGGGCCAGGTTGTGATAGCTGAGCCCGGAACCGATGATCACGACGCCCTCCTCGCGCAATGGCGCCAGGGCGCGGCCCATTCGCAAATGTTCTGCGGGATCGTAGCCATGACGCAGCGATATCTGCAAGAGTGGGATATCGGCCTTCGGGTACATCACGGCCATCGGGACAAAGGTGCCGTGATCAAACCCCATGTCAGGATCCAGTCTGGTCGGAAGTTCCGCCTGAGCGATCAGCTCCGCGCAGCGCGCGGCAATATTCGGCGCGCCGGGCGCGGGGTAGGTGATCTCATAGGTGTCATGCGGAAAACCGTGATAGTCATAGACCATCGGCGGCCTGGCGGCGGACATTACAGAAAAGCTGCTGCTTTCCCAATGGCCGGAGATCATCAACACGGCCTTTGGTCGGGCCGGCAGCTGCGCAGGCAGCTTGGCCAGAGAGGCTTCGAGTGGAGCAAATTCTAAGCGCCAATCGGCCATCCAGGGCCAGGGGCCGCCGCCGTGAGAGATGAAAAAGGCCGGCATGCGGTTGGGATTTGGCTGGGGCAAGGTAACACTCCGGGGTCAAGGCTATTGCCGTTAACCCTAGGCATTGCCGCAGCCCCACGACAGATGCCGGTCTGCACAGGGGCTGTGTGTGGCCGCGCTGAGGGGCCGCCCACCGCAGACCTTAGGACTTGTCGGTGACATTCTCTTTAAAGGCGACTTCAAACTCGGCCTGTTTTTCGGGGCTGGCCTCTGTTTGGTAGTTGGCTTTCCACTCGTCCATGGTCATGCCGTAGTAGATTTCACGGGCTTCGATCTTGTCCATCTCGATGCCGCGTTCATTGGCGGCCTCTTGATACCAGCGGCTGAGACAGTTGCGGCAGAACCCGGTCAGGTTCATCATGTCGATGTTCTGCACATCGGTGCGGTCTTCCATCAGGTGCTTTTGCAGGCGACGAAAGGCGGCGGCTTGGAGTTCGATCTCAGTCTGTGGGTCGATCTGCTTGTCCATTGCTCTGCTCCTGATTTGGCTGGCGTCCTGAGATGTCTTAGCAATCCAGATCGACCAGCACAATGCGCGGCTTTGACCCCGCGGTTATAGGAGCTTGAGCGCCAGATAGGGTATGAGAGCAGTGACAAAGATGAGAATCTTATAGGTTGCGAGATAGGAGAAATATCCATTCTTCACGCTTGTCGCATCCATTCCGAGCAGGGCGCCATGCAGGGCGGCGAGCTGCTCGCGAAATCCCAGAAGGATCAGAGTTGTGACGCCGAGAAATCCAATATGGAGCACGGTCATCCATCCAAAGAATGCAGTCAGGGTTTCAACAGTGAGGTCCTGTATCACAATGATCTCCTTTCACGAGTTCTCAGAGTAGATCTTACCTCTATAAATGGTTGCCCTGGTGCCTGCCCACAAGGGGCATGGGCCGGAAATCAACCCATCTTTCCACTCTTTGTGACATCCGCTTTGACTACAGATGTGACGTTGCCAAAGCCTGCGGCAGAACATCTGCCAAGCGGTCTGCCCAGTATTCTTGCCCGGCCGCCTCTGCGATCAGGTCATTGCGCAGCTCGATTAGGGTGTTGGGGCGACCCATCTTGGTGCCATGGGTGTCGATAGCATCGCCCGGCAGGTAGCCGGTATAGGGCTCGTTGATGCCGACACATAGGTCTCCGGGGGCCTGGAGGGCTGCGATTAGATGCGGGGAGAACCGTTCATTGTCCGGGTGCAGGATGCCGATCTCCCAGGGGCGGGGCTCACGGCCACGCAGCTGTGGCGTAAAGGAGTGAACCGAGACGATCACAGTATCCGGGCGAGCCGCGAGTTTGGCCAGGGCCGCGTGATAGGGGCGATAGCAGCGATCCAGGCGGAGCGCGCGCTCCGTCGCATCGACCTGGCGGTTGGCGGGAATGATGGTGCCATCATAGAGCTGCATCACCAGGGTCGGATCGTCTTCGCCGCGATTGGGGTCGATCACCAGGCGGGAGAAATTTGACGCCACAACAGGGGCATCAAGGCGCAGGCCCAACAGTTTGCACACTGCTAGTGCGCCAGGGTCATAGGCGATATGGCGCTGCATATCAGCGGACGGCAGTCCGAGATCCCCATTGCCTACAAAGGGCGGGACCATATTGCTGGCATGATCGCAGGTGATAAGCCAGCGGGCAGGGCGCTCGGGGCCTTCGATAAAAAACGGAGTATATGTCATCGATTTGTCGCCTGTTGTTGGCAGTACCATTACTGTAGTTGCAGCAGAATGGGAATTGGGCGATAAGGCCGATGAGAACTGTTTGCGTTAACATTTCCTTGTTGTTGCCAGTTCACACAGTGAACCGTGATATGCCCTGAAGGAGACTCCTTATGAAACGCTCGCGCAATGTGAAGATTGTCGCAACCCTTGGGCCCGCATCAGAAACCTATGATACCATCCGTGCACTGTTTGAGGCTGGCGCAGATGTGTTTCGTCTGAACATGTCTCATGGCACTCAGGGCGAGATCGCAGAAAAACATGCGATCATTCGTCAGGTCGAGGCGGATTTGGACCGCTCCATCGGGATCCTGGCGGATCTGCAGGGACCAAAGCTGCGGGTTGGTGTCTTTGCCAATGGCTCCGAAGAGCTGGTTGAGGGGGCGTCGTTCCGGATGGACCTCGACGAGGCCGAAGGTGATCTTGCCCGCGTGTGCCTGCCCCATCCCGAGATTTTTGCAGCGCTTGAGCCCGGCGCTCACCTGCTGGTCAATGATGGTAAGATCCGCCTCAAGGTCACGGCCTGTGGCGCGGATTTTGCCGACTGCGAAGTAGTGAACGGCGGTACCATCTCTAACCGCAAAGGCGTCAATGTCCCGGATGTGGAGCTGCCGCTGGCGGCCTTGTCAGAAAAGGACCGGGCGGATCTGGAATTTGCCTGCGACCTTGGGGTGGACTGGCTTGCGCTGTCTTTTGTGCAGCGGGCCAAGGATGTCTTCGAGGCCAAGGGGCTGGCCGATGGCCGTGCCGCGGTGCTCTCCAAGATCGAAAAGCCCTCGGCGGTGGAGCGTTTTGACGAAATTTTGGATGCCTCGGATGGGATCATGGTGGCGCGCGGCGATCTCGGGGTCGAGTTGCCGGTGGCTGCGGTGCCGCCGATCCAGAAACGTCTGGTGCGTCGCTGTCGGGCCGCAGCCAAACCAGTGATCGTGGCGACTCAGATGCTGGAAAGCATGATCGAAAGCCCGATGCCCACCCGCGCCGAGGTTTCAGATGTGGCCACGGCCATCTACGAGGGCACCGATGCCATCATGCTGAGCGCTGAATCGGCTGCGGGCAGCTACCCGATCGAGGCGGTGCAGACCATGGACCGGGTTGCCACCGAGGTTGAGGCCGATCCGACCTATTCGCAGATCATTGCGGCCTCGCGCTCAGCCAAGGGCGACACGGTCGCGGATGCTATCGTCGCCGCCGCGCGTGAGATTGCCGAAAAGACCGAGATCAAGGCGATCTGCTGTTTCACCCAAAGCGGCACCACAGCGCTTTTGACCGCGCGGGAGCGTCCAGGTGTGCCGATCATTGCCCTGACCCCGCTTGCGCGCACCGCGCGCCGCCTGGCGCTGAGTTGGGGCTGCTATTGCGTGCTGACGCTAGATCAATCCCGCTTTAAGGGGGCGGTTGTTGGCGCGGCGCGGGCCGCGCGGGCCGGTGGCTTTGCCGGCGAGACCGATCAGATCGTGGTGACCGCTGGTGTGCCCTTCAATGTGCCCGGCACCACCAATATCCTGAGGGTTGCGCCCTGTGATGAGCGTTTGATTTACAGCACTGACCCGGAGTAGCCTTGCAACATATTGATTGAATGTGTTGCGTGGGGGCGAAATGGATACTGATCTGGCACTGATCTTGGGGATTGTCCTGGGGGCTCTCTCTGTGCCCTCCATTTTGTCAGCCATGAGCGAGACCCGCCCGCCGCGGGTCTCAAGCCTGTTGTTGCTTGCTGGGGTGAGCTTGATCGCCTATGCGGTGATGTCTCGCCCTGGTGGCTATCGCCTGGAGCAGATCCCGGATGTTTTTTTCTCGGTTTTAGGGCGTTTCGTCTGATAAAACACTTGCCCTTTCTTGGTAGCTTTCGTACACGGCCCTCCTGTTCGCGTGGCCGGCCCGAAGTGGCATGCCGAGTCGCGCATCGACCGAACCCGCATTGAAGGAGACGGAAATGCCCAAAATGAAGACCAAATCGAGCGCTAAAAAGCGCTTTAAGGTGACCGCGACCGGTAAGGTCATGGCTGCTCAGGCCGGCAAACAGCACGGCATGATCAAACGCACTAAAAAATTCATCCGTAACGCACGCGGCACCTCGGAGCTCTCCGCTCCCGACGCCAAGATCGTCAAGGGCTACATGCCCTACGACCGCTAAGAGGAGTTTGAGATATGTCCCGCGTTAAAGGTGGTACCGTAACCCACGCCCGTCACAAAAAGGTCATCAAGGCAGCCAAAGGTTATTATGGCCGCCGCAAGAGCACCTTTAAAGTCGCCCGTCAGGCCGTCGACAAGGCAAATCAATACGCAACACGTGACCGGAAGCAGCGTAAGCGCAATTTCCGCGCTCTGTGGATCCAGCGTATCAACGCCGCCGTTCGCAGCCACGACGAAGCACTGACATACAGCCGCTTCATCAACGGCCTGAATCTGGCCGGTATCGAAGTTGACCGTAAAGTTCTGGCCGATCTGGCCGTGCACGAGCCCGAAGCTTTTGGTGCGATCGTGCGCCAGGCCCAGTCCGCACTGGCCGCCTAAGAGCTTTTTGAGCTTTGTAAATTTGAAAGGCCGCTCCCTTTTTGGGGCGGCCTTTTGCGTGCGATATGTCAGCGCATTATTTCGCTGCTACGGGGCGCTGGGCGCGAGAGCCTGTGAGCCATGATATGTACATAGGTGAGGCACAAAGGTCGGGCTGTTCACTCCGCCGATTCTGAGCTGAGCTGTTTGAGAACCCCAATCAACGTCAGCGCGCCGATGGGCCAGAGCGACCACATGTATCCGCCCCAGGTCACCAGGTTGATCATCAGTAAGGTCCCGGCAATGACCCACAATTGAATGGGCAGGGACCACAGCGTCTTGCGGCCAATAATCAGGTGTCCACGGGCGAGCCCAAAGGCCAGACCAAGCCCTAGCAGTGGCCAGATGATCCAGAAACCGTCGCCAAAGGCCAGATTCAACGCCAATAGTCCCGCAACAATTGGCAGCGCGTATTTGCGCAGCTTTTGCATGGTGTCTTGCGGAGTTGCGGCAGCCTGCTGCAGCGGGCGCGATCCTGGTTGTGAGGCCGCGGCGGCCTGGGGGGCCGGTCTGGCGCGATCTGTCGACATCGTGGCCGAGGTCGAGATCCGGTAGACGGGGACTTCGTCCTGGAAATTATGGGGGCGCTGCTCTCCCAGGGATTCAAAGCCGATGCTGAGTTTGTTGTGCACCTGATCAAACACTTGCTGCGAGACGAGGATGCCCCCGGGTTCTGCCATGGTTTGCAGGCGGGCGGCCAGATTGACGCCTTCGCCAATCAAATCCTCGCCATCACAGATGACATCGCCCAGATGCACGCCAATGCGGAATTTCAGCCCGTTCTGGCTGTCGTCCAATTCCTGTTGGACTTCGATGGCGCATTGGACCGCTTCCACAACGGAGGGGAAATCGGCAATCAAACCGTCGCCCGCTGTATTTGCAATGCGCCCGCCACGCCGCTCGATCAGTTTTGTAAAAATAGATCGCGAGGCCCGCAGGTGCGAGAAGGTGCCAACTTCGTCGGCTTCCATGGCACTGCTGAAGCGTTCTGCATCCGCTGCCAGAATGGTGGTCAGCTTTCGGGTGATCTGAGGGCTCATGATCTACAGCCTTTGATACCAAGACAGGTGCAAAATGGGCCAGAACCGTATCGCTTGCAAGTGGCGGCAGGGGCAGAAATGCAATTTGGCGGGATCGCCACGGCTTTCGGTCCGCCCGGCCTTGATTTCGCGCGCTGCTGTGATAGCAGAGCCTAAGCTCAAACTCAGGGGACCGTCATGGACGATCTTAAAGCAAAATATCTCGGCCAGATTGCCGATGCCGCCGATGAAAACGCGCTGGAGACCATCCGGGTTGCCGCAGTGGGTAAAAAAGGCGAAGTCGCACTGAAGATGCGCGAGCTGGGCAAGATGACGCCCGAAGAGCGCCAGGTGGCTGGCCCGGCGCTGAACGCGCTGAAGGATGAGATCAACTCGGCCCTCGCGGCCAAGAAGGCCGGCCTTGCCGATGCCGCCCTCGATGAGCGTCTGCGCACCGAATGGCTGGATGTGACCCTGCCAACGCGCCCCTCGCGTCAGGGCAGCCTGCACCCGATCAGCCAGGCCCAGGAAGAGCTGACCGCAATTTTTGCCGAGCTGGGCTTTTCCGTCGCTGAAGGGCCACGCATTGACACCGACTGGTATAACTTTGACGCGCTGAACATCCCCGGCCATCACCCGGCCCGCGCCGAGATGGACACGTTCTACATGCACCGTGCGGAAGGCGACGACCGCCCGCCGCATGTGCTTCGCACCCATACCAGCCCCGTGCAGATCCGTTCGATGGAAAAAATGGGCGCGCCCCTGCGTATCATCTGCCCCGGTGGTGTGTACCGCGCAGATTATGACCAGACCCATACGCCGATGTTCCATCAGGTCGAAGGTCTGGCATTGGACAAGAACATCTCGATGGCGAACCTCAAGTGGGTGCTGGAAGAGTTTGTCAAAAGCTTCTTTGAGGTGGATGATGTCGAGCTGCGCTTCCGCGCCTCGCACTTTCCCTTCACCGAGCCATCGGCTGAGGTCGACATCCGCTGTTCCTGGGACAATGGCCAGCTGAAGATCGGCGAAGGCGACGACTGGATGGAGATCCTCGGCTCCGGCATGGTGCACCCCAAAGTGATCGCCGCTGGTGGCATTGACCCCGATATCTATCAAGGCTTTGCCTTTGGCATCGGTATCGATCGTCTGGCGATGCTGAAATACGGCATCCCCGACCTGCGCGCCTTCTTTGACAGCGATCTGCGCTGGCTGCGCCACTACGGTTTCCAATGTCTGGACGTGCCAACGCTGCATGGCGGTCTGAGCCGTTAGAACTCTCAAGTGTTGTAAAATACATTGTAATGGCACATCCTATGGGTGTGCCGTTTTCGTGAGGTTTTGTTGTGACTAGAGATGATGAGTTGCTGCGTAGTATGCTCTTTGAGTTCGAAAGGGATGAGCGCGGAGTATTGAATTTCAGAAAGTTTCTGTCGATGCCACAGGAAGAAATCATCAGAAATCATCATGTGCTTTTGTTGGCAGATGCTGGACTTGTGACCCAAATTTCCGAGTCGGGGTATCGTTTGACTAATTCTGGTCACGACTACCTAGAAGCAATTCGGAGTGACACGATTTGGAATAGGACCGTAGAGGGGGCTGCTCAAGTGGGCGGCATGACACTTGGAATGATGAAAGACTTGGCCTTAGCCTATCTCAAACAAGAAGCATCCGAGAAACTTGGCGTTTCTTTTTAGGCCGGGCCGCTTGCGGCTCGGCACGCGCCTGCCCGCCCCACGGCGGGCGCGTTGCGCCCACCCGGGCAGGCGCGCGCCTTGGCTTGGGAATACGTACTACAGTCCCACCTGAACTCTCTGCAACGATCTCGGCAGGCCTTTCCAACACATATGCACCGAAGTCTCCCCCATGCTTGCCGGGTAGCGCCTGCAAGACTTGCGCCGGGCGTCATTCTTTGTCATTGGCTATGCCTGTATACGCATGGCTTGCCATAGGACCCTTGACCGATGAAATTCACTCTTTCCTGGCTGAAAGATCACCTCGACACTGACGCATCAGTGGATGAGATCGCTGAAACCCTGACTGACCTCGGCCTTGAGGTCGAAGAGATCAGCAATCCGGCGGATCGGCTCAAGGATTTTACCCTGGGCTATGTCAAACACGCCGAAAAGCACCCCGATGCGGATAAGCTGCGGGTGTGTCAGGTTGTGACCGATGAAGGCGAGATGCAGATCATCTGTGGCGCACCAAACGCACGGGAAGGCATCACCGTGGTTGTCTGCAAACCGGGCATGTATATCCCCGGCCTCGACATCACCATCGGTGTTGGCAAAATCCGCGGTGTTGAGAGCTTTGGCATGATGGCCTCTGAGCGCGAGCTGGAGCTGTCGGACGAACACGACGGCATTATCGAGCTGGCTTCGGGCGAAGTGGGCGACCGCTTTGTTGACTGGCTTGCTGCGAACCAGCCCGCCAAGGTGGATCCGATGATCGAGATCGCCATCACCCCGAACCGCCCCGACGCGCTGGGTATTCACGGCATTGCCCGCGATCTGGCGGCCCGTGGTCTTGGCACTCTGAAGACACCAGAGTTTGCGCCGATTGCCGGGGATTTCCCCTGCCCAATCAAGGTCACCATTGATGAGGACACAGTGGATGGCTGCCCGCTGTTCTCTGGCCGTCTGATCAAAGGCGTCAAGAATGGCCCCAGCCCGCAATGGCTGCAGGACCGTTTGACCGCGATTGGGCTGCGCCCGATCTCAGCTCTGGTGGATATTACCAATTTCTTCACCTATGATCAGAACCGCCCGCTGCACGTCTTCGACGCGGCCAAGGTCTCTGGTGATCTGCGGGTGCACCGGGCGGCCGGTGGCGAAGTGCTGAAGGCGCTGGACGAGAAGGAATATACCTTCTCTGCCGGGCAGATGGTGATCTCGGATGACAACGGCGCCGAGAGCATTGCCGGTATCATGGGTGGCGAGGGAACCGGCTGCACTGACGAGACCGTGGATGTTTTCCTCGAGAGCGCCTTTTGGGACCATGTGCAGATCGCCCTGGCTGGTCGTGCGCTCAAAATCAACTCGGATGCACGCTATCGGTTTGAACGCGGTGTGGACCCCGAATTCACCATCCAGGGCTTGCATCTGGCAACTCAGATGATCCTCGAGCTTTGCGGTGGCGAGGCCTCAGAGGTGGTGATCGCAGGCGATGTGCCGGACCATTCCCGCGCCTATAAACTCGATGCCGAACGGGTGCAGTCACTGGTGGGGATGGATATCCCTGAAAGTGACCAGCGCCAGACGCTGACCCGTCTGGGTTTCCGCCTTGAAGGCAATATGGCCCATGTGCCCAGCTGGCGCCCCGACGTGCAGGGCGAGGCGGATCTGGTCGAAGAGGTGGCGCGCATTGCCTCGCTGACCAAATTGCAGGGCAAGCCGCTGCCGCGGATGACAGATGGCATCCCCAAGGCCGTGATGACCCCACAGCAGCGCCGCCAGCAGATGGCCCGGCGCACCGCCGCCAGCCTCGGCTACAATGAGGTGGTGAGCTATACCTTCATCGATCAGGCATCGGCCGCTCTGTTTGGCGGCGGCGATGACGCCACCATGCTGGCCAATCCGATCTCGTCAGAGATGTCGCATATGCGCCCAGCATTGCTGCCGGGCCTGTTGCAGGCAGCAGCGCGTAACCAGGCGCGTGGCTTCATGGATCTGGCGCTGTTTGAGGTTGGTCCTGCTTTCCACGGTGGCGAGCCGGGCGAGCAGCACAATCTGATCACAGGTATTTTGGTCGGCAACACCGGCCCCAAAGATGTGCATGGCGCGGCGCGCGGCGTTGATACCTTTGACGCCAAGGCCGACATCGAGGCCATCCTGGCTGCTATCGGTGCCCCGGCCAAGGTGCAGATCCTGCGCGGTGCGCAGGATTGGTGGCATCCGGGTCGTCACGGCAAGATCTGCCTCGGCCCCAAAAAGGTCCTGGGTATCTTTGGGGAACTGCACCCCAAGGTAATCAACGCTATGGGCATCAAAGGACCGGTTGTGGCCTTCACCATCTGGCCGGATGAGGTGCCATTGCCCCGCAAGAGCGGCGCCACTCGGGCAGCTTTGGGACAAAGCGATCTGCAGGCGGTTGAGCGTGACTTTGCCTTTGTGGTCGATGCCGAGGTCGAGGCGCTGACCCTGGTCAATGCGGCCTCTGGTGCCGATAAGGCGCTGATCACCGATGTGCGCATCTTTGACGAATTCATTGGTGGGTCGCTGGGCGAGGGCAAAAAGAGCCTGGCCCTGACCGTGCGCCTGCAACCCAGTGACAAGACACTGAAAGAAAAGGACATTGAGGCGGTGAGCGAGAAAATCATTGCCAAGGTTACCAAAGCCACGGGCGGCACTCTGCGGGGGTGAGCTCTGTTGCTGACAGTATGTGATAAGAAGGCGTGCCCTAAGGGGCGCGCCTTTTTTGATTCCTGCCCGCAGGTGCTCTAAGTTTGCTCTCGGTCTTCGGTCTTCGGTCATTGGGTCGAAGAGTGCGCCCTTGACAGGGGGCGCGGATCAGCATTGCCTGCCATTTTGAGTAAGACGTATTCTGGAGAGGGATCTGAGCCAGTGGAGTTTTTGAAGGGAACAGGCGGGGAGGAGCAACGGATCAGCGGCTTGTTTGAGGCAGTTTTCACCGCCTCAGAGGGAGCGGAGGAGGGCCGCGTAATCGGCAGGCTGGTGCGTAATTTGCTGAGCGACACCCCATCCGAGGACATCCAGGTTTTTACCGGCATCGAAAACGCAGAGCTAGCTGGTGGTGCCATTTTCACCCGCCTGACCTATGCGGATGACCCCCGCAAAGTCTTTATTCTTTCGCCCATGGCCGTCGCGACTGAGTGGCAAGGCAAAGGCGTTGGGCAGGCGCTATTGACCCATGCGCTTGCTGCACTTCGTGCGGACGGAGTTGATGTGGTGATCACCTATGGGGATCCGGCGTTTTACGGCCAGGTTGGGTTCATGGCGCTTAGTGAAGCTGACGCCGCATCGCCATTGCCACTTAGTCTTCCTGAGGGTTGGATCGGGCAGTCCTTGAATGATGATGCACTGGCCCCCTTGCAAGGTCGTTGCGCATGTGTCCCAGCCTTAAGAGATCCTGATATTTGGTAGAATGGGGACACCCACCACTGTTGATCTGGCGGAAACCTTCGACGGGTCCCCATCCTCGACAGTCGCGATTGACGAGTAATATTCTCGCGGTGGGACAGGCCCGGGGTGGCTGGTCTCAGCCCCGGATCCGGTCTATCCATTGTCCAACTCAGGCTGAGATTTGCACAAAAGGAACCACATTCATGACACTCAAAGTTTATCTTTCCGGCGAGATCCACACCGATTGGCGTGAGCAGATCATCGATGGCGCCAAGGGGTTGGATGTGAGCTTTCAGAGCCCGGTGACAGACCACGCTTCTAGTGACGATTGTGGTGTGGCGATTATGGGGGCTGAGGACAATAAATTCTGGCATGACCACAAAGGAGCGAAGCTCAACGCCATCCGCACTCGCAAGGGGCTGGAAGAGGCCGATGTCGTTGTGGTGCGCTTTGGTGAGAAGTACAAACAGTGGAACGCCGCCTTTGATGCGGGCTATGCGGCAGCCTTGGGCAAATCTATCATCGTGCTCAGCCAGCCCGAGCATCAGCACGCCCTGAAAGAGGTCCATGCCGCCGCGTTGGCCGTGGCGGATGCGCCGCGCCAGGTGGTGGAGATCCTGACCTATGTGCTCAAAGGCACCCTGCCAGCATGACTGCGCCGGTCCTGCAGACCGACCGCTTGATCCTGCGCCCCCACGGGGTGCAGGATTTTGAGAATGTTGTAGCGCTTTGGGCGGATCCGGAGGTGGTGAAATACATTGGCGGAACGCCCAACAGTCGCGAACAATCCTGGGCGCGGCTGCTGCGCTATCTGGGGCATTGGCAGGCCATGGGCTATGGCTACTGGGCTGTTTGTGATCGCGACAGTGGCGTATTCCTGGGCGAGGTTGGCTTTGCCAATTATCGCCGCGAGATCACGCCGCCGCTGCCGGATGTTCCCGAGGCCGGCTGGGTGCTTGCCCCGCAGGCTCATGGACGCGGCCTGGCCAGCGAGGCGGTCGGCTGCATGCATCACTGGGCCGATCAAACCCAGGGCTGGACGCAGACTGTGGCGATTTTTGCCCCTGAACATGCGGCGTCACAGCAGGTTGCCGCCAAACAGGGTTACCAAACCTCGGGTGAGGGGCGATATTTTGATGACACGATCTTGGTGATGGCGCGTCAAAAGGGCCTGCGCGACTGAGCCTCATTAGCGTGGCGCAAACCACTCGTTAACGGGACAAGCCTAGAATATGCCCCAGCACATTCTTTCCCACCACTTGCTGGGTCCCGCCACCGGGGCTCCCACGGACGATACCTATGCAGAACCGTCGACGCGCGCCCAATCAAATTTCGCCTCAGAGCGAGGACAGGGGACTGTTCAAAAAGGATGTCGGTCAGTTCCGAATCTCCCTGGTGCCGCATTTTAAACGCAGCAGCCGTGGGGATCTGGTGGTGCGTGGGTATCTCAATGACAAGCAAGAAGTTTTTGTGATTTTTGCGGGTCGGCGGGCGAAGAATGCCCTGGCTGTTGAAAAACGGCTGCAAACCCTGCTGTCGCATGCAACTCAGTCGGCGGCAAAGGTGGGCGCCCGGTCGCCGGATATCAATGCCATTCGCCTGCCTGTGCACGTGGAAGGTGCCTGGCGCTCACGGTTTCAGCGCGATGTCTCCGGCTGGGATCATCGAAGCTATCAGCTTTTGGCATCTCGCTGGGCCTTTTCGGATGCGGATGGTGTGACAAATCTGGGCGGTCGCCCGCCGTTTTCGTGACAGCACCCCGCCAATGGCGGGGTGCTGGGCCCAACGGGAAGAGGTTTTTGAAAAAAGCCGATGACGGGCGGGAGCCCCCCGTCACCTTTGACCCGCTCTTCAGGCCTCGCGTTTGATTTCCACAGTATGGGGATAGGGGATCGAGATGCCCTTGGCATCAAAGGCCTCTTTTACCGCCTGGGTCATGGCAAATTTGACCTCCCAATAATCTGCAGCATCCACCCAGATGCGGGTGGTCAGATCCACCGAGCTGTCGCCCAGATTGGTCACGCGCACCCAGGGCTCTGGGTCTTGTTTGATGCGGCCGTCCGCAGCGGCCTGTTCCAGAATGATCGCCTTGGCCGCATCGGCGCTGTCGCCGTAGTCAATGCCAAAGACCAGATCGACCCGGCGGGTCTCATGATGCGAGAAATTGGTAATCACCGCACCCCAGGCCTGGCCATTGGGAATGATGATCTGCACATTGTCCGGGGTTGCCAGCTCGGTCACAAACAGGTTGAGATCCTTGACCGTGCCTGCCGTGCCGCCGATGTCGACATATTGGCCGATCTTATAGGGGCGAAACAGCACCAGCATAAAGCCAGCCGCCAGATCGCTCAGCGTGCCTTGCAGCGCCAGGCCAATGGCCAGGGTGGCGGCACCCATCATGGCCACCAGGCTGGTGGCTTCGATGCCAAAGATCCCCAGCACGGCAATCAGCACAACGGCGATCAGCACCCAGCGCACCATGCTGGCGACAAAGTTGCCAAGGGTGGCGTCGATTTCGGGTGTCGCATTGATCCGATTGCGAATGGCGCGGCTCACCATGCCGGCCGCCATCCAGCCGATGATCAGAACCGCCAGAGCCTTGCAGCCGTTCAGAACCATGGGCCAATAGGCAAAGCCCTGTTCAATAATGTCTTCCATATCCGTGTCTCTCTTCCGGTTTTGTGGTTTTGCGCGGATGAAGCACATCCGAATGGGGTCCGGCAAGGGGGAGAGCGGCAAGAAAAGGCCCCCCTAAAGGCAAGGGAGGCCAGGTGTCATCCTCTCTGTTAGGGGATCTATTTTTTCAAAGCGTCCCGGATTTCCATCAGAATATCCAACTCGCTGGGGCCTGCCGGAGCCTCTGGCTCAGGGGCTGCCTCTTCCTTGCGGGCGGCTGCCTCTTTCACCTGATTGACGTAGCGCACCAGCATAAAGACGACAAAGGCGATGATCAGGAAGTTGATGACAGCCATGATAAAGGCACCATGGGCAAAGACCGCAGCCCCGGCTTCGCGGGCGGCTTCCAGGCTGGCGCCCGCCGCAACCTCGCCGGAGAGCACGATATAGGAATTGGTGAAATCAACGCCACCCGTGAACAACCCGATGATGGGGTTGATCAGATCCCCAACCATGGATTTGACAATGGCGGTAAAGGCCGCGCCGATGATGATACCAACGGCCATATCCATCACATTGCCTTTGGCGATGAAGTCCTTGAATTCTGAAAGCATAGTTTTTCCCCTGTTGTTGTCGGCGTCTTTTAGGATCTTGCCCCATGGATGCGCCGACTTAAGGGGAGTGCAAAATATACCTTAAGGCTAGGGGAAAATTCCCGCCCTTGTATCCTGCGCTGTGTTTAGGGCCTTTCGGGCACAAAAAAGCCCGCCAGTCGGGAGGAACTGGCGGGCGGGGAGCTTTTGAGCGCTGCGATCAGGATTTCAGCGCCAAGCTCGGGGAGATCACGTCAAGCCCCAGGGCCTTGCCAACCGCGTAATAGGTCAGCTTGCCGGCGTGCACGTTCAGACCATTGAGCAGATGCGGGTCATCTTCGCAGGCCTGACGCCAGCCTTTGTTGGCCAGGTTCAGCATGAAGGGCAGGGTGGCATTGCCAAGCGCCTGGGTCGAGGTGCGGGCGACCGCGCCGGGCATATTGGCGACACAGTAGTGCATGATGCCATCGACCTCGTAGATCGGATCGGCATGGGTGGTGGCGCGGGAGGTTTCAAAGCACCCACCCTGGTCGATGGCCACATCCACCAGAACCGCGCCGGGCTTCATCTCGGACAGCTGTGCGCGGGATACCAGTTTGGGCGCTTCGGCACCGGGGATCAGCACCGCGCCAATCACCATATCGGCTTCTCGGACCAGCTCGGCGGTGGCGCCCGCTGTGGAATATTGGTTCTTGAAGTCGCGGCCAAAGACATCGTCCAGATATTTCAGACGGGGGAGTGAGCGGTCCAGGATGGTCACATCCGCGCCCATGCCAGCGGCGATCTTGGCCGCATGGGTGCCCACAACGCCGCCACCAATGACCACAACCTTGGCCGGGGCCACACCGGGCACGCCGCCCATCAGCACACCGCGACCGCCATTGGCCTTTTGCAGGGTGTAGCTGCCCACCTGCGGGGCCAGACGACCAGCCACTTCGGACATCGGTGCCAGCAGCGGCAACCCGCCCCTGTCGTCAGTCACGGTTTCATAGGCGATGGCGGTGCAGCCGCTCTCCAGCAGGTCATGGGTCTGCTCTGGATCGGGAGCGAGGTGCAGATAGGTGAACAGCAGCTGACCTTCGCGCAGCATCTTGCGCTCAACCGCCTGAGGCTCTTTTACCTTCACGATCATGTCGGCAGTGGCAAAAATCTCTTCAGCAGTGTCGAGGATCACAGCACCGGCGGCGATGTAATCCGCATCGGTAAAGCCAGCGCCCATGCCGGCGCCCTTTTGAATGAGGGCCTGATGGCCATGATTGACTGCTTCGCGGGCAGCGTCGGGTGTCATGCCAACGCGGAATTCCTGTGGCTTGATCTCTGTGGGGCAACCGATTTTCATGATCTCTCCTCCGTTTCCTTTGCGTCAGTCTGACGCAGTTTTGAAAAGAGATGCTGCTTTTATGAGCAGAATAAAAACATGACATTCGAAGATTCTTCGCATAAATAGGCTAGATCTAGCAAGGAACTTTGAACAAATGTCTCTGGATAACACGGATCGTCGGATTCTGCAGGTGCTGCAACGGCAGGGGCGTATTTCCAATGCCGAGCTGAGCGAACGGGTCAACCTGTCAGCCTCGGCCTGTCATCGACGGGTGCAGCGGCTCGAAACTGACGGCTATATCAAAGACTACGTTGCCTTGTTGGATGCCCGCAAGATGGCGGTGCCCACAACGGTGTTTGTCGAGATCACCCTGCAAAGCCAGGCGGATGAGTTGTTGGATGCCTTTGAGCGTGCGGTGGCGCGTATTCCCGATGTGCTGGAATGTCATTTGATGGCAGGCTCGGCGGACTATCTGCTCAAGGTGGTTGCCGAAAACACGGATGACTTTGCCCGAATCCACCGCCAGCACCTGACACGCCTGCCTGGGGTGGCGCAGATGCAATCGAGTTTTGCCCTGCGAACTGTCTTCAAGACTACCGCGCTGCCGGTTTAGAATGGCGTGCGCAAGCCCCTGAGAGCAAATGGGTTTTGCAGATTTCCCTCTGTCGTGCCTGGCGCATCTGTGGTCTGTTGCTAGGGGATTGAGGCAGGAGATTGCAATGGAGTGGGACTATATCGTGGTGGGCGCGGGCAGCGCCGGATGCGTTGTCGCCAAACGACTGAGCGAAGCAGGCCATAGGGTTCTGTTGCTCGAAGCGGGTGGCAAGGACAATTACCACTGGGTCCATATCCCCATGGGCTATCTCTATTGTATCGATAATCCCCGAACCGACTGGATGTATCGCACCGCTGCCGAAGCTGGCCTGAACGGGCGCAGCCTGCTGTACCCCCGTGGCAAGGTGCTGGGCGGCTGCTCCTCGATCAATGGGATGCTCTATCTGCGTGGTCAGGCGGCGGATTATGACGGCTGGCGCCAGCGTGGGCTGGCGGGCTGGGGCTGGGAAGATGTGCTGCCCTATTTCAAGAAATCCGAAGACTATGTTGAAGGCCCCTCGGAGATGCATGGGGCAGGCGGCGAATGGCGGGTGGAAAACCAACGCCTGCACTGGGATGTGCTGGACGACTGGATGGAGGCTGCCGCC
Source organism: Phaeobacter sp. 11ANDIMAR09 (assembly GCF_001294455.1). Classification (GTDB taxonomy): domain Bacteria; phylum Pseudomonadota; class Alphaproteobacteria; order Rhodobacterales; family Rhodobacteraceae; genus Pseudophaeobacter. Next base: position 29,657 of record NZ_LIKT01000032.1, read on the forward strand.
AGTTGGGGGATGCCAAAGGTCACTGATTTCAACACCGGCACCAACGAGGGCGTTGGCTATTTCCGGGTCAATCAGCGCGCGGGCTGGCGCATGAACACGGCCAAGGCCTTTTTGCGAACCGTCACGGGGAGCAATTTGAAGGTCGAAACCAAGGCCCATACCCGCCGCATCCTGATCGAAGGTGGGCGCGCTGTTGGCGTCGAATATGACAAAGGCGGCAGTACGCATCAGGCGCGGGCGCGCGGCGAAGTGGTGCTGTCGGCCGGGGCAGTGAATTCGCCGCAGATCCTGCAGCTATCCGGCCTGGGGCCGGGCGCTTTGTTGCAGGAGTGCGGCATCGCGGTTGAGCGGGATATGCCCGCCGTGGGCGCCAATCTGCAGGATCATCTGCAACTGCGCTGCGCCTGGCGTCTGGAGCGGGGTAAGACGCTAAATACCCTGGCGAATTCAATGTTGGGCAAGACAAAAATTGGCCTGGAATATGCGCTGAAACGCTCGGGGCCAATGTCGATGGCGCCCAGCCAGCTGGGAGCCTTTTCGCGCTCGCGCCCGGATCTGGCAACACCGGATCTGGAGTATCACGTGCAGCCGCTGACGCTGGAGGCCTTCGGTCAGCCGCTGCATGACTTTCCCGGCCTGACCGCCAGTGTCTGCAACCTGCGCCCGGAAAGCCGTGGCACCGTGCGGATTACTTCGCCTGATCCGCATCAAGCGCCCGAGATCGCGCCGAACTACCTGTCGACCGAGGGCGACCGACAGGTGGCGGTGGCAGCCATTCGCCAGGCGCGCGCGATCATGGCCCAGCCTGCGATGCAGGGCTATGGGCCGCAGGAGATGAAGCCGGGCAACGCTTCGGACGCGGTGGAGGATCTGGTCAAGGCGGCCGGGGAGATCGGCACCACGATTTTCCACCCGACCTGTACAGTGCATATGGGCCAGGAGGAGGCCGCGCCGCTGGACGCAAATCTGCGCCTGCGGGGGATTAAAGGTCTGCGAGTGGCCGATGCCAGCGTGATGCCGACTATCCCAAGCGGCAATACCAATGCCCCCAGTATCATGATTGGTGAAAAGGCCTCGGATTTGATCCTTGCGGCAGCGCGGAGATAGCTTCCGGTTATTTTTTGCGCAGGGGGATCTTCGGTGGTGCCCGGATGTCGCAACTGCGCAAATTGCGGTTGCACCTTGGGCGTAAACAGGCTTCCATTGAGCTATGGCGATCTGCTGTGTGTGCCCTTCATTGGCCCGGCGGCTTTGCCGAAACGTCGCGATCTGGCAGGATTTCTGCGCGTGACATCAAAGGATCACACTGGCGTAGTAGTGAGGTCCGCACCGACAACACAGTAAAGGAATAGGCCCGTGACCAGCGACATCGACTCCGTCTCTTATGATTGGCTTGAGGCGGAACTTCAGGACACATTGGACGAGGATATCGAAATTGAATTCGCCGAACCGATGTTGTCGATGGAGCTGCGCAAGATTTACCGCGAACAGCACCCCGAGATGTTGGACCGAAAAGTCTATTTCCGCAATCTGCTGCGCCTTCAGGCCGAGCTGATCAAGCTGCAGGACTGGGTGGTGGAGACCGGCGCCAAGGTACTGGTGATCATGGAGGGGCGTGACAGCGCTGGCAAAGGCGGTGTGATCAAGCGGATCACGCAGCGGCTCAATCCCCGGGTGGCCCGGGTGGTGGCGCTGCCTGCGCCCAGCCGACGCGAGCAAAGCCAGTGGTATTTTCAGCGCTATGTGCCGCATCTGCCTTCGGCCGGAGAGATCGTGCTGTTTGACCGCTCTTGGTACAATCGTGCCGGGGTTGAGCGGGTCATGGGCTTTGCCGATGACGAGCAGGTAGAGAACTTCTTCCGAGATGTGCCGGAATTTGAACGCATGCTGGTGCGCTCCAATACCATCGTGCTGAAATACTGGTTTTCGATTACCGACGAAGAGCAGCAATTGCGGTTCATGATGCGCATCCATGACCCGATGAAACAGTGGAAGCTCTCGCCGATGGATCTGGAGAGCCGCATCCGCTGGGAGCAATACACCAAGGCCAAGGAGGAGATGTTCGAGCGCACGAATATCCCCGAAGCGCCCTGGTATATTGTCGAGGGCAACGACAAGAAGCGCGAGCGTCTGAACTGTATCGAACACTTGCTGAGCAAGATCCCCTATAGCGAAGTTGAAAGCGAGAAGGTGTCCTTGCCGGATCGTGAATACAATCCCGACTATGAGCGCCGGGTGCTGCCGGATGAGCTGCATGTGCCCAAGATCTACTAACCCCCCGGTCAAATATCTGCGCCAATAGGAAAGGGGGGGGGCTCCCGCCAATTTAGCGCCCTTCTGATGAAGGGCACACAGTGTTGGGCCCGGCGCTGTGCCTGAGGGCACAGCGCGGCAGCGATCTAATCTGAGGTTTCGATATTGCCTAAAAAGCGCTGCAGATAGGCGGTGAACTGGGTGATTTCATCCTCAGAGAATCCTTGCAGCAGGGCATTCTGACGTTCGAGGGCGCGCGGTAGAATTTGGCTGTGCAGGTCCTGGCCCTGTGGCGTCAGGCGCCAGGATTTGCGCCGCTCATCCCCGCCCGAGGCTTGGGACTGTGCCAGCCCATTGCTTTCGAGCCGGTGCAGGGAACGGCTGACCGCAGCCTTGTCGATGCCGGTGAGGCGTGCGGCCTGGGCCACAGAGCAGCCAGGGCTGCGTGTCATCATCACCAACATGCGCCAATCCATCACGCCGATGCCAAATTCCGCCTGATAGGCGCGGGTTGCTTCCCGGGTCAGCCGATTTCCGGCGAAGGTTACCAGCACCACAGGGCTGTTGCGCAGGCTCAGCGTTGGGGCGGCAGGGTCATCCGGGCTGCCATCCGCAGTGACCAGAAACATCTCATCGGACAGGGGAGGGGTTTTGCTCATGGGCGCATCCTAAGATGTATGTGTTGACATATCAACACGAAGATCCTTCAGTGACTGCGGAGTGACACGAGGGGGAGGCTGTGATGGCGCGAGCGGACCACTACGATATCGATCTGGAACGGTTCTGGCAGGATCCTTACCCCGACCTGGCCAAGATGCGGGCGCAGGCCCCAGTAGTCTTTGTGCCGCAGCTTCAGGCGCATTTGATCACCCGCCGCGACGATATATTTTGCGAAGAAAAGAAGGTCGAGATCTTTTCTTCGGAACAGCCCGAGGGGCTGATGGTTCAGCTGATGGGGGAGAACATGATGCGCAAGGACGGGGAAGCGCATATGCGCGAGCGCCGGGCGGTGTTTCCCGCGGTTTCTCCCAAAACGGTGCGCGACCATTGGCTGGGACAATTTCGGGCCCTAGCGCAGGATGTACTGGTGCAGTTAGAGCCCAAGGGAAGCTGCGATCTGGTGCGCGATTATGCGATGGCGGTCTCGGGCGAGGCGCTGAGGCGGATCACCGGGCTGACCAATCTGACGGCACAGGAAATGGATCAAGTGAGCCAACACATGATTGATGGCTGTGCCAACTATGCAGGCGATTCCGAGGTCGAGCGCCGCTGCCATCAGGCCACGAGGAAAATCGACGATTGTATCACGGCTAAACTGGCGCAGACCGCAGAGATGCAGGAGCTGTCTCTTTTGGCTGTGCAGAATAGGGCGGGGCTGTCGGAGGATATGATCCGCGCCAATATCAAACTCGCCATATCTGGTGGGCAGAACGAACCGCGCGATGCTATTGCCGGGACGGTCTGGGCCTTGCTGCGTCACCCTGACCAGCTGGCGGAGGTCCAGTCGGGGCGGGCCAGCTGGCTGCAGGCCTTTGAGGAATACGCGCGCTGGATCTCTCCGATTGGCATGTCCCCAAGACGGGTGGCACGAGAATACACATTGCACGGGGTGACATTGCACCCCGACGATCGGGTCTTCTTGATGTATGGTTCTGGCAACCGGGACGAGCGGGTCTTTGCACGACCTGATGCGTTTGACCTGACGCAGGATTGCTCACGCGCGATTTCATTTGGCGCCGGGCCGCATTTTTGTGCCGGAGCATGGATCTCCAAGGCATTGATCGGCCAGGTGGCCCTGCCAATGCTTTTTGAAGCGATGCAGGATCTGCGTCTTGATGGTGATGCCGAATTTGGCGGCTGGGCCTTTCGCGGGGCGCTGTCGGTTCCCGTTGCCTGGACATCCGAAGGGATTTGATCGTCAGCTTGGGGAAAGGGGCATGGCCGGAGCCAATTTCTGTGAGGCAGGAGATGCGTCAAAAGAGCGAGCGAAAAGTGAAGGGCTTGGGGTCCCGAGGTGACACATGCCTTAGCGCAGGGGGGCAAGGCGCGTTGTGAAAAATAGCGAACGCGATGTCACCTCGGGTAGAGCCGGGTGTTCCAAATCCGGCTGCAAGCACATGAGCGGGAATCCAAGGGGCCGCCCAGCAATTACATCCTAGGGGAGATTGTGGGGAAATACACGTTAAAGTTTAGTTGCGGGTGAATATTTTCGCCCGGTCCTGTCAATTCGCATGATGCGCCCCTTTGGATGGCTCAGGTGAATATGTGTAATATACTGAATTTTTTAGAAAAATGAAGTTCAGCACCAGGCGGCAGCCCGGAAATGACAAACCCCCGAGCCCAGGGCGCGGGGGTCATCAACTTTGTGTCCAGAAAAGACTGGAAGCCAAAAGGCGGATAGAAGGAGCTTAGAGCATACCTTCGCGCTGTGCTTTCTTACGCGCCAGTTTACGGGCACGGCGAATCGCTTCAGCTTTCTCGCGCGCTTTTTTCTCGGACGGCTTTTCGAAATGTTGCTTGAGCTTCATTTCGCGGAAGACGCCTTCACGCTGCAGCTTTTTCTTCAGAGCGCGGAGCGCCTGATCGACATTGTTGTCACGAACACTAACCTGCATGTGGTTTTCACCACCTTTCTAGATAGAGTTGCAAGGATTTGCAGGAGGGGGCCATATAGCAAAGCTCCTGTTTGTTGTCTAGTACTGTGATATCAAGACGCGACTCCCTATTTGACAGGGAGAGCCCACATTTCAATTCCGGGAGACCCCCATGAGCGGCCAGCACAACCAGTCAGACCCTTCCAGCGATCTGGTGAGCCAACTATTGGATGCAGCCCTGCTGCATGTGGTGTTTGACGGCTGGTCCAAAGCAACATTTGACGCCGCGGTTTCTGACAGCGGCGTCAATCCGGTGCTGGCGCAGGCGCTTTGTCCACGCGGCGCTGTGGATCTGGCGCTGGCCTATCACCGGCGCGGTGATCAGATGATGTTGGCGCGTCTGTCCGAGACGGATCTTTCCGAGTTGCGGTTCCGCGACCGAATCGCCGCTATGATCCGCTATCGGCTGGAAGTGACCGAGGACAAGGAAGCCGTGCGTCGTGGGGTGACGCTTTTTGCCCTGCCGCAACATGCCGCTACCGGAGCCAAGGCGCTGTGGGGTACCTGTGACGCCATTTGGGCCGCGTTGGGCGACACATCGGACGACCTGAACTGGTACAGCAAGCGCACCATCCTGTCGGGGGTCTATTCCTCGACGCTGCTGTATTGGCTCGGGGATGACAGTCCCGACCATCAGGCGACCTGGGAGTTTCTGGATCGGCGCATCGACAATGTGATGCAGTTCGAGAAGGTCAAGGCAGATATGCGCAAGAACCCTCTGCTGAAACCGCTGATGGCGGGGTCGGAGTGGCTGTCGTCGCAGATCAAACCGCCTGCGGGTCAGGATGATATGCCAGGCCGACAGCGCTGACCGCGCAGTTTTCTAGGGCGAAGCGTCGCGCGATGTGACGCAAGATCGGGCTGGGCTTTGCCCGGCTGGTCGGTCACGATACCTGCAAAACTGGATAGGGGCCGGGCTGCACCCTCGGTCCAAGACAATAAGGATCCCCTGTATGAGCGATATGATGCGTGCTATTGAAATCTCCACCCCCGGCGGGCCGGAAGTTCTGACCCTTACCCAGCGCCCGGTGCCCGTGCCAGAGCATGGCCAGGTGGTGTTGAAAGTGGCCTATGCGGGGGTCAATCGCCCGGACGCCCTGCAACGGGCAGGGGCCTATAATCCGCCCCCCGGCGCCAGCGATCTGCCGGGTCTGGAAGCGGCGGGCGAAGTCATGGCGCTGGGCGCTGGTGTCACCGGGCTCAGCATTGGGGATCACGTCTGTGCCCTGCTTCCTGGCGGTGGCTACGCCGAATACGTAGCCACCCCGGCGGCACATTGCCTGCCACTTCCTGCTGGGATGAGCCTGAAACAGGCGGCCTGCCTGCCAGAAACCTGCTTTACCGTCTGGTCCAATGTCTTCACCCGCGGCGGGCTGGAAGCAGGCGAGCGGTTTTTGGTGCATGGCGGATCTTCGGGGATCGGGACGACTGCAATCCAGTTGGCCTCGGCGCTGGGCGCGCGGGTCTTTACCACCGCTGGATCGGCGGAGAAATGCCAGGCCTGTCTGGATCTCGGGGCGGAACGTGCGATCAACTACAAGGATGAAGATTTTGTCGAAGTGCTACGGGCTGAAGGTGGTGCTGACCTGATCCTCGATATGGTTGGGGGAGACTATATTCCTCGCAATATCAAAACCCTGGCCAATGATGGCCGCCTGGTTCACATCGCCTTTCTGTCCGGTCCCAAGGCCGAGCTGAACTTTGCCCAGATCATGGCGCGCCGCCTGACCGTCACCGGCTCGACCCTGCGCCCACAAAGCGATCTGGCTAAGGCGCGTATCGCCCAGGATCTCTTGGAAGTGGTCTGGCCACTCATTGAGGCCGGCAAACTGGCGCCGGTGATGGACAGTGAATTCCCGCTGAAAGAGGCCGCTGCGGCCCATGCTCGGATGGAAAGCTCGGGCCATATCGGCAAGATCGTTCTCAAGGTCGCTGGCGAAAGCGACTGATCTGAAAGCAGATAGAAACACCAAAGGCGCGCTCGGGTTTCGGGCGCGCCTTTTGCTTCTTAGGGTCTGTTTTTGGCTCAAGAAGCGATTCCCTGTGCCCCTGCCAGGGCGTGGCAGCAAAGGGTCAGCGTATCGGTGTAAACAGCGCGTCGGTCAGGCTGCAATCCTTGATCACATCGCGGCCGCAAGGCACCGGCTGCATATCCTTTGACAGGCACAGGCGCACCTCTTGAATGTGGTGATCACGGCAGGTGACGGTCACGCTGTCGGCGTCAAACTGCGGGTTGGCTTGCAAAAAGGCCTTTTCGATCAAAGCCGCAGGCAGGGTCACCGCGCGGTCAAGCTTGCGAAAAATCTGTGGCCGGTTGACCCCGTCATAGGCAGCACGGGAGAGGTCAAGATAGGCATGGGCAGCCAGACCAGAGCAGGTGCCGTGTTTCTTCCACTGATGCCAGGCCAGACCGGGAGTTCCCATGATATCAGCCATTTCGGCGGTTTCACTCCGCCGGGGCGGGGCCTCGGGCGTGTTGCAATAGCTGGGCCAGCCGCGATGAAACTGCGGCCAGAGCCCGTGCAGGGTCCAGCCAAAATCATGGCGCGGATCGCATTGATCTGAGCCCTTGGCATCGCCTTCGATCTCGCACCAATTGGGCGACCAGCTGAGCGCCAATACGTAATAGTCGAATTCACCTGCCTTCTCGCCATCTGCCTGAGCGGCTGGGGCGAGAAACCCGGTGAGGGTCAAAATTGCTGCGAACAAGAACCTGTGCATCGCCTCTTTCCTTATGAAAACAGCGCGACTATATAGGACTGAAGTTCCCCGACAATGGAAACCGACCCCAAACCACCGGGGCAGCCTAATTCAGGCGACGGGAAAGTTGTATTTTGGGGCAGGATGTAGGTTTAGGAGATGAGCTCATGGCAAAACCATTGATGGCCAAGGCGACCGCTGTGTGGCTGGTGGACAATACAACGATCAGCTTCAAGCAGATCGCGGATTTCGTCGGCATGCACGAGTTGGAAATTCAGGGGATTGCGGATGGCGATGTGGCTGCTGGGGTTAAGGGCTTTGACCCGATCGCCAACAACCAGCTGACCCAGGATGAGATCAGCCAGGCCGAAGCCAATCCGCTGTATAAGCTGAAGCTCAAGTTCAACGCGGCAGCTGCGGGCGAAGAAAAGCGCCGTGGTCCGCGCTACACACCGCTGTCCAAGCGTCAGGACCGGCCCAATTCGATTCTCTGGCTGGTGAAGTTCCACCCTGAGCTGTCGGATGGCCAGATTGCGAAACTGGTGGGCACCACCAAGCCGACCATTCAGTCGATCCGCGAACGCACCCATTGGAACATTTCCAACATGCAGCCAATTGATCCGGTTGCGCTGGGCCTGTGTAAACAGTCTGAGCTGGATTCCATCGTGCAAAAGGCTGCGGCCAAGAAAGCCGCCGAAGGTGGCGTGATGAGCGATGACGAGCGCCGGAAACTGGTTTCGACCGAGCAGTCGCTTGGTATGGAAGCCGAACCCAAAATCCCCGCCGGGATTGAAGGTCTGGAGACCTTTACGCTGGGGGGTGACAGTGAACGTCCCAGCGCAGATCCTGTTGTTGATGCGGATAGCTTCTTTAATCTGCCTGATACGGATGAGTCAGACGACGAAGACAATTCTGACGATCCACGTCTCTAAAGCGTCCATACGCTGTGCAATTCCAAAGGCCATGCCTCTAGGGGTGTGGCCTTTTGTGTCGGGGCCAGGCTCAGCAGTTCCCGACTATAGAGAGCTATGCCCGGCCTTTACAGCTGCTTGCGGGCGTTCAAGGCTGCGATGATCGTGCCGTCGTCCAGATAGTCCAGCTCGCCGCCAATTGGCACCCCCTGCGCCAGTGTGGTGATCTGAACCTGCCCCTCCAGTTGATCCGCGATGTAATGCGCAGTGGTCTGTCCATCAATGGTGGCGTTCAGAGCCAGAATGACTTCCCGCATGCCTTCGCTGGCCACCCGGTCTACCAGCCGGGGAATCCGCAGCTCCTCTGGGCCAATGGCATCCAGCGCCGAGAGGGTGCCGCCCAGGACATGGTAGCGCCCCTTGAAACTGGCAGCGCGTTCCATCGCCCACAGATCCGAGACAGTTTCGACCACACAGATCTCTCCATTGGCGCGGGTTTCATCGGTGCAGATGCCACAGATATCGCGGGTGCCGACGTTGCCGCAATTCAGGCATTCACGCGCATTGGCAGCGACCTGGCTCAGGCTGTCGGCCAGCGGCGTGAGAAGTAGGGATCGTTTGCGAATAAGATGCAGAACTGCGCGTCGCGCCGACCGCGGCCCCATACCAGGCAGTTTCGCCATCAAGGCTATCAGGTGCTCGATCTCGCTGATGCTGTCGTCATTCATGTGCCGGATCCTTTGCGCTTGCCGCATATAGGCGCAAAGCCCCCAGGTGCTGCAAGGCCCAAGGCGCCACAAAACGGAGCAGGCCGCTGAGTTTGGGGGCGCGTGAGATTCGGATGATACCGAGGCTGGGCTTCAGATCCACGCGCGGGTGCACCTGGTTTTTCAAGCGAAATACTGCCCCCGCAGTCGTGGTTGCCAGTCATACTGCTAGATTCACCCTTGAAAAAATGCCGTTTCGGAGGCATATAAGCGACGCTTACGTTTTTCTTTTTCGACCCACTGTCTCCTGTTTACGGCGTTCAGTCTATCGATCCAGACCTACCACGCCGGGCTGCCGCACCAACGCGGGCAGCATCTTACTAGGAGATTACGGATATGGCTTCAGGCACCGTAAAATGGTTTAACTCGACCAAAGGCTTCGGCTTCATTGCACCCGATGGCGGCAGCAAAGACGTG
>NZ_LIKT01000033.1 GCF_001294455.1 Phaeobacter sp. 11ANDIMAR09
GACGGCCATCCAGATATGCCTGACGATGAAGGTGCTGTTCGGTATGGCGCTCCGACATTTCAATCTCATGGGCTTTGGATAGAGCGAATGAAGATTTAATCTCAGGTGCTTACGAGGCATGTAATCAGCCTGTTCTGTTCGCTTGGTATGGTAGCTTTGGTGGCGGCCCGGTGTTGCCCGATGAACTAGCAGTCCCCGCCTCGACTGAATTTGACGAAGTCATTCTATTTCGCTCCGGTATCGTTCGTGAAGGCACTCAGATAGCACTCGATAAAATAGCAATCTTCAATGACATTACTCATTCGCGCTGTTTCACTGAGGCCGAAAGCTGACATCCACGCACCTTGCAGCATTCGGGATTTTGGGCTCGAAGCGGACATGCGGCGGTGCGGCGGCAGGGTCGTAGCAATACCGCACGAGTTCCCAGCCGCCTGATGACAGCAGTCAGCCCGAAGTAGTCATCCGTGCCTGGCACGACATGAGGTGAGGCCCTTGCATGGGGGGCGGAAAGCGGAACTTCGCCGCAAGTGCAGTACTTCAATAGCAAATTGGTGAAAGCGGCCGTTCCCTTGGGAAAGGGTTGCAACAAGCAGATGGAGCACCCAGTTGCGCTATCTTTGTGAAAACCTGTCTTTGATCAATGAGCCTACAGGCACCCTTTTCGGTGAGGTCATTGAGGGATCCGGGCTTTGGGCGTAGGTTTTGGGATCATAACTCTGAGCTATGTATCCCAAGGTCACCACAACAAATAGAAGAAAAAGGCGCTCCACTCTTGGCTTCCTAGTCTTTCAATGGCCGGTTGATTTAGAAACTGTACATGGCAAAGAGACCAACAGAAGTGCCACTTTTGTCCTGCACAAAGGGGCTATTCTTGGCATCTCCCATGAGTTCAGAATAGGTCACCGAGGCCCCAAGGCTCCAGCGATCTGTCAATGGGGCACGAATGCCGAGTTCCAGGTTGACTGCGTGAAAACCACTGGTTGCAGTGAATTGACTTAGGCCCGAAGTGCCCGCCTGCGCACTGGAAACACCATAGTAGGTCTGATTGAAGTCATCGTTCCCCCAATCCGCAGACAGCCCGGCGATCAGCATCGGGCCAGCCTCTCGTGGAGAGTCAAAACGCCCCATGTCCGCCATCGACATCCGGCCGGTCAGAACCCGCAAAGGGATCGTGCCCTCAAGGCCGACCGTGGCGCTTACACCTTCAGAGCCCTTGGTATATTTGGTCATTTCCAGATATGGCGTGACCGGACCTAATTCGTATTCGAACGCCAGGTTAAAGGTCGCACCTCCGTCGATATCCCCAAGACCATTCAAGAAAACACTATCGCTTTCATCGCGTCCAAAGTCATAGCCAACCGAAGCTGAAACCGTGAAAGCGTCTGCATTGTAGGAATAGCCAATGCCACCGGGGCCGATGAAGATGCGATCGCGCCAGTTCAGTTCGAACATGGGCATAGCTCCGGTATCTGTCTCGCTGGAGCCGAGGAACTCTGGCCCTGATACAGCTCCAATACCGATCCGGCCTTCCCAATCACCTTCTGCAAGCGCGCGGCCTGCTGGGAATGCTGCGATCAGGAATACTCCGGCCCCAGCCGCTAGTTTGAAAAGTGGTTTCATATCTCTTTCTCAGTCCTTTTGAAGAGGGTCTTCGCAGCGGTTTACCGCGCTGATTTCGCGCATTTGTCGCGAGACAGGGCTAAAGTGTAAAAAAGTGTCACGCGGCACTTCGGCGTTTTGATGTGCCGAACCAGTGATGCAAGAATGTGTCCGACAAAGCGGCACTCAGGCTGAGCAAAACGGGGATCAGGAACAATGTGATCAGGGTCGCGAACAACACGCCAAAGGCCAGAGACACAGCCATGGGGATAAGGATCTGTGCCTGTTCCGAAGTCTCAAGAACCAGTGGGATCAAACCGGCGAAGGTGGTGATTGAGGTCAGCATCACGGCTCTGAAACGCGCCTGACCGGCATCTAGCAGGGCAGCGTCTCCCACCAATCCCTTGTCCAGATTGCTGCGGTAGCGACTGACCAGAACCAGGGAATCGTTCACCACAACCCCGCTGAGGGCCAGAATGCCAAAGAACGACAGCAGCGACACGGGCAAGCCGATGACCAGATGGCCAATCACTGCGCCGACCACGCCAAAGGGTATCGCCAGCATGATGATCACCGGCTGCAGATAGGATTTCAGCGGGATCGCCAGCAGCGCATAGATCATCAACAAGGCCAGAACAAACCCGCTGCTAAGCTGGCCGGTTGCCTCTTTTTCCTCAACCGCCTCGCCAGAGATGCTGAGTGTCAGGCCGCTGTGCTTGGCCAGCAGATCGGGGAAGACCTCCCGTTCCAAATTGGCTACCAGAGCGGCGACCGAGGACAGGTCCTTGTTGACCTTGGCGGAAATCTCAACCGTGCGAATGCCATCGATCCGCTTCAGCTCCAGCAGAGTTTCACGTTGGTGCAGACGCACCACGGTATTCAAGGGCACCGTTCCGCCCGCAGGCGTGCGCAGCCGGATCTGGCTCAGATCACTGACGCTATTGCGTTCATTTTCAGGGTAGCGAACCCGAACCTGGACCTCCTCGTCAGCACGCTGGATACGCTGCGCCTCATAGCCAAAAACCGCATTGCGGATCTGGGTGATCACGTCGCGATTGGTCAGGCCCAGGGCCTCACCAAGGGGGAGCAGCTCAAATGACAGTTCCAGAGTTTCTTTGTCCAGATCTGTGAGGATGTCGTATAGCTCCGGCATGGTAGAGAGGTGTTGCTGCAGCTCCGCCAAAGCTGAGGTCGCCACCACAGGATCTTCCGATCCAAAGCGAATGTGCAGGTCTTCAACCCCGTCAAAGTCGGCATAGATTTCCATCTGTTGCACCCCGACCGGTAGGGTTTCCGGCAGGCCAGCAGCCGCGCGCCAGCGGTCAACGAAAACGCCAGATCCAAAGGCGCGGCTGGTACCATCAATCAGGGCTACCGAAATCAACAGGCTCTCGGCTTTGGTTGAGGAGACATAGTAGTTTGATACTGGCGACTCCGTCATGCCGTTGTCTTTTTGCAGATTTTCGGCGGCTTTGATCAGGCTGTCCTCTAATTGACGCGCCACCTTTGCAGTGAGCGCTGGGGGCGCGCCGCTTTCCAGGGTCACAGACATATAGACCGCACTGGAATCATTGTTGGGAAAGAAGTTGGTCTTGACGATGCCGTGACTTAACAGGCCGAGGGTAAAGATCATCGAGGCGAGAAAGATCATCATGGCCTGCAGTGGATAGCGCAGGGCAATACGCAGCATTGGTAAGTAAAGATGCTGGATTGCCCCTTGCATTGCCCGATCTACGCTAGACTGCGTTTTCCGCCATCCTCGACTGATTGCGGTGTTCTTAGAGGCTTTGTGAAGATCCATATGGGCCAGATGGGCAGGTAGGATGAATTTGGACTCCACCAAGGAAAACAGCAGGCACAGGATCACCACCACGGCAATGATTTTGAAGGAGCCGCCAAAATCTCCGGAGAAAGTCGTCAGCGGAAAAAAGGCGGCTACGGTGGTCAACACGCCGAAGGTTGCGGGCGTGGCGACCTCTAGTGCGCCACGCACTGCGGTTTCTACCCCGCCGCCATGTTTTCGCTTGTGCGCATAGATGTTTTCGCCAGTGACAATGGCGTCATCCACCACAATGCCAAGGGTGATGATAAAGCCAAAGGTCGACAGGTCATTGAGCGAGTAATCATAGCCAATCGGCCCCATAACATAGAGCGCTCCGGCAAAGGCTACCGGAATACCCAGCGCCACCCAAAAGGCCACCCGAAGATCCAGAAACAGCGCCAGCATAACAAAGACCAGCGCCATGCCGGTCAAGGCGTTCTTGGACATCAGAGCCAGGCGATCACGTATCGATTGCGCCTCATCCTGCCAGCTCTCAAGCGTCAAACCCTCCGGCATCCATGGCGCAGCCCGCAGCTCTTCCAGCTTGGCCTGTACTGTATCCGAGGTCTGGGTAATGGAATCCTTGCCGATCAACTGCACGTCCAGCCGGATGGAGGGGGCGCCTTTGTAGATCGACAGGATCGCATCCTCGGTGAAGCCATCAATGACCCGCGCCACATCTGACAGGCGCACAACGCCGCCCTGTGGTGAGACCCGAATGCGTGTCTCCAGCAGATCGCTGCCAAAATAGGCCTGATTACGGCTTTGCAGGCTTAGGGTGCCGCGGTCCGATTGCAGGGTGCCAGCAGACAGGCTGATCGAGCGGCCCTGCACTGCCCGTGCCACCTCCTCAAACGTCAGCCCATAGGCGCGCAGCTTTTCTTCTTCCAGTTCAACCGTGATCTCGGAAGCGCGAGCGCCTTCGGTGGTGACTTTGCTGACAGCGGGAAGGGCCAAAAGGGTTTCGCGGACCCGGCGGGAAGCTTCCTTGAGGGTTGCGTGATCCTGCCCGCCCATGACCTGCACATAGATCACATGGCGCTCTTCCTGTTCCAGCGCGATGGTGGTGCTTTCGACCTGGGCTGGAAAGCTGGTGATTGCATCGACCCGGTCCTTGATATCGGATTTGAGCTGCGCCAGCGGATAATCCTTGATCCCCTGCACCGTGGTGATCGCCGCATCGGCCGTGATGGTCGAGATGATCTGCTTAATCCCCTGCAACCCATTCAAGGCCTGCTCCACCTTAACAGCCGCGCCTTCTTCTACGTCCTCAGGCGAGGCCCCTTCGAAGTTGACGGTAATAGTGACATTGCGCGGGGCATCAGCGGGAAAGCCCTCGGTGCGCATATTCATTCCAGTGATCAAGCCCATGGAGAGGATGATCAGCATCAGCAGATTGGCAGCCACTGTGTTGCGGGCAAACCAACTGATCCAGCCTTTGGCCTGTTCTTGTTTTGGCTTCGGCGTTTGGGTGCTCATTGGTTTGTGTTCCCAATCTTCAAATTGGCGCGCAGCTCTTCCAATGGCAGCGATGCAGCGATAACGCGGGGCCGGACTTTGGAGCCTTTTAGGTAGCTGCTGCGGGGCAGGGCGACTCGCAACTCGGTCTCATGCCCTGCTGGAGGAGTAATAAAATATCGGCCGTCGGCAACAAAGATTGGTTCAACTGAAACCGACTTCAGGTGATCTGTTTCATCCAGAAACCAGAGCTGCCCCTGACGAGAGATCAGCGCTTCTGGTATGTCATAAAGCGCCGCATGGTGGCGGCCTTGCAGATCAACAGTGACAAATTGCCCAGGCATGGCACCTGCATGGCTATCCATCTCCACCACGACATTGACCCAGCGGTTTTGCGCATCCACCGCCGGGTCTACCCGGACAATCCGCCCCCACCAATTGTTGCCCTGTGGGGTGGACAGTCTTGCGCGTGTACCTTCGCCTTTCGGATCCAGGTCCAGGCGCTTCATCTGATCAGCTGTGAGCGGCGTAGTGACCTCAAAGACACTGGCGTCAAACACCACGGCAATTTGGCTGCCGGACTGGATGACTTCGCCGGGGTTGAGGCTGCGGCTGACCACCACTCCGTCAAAAGGGGCCGAAATACGCGTTTGATGCAGATCGTATTCAGCCTGCGCCAGGGCCGCCTCAGCCGCTTCAAGTGCAGCCTGAACCTCTGCCAATTGCGGTTGGCGCAGGGTCAAAGGGCTGGGCTCGCCACCAAGACCAGAGGCCCGCCAGTTGTCCAAGGCAAGTTTCCCGCGCTGCTCTTCTTCCAACAGGGCCCGTTGCGCCGAAGCCAAGGAGGAGTGTGCTGAGGCCACGGCACTGCGATAGGTGGTATCTTCGATTTCTGCCAGGATATCGCCCCGCTTGAACTGGGAGCCGGTTAACAATGCCGGGCTGATAGAAACGACACGCCCACTGACCTCGGCGGACAGCGTGCTTTGCCAACGCGGGCTTATTTGGCCATGGCTGGTAATCAGATCCTGTTTTGGACCGGGGCGCAGCAGATGCACCTCTGCCGGTATGAGCGGCGATATTTCCTCGGCTAGGCTTGGTGTGCTGTCTTCGCTGGGGGCATAAAGCAGGAAAGCGCAGGCCCCGGCCAGGACGGCGGCCCCAGTCAGTTTCTTGAGCATGAGATCAAACTCCGGTTCCCAGCGCCAGGCCAAGCGCCACGCGGTTTTGCAACCGCGCGTTCCGCAAGGCCCAAAGCTGGCTTTGAATGTCAAACACCGCGTTGCGCGCGCTCAGCAGGCTGAGGATATCCACCAGTCCGGCGCGATAGCGTGTTTCTGTGGTTGTTTCTGCTGCTCGGGCATGGGTGACGGCCGCCGCAAGCTGTGTTTCACGCCGCGCCAGAATATGTTCCTGCTCCAGCCCACGCTCGACCTCGGCAAAGGCCGTGAGGGCGGTCTGCAAGTAGGTGAGAACGGCCTGATCAGCACGGTTTTTGGAACTGGCAATATTGGCTTTTAAACGTCCCGCCTGGAAAATCGGTACTGTTAGCGCCGAGGCCAATGACCAGATCGTGGCCCCATGGCTGAGAGCGCCAAAATCGGAACTGGTGCTGCCGAACTGTCCGGTGATGGAAATCTGTGGTAGCAGGTCTTTTTGGCTGACCGAAATACGTTTGTTGGCAGCCACCACATCCTGCCAGGCCGCCCGCATGTCAGGTCGGTTGGTGAGAACTGTCAGGGGAACCCCAGCCGCCGGGGCGGGCAACAGGCGGGGAAGGTAGGCCGGGACCGCAAGATCGTTGTCCGGATATTGCCCCAACAGAATCTCGACCCCGCGGACAGCGTCGTGCGATTGTCCCGTGTTCAGTGCCAGGGCGGCTTTGGACAAGGCTACATCGCGTTCAATGGCCGACAGATCTTCCAGGGCGCCAATACCAGACCGGTAGTTTTCGCGGGCGTTTTGCGCACTGGCCTGCAGAACCTTCAAACGCTGCCCCTCCAGCGTCTGTTGTTTGTGCGCGGTCACCGCATCAAACCAGGCCTGCATCAGCTGCGCTGCAGTTGAGGCTCGCATGGCATCATGACGGGCGATCTGTGCTTGCTGGTCGGCCCTGGCTGCAAAACGGCGGTCCGACTGGCGCCCCCAGATATCCACTTCCCACTGTACATCGAGCGCGGGGCTGAGGCTGTCACCGGCTTGGTTGGCACGGCTGGCATTCACATTGCCTGACAGCTGTGGCCAAGCGTCGGCCTTTGTGGTGTTTAGATCAATCCCAGCCAGTTCCAGCTGTTTAGCTGACAGTAAGACATCAAGATTGTTTTCCAGGGCCTGGGTTACTGCGGCGCGCAGAGCGGCGTCGTCAAACAGATCCAGCAGCGTGTCGGTGATCTGACTGTTAAGGGAGGCACGGTTCGAGAACTCCGCTGGCGCATTCAAAAGCTTATTCGGTTCCTCCAGTGGTATTGGTTGCAATTCACTACAGGCCACCAGGCCCGTTGATAAAACCGCAAAGGCGCTCCACAGTCGGCGTGATCCCGGCTGCCTCGTACTTCCACTTACCCAACCCTCTGGGCGATGCCCCTGGCTGCTGTTCTTTGTCAAACCGAACGCCTCATGTCATTTTCGATTTGTCAGCTAGGCAGCCATTGTCGCCAATTTGTGCCGTTCACTGAGGCAAATGTAAAAAAATGTATCAGGCATCGCCTCTGATATATCTGGCGACAATTGGGCAATTCTTTTTACCTAATAAAGTAGCTAGGCTGGTGCCAACAGTACCGAGAAAGACCCAAGTGATGCCTGCGCATGAACCACATATTCTGGTCGTTGATGACCACAAGAAGATCCGCGATCCCTTGGCCGAATACCTGGAGCGCAATGGGTTTCGTGCCACAAAAGCCGCCAATGGCACCCAAGCCTACAATGCACTAAAAACAGCCAATATTGACCTTGTGGTTTTGGATATTCTGATGCCCGGTGAAAGCGGTTTAGATATCTGTCGACGCGTTCGCGAAACCCGTGACATCCCGGTCATTTTGTTGACAGCCGTTACGGATGAAACCGACCGGATTGTCGGGCTGGAGCTAGGGGCTGATGACTATGTGACCAAGCCCTTCAATCCTCGCGAGCTCTTGGCCCGGATCCGTAGCATCCTACGGCGCGTCAACAGTCTGCCCAAGCAATATTCAGAGCTGTCTGATGGCTTTATGCAGTTTGGCCCCTGGCAGCTGGACATGGGGCAAAGACATCTGAGCAAGATCACCAACCCGGAAGAAGAGGTCGAACTGAGCAGCGTCGAATTCAAACTGCTCAGCTCTTTCCTGCTACACCCGCGTATGGTGTTATCACGCGACCAACTGCTGGATCAGGTCAGCGGACGCGCGGGCACAGTCTTTGATCGCAGTATCGACAATCAGGTCAGCCGTTTGCGAAAAAAAATCGAAGACAACCCCAAGAAACCTGAGTTCATCAAAACCGTCTGGGGCGGCGGCTACACCTTCAGCTGCGATGTGGTGCGGCTGTGAGGTGGCTTCCCCAAAGTCTGGCAGGACAGATGATTGCCGTCACTGTCATTGCAACAGTTGTGACACAGTCGCTCGTTGTCATTGGTGTCTTCAGTTACACTGACAACAAATTTGACGAATATGACGATGCCTTTTTCTTCCAAAAAATCTCCCGTACCATCGAGCTTCTGGAAACCGGTGATCAGGCCCAACGGGAGCTGGTTCTGGAAACATCCACCAGCGAAGAAATAAAATTCCTACTCACGCAAAATCCCTGGGGTTCTGAACCGTTGAAGGAATCTTTTCGCGCCAAAGAACTACAAGCGAATATGCCAGGATATACGATCCTGACCTCGGTACACCGGATCGACATTTTTGATATTTTGGGAGTGCTTTTCGGGACTCTCCAAGAGCATTGCCTAGTGCAACAGAATAGCCCAACGATTGAAAGTGACTGCCCGCATTGGACCATCTCTGTTCAGCTCAAGACCGGTTCCTGGCTAAATATCACATCCCACAGTCTCGCAGATTCTTCAGTCTATCTTGTGCCAGTTTTGCTGTCCGCCTTTACTTCGCTTATCGGCATCGGGGGCAGCATCATTGTTCTTGCCCGCCGTATCACCAAACCACTGCGAGACCTTACAGAGGCCGCTGAACAGCTGGGTCGTGGCGAAATGATACAGGCAATTCCCGAAAAGGGCCCGGTTGAACTTGTAAGAACCGCGCGTGTTTTTAATCGGATGCAGGAAAGATTGAGCCGTTTTGTAACGGACCGCACAACCATGCTCGCGGCAATCAATCATGACCTGCGCACTCCGCTTACCTCGCTTAGGCTACGGGCAGAGTTCATTGAAGAGAACGCCCTACGCGAAGACATGATTGAGACCACGGAAGAGATGCGCACCATGGTGGACAGCTATTTGGAGTTCTCTCGCCAGGAGGCGACTGAGGAGGATCCACAACTGGTTGATCTAACCGAAATGCTGCAGGCACTGGCGCTGGAAAGCACCAACATCGAATTTCCTCACCAGTCTTCGTTTCTCCTGTCCTGCCGACCGGTTTCGATCAAGAGAGTGTTTCGCAATATTCTGGATAATGGCCTCAAACATGGGACCGAAGTGCGGATAGAACTAAAACAAACACCAGAGCAAATACAGGTGGAGATCTACGACAACGGCCCGGGCATTCCTGCCGATTCTTTTGAAGAGGTCTTTACGCCTTTCCTGCGCCTGGACAGTTCTCGCAATGTGTCGGAGGGTAACGTTGGTCTGGGCCTATCGATTGCTCGGACAATTGTTCGCAAACATGGTGGCGACATAACACCTTTCTATAAGGGTAGTGGGTTCGGAATGCGCATCTCTTTGCCGCATGATCCGAGAACGCGGTACTCATAATGCCAATGTTTGCACAGTCATTGCCACCGCGAAGATGCTGCATGATGTTCGAATGGCAGGAATGCGAAAGCTGGACAGCAGCGATTTGATCTAAACTCAACAGCCGCTATGGGCCGATCCCTCATCTTCGCGCTGCATCGTACTTTAGATTTTGCAAAGCTCGCTTCCCGCCCATAGCCGCCGTTGCCCATGCGTCGTGATGGTCACGCGAACCTTCAAGGGCGGTGGGTGACTGCTGTCAGCCCATTCAAGACATTCGTGCAAGGTGCAGCGAGCGACCGGGCGCTGACACAGAGGGTGGAAACCGGACCTTAGCTGCGTCAGCGAAAGTTCTCGGCTAAACTGGCAAAAGCGGCCCTTCAAACCCTGGCAGACCGAAACCTACATGCTGCGCCGCGCCTCAAGGTCGGCTGTGCGCAGATTGCGACCTTTGCAAAGTCAGCCTATCCCTCTGGGCTCTCTGCTAGAAGGCGCTGCGCAGCCGCGTGAGAAGCAGTCATTGGTTAGTGGTGCAGCACGATCTGGGGCTGAAGAGCCGCAAAACGAATTTTGCTGCTATCTGGGAAAACTCCAATTGAGTTTGTCTTTTTCACAGTCATAGGGTGCTTCGCGCCAACCTTCTGTCGCCACTTGCCGCAACAGCTTCAAAGCCCGTGTCGAGCTGTTCAAATACTGCCCATCTATCTTTCTGTAGTCTTGCTGCGACCTCATCGATCACGCGAAGTTCCAATTCGGGTTCTCTCTTACCTTTCCATAACTTGTCGGCCAAAGCGACCAGCAGTTCCTCCAACGAAACGCTCATTTCCTGGTATTGCGCGTGGCTTATGCAGAACCGGGCGATTTTTTCACTAACGCCCTGCTCCAATAGCAATTTTTGTCCTGCCGATTCATGCAAATTGCCGCTTTCCCTGAGTTCATTGGGATGAGCTATCTTGCCGACATCGTGCAGTGCCATGCCGGTAAGAGCCAGAGGCTCGTCAATTTCGACATTTAGCTCCTCTAAAAGGAGCAAGATTTCCTGACCAGCCTCTAATACCAAATCGGCATGCTTGATCAGGCGCTTTGAAGCGCCAAGTCGCTCTAGAAGACATTTTGCTTCTTCAGGGGAAATCAAGGTCCACCTCATTTCTGTTGAACAGGAAGGGTGGTATCTGGCTATCTTGCCTACGTTTTTCAAGTTTGAGGTGCGCACAATACTACCTCGCAGCGGTGCAGCGCCACTACTTTAAACCTGCGCGTGGGTAGACACGGTTTCGGGTAGCTGCTGTCAGCCCAAAGCAGACATAGGTAGGCAGAACAGTAGATGAAAAGCTGCCATTCCAATTTCCAAATCCGAATGGCAGCTCTTTTGGTCTTAGCTAGCGTTCTTGAACTCTATGTATTCGCCGCGCACCTGAACCTTGACCGTGACATCGACCTTATCCCGGTTGCGCCAAAACCATCCATGCTCACCCGCAAAATTGGCAGAAATAGTACCTTCGGATCCTGTAGACCCGCGGCCTTTTTCATAGGTGACGGACTGACCGGACCCATGGCCATGCAAATCAAAGTTCACCCGTCCTCCCTCGACATTCATGCGATACTCTGCCGTCTGCCCCTGGCTCATGACCAGTTTCCACTCCGTAGAGGCGCCCGGCGCCAAGGTGAAGGTGACTGCGTCGCGCCAGACCTCGGTCTCCTGCGCATGAGCTGCCCCTACGAACAGACCAAAGATATCATTGAGCAAACTGGATTGAGCCTCTTCGGCGCCCCCCATCTGGCGGTCAGCCTCAGCCTCTTCTTCAAGCTGCACCTTGATCTCGCCCATTTCCGTCAGCCCCAGCATTCGGCCGACGCCCGTTGGGTCGATGCCATATTCGGACGGCAGAACAATGGTTGTCAGGATCACGATGGCCGATGCGGCAGCAATGGCTGTGGATTTGAGAAGCTGCGCCGTGGTGGGCAGATCTTCCAGGGAAGGTTTGTTGGAATTAAACATGTTCTTGTCTCCATGCCGCACATCAGGCGACGAAAAATCCGGTGATTTGCACGCCCACAAGGATGAACCCGAGGGTCATCATCACGACGTTTGCAATATAGGCCTGGCGCAGGAAGGCAGGTGAGCGGCGCCAGTATCCCATGACAATCAGGATCACTCCAAGGGCGAGGACCTGTCCGATCTCAACACCAATGTTGAAGGCCAACAGGTTGGGCAAAAGCCCCTCCGAGGCGATCTCATAGTCCAGGATCTTGGTGGCGAGCCCGGTTCCGTGGAACAGGCCAAAGATCAGTGTCGCGGCCTTGGTATTGGGCTGAAATCCGAACCAGCGTTGATAGGCGCCAAGGTTGTCGAGCGCCTTGTAGACGACCGACAGGCCAATGATGGCATCGACGATATAGGCATTGACGCCCCAGCCGAACCAGACGCCTGCCAGCATTGTGGTGGAATGCCCTAGGGCGAAGATGCTGACATAGATGCCGACATCTTTCATCTTGTAGAGAAAGAAGACGACACCCAGCAGGAACAGGATGTGATCGTAGCCGGTGACCATGTGTTTGGCCCCCAGATACATAAAGGGAATGATGTTCACTCCCCAGATTTCTTGGATATAGCCTGCGTCACCTTCGGTGACATTATGGGCAGCGGCTGTTGACGCCATGAGCGCCAGGGCCGCGAAAAGAGGGAGGATGGTCGCGCTGCGCAGGACACGATAGCGCCGACCATCCGCAAAAGCGGATTGCATGTGTTTCTCCTTGGATTGTCCGCAAAAATCGGGATGAAAGGCCAATCAAGACCCTTCATCACGCGCGTGGCGGACGATCCAAGCGATAGAGAAGAGAAGACCAACGCCCCGACAGCCTGCCACGCCATGCGGCACGCGCATCAAAAGAGGTCTGAGTTATTTGGGCTGGGAAAAGAGCAGCCTGGGTGTGATCGTGATCGGCCGCATCGTGACTGTGCCCGTGCATGGCCCACATCATTTCTTCTTCCAACCCATGAGAGTGCCCGTGAGAAGTGATCATCTCTACGTGTTCCTGAAGGGGCTCGACGAGCTGCGGCACATGTGCGGTAGAGGGCGCTAGGGTCCAGATGATCAGACCGAAACAGGCCACTGAAAGCAGCATTCGCCGAAGCAAGCGCACAATGTCTTTGCCCTGGTTCATTCTCGTGTCTGCCCTGTCCAGCCCCGGCTCTGGTTTCCTCAGATATCCCCCCTAGGAGGTTCTTCACCATCTACGCCCAGGTCACATAGGAGCGCAACCCAAACAAGGCCCGCCCTTCGGCTGAAACGCGCCGAAAGACCATTGCTGTGTTTCGAACGATCTCTCGCAACTAGCGCGGTTCTTACTTTCATGAAGCCCTGATCATTGGGTGGAATGACCCATATCCATTAGCCTTACTGCTCGATTGAATGTCCGCTTAGAGAAAGTTGACTATTTTGCAAAGGTCGCCATCTGCGCATAGCTGCCGCTGGTGCTGACTGCAGCATTGGCGATCCAAGGTCAGGGTGATTCAACGGCTGCTTTCGGGAAAACGGCCCGAAGATCTCGCAACTGCGGCATTGATTGCGTGGCAGTCTCTGTCAATGACCGCTTTGGGCTGACAGCAGCCATCCACAACCTGGACGGATCGGCGCCAGCTGCTTTGCCCCCTGCTACGTCGGCTATGCGCAGAAAGCCACATTTGCAAAGTTTGATAAACTGCACGGAGCTGACATTGGTGCAAACACGACTATTAAAGGTTCGGCAACCCAAATCGGACATTGCGATACCCTTAACAGCGCTGTTCCACTCAGTGCCTGAGTATCTTGGGGGGAATTACACAGAATTTCCAACGCCAGACTAAAAACAGGTCAGGTATTTTCACCCGTTATCGCCAGAAAGCTATCACTCTCGATGCAACGGCCGTATTTTACACGTCACCTGAAGCTTTCTGCCTAAGCCAGTTTCACGCGGCAAGATCAACTCGCGCCGAGGTGCCTTGCATCTCATGCACCTTCTGCACCGCGGGGTCCGACGCCAATTTACGTAGGACGCGGTCGATGTTGGGATAGGCGCTGGTTGGCTTGTCCAGATCATAGCCCCAGCTTGCCATCGGATAGAGGAAAGCATCTGCAACGGACTTGCGGTCCCCGACTATCCAGTTGCGTCCCTCAAGATGCTGGTCGATCTGCGTCAGCGCCTTGTCTATCAGGATGTGGCTGGCGGCCTGCACTGGCGGTTGTCCTTCCGGGGCGACGGTAAAGCGCATTGGCGTGAAATGAAGCCAGAAATAAGGGTGCAATGTTCCAGTCAGGTAGGCCAACCAGCGATGCAGGTCTTTGCGTTCGGCGCTATCGGGCGCCGGACCGATCTTTGCATCAGGGTGCTGATCAACGAGATAGAGCAGGATTGCCATCCCTTCCGGCAGAGCCATGTCGCCGTCCACCAAAGTCGGCACCACACCCGACGGGTTCAGTTCAAGATAATCCGGCGCCTTCATTGCGGCGTGGTCAAGATGTTCGACCTCATAGGGTTTGCCGATCCATTCAAGGGCGATATGCATCGCGGTAGAACAGGTGCCTGGGGCAGAAAAGAGTTTCATGTCTGGTGTCCTTTCTGGAGTTGGGTATGGCTGATCACGCCTGCACCTGCAGCTTGTGGGTCTTCAGACGCCATCCTTGCGCGGTTTTCACCAGCGTTTCGAAATAGCGCCCAACCACGAAGTGCTTGATCTCGCCGTCATGGTTCTGGATCGCCTGGCTGACGCAGCTCAGTTCAGCGGTGTCGTTATTGCCATCAATTACAAAGTTGCTTTGCACATGGGTCAGGCCCGGCGGGAAGACCGCAGCGTTTTCGGTGATCCATTCTACGATCGTGTCGAGCCCTTCCAGATGGATGCCCATCTCTTCAACGATGAACTGCGCATCATCGACAAACAGATCACGCATGGCCTCGGGGCCATTTACGTCAACGGCCAGCGCAAAGCGCCCCATCAGGTCTTGGATTTCGATTTTGTCTCCGGTGGTAAGTGCCATGGTTTGCTCCTGTTTCAGTCGGGGATTGGCAAAAGGATGCCGTTCGCCCAAGCAGGCGCTACGGCTGGATTTCATGTGAAGCTGAATTAAGCAGGCACTCGTTCTTTTCGAAGGTGCAGATCAGCGATGGGCGTTGTGGCATAGGAGATCACCGCCGGGATGCTCGCATCGACTATGGCGCGATCCCGCGACATAGCGCTGTGCAGCACAAAGTGAGGCAAGTAGCGCATTCCAACCATTTTTGCGGTTTGCTCAAACGGGGTAAGGAACTCAGTCATGGTGAAGCTGTTGTAAGAGCCGCTGGCATAGCTCTTCGCGGGGCCGCCAGTGGAAATCACCAGCCCCAATTCCTTGCCAACCAGCTGATCTCCGCCAGGTCCGTAGGCAAATCCCGGTAACAGCACCTGATCAAGCCAGGCCTTGAGCACCGGTGGCGCCGAATACCAGTAGAACGGAAATTGCATCAGCACCCGATCCGCGCTTCGCAAAACCACGTGTTCAGCCCTCGGTTCGAACCGCATTTCGGGGCCGCCGACCGCCGTCAGGTCGCGGGTGGTGACCGTTGGTTCCCGCGACAGAGCCTCATACCAGCGGCGATTGACCGACGAGGTGTCCAGATCGGGATGGGCAGTCAAAACAAGCGTTTTCATATCAGGCCTCAGATGTTTTCCATCCGATGTCAGATGGGGTCGTTTCAGTGTTGCCTCACCCTAAGCCCAGCTGATATTTACAACAATTGACTGAACTTCAAACACTATGGTGCAGGATATACACCAATGAGACTGCCGCTTTCGACCCTTGAAGTGTTTAACGCCATTGCCCGCGAGGGCAGCATGAGTGCCGCTGCGCAGGCGCTTGGCATTAAGCGATCAACCGTGAGTCACCAGTTGAAAAGCTTGGAAGATCAATTGGGGACAGCGCTATTTGTGCGCACCACGCGTGCGATCAACCTGACCGAAGCCGGGCGCGCCTTGATGCGCGCGTCTGGACCAGCGTTCGAGCAGCTGGCCGATGGGCTGGAAACTGCACGCTCTGCTGGTCATTCGGCACGTGGAGAGCTGAAACTGGCAGCACCTGAATTTGCCTATCAGCTGCTGCTCAGGGATAAGCTTGTATCTTTCCAAGCGAAATACCCCGAGATCAGTTTGGAACTGTCCCTGACAGATGCGTTCTCAGATATTCTTCACGAAGGGTTGCATGCCGGGTTTCGGCTTGGGGGACTGGTTGCGCAGGATATGATTGCCAAGTCACTCACCTCTGCGCTGACCTCAGCCGTGGTGGCCAGCCCAGCCTACCTTGAGAGACATGGCGTCCCAGAGTTTCCCAAAGACTTGTTGAACCACAATTGCCTTGGCTATCGCTTTCAAAGCTCAGGTCAATTGGCGCCCTGGGCTTTTGCCAGTTCTGACGGAGACTACACGGTTATCCCCCCTGGAAACCTTGTCGCAAACTCGGTCCCGGTCACGATTGATATGGCGATGCAGGGGCTAGGCATTGCCTATACCTTCCGCGAGATTTGCGAAGTCAGTCTTGGGCGCAGCGACCTTGTGGAAATCTTGCCCGGGCATCGTGTCACAATGCCCGGTATCAATATTTACTTCCCACAGGAATACCGGTCCTTCATCCCGCTCCGCTTGCTCATCAAGCACCTGCAAGTGGACGAAACAGCACGGAATTAAGAAAGGCACGCTGAGAACTCGCTCCTACGTGAATCGTATTCATGTATGACAACAGGCTGGTTCCCGATCTGCAGCTGACATTGAACGGAGGGATTGGGATCGACCGCTAACCACACCATGGTCGCCATTTGTTCTTTGGATGGCAAACGTCTTCTTTCCGCCCAAAGGGCTAGAACAGCATGTCCGCTTTGGGCTGGGAACAGACCTCTAGCGATCATCTGAGCGGCGGCCGCTCATTGCTTAGTTTCAGAGGTCTGCAATGCGCAGTTAGTGACCTTTGCAAAGTTGAACATAGCCGCTTGAAGGAGCTCCGATACCGCGTGAGACGCGGTGGCTGCTGAGGCCAGTGGTGAACTTGATGTCAAAATGGCTATTTGATGGAACCTATTTCTTTCACCGTTGCCCAAGACTCCATTGGGTCGGAACGTCTGGGAATTTGTTGCTACTCTCAAGAGCTCAGATGAAAAACGGGAATCCACTTCTTTTGCTTTGTTTCCCCGAAAATCATTCTCCGTCTCGACAGTTCAGCCCGCATTCAGGATCGAGAACTAGCTGCTCTCCAACTTTGGGGAGAGATCGTGATGTTCGGGAACTTCATCAAAACCAGAAACGGTCTGGTTTTAACTTCACTGCTGCTGACTGTGCTTTTGGGGCGCGGTCAGGTCGACCGTACAGGCGATCACCTGCAACTTGTCCTGCCAGTTGCTGCCTTGACTTGTTCGGTGGTCAACGGTGAGGCCGCCAGCTACCTGTTCCGGCTGGTTTCTGTCGCAGCTGTCGTGCATGGCTCAAAGAGAGGCTTGCAAAACGCCCCAATCAATTTGCGGCCGTCCGGAGCGCAACACGGCTTCCCCTCTGGGCACACTGCGGCGGCTGCCTTTGGCACCAGCAGCCTCGTCAACAGTTGCGTGAAGAAAAATCCCTGGGTTAAGGGGGCCATAATCCTGAGCGGTGGATATGTTGGCGCGTCGAGGATCGAAGTTGGCGCGCATTTCCTGTTTCAAGTCGTTGCTGGTGCCCTACTGGGATGGTTGGGGGAAAGATCTCATATCTTGCTTCGTGCTTTGCGAACTCTGGCGCTTCGACACTACCGAAGGCTGGTGCGCAAGGCCGTTTTTTCCTAAGGCGCAGCGCCGCTATTGGCCGCTCGACTTTCTGAAAAGACCTTCTGTTTACTCTAGGTGATCTGCGATTGCTGCGATACCTGCCGCGGCACGGAGATCGTCTAGGTCGTTGCCATCTGCATCTTGACCCGGAGCGCCTGCAATTCCAATCACACCAATCACTTGTCCATGGTAGAGGATGGGTGCACCGCCAGAGAGAGCAGGCCAATTTCGTTGAAGGCAGCCCCCAGGGATGGCTCATGCGCGTTTCTGCTTCGATGACCGCAGTCGCCGTACGACACGATGCTGTGGTGATTTCCTTTCGGCTTCTGATTTGAACGTTTTGGGGGAAGGCCCCTTCTCGCATCAGTTGCACACCCGGCTGAGCGCGCTGATCAACAACGGTGACAGTGGTGGCAAAGCCCATCGCGGCACAGGCTTGCGAGGCAACGGTGGCGACCTCTTGCACCCAATCCAGAGGGGTACTCATTTCCATATGGGGTGCGGGCTGAGCCTGTGCTGTCAATGTCGCGCCAGAGAAGGCAATGATAGCCAGTGTTTTTTGAGAGGGGAGGATATGGTGGGGATGCCTGCCTATTTGCTGAAAAGGCAATTGGGGCCTTTCAAGATTAGTCGCTGGCAAAGCAGTAGAACCGCCCTGCACCACCGGTCTGCGCAAGCGCTTCTAACGAACAGCCTTTGCTGGCATGGGAGGAATTCCAGGAGGTGTTCCAAGAGCTCAGACGGTCGTGGTGGCCGACCATTGCCTGCCCAGAGTTGCTGCCGTTGGTCCAGTTGTCACAGGTTAGGTTATTGAACCGCATGGCACCGGCGGCAAAGGCTCGGCCATGACTGTCTGATCCGGTTAGAATGTCATGCTGATTTGCGACCCGCTCTGGTCGATTGCGCCCCGGAACAATTGCCGCAGTCTCTGTCAAAGCCGTGCTTTGCATGATCCGGTTGCTGTCGCGCTGGATATCCCCGTGCAGGTCAGCAACAGTCTCCGCGATCAGAACGCCCTTGGCATTGAACCAAGGCCCTTTGCCGATCCGGTCGCGCGCATTGATGGCCTGAGTTTCACGGCTCCCATGGGTGCTGAGGTAAGCGCGCCAAACGCGATGGCCTGCGCCAACCTGCGTTGCCAGGGTCTGACAAATGGCATCAGCGCCTTGCAGACCATCCAAATTCCCAGAATGGGTGGAACTGGTGACAAAGAACGACAGCTTTGGGGAAACCTCTTCCTGGGCACTGGCTGGAAAAACCGCGAGAGTAAGGGAGGTCGCTGAGGCGATACCGCATCTAAGAATTTGTTTCATTATAGGAAATTCTCCTGATCGAGGAAAGTGATCGAGGCCACGACGAGGTGTAGTGAGTGGTGGTGGCCTCGATCTGAAGGGGCCTCGGCACCTTCGGTGACTTGGATTAATGGCTTTCCGAAATGTGACGCTGCAGCCAGTCGGCACCGTAATCATTACTCGGATCGCGGACGATTACATGCGGATGCGTGTTCCAATCAAATCCGGTGCGCTGATCGACAAAATCGATCAGGATGGAGGGACCAGAGACACGATAGAAGATCTGTTCGCTTCCATCCGTTGGCCCCATCCACATGAAACGCAGATTTTCCATGCCGTCATGTTTGATCTTGGCCAGATGATCCGCTGCGACATCAAAATCGGAATTGCCGACAAATTCCTTGACCAGAGCCCACATCAGGGATCGCTGCTCTTGCGTCAGGTCCGCAGCTTTGATGCCTCGCTGTTCCACAACCCGATCATTCGTTCCTGGACCGGCGAACTCAACAGCGCCGAATTTGTTGAAAACGACCTTGTCGGCGACAACGGCTATTCTGCGCTGATCGGCGCTCAGGGAAGATAGCAGCTCATATCCCCGGTTGC
The DNA here is from genome assembly GCF_001294455.1 of Phaeobacter sp. 11ANDIMAR09. Lineage (GTDB taxonomy): Bacteria > Pseudomonadota > Alphaproteobacteria > Rhodobacterales > Rhodobacteraceae > Pseudophaeobacter. Next base: position 19,454 of record NZ_LIKT01000033.1, read on the forward strand.
GCTCCTGAGGCAAAAAAACGTGACCGGCCTGTGCTCCTGTAGATATAACTGCAGGGTCTGAACCGTAGAACATCGGTACAAAGGTCGCTTTTCCATCGACCACTGTGAAGTTCGCCCCCAAATGATGGCCCGTGAGCATATAGCCCCAGCTGCTTTCAGTGCTTGGATCACCAAAGAAGGCGAGCCAGTAGTTTACAGCCCCCAAGTGGTTATTCTTATCAACAAACTTGGCACTTTCCAGCGGGAGGTTTTCCCCTTCAGCCTTGAGCGCCTCATCCCCACGCACAGCGGCCCAGATCTTGTGGTAGCCCTGTGAGCTGGTTGAGGAGACCAGCAGTTGATGCAGCAGCCCCCGCTGCGCCAGGGTAAGACGTGAAATTGGCAAACCAATGCGTTCAACAGATGACACTGGCGCATTGCTCCAATGGGTGCGGTCGGCGTCATTTACAAATTCAAACACAGCCGCGCTGCGCTGCTCCTCGCTGAGGCTGTTCAGAAAACCTGTCGCTGCGGTGGTCATTTGCTGGCCGCTACGCGCGAACTGGGGCACGGCTATTGCATGATCGTCGTGGGCCGCGCCCAGAGTTGGAAACATCAGGCCGCAGCCCAGTGCCAGGGCCAATAGCTGTTTGGAATGGGTATGCATGGGGTCCTCATCAGACTTAATAACGATTATGAGGATGCATCTGAGGCGCGATGCTGAAGCCTGTCTGAAGCTCCAGGCGATATAGCTTCAGACAGGCTTCAGGTTCGGGAGGGAAGGCCTTTTCAACCTTTCTTGCCGGAGCCGCAGTGATGCCCAACCTGTCCATCGTCATCATCACCTTGAACGAAGCGCAACGCTTGCCGCGCCTCCTGCGCGATCTAAAACAGCAAACCTGGCGGGATTTTGAGATCATCCATGTGGATAGCCGCAGCGACGATCAGACCCTGCAGATCTCGCAGGATTGGCGTGACTGTTTCGAGTATTATGACATCATCAGAATGCCACAGCGCGGCGTCAGCCTGGGGCGAAATACCGGCGCCCGCCATGCTGCCTGTGATCGGTTATTGTTCCTGGATGCCGATACCCGTTTGGCCCCAGATTTCCTTGAACGGGCGACGCAAGAATTGCAGCAGCGAGATTTGGAAGTTGGCATAGTTTGTATGGATTCTACAGGCTTGCCGCTGCACCACAAAGTCGGATTCTCAGTTTTTAATTTCGGCATTCGCCTGACTTCGCGGTTTTTCCCCACTGCCATCGGGGCCTGCCTGTTTTCGGAACGAGAGATACACGATGAGATCGACGGATTTGATGAGCGGCTGAGCCTTTGTGAAGACTGCAACTATGTACTGAAGGCTTCGAAGGCGCCGCTCTCTACCTTAGGAGTTCTGCGCGCGCGGTTTTCCTTTGACCCCAGGCGCTTGGATCAAGATGGGACGCTCAAAACCGGGTTCACCTATCTACGTGCAAACCTGCATCGCTTCTTTCACGGTGAACTGCTCAAGGACGAGATCCCGTATGAGTTTGGGCACTATCGGTAAAGTCAGATGTTTGAGTTTTTTTGGTCTCAGGCGGAGACCCTCCTTTATCCTGCCCTGGCATTTATTGCCTTTCTCGACACCCTTATTGGTATCGGCTTTTTTGTCTTTGGCGAAGTCGCCTTTGTCACAGCAGGCGTGACCTTTGCCCGTTCCGGCGATCTTGGGATCATCGCCTTGGTCCTTGTGGCAGGTTGGGCGGGAGATATCACAAGTTTCTTCTTAGGGCGTAGTTTTGGCTCTCGGGTTGCCCACCGCGTCCTGCGCCCTGTCAAACGTCGCCGACAGTGGCGCAGGGCACGTAGACTACTTACGCGCCATGGTTTGGGCTTTGTCATCGTGTCACGTCTGCTAGGACCTGTCGCCTGGATTACGCCCTTTCTTGCCGGAACACTTGGGATGTCACCGCTGCGGTTCGCCCTTGCCTCATTTCCAGCTGTGATGATCGGCGGAGGGCAGTTCATCCTTCTGGGGTATCTCGGGAAGAGCACCGTATCACACTGGCCATTGGCCTTGCAGTTCTTGACACAGCATTTCGGCTTTGTCCTGCTTTGTTGTGCTATCTGCATTGGTGTTGCCGTGGCCTGGTTTTTTAGTGGCGGTGGCCGATTGCGCCGTTTTCTGTGCTCGGCACTGACAGCCTTGCTCATATTCGTGGCCACCAATCTGTATTACTTTTTTGGCAGTGACGCCCATGCGGCCTCAGCGGCAAAAACGGCAACGGCTCTGGAGATTTCTGGGATTTGCGAGGTTGTAAATACTGAGTTTGTTGCAGTGCCGGGGGACACAGAACTGCACCTTCCGCAGCCAATCAATGTCATGTTGGTCTCCGCAACACCACCGGAGCAGTTGATGACAGATCTGGGCTGGCAGAAGAATTTGACCTTCAGCCAGGATAGGGTAGGCCTGCACACCTATGCAAAACTGCTGTGGAAGCAACAACCGCCGGTCTCCGAACTGTACTTTAACGGAACCCCTGCAAGATCCGCTTTCCAATTGCCAGGGACCTTAGCGCAAAGGGTTCACATCAGGTGGTGGACTTTTGGTCAGCACAATGGCTTGCCGGTCTACCTCGGTGCCATCAGCCGGGATGAGGAGTTGGCAATCAAATACTATCGCGCCATACCTGCTCTGCTGCACGATATAGACCCTGAGGTCGACAAAGCGAGAGATTTGCTAATGAAACAGGCCCAATTAGGCTCGAAGGTGCAGGTTCAGGGGTTGATCCCTTTGCAACAACCCGTCCCGGATGGTGTTGAAAGTGACTATCAAACCGACGGGCGTATTCTAGTGCTTTCGGACACAAAGCTCCACGGGGCACCGGGTGAACAGACTTGCCTCGGTTGGTCATCGGATGGAGAGGCATAGATGCGGGTCTTGTTGGTCGAAGACGAAAAACTGATTGCCGATGCCATCAAGGTTTCGATGGTCCGAGACGGCTATCACGTAGATTGGGTGGAGGATGCCAACAGTGCTGAAGAGGCGCTCGTCACATCCCAGTTCGATCTGGTGCTGCTGGACCTCGGACTTCCCGGGCGCGATGGGTTGAGCCTGCTGCAATGGCTGAGAACTAAGGGCCGCAATGAACCCGTTATCATTCTAACGGCGCGGGAGGCGGTTGAGAACCGGATCGAGGGGCTTGACCATGGCGCTGATGACTATTTGACCAAACCTTTTGACATGAAAGAGATGCTGGCAAGGGCGCGGGCTCAGATACGGCGGTCCCACGGCCGCAGCTCCCCGAAGCTGACCCACCTGGACATAGAGGTTGATCCGGCGGCGCATACCGTTTCCCAGTGCGCTCAGGCAATTGAACTCGCCCCGCTGGCCTATCAAGTGTTGGTCTTGCTGCTGGAGCGCAAGGGGCGGGTTGTCTCCAAAGACGACCTCGCAGAAAGCCTTTATGGTTGGGAAGATGGCGCCGAGAGCAATACGGTTGAAGTCTATGTGTCACAGATCCGGCGCAAGATCTCTGGCAATTTGATCCGCACCATTCGGGGCGTCGGCTACATAATCGACAAGGACTGAAATTGCCATGACTTCGATACGTTCCAGAATTCAAGGACGACTGATCCCATTGGTTCTATTGTGCTGGATCGCGGCGTCAGGGCTCGTCTATTTCGGGACACGTGCAGAACTGCGTGACGCTTTGAATGCCCAATCCGACCTCATGGCGATTGTGATTGCGAGAATGCAGTCAGACGAGCTGGACCCTTCCGGCTTTGGCGAAGGGTTGGAACGCTATGAAGATGATTACCTGATCCGTGTCTGGAGTGCTCAAGGAGAGCTGCTTTTTGACTCACAAACCCTTTTGCCAGGCGGAAGGATGGCCTTTCCAAGAGCAGAGAAACCAACAGCCTTGGGCCCGGATTGGCGACAAACAGAATACATGACACGATCGGGCGCGCGAGTTTTGATTGCTCGGCTTAAGGAGGAAACTAATGAGCTGGTCTGGCAAGTCGCACTCACTTCACTGCTGCCTTTGGCGCTGGCCTTCCTAGGGTCGGTAGCCGCTGTTTTGCTGTTTGTCCGTGACGGGTTGAGGCCTTTGACGCGCCTATCCCATGACCTTATGGAACGGTCTGCTGACGATCTTCGGGATCTGCCCTCGCAGGATCAGGCACAAGAGTTGCAGCCCATTGTGACTTCTCTCAATGGGCTTTTTACGCGCATTCGCGGATTTGTCGCCCGCGAACGTCAATTTGTGGATGACGCCGCGCATGAGTTGCGCACCCCCCTGACCGTGATCAAAGCGCAGTGTCAGGCAATTGACCCCGACGCACTGGATGCAGAGACTAAGGCGCGGCTGGACAATATCGTTCTGGGCGTTGACCGGATGGCCAACCTGAGCAATCAATTGCTGGGTCAAGCCAGAGCCGAACAGGAGGCAGCCCCGGCGCAACGGATCAAGGTGTCCCCCTTGTTACGCGGTGTCGTTGCAGATTTGCTGACGGAAGCGGATCAGGCAGAGGTTGAATTGGCGCTAAACTGTGAGGCTGAACCCGAGGCAACCTGCTTGCCAGAAGATCTCAGTGCGATTGTACGAAACCTCATCGAGAACGCGATCAAATACTCCTCTCGCCCCGGCGAGGTTCTCATCACCCTGACGGCAACATCAATCAGGGTAGAAGACAATGGAAGAGGAGTTCCGGAACACTTGTCAGACAAGGTTTTTGACCGGTTTTTTCAAGTGCCAAATGCCTCCCCTCCTACCACAGGAGCGGGACTGGGACTTTCGATAGTGCAGGCTTTAGCGCGTAGAAATGGCATGACTGTATCCGTCACCAAAAGCCCGGTCCTCGCAGGCGCCATGTTCGAGGTGGGTTTGAGAACAGACCCTTCCTAGACCTCTTCAGCTTGCCTTCAGCTTACCTGTGCATTGCAGGTCAAAGCATAGGGTAAGTCTGGTGAAAATTATGAATAGACGGCACTTTTTGGCTCTCGGCGGGGCTTATGCGGTGGCACCTTTTGGCGGTCGTGCCCTGTTTGGACAAACCACTGCGCGACCGCTTCCTATCCCACCTCTTCTGGATTTTATGGCTGGAGATGAGAGGCCAGTCGCGTTGGACCTGTTGCAATCGCAACATGACTTTGGAACGGGAGTCAAAAGTCAGACCTTTGGCATTGGCCAATCCTATTTGGGTCCGGTGATCAAAGCAAAATCTGGCCACGACCTCCCCTTTGAAATCACCAACCAGCTTGACGAAGTGTCAACTCTGCACTGGCATGGCCTGCATATTCGAGGCGATGTCGATGGCGGGCCGCATCAGGAAATTCAACCTGGTCAGACTTGGCGACCTGTGCTCCCAGTCTCACAAAGGGCCTCAACAAACTGGTTTCATTCCCACACCCATGGCCGCACGGCCCGTCAGACACATATGGGTCTCGCTGGGGTTATGCATATTGAAGATGATGCAAGCCTGTCGGCCGATTTTCCAAATGGCTATGGCATCGATGACTTCACCCTGGTGTTGCAGGACAAGCAGTTCGGCGATTTGGGCCGGATGACCTACGGGCTGACCGGCGACGTGCTGGAAAATGGCTTCCAGGGCGACACATTGGTGGTCAACGGCACGGTCGCCCCAGTGCATCAAATGGTTCCCAGTGGGTTGGTACGTTTGCGCCTCCTGAATGCCTGTAACGCAAGGTTCTTAAAGATCTCCTTGTCTGATATGCAGACATTGCATGTGATCGCCTCGGATGGTGGTTTCCTTGCATCGACGGTGGAGACCGATAGCATTGTCATGTCGCCAGGAGAAAGATACGAGATCCTTTTAGATATGACCAATCAGGACCGCATCGGTCTAGAAGTTTCACTGAACGGAAATGAAGGTCAAGGCGATCTGTTCGAAGGCCTTTGGCAGGGCCTTTGGGGGGTAAGTAACTTCGTAACCGCCATCATTCTAACCCGCGACCCATTGCGTCCAGGATTGCAGGCTTCGATGCCAAATCACTTAGCGAACCTCCCCGTCGCAGACCCTCTCTCGGCAGTCCGGAAACGTGAATTCTTGCTCAATATGGGCGATGAGGCGGATCTTGCAGCAATCGCCACATCTTGGGGCAATTTATGTGGTGGCGGTGTCGGAATGGGGATCAACGGCCGCCCTATGAAGATGGATCATGTGAATTTTGGCGTGAAACGCGGACAACCAGAGATCTGGCGTATTCAGTCCGAGGAACAGCTGCACCCATTTCATATTCACGGCTGCTCCTTCCGCATCCTACGCCAGAATGACGTTCCCCCTCCGGTCTATGCGTCGGGCTGGAAAGATATGGTGTCCGTTCAAGGTGGCTGGTCTGAAGTGCTTGTCTCCTTTGATCACGAGGCCACAAAGACGGCTCCCTATATGTATCATTGCCACATTCTAGAACATGAAGACTGCGGAATGATGGGGCAGTTCACTGTCAGTTAGAGAGGCTTGTTTTGAAAGAGGTCCCTGCAGGAACCGGTGCAATCGGAGAGCGCAGAGCCAGAAGACCGCAGTGTGGCTGCGATCGGGAAGACTGTCAGGTGATCTTTCAGTTGTGGAATTTTGAAGGTGCATCTTCCAGTCACTGACTGCTTTGAACGGGGAGCAGTCCTTACAGCGCTTCTAAGGTTGATCATTGGCCAGGCAGCTCGGCTTGGCGTCGACGGAGGCTATGCGCAGAAAGCGGAACTCGCAAAGTCGATGCTAAACTGATCAGGCCCATGACGCCTTCCGGCCCATTGCCGACATTCGTCACCCCGAAAATCTAGCCGACCACGTTCCCCGAAGCGGACTTTGGTGCATGGAGCAGCATTTCACGGCATCCAGATAACTGGAACACGGAAAAGCTGCTGTTCCGCAATTCTTGCGACCTGTGAATTCTGGAAACAACTAAGCTGTCTCCGCAGTGCTGGTTGTTCTGAAGCTCGACCGTTCAGCCAGGGGGGGTACCCACCTTATCAAAATCATGGACCACTTCTTAGAGAAGGAGATTGGCTTTCAGAGTCTGACCGAAGAAATTGGCACAACGACACCCAACCGCAGGCATGCAACTGCATTTTGAAGCAGACTTGACAAGGCTTCTTTATCCACGTTGCCCACCCTGCTACGCGCTCATTGAGACTTGATATGTTGCAACATTTTGATCACTTTGCAGAAATTGGTCATGTAGGGTCCATCTTTTGCCAGTTTTTTGTTGACGCAAAACACCTTATGCAACGCGACCAGATTTGGAGTAAGAGTTATGTCATCTCGCGATCCTTCGGACATCGGACATTCGACAAACGGTATGACGCTGCCCGAGCCTGGCCAATTGGACTACCCTTTGCGCGTAGAGAAGGTTCATGTGCAGGTCGGAGACTACGTAGACGAAAAGACATATGTTTACGTGATAATAGATCGAAGCGGTGTTCCGTTTGCCTTTCAACCTGACAAGCCGGGCCAAATCACCAAGGTTCTGATCGCCGAAGGTGATATTTTGAACTCACCACAGCGACTGTTCGAACTCTGCTGTGATGAACAGGCCCAAATTTTTTCAGCAGGTCGGGCAATCAAAACGGAGTTTGCGAAAAGCGTTCGCCCGAAGGCCCAAGAAGACACATCAAATCCTCCGGCCCTATCAATCGCAAAGCCCGAAGCCGCACCAACTGCAGTTGCCACGCCTGCACGATCTGGTGCTCGGCTCGGAGCGTTTGGTGTCGTAGCAGGTATTACGCTCCTTGTTGGTGGTATTGTCGGCGCCACCGGCGTTTTCGATGGCCTCTACACGCGCTTCAACATTTGGATGGATCCCAACAACTATGGCTATGAGTCATACGCAGATTATCTTGAACAGAAGACGAATCCGGCAGCCATTCCCCACCATTTCTCTGAAGGTGCTTCCAATTGGCGCGGGATCGAATATGCAGGAGAGCTAAAAAACTACCAACCACATGGTCAGGGAAAACTGGCACTCGCCGGTTATGAGGAATATTTTGGGACATGGATCGACGGCGAACGGCAACCCGAGGGTTACACCAAAATCCTGTTTCGCGATGCACGGCGCGAGGGCACGTTCAACGATGACCTGCTATTGCACGGTAACGGCACGCAGGTATTTGACAATGGAGCTCGATACACAGGTCAGTTCAAAGCTGGCGTCCCACACGGTCGTGGCACTTACACTTTTGCGGAAGGCACAACATATGAAGGCGACCTCTTAGACGGAAATCGCCACGGAAAAGGCACTCTGACATTTCCAAGCGGGGATACATATGAAGGCGATTTCAAGGAAAATGAACGCACCGGCCAAGGCGTCTACACGTTCAAGAATGGCAGTCGCTACTCCGGCGGCTACTTGAACGGAAAATGGCACGGCCAAGGAACGATTCAACATGCAGACGGTTCATCGTATCAAGGCGGCTTTGCCTCCGGTGTTCGTCATGGAAAAGGCACTCTGACTTTTGCCGGTGGCGAGATTTACGCAGGTGATTTCTTGAATGGTGCACGGACCGGACAGGCAAAACTCACCTACCCAGACGGCGCTTACTACGAAGGCACATTTTTACAGGGGCGTGCGAACGGGCGTGGTGTGTTTCGAAATGCGGCTGGAGATATCACCACAGGCGAATTCAACAATGGGCTGGCCAATGGAAATGGGACGATCGAATACGCAAATGGCGACAGCTATACTGGCAACTTCAAGGACTTCCGCCGAGAGGGAATGAGCAAATTCGAAAAGGCGGCAGAAATCCGACTCAAAGCTGAACATGATCGCTGGGCTTGGGTCGAAAGGATGCGGCAACGCCACGACGATCGAAAAGAAGCGCGCAGACGAATGAACCGCGCTGGAAACAGGAACGCAGCTGGACAGAGTCTGGAAGACGATCAGAGCGCACCTGGCCGCATATTCTGGGCCTATATGCATCCAGGCGACCTGCCTGAGGAAGTGGGCCAAGCTATTCCTTGTCCCGGCGGATATGTTGGGCAAGCGGAATGTTCTGTGGTGCGCAAGGAAAAGATCTGGAGAATGCACAAAGGATGCGGCTTAAATGGCCGAGGGCGCAGCAATGCCGAAGCTGCTGACACAGAGAGAATTGTGGTTTTCGAGGCCCGTGGTGATCTAAAAAATGTGCGTGAATCTGTGAAAGCGCAGGTTGAACGAGGCAATAATGGAGACACTCCACCTCACCTTAGAACCCGTATGAGCGAGGGCTTGTTGACCAGTTTCCTTGTCGACGACATTTGGAACGATCTTCTGGATTTTAAAGCCCCCGTGAACCAAAGCACCTATGAAGCCACCGGAGTAAGAGCCACACGGGTCTTTTTTCGGACGTACACGTCTTTGGCCACCTATACCCTGACTAGTGGCTGCTATGTCGACATCAACATAGGAGAAGGACCCACACGCATGCGGTAAAACAGTAACCTCTGAAATGTTGTCGACTGTCTTGCATTAAATCTTCAGTGCTGCATGACAAACATATTCACGACGCTTTGAAGTACTGGTTTCAACGCAAAAGGCTTGCGATGCGATATTTCAAGAACGGCCACCTGTTCGCTGAGGCATGAGAGGACATTTGCCTCCGATCAGGGCCCAATAGGCCAGCATGGCAGGGTTGTTAGAGCCCGAGTTCGGTTCACTCTGAACGCTGTTGGCGACTTTGAATGATGGCGCACTGCACTGTGGCTAAATCACACTCATTCCCAAACCTGATGTGCCAGCAAGGGTGTGTCTGGCACGTCCAAAAAGGTATTTTCGTCTTTGTTTGATTCTTCAAGGCGCACTTTTGCTCCTTCGCTGCCATCTACGAAAAACAAGAATACACCACACCAGTATTCTCCTTTGGCACTACCTGAAACCTGCAACAAAATTTCGCCATCTGACGTCCGAACCTGAAATTCTCGCGACAAGGAAAAGTCGTAAGTTCCATAATTTCCGCTTAATTCTCTGGGTATTTCACGAGCAAAAATTTTACGACCACTGCTCGTATCTTGTTCTTCCTGCTGCCAGTCTTTGTTCAACGCTTTGTTCCTTTTTGAGGCACGCATTTCACAATGTGCTCCCTACAACATACAGAAGTTATAACTGTTTACACACTCTGCAAGACGCATCAATTACGGACGCCAGCCAGATCGAAGTGGTTCAATTTGCTCCGCCCCAAGCTCAAGACTTCCTGTGAAACCTCTCGTGGTTGAAAAAACATCCAGGTCTTTCTCGCTGGCATCGTATCTTAGCGTAATATGTGGCCGAAACACGCCGTTCGCGTAATCATGTGTAGCGCCTATCGCAAGATATCTCTTATGCGTTTCATCAATCTTGGGATGTTCTATTGGAAGCCCCAAGGCGCTGGATATTCTAAAAGGTCGTGCATTGTGCAACCGCAGCGAAATGGCGTCTCGTGCCAAAGGAATAACCGAAATATCGACTGGGGTTTTGGAGTACAGCACTGTCACGTGCATTTTTTCAGGAGCGATCACGTCTTCAAGACCTAAACCGTTCGCCCAATTGACCAGTTCTTGCCCGTTCAAAAGCGGCCGGCTTACATAAGGTCGGATTATCGTGCCTATTTGGTCGCTCATGATCTTAGCTCTTCGGAAATAGTGTGGACGTTGTTCAATTATGTATGGTCAAGCAATCGAGCGAGAGTGAACATAATCCCGGCTCTGCAGCATAAGACACCAGAGGTCCACCAAGACCTGCAGAATAGTCCAAACATAGCGCATTTTTCGTCTGCAGGCGTGGCTCACCTTCCATCCAGTAGTGCCCGAAAAATACAGGAGGGGCGACAATGGAGTATGCAGACGTCAAAACGCTGTCGGGCAGATTTTGATCCGGAAGCTGTTCCAAGTCTGGCACTGACATTGCAATGTCACGCCAAGTGGTTGCGCCTTCATGCCACCACTTACTTCGGACGCTTTTACGCGTGTGCCCACCTTTGTCGACTATAGCGAAACCTTCCGGCAGCCTTAACTCTGGTCCTTTGAGCGCAGTTTCTACAAGCCTGAACAATCTACGACCGCGGGCCGCTGCCTCTATCAACTGATCTGCAGACAAGACTCCGTTTTGCGAGATCGTCTTTAACTCTTTGATATCTTCTTCATTCCAACAGGCATGTACTGCGCGAAAGCCTCCCACTTCCAAGTAAAGGGGAAGGGTACACATCCAGGAAATTGCTTCTTTGGTCGCCGCGTGTCCAACCGGGAACTCCCTTAAGAACGACGCATGTTGAGCATAACTCTTTTCAGAGCGATCCCGCAGTGCTCCATTCTTATCTTCAGTATGAAAATGTATGGCGTTTAGCTCGTGATTACCCATGACAGCAGAGGCCGTGCCCGCATCAATCATTGCGCGAACAACGCGAATAACCTCGCGATTTTCTGGACCTCGATCAATGAAATCGCCAAGGAATACGGCGTGACGTGCTGGGTCGCTGTGACGCCAGGCTCCGCGTTTTTCGGCGTAACCAAGATTGCCTAGTGCAGATTTCAATTTACTTGCATACCCATGTATGTCGGGAATTACATCATACATTCATAAAATCTTTTGTGTTTTTGTAGCGCTCTAGGGCATATCCTGCCGAATACCGGATCATGCCTAAACGTCAGATTTATCCACGATGGCCAGAAAATTTACTAGGCGCAAGGGCGTGCTACCAAGGATTTGCGGGATCAAAATTTCCAGCCTTTGCGTTGCTGGATCACATCGGTCAAAACGATCGACTTTGTCAATGTGCACATGAGCAGTTATGGCTCTGATGGTACGAACAATTCCTTAGACCAATCAACTGACGGTCAATCATTAGGCGTAAGTAGGCAGAACCACGAACGGCTGCTTTCTTCTGTGGATACATTTTACTTAGAGCCCGCAGCGAAAGTCGGCTTTCCGCCCTCTGTGTCAGCGCCCGGTCGCTCGCTGCACCTTGCACGAATGTCTTGAATGGGCTGACAGCAGTCATCCTCCGCCTTGGAAGGTTCGCGTGACCATCGCGGCCCATGGGCAACGGCAGCTCTGCGCAGATAGTGACCTTTGCAAACTTCAGCCATTTCTTCAAAGCCGACCTTCAAACAGGGCTCTCTAATCGCCTAAATGAAGCCGTTTCTAGCACGAAACGCAAGTTTCAGACGAAAGGTTTGAGTAGGGCCGACTTTCGAAGAGATGTTGGTGGTGTGAACAGAACGTTGCGCTTCATGCTCATAGCCTTTGTCCTAGGGAGATCTCTTGAAGATCTGAACCAAGCTGCCCGTCCCAAGGGTCATACTTGAAAGTATGATAAGTGTTGACGAAAGCATCGTGCCCCAGTAATCATACTTTGCAGTATGATTTGTTGTGCCATGCAGGGAAACGTCCCCTGCCGGTACTAAGGAGCCAGAACATGACCGACACCACCTCTGTTGAAACTGCCCGAAACATCCGGCTCAAGGGGCTAGGAATAGCGCTCATTGGCGCGCTATTGATGAGCCTTGATCCGGTTTTCATCCGATTTTCTGGCGTAAACGAACTCGAAACATCATTTTTGTTTGGCCTTTTTACCGCCATTTCAATGTCCGTAGTCATTCAGCTCAACGACAGACGCGGGCTGGTCCAAGTCCTGCGCGACAGTGGCTGGCCTTTGCTTGTCGCGGGCTTCTTGATGCTGGGAAGTGCCAGCGGCCTCGTGTTCGCCATCAAGAATACTTCTATTGCGAACACCTTTTTGATCTTCAGTGCCACACCGGCAATTGCAGCAGCATTCAGCTGGCTGTTTCTGAAGGAAAAGGTGACCCGGCAAACGTTGCTTGCTATTGTAGGTGTGTTTATCGGCATCGCGATTGTTGTGTCCGGATCTGCCGGATCAGGCAACTGGCTGGGAGATCTGCTGGCGGTCTTTGCTGTCTCCTGTCTTGCCTTGATGATGACCCTCTTGCGCAAGTTTCCTGAGGTTAGCCGCATGGGCGCAGTAGGGTTTGGCGGGTTCCTTCTTGCAGTGGTGATGTTTTTCTTCACAGAGCCAGCAACGTTCAGCGCCAATACATGGCTGATCATGGGAGCAATGGGCCTGTTTACAGCGCCTTTTGGCCGCGTCATGTCCATGGTTGCGACGCGCTATACCACAGCGACCGAAGTGTCGATGACACTCATGCTGGAAACCGTATTGGCTCCGGTCTGGGCCTATTTGTTCTTCACTGAGGTTCCGGGGATCAACAGCATCCTTGGCGGCGGGGTCATCCTGATCACGATCCTAGCCTATACCCTGTATCTGACCAAAGAAGACAGCTGAACGCGCGAGCGCAAACCCTTTTCCGCATCCCAAAATACGCGAGACATCCATGACCAAGTTGGAGATCGTGGGCTATGACTTTTGCCCATTCCTGCAGCCCTGCATCATTTCACTATTGGAAAAACAAGTGACGTTCACCGTCACCTATATCGAACCGAACAAGAAACCCGAATGGGTTCAGGAGTGTTCACCCCAAGGAGCTACTCCCTTTCTGTTGGCTGACGGAAAGGTGCTCTTTGAATCGGCTATCATGAATGACTTCATTGATGAGGTGACCCCAGACAGCCTGTATCCGCAGGATGCCTTTCTGAAAGCCCAGAACCGGCTATGGATCAATCACAGCTATGATCTTCTGGATCACATCTATGAAATCAAAACTGCGTTAGATCCCGTTTCGGTTGAAGTTGAAAAACAGAAGCTTTGCACCAAACTGCGGGCTTTGGGGGGGATCCTTGGGGATCGGTCGTTCTTTAATGGCGAAAAGTTCAGCCTGGTAGATGCGGCCTATGCGCCAGTCTTCAGGTCAATCACGCTGCTTGATCAGCATTTCGAGACGGGCATTCTAGCTGACTTGCCTGTGGTCAAGCAATGGGCTGCTAATGTGCTCAGCCGCCCCTCGGTGCAAGGCTCTATCCTCGACACTTATGAAGATACCTCGCTTGCCAAAATTGCCCAAAGCGGATCGGCGATCGCTCGACGGTGGGCCAACCAGCTGTCCGAGTAGCGCTTGCTCACTCTCGTTGGAGGTCGGCAAGCATCAGTCTGGTCGCGGAAACTGCCAGTTGGGCGATCTCTGGATCGCCCGGTCGGCCCAAGCCAAGCAAGACATCATCCCGGTAGGTCAAAAGCATCGAGGTCCATAGGCGTATGGATTCACTAGGGTGTTCAACGCCCAATCGTTCACTGAAGAACTTTGTCAGTATGGCATTGGTTTCATCCGGGGCTGCCGTGAAAAAGGTCGTGACGATTTCTGGAGATTTGCCACTTTCCGCCACCAGCAGCCTGAAGATGTTTAAAGGTTCGTCTTCCAGGTGCCAACGGATGAAACCCTCAGCAAACCGAAGCAGGGCCTCATGGGTATCGGGATGATCCAAATGCCGCAAAAAATCTGCGCCACTCATTTTCCCAATCCATCTTACCGTCGCTTCGAACAGGTCGGTCTTTGATGGGAAATATCGATAGACTGTTTGCTTGGTGACGTTTGAAAGGGAAGCAATTCTATCCATGTTGGCGGCTTCAAATCCGGCCGACAAGAATTCTTCTCGCGCAGCATCCAGTATGGCGACGCGCTTTGCCTCTTTTCTTTCTTCCATAGTTCCCATGGTCAGACAGCCTGCCTCAAATTACTCACTCTTATGCAGAGTGAATACTCTGGCTATGGATCAAGAACAAGATAATCATACTCCCAGGTGTGATTTATTCAGAGGGCAGAGGTAGCATGACAACCAAAAGACACAACTGGAGCGAACCCGATCACACAATTTTGCCCATCTCCTAGCAAGTCTATAGCGGAGCAACGGAGGTCTGCTTTCTTGGAACCCAGTGTTTGTCATTTGGCCGCTTTGGGCTGCAAGCTGCCGTTAGACGGGTTTGTCACGAACGGCAGGTCAGGGCCTATTCTGTTGAAAAACTCGGGTTGTTTCGGGTGTTGAGTGCTGATTCACTTTCCGCAGGGCAAGCGGAGGTGCGTTGCAATGATGAGACCACGACAGGAAGCGCAGGGCGCGCTGTTCTACGAGTTCTCAATCGAAGATCATGTCCCGCAGGATCACGTGCTTCGGGCAATAGAACGGTTCGTCGATCTGTCTAGCATCCGGCGGCATCTGGCCCCGTTCTACAGTTCGACAGGCAGGCCGTCGGTTGATCCGGAACTGATGATCCGGATGCTTCTGGTCGGTTACACGATGGGCATCCGCTCGGAGCGACGGCTCTGCGAGGAGGTGCATCTCAACCTCGCATACCGCTGGTTCTGTCGCCTTGATCTAACTGACCCAGTGCCGGATCACTCGACCTTTTCCAAGAACCGACATGGCCGCTTCCGCAACAGTGATCTCTTGCGGCACCTTTTCGAGACGGGTGTTGCACGCTGCATTGATGAGGGGCTGGCCAGCGGGCAGCGTTTCGCGGCAGACGCCAGCCTGATCCAGGCGGATGCCAATCGTCAGAACTCCTCGCCGCAGCGAGACTGGTCACCTGAGAATATCACCGCTGAAGATGCCCCCCCGCGCTGTCAGGGAATATCTGGAGACGCTGGATGATGCCGCATTCGGCGCGGCCTGCCCAGTCAAACCAAAGTTCACTTCGCATTCTGACCCCGCCTCACACTAGACCGGTGCGCGGGGTGGACCCGCTTATTTTGCCTATTCTACGAACTACCTAATCGACACCGAAAACGGGGTAATCCTCGATGTCGAGGCGACCCGCTCAATCCGGCAAGCTGAGGTAGGAGCGACCCGAAACATGATTGGCCGGGTGCGCGAGCGCCATGATCTTAAGCCGGAACGGCTGATCGCAGACACGGCCTATGGTTCGGGGCCCATGCTTGGCTGGCTTGTCGATCAGGACATCGCCCCGCATATACCTGTCATCGACAAATCCGGGCGCTCTGACGGAACTTTCGAGCGAGCTGACTTCACCTTTGATGCTGAGAACGACGCGTATATCTGCCCTGGTGGCAAGGAGCTTAAACAATATCGCCGGGCCTTTACCAAACCGAGGGAACCCAAGCCAGACAAGGATGGCATTCTTCGTTACCGGGCTCGGAAATCCGACTGCGACACTTGCCTTCTGAAGAGCCGATGCTGCCCGAAGGAGCCGCAGCGCAAGGTAACGCGGTCTATCTACGAGCCATCCCGAGACGTGGCTCGTGCCATCGCCCAGACCACGCGATACGCGATCTCCTGCAAGCTTAGGAAAAAGGTTGAGATGCTGTTCGCCCATCTCAAACGCATCCTCGGCCTTGGGCGCCTCCGACTACGTGGCCCATGCGGTGCACGGGACGAATTCCGCCTCGCAGCCACCGCTCAGAACCTCAGAAAGCTCGCAAAGCTACTGCCCCTGCCGCAAAAGCCACGTCCGGCATGAAAGGCGGAGAACGCCCGTAGCTGTAAAAGCCCGCAAGCCGACGGCTATGCGGAGTTTTTCAACGGAATAGGCCGTACGCGGCTATGGCGCTGGATGGCATGACACGATAGACGGTAGTGACTGCACCGTTTCGATGGGTTTCGCTTTCGTAAGCAATTAGAAACCATGGGCAGCACGTGCTTAAAGTCTCAAACATGAAGGGAACCATTCTATCAAAAAGCACGAACCAAAGACATTATCGACAGCTCATCAAGACGTGGTGAAAAACACACGTCGGTGGCTTGAACACATGGTGGTGGGGCTAAATCTATGCCCATTTTCCTCGAGCGTCATAGCCCGAGACCAAGTCCACTATGCGATATGTGACGCCACGACCGATGCGCATCTAAAGCAGTTTTTTGTGATGGAACTACAGCGCCTGCTCGTGACCAACGAAAATGACATCGCTACCAGCCTGCTCATGTTTACCCAAGGTTTAGAAGAGTTCGATGATTACCTCGACTTACTCGATTGGTTTCAGCAACTCTTGGAGCAAGCAAAGCTGACAGAGGATGTGCAACTGGCATCCTTTCATCCTCAATACCAATTTGACTGTGTGGCTCCGGACGATCTAAGCCATTTCACCAATCGCTCGCCCTATCCAACCATACATCTTCTGCGCCAAGACCAGATGACCAAAATCCTCGCGCACGTTTCGGACCCAGAGAAGATCTATTTGGATAACATAGAAACGTTGAAGAGGCTTGGTCGCCGACAGGTCGAGGCACTCTGCCCCTGGGGGAAACAAGGCTGATTGGGGTGGCCTGTAATCGCGCCCGGCGTCAAAGCTCTTTGGAACCAAAGGTGGATTAAACTAAGAGAGCGTTTGGCTCATCAGGTTTGGGACAGTGCTATGGTCCAATTCTGAGGTGCGCGGCCGCAAATTCGGCGGCGTAAACCTTGGACGTTTCACAGTGCAGCACCGAAACCCCCAGCGTCTGGTCTGGGGAAGCTGCATCGCAGCGTTAGATGATCTGGCCAAGGTCGGCTGTGGGCCGTCATGTGCAACTCGGATGGGCCGAAGCAACTTGAAGCAACCACTAAGAGAAGCGCTCCTAATGCGCCCTTTCCTTGTTCAGTACAATTCCGAAAACGACCTATCCTTGGCAACCTCACACCAAGACCTAGTACAGGGCGGCATCTATCCTTGGCAAAGCCACCCTTGAATTGTTTCCGTGTATTTATCCTTGTTTTCAACGTCTTATTGACGAATCACTTCATCATAAGTCAGCCTGGGATGAGGAATCTGATTTAGTGAGGGGCACGTCATGATCAACAAGCCAACAGGAGGAACCTCTCCTGCAAATCACGAAAGAGATGGACTTGGGTTGACAGATCTCAGCGCAGGCTTGGCGCAAAAGTATGTGCTCGATTGCCAGAAATTCTCCGCCTTTTGCACAGGCACCGCCACTCGGCCAGTTTGGGATCGCATTCTGCGCGAAGTCACCGACAACGAGGAGCTTGCTGCTGAGTTTGCCATGCGGTCCCAACCCCACTTGGATGGGGAGAGCATCGTATCGCACTGCACAACCCAAGAAGGGGTCAAGGCCGTGGGAGTTTTCCTGTCCCAGATCGATTACGGCGTCTATGTCTGATCTCTCAGAGACCTGCTCCATCTGCACCTGCTGCGGAAACACAGCCCGCCTACAACAGCTCCAGAACTCCACCCAAACCCTATGTTGTTGGTGCTACAATCGAGAACGCCT
>NZ_LIKT01000034.1 GCF_001294455.1 Phaeobacter sp. 11ANDIMAR09
GGGACGAAGGAAAACACAAATCGATTGCTGAGACAGTCCTTCCGAAAGGGTACCGATTTGTCGATACATAGTCAGGCAAAGCTCAGTGCAGTCGCAAGACAACTGAATGAACGACCTCGAAAGACGTTGGGATACGAAACTCCAGCAGAGCGTTTCAATGCATGTGTTGCGCGGACCCCTTGAACCCACCGCCCATTCATGCCTTTCGAGGCTGAGAGACGGCAGTGACAGATTGAGTCTCAGTGTCTGGCCAGCCCGCCTTCGCGAGTTCCTTGGCTGCTGTGAGGCACCAGGAACTTTCCGGACCTCTCCGCAACAGTTGGGCCAAAGTCTGCTTAACAAGAAGATAGACCGTTCATATTGATATGCCTGTGATCCTAGTGATGACCTGCGAAGGCGGAAAAGATTCCGAATGCCCCGACGAGAATCAGGCTCAACGCCCATACAAGATCCAGGTTGAACCAACTCTTCGAGATGAATTTCAGACCGAACCACGCATAGACAAACACAGCGATTACCGCACCAATGAAGGTCATTGCAAAAGTGTGGGTAGCTGCGACCAGAAAGGCGGTCATGACGTTGTATGTCATCAACTCTTGTGCGGCGGCCTGACCGGTTTCAGATAGGCTTTCGCCGGGGCGCAAAAGCCCGCAAATACCAAGGTAGATCGGAGCCAACATCAGTCCTGCACCATGGGCGGTTGCCGCTAGAAAGGACCACAACCCCAGCTTGGCAGGGTGCACCCGCGCCAGTATTTTTGGGTGCCGAGGGTTGAGCAACAGATAGAGGCCCATGGCAATCACCAATACGCCTGCGCAGATGCGAATTTCACGCTCGTTGTCGATTAGAAAAACCAGCATCGAAAACGGCAGCAGAATCACGATCATCGCCAAAAAATGACCTGTCGCCAACATCATAAGCGCTTTGACCATCGCGCTTTTCTTGCTCTCAAACAGCGCAGCGGAAACCGCCAGCGGCCACCCCATACCGGGGTTTGCGCCGTGATAGACGCCCGAGAAAACGACGGCCCACCAAAGGGCCGTCAAAGTCATATCCTCCATCTGCTAGACCGACGGATAGCAGAAGCTGTCGGTTGAGCAATCGCCCCCCTCCAGACGGATCTGGTGTGCGCGGGTGTTCTCTGGGAAGTCGATGTAGAAGTCCGGATCAAGGGCAAAACTGCCATCAGCACCGACATTTGCCATCACCATCTGCCCGCCTTCTTGATGCGGATAGAACTGGTTGTCCCATGTGGAATACAGCGAGTTCGTCCAGTAAACGCGTTTTCCGTCACGGCTGATCTCGACCATTTGCGGGCCGTAGATGAAATCCTTGCCGTTGGGGTGCTTGTGCTCAGTGGCGATGCCGCCCAGTTCCACCTTACCGTTCAACACCGGATTCATCGGGTCAGAAACATCGTATTGGTGCATTTCTCCCAGACCCCAGCACGCCACATAGAGGTATTTGTCATCCAGGCTCAGATCGATGTCGGTCACCAATGGGGGCACCGCACCAAAGCCCTTGAGCAGGTCCGGCAGATTATCGGGATCTTCGGGACGCGGATCGATGGTGATGGTCTTCTTGGACTGCCAGACACCGTCATCATCACGCCACCAAGTGAAGATTGCACCTTGCAGATTGGTCGTATCCACCACAACACCGCAGAAGCCATAGGACTTGGTAGGATCATGGGCAGGGCGGATTTCCAGTGCCATCTGGTAGTTTTCACCAAAATCCATGGTCTGGATGTTCTTGCGCGCGCGCAGATCCCAGAAATGGATGGAATGTCCGTATTTGTTGGACAGTAAATCCTCAGCCACGACGCCGTTTTCATACTGTGGCGGCAGGCCCCATTCAGAGCTGACCATGTAGTCTTGTGGAAGGTTCCACCAGAAATCATAGTGCTTGTTCTGGGCGCCACGATCCATCTCATACTGGCCGATGATTTCGAAGGTTTCGCAATCCATGATGAAGATGCCCGGAGGACCGTCTGTGCCGTCGGGACCACCGCCGCCAAGGGTCGAGACATAGATACCTTCAGGTCCGCAGTGAATCGTATGGGGGCGTGAATATCCTGTTTTTTCAAACAGTTCTTCGGGTTCAATGATCTTGTGAATATGTGCCTTCAGTGGATCTTTGACGTCAAAGATAAAGATCCGCGAAGACCGGATGCCGGGCACGATCAGATAGCGACGTTCCAGGAAGGCATGACCCGACAAGGGCGACAGCGAAGATGAGCAAGCATTCCAGCCAAAGTGGTGAAATTCGTCACCCGTGGTTTCGGTCATCACGGTGTGCACAATCTCGCCGTAGGTGTCTGAACCGGCGCGCAGGTCAATCACCGCGATCCCGTCATGTTGATCCTGGTCCTTGCCCAGCATCACCGTAAAGGCGAAGTTTTCTGGTGGCGCCTCCATCGCCAACTTTGCAGAAGCATGAAACGTTGGATCCGGCTTCATCGGTTTGTTCATTGTTCTTCCTCCCTAAAGTTATCCCCACCTCCATGGGGGTCGAAACAGCGTGGCTTCGGTCTTTCCTCAGACCTCGGCCACGTTGCATAGCTGAATGGCTCCGCTGATCTTTGTGGCAAGTTGGGTAAGCTGGCGGCCGATGTTATGCCTGTATTCCGTGCCGAACCGGCGCACAGGGCCCACGGCACCGACGCTAAAATTGGCCCCGATATTCCCAATGGTGACTGGTGCGGCGACGCTGGAAATGCCGATGTCGATCTCTTGGTCGCAATCGGCAAAGCCCTGCCGTCGGATCACATCGAATTCTGCAAGCAGGTCTTGCCGCGTGGTCTTTGTGTGGTCGGTGTAGGCCTGAAGGCTGCCTTTCATAATGGTGTCCTGGAACCGTTCTTCTGCAAAGGCTGCGATGGCCTTGGAGCAGGAACAGGCATGCATTGGGCGCTCCCCGATACCGGGGTGGATGAAGGCGCGCGCAGGGTCGTCAGGTGTTTCCACGTGGATGATTTCGACTTTGCTGTCTCGAAAACGCGCGAGAAACACTGTTTCCCTGAATGTCGAGGCGGCACCTTTGAGCAGCGGGGCTGCAACGCGACGCACATCCACGTCCGATTTTCCCAGCAAGGCTATGCGGATCAAACGTTCCCCAATCACATAGCGGCCATCGTTGCTTGGGTCATCGATCAACCTCTGCTCCTGTAAGGTTTGTACCAAACGATAACAGGTGGGTTTCGGCAGCCCGCTCGCGGCCTGTACCTCAGTGGCGCTGACGGGACGGCCGACGACGGCGATAATTTCGAGCAGATTTATGAGACGTTCGAGATGCATATTTTGTAAGAGCTATCATATTTTGAGATCTATTCTTACAAAATGAGAGGGAGCTGGCATAAAGATCAAGCAATTTCTTAGTAGAATAAAGGCCGACACCGGGCGCCAAGGTCCTAAACGCCGAAAATCCGCTGGAAGTTCGGGGTGTTTAACTGGAGGTTCGTCGTACCGGAAAGGTATTCGACGGGATCAATGCGGTGGGTCGTTGCTATAGGCAAGCTGGATGCCTGAGCGCCGGTTTGAATGAAAATAGCAAAAAACAATCACAATAAGATCTCTATGCGGCTGAGAACGAGGGGCGAGATGCCGTTTTCGCATTCCAATCGTATCCTCGGATTGGAGCGTTTTCACGAAAGCTGCCCTTGCGGCGCAAATGACGAATTTCTCCTCGCGATCACTGTCCGGACCTATGCAAAATGGCCAAGATCTTTGTTGCGCCGCCGCAAATAGGAAGAGCCTGACCACAAGGTTCTTTCGCTCAATTCAAAACAGAACTTTTGGAGAAACATAATTTGTTTTTAATAATTTACCCAATAGAGCCGTTTATAAATGGCACGCCGATTGGAAGCCGGAAGTTCGCCGTGAGGCGCGCCATTGTCAATTGTGCGAAGGGTTTTCAGCCCCGACCTCGATAGGGAGGGACACCTTGATCTGGGATCCAAACATCATGGGGCAGGGGGCCTGTTTGCCAAAAGACATCTATCGGGATACCACCGCGTGGATACCAATAGCCGCCAATCCGCAGCCATTGCGGCGCGAGGAATTCAGCCAGGCGCCGGGCGATGGAGATGGTGCAATCCTCATGGAAAGCACCGTGGTTACGAAAAGACGTCAGAAACAGCTTAAGAGACTTTGACTCGATCAACCAGGGCCCCGGCACATAGTCGATGACCAGATGAGCAAAATCCGGCTGACCGGTCATTGGGCAGAGCGAGGTAAATTCTGGTGCGGTAAAACGCACGTTATAGGCCACATCGACCTGTGGATTCGGCACGCGTTCGAGTTCCGCCTCTTTGGGGCTGGTGGGGACGCGGGTCTCACCGCCCAGCTGCTTTAGATTGCTATAGATGTCTTCAGACATGGAAGTCTCCTTCAGGTCAGACGCCACGCTTATTGCCCCAAATCAGGACATGAAGCTGTGGCAGAATACGGGGGGCGAACCAGCCATCGGCCATCGCCTTGTCAGTGAGCCAGCCCAGGCGGTCAGCCAGAGCGTGCAGATCAACCGGCGTCGTGGGGTCAACCTCCGAGTTGCCAGGCTGAAGGTAGAGCGGAAGATCGCTGTAACGCGCATGGGTCTCACGTGCCCATCTGTAGTCAGCCTCGTCAAAAATCACGATTTTCATGACCTGCTGGCGTGCACCGGAGCCAAGCTTGCGACAGGCGTCAAAAGCCGCCCAGTCCACGTTCTCACCGCTCGACGGCGGTTTGGGAGAGAGCACCAGAGTGTCCAGATCGCCAAACCAGGGGCGTGCAATCGACCCCTGGGTTTCGCAGGCAAAGCGATAGCCAGCAGCACGACCCATCGCGATCAGCGGTCCAAAATCCTGAATGGCTGGGTTGCCGCCAGACAAAGAGACCGTCAGAGGCCTGTCGCCCGAGAGGTGACGCACCTGCTCCCAAACCGCCTCTGCGCTCATCGGCGCCCAGCTGTGGCGATATTGGCTGTCCACGGCATGCAGGCTGTCGCACCAACTGCAGCGATAGTCACAGCCGCCCGCGCGTACAAAAACAGTTGGTTCGCCAATCAAAGCGCCTTCGCCCTGTATCGTTGGGCCGAAGATTTCGGCAATGCGCAGGGTCATGGCCGGTATTCCGCCCAGGTCTTGGGGGTTTCGCTGACCAACACTGCTGCGGTTTCAGGCCAGCGCGCAACACACCAGTCATAAAAATGGCGGGCCATGTTCTCGGCGGTCGAAGGGCCCTGCATCACGTCATTCAGGTGCCGGTGGTCAAAATGATCGTCGATATAGGACTTGAGCGATTTGAGGTCATGGTAGTCGCGCACAAAGCCATCCGCGTTCAGCCTCTCGGCAGCCAGTTCGACCACGACTATGTAGTTGTGACCATGCAGCCGCGCGCATTGGTGATCGTCCGGGAGGTGGGACAATTGATGTGACGCCGAGAAATGGAACTCTTTGCGAATGCGAAACATTAGCTTGCCCCCTGCGTGGCCAGGGCTACGGTCCAATAATCCGGATCTGCATAGACCGTGGGATCACTGACTCCGGCGAGGTGAAAGGCTTCGCGCCGCTCAACGCAGGTGCCACAGCGTCCACAATGCACCTTGTTGCCCTTGTAGCAGGACCAGGTCTGGGCAAAGGGGGTGTCGTGCTTTGCGCCTTGCCGCACGATTTCGGCTTTGCTGTGCTCGACAAATGGCGTGTGCAGACTGACATTGGCATAGCCGTCCAGCGCCGCCTGCTGCATCGCGTCAAAAGCACGGGTGAAGCTGGGGCGACAGTCGGGGTAGATAAAGTGATCACCGCCATGGACGGCGGTGGCCACGGCCTCATCCCCCTTTGCCGCTGCGATGCCAAAGCCAATCGACAGCATGATGGCATTGCGGTTGGGAACGACGGTGACACGCATGGTGTCCTCTTCGTAATGTCCGTCAGGCACATCAATGTCGTCGGTCAAGGCCGAGCCGGTGAGAGACGCACCAATGCCGCGCATGTCGATCAGGTGGAATGGAACGCCCAGCCGTTTGGCGGCGGCTTCTGCGAAGTAGATCTCTTTGCGATGGCGTTGACCATAGTCAAAGGAGACAAGCCGGGTGAGCTGATGCTCATTGGCGGTGATATGCGCAAGCGACACGGAATCGAGTCCGCCTGAGCAGATGACAAGTGTTTTCATATTTGGGGCCCTTGTTTTGATGTCCGGGTAGGCTGCGACCGGATGGCGGCGCTTATGTCAGAATTTGCACCGATTGCAAGAGGGGACGGTTTGGGCACGCGATGGGCTTTGTTGCACAAATCTGGTGAAGGAGGTTCTTCCGCTTTCCTCAAAGGGATTTAGCCTACAGCTTCTGTGACTGGTATGCCGAGAGCAGTGTAGCGGTTGAGGAATGAGACCTTGTCCGCCATTGGTCCGAGGACAATGGTCGAATGATGCGAACGAGGATCTCTGCGACATGCCGCTCGAAGTCCCTCGCCATCTGCGATTGGCCGAGTAGTTCGATACAATACATCCGCTGCCCGGCAAGGTTAGCCCCAGCATGATCCCGTGAGGGTCGTGTCGACGCGGATTCTGCAGTGGTATCCGCTCTAGCATCGCCACAGAGTGCGGCCCAGATATCCTTGGGCATGGACCGCATCGTTCAGAGTAACTGCTCCAGCGCTCGTTGGCTTCCAAGGCTTTGCATTCTTGCGTGGCGAGCGTAGGGGTATCGCTGGCGGCAATCACCTCCTGACATTTACGGGTGCCATAGGCCCCACCCGCAGAAACGCTGCTGATGTCTTGATCGGATGAAATTTGGTTCAGGCGTTCGGTTGGTGACCTGCCCCCGAAACCTCCAGCACTTGAATGTAGAGTTTGCTCAACCTTTCGAAGGTGCAAACAGATGCAATAGAGCCGTTGCACAAAAGCCCAAATTATCGGGATGATCAAAGAATAAGAAGTCGGGATACCGACTGCTGCGGTGTGCCGCAAGCATGGCCTCAGCCAGGGGACGTTCCACCAGTTTAAGTCGAAGTATGGCAGCATGGAGGTGCCGAATGCGGCGAAGCTGCGAGCCATCACTGATGAGAACGCCAAATTCACACGCCTTCTAGCGGATGCCATGTTGGACAATGTTGTACCAAAGGATTTGCTGGGAAGGAACTAACGACACCGGTTGACCGGTGAGCGGCAGCGCTTTGAACAATGCGGGAACACGACATTTTGCAGCGTCGGCCCTGCCGTCTTGTTGGTGTCGACCCCAAAACTGTCCGGCGTGATCGTCCGCCTGACAATTCTGAGATCCGCAAGGAGATGAAGGCCCTTGCCCACAAACGCCGCCGGTTCGGCTACCCTTAATATGATCTGTAAAGTTCCGGCGCTTCACAATGTGCGTATCCCTTCTAAGGTTCGGGACAGATCTTAGCCCATTGTCCATTTTTCGGGGACCACTTCACAATTGCATGGTCTCGTCGGCCTTGCCTATCCAACGCTTCTGATGTGTGGGATATGGCGACCAAGAGACAGCTCGCTTGCGGAACTGACCAAGGCGTCAGCGTCGAGACGGAAGTGCCGGTATAGGTCAGCGATAGAGCCCGTTTGCCCGAAATGTTCCACCCCATGCGAGATCGTCTGATGCCCCCATACGCCGCCAAGCCATGACAACGTTGCCGGATGGCCATCGATGACGGTGATCAGGACGCAGGTGCGGGGCAGGTCTTGCAGCAGGGTTTCGATGTGTGAAGCCGCAGTCTTGGTGCCGTTTGCCCGTGCCCGTTGTGCCGCAGTCCAACCCGCATTCAGCCGGTCCGCCGAGGTCACGGCGAGAACACCAACATCGCGGCGACTTTCGCCGATTATGCCCGCTGCCTTGATCGCTTCTGGGGCCACCGCGCCTTGATAGGCGATGACAACTTCGCAGTTGGGGCCGGGCTTACGCAGCCAGTAGGCTCCGTCGATAGCCCCCTGCTTAAAGGCATCATCAACGCGCTTTCCGGGCTGTTCGATCGGGTTGGTTGTGAGCCGCAGATAGACCGATCCGCCTGTCTCGTCTCGCAGCCATGTCCGTTCATCAGGGTCGCTTTCGCCATCCTTTTGCAGGTGCTTGAATGACCACTCCATGATCACGGCCAATTCGTCGGCAAAGGCAGGCTCAAACGCGGCGAGACCGTCTTGAGACATGCCAATCAGGGGCGAAGCTATGGATTGATGGGCGCCGCCCTCATAGGACAGCGTGACGCCCGACGGTGTGCCAACAATCATGAAGCGCGCATCCTGGTAGCAAGCGTAATTCAGAGCATCCAAACCACGGGACACAAAGGGATCATAAACTGTGCCAATGGGAATAAGGCGTTTGCCGAACATCGAGTGGGACAGGCCAGCCGCTGCCAGAAGCAGGAATAAGTTCATCTCTGCGATACCAAGTTCGATATGTTGGCCTTCGGGTGTGAACTCCCATTTTGCGGTCGAAGGGATGTTCTCGGCTTTGAAGGTGTCTTCCTGGTGGTTCCGCGCGAACAATTTGCGGCGATTCACCCAGGGGCCGAGATTCGTCGTCCCGGTTACGTCAGGAGATGTCGTCACGATGCGTTCAGCCAGTGTGCTCTCCCCCTTGGACAGGTTGTCGAGGATCTTGCCAAACGCCATCTGCGTCGAGATTTCACGATCCGAAGTCAGCTCGATCATCGGAACATCGATGATGTCGTCAGAGTAGCGGCGGGGGCCTTTGGCGAAGAAGGGGGCCTTTGCCAGCTCGGCCTCAAACGCGGAGGGATCGGCAATGGTTGCGAACCTGTCCCACTCTTGGCCATGCGCTACGCCCATATGCTCTTGCCACTGTGCCATCTGGGTTTTGTTCATCAAGCCGCCATGGTTGTCTTTGTGGCCCGCAATCGGCGTGCCCCATCCTTTGATGGTATAGGCGAGAAAGCAAACGGGGCGATCGTGGTCGATAGACGCAAAGGTGTCGGCCATGGTCTGCACGCAATTGCCGCCTAGGTTTTCCATCAGGTCGGCAAGCTCCGCATCGCTACGCCGGTCCAACAATGCTGTGACATCGCCCTGATCGCCAAGCGCCTCCATCAGCCGTTCACGCCACACAGCCCCGCCCATGAATGTCAGGGCGGAATACAATTGGTTCGGACAGTCATCAATCCACTGGCGCAGCTTTTCGCCACCTGTTTCTTTGAATGCAGCCCGTTGCAAGTGGCCGTATTTCACCCGAACAATGTCCCAGCCGAAGGCATCAAATATCTGCTCCACCCGTTTGAACAGCCCTTCTCGCACGACACCGTCAAGCGACTGCCGGTTGTAATCGATAATCCACCAGCAATTGCGCAGATCGTTCTTCCAGCCCTCTTGCAAGGCTTCGTAGATGTTGCCCTCGTCCAGTTCCGCATCGCCGACAAGTGCGATCATCCGGCCCATTTTTTGTTCGCCGCCCCATGACTTGGCCTCGATGTAGTCCTGGACGATGGAGGCAAACGATGTGACCGCAACGCCCAGACCAACCGAGCCAGTCGAGAAATCGACATCGTCGATATCCTTGGTGCGCGATGGGTAGCTTTGAACACCGCCATATCCGCGAAAATTCTCCATCTTCTGGCGTGTTTGATTGCCCATCAGATACTGGATTGCATGGAAAATCGGTGACGCATGCGGCTTGACCGCGACCCGGTCCTCTGGCCGCAGCGTCTGGAAATATAGCGCTGTCATGATTGACACCATCGACGCCGATGATGCCTGATGCCCGCCGACCTTGATGCCATCCGTCTTTGGGCGAATGTGGTTGGCGTTGTGGATCATCCAGTGGGACAGCCACAAAAGACGTTGTTCGATGGTCTTGAGATGCGCGGGCATGGCGACGTTCCTTTAGGCTGCGGTCTTGATTGGGGGCACGGGCAGGGCCTGTGCGAGATCGGCAAGGATGTCGTCTACCCCCTCAAGGCCAATCGACAGCCGCACGAGGCCTTCGCTAATCCCATGTTCAGCCAGTTCTTCGGTGGTGTAAGTGGAATGCGTCATGCTGGCCGGGTGCTGCACCAATGTCTCTGCATCGCCCAGGGAAACGGCGCGTGAAATCAGTTCCAGCCTGTTCATCATCTCAATGCCAGCCTGTTTGCCACCCGTCAATTCAAAGGCAATCATGCCGCCGAATTGGGACATCTGTTGTTGCGCCAGATCGTACTGTTCGAAACTCTGCAGTCCCGGATACCAGACCTTTTGCACGGCAGGGGACGCCTCTAGCATCTGGGCCACCGTTGCCGCATTGCTGCAGTGTCGATCCATGCGCAGCGCAAGTGTCTTAAGCCCACGCAAAATCAACATTGCATTGAACGGAGCCATGACTGCGCCCGTCATATCCTTCATCCCCTGAAGGCGAATGTCCGCAACCAGCTCCGCAGACCCTGCCAACAGTCCCGCCACAACGTCACCGTGCCCGCCAAGGTATTTCGTCGCCGAATGCAAAACGATATCTGCACCAAGCTTGACTGGCTGTGTCAGATAGGGCGTGGCATAGGTGTTGTCGACAACCAGATGCGCGCCGCCCGCATGGGCAATACTGGCTACGGCAGCAATATCAACCAATCGCATGTTCGGGTTGGCAGGGGTTTCAAAGTATACAACTTTTGTCTTGTCTGACATTGCTGCCTTCAGATTTTCGGTCCGCGTCAGGTCGACATGTGTGACGGTGATACCAAACTTGGCCAAACCATGGTGCATGAACGAAAACGTGCAGCCATAGAGCGTTTTATCCAATATGATTTCATCTCCTGGAGCAAGGAGCGTCCACAAGGTTGCCGTGATCGCGCCCATTCCAGATGCCAAGGCCAGCCCAGCTTCGGCACCTTCCAGCACGGCAATGCGACGTTCCAAAAGATCCGTTGTCGGGTTGGAGATGCGCGAATAGATATGCCCGGCTTGCTCTCCTGCAAACATGTTTCCACCCGCTTCGGCCGTTTCAAAGGTAAAGGTCGATGTCAGATGCAAAGGTGGCGTTAGGGCGCCTTCATTATCCATCGGGTTGTATCCATGGTGGATCGCCATCGTAGAAAAGCTGTTGGGGTGATTGCGCATGTCGATGCTCCGAAAATGTTTCCCGAGAAATCTGGGGCATTTTTCAGGCACAAGGATTGCTATTTGTGCTAAAATTGATATCAATATTGGCAGATTATGCCAAAAAATCCCGAAAGCGGATGCCAGGTTATCCGTGCTTTCCAACGTAACATCGGAAGGACGAATCAAGACCTGGCAGTAGAGGTGGGGATATCGCCGGTGCCCCGCCTGCGCTGAGAGAAACTGCGGGAACAAAGCGACGCGCCCAAAGGCGAACATCGCTAGCATCGATGCTGAGGCTTATGGCCTGCCTACCCGGGACCGTGTCTGACGTCAGCGCCCATGGGCCCAAATAGGGCAATTTGATAAGAGAGTGTTTCTGGCTCATCGTCACCGCCGAGGAGTGGACGATGAGAAAGACAACCAAAAGCCCTGGCGAGAAGATCGTCAAAGACATCAAACACGCCACGCGTAAACAGTATTTATCTGCAGAAAAAATCAGGATCGTCCCGGATAGCCTGTGTGGCGAGGATGATGAGACCTTGTCCGCCATTGGTCCGACGACAATGGTCGAATCCAGAGCTGTGCCGCCGTGAGGGGGTTTCCCAAGGCGTTTCCTACAAATGGTCTAAGGACTGCATGGAGGCGGGAAAGGAGCGGCTGACGGGCAATACAGCGAGGGCCGCGACCCTTGATGAGGTTAAGGAGCTGCACCGCGAGGCAAGGGACCTCAAAGAGGTGGTTGCGGAACAAACGCGCGAACTGCGCCTTTTCAAAAAAGCATGATCTACGGTGGGGCGAGCACGAATGAGGACGCCCGCATCTGAAAAACTGGAGATCATCCGGTTGGTTGAAGTAGTCATCTGTCCGCCGCAATACACTGGCCAAGATAGGAAGTCCCCGCTCAACGTTCTACCGCCCCCTCCCGTGCATCTTTGATGCCCTGCCGGTCAAGGGGATACCGCCGAAACCTGCAACGCGGCGAAGCCGGTTTCGCGGACCAATGTCCCAGGCCAAAGCATGTCTGGAACCGGGTTCCACCCGAGGTGATGCGCAAAGTTGTCAAGCTGGCACTTCAAGAGACGGAACTGTCTCCACGCGAGTTGGCGGTGACGTTCACTGACCAGGAACGGTACTTTGTTTCGGAGCCCACAGTTTATCGCACGCTCAATGCGCATGACCTGATCACAAATAGCGCGGCCCACCAGCCTATTTTTGCAATAGTACTTAGCGAAACTCTTTAACCGTGCTTTGGCTTTTTTCTGGTGTTTTAGATTTGGGCCAAGTCAAGAACATGATCGCCGGATTTGAGATCCTGTAGGTTTCAATAGTGTCGAGCATGGTCGAGGCGCGGCACTTGGCCGTGACCTGGTCGCTTTGCTGAGCGCGGGATACGATGTCGATGGAGACCTGGGTGTCTAGACCAGCGTCAATCAGTTCGTTAGCGATGTTCTCAGCGGCTCCAACCCCCATGTAGATCGCTATGCGGGTTCCGGGCTGCAGTTGCGCAATCCAACCAGTATTGCCTTCCTCCTTTGCTGTCTGGCCGGTGGCGAGAACCAGCGTGTCACAGGTGCCGCGTTCGGTTAAAAAACCATCCAGTGCTGCAGAGGCCGCGCTGGCGGCTGTTACTCCAGGAACGATCTCATAGGGAATTCCTGCTGCATCCAAAGCGTTGATCTCTTCCGCTCCACGGGCAAAGACGCCAGGGTCGCCGCACTTAAGCCGGACAACTCTCTTCCCTCGAGCTGCAAAGGAGACCAGGGCCTGTGACGTCTTTTTCTGGGGCCAGTGATGGGAGCCAGGCGCTTTGCCGACGTAGATGCGCTCTGCACTAGGGCGTGCCAGATCAAGGATTTCGGGATCAACGAGACGATCATAAAAGATCACATCGGATTCTTGCAGGCGCTGCACACCCCGTAGGGTAATCAGATCCCGCGCGCCAGGTCCGGCCCCGACGAGAGCAACCGAACCCACTTGCTGCAATCCAGGTTTGGACTTTTCAACAGCCTGCAGAAGTGCCGGTGCCATCTGGTGCGGTTCGTACAAATCCGGAGATTTGCGGGCCAAGAAGGCAGTATTCCTAAGCTGCCTTTTGAATTCTGACTTAAGTGTCAATATTCGGCGGAGAAACCGCAGGGGATTTGCAGGCCCAAGGGCCTGGAAAATAATAACGCTACGACCCGTCAGCGGTGTCAAAAGGGGAAAGGTCTTCATGGAGTTCTCCGTTCTTGGGTATGACGCGCGTCCCACAGCTCGGATGCCTGGGCCCTATATTTCGCGAAAGGTTTTTCCTGTCCCACTGTCCATAGCGCTAATGCAGCGGTCCCGATTACGGTGGCGGTGGCGAATGAATCCTTCAGGGTTCCATTCCAGAGAGCGGCGGGGTCGATTGGCTGATTGGGCTCATGTAGGCGACGTGTGTCAGTTATCAGCGCAGAGGCCAGAGTGTTGATCTCAATTCCGTTGTGCAGGCCAAAGATGGCCGTGTCTTTGGCTGGATGACGTTCAAACTCACCACCTCCCCCTTTGATCACCGTGAGGTTGCGATCCCCCAATAGGGCAGCCGCGCGCGATTGCAGGCCGCGATAGGAGGGATGGAAAACCCCCTGTACCGAAGCCGTTGCAGCAAATGGGTTCCACATGCGTAGAACTGTGTTGATACAACTGCGTAGACCCAGTTCCTCGCGCAGATTCAACAGTCTGAAGGCCATTGGATTCAGCGTTTCCAAAGCTGAGTAGGAGAGCCCTTCGCCACTGAGACCAGTTGCCTGTAGCGTGCGACGTAGATCTGCAGCGGTGCCTTGATTGGAGTTGTAACCATGCAGGGCGACCCTGTAACCGGCCAGAGCCACCAGTTTGGCCGCCAGTGCGAACAGTGGCGCACCACGTGTGCGCCCAGCCGAATAACAGGGCCAATCAAGATCGACCCGCTTTGCAGTAAATTGGGGGTTTTGTTGGGTCGCATCCCGTAGGGCGGCAGTAAAACCTGAAATTTCTGCATCGGTTTCACCGCGCATCCGTAGCACCATCAAAAGGGCCCCTAGCGCCTCTGGCGGAGCGTCCCCTGCCAGGATCACCGTCATGGCATCGCGCGCTTCGTCTTGTGTCAAAGCGCGGGCACGCCCTTTCCCCTGGGCAACGATGCGGACAAAGGGTGCGAGGCTCATTCGGCGGCCATAGGGATGCGGGTGGCATCCAACAGAGTCGACAGCTCTGGCTTACAAGAGCCGCAATTGGTGCCGGCACAGGTGACTTCGCCCAGGGCTTCGACGGTGGAGGCCCCGGCGGTGATCGCCGCGCGCAGGGTGTTGATCCCGACATTGAGACAGGCGCAGATGGTGGTGCCGGGATCGGGCTGATCGGCGCCGCTGCGCCCGGCAAGCGCCCTGAGCGGTGGTGTGGTGGTGCCGATCAAGGAGACCGCAAAGGCACGTGCCAGGGAGACCGGATCGGGACCGGCAAAGAACAGGCCCACCAGGGTCTCTCCTTCGTAGAAGGCCAACCGTGTCTGGCGCTGATTGGGATCCGTCATCTCGGTCACGTCGCAGTCACTAAGGCCGAGCAGTTCCTGTGCCATGTCCTGCCAATTGTCTGGCGTGTCTACTCCGGCGAATTCGCCCTGCCAGCCGGTCAGGGACCGGGCCACGGCGCTATAGGCTTCTGTGACATCAATGGGATCGCGCGAGACGGCAAAGCCATACCAGCCCGCGTCAAATCTGGTGGCCTCAACCGTGGTCAGCTTGGAGGCCGGCTGGCCGGAGACCGGATCAACCACCGGGGCGACCAGCGTATTGATGCAGCCAGAGCTGCTTTGCTGGCGAGTCCAGTGCATCGGCGCAAACAGCTGGCCGGGCTCGGCGCGTTCTGTAATCAGGGCGCGCAGAACAGTCTGACCATAGCCATTGCTGAGCCGCACCAGATCGCCAGTCGTCAGGGTCAGATCCGTCGCATCCTTTGGGTGGATTTCCACATAGGGTTCCGCCAGATGCGCCCCCAGACGTGGCGCTTTGCCAGTTCGGGTCATAGTATGCCACTGATCGCGGTTGCGTCCGGTGTTCAGCGTGAACCCCTTGCGTTCACCTAGATCAGGGGCGCTGACGGGCAACATGCGGGCCTTGCCCTCAGGGTGATAAAACGCTCCATCTGCAAAGAAACGCTGGTCATTCCGCGGCCATTGGGTTGGCAACAGTGTGGCATAGTCCATATCAGCAAAGATGTTCAGATCGAGGTCGCGGCCAAAACCAGCTGTTGCTGCCGACAGGGCGACATATTCGGCGAAGATCTCTGCCGGGGAGGTATAGTCAAAGGCTGCACCCCAACCCATTCGCGCGGCCAGATCGCAGAGGATTTTCCAGTCGGGTCGGGCCGCGCCGGGAGCAGGCAAAAAGGCGCGCTGACGGGAAATGCGGCGTTCTGAATTGGTGACGGTGCCGTCTTTCTCACCCCAGCCCGTGGCGGGCAGCAGCACATCCGCCAGATCTCCAGTATCCGTGTGCGCCATAATGTCAGAGACCACAACAAAAGGCACATTGTCGATGGCAGCGGCGACGCCATCGGCATCGGGCAGACTGACAGCGGGATTGGTGGAGATCACCCACAAGGCTTTGATCTTGCCGTTGGCGCAGGCCTGAAACAGATCAACGGCCTTGAGGCCGGGCTTGGTGCAGATGGTGGGGCTCTGCCAGAAGGTCTGAACACTGGCCCGGTGATCCGGGTTTTCGATGTCCAGATGGTTGGCCAGCATATTGGCCAACCCGCCGACCTCGCGGCCTCCCATGGCATTGGGCTGGCCGGTAACGGAAAACGGGCCAGACCCAGGCTTGCCAATCCGCCCGGTGGCGAGGTGGCAGTTCAGGATGGCATTGACCTTATCCGTACCGCCTTTGGACTGATTGACCCCCTGAGAATAGACTGTCACCACTTTCTCAGTACCCGCCCAATGCTGGTAAAACAGCGCTAGTTCTGCCTCTGACAGGCCGCTTTTCAGCGGATCGCCAAAACGCGCCTGAGTGATGGCAGGGCGCCGACCTGTTACGTTTGCCTTCAGGTATTCATCGTCGAGCTGATCCGTGTCCGCCAGATGCGCCAGCAATCCATTGAAAAGCGCGGTATCGCCATCGGGGGCAATACGCAGATGCAGATCCGCCAGATCACTGGTGGCGGTTTTGCGCGGGTCGATATTGACCACCTTCACTTCAGGCCGGGCCGCCTTGGCGGCGGCAATACGCTGATGCAGTACAGGGTGGCACCAGGCGAGGTTGGACCCAACCAGCACGATCAGATCCGCCTCTTCCAAATCGGCATAGGTGCCGGGAACCGTATCGCTGCCAAAGGCGCGTTTGTGCCCCGCCACCGATGACGCCATGCAGAGCCGCGAATTGGTGTCGATATTGGCAGAACCGATAAAGCCCTTCATCAGCTTGTTGGCGACATAGTAGTCTTCGGTCAACAACTGGCCGGAGACATAAAAGGCCACACTGTCCGGGCCATGATCGCGGATTGCGGCGCTGAACTTTTTGGCCATCAGATCAAGGCTATCATCCCAGGTTGCTGTGCGTCCCCTTATCTGTGGAGCCAAGAGGCGACCTTTGAGATCAATGGTCTCCCCCAAAGCGGCCCCCTTGGAGCAGAGCCGCCCAAAGTTGGAAGGATGCTCTGGGTCGCCCTTGATGGTGCCATCAGCGCCAGCCAGGACGCCGCAGCCAACGCCGCAATAGGGGCAAGTGG
Source organism: Phaeobacter sp. 11ANDIMAR09 (assembly GCF_001294455.1). Classification (GTDB taxonomy): domain Bacteria; phylum Pseudomonadota; class Alphaproteobacteria; order Rhodobacterales; family Rhodobacteraceae; genus Pseudophaeobacter. Next base: position 16,740 of record NZ_LIKT01000034.1, read on the forward strand.
TGCGTGTCAGGCTCATGCAACGGCCCGCTGCTGCAGGAAATCAGCGTCCAGCAGGATGCGCCCCTTTGCCACCTTGGCCGGATAGGTCGCGACCTTGCCCTCTTCGCCCTGGGCTTCGCCGGTTTCCAGCGCAATCACCCAGTTGTGCAGCGGGCAGGTCACGGCCTTGCCGTGCACGATACCATCTGCCAAGGGGCCATTCTTATGCGGGCAGGCATTGTCCAAGGCAAAGACCTCGTTCCCGGCGGTGCGAAATACTGCGACGCAGCCGTGCAGGGTTTTGATCAGCCGGGCCCCGCGTTGGGGCACGGCGTCCAGGGCGGCAATATCGATCCAATTGCTCATTCGGCGGCCTCCAGGGTGAGAGTGGCAAGAGGCTCATAGGGAGCAGGTTTAGCCACATGTTGGGCCCAGGGATCCTTGCGATAGATGGTTTGGGAGAGGTCAAATCGCTCCACCAGCGCGGCGCGGATGTCCAGATCAGTGATCTGCTCCTGGATCCATTCAAGACCCACCTTGTCCATCCATTTGTAAATGCGATCCAAGTATTTGGCATTCTCGCGGTAGCTCTGCGTCACCGCCTTGACCACATCCATCACCTCTTCTTTGGTGGGGACCTGACAGAGCAGTGATGTCTCGCGTACATCCATTCCGGCCGCGCCGCCGATGCTGATCTGATAGCCACTGTCGACGCAGACAATGCCAATGTCCTTGCAGGTGGCCTCGGCGCAGTTGCGCGGACAGCCAGAAACGGCCAGCTTCAGTTTATGCGGCGTCCAGGAGCCCCAAAGCGCCTTTTCCAGTTGGATGCCCAGACCAGTACTGTCCTGGGTGCCAAAGCGGCAGTGATCCGTACCAACGCAGGTTTTCACCGTGCGCAGCCCCTTGGAATAAGCGTGCCCGGAGACCATACCGGCTTTGTTTAAGTCATCCCAGATCGCGGGGAGGTATTCGTTTTTGACCCCCAAAAGATCGATGCGCTGACCGCCCGTGATTTTCACCGTGGGCACCGAGAATTTATCCGCCGCATCGGCAATGGCGCGCAGCTCATCCGGGGTGGTTATGCCGCCCCACATACGGGGCACCACGCTAAAGGTGCCATCTTTCTGGATGTTGGCGTGTTTGCGCTCGTTGACAAACCGCGACTGCGGGTCGTCTTCATAGTCCAGCGGCCAATCCGACAGCAGATAGTAGTTCAGCGCCGGGCGACAGACATGGCAGCCACAGGGGGTTTTCCAATCGCAGGCCTGCCAGACGGCAGGGAGGGACTTCAGCTCTTGGCTCTTGATCATGCGACGCACATCTTCGTGGGTCATCTCGGTGCAGCTACAGATGGGCTGGGCCGTTGGCAGGACAAAATCATCCCCCAGCGTGACCGCAAGCACCTGTTCCACCAGCCCGGTGCAGGTCCCGCAGGAGGCCGAGGCCTTGGTCTGGCTACGCAGGGCGCCAATATCGGAGGCACCGGCGGCAATGGCATCTTCGATTTCACCTTTGCAAATGCCGTTGCAGCCACAGATCTCCGCGTCACGCGGTAAGGCTGCAACGGCTGAGAGCGGGTCCGAGGGGGCGCCTCCCTGATAGGCGGGACCAAAGATCACCGTGTCGCGCATTTCCGAGATATCGGTCTTGTCGCGGATCAGGCCAAAGAACCAATTGCCATCAGCCGTGTCGCCATACATCACCGCGCCGACGATCACGTCGTCTTCGATCACAAGGCGGCGATAGACGCCCCGGGCGGGATCGCGGAACACGATGTCTTCGCGGCCTTCTCCAGCCGCAAAATCGCCAGCGCTGAACAGATCACAGCCGGTGACCTTCAGTTTGGTCGACAGCTTCTTTGGGGTGAAAACCTCAGGTTTATCCATCAGCGTATTGGCGAGCACCATGGCCTGATCATAGAGCGGCGCCACCAGTCCAAAGAGCTGGCCGTCGAATTCCACACATTCGCCAACAGCAAAGATGTCCGGGTCCGAGGTCTGCAGTTGGGCGCCAACCTCGATACCACGCGCGACCTCTAGCCCAGCATCGGTAGCTAGGCGGGTTTCCGGACGGATGCCCACGGCCATGACCACCAGATCCGCCTCCAGCCCTTCGTTATCCTCCAGCAGCACGCCTTCGACCTTGTCGGTGCCTAGGATGGCCGCGGTGGAGGCGCGGCATTTCACAGTGATGCCACGCTTTTCCAGATCGCGGCGCAACAAGAAACCCGCGGCCTCATCCAGCTGACGCTCCATCAGATGGCCCATCAGGTGCAGCACGGTCACATCCATGCCGCGCTCGGCCAGACCGGCAGCAGCTTCCAGCCCCAGCAGACCGCCGCCAATCACCACAGCCTTGCCGCCCGCCTTGGAGGCTTTGATCATGGCATTGGTATCGTCGAGATCACGGTAGGTGATGACGCCGGGCAGATCCTTACCCTGCACCGGAATGATAAAGGGGGCCGAGCCGGTGGCGATGAGCAGCTTGTCATAGGCCACGGTGCCCTTGGCGCTGGTCACGGTTTTGGCCTGGCGGTCGATGGCAGTGACATGGGTGCCAAAATGGCAGGTCACATTATTGGCCTCGTACCAGTCAGCGTCATGGGTGACGATATCCTCGTAGGTTTTCTCTCCCGACAGGACCGGCGACAGCATGATGCGATTGTAGTTGCCGCGCTCTTCGGCGTTGAACAGGGTGACGTCAAAATCTGCGCCGCCGTCAAAGAGATGTTCGAGCACGCGGCCAGATGCCATGCCCGCACCGATAACAACAAGTTTCTGGGTCATGTCTTACTCCGCCGCGATGTTTGTGGGTTTCGGTTTGGGTTTGGCGCCGTGCTCGTATTCTTCGAGGAAGTCGAGAACCTCGGCGCGGTACCGGTAGTAATCGGGGTGTTCCAACAGCGCCTTGCGGGTGCGGGGACGGGGCAGTTTTACATTGGTGATCTTGCCGATTGTGGCCTGTGGGCCATTGGTCATCATCACCACACGGTCGGCCAGCAGGATGGCCTCGTCCACGTCATGGGTGACGCAGATCGCGGTCACCTTGGTACGGGACCAGACCTCCATCAGCACCTCCTGCAACTCCCAGCGGGTGAGGCTGTCGAGCATGCCAAAGGGTTCATCCAGCAAGAGCAGTTTTGGCGAGAGCGCAAAGGCCCGCGCGATGCCAACCCGCTGACGCATGCCGTTGGACAGACCCGAGGCTTGTTTGTCCATGCTGTCGGCCAGACCAACCCGTTCGAGGTAGTATTCCACCACATCCTGACGTTCGGCCTGGCTGGCATTGGGATAGACACGGTCCACCCCGATGGAGACGTTTTCCTTGGCGGTGAGCCAGGGGAACAGATTTGGGGACTGGAACACCACCGCGCGTTCGGGATTGGCGCCTTCAATATGTTTGCCATCCAGCCGGATGCCGCCTTTGGAGATCGGGTTCAGCCCTGCTGCCATGGTAAGAACTGTGGATTTACCACAGCCCGAGTGGCCAATCAGACTGATGAATTCGCCTTTCTTCACTTTGAGGTCAAAATCCTCCACCACGGTGAGCGGCCCTTTGGGGGTCGGATAGACCTTGTGCAGCTGCGAAAAGACCAGATAGCGATCTTCCAAGGCACCCTTCTGAGCCTCTGCCAATGCCGAAGGCACGCCGTGGATCGGGGTTGCATTCGGCAGGCTACGGGTCTCTTCGATCTTGGAGGCGATACCCACATCCATCAGGTATTTGGTGACCTGAGCGCGAAGGGCTTTGAACATCTCGTCGTCATTCATCGCACCGCGATCGCGCGGGCGTGGGATATTGACCTTGACCGGCTCGGCCAGGGTGCCATCCGGGTTCAGCGGGATGATGCGGTCGGCCAGTAGGATGGCCTCGTCAACGTCATTGGTGATCAGGATACAGGTCTTTTTTTCCTGCTCCCAGATGTCCAGGATCTCATCTGCCAGATTGGCGCGGGTCAGCGCGTCCAACGCGCTGAGGGGTTCATCCAGCAGCAGCATTTCCGGGTTCATTGCCAGCGCTCGCGCCACGGAGACCCGTTGACGCATCCCGCCAGAAAGCTCCGCCGGACGTCGGGATGTCGCATGGGAGAGGCCAACCATACCGACATAGTGGTCGATCTTGGCCTGGCGTTCTGTCGCGGAGAGTTTGGGGAAAACCGCATCCACGGCGAGACCGATATTGCCGCCAACAGTAAGCCAGGGCATCAGTGAGTAGCTTTGGAACACCAGCCCGCGCTCGGGGCCGGGGGCGGTGATTGCCTTGCCCTTGAAGGTGACGCTGCCGCTATCGGGCATTTCCAGCCCCGCAACCAGGTTCATCAGGGTTGATTTGCCGGTGCCCGAGAAGCCGAGGATGGCAACGAATTCGCCTTCCTGGACCTCGAGGTTGATGTTCTTCAGCACCTCAACATGGTTGGTGCCTTGGCCAAAGCCCTTGGAGACGTTTTCAAACTTGAGAATACTCATGGGTCTCACCGGTTTTCTGTAAAGGTGAACATCGACTGCAGAGCGAACATGATGCGGTCGAGCAGGAAGCCGATGATGCCGATGGTAAAGACGGCGACCATGATCTTGGCCAGCGATTGCGAGGAGCCGTTCTGGAATTCATCCCAGACAAATTTTCCGAGCCCTGGGTTCTGCGCCAGCATTTCAGCGGCAATCAGCACCATCCAGCCAACCCCCAGCGATAGGCGCAGACCTGTAAAGATCAGCGGCAGGGCCGAGGGCAGCACCAGCTTGGTGATCTTGGAATAGGTGCTCATCTTCAAAACCTTGGAGACGCTGATCAGATCTTTGTCGATAGAGGCAACGCCGAGGGCGGTGTTGATCAGGGTGGGCCAGAGCGAACAGAGCGTCACCGTGATCGCTGAGACCAGGAAGGATTTGGAGAACATGCCATCATTGGTGGCATAAACGGCCGAGACCACCATGGTCACAATCGGCAGCCAGGCCAGCGGGCTTACCGGTTTGAAGATCTGGATGATCGGGTTGATGGCAGCATTTGCTGTCGGCGACAGGCCCGCCATGATGCCCAGCGGAATGGCAATGACCGATCCGATCAGGAAGCCAAAGAAGACGGTTTTGATTGAGGTCCAGATTTGCTGATAGTAGGTGGGTTTGCCTGTATAGGTGCGATGGCGCACCTTGTCGGATTTGCCTGCCTCGATCAACTTGGCGTTGCGCGCCTCCTGACGTTCATAAAAGGCCACGGCCTTTTCGCCTTCGCGTACCGCATCGGCATGCAGATTTCCGACCTGCTCCCAGACCTGCACCGGACCGGGAATGGCACCCAGCGAAGTCTGAACCCTTGGGGCCAGCGTCGCCCAGGCGGCGATAAAGACGGCAATCGCCAGCAACGGCACGCCCAACAACCGCCAGATTTCGGAGACCTGTGCGCGTGGGTTGTCGCCGGCAGCGGCTTTCAGGACCGGCGTCAGCCAGGCCAGCCCCAGCACCTGGAACCAGGTGTCTGCCTTGTTTATGCGTGTGAACAGGCGGGCGCGGCGGGCTTCGGCGGCGAGTGTATCTGGGTCAATGGCAGTCATGACAGGGCCTATGATCTGGAGGAAGGGGTGATGTGCTGCCCGCCGCTTGGTAGGCGGCGCGGCGGGCAGAGTGTTTAGTTCAGGATGTCAGAGCCCGACACGGTCTGAGTGCCTTTGAGGCCGATGGGCAGGCTCTCGAGATAGGCGTTTGGCGCGCGCCCGTCGTAGGCAATACCGTCGATGATATCCTCCGCCGGGGTCGGAGCCTTGAAACCATCGCTGTCCCAGGGGAAGTCGGCCTCGTTTGCCATGTCCTCGTCCACCAACATACGCGCTGCGGCAAGGTAGATGTCGGGGCGATAAACCGATTTGGCGGTGTCAAAGAACCACTGATCCGATTTTGCTTCGGCGATCTGACCCCAGCGGCGCATCTGGCTGAGATACCAGATCGCATCCGAGTAGAAGGGGTAGGTGGCGTTGTAGCGGAAGAAGACGTTGAAATCGGGGACGTCGCGAATGTCGCCTTTTTCATATTCGAAGGTGCCAGTCATCGAGTTGGCAATGACGGCCTCATCGGCCCCCACATATTCCGAGCGCGACAGCATCTCGACCGCTTCAGCGCGGTTGGCGTTATTGTCTTCATCCAGCCAGATGGCCGCGCGGATCAGCGCCTTGGTCAGAGCGATGGTTGTATTGGGGTTCTCTTCGGCAAACTCTGCCGAGATGCCAAAGACCTTTTCGGGGTTGTTCTTCCACAGCTCATAATCGGTGACCACCGGCACACCGATGCCTTTGAACACGGCCTGCTGGTTCCAGGGCTCGCCGACGCAATAGCCAAAGATGGTGCCTGCTTCCATAGTAGAGGGCATCTGGGGTGGAGGCGTCACGCTGAGGAAGACATCGGCGCCAATCTGGCCGGTAACATCCTCGGGGGAGTAGTAGCCGGGCTCCAGCCCACCTGCAGCAAGCCAGTAGCGCAGCTCGTAGTTATGAGTGGAAACCGGGAAAACCATGCCCATTTTGAAGGGTACGCCCTGGTCTTTGTAGTCTTCGACAACAGGGGCAAGGGCGCTGGCGCTGATCGGGTGCTGGGGACGGCCATCCTCCATCAGCGGGATATGCGGCTTCATCTGCTCCCAGATGTCATTGGAAACGGTAATACCGTTGCCATTCAGATCCATCGAGAAAGGCGTGATGATATGGGCTTCGGTGCCGTAGCCGATGGTGGCCGCCAGGGGTTGGCCTGCCAGCATATGTGCCCCATCCAGTTGGCCGTCGATCACACCATCCAGCAGAACTTTCCAGTTCGCTTGGGCTTCTAGGGTGACAAACAGGCCTTCGTCTTCAAAGTAACCGTTTTCATAGGCCACGGCCAAAGGGGCCATGTCGGTCAGCTTGATAAAGCCCAGCGTCAATTCGTCTTTTTCGAGGTCCAACATCTCTGCCATCACCGGAGTGGCGCAGAAGGCTGTGGAAGCGAGTAGCCATTTAAGTGTGTTCATTGTCTTGGTCCCTGTAAAACGAAAAAAGCCGCACGACTGACACATGCGGGAGGAGGTGCATGCACAATCGAGCGGCTTTGCTCTTCATTTGGTAGCTGGCAACGTTGTCAGCTGGTACAGGCATCGTTGCCTTGAAATTGATTTTGGCGCGGTGAACCGGGATTGGCTATTAGATGGGTTTTGAAATAGTGTGATTTTTGCTGCAATGCAGCATTTGCCCGTTATTCAGGCGCCTCGGACTTCATGAAGTCGAAAATTGCGCCACTAAAAAACCGATCCGCAGCAGGAATCACTGCGTCCTCAGGAGAAGGCTGGGTCGTGGCTTCGGCCCCTACGGCTATAGAGACCGGGATGGACTTGCTCCATTCTACTCCAATTGAGGTCAAGGCTTGGAGATAAATGTCGGTTCGAAAACAGGCCTGAGCGATCCGGCGTGACTCGTCCGGGTCAAGCTGGTGCCAGTGCGATAGAACATCCGCAATCCAGTAGGCCTGGCTATGAGACGGGTAGTTTGCTGATCCTTTGTGGAACTTCAAAAAACGCTCTGTCTGTTTTGGTCTTTGCCCTGGCTGCGTGACAAACCGCCCACTAAGGGCCGGCTCAATCGCGTGGTCGGGGAGGTCCAGATGCTGGCTACGTGCAAGAATTTCCGTGGCCAAGGGGATGTTCTCGGGCTGATCCAACCAATGAGAGGCCTTGTAAATGGCGCGGATCATTGCCTGGCACAGGTCCGGGTGTTCTTGAGCCCAATTTCGTCTGACGCCTAGAACTTTTTCCGGCGAGAAATCCCAAAGCGCGGTCCCGGGCAGGATCAGAGTAGCATTGCTGTTTTGCACTGCGACTGACCCCCAGGGCTCACCCACGCAGAATATGTCCAAGGTTCCGTCCTGAACGGCATCCGCCATCTTTGGCGGCGGAACGGTTACGATCTCGACACGATCGGCCCTAAAGCCAGGGGCCTGCGACAACCAAGTCTCCAGCAACATTCGATGCATAGAGAAGGGAAAGGGCACTCCAATACGAAGTCGCTTTGGGTCGGTTGCAAAAAGCGCTACGGCACTGCCCTCGGGATCGCCAAAACTGTTGGTCCAGCCGGTCAGTTGCATCTGGCGGCATAAAGCCTCGGATACGCCAATAATCGTACCATTGACGGACAGAACCATAAGCACGTCGATGTCTGAGGTGATACCGCTCAGGCCCAACGACATCGCCAGAGGCATAGGTGAAAGCATATGGGCAAAATTCAACGTTCCAAAGGCGAGCATGTCGCGCAGAGCTGACCACGAGGGTTGTTTTACCAAAGAAAGATCAAGCCCTTCCTGAGCAGCAAATTTCAACTCTTTGGCCACGATCAAAGGCGCGCAATCTACAAGCGGAAGATAGCCGCAATGCACTTTAGTCATTTTCATTTCAACAGCTCCGCAGCCGTCACCAGAGCTGTCGCGACATCAATGACTTTTCGGCCCTGATCCATCGCGGTTTTTCGCAACAGTGCATAGGCCTCGTCTTCTGAAATGTTGCGCGCTTGTATGAGCAGCCCCTTGGCGCGGTCAATCATTTTGCGATCTGCAAGCGCCTGTTTTGCTGCGTTCAGTTCCGTCTGCATTTTTGCAATCATTCGAAATCGGGCAATTGCTGTTTCAAGAACTGGCTTGATCCGGTCTTTGTGCAGCCCATTCACCACATAGGCGCTTAACCCGGCAGAGATCGCCGCTTGGGTCATGCTTTCATCCGAATGATCAACAAACATCGCGACCGGCCGGTTCCGCGCATTGGAGATCAGGCTAAGGTGCTCGAGCGTATCGCGGTCGGGATCGGCAAGGTTGATTAGGATGATGTCCGGGTCTTGTTGCTTTACCGCTAGTTCAAGCGCGACCGGGGATAAGATCACGGTCACATCATTCCAACCGCCATCATTTAGGGCGCCGACAATCAAATGCGCCGTAGCTTCGTCTCGCTCGATCACAAGTATGGTAAGGTTTGTTTGCATAGTGGTTGGATAGAGACCCTGCGATAGGTGCACTAGCTGCGCAGGAGATTTTCAAGTTTAGGCCTAGACCAATGCCTGCAACGTTTGCAGTTCGGCAAAGCGGTGTGCAAAATGTGAGCACTTTGAGAATGGAGTGAACTTGCCGGGAAAACTCAATGAAAATTGTCTGACGTCAGCACCTGTGGGACAGATTTGATGAATTGAACAACGGAGGGTTTCTGATTCATCGTAGCCTTTAAGGAGCGAAGATGAACAAGAAGCCCG
>NZ_LIKT01000035.1 GCF_001294455.1 Phaeobacter sp. 11ANDIMAR09
AAAAGGTCACTACAAAGCGTGTCCCCGAGACTATGTCTGATCAACAAATCTCTGATGCTGGAATGAAAATTGATCAAATAGGAGAAGTTGCGACCGTTGATGAGTTGCCTAGTTACGATGCCATTATTCTTGGCACGCCAACCCGTTTTGGCAATATGGCATCGCAAATGCGCAATTTTTTTGACCAAACTGGTGGCCTATGGGCTGAAGGAAAACTGATCGGCAAAGTTGGTTCCGTTTTTACGTCAACAGGCACGGGCGGCGGCTCTGAGACAACAATTACTTCATCTTGGACTACCCTCGTGCACCATGGGATGATTATTGTGGGTTTACCTTACTCATCTTCGGAGCTAATCGACATCTCTGAAGTGCGGGGTGGTTCGCCCTATGGTGCAGCTACCATTGCTGGACCTGATGGGTCGCGTTTGCCAAGCGCAGTTGAATTGAAGCTTGCGAAGGACCAAGGACGCCACGTTGCGAAAATTGCCTCCAAATTGGCGAATTGAAATGGGGGCCGTCGACAAATATCTTTATGCTAAGAGCGTTGCTACGAGGCTCTAACACCCTTCGTAGCTGCAATCTGTATTGTCGTAACTTATAGGGTTATGTCGCAAACTTTCGGCAGATGGGCGTGTCGGTCGGCCTGTGTTATCTGCCCACCTCTAATTACGCAGGTGGGTATCAGCACGTGACGTTTGATTTCAAAGGCAGCCACTATCCCCGATCGGTTATCTTGTACGTCCGCGACTCCGTCTCCTAGGGTTCTGTTCCGGCTGGGGGCAGAATGACACCGTAAGGCCACCTGGCTCGGGTTACGCTGTTTCTTTGATCAATCTGTAAGCTGTTGATCTTGCGATGCCGAGCTGTTTAGCGGCTTGTCCGACGGTCATTCCGGCTTGGACGAGGTTTTGCAATGCCAAGACGGTTTCGGCTTCGAGGGGCGGTCGCCCTGGTTTTCTTCCTTGTGCTCTGGCGGCTTCGATGCCGTCTTTGGTGCGCTCTGAGATGAGGCGACGTTCAAAGTGGGCGATGGCTCCGAAGACATGGAAGATCAGCTCACCGGCCGCGGATGTTGTGTCGATCCGCTCTTCGAGGCTGAACAGTCCGATATCTTGCTCTTTCAGGTTTTCGACAGTTGCAAGGAGCTCTTTGAGCGAGCGCCCAAGCCGATCCAGCCGGATGATAGCCAAGCTGTCTCCCGGACGGGCGTGGTCGGCGTTGTTACACAACCCTGGTTTCGGGCGATTCACATCGTGAATCCATAAGGTTAGAATGGCTGCATGACGAATCCCGTACCCGCCCGCTACCGCACGAGGAACTGGTCCAGCTACAATGCCGCCCTGAAGAGGCGGGGCTCTCTGCTGATCTGGCTGGACAAGGGGATGATCTGGCATGCGCCGCGTGAGGACCGGCCAGGTCGGCCTGCAGTCTTCTCCGATGCCGCTATCCAGTTCTGTCTGACGATCAAGGTTCTGTTCAAGCTTCCCCTGCGGCAAACAGCCGGCATGGTGGCCAGCTTGCTACAGATGGCGAACCTTGACTTGTCCGTGCCCGACTATTCGACCCTTTGCCGCAGGCAGAAGACTTTGGCTGTCCAAATCCCCTATCGCCGTTCGGGTGGGCCGCTCAACCTGCTGGTGGACAGCACCGGCATCAAGTTCCTGGGCGATGGGGAGTGGCAGGCCCGCAAGCACGGCGTCCAGGGTCGCCGCCAGTGGCGCAAGGTGCATCTGGCCATGGAAACAGCGACATCCGACATAAGAGCCGTGGAATTTACTCCCAGCTGCGACGGCGACAGTCCAATCCTGCCGGAGCTGCTCGGCCAGATCCCCGAGGACAAGCGGATCGACACCGTGACCGCCGACGGAGCCTATGACACCCGGAGATGCCACACCGCGATCATCGAGCGTAATGCCCAGGCCATCATACCCATCCGCAAGAATGGGCGTCTCTGGAAGGAGGACTGCCCGGCGGCGCGGGCAAGAAACGAGACCCTGCGCGCCACTCGCCACTTTGGCCGGGCATTCTGGAAAAGATGGACCGGCTACCACGCCCGCAGTCGGATTGAGGCGAAGATGCGCTGCCTCAAATCCCTTGGTGACCGCATCAGCGCAAGAGATCCAAACCGCCGAATCCACATCCGCATCGCACTAATGAACCGCTTCTCGGCCCTCGGCACGGCCGAGGTCGTTCGCGTCGACTGACGCCAACGGGGAAAGGGGAACTCACGTCTCAGGCGTCAGTTCTACAACAACGCCCAACAACACCAAAATATCCGACAACATCGGGCAGCTCTGAGTCCTCGTAATGGTTCCTGCGCAACTCTCGAAAGATGGTTGACCGATTTCGTCCAAGGCGCTCTGCGATCACATCAACGCTGATTTTCGCCGCGCGCCATTTCTCGATCTTGCGTCTTTCTTGCAGGCTGAGCTGCTTGTAAGGTTCATCGTGCTTCTTCCTTTCGAGTGGCAACGGTTTGATAACACTCAAAAGTCGCAAGTCAGAATAGCGCGCACCTCCAGCAAGATAGGCGATTTGTCGCAACGCAGTTTCGAATGTGCCCCGGCTACAGCGAAAAGTCCGGTAAGGTTTATTATGTAATTAATCAGAACGTCATTTCTGATTCCTCATTTCCACAGTCAGAGGCTTTGAACAGCATTGGAACATTCCCTATGTCAGCAATGTAGCGAGAATCTGTGGCACGAACTCGGCAAGCAGTGATGTCTCGTCCTGCAAGCTCGGGTCAAGGCCAAGCTGGGTCAGCTCGCCCTCATGGAGGGCGATGATAACGCGGCACAGGCGATCCAGCTTCTTTGGATGCTCCGAAATCTCCGGGCGCAATGTGACAAGTATCTTGGACAGCTGGGCCTTGCTGTCGGCACGCGATTGCAACAGGCGTTGACGGGCGGCATCGCTGCGCAGGGCGTGAATGATGAACTCTTTGTTGAGAATATCCCAATGCAATTCGTCCTGATCCGGCTGTCGCAGCTCCTCAGCGATGAGCTGCATGGGATTCTCTGCCGCCTGCGCCAGTTCAGCGATTTTGCGAATGCGTCCATAAAGCCGGGCTGTCCGGTTGTCATAAAGCGCAAAGAACAGCGCGTCCTTGTCTTTGAAATTCGAATAGAAAGCCCCGCGCGAAAACCCCGCTTCGGCGCAGACCAAATCAATCGAGGCACCGGAAAACCCCTTTTTGGCAAAGGCCCTGGCCGCCCCTTCGATCAGTTTGGCGCGCACCTGTTCGCGTTTTGGACGGGGTGTGCGCTCTGGGGGGGTGACGCTGGGTTTCAATTGATTAATCCACTGCTTTAGTGCCCACTCGATACACCAGTGTATCGAGTGCAGAAGTGTAGGGGAAGTCTGCGCAGAGGGAGGAATACATGGCAAATCACGCGGATACCATCGTGGTTGGTGGCGGGCTGGCTGGTCTTGTGGCGGCAACCGAGGCGGCTGAGGCCGGTCTCAAGGTCATTATTGTTGATCAGGAGAGCGAGGCAAATCTTGGCGGGCAGGCCTTTTGGTCGCTGGGTGGGTTGTTCATGGTGGACACGCCCGAGCAGCGCAGGCTTGGGGTGAAAGACAGCTTTGATCTGGCCTGGGCGGATTGGAAGGGCGCCGCTGGTTTTGACCGGGAGGAAGACCACTGGCCGCAAAAATGGGCGCGGGCCTATGTGGAATTTGCTGCCACAGAGAAACGCGACTGGCTGCGCAGCATGGGGCATCGGCTGTTCCCGATTGTTGGCTGGGCGGAACGCGGCGGAATTGACGCCTCTTCACATGGCAATTCGGTGCCGCGGTTTCATATCACCTGGGGCACCGGACCGGGCATTGTCGAGGTCTTTGAAAAACGGACCCGCGCCATGCAAGCGGAAGGCAAGATCACCCTGAAATTCCGCCATCAGGTGGATGATTTGATCATCGAAGGCGGTGCCTGCGTTGGTGTTAAAGGCTCGCTTCTGGCTGTAGACGAAGCTGACCGAGGCAAGCCCACCAGTCGCGATGTCACGGGCGATTTTGAACTGCGGGCTCCGGCGGTGATTGTCTGCTCGGGTGGAATTGGCGGCAATCTAGATCTGGTGCGGAAAAGCTGGCCCAAGCGTCTGGGAAATCCACCGAAGTTCATGATCAAGGGCGTGCCCGCCCATGTGGATGGCCGCATGATTGGCATTTCTGAAGCGGCCGGCGCCAACACTATCAACAAGGACCGCATGTGGCACTACGTCGAGGGTGTGCGAAACTGGGACCCGATCTGGCCAGACCACGCGATCCGCATCCTTCCCGGCCCTTCCTCCCTGTGGTTTGATGCTACGGGCAAACGGATGAAAGCCCCCAATTACCCCGGCTATGACAGTCTCGGCTCCCTGCATGCCATTATGGAAACGGGCTATGACTACACCTGGTTCATTCTCACCCAGAGCATCATCAAAAAGGAATTTGCCCTCTCAGGATCAGAACAGAACCCCGATCTGACTGGCAAAGACTGGAAGATGGTAGCAGGGCGGGCCTTTGGCTCAAAAGCCACCGGCCCGGTTGAAGCCTTCAAGGAGCATGGTGACGATTTTGCGGTGGCCGACACGCTGCCGGAGCTGGTGGCCAAGATGAATCGCATTGCGGGCAATGACCGGTTGGATGTGGAGACCATCAGGTCACAGATCGAAGACCGTGATCGCCAGATCGACAATAAATTCAGCAAGGATCAGCAGATCATGGGGCTGCGGACCTTCCGCAACTACCTAGGCGACAAGCTGATCCGTACCGCCAAACCTCATAAGATCCTTGATCCAAAGCACGGGCCGCTCATTGCTGTGAAACTGAACATCCTGACCCGAAAGACATTGGGCGGCATCGAGACGGATCTGGGTGGGCGTTGTTTCCGCATGGCCGAGGGGCGCGGAGCAGAGGTGATGCCGGGGCTGTATGCGGCGGGTGAGGTCTCGGGCTTTGGCGGCGGTGGCTATCACGGCTATCGCGCGCTCGAAGGCACCTTTTTGGGCGGATGTCTGTTCTCGGGCCGGCAGGCGGGACGCACTGCGGCGGCTGATGTAGGGTAACATAGCGGCAATGCAGAGGAGGCATTGCAACAGGGGAGAAAACGCGCATGAACATATTGGAAATCCTACCGGATATTCTGTTAATCGCTCTGGCCTTGGTCATGCTGGGCCTCGGGTTAGAGCTCACATTGGGTGATTTTGCCCGTGTGCTGAATTACAAAGGCGCAGTGGCCTTGGCGCTGGGGCTGCAGGTGATCTTGCTGCCCATCGCCGGGGTTGCCATTGCCTGGGGACTGGGGTTGCCGGCCGCCTTTGCGGTGGGTCTGTTGATCCTGGCGGCCTCTCCAGGCGGCGTGACGGCCAACCTGTTCAGTCACCTCTACGGGGGTAAGGTGGCGATGAATATCTCGCTGACTGCAATCAACACAGTTTTGGCGATTGTCACCCTGCCGCTCATTTCCAACATCGCCATTGGCCTCTTTGCCCCAGAAGGTTCCGACGGCGCAGTGGTGCCTCTGCAGTTTGGCAAAGTGGCGCAGGTGGTGGCTGTGGTTCTGGTGCCCGTCACCATCGGCATGGTGATCCGTCGCCTGGCACCGAGCCTCGCAGAGCGGGCACAAAAACCGTTTAAGATCCTCTCTGCTCTGGTGCTGGCCAGCTTTGCGCTGATCGCCATCATTTCCGAACGAGAAGCCCTGATGAACAGTTTTGCTGTGCTGGGGCCTTCGGTGATCCTGTTTAATTTGGTCTCGCTTTTGTCCGGGTATTTTGTCTCCCAATGGGCCGGTCTTGACGAAGGCGCATCTCGCGCGATCAGCTTTGAAATCGGCATTCACAACTCTACTCTGGCGCTCTATATCGCCTTGTCGGTCTTGGAAAATTTTCAAATCGCCTTGCCTGCAGCGCTGTATTCCGTCTCGATGTATATCACGGCAATGCTGTTTGGCATGTGGTTGAACCGGCGCTCAAAAACCCGCGTGTCCTAATATTGCTGAGACAGGGGGCTTCATCTATTGCCCCCTGTCCTTGACCTGGCCCCCCTGCCCCATCACGCCGCCTGCCTGATCAGGCGCTTTCAATCATTCGCGCAGGATACCTCCGTCTGCATCAAAGGGCGGCGCAGGCAGGATCTTCGCCGGGTGTGGCTGACCCAAAACCATGATCTCCACCTCATCCCCTGGTCCGGCGTCTTTTACAAAGCCAAGGGCCAGCGACATGCCAACCGTGTAGCCATAGGCCCCCGAGGTCACGCGGCCAATCCCTTTGCCATCTTTGAAAATCGGTTCCCCTCCGGTGGCATCGGCGTTCGAGGCCGTCACAACGGCCTCGTCCAGCTGCAGCAACACCAGCTGTTCGCGTGCAGGTTTTGCCATCACCTCCAAAGCGGCCTGTTTGTTGAGGAAATCCTTCTGTGTCTTGCACAACCGATCCAGGCCTACCTCCTGCGGGTAATACTCGGGCGAATACTCCCGCGACCAGGATCCATAGCCCTTTTCAACCCGCAAAGACATCAGCGCCCGGGAACCAACCGGCCCGGCACCCAGCTCTTTGCCCGCCTCCAACAAGGCCGCATAGAGCTGTGCCTGATCCTCGGTTTTGCAATGCAATTCCCAGCCCAGATCACCGGTGAAAGAGACCCGAAGCGCCAAAACCTCAACTCCACCAAGCTCAATCATCGCCGAGCGCATAAAGGGAAAATCCGTAGTCGCAAGCGAGGTATTGGTCATGTGCTGCAACATCTCGCGCGATTTGGGGCCCGCCACGTTGAAGCCGCACATAGCCTCGGTCTGGCTTTCCCAAGTGGTGCCTGCTGGCAATGGCACCTGTTTGAAGAACCGCTTGTGATAGCGTTCCGCCAGGCCCGAGCCTATGACCCAGAACTCATCCTCGGCCACGCGGGTCACGGTAAAGTCGCCCGCAATGCCGCCGCGTTTGGAAATCAACGGTGTCAGGCAAGAGCGTCCCACAGTTTTGGGCATAGTATTGGCAAAAACCGCATTCAGCCAATCCGCGGCATCAGGGCCTTTGCAGCGGTATTTGGCAAAGTTCGAAATGTCGATAATGCCAGCCCGGTCGCGCAGCATTTTGCATTCCTCGCCCACCGGCCCCCACCAGTTTTGACGGGTAAAGCCATTGGTATCGGTGGTTCCAGGCTTATCGGCGTACCAAAGCGGGTGTTCCCAACCGGCGTTCAAGCCAAAGACTGCACCCATGTCGCGCTGCATCTCATAAATGGGTCGGACCCGCGCCGGTCGACCGGCGCTGCGCTCTTCGTTAGGGAAGTGGATGGCAAAACGATGGGCATATTGATCTTGCACCCGCGCCTTGGTGAACTCTTTGGTGGCCCACCCGTCAAAACGCGCCATGTCCCAGGCAAACATATCGTATTGCGTCTCGCCTTCGATGATCCATTGCGCCGCCATCAGCCCCATCCCGCCGGATTGCGAAAAGCCTGGGATAATGCCGTTACAACAGAAATAACCGTCCATTTCAGGCACCGGCCCCATCAGCACATTGGCGTCAGGCGACCAGATCATCGGCCCGTTGATCACCCGCTTGATACCGGCCTCGCCAACGGCTGGAACGCGTTCAATGGCGTTCATCATGTTTTCTTCGATCCGCTCCAGATCATCAGGGAACAGGTCATGGGCAAAATCCAATGGCGTGCCTTCTTCCGCCCAGAACTTCATGTTCTTCTCATAGGCGCCAACCAAGAGGCCCTGCCCCTCTTGCCGTAGGTAGTACTCCCCATCACGATCTGAAACAGAGGGCAAACGGCGATCGGCACCTTCTACATCAGCCATGGTTTCGGTGACAAAATACTGATGCTCGGTTGGCTGCAGCGGCAACTCGATTCCGGCCAACCTTGCCACTTCGCGGCCCCATAGCCCGGCGGCATTCACCACCCAAGGTGTTTGGATATCCCCTTTGGGTGTGCGGACAACCCAGGTGCCGTCATCCTGCTGATCTGTCGCAATCACTGGGGTAAAGCGGTGGATTTTCGCCCCCCGTTGACGCGCTCCCACCGCATAGGCATTTGTCACGCCTGAGGGATCAACATTGCCGCCATCAGGTTCATACATGACACAGCGAATGCCGTCATAGTTGACCATCGGGTTCAGGCGTTGCGCCTCTTCGATGCTGATCTCGTAGAAATTCATATCATAGAGCTTGGCCTTGGCCGCCTGCAGCCGCAGCTGATGCTCCCGCTCTTCTGTCTGCGCCAGATACAGGGATCCTGGTTGGAACACGCCGCAGCTTTGTCCGGTCTCGGCTTCCAGCTCATTGTAGAGCGTCATCGTGTAATGCTGAATGCGCGAGATATTGGTACTGTCATGCAGCCCATGAATATTGGCCGCGGCATGCCAGGTCGAGCCCGAGGTCAGCTCATCGCGTTCCAGCAGGACCACATCGGACCAGCCAAGTTTTGTCAGATGATACAGGATCGAACAGCCAATCACCCCTCCGCCGATGACAACGGCCTGTGCTTCTGTACGCATGTCTTGGTCCCTCTTAGGTCTTTGATCCATCTTTGGAAAAACAAAAGATCATTGTTTTCCGTATGTTTTAAGCGAACCAGAAGCCCAATTCGGGCCACTGGTCATTGTTTCATCAGATCCCGTTACAGAATTTCATCTGAGGCCGCCGCTACAGGCCCGGTCTGTTTTATTCGCGCCGGAAACTGTCGCAATCAGGTCAAAACTCAAGCAATTTGGCCCGGCCTTGATCGGCCAGACGTTTGTTCAGGTCACGCGCCTCCGGGGCTCCGGCTTCCAGCGCAAAGACAAAGGCATGGGTGAGGTAGAAACAGGCGGCATCCACATCCTGCCGCTGCTCAGAGCGGTCCCCAGCCATGGTATAGAGCCGGATCAACTCGCTTGCATCGTTTGCGGCATGGGCCGCCAAGAGAGCGGTGTCGAGGTCCTCTTGTTCCATCATTACCCCTTTAGTGAGATCGCGATGTTCTTGGTACGAACGTAATTATACAGGGCTTCCAGACCCTTTTCGCGACCAAAACCGGATTTCCCGACACCACCAAATGGGGTGGAGATACCGCCCGCGAACCATTCATTCACAAAGACCTGCCCTGCCCGCAGCTTTCGGGCGGAGCGATGGGCGCGGGCCAGATCACGCGTGAAGACCCCTGCGACCAGACCAAATTCAGTGCCATTGGCCATCGCGATCGCCTCAGCCTCTGTGTCAAAGGGGGTTATGCAGGTGACAGGGCCAAAGATCTCCTCCTGTGCAACCCGGCTGGCGGGATCGACATCCGCCAGAATTGTCGGCGCCATAAAATAGCCCCGGCGATCCAATCGCGTGCCACCGGCTGCGACGCGTGCGCCGGTTTGTCGTGCCATCGAAGTGATCTCTTCAATCCGCGACAATTGCTGCTCCGAAATGACAGGCGTGTGGTCCGGGTTTTTCAAGCCGTGATCGATGCTCAGCCCATTGGAGAGTTCGGCGGCGCGTTCAACCACTTGATCATAAATTGAGCGATGCACCAAAACCCGTGCCATGGCCGAGCAGACCTGACCAGCATTGTAGAAAATGCCGCTTTGCAAACTGGCGATAAACCCATCCAAGTTGGCATCTTCAAAAACAATTGCCGCCGATTTCCCTCCCAGTTCCATCAGCGATGGAGTCACGGTATCTGCGGCAGCGCGCAGAATTGTCTGACCAGTCGGCACAGAGCCGGTAAAGACGATCTGGTCGATCTCTGAACTGGCAACCAGGCGCGCGCCAAGATCCGACCCGATGCCATTCAGGATCGACACAGCGCCATTGGGGACTTCTGCACGTTCCAGGGCGAGACCCAACATCGCCAGGCCAATGGGATCAAGTTCTGGCGATTTGATGATCGTCGCATTGCCCGCAGCCATCGAAGGCGCAAGCGAGCGCGCCGCGATGGAAACCGGGAAGTTCCACGGAACAATCTGCGCCGAAACCCCAAAAGGTTCATAGACCGTGTAGTCTGCATAATCCGGGCCCAGCGGGATCGATTTTCCTTCGATCTTATCCGCAACACCGCCATAATACTCAAAATACTGCGCCGCTTCTTCGAACTCGTCCTGAGCCGCCTCAAGCGTCTTGCCGCTCTCCCGGCACAGCAGTTCGACCCCTTCCTCCGCGAGATTGCGAATTTCAACCGCGACCCGGGCCATCAACCGCCCACGAGCAGCAGGCTGCATGTCGGCAAGATCGCCACGGTCAAATGAGGCCCGCGCGGCACCCAGCGCTTTGCTCAGCGTCTCTTCACCCGCTTGGGCACAGTCGGCGAGATGTTCCTCAGAACCGGGATCTTCAACGGCAATTGTCGCGCCCTCGTCGCCTTCGACCCAGGTGCCGGCCAGAAAATTTCTGGCCAGCCCGTCTTTTATAAAACCGCTCATGCTGTGCGGCCCTTTGCGACCTGCGAGGCGACCCAGTGGTGAAAGTTATGTGTTGGCCCATCCATCGCAGGGGAGAAACGCCCACCGTCAAACAACTCACCGTGGCGCCCCTTTTGCATACCTTCCACAACAAAGACATCCTCTTCGAACACCGTTTTCCAAAGCTGCGCATTTGAGGCGCGCAGCCCATCATATTCCGGCGTCTCTTTCTCGCTTTTGGCGTAGTAGAGCTCGATATGCTCTACCGTGTTGCTGCAATCCACCGGCTCCAGCACGATGGCAAAGCTGTGATCACGCTGCACGCCCAAGAGAACATTGGGATAGACGGCGACATACTCCGCGCCTTCGTCCCATTGCGTGCTCAGTCCAGAAAAGTCAGGGAATTTTGCACCGTCCTGGTCCTCCAACTGCCGATAAACCAGTGTTCCTTGCCCAGAATACTGATCGCGCTCCTCAATATTGTAGTGATCTTCAAGACGTGAGTAGCTGTTCAGGCCTGGGTGAACCCAGGGCAGGTGGTAGCTTTCACAGTAGTTCTCGACCGCGAGTTTCCAGTTGGTCTTTACCGACAATTTAAACGAAGAGGCTTCACCGCCATGATGCTGTGGCTGTTCGAATTCTTTCCAACGCTCCATAAGCGCTGCATTTGCGGTTTCAAACTCTTCAGCCGTGCCGTCTACGTTTACAAAAACCACATCACGCCAGATATATGAGCGGATACGGAACAAGCCGAGCTCGTCCATTTTGACATCATCATGCCTGTTCTGGCCCGGGCCACCAACATGAGGTGTCGTGCGCAATGCGCCGTTCAGACCATAGCACCAGCTGTGATAGGGGCAGCGGATCGCGCCGCGAATTTTTTGGGGTTTGTCCACCAGGATCATGCCACGATGCCGACAGGTATTTTGGAACACACCCACGCTTCCATCGCGGTCGCGCACCAACAAAAGCGGCATGCCCAGAAACTCGACGGGCTTGGCATCGCCGGCCTCAGGAATATCCTTGCCAAAACCGACACCGGCCCAGTTGGCAAAAAGAACAGAGCGCCGCTCTTCTGCAAAAATGGCCGGATCAATATAGTGTTCGTTGGGCAGACCATTGGCGGTGTTCACCTCGGTCAATACGGATGACAGTGGGCTATGAGTGTTCATGCGTCTCCCCTTCAAATGCGTTTGCGCTTGCATCACATCTGGCGGAGAGATCCAGGGCCCTCAATATCGGAAAAGTTCACTCATGGTTTAATTTACCTAAACCGAACCGCCGGGCACTTCGCTTAGCAACCAAGACTTGAGGATTTCTGCGCTGCTTGAAGATGTGTCGCTGGAGTATTCAACAAGGTGGAATTCATGCGGGGCTGGTAGCCTGTGTTGTCCGATCACCGCCAATTTCCCGGTTTTCAGCATTGGGTCAACAAGCCTGCGCCAGCCAAGCGCCAGCCCTGCCCCTTTGCGGGCGAGCTGCAAAGCCACCGAATAGCTGGTGACCCGTGACCCGACAGAAAGCTCTCCGTCAAAACCGAGTTGTTGGAACCACTCCGACCAGGTCGTCCAATTGCGGGCATCACTGTCCAAGTGAATGAGCCGCTCCTGCGCAAGATCCACAAGAGAAATATTGGCATAGGCCTGTGCCAGATCCGGGGTGCCCACGGCAACAAGCTCATCGCGGTAAAGCGGACGATGGTGCAATGGCGAGTTGCGATCTCGGCCATAGCGAATGACAAAATCAACGTCAGCGCGCGCGTTAAAAGGGAAATCCTGCGTGATTTGATTGATATTTACATCTGGGTATTCCCGCCAAAACCGAATGATGGCAGGCGAAAGCCACAGGGCGGCTACCGCGGTTGTTGACCCTACGGTGATCTTTTCCGCGGCTCCGTTTTCGCGAATGATCTCGAGCCGTTTTGAGATGCGCCCAAAAGACGACGCCAGGGTTTCAAACAGGGCATGCCCATTTGCGGTCAGTTCAACGCCTCGGTGGCGCCGCTCAAATAATGCCGAGCCAAGCTCGCCTTCCAGGGCCTTGATCTGGTGGCTCACCGCCCCTGGCGTCACCGACAATTCCTGCGCGGCCGTCTTGAAGCTCAGATGCCTTGCGGCGGCCTCAAAGGCGGACAGGGTCGTCAATGGAGGTAGATTGTAGTGGCGTCTGGACATGGGGCCTCCCAGAGGTTGGCATCGACAGGTGAGTGTACCTAACCTCTATATGAATATTATTGCCATTGAACTCCAACAATCTTGGAGAGATTTTTCCAACAAACCATGGGACCAGAATTGGGACCGAGAAGCCGAAGGAGTAAAATCCCTCCGGTCAGGTGCAACAGCTCCTGAGCGGTTCGGCGCTTTGGGCCTGCGATTGAGCTATGGGCAAGCAAAGAGGAGTTAAAATGGACACGCAGACTGCACGGCTGATCAAAAAGACGCAACTGAGCCCTGACACCATGGATTTTTGCTTTGAATTACTTCAGGGCCGTTTTTCCGGCCTGGAACCCGGGGCACATGTGGATGTGCGGCTGAGTGACGATCTGGTGCGGCAGTACTCTATCTGGAGCTGGACCCAGGATGGGCGCCAGATCAATATTGCAGTCAAATGTGAGGCAGAGGGTCGTGGCGGATCACTGGTCATGCATCAGCTGGAAGAAGGCGCGTCGGTAGACATTGGCAGTCCGCGCAACCACTTCCAGCTGGAAAGCAATGATCGCTATGTCACCTTGGTGGCCGGTGGCATTGGCGCCACGCCGCTTGTCGCCATGGCGCGGCAACTGCTGAACACCGGACAGCGCTTTCAGGTTTATTATCTGGTTCGATCTAAAGAATACGCCGCGATGGATGCCAAGTTCCGCGCCCTTGGACTGGATGAATGGTATCACCTGCACTGCGATGACACCGATGGTCAGATAGACCTGAGTTCAGCAATGCAGGCAATTCCCGCGGGCAGCGATCTATATGTTTGTGGGCCAGAGCCTATGTTGAACGCAGTCCTCGAAGCCGGTAGCGCTATGCGCGGTGGCACAATTCATTTCGAACGTTTTGCTGCTGCATCCGAGGTGGATCAGGCTCCGACACGCGGGTTCGACATCGAGTTGAACTCTTCCGGCCAAGTGTTCCACGTTTCAAATGAAGATACTATTCTCAACGTGTTGCGCGCCAATGACATCGCAATCGATTTTGGCTGCTCCGAGGGGCTGTGTGGGTCCTGCATTGTTGATGTCGTTGAAGGCGAAGTGGATCATCGCGACGGCATCCTGACTCCAGAAGAACAAGCGCTCAACAGCTATATGTGCACCTGTGTGTCACGCGCAGCGGGGAGCAAACTGATTTTGGACCTCTAGAGTCTGGGTCTTGTATGATATTTTCTTAGCTGGAAAGGCGCAAAGCGGGTTTGAACTGACATCTGGTGTCTTCACAAAAGCTTAGGGAATGCTAGCCTCAGGGCCGCCCCGCCGGCACCAGACTGCTAAAGGGTTTTCCGGTGGCCTCCTCGTATTCCTGCTCATCCCAGAACCCGATCAGAATTCCACCCTCGGCGGCAATTTTCTGGCTGGCAAGGACAGCTGGCGTGGCCGTGATGCGGGTGTGATGGCGCCGCGACCAAGCCAGCAATGCTGCTTCCATACGGGCGCGCACGGCGATGTGTTCTGCCGCATCCGAAGCGCCAAGGTCGGTGAGCTCTTGCGGATCCGTTTCCAGATCAAACAACACCGGGCGGAAGGTTTCGCAGCGGATGAACTTCCAGCGGCCATCAAAGATCATCACCGTATGGGCATGCTCCTGCGCTATGCCTAGCTCGCGGGCCATTTCGGACCAGTGATAGTCATGTTCGGACATGGCATAGCGTCGGCAAAACCCATCCGTTCCGTTCAGGATCGGGGTTAGGTCGCGCCCCTCGATGATATGCGGTTTTGCCTCGCACCCAAGCGCATTCATGAAGGTCGGCGCCAGGTCAATCATCTCGACTAGCTCTTCACTAACCGTGCCACGCGAGGCATCCGCATCTGGACGGGGATCTGCAATGATCAGCGGCACCTTGGCGGCGACATCGTGGTAGAAATCCTTGTCCCCCATCCAGTGATCGCCCATGTAATCACCATGATCTGAGGTGAAGGCGATGATGGTATTATCGCTCAGCCCCGCCTCATCCATCCAGGCAAAGAGCCGCCCCAGATTGTCATCCAACTGCTTGATCAGCCCCATATAGGCGGGGATCACATGTTCACGCACATGATCGCGGGCAAAGCTGCGACAGACGCGAGCATTGAGATAGGCCCCCAGCAGCGGATGATCGGTGTCGCGCTCATCCTCGGAGCGGATGGGATCAACCACATGTTCGGGCCCATACATGTCATGGTAGGGAGCCGGAACAATATAGGGCCAATGCGGTTTGATATAGGACAGATGACACATCCAGGGTCGCCCATCGGCAGAAGCCTCAGTCATAAAATCAATGGCACGATCAGTCATATAGGCGGTCTCGGAATGCTCTTCCGGCACATCGGCGGGCAGGCGCGAGTTTTTCAGCAACCAGGCGGACAGTCGTTCGCCATTTTCATCGAGACCGGAATTGGCAAAGTCACCCCAGGGGTTTTCCGACTTGTAGCCGTTCTTCACTAGGTAATCGTCATAGGCAGACCAGTTCTGCCGCGCGCTGTCGGGATGCAGCCCATCGTCGCGTTCGAAGGGTTCAAAGCCGCATTCCGAGCGGCTGACCCCGATTGTGCTGTTGGGATCAATGCCCAGCCAGGCCATGCCCTCCAGATCTGCGCGCATATGGGTTTTGCCAACCAAAACCGCCCGCGCCCCGGCTTCACGCAAATGGTCGCCCAGGGTCGGCTCACCCACCCGCAGCGGCATGCCGTTCCAGGTTGAGCCATGGCTGCGCACATACCGCCCCGTATAGGCCGACATCCGCGAGGGGCCACAGACTGGCGACTGGATATAGGCCTTGTTGAACTGCACCCCGCGTTTGGCCAACGCATCAATATGCGGCGTATGCAGATGCGGGTGGCCATAGCAGCTCAGGTAATCAAAGCGCAGCTGATCAGCCATAATCCACAGGACATTGGGGCGTTTGCTCATGGTGTTTTCTCCTCCGCCAGCAGATCTTCTACGGGCTGGCGAAGAAACTCTTCGAGCCGATCAAAAAAACCTGCAAACTGCTCTAACTCTTCTGCAGAAAAGGCCCGCCGAAGCCCTTCCCGCCGTTTTTTCATAATCGGGGCGGTCTTGTCATAGGCCGCGCGGCCAGCCTCGGTCAAAGCGACATTCATTTGGCGGCCATCCGCTTCATCCCGCTCCATGGTGACAAAACCTTTGCGCCGCATCCCCGGCAGGGCGCGACTCAGCTGCGAATGATCCACCCGCTGGATTGAGGCCATCTCGCGGATCGACAAAGGTCCCGCCTCACTGAGATCCCAAAGCACCCGCCATTCCACCACCGAAAGCCCGCCAGCACGTTGCAGGAATTTTGCCGCCTGACTGCGCGAGGCCGCATAGGCCGCGGGCATACGGGCAAAGATATTCACCTCTTCCCGCGCCCGCCGCGCTTTGATCCGCTCCGCCTTAGAAATGGCTGATTTTGACATGCTCTCCTCCGAGATTCCATAAAGCCTCAAAATTTTATACGTGACAAGTCATATTAATTTTGCCACCGTAAAGGCACAACCGAAGGTATTCGGGCGGTGCATTCGTGGAGGGATGTGCCAGAAACAGGGAGGAAACGCATGTTCAAATCTACATTTTTGGGCGCAGCGCTGGCATTGGCTCCATTCGCCGTATCAGCACAGCAAACACTCACGGCAGAAACAACTAGCGTCGGTTCAACACCGCATTACATCGACACGACCTTTGCCGCTGCTTTGGAAAGTGCCGGTGTGGCAACCCTACAAATCACCGAAGGTGCAACGCTGACAAATTCGGTCAAAGCCGTTGCCGAAGGACGGTTGGACATTGCTCCGGCGCCCCTGATCCTCCCCTTTTTGTTGTCGCGCGGCATCGGCCCCTACAGCGGCGTCGGCGCGGAAGCAGGTAAAGAGCTGGCAGCAAACATCCGGGTGATTTTCTTTCACGCGGGATCGCATCAGATCTTTGCCTATTACAACAGCAATCCGATTGAAGACATTACCAAGTTGGACGGCAAACGCATCTGGAATGGCCCTCCACGCGGTGCGGCGCTAACCTCGGGACGTGCCACTGTGCAACTGCTTTCGGGTCTCAAAGAGGGCGAAGGTTATGAAGGCGTGCAGACGCCTTGGCCCGACGCCATTCCCACGATTACCGGTGGAAGCGTTGACGCCTGGACGGCGCCAGATGGTCTGCCCTCGGGTCGCCAAGTTCGGGTCGCGGCAGCAGGCGCAACGACGATCCACGATATTCCCTCAGCCTTGTACAACAGTGAGCTGGGCAAACAGATTACCGCCGCCCCGGGTCATGCGCCGTTCTCGATGCCTGTCGAAGAGTATCGCGCGGCCTATGCAGGCAATGACATCACTATTGTCACCGATGACGATACTTTTGACAGCTACTCAACCGCCTTTGGTGAGATTGTACCCGCTGGCATGGATGAGCAGCTGGTTTTTGATATCGTTACGGCCTTCCTCGGGTCGCAAGAGCGGTTTGAAAAGGGCGCCCCAATTGGTCCAAACCTGAACCTGACCTTTGGGGATATCGATGGCAAAAGCCAGGGCGCCTGCGGCGCCGTTCAGGTCAAAATGCATCCTGGCGCCATTCGGGCATATGAGGCGGCAGGCTTCTCTGTGGCTGACTGCCTGCGTCCCTAAATACTTGCGGCCCAGCTGTTGGCGGTGGGCCGCAAAACTTTGACCTCTTTCCCCCTATTGCAGACCTGGCTCCGGTCAAGTCTGCCAGAGATGGCGCGTTCTCATGACTGACTCGACACTCCAGACCAGGCCTTTGGGCCAAAGAATTGCATTTGTCTTGTCGCTAGCCCTCGTGCTTGTTGGCATGCTAAATACGATGCCGGAAATCGCTGGGCTGCAGGATTGGGCCCGCGAGATAACTGGACAGCCCTTCTTCCGGGTCTCCGGATTTGCGCCAGAATATCTGTACCCCCCGGTTTTTCTGGTCATGATGGTGATCGTTGCTCTCAATGCCAGTGTTTACCGCCAATGGAAGCATCGCGGGCCGCTTCTGGCCTCGCTCGGGCTTTTGCTGGATCTCGGTCTGGTCTTGGGTGCGTTTCTTGGTGCGCTTGGCTATCTGGTCGAGATCGATAGCGTCTGCCTGTTTGATCAGATCACTGGCGAACGCGCCCGCCTAATAGAAGAGGCTGCAGAACGCTCGGCTGGAGTCATTCCGGGCATCTCATTTGAGGCAGAAGTCCCTGAATGCCAAACCCGTTTTGGGGTTTGGATCCTGCCCCTTTTGATGACCATCATTGGCTTGTTCTTTCTGTACAATGTTCGCGTCTGGGGCGCTCCACTGGTCATCGTGGCCAGCATCGTTGTGGCCTATACAATTGGGACAGCTCTGATCTGGGTTTTTGATCTGTCCCAGAACAGTTTCCTGGTGACCAAACTGGGGGCCGATGGCGGAGACGCTATGGCCGCAGCCGTCCAAAAAGCCACCAATGTCTTTATCTCCTCAGATGGGATCATGGGGCGCTTCATGGATATCGTCGTCAACCAGGTCTTTCCCTATGTGATCCTGGGGGCACTTTTTGGCACCTCTGCAGGCGGCACCTCACTAATCAAACTGGCGGTCAAACTGACCCGCCGTTTGCGCGGCGGGCCAGCCCATGCCGCTATTGTGTCTTCCGCCATGTTTGGCACCATCACCGGGGGGCCCGTGACCAATGTCTTATCCACTGGCCGGCTGACGATCCCGATGATGATCCGCAATGGCTTCAACCCGCGCTTTGCGGGCGGGGTTGAGGCCGCTGCCTCTTCGGGGGGGCAAATCATGCCGCCAGTGATGGGGGTCGCCGCCTTTGTGCTCGTCGCCTTGACGGCTGTTCCCTACACCAAGGTCGTCATTGCAGCCTTTTTGCCGGCCATGGCGTTTTTCTTTTCAATCTTTCTGACTGTGATGTTTCAGGCCCGCCGTGACGGTGTCAAAGCGATGGAAGAAATCCCCAAAGACCTGATCATGGAGCCGCAGGACCGGCTCAATGTTGTGATGATCTTTGCGCCGATCTTGGTCATTTTGTTTTTGCTGCTTGGAAACAAGGATGCCGTCGCAAGCGGACCACTCAGCTGGATCCTTTGGGATGGGGCGCTCAAAACCATCATCAATGCCACCGGCGATGCCGTATCGGCGGGCTGGTGGGCGGTTATTGCCCTGTTGCCCCTGCTGCTTCTGGATCCAGAAACCCGCGCCAACCCAAGACGGATCCTGCAATCCCTGGCCGAGGGCGGCATACTGTTGTCCCGGCTGTTCCTGTTGCTGTTTGCCGTGTCCATCATCTCGTCCTTTTTGAATGAAAGCGGGCTGACCGGCGAATTGACCCGCGCTGTCACGGCTTGGTTGGAACATGCAAAAGTCCTAAATCTCTTTGGCGTCGAGATCCCAATTGTCGGCGGGGTCTATCTGATGCTCGCCCTGATCTGCGCAATGTTTTGCGCCATCCTTCTGGGCATGGGCATGCCCACAGTGCCGGCCTATGTAAACGTGGCTCTGCTTCTTGGGCCGTTGCTCAGCAATCTTGGTGTCAGCTTTTTCACCGCGCATATGTTCGTGTTCTACTTTGCCGTCGCCTCGGCGATCACTCCGCCCGTTGCCATCGCGGCCTTTGCCGCTGCATCTATTGCCAACACAGAACCGATGCGTACCGGTTTCTCTGCTGTGCGTGTTGGGATTGTCATGTTCGCAATCCCCTTCATTTTTGCCTGGTACCCAGAGCTATTGTTGATCGAGGAAGCTGTGACGATCACCAATGACGCGGGTCAATCCGTGCTGATCGACGGCTATACAGGGCAAACCGATTGGGGTTGGATGGCCTTTCTTGGGGCACGTCTCATAGTAGCGCTGTACCTTTTGGCATCCGCTTTGGCAGGCCACGACCGTGTTCAGTTGAAGGGATGGGAGGTGGGAGCGCGCCTGCTGATTGTCGTTTTCGTTCTTTGGAAAACTGCCCTGGTCATGTGGATTGGGATCGCCGCCGCCGTCGCCATTCTTTGCCTCCACAGAATTTTGGCAAATCAAAGGTTCAGAGCTCCCCTAGAGGGTTCGAAATAGATTGCCGCAGGCCCGATCTGCCACTGGAAAACAGGCGAAGTTTCTTATCAAACTCTGGCCAGTCCTACCCAGGCGCCCAAGAGATCCGACTGCCATAATTTTGCGCGGGCGGGTCTCGCCTTGGCTTGATACCTGGGCAACTCTCGGACCTATGAGCGCACTGGCAAAGCCGCTACGGGGCCTGTGCGGCCTCATGCTCTTTTGGTGCGATCACAACGATCTGTCCCAGGGATTCAAATTGGCGATCTGGCAGAGGGCGTATCGACAGTTCGCCCTGCACGTAGTCGATCCGAGCCATAACCGCTAGACCACCAGCCTCTTGCATCGGAAACACGCCTTTTGCTCTGTGCAGGTCGGGCGATTTTTCCAAAAGCCAGGTATGAAATGCCTTCTCCGCCATAGCCGGGGGCTGATGGATAGATTGCACAAACTGCACCTCCATATCCGCCGCCCGGGTTTCGGCTTGCAGCTGTACCAAGTCAGCCGCCAGGATGAACTCATAAAGGGATGCAAAATGCGCCAGCCCCTCAAACCGGGTGGGCAAAGCTTCCCTGCTCCGGTTCAAGCTAATAGCATGCGCCTGAGTGATTTGCTGCTCAAACAACCGTCCTACGAATTTGTCGCGCGCCAGCTGCGACGCGCGGGCTCCGTTCACGACCGTAAGGCACCGCGCCGGTGCGCCCCCGGGCACGCCTCGCAACAGGCGCGCCATACGCGCGGGCTGCGCCACACCGCTGGCCTCGATCACCAACAGATCGGGTTGCGCGGCCATGGCCGCATTGGCCGCGCCCAATAGATCGTCTCCGATGCTGCAACAGGCGCATCCATTGGTCAGCGCGATGGTGTCGGCTCCGGTCTCTGCGATCAGTTCGGCATCGATATTGACCTGCCCAAAATCATTGACCAGCACCGTCGCACGCAGCCCCTGCGGGTCGGTCAAAAACGCGCGGATCAGCGTGGTTTTACCCGCCCCCAGATATCCCGAAACGATGACAATGGGGATCATTGGCTTTGCCATGGTCTAAGCCTCGACCAAATGGGGCGCGCCTTCAAACACTGTTGCGTGGATGCGGATATCACGCAGGGTTTCCGGCGCCACCTCGTAGGGGTCGTCATCCAGAACCGTGAAATCAGCGGATTTGCCGGCGCGAATAGATCCAATCCGTGCTTCCTGCCCCAGCACATAGGCGGCATCAATGGTGATAGCCCGCATTGCCTGATCGACGCTGATCCGCTCGTTCTCTCCCAGCACCGCACCGGATTCCGCGATCCGGTTCACTGCCACCCAGACAGAGTTCAGCGGTCGGGCCGGCGCCAGGGTGAAATCGGAATGCAGGGCAAAGGGCACGCCCTCGCGCGCCAGGGAGCCCAGACGCGCCATCTGACTGGCACGCTCATGACCGATAGAATGGCGCCAATAGGCCTCGCCCAGCTCGTGCAGATAATAGACATTGGCAGAGACAAGCGCCCCCAGTGCCTTGATCCGGCGGACCTGTTCCTCGGTAGAGACGCCAAAATGCTCGATGGTAAAGCGGTGGTCAAAACGCGGGCGCTCAAACTGCAGCTTCTCCAGCACATCCAACGCCAGCTCCACACCCAAATCACCGGTGCAATGCACATGGATGCGATAGCCCTCATTCCAGTAGGCGCGTGCTGCGGCTTCAAACTGTTCCGGTGCCGTCAGCCATTCACCGTGATGGCCATCAATAAACCCGGGCTCTTGCACCTGCATCAGCTCAGAGAAGAAGGCGCCATCGGTGAACAGTTTGACATGTTTGTCAAAAAACAAGCGATGGCTGCCCCGATCGCAAAGCTTCTCGATCTGCGCCACGGCCTCAGCCGGGTCGCCGGTCAGCTCGGCCTCGGGGATGCCACGAGGGATCATCATCACCCGCAAGGGCGCCTTGGCCTCCTCAATCGCATAGCTGTAGGACTGCCATTCGACCTCAAAATCAAAGATCCCCCAGGCCATATCGCCTACAGTGGTATGCCCCCCCGCATGCAAGATCTGCTTGAGATGCTCCAGCCCCTTGCCGAACCATCCGGGCGAAAACAAATGCGGCCGCAATCCGTTCATCGCCAGCGCCGCACCGGTTTCAAAGAACACGCCGTGATCCGCATCAACCTGCGGATGGTTTGCCAGCATCTCGCGGTCCAGCCCCATTAGGTCGATGGCGGCATCATTCATGATCAACTCGTGGAAGGAGCGATGCCAGATAATCACTGGGAAGTCCGGTGTAATGGCATTGATCTCTTCCCGCCCGACAAGGCCGTGCCAGGTGCGGTGATAGCCATAGCTGACAAAAAGCTTCTGCGCGGGATCCCGATCGTTTACAGCCTGGGACAACGCGGCCAGATACTCCTCGCGCCCGCGCGTAGCAGGCACTTTGCGACTGCCCAGATCCCATTCAAAGGCGGTGATAAAGTTGCAGGGCAGAATGGTCGCCCCGAGCGAGGGGTGCAGATGCGGGTCGATAAAGCCCGGAAACAGGATCTTATCGGCAAATTGGTCATCGATCCTGACCTCGGCGCCCTTGAGCCAGGGCTGCATATCCTCAAGGCGACCCGCCTCGAGAATGATCCCGTCACGCACAGCCACGGCCTCGGCGATGGGATTAGAAGGGCTCATCGTGTGGATGCGACGGGCGGTATATACGGTGATTTCGGACATATCTATCCTATCAAAGCAAGGCCAGCGACAGGGCCGGCACAAAGGAAACAATCAGCAGCCCGACAATCATCAGAGCGATGAACGGGAGCACCCCGCGGGTGATCAGGCTGAATTTTTCACGGAAGGCCGTCATGGCGACGATCAGGTTGATGCCAACTGGGGGGGTCAGCAAACCGATCTCTAGGTTGACGGTCATGATGATCCCCAGATGCACCGGGTCAATGCCATAGACCCGGCCAAGGGCCAGCAGCACGGGGGCGAGGATCAAAATGGCCGAGACCATATCCATGACGCAGCCGACAATCAGCAAGAGCACATTGACCGCCAAGAGGAAGGTCACCTTGGAGGTGATGAAGCCACCAATCCATTCGGCCAGGACCGCAGGGGCCTGATGGGCCGTCAAAAGCAAATTTACCGAGAGCGCAATCGCAAGCACCGGGAAGATCGTGCCCATCATGATGGCGGTTTCAATCGCCACCTCCCGTAGATCGCCCAGCCGCAGCTCTTTGTGAATAAACAGCTCGACCAGCACCGCATAGGCCAAGGCCACGGCAGCAGATTCTGTGGGCGAGAAATAGCCCGAATAGATGCCCCCCAGCAAGATCACTGGCATCAGCATCGACCAGATGCCGGACCTCAGCGCGCCCATCAGCTGAATCAGCGAAAAGCTTTGGCGTGGTAGGTGGCGGTTTACGATCAGCGAATAGCCCGCCAGAAGCCCCATCAGCAGCAGCCCCGGCAGGATGCCGGCGGTGAACAGGTCGATGATCGAGGTCTCAGTTGCGATGCCATACAGGATCATCGGGATCGAGGGTGGGATGATAACGCCCAGCGTGCCGCCAGATGCCAAAGCGCCGAGCGAAAATTTCTTGTCATAGCCCTGCGCCAGCAGCGCAGGATAGGCAATGGAACCCACCGCAATCAGCGTCACCGCAGAGGAGCCGGAAATGGCCGCAAAAACTGCGCAGGTCATCACCGTGGCAATGGCCATGCCGCCAGGCAAAGGCGCTGTGAGCGCGGTCATGATTTCGATCAGACGCGCCGCAATAGCGCCGCGCCCCATCACGGCGCCACAAATCAAAAACAGCGGGATCGACAGCAGGACCTCTTTGTCCAACGCGATCCACATGTCCTCAACCACATAGAGCAGCTCGGCATCGCCCCAGACCAGATGGATATAGCCACCAATCACTAAGAGGACGACAACCAGGTTCACCCGCAACGCCAAGAGGGCGATGCTTAGGCCAAAAAGCAGTAATGCATAGGTCATTCCGCGCTGACCTCCTCGGGGCGTAGGGAAGGGTAAAGCGCAAACAGTGCATAGCGCAGCGCCGTAGCGACAAAGGCATAAGGCACCACAAGGTGCAGATACCAAAGCGGAATGTCGATGACGCGGGCCATGTCCCCAAACTCATGCGCGTCCAGCACAAAGCGGATGCCAATCCAGGCAAAAACAAGCAAAACCGCAGCCATGAGAAGATCCCCCAGACGCGTCGCTGCGGATGCAAGAGTAGATGGGATCAGACCATCGGCAAAGCGGGGGCGCAGATGGCGCCCCTTGGCCGCCGCCAAGCCAAGGCCCAAAAATCCAGTTACGATCATGATATAGACAGACATGCGTTGCGCCCCGTAGATTGAGGTGCCCCAGATTTCGCGCAGGGCGACGTCGAGCACCAGGAGCCCAGCAACCACGGCATAGCCGGTCACGGCTACGGCGGCTTCCAGCGTGAAAACCGCCGCCAAAAGCCGCTCAGACCAGCGCGGGACCATTGTCATTCGCCGCAGGTCGCTTTGGCTTCCAACACCTGAGGCCAGAGCGCTTCGGAGTCGCCCCCCAGACCGGCAACAAAGGCGGGCCAGTTTGGCTCGACCTTGGCTTTCCAAGCCGCGCGCTGCTCATCGCTTAGTGTATGAACGGGACCACCGGCATCGCGGTATTGCCCAAGCAGAGCAGCACCCATCTTGCGGATACTATCACGCCCCGCTTGCGCCGGCGGCATACCATCGCGCAGGATCTGCTGCTGCTCGGGGCTCAGCCCCTTCATCGTGCGGTCGCTGATCACAATTCCACCCGCCTGGTGCAAATGGTAGGTCAGCATGAAATGCGGCGCCACCTTGCCCAGGCCAAAGGCCACATAGGAAACCTCGGCGGATTCACCTGCCTTGACCAACCCCGTTTGCAGGGCGGCGGGGGTTTCGGCATAGGGCAGCTCGGTTCCGTTTGCGCCAACCGAAGACCAGAGCATGCGCGACATGTCATGTGGCGCGATACGGGCCTTGTAGCCTTCGGCATTGGTCACATCCGACAGGTCGTCCTGGGCATAGACATGCACCCAGCCGGTCTCGCCCCATTGCAAGAGTTCGATCCCCTTGTCCGCGACGAGTTCCTTGTAGGTGTCGCCCAATCCGCCGTCATAAACACAGTCAATGGTTTGTGTTTTTTCAAACAGATAGGGCGTCGACATCAAAGAGAGCTCAGGCACAAACGCGCCAAGCACCCCGCCAGAAAGCGACGCCGCATCAATCCGCCCGCGCTGCACCTGTTTGAAGGTGTCGAACTCGTTGCCCAGCTGACCCGAAGGGAAGATCACAATGTCGATCTCACCATTGCTCGCCGCCTCGACATTCTTTTCCCAAGCCTCGAGATGGGCAACCCAAGGGGTGCCCGCTGGGGCAATCGAGGCCACTTTGATCTCAACCTGCGCCGCCGCACTGGTCGCAAGACATCCAAGCGCAAGCGCGCCCATCATCGCAAACTTCATCTCTCTCTCCCTGTGTTCGTCCGGTTGGATTTTGGCTCCACCGATTATTAGAACTTTTATTCTAATATTGATCTCGGCCCAGTTTCCTGATTTTGTCAAACGAAATTTGCAAAGGGGCAAAGCGACGTGGCGCAACAAACTTCGAACAAAAGCTATCGCCCCGCCAAACAAAGCCGCGGTCGACGCACAGAAGAGAAATTTCTGAAAACAGCAGAAGAAGCCTTTAGAAACAATGGCTTTGCCAAGGCGAGAGTGGCGGACATCATCAAGCTATCGGGGTGTTCGACCGGTTCGTTCTACCACCGGTTTTCGGATAAACGGGATCTGTTTGACGTGATGCTCTTGCAGATGAGCGAAGCGACCAAATCAGAGCTGCTGGATCAGGATCTTTCGCGAACGACACATGGGTCGGTTCAAAACCTCCTGGCGCACTATGCCGAGGAAGCCTTTGCCAAAGTCAATGACAGGCGTGGCTTTTACCGGGCGGCCTACGAGATTTCAGCGCAGGACCCCACGGTATGGGACCGGCTCAAAGATCTGAGTATTTTGATCGGGGGCAAATTCGCCAAGGTGGCAGAGGACTATGCCGATGAGATCCCTGCCAGCAACAAAACCGAGGCCCTGCAGCACGCGGTTCAGATCATCATCACCATGGCTATCCATACCTCCTTGGGATCGGGCCCCCTACTCCCCGAAGACAGGACAGAGCTGCGCAAAGTTGTCATCAAAGCTGCCTTGGGTGTCCTTGTTTAACAATATCTCGGGATAATCTGCGCAACACCGGGCCCTAGGCTCAGGACTCAGAGCCAATAAATGACTAGGGCTGCGAGGGCTATGGTGGACAGGAAAACCTTGGGACAGCGGTCATATCGGGTTGCGACGCGCCGCCCGTTTTT
>NZ_LIKT01000036.1 GCF_001294455.1 Phaeobacter sp. 11ANDIMAR09
AGCTGCCGAGAGGGGGCTTTGATGCTGGTGCTATCGATCAGCAGGTTGAGAGGGCCAGTTCCCTCGCGATAGGGCAACCTCACGTTCAACACCTTCTGACGACGGCAAAGGGTGCTGAAATCGGGCACCGCCCAATCCAATCCAACCAGCTTCAGCAAGCTTTCTACAAAGCCTGTTGTCTGCCGAATCGGCAGGCCAAACAGCACCTTTATAGTCAGGCAAGTCTGGATTGCAGCGTCGCTGAATTGGGGCTGCCGTCCGCGCTTGCCGCTAGGTGGCGGTGTCCAAACCATCTCAGGATCAAACCAGATTGAAAGCGAACCACGACGCTTCAACGCTTCATTGTAAGCCGACCAGTTCTTGGTCTTGTATTTTGTAGGGGCCCAGCTGCTCATGGCCTCTAGCTATCATCCTGGATTCACGAGATGAATCCCCACAGGCTATTTGTGCAACAAAGCCGTTGCAAGCCCAACGATGCGGATTGCTCGCGTTTTCATGAAGCGGGTGATGTGCTTGCGCCATGTACCGGCTACGCCGGCGGTAGTGGTTTTCTGAGCTTCCGTCGACCCAGGTAATGACTGCATCGATGGGGTTATCGGTTCTGGTTTCCGCATTGATCAGGTTTGTCTGCATGTTCTGCCTTAACTCCAGTCTCACCTTTTCAAGCTTCCAGCACCTATTGACGAAACATCTGGCCTCGGGCCTAAGTGTTGGCTGATGACGTTTCAACGTCGCCCAAATCAGAGGGGTAGTAGAAAATGAATGTCGAAAACACGGATCAGTCCTATCTTCGGTCTCTTCTGGAAGAAGATGAAGTCGAGATGAGTGTTGTGTTCACCGATCCGTCCCTTCCAGACAATCCCATGATTTTTGTAAGCGACGAATTCTTCAGCCAGACTGGATACACGCCGGAAGAAGCTCTTGGTCGCAATTGCCGGTTCCTGCAGGGCCCCGACACCAGCCCCGACGCCATTGCAGCAATTCGCTACGGTTTGAAGGCGGAAACGCGGTTCACAATTGATATCCTTAACTACCGAAAAGACGGATCATCCTTTGTCAATCGCCTCCGCATCAGACCCATCTATGACGGAGATGGACGGCTAATGTTTTTTGCCGGTGCGCAAAATCCAGTCCAGTAACACCACACCCTCTTATTTGCCTGATTGGGTTTTTATGTCTGCACTGCGGGTCAGTCGACCAAACAGGGCTGACAGGGCGGGTCGCATTGGCAGGAAAAACCTGTAACCAATCTCTAAAACAGCCTTCGCGCCGGGCAGAGACACGATTTTGGCGACCCAATTCCAGGCTGGAAGTGCTTCCCAAACCAACGTAAAGGCGTCAGCGCCCGAGGCAATGGAACCGTCCGGCTGCCGAACATGAAACCGGCTCATGGCCTCTTTTTGAGCGAGCCCCGGACCAAGTTCGGCTTTCGGATCTGACACATCAACGTAGTCCAGACGATTACCGCCCGATCGTGTTGCGTAATGCTCAATTTCGGCGGTGCAAAGTGGACATGAACCGTCATAGTACACCGTCAGGCGCGAGAGAGGGCTTTGGTCAGACGGGCTGTTGTCCAATGCATGCAATACGATTGTGCCCTTGCTATAATCATTCATGGCTTTGCAAACTTCTCGCTTGAAAACGGCTCTAGACCGCGCAGTCCGGAATGCGCACCACGGCTTCAGAGTTTGCGACAAACACATCGGTGAATTGTCCGTTTTGGGTGACAACGTCGACAGTTGCACCCAGGATTTCATCGTCCGTAACCGTAATTTCACGGCTTCCGTTGGTGTCGTCCACGTCTATGGTAAAGCTCACCACCTGACCCATGGTCAGGCCGTCCAGTTCAAGTGTGACAGATCTGTCGCCATCGAACACATCCGTTGCACGGCTTACAAGTTGCCGACCGGACACAATCTGAAGCGGCTGAAAAACCTCGACTCCCGGTCCTGTGTCAGTCACGTCAAAGACCAGACCAGATGCGGACCCCGAAAGATCAATCGTCACCTTGGCGGCGGGAAGATCACATGCCCCGCTGTTGGTGATGACAAATTTGTCTTTCGGCGCGCCTTCAATGAATGCGACCTTCACGTCGGCAAGCGATGGCGAAGCAACAAGGCTGGCGACGGCCAGAGCGACGATGGTTTTCAAAGTGGTTCCAATCATTTTTCGGCTGTCATCAACCATTGGGATATTGTCAGCTCAACCGAGTGACCTCAGCAGGGGCAAACCGTTCCAACGCCTTCGCCGGAACGGAATGCTGTCCTGAACAGGCTTATTCGGGCAGGATAACGGCGTCGATCACGTGGATGACCCCGTTAGACGCTGCAATGTCTGCCGTGACAACGTTGGCGCCGTTCACCGTTACGCCGCCCTCGGTCATGACCGTGACGTCACCACCCTGTGCTGTTGTCGCCATCATATTGTTGCTCAAATCACTGCTCATCACCTTGCCTGGTACAACGTGATAGGTAAGGACGGCCGTCAATTTTTCCTTGTTCTCGGGCTTCAACAGGTCCTCGACGGTTCCTGCAGGCAGCGCGGCAAAGGCGTCATCGGTTGGGGCGAACACGGTAAACGGACCCTCGCTCTTAAGCGTATCAACCAGTCCGGCTGCCTGAACGGCAGCAACGAGTGTCCCGAAGGAACCGGCGTCGATGGCGGTGTCTACGATGTCTTTCGAGTGACCATCGGCGAATGCCGCGGTGGCTGAAAACATCGCAATTGCGGTCGATGTGGCGATAAAGGTTCTGCGAAACATGGTATCTCCATTCATTTGTGACCCGCGTTGTGCGGAATATTAATGTTACGGATCGCTCGCCTGATCGGATCAAAAATGGTGCGCTTTTTTGGGGGCAACCAAGTCTCCCACGGCAAACGACGACAGCCATGGCAACACTGAAAAGCCAACGCACCAACGCATCATCAATGTACGGGTCATGTTGGCGCAGCCGGCTCAGTTCGAGCCGCAGTATTTAAGGATTGAAGGTTCACCCGCACGCCATTTGATCAGATCGCAGCGAAGGGCATGGGCGACTTGGGCAGAAATAACCCAAACAAGAAACGGCCGCGTCAGGCGTCAAAAAAATCCAATTACCTTGACGTCGACCATTGCTTCGTGATCACGACCATAGGCCACAATGCCAATTGATTTCAGCGATTCCGCTTTTGGTTCCGTTCTCATCATCTGACCGGACGACTTGAAGGATGAAAAGGGAATACGCACTTCCGTCCAGCTTTGAGTCGCATTGAAATTGCCCTGGTAAAACTGCCATGGCAAAACCGTGCCTCTGGTGCGCAAATGCACAAAATACGTTTGACCGTTCCCGCGGGTGACAAGTCGCACACCCTTGGCGTCACGTGGTGGTTTTTCCGTGAGTTCCTTTCGGACCTGTATGAAACCACCACGCTTCTCGGTGCTGACTGTTCCAGTCAGTCGCGCATATCCGAACCCATCGTCCTGGACAAAGTTGACCTGCCCGGTCGAGACGCCGCCCATTACCGTGTCCGCAAGAAATTCCCACCGGCTTTGGGGATTATTGTCGAAACTGTCCACTATGACCTGTTCCCCGAAAACGGCTGTTGAAAGCGAACCGAACGAGAGGCAAAAGCTCAGAGTTGCTATCAGTTTTCGCATATAAATGCCATCCGATCTTGAGAGGCGAACATCTAGGTGTCCGCAAGGTTTTCGCATCAGTCATAACGGGTGCGCGCAAAACTGCGCGCACCCAAGCAGCGTACTTCACGAGCTTAGCTGCCAGGAATCAGAACCGTGTCGATTACGTGGATAACACCATTGCTCGCCTCCACGTCCGCGGCGACGACCTTTGCTTTGTCGACCTTGACGCCGTAGCGCGCGTTGACGCTCAGACGATCGCCCTGAACGGTGAGCACCTTGGCTTTCTTGCCTGCGATGTCGCCGGACATGATCTTGGCCGGTACAACGTGATAGGTCAGAATGGCGACCAACTGATCCTTGTTTTCCGGTTTCAGCAAGTTTTCAACCGTACCGGCGGACAGCGCAGCAAAGGCTTCGTCGGTCGGGGCGAAAACGGTAAAAGGTCCATCGCCCTTGAGTGTGTGAACCAAGCCCGCAGCCTGAACGGCAGCGACAAGCGTGTTGAACGAGCCCGCGTTCACAGCGGTATCGACGATGTCCATTTTGTGTCCATGCCCGTCAGCGAGCACAGCGCTTGTTGCGGCAATGGTCAGAGCAAGACCGCTTACGGCCCCGATAAAAGCACGTCTCAGCATTTTCGTATCCTTTGCACTTTGCATGTAACGGTTACGAGGGACTGAATTACTTAGATCACTCTCAAAGCGAAAACGTTACCACGTAATTACATTAAGTTATTGATAATGATCATAAATATACCCGCATGAAGACGTGTCTACACCGGGTCAAATGGGGCAGGGCGTACGGATGGGGGTTTCTAGTTCGTGGTCATTTGAATATTCGATCGGTCAAAAAGACATCGTCCGGAAATCGACAGGTGCTTATACAGTCTCGCCCGATTCCAACCGACCCAGCCAATCCGTGGCGTCACCTAATACAGCTTTTCGTTGGCCTGCATCGCGCTTGTCCCAACCTCTGTAAATGACGGCCATCCTGGGGTTGTGTTGAAAGCGGTCCCGGTTGCGTTCGATGAAGTGCCAGTAGAGAAGATTGAAGGGGCAAGCCCGCGCGCCCGTCTTGGCCCTGACGTCGTAGTGACAGCCGGTACAATAGTCGGACATCTTGGATATGTAGTTGCCTGATGAAACATACGGCTTGGATGCGACCACACCGCCGTCTGCGTACTGACTCATCCCAATGGTGTTGGGCGCTTCGACCCATTCGAACGCATCGACATAAACAGAAAGATACCAATGGTGCACCGCCCCCGGGTCAA
Source organism: Phaeobacter sp. 11ANDIMAR09 (assembly GCF_001294455.1). Lineage (GTDB taxonomy): Bacteria > Pseudomonadota > Alphaproteobacteria > Rhodobacterales > Rhodobacteraceae > Pseudophaeobacter. The sequence goes on from NZ_LIKT01000036.1 coordinate 4,893, forward strand.
GGCCAGCAAGTAGGGCAAAATTGCCCGTGATCATCAGTCTTTGGATATGGTGAGCGTAGGCGTGATTTCGGGTCTGACCCACAACTTCGCTAACGCACGACATGTGTGTTTCGTCACCCCAGAAAAAAGCAGGAAGCGGACGACTGTGGTCCAACGCATTGCGTGACGTGTAGTCCGGGCCTTCGAAGAAATAGATGCCCCGCACATATTCGCGCCAGCCAATTATCTGTCTGATGAGTCCTTCGACCGCATTGAGAGGCGCCACACCGGCACGCCAAGCCTCCTCAGCCCGTCGGCAAACTTCCATTGACTGAAGAAGACCAATGTTGAGATATGGCGAGATGACCGCATGCCAAAGCCAAGGTTCACCTGCGACCATGGCATCCTGATAATCACCAAATCGCGCAAGAGTATGGGTTATGAAGTGGTCCAGAACCTCAAGAGCCTGTTCCCGATCCGTTGCGAACTTGAAGGGATACAATTCCCCAAAGTGCTCCGCGAAACGATCCTCGACGAGGTCAAGCACGTCGCCGACAACAGCGTCGGGTTGGAAACCAGGCGGTTTCGGAGGGCGGGCGTCTTCTGGTACAGGCTTGCGGTTCTGGCTGTCATAGTTCCACTTTCCCCCCGCCGGTGCGTTTCCCTCCATCAGCAGACCTGTCTTGCGCCGGACCTGCCGATAGAACCACTCCATTCGAAGTTCCTTGCGGCCCTCCGCCCAGTTGGCGAACTCCTTGGGCGAGGTGACAAAGCGGTCATCCGGTAACTGGCGCACGACAAGCGGCAGATCGTTCAGTGCCGCTATCAACCTCCATTCTCCGGGGGTCGTGGCAATAATTTCATCGGCCTCAAATTCTGAGGCATGGCGGACGATCTCACCCGGAATTGAACCCGTGTTGGCCTCATCATCGAGTTTGCTGTAAGCGACTGTCCAGCCATCTTCTCGAAGTGCCACTGCAAATTTGCGCATCGCAGCCAGAACAAGCGCGATCTTTTGGGGATGATGCGAGACGTAAGTTGCCTCTGCCATGACCTCGGCCATTATGACCACGTCCCGCTCTTTTTCAGCTATTCGCAGGGAAGAGATGTCAGCACATAGTTGGTCACCAAGCACCAAGATGAGACGCGCTTTCACCATGGGACGGGTTTCCCCGCCCAATCGAAAAAGCCACCATTCTGGGCCGAAGTCAGTTGATCAAGAACCTCAACAAGGTTCGTGGCTGCCTCACTCGGTGCCACCTTTGGATGCCCGGTATAGGCTTTGGTGAACGATGTCTCCACCGTACCCGGATGAAATGACACAACAACGGCATCTTTCCGCTTTCTCGCGATCTCGATGGCAGCCGTGCGCACAATCTGATTGGCCGCAGCCTTGGCCGCGCGATAGCTATACCAGCCCCCCAGGTGGTTATCGCCGATCGACCCGACCCGGGCAGTGAGAACACCCACCACGCAACGCGAACCATGCGGCAAAAGCCGTGGCAGGTTTTTCAGCACCAACGCCGGGCCAATGGCATTCACCGCCATGACCCGTGCCATGTTTTCTGCGTCAATCTCGGCGAGAGACTTCTCGGGTCGTGCGCCCTCAGGGGCCAGAATGCCACTGGCTATCAAAACCGTTTCGAAGGGCCCACGGAGCCTGTTCATGGCACCCTCAACACTCGTGGGGTCGGTCATATCGAACCCGTCTGCGGCGCGCGAAAGCCGCGTCACCTCAGTGCCTTTTGTTGCAAGAACCGTGCATAGCGCCGTGCCGATCCCTCCGGAGGCCCCTATGACAAGTGCGCGGCGCGTCATCCTGCTTTTACCCTTCGCGACCTGCGACAGCGCTCGGAACAGTATCGCACATTGCTCCAGGATCTGGACCATTTTCGACGCCACGAGAACGGGCGGCAACACACCGGGCATGTTTTCGATGGCATCTGGCTTTTTCGCACGGTCCTTAACCTCCCGAGACCTGAATCCGCATGGTGATCAGGTCCGCGTTTTCGATCATGTTTCTGATACGGTCCAGGCTCAGATTAAGATCACAAACGAATTCCAATCTGGGTTCTTTTGAACCATCCACGGTTGGCCTTCGTAATTGGAAAGGAAAGCAACAGAGCGCGTAGAGATGAACAAATCAACACCGATAATCATCTGGTTTCGAAGAGATTTCAGGCTGGCGGATCACCCGGCGCTTGCTGAAGCAAGCAGAAGCGGGCGCCCCATTGTTCCAGTGGTCTTGCTGGACGAGGTTGCAGAAACCTTCGGTTCCGCCCCCAGATGGCGCCTGTCGCAAGCGATTGAACAATTCGAAGCTCGCCTGAAGCAAGTTGGATCCCGGCTGATCTTGCGTCGTGGCACCGCCGCAGATGAACTGCTCGCTCTGGCGCGTGAAACCGGTGCGGGGGACATCTGGTGGAGCCGGGCCTATGATCCCGAAGCAATCGCGCGTGACATCAAAGTCAAATCGGCTCTGAAAGACGCGGGTTTTGGGGCGATAAGCTGGCCCGGCCACCTTCTGTTCGAACCCTGGGCAGTGAAGACCAAGCAGGGCGGTTTCTTTAAGGTCTACAGTCCGATGTGGCGTGCCGTAAAAGATCTGGATGTCGCGCCGCCTGACCCTGCGCCACTGCGCCTTTTGGCACCTGAGAAGTGGCCGGACTCTGATCGACTTACGGGCTGGGCGCTCGACAAGAGTATGGATCGGGGGGCACAGGTCTTGGCCCGACGTGCAAATGTTGGCGAACCCGCAGCCCATGAGCGCCTTGCTAATTTCCTGTGCGGGTCAATCGGTGACTACAAGGAGCGTCGCGACTACCTGGCTCAAAACGCAACCTCCCGCCTGTCTGAGAATTTGGCCTGGGGTGAGATCGGTCCGCGTACAGTCTGGCATGCTGGACTGCGTGCGCATCTGGAAGGCCAAAGAGGGGCAGAGCACTTCCTGAAAGAGCTCGTATGGCGCGAATTTGCGTACCATCTGGTTTTTCACACCCCCGAGATCACTCGTAAGAACTGGAGATCGGAATGGGACGCCTTCCCCTGGTCGGACCATGAGGGCGCAGCAGTCCTGCGATGGAAGCAGGGGCGGACGGGTGTTCCCCTCGTTGATGCTGCCATGCGGGAGATGTATGTCACCGGCCACATGCATAATCGGGGCCGTATGATTGTTGGGTCCTTTCTTACTAAACACATGCTCAAGCATTGGCGAATTGGACAGAAGTGGTTCGAAGAGTGCCTAATTGATTGGGACCCCCCAGCGAACGCCATGGGATGGCAATGGGTTGCGGGGAGCGGACCGGATGCTGCGCCCTATTTCCGCGTTTTCAATCCCGAAACACAGGCGCAAAAATTCGACGCCGAGCAGACGTACATTCAAAGATATGTGGCCGAGTGCGCGCCGGACCCCGGTCCAGAGGCTCTGGCGTTTTTCGACGCCTGCCCGCGCGCTTGGGGGCTTTCGCCGGATGATCCTTATCCGACCCCGATTGTCGGACTTGCTGAAGGGCGACAAAGGGCTCTCGCAGCCTACGAGGCCCGTTGATGGTGGGGATGGGCCAAGCGTCCAATTCGGTTTCCCGGTGAGAAACAGAGAGAATCAAGTATTCCGGGTGTATTGCCCGTAATTGAGGTATCATACAGAGACTTTCTGGTGGCCCGCCCGGCAATCTCGTGGCTTGCCACCCGCCTTGGCGTTCAAGCCGCAAATCCTCAGCCAAAGCGGCACTGGAAAATGGACGAACCGGACAATTGATCAGAAACGGATGTCCGGAGATCTGTCGCAAGACGGCGCATCAAGTGTAAGGCAACCAATGTCAGAAAGTGTCCCGTATCGACCCGTTACAACCGGAACAACCGCCAACAAAGGGTTGGCGCACATACTTTGGTTTGAGAGCACATTGAGAGGACTGGCTGTATGCAAGAACTAGAAACAAACTGGGAGTTTGTCGCTGATGCCGTCATGGGCGGAATCTCACGCGGTCGAATTGCCAATCAGGTTGTGGATGGACGCAGCGCGACACGACTGACCGGGATGGTTTCGCTGGAAAACAATGGCGGCTTCATTCAGATGGCATCGGACCTGAAGCGGGACGGTTCAGGTCTGGATGCCAGCAACTGGGTCGGCATCGAGATTGATGTCTGCGGCAATGATGAGATTTATGATCTTCGCATTCGAACAGATGATCTGGACCGGCCATGGCAATCCTTTCGCGCGCCATTCCATGCATCGGCGCATTGGACAACTGTGCGATTGCCCTTTCCCGACTTTGAACCTCACAAGACGGACAATGTTCTTGATCCTGCCAAGTTGCGTCGCATCGGAATCGTTGCAGTTGGCCGCGTTTTTCAAGCGGACGTCGCTGTTTCGGATGCCAGGCTGTTTTGACCAACAATCGGCTTCTGTCTTAGGGTGTAGTCTTTTGACCTCTGGATTGCGAAAACATGAACGCTTTTGGGGTCCTGGACCAAGCCGCTCGCGCGGCACTGGCGCGTTTGGCCGATGTAAGGTGTGACGCTTCTGCAGCCAGGCGCCTTTATCGATGTTCAGCCGTTTTCAACAGTCGTTCGATTTCTGACAATCGAACAATCACGTCGTCACGATAGGTGTCGGTCCGCTCGTCAGCTTCGACGTTATGAGCGTCTTGCATCGAATTGACGACCAATCCAACAACGAGGTTTACCACAACAAAAGTCGTGATCAGAATGAAGGGCACGAAGAAGAGCCAGGCGTGGGGAAAGACATCCATGACCGGGCGTGCGATTCCCATGGACCAGCTTTCCAGGGTCATGATCTGGAACAGAGAATAGGCCGAACCACCCAACGTCCCAAACCATTCTGGGAAAGCCGACCCAAACAGTTTAGTCGCGATGACCGAGCCGATGTAGAACACAACACCCATTAAAAGAAAAACTGAACCCATCCCGGGTAAGGCGTTGATTAATCCTTCCACTACCCGACGCAAGGTCGGCGCGGCCGAGATAACACGAAAGAGTCTGAGAACCCTAAGGGCACGCAGAACCGATAGGCCCTGTGTGACGGGAACAAGTGCAACTGCAACGATCAGAAAATCGAAGTTGTTCCATCCGTTGCGAAAGAATTGCCATCGGTGAACGTAAATCTTCGTGGCGAGTTCGGCGACAAAAATGGCAAGGCATATCGCGTCCAGCGTCAGGATGATTGATCCGAAGTCCGACATCGCTGCCTGCGAGGTTTCCACGCCCAGAACAATCGCGTTGAACAAGATCACGGCTAGGATGAAGGAGCGAAAAAACTGGTGCTCAATCAAGTTCTGAAGGCCTTCGCGGGTTAGCACTTTTGACTTATCCTTTGTCTCTGTTTTCTTGGGCCTCTTGTCGGAGTCACGCCAAGGCTTTGACCGTTTCAATTGGGCTGCTCACCAGAGCTGAGAGGGCTGGCCGAGGACGGCCCTTCCCTGATTCAGACGGCTGGTACCGCCGAGGCAGCGGGCCTTGGGGCAGCCGTGCGCAACACGGCAAACCCCAGCAGGCCAGACAGCACAGAGCCGGCAACAACACCAAGCCGCACTGCATTCATCGTGTCATCGTTGCCAAAGGCGAGAGAGCCGATGAACAGGCTCATGGTGAAGCCGACGCCGGTCAGACAGGCCACGCCGTAAATGTGGCGCCAGGTCACGCCATCGGGCAGCTTGGCCAACCCGCTTTTCACACCAATCCAGGTGACAATCAGAACGCCCGCTTGCTTGCTTGCCGAAAAACAGGCCCGCGATGATACCGAGAGTCAAAGGGTGTGTGAAATCGCCAACGGTTAGCCCAGCAAAGCTGACCCCGGCATTGGCGAAGGCAAAGATTGGCAGGATCAAAAAGTCCACCCAAGGGTTCAGGCCATGTTCGATCCGGTGCAGCAGCGCCTTGTCGCCATTGTTTTCTTTCAATGGGATGGTCAGGGCGATCAGCACGCCAGCCAGTGTCGCATGCACACCTGGTTTGAGCACAAACACCCACATGAACACGCCGACGATCAGGTAGGGTGCAATCCTTTGCACACCCATGCGGTTCAGTGTCACCGCAAGCGCAAAGCCCAACATCGACAGCGTAAGCGCGTTGGTGGATAGATCAGAAGTATAAAACACCGCGATAATCACGATTGCGCCGAGATCGTCGATGATCGCAACAGCCAAAAGGAAGACCTTGAGCGCTACAGGGACCCGGGAGCCAAGAAGCGCGAGAATCCCCAATGCAAATGCAATGTCGGTGGCCGTCGGAATGGCCCAACCCCGCAGGTTTTCTGGTGTGCCCCAGTTGAGTGCGACAAAGACGAGCCCGGGTGTAATCATACCGCCAATGGCGGCCAATACGGGCAGCGCTGCCTTGTCAAAACTTGACAACTCCCCTGTCAGAACTTCGCGTTTGATCTCCAAACCCACCAGGAAAAAGAAAATCGCCATCAGACCATCGTTGATCCAAAGAAGTGCCGGTTTCGAGATTTCAAATGCGCCGACGCCCATCCGGACATTGGTGTTCAGAAAACCATCATAAAGCGGCGCTAGAACGCTGTTTGCAGCCACCATGGCCATAAGGGCGACCCCCATCAACACCAGCCCAGCACTGGCTTCGAGTTTCATGAAGGTTTGAAGGCGCGACAAGGTCTTTTCCACGGATGACTCCCATGCAGATACGGTGGTTTGAGCCGATATTGGTTGTCTGAAACATATTTCAAATATATGATTCTTCTAATTGGTATAGTTTGAAACTATGAAATGCGACCAACCTTGCGCCAGCTGGAATATATTGTAGCGGTGGCCGAAACCGGGCGGATCGGCTTGACTGCTACGCAGCTCAATGTCAGTCAGCCCAGCCTGTCGGCCCAACTGTCTGCGGTCGAAGACGACCTGGGCGTAGCCTTGTTCCAGCGCGGGCGATCCGGTGCCAAACCAACACCCATCGGCGACGAGATCGTTCGACGTGCCCGGCAAATCCTGCACGAGGTACAAGACCTGCGCGCCACAGCTCAGGGAGATGGCATTTTCCAGGGGCGGCTGCGCCTGGGCGTATTGCCATCAATCGGGCCCTACCTTCTGCCCGGGGTCGTCAGGCGTTTGCACAGGGAACACCCCAGTTTGCGTCTGGTGGTGCGCGAAGAAAGCACCCGCGACCTTGATGAAGGGCTGCGCAGCGGGCGGCTCGACATGGTCATTTCCACCCCCGAGGATCACCCCGGAGCCCGGCACACGCACCTTTTCACGGAACGGTTTTGGATTGCCATGGCTCTGGATCATCCGCTTGCATACAGCACAGAGCCGGTGGATCTTGGGGTCCTGAAGGGGCAAACCTTCCTGACGCTGGGCCCAAAGTATCGGCTGTCCCATATCGTCGCGAGTCTCGCCGCCCGGGCTGGTGGGCGTGTGTCTGACGAATACGAAGGGACAAGCCTTAATGCGATCCGTCTGATGGCGGCGGGCGGCGCTGGAATCGCAGTCCTTCCCAGCATCTACGCCGCGACTGAGGCCCGCCGCGGCACGGATGTCAGCTTGCGTGAGCTTAAGGATGCAGCTGCAATCCGTGAAATCGCGCTTGTCCAGCCGCTGTTGCCAGAACCCAGGTCTGGCAGTGATCTGCTGGCCGAGATTTTGTGCAGCGAAGCGAACCTTATCAATGATTGATGCCAAAACCCGCAGTTTCGGGTTTCCATCCGAGAGATTGGCCCAGATCAAAGGCGGGGCGTAAGTGAGGCCTTAGATTATTCGATCTGCTTGCGTGGTCCTTTGATCATTTGCGTCGTTGCCAGATCAAAATCCAAAAAAATGTGATCCGTATCTCATAGACCCCTGTAAAGAGGGTATGTTGACACAAACTCTTGATAACCCGCGCAGCGCTCGTCATGCTTCCATGGCCCGTCGTTACGAAAGAACGCCTGTGTCTCAAACCGAAACCGAATTATCGCAGCAGACTCACTGGATGATTGCCGTTCGCGATAACCGTGACCGCAATGCGTTTGCAGCGCTGTTCGATCATTTTGCACCACGGCTCAAAGGATTCATCATCCGCTCGGGAGCGTCGGCGCATCAGGCGGAAGAAATCGTTCAAGATGTGATGCTGACGATCTGGCGCAAGGCGGCGATGTTTGATCCGCACCGCGCCCAAGTGTCGGCCTGGATTTATCAAATTGCTCGCAACCGCCAGATCGACATCGCGCGCAAAGAAAACCGCCCCATGCCGGAAGAGCTGAAAGAAGAACCGGGCATGGAACCCGATGCCAGCCAGATCCTTGCCCTCGAACAGGAGGCTGGACAATTAAAACAAGCACTTGCCACGCTCAAACCCGAGCAGCGCGAGATAGTTGAAAAGGCTTATCTGGGCGAGTTGACCCATCAGGAGATCAGCGCCCAGACCGGCCTGCCACTTGGAACCATTAAATCACGTATCCGGCTTGGCCTGGAACGTCTGAGACACGAGTTGAAGGACCTCAAGCAATGAGTGCCATAACCCACCATATCCCTGACGCTATGCTGGCGGCTTATGCGGCGGGAAATCTCTCCCATGCCTTCGCCGTCGCCGTGGCCAGCCATGTGTCGCTTTGCGCTGAGTGCCGTGTGGCCCTGGGAGCGCATCAGGCGATTGGCGGAGCCGTTCTGGAAGACACCGGTGCCGTTGCGGTGTCATCATCTCTCAAGGACGACATTCTGGCCCAACTCGATGCGGCATTCACGCCTGAACCGGTTTATGAGCGCAACGTGATTTTCCCCGGGCCGGTTATGGAGGCGATGAAAGGCCGTGCACCACGTTGGAAGAAGCTGGGCATGGGCGTGCGACAGGATATTCTGTCAGAAGATGCCAATGGGTCGGTGCGCCTGCTCTATATCCCGCCGGGACAGCCGGTGCCGGATCACAGCCACAACGGGCTTGAACTGACCCTCGTTTTGCAAGGCAGTTTCAGTGACGAGACCGGCCATTTCGGTGTCGGTGATCTTGAGATCGCTGATGAGGACCTGGAGCATACCCCGGTTGCCGATCCGGGTGATCCCTGCATTTGTCTGGCAGCGACAGACGCGCGGTTGCGGTTTCGTGCGCTGGTGCCAAGGCTGTTACAGCCCTTCTTTCGAATCTAGAGCGATCTCTCAAATTGCACCTGCCTTGGAACCACCAGTTTTCTGGTGGTTTCTTTTTTGTTTTCAGGTGGTTGCATCACGAAAGCGTGAGGTTTTGATCCAAAAGAGGGGCTCCGGCGTATCCAATATACAAACATCAATTCAGACCGGGCAGCACGCCCATTGACACGGAGACTAACAATGAAAACCAAGATCAAAACCGCAATTGCCGCCGCCGCGCTCAGCCTTTCCGCAGCCACTGCGCAGGCCAACACCATCGTCGAAATCGCTGCCGGAGACGACCGGTTCTCTACGCTTGTTGCCGCCGTTACCGCCGCAGGTCTGGCCGAAACGCTGTCCGGCCCCGGCCCCTTTACCGTTTATGCCCCGGTGAATGACGCGTTCGCCGCGTTGCCCGACGGCACGGTTGAAACCTTGCTCAAGCCCGAGAACAAAGGCCAGCTGACCGACGTTCTGCTGTATCACGTCGATGACCGGAAACTGACGGCAGACATGATCCCGGCTGGGTCGAACTATTTCAAACCGATTCTGGCCAGCGAACGGCTCTGCATCACCGCAGGTGCGGATGGCGTGAAAATCGCCGATGGCACCGGCCAGATGGCCAATGTGATCATCGCCGACATTCAGGCCGACAATGGCGTGATCCACGTGGTGGACAAGGTTCTGCTGCCTGGCACGCGCCCGGCCTGCCACTGACGACAGGCGCCTGCCAGAATGACCCGGCGGAATGAAAATCTGGTCGATGCGTTCTTTCTTGAATGCATCGACATTTTTCATTCACATTATCCGATCGTTTGAAAGCAAAGCCGCATGGAAAAATCGCGTGAGATTACAGTGTCCGACAGGATGCAGTCGGATTACACCTACACCCTGGTTGCACCGGTCGGAGAAGATTTTGCGCTGGATTTCAAGCCGCGATTCTCACCTGCGGAAATGTTGAGACTGGGTGTGTTCGAGGGCAAATACCTTACAGATTGCGCCCTGAAATTTCCGGCTGCATGGTTTGAAGGTGCCAAACTCAGTCAGACTTCGGATCCAGACGTGAACTACTTCGGGGTGAAAAGCCGGCAACCGCTTGGCGTCGGGCGCGAAAAAGGCTGGATCTATGGCCCTGACGCACGCGGATGGTTCCAGTGGTATTGCAGGTATTATCAGGGACGCCGCCTGACCGAGATCGACCGCATCCAGATTGGCCGCTGGAAAGGCTTTGCCAGGCACGCAGGACAGGTGCGCGCAAACTGCTATCCGGGTGACATTTTTTTGCAGACCACGGCAGCGTCAGGCGTTGCTGCAATGGTCGCACGACCCCTTCATCTGAGACGGTTTGGGGTCACTTTCCGCGGTAAACGACAATGTCAGGCAGGTAATCCAAGCCGCGGATCAGCCATGAGAACGGAGCGGGAAAATCAGTGCGAAAACGGCGTTTTCTCATCGCCCGGCGTACCTTTTGCGCAGCATCCTCGGGCGTCATCAACATTGGCATGCGAAAGCTGTTTTTCCGGGTCAGGCGGGTCTTGATGAATCCGGGATTGACCAGCCGGACCACGACGCCCGTACCTTTGAGATCAAAACGCATGGTTTCCGCCAGGCTGACAAGCGCCGCCTTGCTGGCGCCATAGCCAATGGCCGCGGGCAGACCACGGTACCCGGCTAGTGACCCGACGAGTGTGATGTCGCCTTGTCCCTTGTTGACAAATTGCGGAACAACCTCGCCCAATACCCGCATCGCTCCGGAGAAATTGACGTCACACATTGCCAGCGCCGTTTCGCTGTCCCAGTCGGTCGCTCGCATCGGTTCGTAGGCGCCGACATTGTAGATCACACCGTGCAGCTCCCCGATCGAGGCTGCGGCCTGACGCACGGCGTCAGAGTCCGTGACATCCAGCGCGAGCACGCGCGCGCCGGATAACTTGGTGCGCAGAGTTTCAAGCCGTTCTGCATTGCGCGCGGACAAAATCAAGTGCGCCCCTTCGGCATTCAATTGTTTTGCCAGGGCGCGTCCCAAGCCTTCGCTGGCTCCGATAAGCCAGTAGGTTTTGCCTGAGAAACCGGTCATTTTCCCGCCTCGCGAAGATTTTGTGCGTCGGTCATCAAGTGCTCGGGTGCGGGCTGCTTTTTCAAAAAGGGCGCGCGTTTCAGGTATAGAAGCGCTGCTTGCCAGTGGATCAGGGCAAGCACCCTCAACGCACCCATGGGACGTCGGACTGCTGCCCATAACAGCGAGGCATCACTTGCCGGGCGACGTTTGCCGGATAACGTGGCCAGAACGCCGTGGTCGCCATTTTCGTAGGAAATGCGGATATCGATGTCGGTATCGTTCATGTCGAAATTGAACCGGTAGTGGCCTGTCACCTTTTGGAAGGGCGACACATGCATCAGTTTCTCGGCGATCAGAGTGTCCTGCCTTGCGATTGGCCGGAAACCATCATGCGCACAGAAATAGCAATGGCGCTGGCCAAAGGTGCTGTTGACCTCGGCAACAAAGGCACGTGGCGTGCCGTCAACCAATGCGATCCAGAAGCTGACCGGATTGAAATGAAACCAAAGGAAACTGGGCTGGGTCAGCAGCAGAAGCTGCGCGCCTTCGGTTTGAAATCCTCGGGCTTCCAGAACCTCCTTGAACCATGCCACGCCATGGCCGTCGTCACGGTCGCCGCCGTGGCGATGATCGCACAGGGACCAAAGGTTAAAGCGATTGCGCGATATCACCCGAGGTGTCTGTGTCCCCAGATCGGTAAGCACGTAATCCACACCATAGCTGAACGCGTTTTTCAACGCGCCGCGCCGGACGTGGTGGGTTTGGGCCTGAATATGTTCCAGCAGCATACGAACACTACGCGCGTGCGTTGGCCTTGGATCATTCTGCGCCGGAAATCTTTTTCAGCCGAAAAAATGATCCGAACCATCAGACCCCGCGTATCACCCGCTTAAAGTTACAAAGACGAGGACAAGATGTTCGATCAGACCCAGGGCCCACGCAAAAAGATCGCCATTGTCGGAGGCGGTATCTCGGGCCTCTCGGCCGCCTATTATCTGGCGCCGTATCACGATGTCACGGTGTTCGAGGCCGCCCCAAGGTTGGGCGGGCATGCGCGCACGGTGATGGCGGGCAAGAACGGGGATCAACCGGTAGATACCGGCTTTATCGTGTTCAACTATGTGACCTATCCTTACCTGACCCGGCTGTTTCGTGACCTCGACGTGCCGGTGATCAAAAGCGAGATGAGCTTTGGGGCCAGCATCAACGATGGCTGGTTGGAATATGGCCTGTCCAACATGGGCGCGATCACGGCGCAAAAAAGCAACCTGCTGCGCCCGCAATTTTACAAGATGATCGCTGATATCATCCGGTTCGGCAAACGCGCCGAAGCAGCAGCCAGGGACGACGACAAAACCATTGGCGAATTGGTTGACGAACTGGGTCTGGGCGACTGGTTTCGCAACAATTACCTTATGCCGATGTGCGGCGCGATCTGGTCAACGCCTGTGGAAGACGTGGATCAATTCCCGGCCAAATCACTGGTGCAGTTCTTTCGCAACCATGCGCTTTTGGCAGGGGTGGGTGAGCATCAATGGTGGACGGTCAAAGGCGGCAGTATAGAATACGTTCGCAGACTGGAGGCGGCTCTGATCGCCCGCGGCTGCACCATTCACACCGACACGCCGGTCCATCGCGTGAAGCGGGATGCCTTTGACGTGCGCGTTGATGCGGGTGAGGGCCTGTCGCAGACCTTTGACGAGATCATCCTGGCCTGTCATTCAGACCAAGCTCTGGGCATTCTGGGCGATGATGCCACCCGGGCCGAATGCAACGCGCTTGGCAGCATTCGCTATCAACCCAACAAAGCCGTATTGCATTGTGACCCGGGCCAAATGCCCCGTCGCCGTGCCTGCTGGTCAAGCTGGGCGTATCGCTCGCAAGACGGTGATATCGGCGTCACCTACTGGATGAACAAGCTTCAGAATATTCCGGAAAGCGATCCACTTTTCGTCACTCTGAACCCGTCAACCGAGATCCCTCAGGACGCGATTCATGACGAGGTTCAGTTCGCCCATCCGGTGTTCGACAAGGCCGCACTAAAGGCACAGCAGGACATCCGCCAGATGCAGGGCCGCAACCGGACCTGGTTTGCCGGGGCCTGGAACCGCCACGGATTTCACGAAGATGGCATCGCCAGCGCAATGCGTATCGTGCGTGAACTAAATGAACGTCACCAATTCAAAGGAATGGACCATGCACTTGACGAACAAGGCCCTGAAATCGAACTTCCTGTCGACCTGCGAGCGTCTGTGTGACGGGCAGCTGACCCTGCGCACGCCCGAGGGTGAACGCTATCATTTTGGTCATTCCGGCCCCGAGGCGGAAATGGTCATTCGCGATTGGGCGGCCGTGTCTGCCTTGGCGGCGCATGGACAGGTGGGCCTGGGCGAAACCTATGTTCAGGGTCTGTGGGACACGCCGTCGATCGAGGGGCTAATGGCGTTGGCAATGACCAATCGCGAGTACCTGGGCGCTTACGATCAGGCCAGCCCGTTCAACAAGGCCAAGTTTCGGTTGGTTGATACTGTGATGCGCGCCAATTCGCGTCGTGGATCACGCAAAAACATCCGCTCGCACTATGATGTCGGTAATGAGTTTTACGCGCTTTGGCTGGACGAAGGGATGACCTATTCGTCGGGGCTGTTTGAACAGGCTGATGACGATCTGACACGTGCACAGACCCGCAAGAATGAGCGTGTCTTGTCGCGGCTCGGGGACGGCGACCGCACGCTTGAAATTGGCTGTGGCTGGGGCGGGTTTGCCGAACACGCGAGCGCCGAAGGCCGCGATGTGACCGGCGTGACCATCTCGCGCAATCAACACAGCTATGCAGAATGCCGCCTTGATGGGCGCGCTGACATTCAATTGCGCGATTACCGCGACATCAACGGGCAATATGACAACATCGTATCGATCGAAATGATCGAGGCGGTGGGCGCCCGTTACTGGCCAAGCTATTTCGCGACACTCAAGCGAAACCTGGCTGAAGGAGGGCGTGTTCTGTTGCAGGCGATCACCGTCAAGGACAGCTTTTTCGACACCTATAAGACGTCATCCGATTACATCCGCCAATATGTCTTTCCCGGCGGCATGCTTTTGTCGGACAGCGTGATCGAACATCAGGCGAAAGGGGCCGGGTTTGAGGTTCGGGATAATTTCGCCTTTGGTCAGGACTATGCCAGTACCTGTCGGATCTGGGCCGAACGCCTGAACGCGCAAAAGCGGCGGATTTCCGAGATGGGATATGGCGAAGGCTTCTTCCGCAACTGGCAGTATTATCTTGAGATTTGCGCCGCCTCCTTTGCCGTGGGCCACACCAATGTTGTGCAGGTGGAGCTGGCTCATGCGTAGACTTTTGCTGATAGCTGCTACACTTCTTGTTCCATTAAGCGCGCAGGCCTCAACCGTCAAATCCGCCTTGCCCGGTGCCGAGTTGCGTGGTGCCGCGACCTTTCGATATGTCGGCTTTCCACTCTATGAAGCACGGCTTTTTACCAAATCCGGCGCACCACTGGACTGGAACAAGGATTTCGGGCTCGAACTGAAATACATGCGCAATCTGACCGAATATGACCTTGTCGAGGGGACAATGCGCGAATTGAAACGCACCGGAGCTGCTTTGCCGCTGCGGGGTCAACTGGAGCAATGCTTTGACGATGTCCGCAAGGGCGACCGCTATTTCGCTTTGTCCAAGGGGCAAGACCAGATCGGATTTTGGCATAACGGCAAACGGGTTTGCACGCTGAGCCACCCGCAAATCAAAACCCGCTTCATGGCGATTTTCCTGGGTGAGAACACCCGTTCAAAGTCCTTCACCCGGAAACTAAAGGGCGAGTGATGCTTTACCCGCGTGTCAGCCTCTATGCGCTGATGCTGGCTGCGGCTGGCATCCCGCTTTATATCCACCTGCCGCGCTTTGCCTCGGTAGAGCTTGGGATCGGGCTGGGCACCATTGGGGCCATCCTTCTGGTCATCCGGCTGATTGATCTGGTGCAGGACCCGCTGATCGGCTGGGCGATTGACCGCTGGCCACGTGCACAAGCTTTGTTTGCCACCACTGCCGCCGTGGGTCTGGCCATCGGATTTCCCATGCTGTTTTCGCCACGATCGGGGCCAAACGTCATCCCGCAACTCGTGGCGGTCCTGGTGTTGCTGTTCTCGGCCTACAGCCTAGGCATGATCCTGCTCTACGGGCGTAGCGCGACACTTGCGAAGGAACCAACGCCCAAGGCGCTGATGACGCTCGCCGCCTTTCGCGAAGGCGGCATGCTTGCCGGCGTGATCATAGCCGCGATTGCGCCGGCCGTTTTCATCGCTTTGGGGTTCGGATCGCAGGGCTATCCCGCATTTGGTTTGTTTCTGGGCGTGCTCGCTTTGATCACTGCCGCGATCACCCTGCCAATCTGGCGCCGCACCCCTATTCAAGGGGATGGCTTTTCGCTTGCGGGCCTCAGTCAGGCCGGGGCGCTGCGGCTTCTGGCGTTGGCGCTGGTCAACAGCCTGCCTGTTGCCATCACATCCACGCTCTTTTTGTTCTTTGTCGAGGACCGCCTGCAATTGCCGGGCAAAGCCGGACCTTTGTTGATCCTGTTCTTCCTCAGCGCCGGTCTCAGCGTGCCGCTCTGGGCGCGCATGAGCCAACGGCTGGGCGCAAAAATCACCTTGTTGATCGCCATGCCGCTGGCCATTTTGGGCTTTGTCGGCGCGGCATTCCTGGCTCCCGGCAACATGGTGGGATTTGCTTTGGTTTGTGTGGCTTCGGGGGCCGCACTGGGGGCCGATATGGTGATCCTTCCGGCCATGTTTTCCGTGGCCCTGACCAAGGCGGGCCTCAAGGCGTCGCTGGCTTTTGGCATCTGGTCCTTTGCGGGCAAGCTTGGCCTTGCACTGGCCGCATTTGCCGTTCTGCCCGTGCTAGAGCGTAGTGGCTTTACTCCGGGTACATCCAACAGTGCCACGGCATTGAACACGCTCAACATCTCTTACGCCGTTATTCCCTGCATCCTGAAACTTGGCGCACTGGCTCTTGTCCTTGCGCTCCCTTCAGAGGACCAACCGATATGAAACTCCTTACTGCCCTGCTTGTTGTGGTCCTTCTGATCGCGTTCACCAAATCCATGTTTCTTAGCTTTCGCGCGCAGAACCCATCGGATTATGCCGACAGCGGCCCTGCCTTTTCGCTCAAAACGCATTTGTCGGGCGAGATCCTGTCCGAGGGTTTGATTTATGGACCAACCGGAAAGATGACCAACAGGTTCGTTGCCAGAATGGTCGGCGAATGGGACGGTGACACCGGCACGCTGAGTGAAGAGTTCACCTATTCCAACGGCAAGCAGCAAAGCCGCAAGTGGTATCTTAAACTCGGAGAAGGCAACAGCTTTACTGCCACCGCCGAGGATATCGTCGGTGAGGCGCGTGGCACCGTGTCCGGATCAACCATCAAAATGGAATATCAGATCGTACTGCCAGAGGACGCCGGCGGTCACACCCTGACCGCGATCGATTGGCTCTATTTGACTGAAAACGGTGTCATCATGAACAAATCCGAGATGCGCAAGTTTGGCATCAAGGTGGCCGAGTTGATTGCAACCATGCGCCCCAACCCCGATGCACAGCAATAATGGGCGTGTGCCTGTGAACGAAAGGGATCTGTCGTGATGCACCGAAAAATACCCGGTCTTGCGATTGCGGTTACGCTGGCGACCATCGCGTTTGCCCTTTCGCCGCTTTTGACAAGCGAATTCGCCGGCTATCGGCCCGAGCAGTTTCCCGTGGTTCTGGAATTCTGGCCGGTTCAGCCAGCGGGGTGGGCCTTTGGCATCTGGGGTGTGATTTACATCTGGCTAATCCTCGGGTCGATCTGGGGGTTACTGAATGCGCCGCACGACCTGCATTGGCAGAAAATGCGTGCACCTTTGTTGGTGAGTCTTGGCCTCGGCATATTCTGGATTGCCGCCGCCAATGCCGCGCCAATTCTGGCGACGATCATGATCGTTGCAATGGCGGGCTTTGCGATAGCGGCGATGCTGCGCACGGGAAACGACACGCCAGCCTGGCAGGTCCGACCGGTTGCGCTCTATGCTGGCTGGTTGACGGCGGCGACGGGGGTCGGAACGGGCGTGGTTCTTGGTGGATATGGCGTGCTGACCGCGCAGGTTGCTGCACTGGCCATGCTGGCTGCGGTTCTGGTCGCCGCAATAATAGTTCAGTCCTTCCGACCGGCAGAATGGGCCTATCCGCTCGCGGTTATATGGGCCCTGACCGGGGTCATTGCCGCAAATGCACCTTCTGAAAACTGGTCCGTGATTGCGCTGTCTGCGGTCGGGATCGTCACGCTGGCCGTTAGGGTTCTTCTGAGCAGTCAATCAGGTCGAGCTTGACACATTTGACAACGACACATCTTCCGCAACCGAATTGCAAAATGCTGCGCAAAAAATCCAGCTTTGCACTCAGGAGACCCCAATGAAAAAGACACTTGCCCTTCTGGCCGTTTCAACCCTGGTTGCCTGCTCCGGAACCCCGGATGTTGAGGACAGAACCCTTTCTGACCAACCTTTCAACCTTGAGGAATTTTTTGAGGGCAAGACCGTAGCCCATGGTCAGTTTCAGGACGTTTTCGGCAATGTTCAACGTCGGTTCGATGTTCAGATTACCGGAACATGGGATGGCCGCTTTCTGAAACTCGTGGAAAACTTCAGCTATGACGACGGCGGTACCGAACAGCGCATCTGGACACTTGAAAAGACCGGTGAGGATACCTGGAAAGGCACGGCGCCCGGTGTTTTGGGCACAGCCAAAGGCCGCGAAAATGGCGACACGTTCAACTGGGCCTATCGCATCGACTTGCCGGTACGAAAAGGAACGATGCGCGTCGATTTCGATGATTGGATGTGGCTGCTGACAGAAGACCGGGTGCTGAACCGGGCCTATGTTTCCCGATTTGGCGTTCGCGTCGGCGAAGCGATAATCGTGTTCGAAAAGAAGTGAATGACAAATATCGAAAACGTGGCCAGAACAACTGCAGCTATCTAAAACCGATTGTTGCAGTATTGGGCGGAACTGACCGTCAACACAAGTACACGCCGCAATTTGACGATGACGCATCGCAAGGATCGCAGCGTAACGGATACATGCCCCGAATGATAGTAATGTACGGTTGAGGCACCGCACTGCGCTCACTTTCCCAGCAGTTTGAACTGTAGGAATTGAAAACCAGCCATTCGAGAGCATGCGGCGAACGTAAGAAACGTCCGCGATCTGTGAGTTTGACGTCTGATTCTCGCGGTGGCTTGTGTGAATGACCGTTCCTTCCGCGGCAAAGCAGCACGAAATTTCTAACGCTGCGAGCGCACGCAGCGAGAAAATCGAATTCACAGAATGGGCTCTTTCGTGACCTTCGCTGCTTTGATCACGAATGACCGCTGTTTCTCGCGACGAGTCTTATGCAGACTGAGATTGATGAAAGCTCAATGAAGTAAGTGATCTCAGATGTAAGCGCGGCATAATCCAAAGCGCGGCATTATGCGCGTTATGCCGATGTCGGCATAAGATCCATTGGACCGGTAGCGAAAAGCGGCTGGAGCGGATCAAGAAGTTTGCAAACCGTCAAGCCTATGCCTTTGAAGAGCTGGTCGCAGAAATTGGCGCTTGTTTTCTTGGTGCCCGGATTGGCGTCGCGCCGGAATTCGACCAAAGCGCCGCCTACGTTGAAGGCTGGTTGAAAGCGCTCAAGGAGGACAAACGTGCGATTTTCCGCGCGGCGTCCGAGGCGCAGAAAGCCGCCGATTTTGTTTTGAACGCTGCAGGTCAAAGCAAGGAGGTGGCAGCAT
>NZ_LIKT01000037.1 GCF_001294455.1 Phaeobacter sp. 11ANDIMAR09
ATGGGGAGGTCGAAGAGTATGAAGACAGGTTGGTCGACGAATGGAGTAGATATAAAGCTGTTACATGTGAAGAATTGTTAGATGGGTGTGAAGATTCTGAACTGGTCGCCGCTGGCAGAGCAATCTTGAAGTGGGCTGAATTTGAGACATCACATATTCGCATCAGAGAGCGCGTGACGGAGCCTTACGTTGTCCGAGGTGGCTTTCATATTCTGGCAAACAATCGCCCACAGCCAAGGATATACTGGCACCCTAAATTTCTGGAACAAATTAAAGATGTATTGGAGAATGCTTCATGAAACCTTGGACGCAAAGGCCGTTTGAGGTTCGCAATTTGTTCAATCCAGCTTTTTGCGGTGTTGTACTCGCGCGTGCAATCGAAGGACATGAGACTGAATGCCAGTTGGGGCTGCCTTACTCATTGGCTCACTTGGTACTTCCACTCTCGCTTCACAAGAGTACTCGAGAAATTCTTGCTCAAGGAAACCGTAGCCATCTTTTAAAGGTACTAGAGGTAAATCCACAAATCTTGATAGGTTTACCTGAACGCGCGATAGAAATGCGTAGCTTCACCCAAGAAGGATTTGGGTTATTGGCCCAAAAAGACTGCCTTAAAGTAAGTGATGACGGGCGCATAGAGCTTGTTCCCCGCACTGTCACAAAAACAGTAAAAGGCACCGCTGAAGCAAAAGAGATACAGAATGTCGCCAAGTATCTTGGCAAGCAATTCGCGAGAATTTCCGATCGTACAACCATCTTTTCAACATTAGGGGTGCGACCTTGAAGATACGCTCCATACATATTTACAATTCAGCCGGTCAGCTGCGAAGTTTGCCTTTAAAAACAAGCGGTTTAAACATTGTCACAGGACGCTCATCAACTGGTAAGTCGGCACTATCAGAAATTGTAGAATACTGTATGGGGCAATCAGAGTTTAATGTTCCCGTAGGTGTAGTCGAAGATCACGTGGCGTGGTACGGGGTAATTTACCAATTCGATGGCGAGCAAGTCTTCATCGGCAAGCCAAAACCAAAAGCTGGCGCCCGGAGTTGTAGCACAGTTATGGTACGCAGAGGCGAGACAATCGAAGTTCCGTCTTATGATGAACTTGCGACAAACGATGATGACACGGGTGTTGAGGTACTGCTTTCCCGTCTTCTTGGAATCCCTGAAAACCTTACAGATGTAGCAGATAAACACAGCCGGGTCAGTTTCGACGCAAATGTAAAACACACATATTACTATCTTTTTCAAAAACAGGGCTTTGTCACGAGCAAAGATCAACTTCTGTACCGCCAAAACGAGGACTATCAACCGCAGGCAATAAAGGACACGTTTCCGATACTGTTTGGAGTTACCTCCCACGACAGATTTGTTTTGGAGGCCGAACTGCGGGAGCTTCAGCGTAATTTGCGCCTTAAGCACAAGCTTCTCGATCAGGCTTCTCGAGAAAAGGATGTGTTCGCTGAAAAGGCTTTGGCGCTGCTGGCAGAAGCTCAATCCGTGGGGATAATATCGACCACACAGGACCTCTCGGAAGACAGCACCCTAGATAAACTGAGGCGCGCGGTGGAATGGCGGCCAACCACAGTGCCTGAAGACGATGGCTCTCTGATTACAAAGCACGAAGGCGAATTAAGTCAGTTGCGTGAAGATCGCACGCACATTCGCCGTTCAATCGACAGTGCTCAAAAATATGCAAACCGTGCCAACGAATTTGAGCATGAGGCGTTTGAACAAAGAGAACGATTGGCTTCAATAAAGCTGCTGCCACGCAAACAAGATGGTGAGTGGCAATGGCCTTTTGCAGAGGAAAACTTACAGCTAGATACGCCAATTTCGAAAGCGCTGATTTCGGAGTTAGAGTCCCTCGACCATGAAATGAAAGCGCTAACAACCGAACGACCAAAGCTTGAAGCTTATTTGGTGGAGCAAGAAGGGGCTATTTCCGAGTTAACAGATAGGATTCAGCTGAAAGAGGGGGAGCTGGCGGCTGCCATTGCTACCAGCGAACTAGTAGCGGAGATGGGCAGCCAGAATAACGCCGCAGCAAGGATCGTCGGTAGAATCAGTCTGTTTCTCGAAAATATTGTTTCAGATGAGAGGCTTGCTGAACTTCAGAGAGAAGCCTCTCGATTGTCTCGACAGGTAAAGGCAATTGAGGAAAAGATTGGTCTTGATGATCAGGCCGACCGATTGTCCTCTGTTTTGAATGGGGTCTCAGCCAATATTTCAACATATGTGTCTGCACTAGGTGGTGAATTTGGCGCTTTCCCAACCCGATTTGACTTAAACCGACTGACGCTAGTTTTTGATCGGCCAGATCGGCCGATCTATATGAATCAAACGGGTGGAGGCGAAAACCACTTGTCCTATCATTTGGGTGCGTTGCTTTCCCTGCATAGGTTTGCCGCCAAGGGTAGCCACCCTATTCCTAGGTTTTTGATGATCGATCAGCCAACTCAAGTCTATTTCCCGTCGGAGACTTCATACAAAGCAGCGGGCGGATCGGTCGAAGATACCGAGAAAGACGCGGACATGGAGGCCGTTAGGAAACTATTCCAAGTGCTTTACGACTTTGTAGAAACAGAGGTCCCTGGCTTCCAGATCATTGTAACGGAGCACGCCAACCTTCGAGATCAATGGTATCAAGACGCGTTGGTCGAAGATCCTTGGACGAAACCACCGGCTCTCGTCCCCGAGGATTGGATTTCCTGAGCGAGCATAGTCAGAGTAAGCCATGTGTTTGATCTATAGGTGGTTTTCCAATTGGCACCCATATGACACCCAGAGACATCAGTCGATAACGATGTCGGCAAAATATCACAGCCAACATATTGTTTTCATTTTGTAAAAGTGGTGCCCGGGGGCGGAATCGAACCACCGACACGAGGATTTTCAATCCACTGCTCTACCCCTGAGCTACCCGGGCACGGGAAAGGTTGGTAACCTTGGGTGTGGGCCTTCTAGGACGTCCTTGCGGTAGTGTCCAGAGGCTTTTTTAAGAAAAATGCTAATGCCGGATCGGAAGGCTATCTTTGGAAATGGAGCTCCCTTTCTCCGTCTCTTTCAGTGCGTTTTCAACATCTTCCGGGTCAGTACTGGGAACGGCATAGCTGCCATTCAGCCATTTTGCCAAATCTAGGTCGGCGCAGCGCCGCGAGCAAAAAGGGCGATGCGACTGTTTGGTTTTTGCCGCACAGATCGGACAGTTCATGACAGCAGCTCCGACAACACATGACGGGACCGTTTTCGCTGCAGCTCAAAATTGCCCAAATTGGTCCAGCCCACCATTATTGTCTCTTCACTATCCGCGCGCAGGGCCGCTCGCAGAGCGCTTTCAAAGGTGCTACGGTCCTTCTTGGGCATGGGGGCGACGTCAATCACGATCTGCCCGGCAAGACCACGCAGGCGCAAAGCACGCGGCAGCAGCCGGGCACAGGCGATGTTTGCCTTGGTTCCCGCTGCAAGCGATGTATCGCTGCCAGTGTTCACATCCACAGCCACCAAAGCCCGGGTCGGTTCAATGAAGAAATACCCACCACCAGGCAAAGATTCGCGAATGGACAGTGCCTGATCCAGAGCATCCAACACGCCGTGTAGTTCAAAATCGCCTTCCTCGCGGAAGACTTCAGCAGCTTGGGACCATTCACGCCAGGCGCGCAGATGCGGCCCGTCTCCCTCGGTCAGAACTTCGATGTCGCCCTCTGCATCCGCCAGAACCTGTGTGGCAAGGTCAGACATGGCGGCGATGTCTTCTGCGACCTCCTCGGCATCGGCGCCAGCGCAGGCCGAGCGCAGGATCATACCATGAGACGCCCCTTCCAGCTCATCATGTGCCACCTCCAGCAAACGATCCCGCTCTTCCTCATCGCGGATCGCGCGGGAGATGTTCAGCCCCGGCGCACCTGGAGTCGCAATCGCATAGCGGCTTTTGAACAGCAGCTTTTGGGTGACAGGAATCGCCTTGCCGGGTTCCGCATAGCCGGAGACCTGCACCAGCAGCATTTGGCCCGGCGCAAGCCCCTTGACCTGGCGTAGAAAGGCAGGGCCATCGGGGGTCGTCAGGAACATTCCTCCCTGGCCTTTGACAGGGCGATCAGCCCGGGCGCGATAAATCGTCCCCGGCAGCGGCGCATCACCGTCGATAAGAAAATCATCAAGCTTACCATCCACCATGAGAGCTGCGGCTTCACGGCCTTGGATATGGTCCAGAATGATCGAACGTCCCTTCATGCGGCACCCTCCTTGTATAGCTGGCAGCCAGCGGCTTGCAGCATGTTTGCGGTCTCTGCAAGCGGCAGGCCAACGATTCCAGTAAATGAGCCACTGATCCAGGGGATAAAGGCTCCGGCGGCACCCTGAATGCCGTAGCCACCTGCTTTGCCCTGCCAGTCATTGCTGGCAAGATAGGCATTCAGCTCGGCATCGGACAGGCGCTTCATTTTAACCTGGCTCACCACAGA
The DNA here is from genome assembly GCF_001294455.1 of Phaeobacter sp. 11ANDIMAR09. GTDB lineage: Bacteria > Pseudomonadota > Alphaproteobacteria > Rhodobacterales > Rhodobacteraceae > Pseudophaeobacter. The sequence continues at coordinate 4,467 of NZ_LIKT01000037.1, forward strand.
GCGCTGCCAAAGCTGCGCGCCGCGACGCACGGCCACCGCCGTGATCACCTGATGCCGACGCCCAGACAGGGCGAGCAAGAACTCGGTCGCCTGACCTGCATCTGCTGGCTTGCCCAGGATACGGCGTCCCAGAGCAACGGTGGTATCGGCACAGAGCACCACATCGCCGGTCTCTGCGGGCACCGCTTCAACTTTTTCGCGCGTAACGCGGGTGCAATAGCTGCGCGGCAACTCCCGAGGCAGGGGAGCCTCATCAATATCCGGTGGGCGTACATGATCGGGAATGATACCCAGCTGACCCAAGAGCTCCAGCCGTCGCGGGCTGCCTGATCCCAGAATAAATGCCATCACCCTGGCCCCTTTTTCAATTTTCACCCTCATAAAGCGGAAACCACCCCGAAGAAAGAGCCGACCCGGGCATCATCTTTCCGCAAATATTCCTGCCAGAGGCAGCGGCCCACGGGGCCGCACATACAAAAGCCCGGCACAAAGGCCGGGCTTTGGTTCAATTGGCGGATCAACAGCTTACTTGAAGCGGTAATTGATCCGACCCTTGGTCAGGTCATAGGGGGTCATTTCCACCTGTACCCTGTCGCCAGCCAGAACACGGATGCGGTTCTTGCGCATCTTGCCTGCCGTATGTGCGATGATCTCATGGCCGTTTTCCAGCTCGACCCGAAACGTCGCATTAGGCAGGAGTTCCTTCACGACACCGGGAAATTCGAGCGTATCTTCCTTGGCCATGTTATCTCCATCTTCATATTACCCCGCCTCACTGCGGGAACCGGGGTCTAAATGAGCCTATTTTCCCAATTTTTCAAGGGCGCAATCACGGCTTGAGGAGGATTCTAGAGGTTTTTATCCTCTGCTCCTGCTCTGACCAGTGGTTGCGATTGCGAACCACACCTTTGGCGCGCACATCTGCTATGGTTTTTAGATCCACCTCCGCCAGGGTCCAGCCGGGCTGCCCCAGGCTGCCTTCGGCGATAACCCCGGTTGCCGGGAAGCCGGTGTCGGGTGGCCCAAAAATACCGCCCATCCCCACGTTGACCTCCACAGAGGTCGACCAGGGCGCTGTGCCCGTGATTGAGGACTGCACTGTCACGCATTGCCCCTCCAGGGCGCGCGACATGGCACCGATCCGGACCCGCCAATAGCCCGCCAGAGTCTCGGTGCAAGATGGCATCAAAAGGATATCTGCCTCACTCAGCGCCCGCCCCAGCAGGGGAAACTCGCTGTCATAGCAGATCAATACGCCGACCTTACCCAGGGCGGTATCAAACAGTTTCAGCGGCCCGCCGGCCCCAATCTGCCAGGGATCACGCTCAAACATGGTCATGATCTGCTTGTCCTGATGATCCCGTGCACCGCAGGGACTGTAAAACTCGGCCCGGTTGACTGGCAGGTCAAACCCAGCCTGCACAGGGGCAGAAGCTCCTAAAATATATACATTATATTCAGCTGCGAGTTTTTGGTGCAGCGCCGCGGCCTCTTCCATGCGCCGCGATACGGCAGTGATAGAGGCCTGCAAATCTGCCGCGAAATCCCCCCCGTCCAAAGTGGACAGCTCCATAGAGCCATATTCGGGGAAAACCAGTAAATCCGCCCCCTGTTTTGCGGCATTAGCGACCCAGGTTGCCAGCTTGTCCTCGTACTGGGCCCAGCTATCAAGCCAATCAAGCGGGTAGGCGGCGGTTGCGATTTTCATCTGGTTGGATCCTCACTGATTTGGGCCTGCCCCAAAAGGCCAGAGCCCGGCGGAAATGACAACTCTGCCTTTTGATAGGGCCGCTCAGGCAGAAGGATTGAGAGTACGCGCCCAGAATTGCAACGGTTTGTCTGTCGCTTCGGGTGAATTGAGATCTTTCCAGGAAAACTGAGCAACAACCCCTTCCAAAGGCGCATACCCGCGCCTGCGCCAAAAAGGGTCCAGCGGCGCATAGCCCTCCGGCCGCATCGGATGCACCGCTGGCCGCGTTACGCTGCAAAAAGCAGAGATGGAATAGCCCAGATGGCGGGCATGAGCTTCGCGAGCATCAAAGAACCCGTGCCCAAGTCCGCGGCCACGATACTCCGGCAACAGAACTGATTCGGCACAATAGAAGACCTCTTCCAAATCCAACCTGCAGGTCTCAAAGGCCGCTGCAAAATCCTCGGAATGATCCGTCAAAGGCGTGCCGGTTGCTGCTCCAACCAGCTTGGGGCCATGAAAGGCCCCCACCACTATGGCCTCTTTACTGTGCCGATAATTCTGCAAATAGGATTCTTCGTAGTCCAGATCTCCATCATAGAGATAGGGCCAGTCCCGGAACACTTCGATCCGCAGCCGTGCCAGCGCGGGCAGGACCTGCGCCAATGCCTCTCCGGTTAAGACTTCCAGATAAACCGAGCTCATCGTACCCTCAGCGCGCGCCCGATCCACCAGACACCTGCGCCATCCAATCTGCCAGATTGTAATAGGTGGTCACCCGGGTGATCTGATCCCCCTGCAGTTCAAAGAAAGAGCCGCCTGGCAAGCGATAGCGCTGCCCCTTTGCCTCAGGCAAGCCCGCGTCGGTTGCCAGATAGGTGCCATTGACTATGAACTCGGCTGCAGCGCGCCTCCCATCCTCGGTGCCAAACAGCACAATATCGGTAAGTTCTTCTTTGTAGCAGCGGCTCATATGGGCGCAGAACTCGGCAAAGGCCTGCTTGCCCCGACGAATCTCACCTTCATTCACGTGATGGGCGATGTCATCGGAGAGGCAATCCAGCATGGTCTCTGTGTCGCCTGCATTGAAAGCAGAAAAATAGCGGGCAATCGTTTTTGTCATAGGATCTCCGTGGCTTCGCCCCAGCGGGCGGTCAACTGTTGGATGATTTGATCCCGGGTCTGGCGATAACTGTCCAGTTTGGCCTCACGTGTTTCGCCCAGCCCGGAGGGGTCCATGATTGGCCAATACTCAACATCCAAATGAAAAAACCGCGTCAGCTCCAAGGCGCGACGCTGGCTGGCGGGGGAGAGAGCAATCACCAGATCAAAGGAGGAGAGATCATCGCCCCATTGTTCCATCTCATCAAAAGACCGCGACCGATGACGCGAGAGTTCCACGTCAATCTCTTGGCAAACGGCGACACAAAACCCGTCGATTTCGAGATCATTTTTGACCCCAACGGATTGCACATAGGTGCCGGTGCCGTAGAACTTCTTCATGATCCCCTCAGCCATAGGCGAGCGGACCGCATTGTGGTCACAGCAGAACAACACGGACTGCGGTAACTCGTTCACGCATCAGCCCCCAAAATGCAACACACAGATAAGCGTGAAAAGGCGGCGTGCCGTATCGGTATCCACCTCTGCCTTACCTTCCAGGCGTTCCTGCAGCACCCGGCTACCTTCATTGTGAATGCCGCGCCGGGCCATATCAATGGTCTCGATCTGGCTGGGCGGCAGGGTTTTCACCGCAGAGAAATAGCTCTCGCAAATCTGGTAGTAGTCTTTCACCACCTGGCGAAAAGGCGAGAGCGACAAATGAAACTCCGCAGCTTTTTGCCCGGCCTCAGTCTGCAGATCAAAGACCAGCCGCTTTTCCCGAATAGAAAGCCCCAGATGATAGGGTCCATCGACAAAGGGGCGATCGGAGCGCTCGGGCAGGGAAAAGGAGTTTTCCTCGATCAGATCAAAAATCGCAACTTTGCGCTCCTGCTCGATCTCTGCCGTGGGCGGTGGCAGATTGCGGTCGTCCAATTCGATTTGGCTGATGCGGCTCATGGGCTTTGGCCTCTGTCGGAAAAGCGGTTCACCAATCTCTCTAATCCATGCCGCTGCCTGGAGCAAACAGACAGTCCTCCAAAGAAACATTTGCACAACAAAAAGCTACTACAAACCTCACGCAAGGGTCGCGTAAAAAGAGCTTTCTTGCCTTCGGCGAGGATATTTATGGCCAAATGAAACTGGGAATCACCCCCGCTCATTCTCTAGGCTTACCAAGCGGTACAGGCGGGGACGCCGATGGCCGCGCCAAGTGAAGCCTCTCGGTGTGCAGATATGCATCACCGAGAGGTGCCCCATTTTCATTTGGCCTGAAGTATCCCGGGGTGAATTGGCCCTAGGCCAAGAGGGGCAGCGCCCCTGCTATGCTTTTATTCTTTATTGAGGGCTTCCAGCCTGGCGGTTATAGAAAGCCCATGCGCTTCTAAGCTTTCGCTTTGCGCCAGCACTTCAGCCGCCGGGCCAATGGCATGCAGTGCGGCCGGTGTCATTTGGCTTAGGGTGGTGCGTTTGACAAAATCCATGACGGAGAGCCCGGAGGAAAACCGAGCCGAGCGGGCCGTGGGTAAGACGTGATTGGGGCCGCCAACATAATCCCCAATGGCCTCTGGAGTGTATTGGCCGAGGAAAATCGCCCCAGCGTGAATGGTTTTCAGGCTCAGAGCCTGCGGATCAGCGACACAAAGCTCCAGGTGCTCAGGGGCAATTCGATTGGACAGTTCAGCCGCCTCATCAAGGTCGCGCACGGTGATCACCGCGCCAAAATCACGCCAGCTGGCAGCTGCAATTTCGCGACGTTCCAGTGTTTGCAACCAGCTCTCAACCGCTGCGGCGACTGCACGTCCAAACTCCGCGTTATCCGTAATCAGCAGTGATTGGGCACTTTCGTCGTGCTCAGCCTGGCTCATCAGGTCGAGCGCAATCCAGTCCGGCGTATTGTTTTTATCAGCAATCACCAGAATTTCAGAAGGGCCCGCGATCATGTCAATGCCGACCTTGCCAAACACCTGGCGCTTGGCTGCTGCAACAAAGGCATTGCCGGGGCCGGTGATTTTATCCACCGGGGCAATGGTTTTGGTGCCATAGGCCAGAGCCGCAATCGCCTGAGCGCCACCGATCCGGTAGATTTCCGTCACACCCGACAGGCGTGCGGCCATCAGCACCAGAGGATTGAGCACCCCATCAGGGGCAGGCACCGTGACCGCTAGGCGCTTTACCCCAGCCACCTGGGCCGGAATCGCATTCATCAAAACGGATGACGGATAAGAGGCCAAGCCGCCGGGCACATAGAGCCCAGCCGCAGAAACCGGAGACCAGCGCCACCCCAAAGTCGCGCCGGAGCCATCTTCCCATTGCGCATCCTCAGGCATTTGCCGCGCGTGGTAGGCCCGGATTCGTTCTGCTGCCAGCTCCAGAGCCGCGCGCTCCTCAGCCGACACCGTGGCGATGGCGGCATCCACTTCTGCCTCAGAGATGGCCATCTGCTCTGCTGTGAGCTCTAGACGATCAAACCTGGCCGTCAACTCCAGCACCGCTGCGTCCCCCCGATGGCGCACATCAGCGATGATTTCAGCCACGGTCGCCCCCACATCCGGGCTGTCTTCACGTTTGGCGTTCAGCAGCCCAGCAAAGGCGGTTTCAAAATCTGCGTCTGATGTGTCTAGAAAAACGGGCATATCGGCTCTCTCTGGCTGTTATGGCCGACATATCGCCCCAATGCGCTTGCGACAAGCGTTACAGCGGCACCTGCAACCTTTTGCACATGGGCTGACCTGGCAGACCAAAGCAATTGGTTGCAGCACCACTGCGCTGCCAACCCTGCGACAGGTAGAAATCAAGACCGCTTTGTGTGGCCGTCAGATGCGCCTCAGTGTGGCCCTGAGTTACCAGTCCTGCTTCCAGATGTTGCAACAAGGCCCGGCCAACGCCACAACCCTGCCCCCAGGGGGCGGCATATAAGAGAGAGATCTTCGCCTGCGCAGTGGCGAGGCCAACACCAAGCACTTTTCCCTGAGAAACGGCCAGGGTCGGACCTTCGTCGGCCAGAATCCAGCCCCGGATGTCTTCAGGCGTCTTGTTGGCACACCACTGCGCCAAGAGGTGCGGATCGTCGCGATGGTCCAGTTGGCAAAGTTGAGTGATGGAAGCCAGGAGAACCTCGCTCGCTTCAAAGACATCAAAAACAGTGGCCGGGCGAAGCGCGAGCTCTTCTGAGCTAGGGCGTTGTGATTGCGTCGAGAGCGATGAAAAAACTTGCGAGATTCCGCGCTTATTTTGCATATCTCCAGCAGCTCCTCCGCCTTGCCCTTAGGCACTGTGATCCGGAACCTTTTTTGACGGCGCCACATAGGGCCGGGTGACATCGCGCAGACTCACTTCCAGGGTTTCCACCGCCAAACGGATGCTGCCGTCTCCCGCTAGGGTCAAGAGGACATGGCCCGCGCCGTCGTCTCCGGGTTCAAATTGGACCGAAAGCAGCGACAGGATCATGTCCTTGTCACTGCGATCCAGTCCCTGTGACGCAACCCCCAATACCGACTCGACCACCAATAGTGATTGGACCCGTTCAACGGGGCGGTCGCGTTTTTCAGCACTGGGAAGATCCTCCCAGCGGAACCGGTTGAGCAGCAGTGCAAAGCGGTGCTCCTTGGAGCGCCAGCTCATCTCACTGATTGGGAAAACAGCGTCCTGAACCAGCGATGAAACCACCTGTAGGTCTTCGACCTCAAGCGCGCCAAGGTTTAAAGGAACTTCGCGCCCGTCGTGGAAACTCGCGTCTGACACGGCTCAGCCTCCCTTGATGCGTTCGATCTGAGCGCCGACACCAGAGAATTTGCGTACAACTTTCTCGTAGCCGCGATCCAGATGATAGACCCGGTTGATGAGCGTCTCGCCCTCGGCAGCAAGCCCCGCCAGAATCAGGGAGACCGAAGCACGCAGATCCGTTGCCATCACCGGAGCGCCTTTCAGGTGGTCGACCCCTGTCACGGTGGCATGGCCACCCTGGACGTCAATCTTAGCTCCCATACGGATCAATTCGGGCGCATGCATGAAACGGTTCTCAAAGATCTTTTCTTCCAACACGCTGGTGCCTTCGGCGGTGCACATCAGGGCCATCATCTGGGCCTGTAAATCAGTTGGGAAACCGGGGAAGGGTTCTGTGGTGACATCCACCGCTTTCACACGATCGCCCTGGCGCTTCACCTTGAGGCCGGCCTTAGTCTCGATAACATCGACGCCCGCCTCGTTCAGTTTCTCGACAAAGGCGCCAACCAAATCCAGACGCCCGCCCAAGAGCTCGACTTCGCCGCCACAGATCGCAGGTGCCAGCATATAGGTGCCCAGTTCAATGCGGTCCGTTACCACCGGATGGGTGGCCCCATGCAAGCGGTCGACGCCTTCGATGGTGATGACCGGTGTACCGGCCCCCTCGATATGGGCGCCCATCTTTTTCAGACAATCAGCAAGATCGATAATCTCCGGCTCGCGGGCCGCGTTTTTGATCTGGGTGGTGCCCTTGGCCAGGGTCGCGGCCATCATGATGTTCTCTGTCGCCCCCACAGAGGCAAAGCTGAGCTCGATCACTGCCCCTTTGAGACCGCGTGGGGCCTTGGCATGGAGGTAGCCATCCTTCAGTTCGATCTCTGCGCCCAGGGCCTCGAGACCATGAATGTGCAGATCCATCGGGCGGGCGCCAATGGCACAGCCACCAGGCAGGGAAACCACCGCCTGACCCAGACGCGCCAGCATCGGTCCCAGCACCAGATTCGACGCCCGCATTTTGCGGACGATTTCATAATCGGCAACATGGTTGTCGATATTGTGGCTCGACATCGCCTGAACCTGCCCATCCTGCAGCCCCGATACTTCGGCCCCCAAGGATTGCAGCAGTTCAGTCATTGTTTTGATATCGCTCAGCCGCGGCGCATTTGTCAGCGTCAGCGGCTCTTCGCTGAGCAGGGTCGCGGGCATCAACGTGAGGCAGGCGTTCTTTGCCCCGGCAATGGGAATTTGACCATTTAGGGGGCCATTCCCTTTTACCAAAATGGAATCCATCTGCCTCTACCTTTCCGATTCTTCGCTCGTGGTCTCTTGTTGCGCGGCGCGCGCCTTTGCCTGCGCTTTGCGACGGGCCATATTCGCCTTCAAGGAAGCCTTTAGCCGATCTTCACGCTGAGAGGGAGCCTTACTCGATTTCTGTGGTTTTTTTTCTGCCATGAGCCATGTGTAACTTAGTGAGAAAAAACCGTCCAGAAGCTCTTGCGCCCTCCAACGTTTATCCCTAAAAGCCCCCTCACCGGCGCTGCTGTAGCTCAGAGGTAGAGCACTCCCTTGGTAAGGGAGAGGTCGAGAGTTCGATTCTCTCCAGCAGCACCAGGTTCCATCCAAAAAAATCTAGTGATTTTTATCACTTCAGATTCGTTGCACCTTGCTGAAGCATGGGTGTGACCTATTCTGGCGAAGTGTTTCAATTTCTGCTTTTGCAAAAAGATCTCCCTGCGGGCCGCTTCACTCACTTATCTCGCCAGGGTGCCAAAGATCGGCCCATTTCCAGCCCAAGGGGCCATGCCTCTAAAACGGTGAAAACGGGCCCTATGAATTGGCGCTTCAGCTTCGATAACCCGGGGGCCATGCGTCTTCAAGTCATCTCGATTTACACGAACCCCCCGTGATATCATTGGCTAACAGGCAATCTTACCCACCGACAGGAGCGCGGGTTGGGAAGGTCAAAACAAGAGGGGTGGGTGGATGGACAAAGTGATGAACAGCGTGTGCTCTGCCCTAGCCGCAAGTCTATTGCTGCTTGCCGGAACATCTGAGGGGAGTGCGGGAACCTGTGAGGCGAAGGTGATCGGTGTGAGTGGGATTTCGAATTACAACCGCGCCACTGACAGTGGCTTTCTTGCGGTCCGTTCCGGTCCTGACAGCGATTACACCCAAATCGGTGAGGTATACCTTGGGGACTGGAATCTTGTGTTCGAGAAACGTGGCAATTGGTATAAAATTGGCTGCTATGAAGGGCGCTGCTCCGCCCCTTTCTGGGGACCAGCAAAAATCGAGGGCTGGGCTTATGGAAGATATCTCAGCGTTGGCGGTCTGTGCGATAATCTCAAGTAGCTGCCGATCTCGAGAAGAGGATTTCGGTTGATCCGTCAGATCTGGGCCGCTCAGACGTTTCCGCGTGGCGAGTGACTCGCAGTTTGTTCGCCCGGCCCATCACCCTTGGAAGTATGGCTCCCTTATTCTTAGTCCCCAGTCAGCCTATTTCGCTCATCAATAGCATGACTTTGGGACAGGCTGTCTGACCATGGCGCCAATGGAGGCACGAAGAACCGATAGGCCAATGGACCTTGGTGCGATTTTCCTACCGCGATGATGGTTTACTTGGCGTCGGGCGGCCGAGCAGGCCTGAGATCGCTCCATTGGCTGTGTCCGGGACGCGGTAGTTGCTTACGGGTCTGCAAAGAGAACAAACGCGCTGCCCGGCGGTCGGACAGCGCGCCTGCGCTTTCATCTCACTTTTGGACCAGCCTCCAACCTGCCAAAGAGACGGGTAAAGGGCCGCCGCTAGCTGGCTTGGTATTGCGGTGCTGACGCCAGAAACTCACCATAGGCATCCGCATCAGGAAACGAGAATTGTTCGGCTAGTGGATTCGCCCGCTTGGTTTTGGCCGCCCCCATATCCGCAAGCAGTTCATCAAAATGCTTGAAGTGGAACGGCGCCGAACACAGGCCGCCATAGACCTGGGCCGCCGGGCGCTCTTTACGCCGCCAATCCAGCATCATTTCGATATTGCTGTGCATCTCCGCCTCGCTTGGCTGATGGGCCAATTGTCCGTCAGCATAGCGCACCAGCCAATTGGCGATCATTTCCGCCGACAAAACTGTGCAGAAGCTGGAGTTGAAACCAACAAACCCCATCTCCGGCAGATCCGGGTTCACCGACAAGCGATAGACTTTGTATTGACCATCACTTTCAATCAGCTTCTGACGGTAGTCTTCCGGCACAACGGGCACGCCCAGCTTCCACCCAACCGCCAAGACCGAGACATCGCATTTCACCCGCTCACCATTGGTCAACACCACTGAATCGCCCTCGTAGCGATCAAAGCTGCCCTGAACCAATTTCAGTTTGCCCGATTTCAAGGTTTCAAAGAAGCCCGGTGTCACCAGCGGCAGGGAGCAGGAGGCCTCTTTTTCGATCGGCGTATCCGGCACCATGTCCCATTTTTTCAGTCCTAATTGCAGCTTGAGCATGGTTTCCAGGCCTCGGAAATTGGCCCAGATCAGCGGTTTCATGATCCCAGCAAACAGCTTTTTCAGCGGGCTCCGTCCCCAGCTGTTGAACTGCATCTCCTGCGCCCGCATATAGAGCAGGTTCTTGAAGTTGATCCCGCCGATGAAATAGGGCACCCGCCAGACATTCTTGCGATAGACCATGGTCACCTGTTTGGCGCCATGCTGGGCTGCATTCACCGCGATATCGGTCGAGGATTTGGAGCCGCCCAGAACCACCACATGTTTGCCGCGGGCGATTTCGGAATCGGTATATTCCGAGGAATGCATCACCTGGCCACCCTGAGCGGTGAATTCCTCCTGACCGGGGTGGGTGATGATGTTCTTGTAAGAGAATTGCCCGGTGCAGATCGCAACAAAATCAAAGTCCTGCTTGCGACTGCGACCGGCGCTTTCCAGCGTGAGTGTCCAACCGGGCTTGCCATCGGCACGGCGCTCCATTCCCACGACATCAGTGTTCAGCTGATACAGGCGACCCAGTTTATGCTTGTCGGCATAGGAATGGATATAGGCATGCACCTGCGGCCCCTTGGGCCATTGCGGATAGTCCTCTGGCATCGCCAAATCGGTAAAGCGATAGAGATCCTTGGGGCTTTGGGTCTGCACACCGGGGTAGGAGCGCGACAGCTCCCAGACGCCGCCAAAATCATGGCTGCGTTCAAACCCGATGACACGGTGCCCCTTTTCGTCAAAGGCCTTGGCAGCGGCCAAGCCCGCGACGCCGCCGCCTATGACGGCAACTGTTTTTCTACTAACCATCTGGCCTCTCCTTACGCCTCTGGTGGGGGCGGCAGGAAATCAACCTCGTGCAGAGCCGACAGGCGCACCAGTTCCTCTGGGTCTGTTACACCATCCAAGGCGCAGAACAGGTCATAGAGCTTGCGGGACGGGGCTACGCCAAAAACACATTTTGCCTCGGCCCCGGAGCGGTTGAAAACCCCATGCGCCACGCCCATGGGCATGCGCACCAGATCGCCCGGCCCGGCTAGATTGGGTTTTACATCGCCCTCTTCATAGCCAAAATCCACCTCCAGATTGCCCTCGACCACCAGGATCCATTCGTCTTGTGTCGGATGCACATGCGGCGGCACAAAGGTATCGGCAGGCACGACGGCGTGCCAGATCATGGCATTGTCCGAATGCAGTTTCGGGCTGTAGACCTGCCCCACAACATTCCACACAACGCCTTCGAGCCCAGCGTCAGTTGACGTGATTCCAGCTGTTTCTTTCATGTTTTCCTCCCTGAAATGACATGATGTCAGCAAGAGCGTACTGCGAAGGGCCGGATTGTTTTGTCCAAATTGCGCAAGAATCTTCGGTCTCAATAATGCTTGCTTTAAGTCTAAAACGTCTTAGGCTCCTTGGATGGTGCGCGCATTCTTAGGGAAAACAGCTGATCCGCTGCACGGGCATCGCCTGTTGCATTCAACCGATGTTGAGCTGGTGCGGGCATCAGTGGCCAAACGGTTTTGCGATCACGATCTTATTCCCGGCTCTGCGCATGGCCATTTTGACGCCTGCCATAACCATGCCGAAGGCCACTGCCTGTCGCTGAACTACATGCGCTATGGCTGTGACGTGACCATCAACCCCGGCGAGCTGACGGATTTTTACCTAGTGCAGATCCCGCTGCTTGGGCTGGCCAGGGTCCGCAATGGACGCAGGACAGTCGAAGCGTCACCTAGAATCGGAACGGTTCTCAATCCGACCCGTGAAACGCAGATGGTCTGGTATGAGGGCTGCGAAAAACTGCTGCTCCAGATCGACGCTCGCGCCCTGCACAAAACTGCCGAACGCCTTCTGGGGCAACCCATCCCCCATGCAATCGTTTTTGACCCCGAGCTGCGGCTGGAGTCCCCTGCGTTGCAAAACTGGGTGCGGAAGTTCCGCGCGGCTGTCTCCGTCGCGGACCAAAACGGTGCCTTTGGCGGGAGTCAGCACAGGCACCAGGCGCTTTTTGAAGAGGAGCTGATCACCGGTTTCCTGATGGCGCAGCCCAGCACGGTTTACCACATACTGACCGAGGTCCAGCCCAAAGTCTCGTCACCGCAGGTCCATCGGGCCCGGGCCTATATCTTGGACCATCTGACAGATCCGATCACGGTCGCCCAGATTGCCGCAGCCGCCGGCTGCAGTATTCGCAGTTTGCAGCTCAGTTTTCAGCAAAGCTATGGCTGTACGCCCATTGGCTTTTTGCAGCGTCAACGCCTGAATCACGCGCATATGCTGGCGCAATCTGCGACACCGGAAACCCTGGTCAGCAGTATCGCTTACGAAGCAGGTTTCTTTCATCTGGGCCGCTTCTCCATCGCCTACCGTGAAGCCTTTGGCTGCTCCCCAAGGGAGACGGTGCAGCGCAACAGGTTTTCCTAGGCTGAAAGCGTTTAAGCACCGCGCCGAGGGGCGACCCGGAGGCTGCACAACCAGATGCTTCATTGGCCAGGGTTCGGGCTTTGCAAAGCAGATGAGAGGTCTAGGGCCCGGTCTCTTTTACCTCCAACAGCCGCCCCAGCTCATCCTTGTAAGACCGCAGTGATCGCAGCAGCACGTCCGGATCGCCGACCGCCTGCTGATTGGTGAGTTCAGTCTCAAAGGCCTGGAGCTTTGGCTCCGCCCGGGCCACCAGATCCTGCCCCTGTTCGGTCGAGATCACGATTCGGCTGCGCCGGTCGCCCTTGTTTTCCAGTCTCGAGATGTGACCGCATTCCTCCAGCCGGGCCAAGCCGTTACTAACATGAGATTTTTTAATCCCACTTTCTTCGCAGATGTCCTGCGCGCGGCAGGATTGCATCGACACCACCGCCCGCAGGATACGCCAGTCTTGCCAGTTCAGCCCGGTTTCACGCTGCACTGCCTTGGAGTAGAGCAACATGATCTTCTGCGAGAGCGAATAGATCGCAGCAAAGATCATCTCGCCCGAGCCCATACCGTTCAATTTCTGGTTCATCTTGGCTTCACCGAATAGCTGATCGAACTTGGTTACCTATGTAACTTGACAAGAATACATGCTTAGCGCAACTCTGGATCGTAAACGGGGAAGAAATTGCCCGGACATGCAAGGAGGACAATTATGCGTAAATTTCTTATGGGTGCAATCTGCGCCAGCTCTGTGTTGCTGACGGCGGCCGTGGCCCAGGCCGAAACCACGATCCGGGTGACATTGCAGCTGCCCAAAACGCATTCCTTGGGCCAAAACTGGCTGGATTTTGCCGCCCTGATCGAGGAACGCTCGGGCGGAGAGCTGAAGGTTCAGCTGTTTGATTCAGCTCAGCTGTTCAAGGACAAGGAAGTCCCCGAGGCCGTGGGCACAGGCGCCGTTGAAGCAGGAACCGCGTTTTTGGGCCGATTTACCGGGGCAGTCCCGGCGGTCGACGTGGTTGCCATCCCCTTCATTTTTGAAGACGAAGCCCACCTACGGACAGCCGTGGCGGCAGGCTCTGAACTGCGCACTGGTCTGGATGCAGCCATTCTGAAAGAAACCAACGCCAAGGTGCTGTGGTGGCAGGCCTTTGGGCGCAACATCTATCTGTCCAACGACAAGGCGATCCGGGTGCCCGCCGATATGGCAAACCAAAAGGTCCGGACCTACGGCAAGGTACATGGCTGGACTGTCGAAGCCCTGGGGGGCGCACCGACCCTGATGTCGGGTTCCAAGCAGTTCCTGGCCTATCAGCAGGGCGCTGTTGACGTTGGCATGACCGGCGCCTCGGCTGTGCGCTCGCGCAAACTCTATGAGGTGATGGATCACGTGACGCTGTCATATGACAGTGCCATCGAATTTGTCGCCGTCATGAACAATGACTTCTTTGAGGGCCTGTCCGAGGAACATCAGCAGATCATTCTGGACTCGGCGGCTATTGTCGAAGACCAGCTGCGCGATGCGATCTACACCCAAGAAGCCGAAGCCGTGGCCGAGGTGAGCAGCAAAATGACCGTGGTAGAGCTGACCGCTGCAGAACGCGCCGAATGGGTTTCAGCCACCTCCGGCGTGATCGACCGCTTTGTTGCTGAAACCTCCGATGCGGGTGCCGCCGCCGTCGCCGCCGTACGCGCCGCGGCCAAATAAATCAAACCAACACACAAAGTCGCGGTCACCTGTCGGTGGGCGCGATTTTGATATGCAGGGGGGCAGAGCAGTGTTGCATCTTCAAACCTATGTCCGGGTCATGGATCATCTGTCGGAAGTAACCGGCAGAATTGCTGCCTGGATGTTTTTCTTCACCGGTCTCATTGTCTCATTTGAGGTTTTCATGCGCTATGCGTTGAACGCTCCAACCATTTGGGTGGATGAGATCAGCCGCATTTTTCAGGTCTGGGCGGCCTATCTGGCCATTGCCTATGTCCTGAAACACAAGGCCCATATCATCATTGATATCACCTTTCGCGATCCCACTTCCCTTAACCGTAAGGCAGCAGATAGTTTTGCCCTGTTGGTGGTCATAGGTTTTTGCCTGATCACGGTGAAATACGGTCTTGATATCTGGTGGAAATCCACCTTGGCGGGACATACGACAGACAGCTATCTGGCGGTACCAAAGATGTTTATTCAATCCGCGATCTGGGTCGGCTTTGGCCTCATGGCCCTGCAGTCTCTGGCTGAAATCATCAAGATCTGGACCTGGCATCCGCAGGATCTGCCCAAGCAAACACTCGTACACTGAACTGGTAGACTGATATGGAAACTCTGCTTATTCTTGGCAGTCTGGTTGGACTCTTGCTGCTTCGCGTACCGGTGGCCTTTGCCATGGGTGCCCTAGGCGCTACCTTGCTTTGGCTCAAGGGGTTGCCCTTGATCGCGGTGCCACAGCGTCTGTTTGGCACCATGGACAGCTTCGAGCTCTTGGCTGTGCCGCTGTTTTTGCTGATGTCCAATGTGCTGCTCAAAGGCGGTGTTGGTCGCGATCTTTTTGCCAGTGTGCAGGCCTGGGTCGGCCATTGGCCCGGCGGTCTCGGGGTGGCAACGATCATGAGCTGCACGCTGTTTTCGGCGATCTCCGGCTCCTCAGTTGCCACCGCCGCCACTATCGGCACAGTGGCCATCCCAGAGATGAAGCAACGTGGCTACAATGAGCCCTTTATCCTGGGGCAGCTGGCCGCTGGAGGCACGCTTGGCATCCTGATCCCGCCCTCCATTCCATTGATCATCTATGGCGTCATCACCGAAACCTCGATCCCGACGCTGTTCCTGGCTGGCATCGGTCCCGGGCTGTTGATGGCCAGTATCTTTATCATCTATGCTATGATCTACAGCCGCATGGGCGCCGCCGCAGCCCTGCCCAAAGCCAGCTGGCCCCAGCGCGCCAGGGCAACTGTCTATGCGCTGCCAACCGTGGTACTGGCGCTTGCCATCATCGGCTCGATCTATGCAGGTATTGCCACCCCTTCAGAGAGCGCAGGCGTCGGTTTTGTCATTGCAATTGCCATGACCTTTCTGATGGGACGGATGAATTGGGCAAAGCTGAAAGAGGCCGTTGAGGACTCGCTCAAAACCACCGCGATGATCTTTATCATCGTGGCCGGCGCCAAGGTGTTCTCCTACGCCATCACGCTCTATCTTATTCCGCAGACTATTAGCGGCTATCTGATCAACAATATCTCTGACCCGACCCTGTTCATTCTGGCAGTGGGACTGGTGCTGTTGATTATCGGTTTCTTTCTGGAGTCTTTGTCGATGATGCTGATCATGGTCCCGGTTCTGTTTCCGGCGCTGCAGGCCATGAACATCGACCCGATCTGGTTTGGCATCTTTTTTGTTGTCCTGATCGAAGCCGCGCTGATCACCCCGCCGGTGGGACTCAATCTCTTTGTCATTCAGGCGGTTGGCAAGGCACGGCTGGAAAGCGTGGTGCAGGGGGCATGGCCCTTTGCGCTGATGATGTTGGGCATGGCCGCCCTGCTGTGGTTTTGGCAGGATCTGGCGCTGTTTATCCCCTACAAGCTGTTTTAGCCCTTCGTTCAAAGGAAAGCCGATGACCCTTTCATCCCCTGACAAACTGCGGGCTCTGCTGCGCCAAGAGCAGATCATTACCATGCCCTGCTGTTTTGATCCGCTCTCAGCTAAGCTCATTGAACAAGCAAACTTTCCGCTCACCTTCATGTCCGGTTTTGCCGCTTCTGCGGCACGACTGGGGATGCCGGATACCGGGCTGATGTCCTATGGCGAGGTGATCGATCAGGGGCGCAATATCTGCAACGCGGTTGATATCCCGGTGATCGGAGATGGCGATACCGGCTATGGAAATGCGATGAACACCAAACGCACGGTCAAAGGCTTTGCCCAGGCCGGGTTTGCTGCGGTGATGATCGAAGATCAGCACGCCCCAAAACGCTGTGGCCATACGGCGGGTAAATCGGTTGTCGACCGCGCAGAGGCCTTTGAGCGCATTCGTGCAGCGGTGGATGCGCGCAACGAAGGCCCCGACATCCTGATCCTGGCCCGCACTGATGCACGCCATGATCATGGGCTGGACGAGGCCATCGCCCGCGCCCGGCGGTTTCATGAACTGGGGGCCGATATTCTATTTGTCGAAGCCCCACGCGACAAAGCGGAAATGCGGCGGATTTGTGAGGAGCTGCCGGGGCCAAAGATGGCCAATATGATCGAAGGCGGCCTGACCCCAAACCTGCCGCCGAATGAGCTGCAGCACATGGGGTTTCAGATAGCGGCCTATCCGATCACCTTGATTGCCGCTGCGATGAAGGCCATGACTGCAGCCCTGTCCGACCTAAAACGTGGCCCGGTTCCGAGCGATCGCTTGATGCCTTTTGATGAGGTCAAAACCCGCATTGGCTTTGACGCCTATTTTGAGGCCGAAAAAGACTATGACAACCAGTAACTCTGGCCAGAGGTGACTGAGCCCCCTGCGTTGGTGCTTTTTGCACGCCCGGTCTTGATGGCTGCGGGATAGAATTTGCCAGTCTGGCTCGGTACCAGAGCTGAGCAACGCAATTTCAGCTCTGGACCTGCGTCTATTCCATGGCGCGGATCTGATCGCTCAGCTTGGCGATATTGTGCAAGCGATCTGCAATACTGCGCTGAAAGCTCCCCAGCTGATTGATGATGTCATCTAGCGTTTCGCCACCGCGGGGCAGCCGGGCTGCTTCGATTTTGCACAGAACCCTGGTGGTGCTCAGCCCAAGGAACTGGCGGTGCATGATGTTGCAAGCGTGCTGAATACGGTCCGCTTCAAAATTGATCTGCTCTCCGGCGTCGCTGGCCAGTTTTCGCTCGCGCTGGACAAGATCGGTCAGGTTTTTCCGTTCATAGGCGATGTCCACATCCCCCAGCTTGCGCTTTTCCTGGGTCAGCAAGGCGTTGCATTCTTCCAGAATTCGGGTCATGCCTTCGACAAAGAGACGATGGGTCACAGCCCCTTTGATCTTATTGAAATTGCTGTTTTCGCCCATGACATTGGTTTCAAACCATTTGGACATTTCGGCTGACATGCTGCCATAGTTTTGGGACAGAACCGTGACTGGTCCCCCTGCGGGTTCGATACGGGATGCGATCACCCTCAGATTATGAGGGATGGTCCGCATGGCATCAAACTCCTTGATCAAGGCTTCCGTTTCGCTCAGCAGGGTATCCGCATCCGACACGGCCTGGCGCAGCATAAGAAACTTTTGATCCGGTGAGTTTTGCAGAGCTTCCCCGCGCGTCAGCAGCTCTTCGCTGAGGGCCGCTGTCGAGAACTGGTGATAGGTTTCAAAGCCCTTGTCTTTTATCCACCCCATGAGCAGTTCGGCGCTCTCCTCCGGCGACAGGCCTTCTTCCTGTTCAGCCTGCAGCAATTGCGCATAGGCCTTTTGCACCTCTTGAAACATTGCACCGCTGGGTCGGATGCGCGCGGATAAATAGCCGCCGGGACAGGGAATGGCCACGGCAAAGACCCAGTAATACAACCCGTCCTTGGTTTTGTTCTTGACGTAGGCGCCAATGCATTCCCCGCGTTTCAATGTATCCCAAAACAATTGAAACACGCCCTTGGGCATATCGGGGTGGCGGATAATCTTATGCGGCGCTCCCAAGAGCTCTTCCCACTCATAGTGGGTAACACGCTTAAAGACATAGTTCGCCGCCTTGATGACACCTCGTTCATCCGTGCGTGAGATAAACACCTCATGAAGGCCAAAAGGAGCCTCACCCTGGGCTGGTCGCGTATTCAGACGGCGGTCATTGAAGGTCACTTATTCATTCCATGTGCAAGATCGGCTTACGCTATCGTTATCCCAAAACTCTTCCCAATCCTTTAAGGCGTGGTTTCAGGCGCTAACGGTCTAAAAGCGACAGCGGCTGACATGTGCCCCCCGCGCCAACCCAAATTCCTAGGCTCAGGACCCATTGATTTATTCTGTGTTTCGTGATTCATC
>NZ_LIKT01000038.1 GCF_001294455.1 Phaeobacter sp. 11ANDIMAR09
CCGCCTCTATGATTTATAGGCGGGGGGACCCCAGACAAACAAAAGGCCGGGCATTTGCCTGGCCTTTTTTCTTTCCCTATGGGCTTGGAATCAGATCAGCGCCATGCGTTCGGCGCGTTCCGGATCTGGAAAGGGGCGGTAAAGGCCAATTTCAGAATGCGCAATCAGCGCATTCACATTGGAATACAGCCGTTCCACTTCCTCGTCCTTTTCTTCCAGCGTCCGAAAGGCCTGGTCTAGCTGGCTCAGATCCTCGACCTCGACCTCAAGCAGAAAGTCGCGGCAACTGTCTGCCGCCAGACCGAGCTTGCGCCGCATCAGACGCCAGCCCTGGATTTTACCACGCTGTTGCAGGTAACCCATCCAGATCTCCACGGCATTGGCAAATGCTAGGGCCTTGGTTCCGTCTTTCAGATCAATCGAACAATGGTAAAGGTTCATGAGCGCTACCCGGTTGCAAAACTTGTTTCGGTCAAACACTGCCACAAAGTCATTATCCGAGAGTTAAGACCCTTCGGGCACAAAAAAACGCCGCCCCGACCCGGAGCGGCGTTTTCTACGTAAAAATCAAACAGTGTTACTCTTGGGCAGTTTCACCGTTCTCATCCTCTTCGCCATTTTCGGCAATCCAGGCAACCGAAACCACTTCTTCGCCTTTGCCAGTGTTGAAGACCCGTACGCCCCCTGCCGAACGAGAGCGGAAGGAAATGCCCTGGACAGGGACGCGGATCGATTGGCCCTTGGAAGTTGCGAGCATGATCTGGTCTTCGACCGTGACAGGGAAGGTGGCAACGATCTCGCCCCCCTTCATCGCCCCAACACCCTGGCCGCCACGGCCACTGACCCGGTAATCATGGGCCGAGGTCAGATTGCCAGCCCCGGTTTTGTTAATGGTGACCAATAGATCATTGGCCTCCAGCATCTGCTGATAGCGCTCTTCTGTCAGGGCGCCTTCAGCCTCCTCGGGGCTATCGTCTTCTGACACATCGCTGCCAAGCTCAGCCCGGAACCGTTTGATAAAGGCGCTGCGCTCCCAGGGTTCCGCATCAAAGTGGCGCACCACGGACATTGAAACCACTTCGGCGTCATCGCCCAGTTTGATGCCACGAACCCCAACCGAATTGCGGCTGTTGAAGACCCGGACATCAGTGGTCGGGAAGCGGATAGCACGGCCGGTATTGGTGACCAGCATGACATCGTCCTCTTCAGAACAGATGCGCGCATTGATCAACTTGGTATCGGCGTTTTCCTCTTCGAACTTCATCGCGATCTTGCCGTTGGATTTCACATTTGTGAAGTCTGACAGGCGGTTACGGCGCACAGTTCCAGCGGAAGTGGCAAAGACAATCTGCAGGTCCGCCCATTCATCATCGGGGCGGTCCACCGGCATAATAGCGGCAATCGACACGCCAACTGGGATGGGAAGGATATTGACGATGGCCTTGCCCTTGCCCGTGCGGCTGGACTGCGGCAGGCGCCAGGTTTTGAGCTTGTAGACCATCCCATCGGTGGTGAAGAACAAAAGCTGAGTATGGGTATTGGCAACAAAGAGGTTGGTGACAACATCTTCCTCTTTGGTCTGCATCCCCGAGATGCCCTTGCCGCCGCGTTTTTGCGCCCGGAAATCCGCCAGAGGTGTGCGTTTGATGTAGCCGCCAGAGGTCACGGTGACCACCATGTCCTCGCGCTCGATCAGGTCTTCGTCGTCCATATCTCCAGACCAGTCGACAATTGTTGTCCGACGGGGCACGGCAAACTGATCGCGCACTTCGCGCAGCTCATCACAGATGATGCCCATGATGCGTTCGCGCGAGGACAGAATTTCAAGATATTCCTTGATCTTGCCAGCCAGTTCTTCCAACTCGTCGGTGACTTCTTTGACGCCAATCTGGGTCAGACGCTGCAGGCGCAACTCCAAAATGGCGCGGGCCTGGGTTTCCGACAGGTTATAGGTGCCGTCTTCGTTGGCGGTATGGGTCGGATCATCGATCAGCGCGATATACTGCAGGATAGGCTGGGCCGGCCAGCGGCGGGTCATCAGCTTTTCACGGGCTTCGGCAGCATCTGCAGATTGGCGGATGGTGGCAACAATCTCATCGATATTGGTAACAGCGACGGCCAAGCCACAGAGGATATGGCTGCGCTCACGGGCTTTGCGCAGCAGATAGGCGGTGCGGCGTGCAACCACGTCTTCGCGGAAATCAATGAAGGAAGTCAGGAAGCGGCGCAGGGTCAACTGCTCGGGACGGCCGCCGTTCAGCGCCAGCATGTTGCAGCCAAAATGTGTCTGCATTGGGGTAAAACGGTAGAGCTGGTTCAGCACCACCTCGGGCGTTGCATCGCGCTTGAGCTCGACCACCACGCGGACGCCATTTCGGTCAGATTCATCCTGCACATGGGCGACGCCTTCGATGCGCTTCTCGCGCACCTGTTCGGCGATCTTTTCGATCATCGAGGCCTTGTTCACCTGATAGGGAATCTCATCAACAACAATGGCATAGCGATCCTTACGGATCTCTTCGACGCGGGTCTTGGAGCGGATGATGACGCTGCCGCGCCCTTCCAAATAGGCTTTGCGGGCGCCAGAGCGGCCCAGCATGGTCGCGCCGGTGGGAAAGTCGGGACCGGGCACATAATCAATCAACTGCTCGCTGGTAAGATCCGGGTCGTCAATCAATGCCAGAGTGGCATCAATGACCTCGCCCAGGTTATGCGGCGGAATATTGGTTGCCATGCCAACGGCAATACCGCCGGCACCATTGACCAGCATATTGGGGAAGCGTGCAGGAAGAACGGTGGGTTCGCGGTCTTTGCCGTCGTAGTTATCTTGAAAATCGACGGTCTCTTTTTCGATATCGGTCAGCATAAAGGCCGCAGGCTTATCCATGCGGACTTCGGTGTAACGCATCGCTGCCGGGTTATCGCCATCCATGGAGCCAAAGTTGCCCTGGCCATCCAAAAGCGGCAGCGACATGGAGAAATCCTGCGCCATACGCACCAGTGCATCATAAATCGCGCCATCGCCGTGCGGGTGGTATTTACCCATGACATCGCCGACGGGACGCGCAGATTTGCGGTAGGACTTATCGTGACTGTTGCCGGTCTCGTGCATGGCATACAAAATGCGCCGATGAACTGGTTTCAGCCCGTCGCGCAGGTCCGGAATGGCCCGGCTGACGATCACGGACATCGCATAGTCCAGATAGGAGGTCTTCATCTCCGCTTCGATAGAGATCGAAGGGCCATCATAAGTGGAGCGCTGAGGAAGGTTTTCGTCGGCGTTTTCAGGAGTTTCCGGCGTATCTGTCACGTTTGCTGCCCGTTCTTTTCTATGGGTCTATATCTTGTTGGGGCACCCTATCAGAGAGGGCATATAAGGTGCAAGCGACCTGCCTATTCAGGACCGTGTTTGACCCGTCTTTCCGGCAGAAACCTGTGAAAAACCCCTTCTTTGCTGGCGGTTAACCTTTGCTGGGCTAGGTTAATCCTGGGGGGCTCTTAAAAGGAGGCCGCAAATGGAGATGAGCAGTACAGAAATGATGCTCAAGGGCTATGGGCTCACCACTGCCGAGTTCACCTATCACATGCCCGATTACGCACATGTACTAAATACCTATGTCTGGCAGGATTACGATCTGGCGCCTGACCATGAGCGCCTGTTCAAGTTTATCGAGTTTTGGCAACGGGAGCTGGACGGGCCCCTGCATTCAGTTCGGTTCACCCATCGCAAGATGATCAGCCCTGGAGAATGGCGCAATGTCAAAGGGATCCTGAACCTGCATTAGCGCAGGGCTGGTCACGTGAATGAGCAGTGCCACATCTATTACGCAAGGCCGTGCCGGCCGCCCGTCTTAGGCGGAGCAGCTGGCCCCACCCAGGACGCAGAATTTGGCGCAATGGGCGTGGTTCAAACGAACCGGTGCCTCTGCCTCGGCAAGTGTCTCTCCGAGTTCGAATTCTTCGGAATAGGGCAGTAGGGTGCAGGCTAGAACGACGGGCGTGCTGGCGCCTTTGCGTTTGACCACCATGCGGGAGGAGGAACACATCACGTCATTTGGGGATTTGTTCAAGATCTCCCAGCAAGCCGTGGTGATCTCGGGGACTTCGATGTTTTCATCCATTTCCGGGAACAGCACCGTGGCGCCGGGGTTTTGCGCATCAATGTCAAACCCATGTGTCTGATACAGAGCGCCAAAGCCTGCGCGGCTCTCGGCGTCGCTTTCGCCCCAAAGACTGCGACCGGCAACCGCCATGTTGATGCCTGCATCCCGCAACCAGGCCATGCCTTCGATGGTCTTGTCAAAACTACCCGCACCGCGTTCCTCGTCGTGATGTTTCGGCGTAAAATGATCCAGTGAGACACGCAGTGTCATCTTTCCGGGGTAGGCGGCTTCCAGCTCCTGCAAACCAGCGCGCATGGATTTGCGCATCATCGGTCGCATCGCATTGGTCAGGATCAGGACTTCAAATCCCCGCTCCAGCGCGGCATGGGCCATAGGGATCATTTCAGGATTCATAAATGGCTCACCACCGGTGAAGCCGATTTCGCGGATCGGCCAAGCTCGTTCGGTGATCTGCGCCAGGTAGCTCGCAATCTCCGCCGCGGTCATATAGACCAGCGCATCATTGGTGGGTGAGCTGAGGATATAGCAGTTCTCACATTCAATATTGCATAGGGTGCCAGTGTTGAACCACAGGGTTTCGGGATTGGTGAGTGCCACGGAGGCGCGTTCTGAGCCATCCGCTGTCACAAGACTGTCTTTGAATTTCCCGATATTGGCGGTTGGAACAGTTAGATCTTTCACGCTTAAGCACTCTCGGACAGTTTCTTTCGCTGGAAGCTAGCTTATAATGGGTGAAAATGAAAAGCCGCCGCAGTGCTTTATGACAGGGAAGTGATGGCCTGGGCCCGCAAGCAGAGCCCTGTCGTTGCAGGAAGTTGGACAAACAAAATGGTATCTCGGGTTATTCCGGTCGAACCTTTCGATCTGGTGGTGTTTGGAGCGACAGGCGATCTGGCGCAGCGCAAGATTTTGCCGGCGCTGTTTCATCGTTTTTGCGCGGGGCAAATTCCGGCGGACACGCAGATCATTGGTGCTGCACGCTCGGAATTCACCACGGCTCAATATCGCCAAAAACTCGGCCAGGCTTTGAAGCATCAGGTCAGTGACCCTATTTGTGACGACAAATCCTTGCACGATTTTTTACAGCTAATCACCTATGTGCCGCTGGATGGGCAGGGGGAGACTGGCTGGCCGTTGCTATGTGACAGGCTGGCGGGAGCCGGTTCTGACCGGGTGCAGGTCTATTACTTTTCGGTCGGTCCAACCCTGTTTGGCCCCCTGGCGGACCGATTGCACAGCTATGGGCTGACCAATGGGGAAACCCGTATCGTGGTCGAAAAACCCTTTGGCCACGATCTATCCTCGGCGCGGGAGCTGAACCGCACCCTTGCCAGCCATTTTGACGAAGGGCAGATCTACCGGATCGACCATTACCTGGGCAAAGAAACCGTACAGAACCTCATGGCCGTGCGCTTTGGCAATATGCTGTTTGAGCCGTTGTGGAACAGCCAATATGTCGATCACATCCAAATCACCGTGGCTGAAACCCTTGGCGTCCTGGGGCGCGAGGATTATTACGAACGCTCCGGCGCTATGCGGGACATGATGCAGAACCACCTGATGCAGCTGCTCTGCCTAATCGCGATGGAACCGCCCGCCAAATTTGATCCCGACGCCGTGCGGGATGAAAAGCTAAAGGTCATTCGCGCCCTGGATCCAGTAGAGCCCTATCACATCGTGCGCGGGCAATACGCTTCGGCGCCAGAGAGCCTTGGTGACGATCTGAATTATAGGGAAACCGTTGAAAATCAAAGAAGTAGTACCGAAAGCTATATCGCGCTGAAAGCCCATATCAGCAATTGGCGATGGGCGGGCACGCCCTTTTATCTGCGGACAGGGAAGCGTCTCAAGGCGCGCTCCTCTGTGATCAACGTTATGTTCAAGGATGCGCCGCATTCGATTTTTGGCGAGGAGGCCGGGCGTCACGCCAATCATCTGAAGATCCGGCTGCAACCCAACGAGGGTATTACCCTCAGTGTGACCATCAAAGAGCCAGGGCCGGGCGGCATGCGGCTGATGGATGTGCCGCTGGATATGAGCTTTGCCGAAGCCCTGGGACCAACTGGGAGCGCGCCGCCAGATGCCTATGAACGGCTGATCATGGATGTGGTGCGCGGCAATCAGACTCTGTTCATGCGCGGGGATGAAGTTGAGGCGGCCTGGGCCTGGACCGATCCCATCATTGCCGGCTGGCAGGCGCGGGGGGATGTGCCTAAACCCTATGAGAGCGGCAGCACCGGCCCCGGAGATGCAGATCTGCTTTTGCGCCGTGATCAACGTGAGTGGAGAGGGATAAACCCATGAAATTTATTGAATACCCTGACACGGACCTTTTGGCCGTTGATGTGGCGAGCGCCATCGCGGGGGATCTGGAAATGCATCTTCTGCACCATGATACAGCCTCGCTTGCCCTGGCAGGCGGCAGCTCCCCGGCGCCAATCTTTGACGATCTCTGTGCCTCTGACCTGGCCTGGGACCGGGTGCATGTCATGGCCACGGACGAACGCTGGGTGCCAATGGAAAGCCCCCGCTCCAATGCCCGGCTGATCCGCGAGCGCTTGCTAACAGACCGAGCTGCTGCTGCACATTTTCTGCCCTTTCACATCCCAGCCCGGGAGCCTGAGGCGGTGCTGGCAGAGATTGAAACCCAGATCGCCCCCAATCTGCCGCTTTCGGTCTTGCTGTTGGGCATGGGCGAAGACATGCATACTGCCTCCTTGTTTCCCGGTGTAGAGGGGCTGGAACAGGCCCTGGCTGGCGATGCGCCGCTCCTTTCGGTGCTGCGCCCTGATAGTCAGCCAGAGGCGCGCGTCAGCCTCTCTGCGCCGGTGCTGAACGGCGCTCTGTCCAAACATCTGGTGATCTATGGCGAGGCCAAAAAACGCGCATTGGACAAGGCCCTGTCCTTGCCGCCGGAACTGGCCCCGATCCAAGCCGTCTTGACCGAGATAACGGTGCATTGGGCGCCCTGAAACCGCTAACTCACTCCTGTGACGGCACCGCCCCATCCAGCGCGATAAATTGTTGTTTCAGACTCTCAGGCAGCGGGTAACCAGCGCTGCCGTCAGGTGTGCGCAATACCATCACCGCCTCCAGCGTGGCGCGCAGCCCATCGGACCAGATCTGCTGTTCCATCACATAGGATGTGTTGCGAAAGGAAAGACAGCGAGCCGTGGTGATATAGGGCTCATCCAGAACCATTTCGCGCCGGTAATGCACATTTGCGTTGCGCAGCACGGATCGAGGCGCAGGCTGTCCCGCAAAGTGGCGGGCGCAGAGCCTGTCAAAATAGGAGACGCGCGCGGTCTCGAACCAACCAAGATAGGCCTTGTTGTTGACGTGACGCAGAATGTCGAGCTCGGAAAAGCGAACCCGGTCCGCCAGAGCCATCGGCTTGGCATGATCCAGGCCCTGCGCCTGTTGTTCTTCTGGGGTGAGCGGAGTGAGAAATCTAAGGTCCATGGGGATCGCCTAGACCGGCTGAGGCCCCGATAGCAAGAGCTTCCCCACTTGCCGTTGCGTTTTGGCGCGGGGCAGCAAGGTCGCTCGAAATCATGGGTCAGCGCCGAAGGGACCCAGACAGAGCCCACCCTACAGCATATCAGTTGCCCAAAGTTGGAGGGGAATGTAGCTGATAACCCTTAAATCGGTGGCTACTGTTCGTCCTGGCCGGATGATCCTAAACGAAACGGCTGGGTTCAATATCACCAAAAATTGGCAGATTTCCTGCAAAGCATAAGCTGGCGCGTCGGGGGAGCTAGAATTGGAGCGGGTGAAGGGAATCGAACCCTCGTCGTTAGCTTGGGAAGCTACTGCTCTACCATTGAGCTACACCCGCAACGCTTTTTCCCTACGGCGCTTGGTAAGATTCCTCAAGTGGAAATAACCGCAAATGGGACCCCTCTCCAAAATCTTTCTTTCCTCATACCAACAAGGGAAGCCAGTGCGCTGGCAATGCAAATAAATCGCAGTACAAGCCCTAGAAGCGCCCAATCAAGACGCGAAGTTTGGTCGAGAGTGCAATTCGGGTCCGTTTCCTTAGTCGAAGGAAGCGGTTCTATAAACTGGACGTAGTCATGGATAAATGTTTGGCGCACCTGAGAGCCTTCAGTCCTTCAAACCTTCATTTTAAATTAGTTTTATTTATCAATATGATAGATTGATATTGGGGTGGAGTTTTCTGAGAAATGTTACGGGACTTGTTACGGGCAACCTTGGCCGACAACCAGATCAGATTTGCAGCCTTGAAAGAGGCTAAGGACTACCTTCCTCGTTCAATATGTTTCTAGGATCTTGGAAGGGAAGGGCACTTCACAGGCTGTACAAGAGCTAAACCTACACTCGTGTGTTGTAGTCCGGATCTGTCTATGATTGAAGAATGCGAAGATTATACACCTTCGTGGAGGAAGAGCATGACATCCGTTGAAAGCCAAGCATCCGAAGCACAAGAGAACGAACCAGTCGTTGAGATTTTTAGCATCATTGGGCTTCACGGAACAAAAGACTTACATTTGGAGACCAAAAACTCTGTTTCGATCCTAATGGCGAGGAATGGGTCTGGGAAAACAACCCTTTTGGCTGCAATTAATTCGGTTTTGACACGGCAATACCAGAAACTTGCTCATATAAATTTTGAACGGATGGATGTGAAATTAAGAGGGGCGGAAGCATTCTCTATAACGAAAAATGATGTTTCCGAATTCTTTAAACAGCAAGAAATTGACTCTGGAATTTCTGAAATTGCTGAGGAAACTGAAGTTAATGTTGATGAAATTATCAGCCTGGCTAGAAGAATAGGTTCCATTCAGAATGTGCGTGCAGATAGAGAGTATATGAATATATACAATCGTCACCCGTCAATGAACTTTAAATCACTTACAGGTGCTCTATATGAATATAACGAGTCCATGTTTCACAACTCGCCGAACCTAAAGAAAATTGACCTAATCGTCTCAGAAGCCACGCGGGGGTATGAGATTGTGTATCTCCCGACCTATAGACGTATCGAAATGTCTTTGGAGGCAAAGACACAGACATCAAAACCAACTCCCCCTTGGGCGAGGAGGGATAGAGAACCTACACACTTGCTGCCGACAGAATTGAATTTTGGACTGTCCGATATTACAGATCGTCTAAGTGATATAAATAAGGAAATTCAAGGAATTTCAAACACTACGTATCAAAAAATTAGCGCAAACATTGTTAATGATCTTCTTGATGGTAGTTATCTTGATCAAGACTATCAAACCAATAAGCCAGATAGGTCCGAATTGGAACTTTTCTTCAATCGCATCAAGGATACGAAAAGGAGAATTGGCGCAGGAATAGCTGTTCCAAATATTGAGAAAATTTATAGTGACGATCTTGAGGAGGGCGTTAAGCCTTTTCTTTTGTATTTCTTGAGTAATCTAAATGAGGCGATACGATCAACAAAGCCACTTGAGGATCGTGTGAATGGATTTGTTCGCGCATGCAATCAGTACCTAAATGATGAGGATTTCAGTGCCGTCAAGGGAGGCAGTGTCGGCCCTCTAAATGTAGAGACGAAGGAAATACGAATAAACAGAGAGAACTTTCGCCCGTTCTTTGTAGGTGGTGGTGGAGAAAGCAAAATTGGCATTGACTCCCTGTCTTCAGGGGAGAAACAAGTCGTAGCTTTGTTTGCGAAACTTTATCTCTACGATAAGAAAAAAATTGTTTTGTATGATGAGCCTGAATTATCTCTTTCGATAGGTTGGCAAACCAAACTCCTTCCGGATCTTTGCGCGTCTCCCGACTTTTCTCAACTTATTTCGATTACGCATTCGCCCTTCGTTTTTGATAACGATTTGGATCGTTTTGCTTCCAACTTAGACGTTTCCGTTTACCGAAAGGACGAGCCAGAGTTGGATTTTGAGGAAGAAATATTTGTTGAAGGAGAGGCGATTGAAATTGGTCTCGCTGATGGATCGACGACTGACGGTTCGGAGATCTAAGTATGGCCAAAGATTTTGTTGCTGAGGCTCGAAAAAAACGTAGCTCAGAGAGCGTCATTTTTGCAAAGTTCATGACCGTTCGCGGCGCTATACCAGACACTCCAATTTTTGTAATCGAAGGAAAAGAGGATGTAGGGGTTTGGCCAGTATGGGTTAATCGTGCTGGGTTCGAAGAACCTTTTGAACCGTTGCCATGTAGTGGGAAGGAAAATGTACTAAAGTTGAGGGATCGTCTGATGGGAGAGCTGTCTTTTGATCCTGGAAAACGAGTTTTTATTGTAGATAGAGACTATGATGAACTCAAGGGTTATGCGCCCACTTCCTGCACTTTTGTAACTGATAGATATGCTATTGAAAATTACTTCATGGAAGAAAGGGTGTTGGAATTTATTCTTAACACTGATTTCGAATGCTCTGGCTCCATTCAGGAGAAGAAAAGTTTAATTGAAGAGTTCGTCGTTGAGTTTGGGGAGTATGTCGAAAGTACCTACGAAATCCATTTTCAAGTTTATTGCCTGAGGAAATCTGGGCAGAACACAGGAAGGGCACTGCCCAACACGATACGAAAAATTGCTTCCGTTCAAGCTAATGGCCGCCTTTCCTGCCTTCCCGATCCAAACAATGTGATCAGTTTCGACGTTAATTTGAGTCAGGAAGAAATTGAAACCTATCGTTCAGAATTTGAAAAACTCGATGTCGTAACAAGATTTAGAGGAAAATTTCACAGAATGTTTCTAAATTTCTTCTTGCAAAAGCTTCAAGATGATAGGGATCGAAATCCGAGGATATATTTTTCGACAGAGAAAAAAACAAACGAGTTTAAGTTCAGTGGCGTCAAGTTCTCCCAAATTGCGGGGGTTAGCCCTTTCCCTTTAGGGTTGACTGAATTTTTGGCTGAGAATTTTGAAGTGTGATCAGCCATTTCAATTCGTTCAGTGCTTATTGGGGGGGGCGCACTGTCGTTCTCAAAAGTATCGCGGCATCTCATTTCCAGTTGAAACATCAAGTTTGCAGTCTCGTGGGCGAGGTGAAGCAACCCACTTTCTGGATCTCGCTCTTCTCCCATGTCCCGTGCGATACGGTGACGGCGGGCCGCTGCGTTGTAGCGCTCGACCTCAACACATTGCCAAGAATGTGGCTTATACTTCAGTGCCCCAAATTCAAGAACACGGGTTACTGCCAAGAGCGCGCGCGGGCACCCTGTTTCCAACAGAATCGGGTTTGGTTTCCCGGCGTCCGCTTTGAAATTCTGAGGTTTGCTTTCCATTGAAATCTCCAAGTTTGTTGTTGAGTAAGGATCATGCGCGCCACCGTCCGGCTCGCAGGGTGGCAATGGTGCGCTTGCCGTTCCTATAGGTCAGGATTGCGGAATGTGACCAAGAGGACGGGCCGCGATTGTAACCCATGTCCAGGGTTGCAAAGAGGCCCGCTTGATAGCTGCCATGACAGATCGCAGCCGAATGAGAATGGCCGATATTGGCCTTTTCTCCCGTGCGGGCGATATTGGCGGCAGTGCCGCGCGCGCCGTTTGGGCCTAGGTCGCCGTGTTGGTCATGGCGGACCTCAGCGATTTCCAAGCGCTCATGGCGGGGCAGAAACCGAATAGCCGGATCTAGCTTGGCGCGTTCAAAGGCCCAGGCGGCGAGGTCAAAGCCGGTGTCCTGGCGCTGGATCGCAGCCACCTTGGCGGCCGCAGCGGTGAGGAAGAATGCGGCGTTGATCGGGTCGCGCCGGAAATCCGCCGTTTCCACCCAGCGGTCCAGGTGTTCGTCATGGTTGGATTTCACCACATAGGTTTTTGTCCATGGCCGGGTCATCCGGTTTAGGGTTGTTGCAGTGTCGCGGATTTCATCCTCCACCGAGTCCGCCTTGTCATAGAGCGCCGCCACAAGGTCAAAGAAGGTGTTGTGGTGGGATCGTGGGCCAAAATCCAGCACGTCATTTAAGACCTGATGGCGGGGGCGCAGGGTGTCCACCATGCCGCCATCCCCCCAAACCGTTTCCGCCACCTCTGGGTCCAGTTTTACCCCGTGAATATCGCCGGGGGTGAAGACTTCCAGCCGGTGGCCGCTTGTGACTTTGCCGCCGTCCACCCGTAGATCCAGGTCATAGATTTCGCCCGCGTCGGTTGCGTTGATCTGGCGGGCAAACCAGATGCCTTTGGCCGTGACCTCCACCAGAAGGGCGCCGAATGCGTGGTGGAATTCCGCCTTTAGCCCGGCCTTGCGCTTGATGTAGTTTTTCAGGGTCACGGCGCCGGTTGTGTAGTTGAATTTGGCCTCTGTTCCCGGCGCGGTGGCGATGGATTTCAAAGCGATTTGAGGGTGGGGAAAGACACAGGACGCGGTGCCTGTGAAACTATCCAGCCCAGACAGCGGCGTGACGGCCGTTGGCAAAATATTCATATCGCCAGCCCAGATCAGGCCGGGGCAGATCTCCACGCGCTCATCCGCCAGATAAGGCTCCACCTCTGGCGCATACCATAGCTCAGTCTCTGCCGCGCGGTTGACCTTTTCCTGCGCCACCTGGGCCTCGCTGTGATTGTAGCGGATGCGGGCCACCATGATTTCGGCGCCGTGGTGATCAGCAAGGGCGCGCAGATTGCCCCAGAACCCGGCGTGAATACCGGTGTTGCTTTGGGCAGAGGTCAGCAGATAGCGGCGCACCTTGCCGCCAGTCTCAAGGCGCCGGGCAGCGGTGGCCTTGATCTCGCCATGGGCTGAAATCCCCCAGGCATCCGCCTTGCGCAACCGGCGCTTGATCTTGGAGCGTGTCACCCCAAGGGCGCGGGCGGTGGCGGAGACATTGCCGCCATTCCGGGCCAAGGCCTGGACCACAAGGCGGGCCTCGGCCGGGGTGATCTCGGCCGGACGGTGTGAAAGGTCGCTCATGTGTCGCTCCCCTTGTCCCGCTTGCGGTGCCAGATCGGGGCCAAAGCCCAGGTGAGAAACCGCACCAGCAACACGAAGGAAGACGCCAAAGCCAGCGCATCGGGGGCCGTCAAGAATACGTCCCGGCCGTTCCAGGTGAAGGTCCAAAGCGGGGTGAGGAAGAAGCGGACAGCGTGGCCGTCACCGCCGCCGCTCATCAAGGGGGCCGTGGCCATTGGTGCCACTGTGGCCGATGCCAGAACCATGTCAATTTTGGGAAACCCTGCCTTCATTGCCTCACCTATGATCAGAAGTCCAAACGCGGCCATGATTGCCGCAAGCGCTAGTCCAGCCATGGGCCGCTCCTCAGAATGTTGCCTCAACAGAAAGGGTCACGGTGGCGCGTCCCTTCCGGTTTCGTTTCTGCGCCATTTCCACATCAAGGGTTGTGCCCGTGATCAGGTCAGACAGGGCGCGCAACGTCGTATCCGCGCGCAGGGCATCGCGGATGACTTCCCCGGCGGCGGTGGTGATCGTGCGGCCGTCTTCACCCCGATCAAACTGGGCGAAATACTCCACCTCTATGGTGATTTGGACCTCCTCAAGATCCGACCCCATGGCGTCCTGGACCGCGCCGTCACGGGTGACGGTGACCAGAAAGGCGGGGAGATTATCGGGCATAATATCGGCCGGATTGTGTGACCAGTCTTTTGCATTGGGCACAGCAAGGGCCACGGCGGCTTGGGCCGCCGCTTGAAAAGCGGATTCACTCATGTTGGTTTTTCCTTTTTATGCTTGTGAGCGCCTTACGGCCTCAATGCCTGACTTGCGGGCCGCTACCTCTTGCCTTCAATCCAGCCTTCGGTAGGGTGGCCCTCGCAACTTTTGATTGTAAATTTGGAAAGGCTGCGAATTACATGACTTGCCGAATGATTTGCGCGGGGCTGCTTGGCTTTGCTTTCACAGTGCTCGGGACTGGGGCTATTCTTGCGAATGAGCCAGCTCTGCCTTTCCTGACAGCCGAAGAGTTTTCGGAAAGCCGAGTTTCTGAATTCGCGGCAACCTTTTTTTCCACCAATGGGCTGGGGCAGATCATTGATGGCCCACGTCAGGCCCCAGACGAGCCGGTCGATTACTCGGTTTTGATGTCAGAACGTGTTCTGTTAGAGGATTTCCTGAAGTCGTCCCAAACCTGTGGCGGGTGTGATGGGGGGGGCTTCCTTTTCTCTGATACAGATGTAAAAATGGCGAACTTCGCCTCTCCAGATCTTTCTAAGCTGCTGCTGGCCTGGAGAGTTTCGGAACACACTTATGACATCCTTGAACCGAGTGGCCTCCCTACATCAAAGGCTGGAAGCTTTGACGAGGCGAATATTGTTTTTGTGTTTGGCGATGCAGAATACCTTGCTTCCAAGGCGCACCTCACAGGAGACTCTTCTTTAAGAAGCTACTTCGAAGGCTTTAGAGAAGGTTCCATGTGGGAAGGAACCTTGTCTGAGACGACCGTTCTGGAAGGACTGCCGTGCAGCGTGACCTTTGAAGGACCCAAGGGGCAGGAAAAAGTCATCGTGCTTACCCATTCTGACTATCTGGCTAGCTGTATGCCAAAACAACTGCTCTTAGCGATAGGCTTGAAACCCTTTAGGGGGTCGACACCGAGCGCCCTCAACCTGAATCATAGTTACCTGCGCGCAACGGCGGCAGATCTTGAGTTCGTGAAGATACTTCGCAGCGATGCTTTCAGGGCAGGTAAGCTTACAAGCAAACCCTTCCGGAATTTGGGCTACTAATATCATTTTCTGGTTGTTGGCTGAAACAACCTCCGCTCATTGAAACCCGCGCTGATGTTAAAACACCAAAGATAGGCGGGCAGGGGTGCCCGGCCCATAGGTTTCCGAGACCTGAGAGACCCGGATTTCTTGCAGCCCAGACAGGGCGGAGGCGTCCAGGCCTGTGAGGCTGGTGGCATCGGCAACCGTTTCGGTGATCAGCGGTGCCGCCTCTGGCCCGATCTCTACGCGGTAGCGCTCGAAAGCCTCCCCCAGGGGCACGTCTTCGCCATTGGTCCAGGCGTCCCCCTCAATCCGGGTGCGGCGTATCCAGGACAGAGACAGCCCCCCGCCAGAGAGGGCAGCCTTTAGGTGGCAAGGGGAATAGGGGCGACGGCCAACCCCCTGGAAGGCATGAGGCTGGCCCGTAACCTCGGCATGGTCTTTGCCGGAGGGCAAGGCGCGCCAGTAGAACGGCCGGCCGATTTCCTCGGCCTGCATGTCCACCGGGATCACGGCACTATCCAGCAAGACCACACGCGCGCCCGCTGCAAGATCCTCGCCAGATCTGGCCCATTCGGTGCCAAGCTGACCGCGCAAGAACCCAGACAGACGCCAGGTGTTGGCGCCTATCAGCTCAGCATTGCGGAATTGCAGCACTTCCCAAGTGTCGGGGCTATGCTCCACCGCCATGGCATTTGCCCCGGCCAAGACATCCTCTTTGGATCTACTCACCAAAGACCCGGCAAAAAGCTCTACCTCCAAGGTTTCCGGTGACCAGGTGTCCGGCATCCCCGGCGGAAAAGCCGTCACCGTCTCGCCTGCGGTGGCCGCAAGGCCGGTGCGCAGGTTGAGGCTATAGCCGGTCTCAAGGCTTGGTGAGCGATACAGATCCACGCCGCCGGGCCAGGGTTTGGCATGGAAGGCGGCGAGGCCCTGGTGATCCGCCATTGTGAGGCCCGGCAGGATGGGCAGATCCAGCAAATAGGGCAGGGCGGTTTCAGATGGCGGGGTCACATGGGCCAGCCCTGGACGGATCGGACCACCCACCGAAGACAGCGCCGTCCCGGTGTAGAGATAGGCGCTTACCGTGCGGGCCTCGCCCCGGACAATCTCATCAGCAATGAAACGAAGCTTGGCGCCGGATTTTGGGGTGAAGCCAAAAACGTCTCCGGGTTTGAGCTGTGAGGATGGCGGCAGGGTGAGTTTGATTTTCTCGCGCTCATCACCCGCCCGGTGTAGCATGGTTTGCGCCGTGGCCGTCATCCGTTCCAGATCCGAGACCAGCGCCAGTTCCGCCGATGCCTCGGCCTGTCCCGGCTTTTCCCGAATGGTGGCGCGGGCCGCCCCGGCCTCATAGTCCAGTTCTGTGTCGGAATAGCTCACCACCGCCACGCGGGGCGTCTCCTCTTGCGAGGTCCGGGTGATGGTGTAGAGCGCCGCCGTGCCATCCTCCACCAGATGGTCCAGGGTGTAGTCCGCCACGATGGCGGCCGATGCCCTGGACGTCACGCGCAGGACGCCGCCAACCTCGGAGGCATCCAGATTGAGGGCGGTTTCCCAAGTGCCCATCATGTCCCGAAACGACATAGGCCCAGCCAAGACCATGCCGTCCGCTTGGCCGTAGCATTGCGACAGATCCACCTTGGCCGGGGCATAGTCGTAATGGGTGTTCAGGCGCCGTTCTATGACCTCGGCCGCCGGGGTAGATCCGGCCCGGCCGTTCAGCCAGTGACCATATCGCCAGTTTGGCCCATCGCTCCAAAGGTCATTGGTTCGGGGGTATTCCGGCCAAGGCCGTGCATCCCAAGACCAGACAAAGGCGTTTTCCGTAGATAGGACCGCACCGCCATTCTCTCCCCACCATTCCAACATGGCGCGGATGTATTGGCGCTGCATGAAGTCATCCCGCGCGCCGCTGGAATAATGCGGCATGTAGGATTCCGAGGTCTTGGGATCGTAAAACACATTCGGTTGGTTGGTGCCCAGATGAATGGAGGGGCAACCAAATTCAGTGAACCAAACGGGCTTGGACCCAGGCACCCATGAGGTTGGCGCTGCATCACGGACGCCGCCGGGGCGGTTGTGATGGGCCGCACCGTGCCAAGGCCGGATGGCTTTTTGACGGAAAACCCAATTCTCGCCATGGGCACCATCCCAGATCGACGTCCGGGTCTGGGTGTCGCGGTCCGCCTGAGAGGCGTAGTAGTAGTCCCAGAATTCCCCGCCCTCAATTTGGCCCTTGAGGTAGTCCAGGGAGTAAACCGACGTGACCCCGTTTTCCGGGTCATAGTCGGTATGGGTGTTGCCGGGGCGCCAATCGGAGAGCGGCAGATAGTTGTCTATGCCGATGAAATCCACATTGGCAGAGGACCAAAGCGGGTCCAGATGGAAATGGACCTCGCCGCCCACGCGGTGGGAATGGTACTCCGACCAATCCGCCGCGTAGGAAATTTGCGCCGCTGGCAACATGGTTTTGACGTCACCGGCCAGAGTGACCAGCGCGTCCACAAAGGGATATTGGCCCAGGGTATCGGTGGCCATGGTGAGGTCCACCAGTTCAGAGCCGATCAAAAACGCATCCACGCCGCCCGCATTGCGGGCCAGCGCCGCCAGATGCAGGATAAAGCGGCGAAAGCTCCACTCGGCAGGCCCAGAGTAAACCGGCACCCCGGACCCGGCAGAGAAATGACCGGGGGCAGCGGTGCCCACCAGCGCAGAGATTTGACCAGCTACCGCACCGTCCGCAGATGCAGGGCCGATGCGGCCGCGCCAAGGATAGGTGGCTTGGCCAATGTTGCCATCCAGATCCGGCAAGGTGTTGTCACCCGGAATATCCATCATGACAAAGGGGTAAAGCACCACCCGCAAGCCGCGGGCTTTTAGATCGGCAATCGCATCCATGATGGATTGATCATCCGGGGCAGAACCAAAGGCCGGGGTGCCCTCCACCAAGGACACCATATTGGCAGAGGTCCGCGTCAAACCGCCAGCGGTCCAGGCGCGGGACGGGTGTTTTTCCTTGGTCTCCACCCTTGGTTCAATCTGGCAATGAGCCGCGCGCAGATCGGTGCCAAACCAAGAGACCACCAAGGCCACGGTGTCGCAGGCAGGCAGAACCCCTTGCAACAGATCCAATGAATTGGCCCAATCGGATTTGGCGGCGCTGCGAATAGCGTTTTCGCGGGTGGTAGATCCAGCCCCGCCCTTGGTCAGGATGGCAGGGGAATAGCCAAATTCTGTGGCACCGGGGATCATATCAACACCCCGGATAAGATCCTCCATTTCACCCGGTGGCCCCCAAAGTTCAAAGGTCAGATTGGGAAGGCGGCGGCCGAAATCCTCAATATTCATCCGCTCAAAGACCACATATGAAACGCCGCGATAGGCTGGCGCGCCGCCGTCTTTGGCCACCATGAGCGCGTCCGGTTCCTGGGTTTCAGAGCCAGTGTAAAACCGGATTGTCAGGTCCGAGGTGTCCAGCAATTTGCCATCGGCCCAGATCCGGCCGAAATGGCGGATTGGACCTGTTGCGCAGTCACTCAGGGCCACGGCAAAATTTGCATAGTAGCTGTATTCTGTGGTCTCCACAGATCCGCCACCGCCTTTGCCGCCTTGTGACGTGGTGCTGGTGACTTCCTCAAGATTGGTGGCCCAGATCACCTGGCCCGCCACACGTGCAACACCTTCCACCACGGGCAAGCCGCCACCCTCGGCAGATTTTTGGACTTCCAGATTGTCCAGTCTCGGCCCGGCGGTCTGGGTGGAAGAGGCAAACAGGGAATTATCAATCGCTTGCCCAATGAGGCCCCCGGCAGCTTTGCCCAAGGCGGCCGCAGTGACACCAAGGAAGGTGCCGCCGATAGATCCACCAATGGCCGCGCCAGCGGCAGACAGCAGAATAGTAGCCATGGGAAGGCCTCCAAAATGTCAGGGTGATGGTGAGAAAACCAGATTACTTGGCGTCTTCTTTTTCGATGACACGCAGGGCCAAGGTGGCCTCGCGCTTTGCTTCCTCTAGGGATTTCGCCTTGGCGAGGACTTTCAAATAGCTGGCAACTTTTGTGAGCGTCTTCATGGTCAATCTAACTCCTCAGAGGAGGGGAAGCGGGCCGCGAAAGACAGGCCCGCGCGATAGGCGGCGAAGGGAACGCGAGTTACGCCAACGCCTTCCAGGGCGTGGATGAATTGGCCGTCTTGTTCCAGAATGCCGCAATGGGCCTCGCGGTTGCCCTGCATCCGCAAGACCACCACGTCACCGGGGCGGGCTGCATCCAAGGCGATAGGGCATAGGTACTGGCGCGCCGCTTGCACCAGCGGCCGGGCCGATGAATTGGCCCAGTCCGCGCGCCAGGGTGGGGGCGCTGGCGCGGGCTTGCCAGTCACATCAGACCAGACGCCACGCACCAATCCAATGCAGTCACAGCCAACCCCGCGCAAAGCAGCGGACAAAACGTAAGGCGTCCCAATCCAGGCCCGCGCAGCTATCAGGGCTTGCGGCTCAGAAGTCATTGCGGGATGCGCCATCATGGCCGGACTCGCCGGGCACAGCATAAGTGAAGGCCTCCTCACCAACGATGGTGGGAAAGCCCCGGAAATTGGCGGAGTTGGAATAGCGGTCATGGCAGGTTGAGATTGACTTGTCACAGCCCGGCAAGAGGTCAAATTCATCACCCACACTCACCGGGTCCAGAGGCGCGCGCCAAAGCCCGAGATTGTTACCCCGATGGGCGCGCACGTCATGGCGCTGGCCCAGGTTGGCGCCGGAGGTCCAGACCAGAACCCCGCCGGAATAACTCTTGTCGGTGTCATCCGCCAATTCCTCCACCACAAAATCGGCCTCGCCTATCAGCGTGGCAATGGTGCCGGACAGTTGCAGGGCGGTGGCGTCAAAGCCGCAGCGGGCATCCCCCAATTCCGCATCACAAGTGCTGGTGACATAGCGGCCGCGTTTCTGTGCCAGGTTCCCGGCCTCGGATCTCAGTTCCGCCGTGAAAGACACCTCAGTCCGCGAGACCTCACCAAGGTAGTAGTGCCCCACTGTGGCGTGGCGGGTCTGGGTGGACCAGTCGATTTCTATCACTTCCACCTTGGCGCCATCAAAGAGACCGCGCGCCAAGTCTTCTTCTGTCACCGCATCCGAGTTGATACCGCCCTGGACTTCCTGTTCATCGACCGCCAGGCCAAGCGAGGTCACCGCCTCGGAGGGGCTAAGGGCGGCGGCAGCCTCATAGGTGACACCCTCCACGGTTAGGTCCACATCGCAGTCAGTGAAGCCCATCACGCGGCCGTCTTCGCGGGTCAGTTTCCACCCGCGCACAAGGGTTGTGGTGTTGCTCATTGGGCACCCTCCACAACCTTCACCACCTGGCAATGGTCGCGGGCTGCATCCATAGCCAGACGGATGGCGTGATCCTCACAACAAGCCCGGACCGGGAAGTCATGCGGCCCCCACTCATAGGCATAGATTGCGTTGCGCAGGGTGACGATGAATTGGCGGTGGCCTGAATTCTGGGCAGGATCTTGGGTGGGATGATCCGCTTTGCCTTGGGTGGCTGGTTTCATATGGACCCGCGCGCCAAGAGCGATCAACAGGGCCTTGAACACGGCGGCCCATTTTGCGTTCTGATACAGGCGGAACAGTTTGAACCATTGATAAAAGCTCATTCTCTCACCTCAATAAGTTGGATTTCGGGAATGGTGCCAACGCCGCGTCCCTCGGATTCCGAGAAAAACGCCATGTCGGTGGCAATGCTTTGGGTGTCGAAACGGACCGGCACGTCAAAGAAGAAACCGGCCGTCACCACCACGCCGGGGGCCGGCGGTGACAGGAAGGATAGAATGCCGGTGAGGTTGTTGACGCTCCACCCGGCGCCCTGGGCTGCGCCGTCCAGCGCCACCAGCACCGATCCGGCAACAGGCTTGGTGATCTTACGCAGGTAAGGGTTTAGGCTGCCGTAGGTTTTGACCAGTTGGAATTCAGTTGCCGCGCCATCGCCTGTGCCCAGGGATTGATCCGTTGCTGCCGGGCTGGCGTCCGCGCTGGCGGCGCTGGAAAAGTCGGACCAATCCCGGAACCGAAAGGAATGCAGCGGGCCGCCGGTTTCCTCAAAGAAGGCAATCACCGTAGCCAGGTCATCCACAGATCGGATACCAAATCCTGCATCATAGGAGCGGCGAGAATTCTTCCAGCGCGCATTGCGTTCTTCCTCACCACTGGCGAGGGCCACAATATCCACGCGGCGTTCCGGGCCGCCCACCACGCCTGACGCCACGTCACGCGGAAAATCCAAATCTAGGAAGCTCATGCGGATCTCCAACTCGTATTTTTCGTGGTTTTTTTTTCGCCACACCGGATGATTCGAGCCGTGGGCTTAACT
>NZ_LIKT01000039.1 GCF_001294455.1 Phaeobacter sp. 11ANDIMAR09
ATCGCTCTTACGTCTATGTCTGGAAAGTACTGGCTGGGGCGGTAGGATTAAGGAGCCGCGATAAATCAATTAAAATCAATACAATGGATGAATTTTTGGGGTGCGCCGTTGATCAAAAAGTTGATGGATTGCGAAACATTGTCGATCCTCTTCCAATCAAGTCCTGCAACACA
The DNA here is from genome assembly GCF_001294455.1 of Phaeobacter sp. 11ANDIMAR09. GTDB lineage: Bacteria > Pseudomonadota > Alphaproteobacteria > Rhodobacterales > Rhodobacteraceae > Pseudophaeobacter. The sequence goes on from NZ_LIKT01000039.1 coordinate 174, forward strand.
TTAGATCACCAAGAAACGAGCTACTGCTTCGGGCCAAAAGGCGGTTAGGAACACCGGCAAACTCGATCGATAACAACACGAACAAGGCCCAGTTGACGACCCTGCGAAAATTCGAGAACGGCTGTGAGGCTGATTGCAACGACTGTTCGCAACCCAAAGAGGTCACCACACTGAGTGCCAAGCCATCCATGCCGCAATTGCGAGGTTTGAGAGTCAGTTGCCCGAATGCGGTCCACCCTGGCATTGGATTGCCACTGCTACAGTCAACACCAGCGACAGCTATGCGCAGAGAGGAACCTTTGCAAAGTCCGCCTTTCGGCCTGGGGACACAGACCTCGCCCGCTGCGGTGCCGCGTGAAAAGCGGTTGTTGATGCGAGGTGCAGCGATTTTCTAGGCTTGGACGGCAGGACTGCGGACAAAGTGTGCTTTCGCTGCGCTTGTTCCAATGGCGGTAATCCGTGCATAACGTCAATGATGGGGGGCCTCACCCAACGCCATTTGCATGTGGTGTGCCTGATGATGCGCGCCAATGGTCATGACGCCGAAGAACCCGAGACCAAGGACACGCGCAAGTTCCTGATCGGTTCCGGCTTCGACGCGCATCGTCGCGCCGCCGTCCGACGGTTCGGCGGCAACACTCCAACCGGCTGCCATTTCCAACATAGGCGAATGAGCCAGTGTCATACGTCGCACGGCATTGACAACGTCGCCTTGGCCCATGACGACAAATTCAACCACCCGGTCCTCTGTTCGGGTGGCGACCTTCGCTTGGGTCGTGACCAAATCCATGTCCACCAGATGATCTCGCAGTGCCTGAATGTTGACCTTAGCCCAGTCGGTATGTGGATCATCTGACAGGATTTGCACGATTTCTGAAATAGCTGCGAACGCAGACTGGCCCGTTTCCGTCGGCCCCGCTGAGCCGGGGTGTGCATGCTGAGCGCTGGCGGGGAAGGCCAATAGCGCCAAGATGGCGGGAAGTGCAAATCTGATCATGATGGTTCCGCTCGTGCCTTTGGATTTGCCGCCTTGGTACATCACAACATGAAAACCAAATATGATTGAAATCACATGTTGCCTGCGCCATTCGATACTTTGGAGGATCAGTCGTGGTCCCGCCTGACTTACCCCAAGGGCGATCATGCCTTTCGCCAAGGAGACGCGACGCATGGCGTATTTTTTGTTGTATCAGGCATCGTCTGCCTGACGCGTGTCACGGAATCCGGGAATGCTGTGATGGTCCACAATTCGCAAGCAGGTGACATGTTTGCAGAGGCGTCCTTGTATTCGGACTTTTATCATTGCGATGCGATTTGCCTGTCTCCAGCGGAAGTCATTCGAATTTCAAAACAGGCAATCCTGAAACGCCAGCGCCGCGACGCCGCTTTCTCAGAGGCGATAACCAGACGGTTGGCGGTTCAGGTTTAGGATTATCGCCAGCTATTAACGCTGCATGCCTCGAAGTCCGCGAACGACCGGGTGTTGCAGGCGGTTGCATTGGGCAAGCTGACAGGTTCGGTCACGCAGTTTGCAAACCAGATCGGTCTCACCAAAGAAGCTTGCTATCGGGCGCTGCGGGATTTGTCCGATCAGGGTTTGCTGTTGAAAACCGGGCGCGGGCGATACGCACCCACGCCACGCAGTGAAGAGCGCCTTCCTTAGTCGTGTGGAGGGTTACGCCCCGCTTGGATTTTCTGAACGCGCTCCGGCCAAGTTGACCGGATGTACGCCAATATGTCCCAAATGTCGCTGTCGGTCAGCGCGTCTCCGAAACCCGGCATTCCGCTTTGAAAGCCCGTGACACCTCGTGCCGCAAGTGCTTCTTCCCCGCCGAGCCGGGTGTATTCGAACAATAGCTGATTGTCGTGATGCCATGTGTGGCCAGTTTCGTCATGCGGTGGGGCGGGCAGGACACCGTCTTCATCGGCTACGCGCCAATCCGGCTGCCCTTCGAGGTTGGCCCCATGACAGGAGGCGCATTGTTCGGTGTAGAGGGTTTGGCCATTGGCCAAATCCCGATCATCCAATTCGTGACCGGCGATTGCACCGGTCCCGATGCAGCAAGCAGCGATGATCAAAACGCGTTTCATACGACCTCCACCCATGTTTTCATACCTGCGGCCTGATGCCCGAGCATGTGGCAATGTAGCAGCCATCTTCCGGGGTTATCGAACACACAGACGATGTCGCGGGTCTCCCCCGCATCCACCAGTGTCGTATCCCGCAAAGCGCCCAGATCGCCGTCCGCTTCAACTTCAAAAAAGTGATGTCCGTGAAGATGAATTCCATGCGCGAAGCTTGTGTCGTTCACCAAACGTATGCGCGCGGTTTGCCCACGTTCAAACAGGTGAAACGGGGTGTCCGTCAGCCCAGATTGGCCGTTAAATGCCCAGATACCCCCTCCTGCCATCCCTTGCATCATACGGCGGCTCATGGCCCCGCCTTGCATGGTTAGGGTCAGGGGAATGGCGTTGCCCATGTCAGGTTGCGCTGTCTCGTTTGCAGGAAGCGCGCGTACCACCGATGGTTGCCGCTCGGTGTTTTCGCCCGCAACAGGGACTTCACCCAGCAGATACGGGCCATCCCGTGTCGGAAAGACGAAGGCGACTTGGTCGGATGTCGCAACATCGGCAATTATATCCACACGCTGTGCCGGGGCCAGAATGAAGTCGGATAGCTCGTGTGGGTCTGATAGTGGCATGCCGTCTAAGGCGACGATCTTACCGTCAATCCCTTCAATCTCGACTGGAAATATCCTGTCAGTCGCCACATTGATCAGACGTAGCCTGACACGATCTCCGCGCCGGACTGTCACCTGTGGTTCGACAAGGGCACGTGCAAAGTTGCCAAGCCGCCCCTGATGCGCCTGATCGTGCATGTTCTCAAAACCTTCGGCGAGTGTGCCCGCTTCGGTCATCCGCCAATCGTCAATCATGACAATCAGATCATGGTCCACATCCGGCGGCGTTGGTTCATCTACGATCAGGGGGCCATAGAGCCCTTTCGCAACCTGTTCCCAAGACCGGTTGTGCGAGTGGTACCAAAAGGTGCCCGCATCCGGCGCGCGAAAGCGGTAGGCAAACTCAGAACCCGCTTCAACTACGTCTTGTGTCAGCCCCGGCACACCGTCCATTGCGTTGTCAGACCGCAATCCGTGCCAATGCACGGCCGATCCTTCGCCGATTTGGTTCAGGAACCGCACATCGAAGACCTCGCCCTGACGGGCGCGTACTACCGGTCCCGGCGTGCTGCCGTTGAACCCCAGCATGGGTGTCGCCGGTTCGCCTTCCGGTAGGATTTGCGCGCTGATCGGCTGTGCAATCAATTCTGCCCGTGTTGCAGCGAGCGTGATACGCGGAACTATCGCCGCCGCGCTTGTTGTGATCAGGAATTCTCGTCTGTTCATAGGTTACCTCAATTCGGAAGGGTCAAAACACTGGTGAGCGTCGCGGTTGCAGCAAGCACCACCAGTATGACCGCAGTTTCAATTTCAATGGAGCGCGCCAGACGCCGTCCAGCTTGGGCGTCCCCGGCCTGCACGGCTGGGACAAAGCGTAGCTTGTTCGCGGCAGCCAGAGTCAAAACCACTCCCACAAGCACCAGTTTTGCTAAAAGGGTTTGACCGTATCCCGTTGTCGCAAGCGCCGTTAAATCGCCCAGCAACAGCCAAGCCATTAGAAGCCCAGCCAGGATCAACACCGGGACAATTACCGAGGCGGCTTGCCCGAACTGATGGCCCAAATGCGCCGCGCTTTCCAAATGCTCTGGCCCTCGTGACAGGGCCCGTAAAGGACCAAGAATGCCGATCCAGAAGGCGATCCCTAATAGGTGCAACAGGAGCAGAACTCGGACGCCGTATTGCTCCAATCCGGGCACATGCCCAATCTGAGCAAAGGACCACATAGCCAGAACTCCGCCAGCAAGTGAAATCCAGTGACCGACGCGGGGAACGAACAGCCCCGCCATAATCAGAGCCGCGCCAGCGAGGCGGAAAGTTAAAGCACCGCCAACCGGTGTTTGCCAAAGCAGGTCAAGCATTTCCGGATCGGTCATGCCATCCGCGCCGCCCGTCAGAGCGGCCCCTCTCAACATGAACCCTATCACAGCTGCGACAAGCGCAAGCCCAGCCAAGAATGCGGCCTGCATCTTGATCCGGTTGTTTAGCGGCCTCACCGATTTGGGAAAAGCGGTTCGAATGATCACAAGCCCAGTGGACCCCGTGATGCCGATATAGAGCATCAGCTTCGCGAGGATCGCGGCAATTTCCCAGATGTCTGGCATGTTCATTCCACCGTGAACGAGAATTCGCCCTGCATGGCGTGCCCGTCCATGCCCAAGCCCCGCCATTCGATGCGGTAGGTGCCTTCACCCATGCCTTGAAGAGGAAGCGTGAACACGCGGTCAAAACGCGTCTGGTCTCCCAGATCGAGTCTTACTGACGGATGATCCTGATGGATCATTTCCACCCGTGTCAGCCGAATATCGTTGCCGAAGTTGAAGCTGATCTCGGACGGAACTTCCGCAATCGTCGCGCCGTTTTCCGGCGTCGTGTTGTCCACACTGGAATGCGCAAATGCGCCGGTGGCAAGCGCGGTCATCAGGGCAAACATGGTAAGAATTTTCATCGGGGTATCCTTTAGTTTATTCCGTTGGCGCGCTGAATTTCGCGGATATAGGCGATGACCATGGTGACATCGCCTCGTGTCAGACCTACGACCGGTGGCATGTCGCCGAACCGCCAGTGGTGGCTTCTGACACCCATCGCGACTGCGCGCTGAAAAGCCTCGTCGGCATGGTGGCTGGGCTCATAGATAACATGGATCAATGGCGGGCCTGAACCTTCGTTACCAACGGCATTGGTGCCGTGACACAATGCACAGGTGTTCTCGAATATGCGTTGGCCAATAGCCGCATTGTCGTCGATGGGCGGCATCTGGATTGCGACCATGGCATTGCCCTCAACAGGTGCCGCTTGCGCGGCTTCCTCTGCGGGACCGGGTCGAAGAAGAGCGTAAGCAGCAATGGCAGCCACGGCGCACGCGCCGATCACGAAGTATTTTCGGTTCATGGGTTGGTCCTAACCTTGTGAAACAGGGGTTGGCCGCAGTATTCCCGCGACCTTTCAGAAACGCTGATTACTTACGCAAACAGCGATGAAATCCTGATTCAAAAGTTAGGTGGTCTGTCCGGGTTGTCCGGCTCTTCCAGCGTCGAAAGGTGTCCGACCTGCCATCCCAACACAGTCTCGGACTGGTCAAAAGTTGCTTCCGAATACTGTGAGGAAAGCGCCAGAACATGACACAGGAACGGATTGCATCCTTCGTGTGCCACGCCGTCTGTCCCTTGGGGAACGCTTCCGGTCGGTTCAACCGAGGCGTGGTCAGCGTGGTGCATATCGACCGACATGGACGCATGGTCGTCGCAGTGTCCGCCAGCGCAGTTTTTCGACAAAGCATGCGCAGCACTGCCAAGCCCGGTCATGAGGACCAGAAGTGCAACGAGAAGTGCTGATGTTATGTGTCGACAAAATCTCACGGCACAAACATATTGCACGTTTCTTCACAAGACAATGCAAGCTTCTTCGGTCGGAATTGGAAGTGCACGAAATAGATGCGGACGGCAGTTACCTGCCGATATTACCTACTTCAAGTGAGTGCAGCATCAGGGACTCTGGGCTCGAAGCCGCCGTTCTCTGCACTAGCTCACCAAATCGGTACTGAGGCAGGAGGTCAAGGTCGGCTGAGCGAACGAAGTGACAGTTCCATGTAAGTACGCCAAGGTTTGTTTTTTGCCCGAGTTCGTCACAAACTCGGCTTGCAGATCGTCATATCCCTGAACACTTACAGTCGGAGATGATATGCGAAAAACCGTTTTGATAGCTGTTGGAGGGCTTTCCCTTGTTACAGCTGCCTACATTTGGACCGCCACAAATCACTGGTACGACAGCATACCCGGTGTATCACTGACCGGTCCTCTCAATTTTCACTTTGCCAAGGACGTCGCGCTTGCCTACCTGGCCAGTGGTGCGGCGCTGGTTTGGGCGGGTGTAAAACATGACAGGTCAGCAGGCCTATGTGGCGCGTTATGGCTTGTGTTTCATGCAGTCTTTCACATCTGGATCTGGATACATCGCGGCAGCCCCATGGACGTCGTCGCCCTAACAAATCTGACCGGCATTCAGCTACCTGCCTTTCTGGCGATGTGGGCGGCCATCAGCGTTCCAACTGAGAGGGTAACAGCATGATACGCGCGTTGTTAAAAATAGGCGCCCAGCGGTTCGCGCAACGCTACAACTATGATACGGGTTTCATGTCGCATATTGTTGACACCTCTACGGCAGCGGGTCTGCGACTATCCACCCTGTCGCTCTACAGTCAGTTTCGCGGCCCAAAACAGGCCCGTGACGTCTGGGCCGGGGCGATGCTTGGATCGACGCAAGAAGGGGACTGTGGACCATGCGTGCAGTTGATCGTTGATATGGCGCTTGAAGCGCATGTCCCGGCAAAGCAGGTTGCCCTGTGCCTTGAAGGGAACGCCCATGGGGCAGGTGACGTAGGCCTTGGGTATAGGTTTGCGCAGGCCGCCATCGCCGATACGCCTGACCTGGCCGATCTGCGGGACGCGATTGAAACACGTTTTGGTGCAACCGCTCTGATTGCAGCTTCATTCGCAGCCTCTAGTGGGCGCATTTATCCGGTATTGAAACGCGGACTGGGGCATGGGCAAACCTGCCAAAGTGTTCAGATTGACAGCACGACAATACAGGTCCGGCAGCAGACATGAACATGGCCACAGACATATTTGAATTCGAGCGCTCAAAACTGATTTCCCTGTGCTATCGTATGATTGGCGAGCGCGCAGGCGCGGAGGACGCCGTGCAGGACACCTGGCTGAAATGGGCGGCAGCAGATACCAGCCAAATTGAAAACCCCTCAGCCTGGCTGCGTCGCGTCGCGACAAATATAGCCATCGACACATTGCGGTCTGCGCATCGCAAGCGCGAGGTCTATGTGGGCCCCTGGCTTCCTGAACCTCTTATTCAAATGGAGGTTCAGGAGCCAAACCATCAGTTTGAACTGGCGCAGGAATGTGAACTGGCCTTGCTCTGGGCCATGGAGCGCCTTACCGAGCGCGAGCGCGCAGCCTTCATTCTCAGAGAGGCCTTTGATGCCAGTTACTCTGAAATTGCGAACACGCTTGGCACAAGCGAGGCCGCCTGTCGCCAGCTGGTCAGCAGGTCCCAGAAGAAACTACAAAACTCTGGCCCCCGGTTCGATGCCACGCCAGAGGATGTTGCCGATTTGAGCCAGCGCTTTTTTATGGCGGTTATGTCGGAAGACTTTGATCAGGCGCTGTCGCTTCTTACCCCCAATTCTGTTGCGCTGTCAGATGGTGGGGCCAAGAGAAGAGCTGCGCGGCGCCCATTGGTGGGTGGCAGCGAAATCATACAGGTATTCCGTGCGCTGTATGAAAAGGCGAAGGCAGAACAGGGGTGGACGACCCAGTTGTCTATGGTGAATGCCAAGCCCGCTTTCCTGCGCAGACAGTTCGGCGTTTTGGATTCCATCACTACGCTTGCCCCGGACCAAAACGGCAAAATTGCATGGCTCTATATCATGAGAAACCCTGACAAACTGGGACAGGGAGCCCCGTAGGAGCCCCATCAAAACAAATGTTAAAAACACTCAAATCGATGGATTTCACAGATATGAAGGCGATGACTATGCTGCCCAAAGGACAATTTGACATCGGAGACATGCCAAGATTTGGCCTGTCCCAATTTGCTGACCGGTTTCCTGCCCAAACGCAGGGTCCGGAGCTTCAGGTTTCAGGGGATGTAAGGCAAAAAATCACCATTGGGACCGAATTGTCAGAACTGCCCCAGACACAAGTTGTTGCCGATTTTCATTGCGTTACAACATGGAGCTCCCTGAACTTGAAATGGGAAGGCGTTCTATTCAAAGACGTTTTTGAACATCTCGTTCAGCCGCTTGGGATGCCAGACAAACAGGCGCGGTTTGTCATCCTTCGGGGACAAGACGGGGCCAAAACCAGCCTGCCACTGGACGATCTACTGAAAAGCAATGTGATCTTAGCCACCAGAATGAACGATGAACGCCTTACAATGGCGCATGGTGCGCCCTTACGACTGGTTGCGCCGGATCACTATGGATACAAGAGTATCAAGTATTTGAACCGGATGTCCCTACATGTTGAGAACCCCGGCTACAGGCCTTCTGGGTTCCGCTTTATGGAGCACCCCCGCGCGCGGGTTTCTTTTGAAGAACGGGGACAGTTCTTCCCGGGTTGGTTCTTGCGCTACTCCTATAGGCCGTTGATCAAGCCGACCGCCAAGTTGTTTGCGAATGCGGCTGAGCTTCACTCTGGAAAAAACAGGTGAACCGTAGTCGTGTTCTCCAGACCATTGCTACTTTTACTTACACAGGGTCCAGCTGGGGGCGTAGTTTTTATTGGCACTCAGCACTTCGGTCTCATTGCCGACATTGAGAGCAAGAAGCCGCGTTTGACCGCTTGAATGTCCGGTTCTGGGAAGTCGAGGCGCGATATGTGCATGTGCGGCAACGAGAGCCAACCTCGCTTCACATCGGTCACTTTGGGCTGACAGCAGTCATCCGCAACCTGGACGGATCGGCGCCAGCCGCGTAGCCCCTGCTACGTCGGCTATGCGCAGTAAGCGAGCTTTGCAAAGTGTGGCCCACTTCCCGACAGCGGACCTTCGTGCTCTGCGCGGCGAATTCGGGCTTGGAGCCCAATTTGTCTGATACCGCACTGAGTATGAACGACCGCTTCGGAATGCTTGATTCAATGTGTTGCGGACGGCAGCTCAATGGCGGGCGCGGATTCGACAATGAAACCTTTTCATCCCGCCTTTGCTTAGGCACGTAAAAATTAGCGCGTATAGACTGCGGTTAGCTCCGCCGTCGCGATGGTGTTGGCACCTGTCATGAAGCCAACAAGCGCAGCACTGGCGTTTTCATCTAGGCCGAGCGTCTTGACGCCCAATGCATGCACCTTGAACTGGTAGCGGTGAACTTCTCCAGCCGGGGGGCACGCACCGCCATAACCGGGCACACCAAAATCTGTGGAGATTTGAATCGTGCTTTCGGGCATGTCACCATCTGCGGAACCGGCACCTTGGGCCAGCGAGTTTATATTGGCAGGGATATTAAAAGCCACCCAATGCCACCAACCAGATCCTGTTGGCGCGTCTGGGTCATAAACCGTTAACGCCAGACTCTTGGTGCCTTCTGGAACACCGCTCCACTCGAGAGCAGGAGAAACGTTGCCTCCTTCACACCCGAACCCATTCAGGATGAATTGATTGTCCAACTCCTGCCCCTCGGCAATGTCGGGACTCGTCAGAACGAACCCACCTTCGGCCAATGCAGATGTTGAAAGTGTGGCACAAAGGCCTGCTGTTACTAGGAACTTCATATTTGATCTCCGTTAGAAGTGTTGATCGGCCGGATTGGCCATTTGAGTGGCAAGAAAAGACGCGTTTCACGCGTCAGGTCTTGTGCTCGGCGGGTAGGTCATGACCCGGACTTCTGGCAGGCGATTGAGTTTGAGGTCGCTCATGGTCGGTGACCTTGAAGGGCGACAAGGGTGCCCTGAGCCCGATCCAGCACAGGTTTATCCACCATTTTTCCGCGAAACAGGAAGCTTCCCTTCTGCTCTTCGGAAGCCAAGACAACGGCCTGCGCCCACTCCACTTCCGCCTCACTTGGGGCAAACGCAGCATGGACAACTGATGTTTGGCGCGGGTGTATGCACATCATGCCCCCCATGCCTGATGCACATGCGTGCTCTGTTGCGTTTTGAAGTCCGGTCGTGTCGTCCAAATTTGTGAACACGCCATCGATTGGTGGTGGCAGATCGCCCAGACGTGAGTTTGTCACCAACATAAAACGCGCTGCGTCCAAGGCCGTTTGCCCGCCGGGATGGTCCATTTCCAGACCAAGATCCAGAGATAGGTCAATCGTTCCCAAAAGAAGTCGGCCAAGGTCCGATAGGCTCACGATTTCTCTAAGATCAACAAGGCCTCGCACGGTTTCGATCAGGGGCCAGACTGGGTTTTCCAGTTTCTGGACAACTTTTGAACAACTCTCCGCATCCGCCTTGGGGAGTATTACGCCAGACAAGCTTGGATGGTTGGCTAAGGCTAAATCCGCTTCGAAAAATGTGCTCTCAATGCCATTAATCCGCACAAGAACTTTCTCAACCGTCACTTGATCAAGGAATTTTTTGGCGTGATGGCGCGCCTTCATCTTGGCCTCGGGCGCAACTGCATCTTCAAGATCAATGATAATTGCATGCGCACCGGATGCTGCCGCTTTTCCAAAACGCTCAGGGCGGTCGCCGGGAACAAATAGAAAACTGCGGGCAGATGTTAGATCAGTCATCAGATGACCTTTTCTTCAAGTAGTTTAGCAATGTCTTCTTTGGAGTATCCGATCTCGGCCAGTAGCGCGGACGAGTGCTCTCCCAGCGCGGGCACAGCATCCATGCGTGGTTCGGTCCCAATTCCCCCCGGAGGCAGAAGTGCCGGAACACGCCCGGCTGGAGTGTCAATTTCGCGCCAACGATTGCGGGCTTCGAACTGGACGTGGTTCCAGACGTCTGCCATCTCATTCATATTCGCATTGGCGATGCCCGCGCGATCCAGCCGCGCGATGACATTCTCGGTGGTCAAATCTGAAAAACTACCGGTGATAATCTCCGTCAGCACCACTTTGTTCTTGGCACGCAGGCTGTTTGACGAAAACTGCGGGTCGGCGGTCAGCTGTGGCTCTTCAAGCACAACATCGCAAAACGCTTTCCATTCGCGTTCGTTTTGCAGACCAAGAATAACCGTGCGCCCGTCACCAACGGTAAATGGCCCATAGGGAAAGATCGTTGCATGGCTGGCACCAGCACGTACCGGTGGCTCGGCACCTTCGTAGGAATAGTAGAGCGGGTAACCCATCCACTCGGTCATCGAATCAAGCATCGACAGGTCGACCTGACAGCCTTTGCCTGTTTGTCCGCGTTGCATAAGGGCCGCAAGAATATTGGTATAGGCATACATTCCCGCAGCAATGTCTGCGATCGAGATCCCTGCTTTGCTTGGGCTGTCCGGGGTGCCCGTCGTTGTAAGAAAACCCGCTTCTGACTGTATCAGAAGGTCATAGGCTTTGCGTTTCTCATCAGGGCCGCCCGTTCCATATCCGGAAATATTGCAAACGATAACACTGGGGTTTTCTTTCGACAGTTCTTCATACCCCAAGCCAAGCCGCGCGGCGGCCCCGGGTGCGAGGTTTTGCACAACGACGTCGGCCTCTGCTGCCAGCTTTTTCAAGATCGTAGCACCTTCAGCGTGTTTGACGTCCAGCGTCAGGCTTTCCTTGGAACGGTTGGTCCAGACGAAATGCGACGCCATCCCATTGACGCGGCTGTCATAATCCCGAGCAAAATCCCCAACACCGGGACGTTCGATTTTGATAACCCGCGCCCCCAGGTCCGCCAGTTGCCGCGTGGCAAAAGGCGCTGCAATCGCGTGTTCAAGGCTAACAACAGTAATTCCTTTAAGTGGCAGCATCAGAAAGACCTCGGCAGGCCGAGAACATGCTCAGCGACATAAGACAGGATGAGATTGGTTGAGATCGGCGCGACCTGATAAAGTCGCGTTTCGCGGAACTTTCGCTCGACGTCGTATTCGTCAGCGAATCCATATCCGCCATGAAACTGTAGGCACGCATTCGCCGCCTCCCAACTGGCCTTGGCGGCAAGATATTTCGCCATATTGGCTTCGGTGCCGCATGCTTGGCCCGCGTCGAAAAGCGCACACGCTTTGAACCGCATCAGGTTCGCGGCCTCCAATTCGATCTTGGCCTCGGCGATCGGGAACTGGACGCCTTGGTTTTGGCCAATGGGCCGTCCAAAGACTTCGCGTTCTTTGACGTAATTGGTCACCTTATCGATGAACCAATAGCCGTCACCAATACACTCCGCCGCAATCAACGTGCGCTCGGCATTGAGGCCATCCAGAATGTAGTGAAAGCCCATCCCCTCTTCACCGATCAGATTTTCGGTGGGAATTTCAAGATTGTCGAAGAACAGCTCGTTGGTCTCGTGATTGACCATGTTAGGAATGGGTTTAACCTCCAGCCCGTTGCCGATGGCATCCTTCAGATCCACAATGAAAATGGACATCCCAAGCGACTTTTTCTTGACCTGATCCAATGGCGTGGTCCGAGCCAACAGGATCATCAGATCGGAATGCTGCACACGGCTGATCCAGACCTTTTGGCCGTTAACCACATAGTGATACCCTTTGCGCACCGCTGTGGTCTTGATCTTGGTGGTGTCAGTTCCGGTTGTGGGTTCAGTGACTGCCATGGATTGCAGGCGCAGTTCGCCGCTTGAAATACGGGGTAGATAGCGTTGCTTCTGTTCCTCAGAACCGTGGCGCAGCAAAGTGCCCATATTATACATCTGGCCGTGGCAGGCACCGGAATTGCCACCCGCCCGGTTGATTTCTTCCATGATGATGCTGGCCTCGGTGAGGCCAAGCCCCGAGCCGCCGTAATCTTCCGGGATCATGGCCGCGAGCCAGCCCGCTTCGGTCAAAGCGTCGACAAATTCCTCCGGGTAGCCACGCTTTTCATCAATCTTGCGGTGGTATTCGGGCGGGTAGGTTGCGCATAGCGCTTGAACGGCATCACGGATATCTTGGTGATCAAAATCCACAGCTTGTCCTCACTCGATGATTGCTTTGGCGTTCATTGCCAATGTACCGTCTTTGCGCCGCGCCCAAAGTTGGAACGTTTTTCCATCTTGTTCGGCTGCGCCATGAACTGAGAATGTTTCATTGTCGAAAACCGTGGACACGGCACGGAATTCAAAACTACGAACGATTGCTTCGGGAGCTTCGCGACGCAACAAATCAAGAAGCAGCGTGGCAAGCAGCGGCCCATGCACAACAAGGCCCTGATATCCCTCGGACCCAACGCAGAACGGCTGGTCATAATGAATGCGATGGCCATTGAAGGTCAGCGCGGAATAGCGAAACAGAAGCACTGGGGAGGGATCAATATCGCGCGAGAAATCCCATTGCGCAGGCGCAGGTGGCGGCGTTTGTACGAGCGCGTCTGGGCGGGGCTCTTCACGATAAACGATGTCATGTTCTTCATCGATGCCGAGCATGTCGCCGTCAAACATTTGATGTCCAACGGTGACAAAAACCAGTTTCCCGGAACGGCCATCCTTGGTTTTTACAGATTTGATCGTTGAAACCTTTTTTAACTCACTGCCGATTGACAGCGGCGCGAGGAAATTCAGGCGACTTCCGGCCCACATGCGCCGCGGCAGTGGCACCGGAGGCAGGAAGCCTCCGAGTGCGGCATGGCCATCATACCCGACCTCTGACAGATTGAAGAGTTGAAGGAAATGCATCCAGTGCCAGAGCGGCGGCAGGGGTGTTCCGTCTGTATAATGCGGATCATCGCGATCCAGCGTTGCTGCAAGAGCGTTTGATGGAAAGGGAGCGATCCGCTCGACGTGGGATTCAGATTTGCCGATCCACTTTTCCAATTGCGCAATGTCCATCTTCGCCTCGCTTTCGTATCTCTGTGCCCATCTGTGTCAAATTCGTCGTATTCTGAAAATTCGCATTTCAGTAATGCGGCGTTCGTGGTAGGCGAATGCAGATGAATGTTGAATTTGTTGACCTCAGACTCTTTGTGAACGTGGCCGAATGCGGCAACCTCACGCGTGGTGCAGAGAGATCCTATCTTTCGCCGCCTTCTGCCAGTGCGCGGATGAAATCGCTGGAACTGGAAATTGGCCAACAGCTTTTCAATCGGGGCAACAAGGGGGTCACACTGACCCGGCCCGGAGAGCTGTTTCTGAAACAAGCGCGTCTGGTGCTGCGGCAGTTAGATTTCCTCAAGGATGAGATGTCTAACGCAGTGGATGGCCACATAAGACTGTACGCAAACACAACCGCCATAACCGAGTTTCTGCCTGAGCTGCTTGCGCAATTCCTATCTGAACGTCCTGGCGTGACGGTGGATCTTCAGGAACGGCTTACAAATGAAATCGTGCGATCTGTTGTCGATGGCACGGCGGATCTTGGTATCATTTCAGGCGATATTGAGGACCAAGGGCTGCAGGTCATACCGTTTTCGACGGATCGTCTTGTATTGGCAACGCCAAGCGATCACCCGCTTGCGCTCCGAAAACAGGTGCAATTTGCGAAAACACTGGAATTCGAACACATAAGTTTGCACGAGGGCAGTACATTGCTGGATTTTCTGCGTCGGCAGTTTCGGCGTAGTGGCTACGATCGCAGCCTGCGCATTCAAGTTCGAAGTTTCGAAGCCATGTGCCGGCTTGTCGAAGCGGGTGTCGGGATCGGGGTGGTGCCGGAAACTGCAGCCAAACGCCATGAGAAGACGATGGATATCGCCTTGCTCAACCTGTGCGATAATTGGGCAATCCGGACCAGGTCGGTCTTGGTAAGAGACCGCGAAACTTTACCTCGTACGGCACTTGGCCTCATTGACCTGTTGGTTGATTCAAGCGCCGGAGGCAAGCGTCTAAAAGTAGATGGGTAATGGTGTCCTTTGTTTGTCTTTTCAAAAACTCTGCCTTTGCAAACTAATGATTTCCAGCCTGTGTCGACGCAAAAGCTGTCATTAGCATCTGATGCAGTGAATTGGTGCTTCGTTCGCGTTGCCGCCCTTAGAGCCTTAAAGTCGCAATTCTTCCTGACTGATGTTGTCGGATCACCGGTTTGAGTCCACTGCAGTCACTGCCTGGCCGTCTGAATGCTGCGAACACACGAGGCCACTCGCAGCCCGCAGTGGACCCATGGTCCTCGGTGCGAATTTGCAATAGTTGACCTTCGCCGCGCAGGTCGCGAAATCACACAATGCGGGACGAAGCGGGCTTTCGCCTCAGCTGTACGAACGACTGCTTTAGGTTCAAAATTTGTTTGGCCGAACCAAACAAAAACCGTCAATCGCATCGATGAATTGTCGCAGAGCGACAGGCAAATCAACGCATAGAAATTCAACTTTTTGAGAAGTTCTTGCAGTACTTTTATGAGAATTGGAGGAGGATCAGAGAGCTTTGGAAAACCCAAATTGAATGCATGCGGTTATTCAGACCGGACATTGCAGCTTCGAAACGTTGGAATACCGACGAGCTCCTACCCAACAAAACTAGCCTCACAAAACGTATGGAGCGCTTTCTTTGCGGTCCTTCATGAGCCGTGCAAAATAGTTGAACAAAGTCGCGGATAGTGGTCTCTCTGCCGCCCGGTACTCTGGGTGCCATTGAACCCCAATAATCATTTCCTCCGAACTTAGTTCAAAGGCTTCAACAATCCCATCATCGGATAGTGCCACGGGTTCCAACTCACCGGCAAGCTTGTCAACAGCCTGAACATGCACGGAGTTCACCAGTACACGGGGCTTGCCAATTGCCTCGCCAAGCTTGGTCTTTTGGTTGACCTTGATCGGATGCGCTTCCCGATAGACAAGGTCGGGGTCCGTTACCTTGGGCAGTTCGGGGTGATCTGGATAATCAGCAGTTCCGGCAAATCCGGTGCGGATGGAGCCTCCAAGTGCAACATTTATCTCCTGCATGCCGCGGCAAATGCCAAGCAAAGGCAGCTTCCTTTTGCGGGCCGCATTTACCAAATAGAAGGCGGTGGCATCTCGTTGCGAGTCAAAAGGGCCGTGGCTCTGACTGTTGCCAACTACGCCATAGGCATCGGGGGCGATGTTCGATTGATCGCCGGTCAGAATGACACCATCAACCAGGTCAAGGAAGGCGTCCAATTGCATCTTGCCGGACAGTGTCGGAACAATGATCGGTAGGGAGCCGCAACCTTCAAGCACCGCTGTCAGGTATTTGTCGTCTAGGGTTTGCCGTGTCAGGCCAATGTCGGTGTCAAACCCCGAGTTGGCCATCAGAGCTACTCTCAACGGAGGGTCAGTATACGCAGTCATCTTGACAATACTTCTTTCTGTGCTGACGGTTAGCGGATCAGAGATTTGGAGAAATGCAGCTCAATCCGCTTTTGGACGAGCTCCAGGACAATCGACATCAGCCAGTAGACAATCGAGGCTGTGATCAGCATTTCGAGGATTTTGAAGTCAGACCGTCCAACGGTACGGGCCAGGAACATCAGGTCCCAAACCCCCACAACACTTACAAGGGAGCTGTCCTTGAGCATGGCGATGAACTGGTTGCCTGTCGGAGGGATGATCACGCGCATGGCCTGCGGCAGGATCACCTTTCGGAAGGTCACCATGCGGTGCAAACCCAGCGCGTCGGCAGCCTCCCACTGTCCTTCGGGCAGCGATTGAATTCCAGATCGGAAGATCTCGGTCATGTAGGCGCCATAGACCAGCGAAAGTGCTGCAATGGCTGCGGGCACCGGATCTACGACTATGCCAATCTGGGGCAGCCCCAGGTAAATCAGGAACAGCTGCACCAGCAGCGGCGTGCCGCGAAAATAAGAGGTGTAGAACGCTCCGATGCCTTCAAGAATGCCAATGCCGGAGAGTTTTGCCGTTGCCCCGGCGAGGGCAAAGACAAATGCCAGGGTGATCGAAATCGCAGAGACATAGAGCGTTGTGACAGCCCCCTGCGACAAGAGATAGGGCAGTTTCTTGCTGATGAAGCCGAAGCTCAGATCAAAGGAATAGAATAACCCGAGCGCAATTGCCGCTAATACGGCCCAGATCAGATAGGCTTGCAAGCGGCGTTGAAGGCCGAGGAGGGCGTAGGCCACGCCCCCCGCGATGAGAAAGGCCACCAATGCCGCCGAAAAGCGCCCCCAGTTTCCGGCCAGAGTCTCAGGGCGCATGGCGGGCAAGAGCATCTCGCCCAAGGCCCCTTGATTGGCCGACAGTAGGAAGGCTGCCGCAAAGACCGACAGCGCCAAACCGGATGCCAGTTTCAGACGCTCCGGCCCATGCTGGAAGCTGCTTTTGAACAATGTGACCATTGGCTTGCCTTATTTGGTGCTGACGAGGTCAGTGCCGTGCCATTTGACCGACAGATTGGCCAATGTGCCGTCGCTCCGCATCTCTTCGATAATGTCATGCAGGCGGGCATTCAGCTCTGCGTCCCCCTTGTCGGTGGCTAGGGCAAGTGGTTCAAAGAAGACTGGCTCTCCCAGCTGTTTGATCGGAAGGCCAACGGAGACCGCCTCGGCAATAACTGGCACCGATTGCAATACTGCATGAAGTCGCGCGCCATCGCCAAGGGCGAGGTCATCAAACTCGTTCACATCGCTATAGGCCCGGATCTCACCGGGG
Source organism: Phaeobacter sp. 11ANDIMAR09 (assembly GCF_001294455.1). GTDB lineage: Bacteria > Pseudomonadota > Alphaproteobacteria > Rhodobacterales > Rhodobacteraceae > Pseudophaeobacter. The sequence continues at coordinate 17,511 of NZ_LIKT01000039.1, forward strand.
GTGACATCATAGGTAAAGGCAGGCATCCCCACCACGTCGAGCTTCAGATCGTGCTCCAGATACCGGTTGTAGGTTGAGGCAGAGACCACGCCCACGGTTTTTCCGTCCAGATCCCCCGGTTTTTCGGCAGGCGATGTCTTATGCACCGCAAAAGCAGCGGGGCTAAAGTAATAGATTGCTGGAAAATCCAGGATCTCGGCGCGGGCCTTAGTGGGCGTCATCGAGCCAACAACCATGTCCCAGCGGCCAGCCCAGCGTCCTGCGGTCATGACCTCCCAGCCAGGGGTTACGAATTTGACGTCGACGCCCAGGCGTGCTGCAACTTCTTTGGAGACCGCGATATCAAAACCGTCGAGTTCATTATTGTCATTCATAAAAGAATTGGGGCGGTAGTCTGAATTGGTGCCGACGGTCAGCACGCCATTGTTCAGAATACGATCAAGCGTTTCTCCGGCCTGAGCGGCCAATCCATAGAAGCTCACTGAAAGTGCCGTAGCGAAGCCTGTGATCACCGCTCTACTTGAAATTGTCATGTCTATCCTCCCGTCTCGACGAAAACAAAAATCTGGCTGATCATTCGCCTAGCGGGTGGGATTTCGCAAATCAGTAAAGTTGAAAGTTCTATAGAAAACCTCTATGGATCAGACATGAGCGCCTCACGAAGATTCATCCCAACACTGCAGGAGGCACGATCTCTCGATGCGGTATCACGGCTGAACTCTGTTTCTGCCGCTGCGCGCGAACTCAATTTGTCACAGCCGACTGTATCATATCATATCAGGAAGTTAGAGGAGAGGTGGAACGCAAAGCTATTTCGTGCGAAGGGGCGAAATCTGGAGCCAACAGAGTTTCTGCGCGCCATCATCCCAGAGGTCCGCAGCGTGACACACCAGTTGGAACATATTGGTCATTTGGTGGGGAGTCAGTATCATCAAAAGGTTCTTTCAATAGGAATTGCCCCATCTTTGGCCTCAATCGTTTTGCAGCCAAGACTCGCTGCTTTTCTGAAGCGTTCCCCAGAAATCAACGTCAGACTCTGTGCTGCAAACCGTTTTGTGGATCTGGAGGAAGAGCGGATCGACGTCGCGCTGCGCCTGCTTCCATGCCCAAATTCAAAAGAAACAGAAGTTAATGGAAATACTTTGGTTCCCTTACCCAGTGAATACATGAGGGTGGTTTGTTCACCGAATTACCTAGCCTCCTTGACAGGTCAGTTGCAGCCAAGTGACAACTCGGATGCCAGGGTGCTTTCACAGGCGCAACTCATCCACGAAGACGAAACCGTTCATTGGGCCAACTATTTTGCTACCTATCTGGCAGGGTATCCCTTCGAATCGCGTCCGCGCTTGACCTTCAACAATGCGGACATGATCCTACAGGCCGCAATCTCCGGGCAAGGCTTTGCCTTGCTTCGCGACATCTATGTGATGGATGCGCTTAGAAGAGGGGAGTTGATTGAACCCTATGCGTCGCGCTTATCCTGCGAGCGCGTCTTTCAGTTCGTTGCTCCTGAAGCCATCGGTTTCACTCAACCCGCATCCAGCTTCGTCGCCTGGTTTGGGGCTGAGTTGAAAGCCCTGCTAAGCCAAGCTTGAAATCGATTCCTGCTTTCGTTGCGGCCGCACATCAAGATGCTTGGCTGGCGCGCTGCTAAAGGCACGATTAGCAAAGCCCGTTTTCTGCGCATCGCGACCGTTCGACTAGGGCGCTGCATTTGCCAGCGTCTTAACCAGCCGCTGAATGGTAGCTTACCGGAAAATCATTCAACCGCTTCGCATTCACAGCATATGAATTGCTGCGCCTGATGCGAAGGTCGTGTTTAGGCTGGGAGCCAACCACAGGCGCTTCTGTAGTTGATCACTGACCAAGCGGCCCGCCTCCGCTCGGCGTCGAAGGCAGCTATGCGCAGAGAGCGGGCTTTGCAAAGTATGGCTATCCAGTGTTGCCAATGAGCCTAGACGGCCCAGAGCCGCCATCCAACGGCACTCTCGGTGCTGCGGCGTCGCGCTCCGACCAGACATTCGCTACGCAGGCTCTGCTCTCCTAACTTCCGGTGGTTTTCTCGAATCCACGTATGCATCTGGCGTGTTTGGAAAGACGATTTCGCCAGAAGTCTCAACTAGTGCTTTTCGGCATGCTATTGCAAACTCCCCATCCGCACAGCTTGATAGGTATTGCGCTATTCGAAATAGCTCTGGTGTGGAAACAAGTCCAAGCGACATTGAAACTGCTGATGTTTTGCACTTGTCAGTGAAGCTCTCGTCGCGCTCGTTTGGCTTTGTCAGGCGGAAAGCGTTCCCAAATAGTATGCCCTTAGCTGGCACCAAAACATCTTCTCGCTCTAAGTCTTCGTGGATATTCGTAGACAGTTGCCTTAGTTTGCCAATGGCAATAGGCTTATTGTCTCTTCCTTCAGCCTCGCCCAAGAGTCGTCCTTCGGTGCTTTCAAAGACTGCATCAAACTCTGAGTTTGCATCTTCAAAGTTGCTGGCTTCGAAGCCAAGAATCCTAAGTGCTTTCAGAATCGCTGCCTCAAGCGGTTTACCCGTCTCAAACAAGAGGTCTCGAAGTTGTCCCGCCTCTGCCAGAAGGGTTGCTGACTGTTCCTTGTTCTTCTGAGCCTTTTTTAGCTCAGCCTCAGCTACCAGCAAATCGTCTCTCAAACGAATCTCGTCAGATAGGGCATAGCTTTCACTACCCGCCCAGTCTGGTTCTGGTGTCTTTTCAGAAGTTTTACGTAGGCTTTTTTCTAAGCCCACGATTTCCGCAATATAAGCAGATGAAAACTGATTTGCTGCTTCAGAAGATTGATACTCATCATCAACCTCGTCAAAAAATTCGTCTCTTTCAAAATCGAGGTCTGGCAAAAGCAGAAGTGAACCGTTGGACGACTTGCTGCCCATTTGTATTGCGACAGGTCTACTGCCATGTTTGGTAGTGATGCAGCAATCCTTTGTGTCCGTTGGGAAAACTACCTCGTAGTTAGATTGGCTACCAAATCGCCCCCAGTAAGGTGCAAGCAGATCTCGATAATTTTGACGTAGCGCCATCTCGCTGCCCTGAGTTGCAGTAGCTTTGAGTGTAATTGGCAGAGAAGAGTAGCTTGATAGCTCTGCAACGTGGCGAGTGACTTTTTGATTCCTGCCAGTGCCAGACGTTTCTTTCGTGCCTGTGGCCGCATAAACGACGTCTGGGGAATTGAGGTGAACGATCACTGTTTTGCCATTGTCAACGGCTTCACGCAACTCACGCCGCCAATGCTCGCAAGCCTCTTTCGCTCGAAACGACTGCGTGTCGTTCAGCGCGATTTTTCCGTTGTAGTATTCATAGCCAGTGAAACTGTGGGAGTTTCTAATGAAGTGTTCGATGTTTGGGCGAAACAAGATGATATCCCAGTCAAGTAAGGAGGTCTTGTCACTAAAGTCGGAATCAGGGATTTCACCAGAGGGCAGCTGAAATCCAATGCTAATGATCTTCTTCGCCATCAAGGTCTACCAATCTATATTGCGTTGCAGCAGATATAGCGTGTCTGTTCAAAGTTCGCCACTAACCATAGTCGGTGACCTGGCAAT
>NZ_LIKT01000040.1 GCF_001294455.1 Phaeobacter sp. 11ANDIMAR09
AAATCATTTGATTGTGGATCAGGAGGTTCCCCGTTCGAGCCGGGGAGGTGGTGCGACCAAATCAATGACTTATCGGATTCTGTGCAAGATAGTTGGGGTTTGCCATTACACGTGTTGAGCTGCGTTGCGGAGCGTATATGGATCCGCACCCAAGGTCTTGGGCTCAGTCACAACACCAGCTCTCAGATCCATCATTTAGAGATCTTTCGGCACCTTCGCCATCTTGCGTAAACGCGACCAGGCTTGTGTCCATCCGCTCTTGGTGAAGGGGGAGATCGTCGCTACGGCGAGCAAGCAATACTGCCCAACAGCAGTATCAGGACAAATTGCCACGAGCCTTCTTCTAACTTCTGGTGCTGTTGTCAGGTCAAACTCATATTGGATCATGATGCCTGGTGCGAAGTGTTTGAAGCATGCGCGCTTGGCCCGGCCTTGGCAGCCTGGTCATCGGGGCGCGTTTGAAACTCAATGTTGGCCTCGGTTTCAGAGGGGAATTTATGCGAGGGGATCATACTGGCCACCGAAGGGGCCTGAACGCTGCCGTTCTGCAAACCTATCCTCGGGGAGCGCTTTGGGGGGAGTTTGACGGCCGGGGGCAGAGGGGGACCAGCCCGTATTGGCAAGATCAGCGCAACCCAAAGGGCAAAGGCGGGGGGGCATGCAATGCTGCCCTTCCTTGGGTCCTTGATGAGCAACTTTTTTGTATACTTGTACGAAATTATACGATTGTATAAAATTGAGGCGGCGGGATTGTTTTGAGAGGTCGAAGGGCCTGCCCCATATAATGGAGAAAACCATGAGCGCACGTTCCTATACTTTCACCCACGCCGTGACCCGCAAGCCGAGTGCCTCCATCACGGAGGGGTTGCGCGCTGTAGATATCGGCACCCCAAGTCTCGAGCTGTTCCAGCAGCATCACGCGGATTACGTAGCAGCTTTGAAATCCACAGGAGCCAAGGTCACCGTTTTAGGGGCTCTGGACGAATTCCCCGATTCGACCTTCATCGAAGATGCCGCGCTCTGCCTGCCCGAAGTTGCCATTACAATGCGTCCCGGTGCACCCTCGCGCCTTGGAGAAGCCGAAACCGTGAGACAGGTCCTGTCAGAGCTCTACCCAGAGGTTCTGGCCATTGAGGGGCCTGGCTTTATTGATGGCGGCGACATCCTAGTGACTGAGCGCGAAATCCTGATTGGCACCTCGGCGCGCACCGATTCCGCAGGAATCAATGAGCTGCGCGGAAAAGTGGCGCCCTGGGGCTATAAAGTCCGCGAGTTGCAGACCCCTGAAGGTGTGCTGCATTTCAAAACCGATTGTTCGCTGCTGGACGAAGACACCATCCTGTCCACCATGCGCCTTGCCGAGTCCGGCTGTTTTGAGGGCTACAAGGTTGTTCTGATCCCCGAAGGTGAAGAAGCCGGCGCCAATGCCATTCGGTTCAACAATCTGGTTGTGCTTCCGGACGGTTTCCCAAAAACCGAACAACTGCTGCGCGATGCCGGTTACACCATTCGCAAGGTTGCAAACACCGAGGCTGCAAAGCTGGATGGCGGAATGTCGTGCCTCTCGCTGCGGTTTTCGCCCCCGGCGGCCTGATCAGTGGCTGCATCCCAACCGTCACAGGTCTGATTGACACACTGGCGGCGCCTTGTTGGACCGTTACCTGACCCCATTTTAGGATCTCAGAAGGCGCCATCAGCTCAGCCAGTTTGGCCGCGCCGGATTTCAACAGGTGGCTGACCGCTGTTGATGTTCCTCCGTGACCGCAGTCTGTATTATCCGGAAACAGCGGTGAAAAATGCCTGGCTTGGTCCCCGATGCTCTGCCGCGCCCCGTCCGCAGTGCTGACGCGATCCACATCATGGGCAACCCGTTTTGACTGCCGCCAATCGCACGCGGGATCTTTAGGGGTGGCGCGGCCAGGGGCTCTCTCGCTGCAGGGTTCGTCGTTGAATAAAGGAAATTTCAATTCGGCCAAGATAGCCTGTGCCAGACCTGCGGTTTCAGACAGAAGGCTGATATGAGCAAAACCAGCAACGCTTTGCCCCTAATTCCCTTGCTAATTGCCTTTGGCGCCATACAGGGCAGCGCAGCCGAGCAGTTTTCCATCGTGAACGAGTCTTTCCTCGGGCAGGGACATACTGCCTCCCGACCTGTCTTGGCGCGCCACTCCCCCGCCTCCGTCCTGACCGCCCCTCCCGCGCCGCAGGGGCTGGAGGCCGAGATGGAGGCAGTGCAGGCCAATCTAGCCAGCCTGTTTGCGGACCGGCGTGGCACCAGCCTGTTTCGGCAGCTGCCACGTGGCGTCGCCAGGGGTGCAGTGGCAAAGCTGATGACGCTGATCGCCAGCGCCGAGGCCGGCAGGGCTCAATATGATGCCGTGCAACATGCGGCGCGGATCAAGCCAGGTAAACGCCCGACCCAAATGACCTTGGGTGAGATCTATGACTGGATCGCCCGCACGCCGGGTCAGCAACATGCCATTGGCCGCTACCAGTTTATCCCCGCCACCCTAAAACGTCTGGCCCGTCATGCGGGCGCCAAGCCTGGGGATCTCTTCTCGGCTAAGATGCAAGACCGTTTGGCGCATCAGCTGCTCGAAGAAGCGGGTCTGAGCGCCATGATCGCTAAGGATATGAGCCGGACAGATTTCATGAACAATCTGGCCAAGATCTGGGCCGGGCTGCCGACCTCGAGCGGCAAGAGCTATTACCACGGCTATGCCGGCAATCGCGCAACCATGACCTGGGCGCATTTTGATGCCGAGATGGCGCGGATTTTTCCCAGTTGAACGGGATCAGGTCGGGCTTACCTGCGTGAGGGCTCGGGCGTAGAGGCGGCGCATGACTAGCGCGGTCAGATACATCGGCACCTGATAACAGCCCAGAAAGATCAGCAAAGGCTCGGTGGTGCTGGCGGGCAGGGCGATCAGGAACAGTGCAAAGTTGCGGTTCCCAGCCACCACCGATGTCGGAACGGCGATATCGGCCGCGCCGCGCCACATGAGCCAGCGAAAACACAGGTACTGCAGCCCAAAGTTGGCCAAACAAACGAGGCCAAGCCATTTGACCACCTCAAAAGGCGCGCGGTACAGCGCGGGGCCAAGGGCCGCCATCAATCCGATGACAATCACCGCCAGCGCCAGAATGGTGAGACCATCCACCGCCCGGGCAGAACGTTCAGCCAAGTTGGGGGCAAAGAGATGACGACAGACAAAGGCCAGGGCGACGGTAACAGTAATGACACCCGTCAGGCGTAGCGAGGCACTCAGCACGTTCCACAGGCTGCCCAGTTCCGGCGAGAGCAGAAACACCGGGATCACGGTGAGGGGCATCAAAGCGGTGCCAAGGATCAGCAGGCGAAAGGCGGGCTCGGGGGCATGCCCCAGCAGCAATGTGATATTCGGGCTACCGGTGACCGAGGGCGCCGACAGCATCAGTACCAGCGCCACAGCCAGAGGCGTGGCGGCGATGCCCAGAGCCCAAAACAGGGCCACAGCCAGAAGCGGCAGCAACATTTGCAGGATCAGCACCGATTTGAGGCTGGAGAGCCCGTCCTTTAAGCCCCCAAAGGCGCGCGGCGCTCCGATGCGAAAGGCGGTGAGAAACAAAAGCCCGGCCACCATTTCTGGCAGCCAGGGTTTGAGGGCGCTGGCCAGATCCTTGAGCAGGAAACCGGCCAGCAGCCCAAGTATCATTGCCACCTGCCCGTGGCGGGCGACAATGGTCAGGAGCTTGATCATCCTGTTATCCGCCAGCGGGTCCGCTGCGCAGGTTGTTGGGCAACCAGGTGGCCAGTTCCGGCCAGGCCACTAGGATCACCACCATGACCAGCATCAGGCCGACCATGGGAATGGCGGTTTTTGCAATGTAAGAGATCTCGTGGCGGGTCATGCTTTGCAGCACAAAGAGGTTGAACCCGATTGGTGGTGTGACCTGCGCCATCTCGACCACCACCACAATGAAGATCCCAAACCAGATGACATCAATGCCAGCCTGGCGGATCATCGGTTCAACAATGGCCATGGTCAGCACGACTGAGGAAATCCCATCCAGGAACATGCCCAGCACCACATAGAACAGGGTCAGGGCTACGATCAGCACCAAGGGGGACAGGTTCATCTGATCAATCCAGGCCGCCAGGGCGCGGGGCAATCCGGTAAAGCCCATGGCCAGCGACAGGAAAGAGGCCCCCATCAGGATCAGCGCAATCATCGCAGAGGTGCGGGTTGCCCCCATCAGGGACTCGGTAAAGGTGTTCCAGCTGAGCGAGCCTTGGAATAAGGCCAGCGTCAGCGCGCCCAGCACGCCAACGGCGGCGGCCTCGGTGGCGGTGGCAAGGCCAAGGTACATCGAGCCGATCACCACGGTGACCAGCATCAGCACCGGGATCAGAAAGCGGCTCTCGGCAAGCATCTCGCCAAAGGACATGGCAGGCTCCGGGGCAGGGCGCTGATCCTTGGCAAAGAAATGCCAGCCCATGATATAGGCCATGAACAGGCTGGCCAGCACCAACCCCGGAAAGATACCGGCCATGAACAGCTTGGTGATCGATTCATTGATCGAGACTCCATAGACGATCAGCGTCAGTGAGGGGGGGATCATCAGCCCCAGGGTGGCGGCACCAGCCAGGGTGCCGACGATCATATATTCCGGGTAACCACGTTTGCGCAACTCGGGGATCGACATCTTGCCCACCGTGGTCAGCGTCGCCGCCGAGGAGCCCGAGACGGCGGCAAATATGGTGCAGCCGGCAATATTGGTATGCAGCAAGCCACCCGGCAACCAGCGCATCCAGGGAGCCAGCCCGCGAAACATGTCCTGCGACAGCCGGGTGCGATAGAGGATCTCTCCCATCCAGATGAACAGCGGCAGCGCCGTCAGAGTCCAGCTGGAGGCTCCGGTCCAGATGGTGGTGATCATCGCGTCGCCTGCGGGCCGCGTGGTAAACAGCTCCATCCCGACCCAAGCGACGCCCATCAATGCAAGGCCAATCCAGACCGAACTGCCCAGCAGGGCAAAGAGCACAAAAACAAAAATCAGGGTTGTGTAAATCTCGCCCATTATTCCACGGCCTCCGAAGTGATGCTGGCCCGGCGGGTGATCAGCAGACGACACAGATAATCCCAAAGCGCCAGGGCCAGCAGCACGGTGCCGATCGACATCGGCAGTTGTGGCAGCCAAACCGGGGTATAGACCCAGTCCGAGCCAGTCTCGGCCCAAAGCTTGCCCCAACCCGAAGGGGCGGTGACAAACATCTTTAGGGCTGAAATCAGCCATTCCGGGGTGAAGTCCTGCCCCTGGGTGCGGTCATTCAACATCTCGGACATGATGTTGGTTTTGATGGCAAAACGGGCAAAATAGGTGGCGGTCACTGCGGCGATCCACATGGCCAGCGCATCCAGCCAGAGGCCGAAATGATGCCCGATGTTGAGCAAGATCGATACCCGGATATGGGCGCCACGGGTCAGCGCATGGGCCAGGGCTAAAAAGGAGGTCGCCGCCATAGCATAGCCGGCATATTCGGTCGAGCCAGGGAAGGTCATGCTGCTCCAGCGCGCGACCATCTGGGCAACGATGAGCAGCAGGATCGAAACCATACAGATCGAGGCCAGCACCCCGGAGAGTAGGTACATCCGGTCCAAAACGGCCTGCGCTGGCCGTAGGGCACGGCCGGTCGGGCCGGGTGCTGCAAGCGCGGCCAGTGCCAAAATAGTTGGGAAAACAAAGAGCCAAGCCCAGAGCGGCAGGCCCAGTATTGGTTGCCAATCACGCATGCCCATCCTCCGAAGTGCAGTAAAAAAAGACGGCCCCTATCTGGTAAGAGCAGGAGCCGTCGGGTGAGTGGTGGGTTTAGTTGGCGTTATAGGCGTCCAGAATGGCCTGGCCGTCATCTCCGGCCGCAGCCAGCCAGTCGGCGGTCATCTTGGCGCCGATTGCTTCCAGCTCCGCCAGGAAGGCGGGACCTGCATCGGTCACGGCCATGCCATTGCCTTCAAGCTGTTCAAAATACCAATTGGCCAGTTCTTCGGACTTGGCGGCGCAGGCGGTGCCGGTTTCATCGGCGGCCTGTTGCACCTGGCCCTGGACTTCGGCGCTCAGACCTTCCCAGACCTGCTTGTTGACCATGACATAGTTGCGCGGCAGCCAGGCGTTGACTTTGTAGTAATGGCTCAGATGCTCCCAGACCTTGCGGTCATAGCCGGTGGAGCCCGAGGAGATAAAGGCCTCGGCGACGCCAGTGGCCAGCGCCTGGCTCAGCTCGGCGGCTTCGATCTGCACCGGGATCATGCCCAGCTCTTCGGCAAAGGTAGCGGTGGCGGTGTTGTAGCTGCGGAACTTGATGCCCTGGGTGTCTTCAGAAGAGGCGACTTCCTTGTTGAAGTAAAAGCCCTGGCCCGGCCAGGGGCAGGTGTAAAGCGCTACGAGATTCAGATCTGACAGCTGTGCATTCACGCGGTCCTTGGCGGCATGCCAGAGTTTGTCATTGTCGGCATAGGTGCTGGCCACAAAGGGTAGGTTGTCCCAACCCAGCAGCGGTGCCTCATTGGCATGGGCGGACATGAAGCGCTCGCCAATGGGGGCCTGGCCGGTCTGCACCGCGCGTTTGATTTCGCCACCTTTGAACAGGGAACCACCGGCGTGCACGGTAATGTCGATCTCACCACCGGTGTAATCGCGCACCTTGTCGGCGAAGACCACGCCCATTTCGGAATGGAAGTTGGTGGCGGCATAGGCCATGGGCATATCCCAGCTTTCAGCCGTGGCACCGGAGGCCGCAAGAGCCAGAGCCGAGGCGGAAAGGGCGGTTTTAATCGAGATTTTAGACATCATGGTAGTCTCCCTGGAGGTTGGTTTTGCTGTTTTCAGCTTGTTTTTATGAGTTATTCACACGTTTTAGGCGAAACGATCAGGTTGATATGGGCGCATGTCAAGGTTCATGGGCTGGCCTGAGATCAGACTGGCCACCATGCGCCCGGTCTTGGCCCCGCCGGTGAGGCCGATATGCTGGTGGCCAAAGGCGGTATAGACACCGGAACTGCCCAGCTCGCCAATCAAGGGCAGGCTATCGGTCGGGGCAGGGCGGAAGCCCAGCCATTCTTCCTCTTCGGCGGCCTGCATCTGCGGAAAGGTTTCGGCCACGGTGCGGCGCAACAGCGCCAGAGGGGCCTTGGATGGGGTTTCATCCAGCCCGCCAAATTCAACAACCCCGGCGCAGCGCAGCCCTTGATCCATCGGGGTGGCAACAAATTTCCCGGCCGCCACCATCATTGGGTAGCGCGGGGTGATATTGGGGGATTTGAACAGAATATGATAGCCGCGTTCGGCCTCCATTGGCACATTGAGCCCCAGTTTTTCCATCAAGGGCTTGGACCAGATCCCGGCAGAGATCACCGCCTTGTCACAGGCAAACCTTCCCTTGTCGGTGTCGACCGCTGAAACCTGGCCGCCGCTGAGATCAAAATCCTTGACCTCTGCCTGGATAAAGGTGCCGCCCATCTCGACCAGGAGTTTCACCAGGTCTTTGACGTAGTTGGCGGGGTTCAGAATGAAACCGTGGTTCTTGTTCACCGCCAGAAGAGAGGTGTTCTTGCCCAGGATCGGTTCATGCTCCTGCACCGCAGGACCTTCGATGATTTCGGGAATAAAACCGGCCTCGCGGCGCAGCTCCCAGACATAGGCGTCGGCCTCAAAGGCGGCGCGATCCTTATAGGCAAAGTTGTAGTCGCTCTCCTTGATCCATTTGGCCGCCGGGGTTCCCTGGGTCAGGGCCTGGTGCTGTTCGACGCTGTCGCCGACAATATGGGTGAGCGATTTGGCGATGCGACGGGTGTCGGCGTCATTGGCAAAGGACAGGTATTTCATTAGCCAGGGCAACAGCTTGGGCGTGTAGCCCCAGCGCATGAACAGGGGGAAATTGGGGTCGAACAGGTATTTTGCCCCCTTGGAGATCAGCCCCGGCGTGGTCACCGGCACCATGGCGCAGCTCGCCAGCAGGCAGCCATTGCCGAAAGACGCGCCCATGCCGGGCTCCCCCTTGTCTATCAGCGTGACCTGATGCCCGGCGCGTTTCAGCCAGAGCGCCGTAGCCGCACCGACAATACCGGCGCCAATGATGATGATAGGTTCTGTTTTCATATACGTTTCTTTTCTGCCCTGTCGGAGATGCCCAATTGGTTGGGGAGGGCGAAAAGAGATCTGCGAGGCTCCAGGGGAACTGGAACGCCTGCTGCAATCTCAAGGCCTTGTCTCCCGCTGAGGCACCTTGGTCTTGTGCTGACCATGCCCAGTCGGCTTTATCATTTCAAATATAATTTTCGATGCGATCCATAAGGAAAAATGATACAGTGAGGGATGAACCTACGTTTTCGACAGTTACAGGCCTTTCATTCGGTCATCGAGACCGGCACCGTGACGGGCGCAGCGGCACTGTTGGGTATTTCGCAGCCGGCGGTGTCCAATCTGTTGCATCAGCTGGAGCGACAGACCCGTTTCAAACTGTTTGAGCGCGACCGTGGGCGGCTGCGGGCCACCCCGGAGGCCAATCTGCTGTTTCGCGAAATCGATACGGTGGTGCGTGGCTTTGATCATGTGACCCAGGCGGTCATTGATTTGCAGAACAAGCAGGCAGGCCAGTTGCAGGTGGCCTCGCAACATTCCATGTCTTTTGGATTTATGCCCCGGCTGATCGCGGCGTTTTCCCGGGACCGGCCGGATATGTCGATCTCATTTCAGTCGCAGTATTCGTCAAAGATCCAGGAATGGGTGATGTCCGGGCTGTTTGAGATCGGCATCTGTGAAACGCCGCTGTTGCACGATGGGCTGCAGGCCTATCCCATCCGGGTGGAGACCGCGCTTGCACTGCCGCAGGATAGCCCGTTGGCGCGTCATGCGGTGTTGACACCGGAGGTGCTGGAGGGGGAGCCTTTGCTGGTCATGGGGCCGGATCACATGACCCACCGCAGCCTGCGCGAGGCCTTTTTGCAGGCGGGCGTGCCGATGAAAACCCGGGTCCATGCGCAGCTGTTCAAGAACCTTCTGAGCTTTGTCAAAGAGGGGATGGGCGTCGCGCTGCTGGATCCCTTTGTGCTGGATTTTGACAAGGAGGGCGGTTTTATCTCGCGCCCTTTCCGTCCGCAGATCCTGATGGAGATGGCGGTGATCACCTCGGCGACGCGGCCTCTGTCCGCCATCGGACAGGAGTTTCTGGCGCTCTTGAAGTGCGAGCTTGCCCCCTATTGCATCGATTGACCCTGATTGAGAAAGGGAGGGCTCCCGCGCGGGTCGAGGCAACCAAACTTGCCTCTCTCCCCTTGGGCCCGGCGCCGCGCCTATGGCGCGGCGCGGTTGGTGGTTGTGGCCAGGGAGGTGGGGAACGTAGTTTCGAAAAGGCCGCTCCAAGCTGACCTGCAGTGAGGGGGCTTAGGCTGCTGGATCTGTGCAGATGCAGATTCGATTTGGTTGGTGGCATGCTGCGGCGTTGCGGTGGCGTTCAGGACCTTGCCGCATTGGTCGGGCGCTGAGGGCTCCGCCCGTTCGGTAAGGTCTCCAAAGGCTCTGCCCGTTCGGTAGGGCCACCAGGGCTCCGCCCGTTCGGCCCTGAAACGCTCTCCCAGAGCCTTTACGACACGGGCCTCACCCCATCCAGCGCCGCACCGGGGCGTTGCTTTCCTCCAGCGCCTGACAGACCACATCAACCAGGGTGGGCCCATCGTGATCCACCGCTTCGCGCATCACCCGCTCCAGGTCGTCGGGGTTTTCCACCCGCCAGCTTTTGACCCCATAGGCCGCCGCCACGGCTGCGTGGTCGGTGCGATTGAAATCGACATTGTAATAGCGCGCGTCCTTATCGGCATGCTGGCTGGCCTTGATCCAGCCAAAGTTCGAATTCGAGAAGACCACAAAGGTGATTGGAGCCCGCGCGCGGCAGATGGTTTCCAGCTCGCCCACGGTAAAGCCAAAGGAGCCATCGCCCATCAGCGCAACGGTCTTGGAGTTGGGGCGTCCATACCAGGCCCCCAGCGAGGCCGAGAGCGAATAACCCAGAGCGCCATGGGCCCGGTTGGTGATGAAATAGCGCCCGGGCTGTTGCAGCTGGTAATAAGCGGAGAAGTAAGGGCAGCTGGTGCCGGGATCAGAGACCACGGTGGCATCCGGTGGCAGCACTCGCATCAGGGTATCCACCACCCGTTCGGGCCGGATGGGGGCCTGGCTGCTTTGGGCCAATTGGCGGAACCGGTCGAACTTGCGGGTCTTGATCTGGGCAATCGCGGCAGCGCCGCCAAAGGTGGCCTCCCCCTGCCTGCGGCGATCCAGCTCGGCGTTCACGGCGGCCAGGGAGAGGCGAAGATCCCCGACCACGCCGACCTCGGTGCGGTAATTGGCGCCGATCACCATGGGGTCACTGTCAAAATGCACGATGCGGGTGCCCTGAGTTGGTGCCTCCCAGCGGGCGGTGGTGGTAGATCCCGCGCGACAGCCCATAAAGACCACCAGATCGGCGGCCTCCATCATCTCCCAGGTTTCATCAGTTCCGCCATTGGAGCCCACCACGCCGAGGCAGTTTGCATGGGTCTCTGCCAAAGATCCCTGGCCAGAAATCGAGGTGGCGACGGGAATGTCGAGGCGGGTGGCCAGACGTGAGAGTTCCTCCATAGCGCCAGCGATCACGATGCCACCACCGCAGACGATCAAGGGGGACTTGGCCGACAAAATTGCGTCGATGGCCGCTTCCGCTGCGCCCGGCTCGGGGGCTTGGGGATAGGCCGGGTAGCTGTGGTGTTTCGGATCTGCCCAGATGTCGCTGGGATCAACCGCATCATATTGGATGTCGTAAGGCAGGCCGAGGTGGGTCGCTCCTGAACGTCCGGTGGTCATGGCCTTGAAGGCGGTGCGGACCATACGCGGGATGTGCTGCGCCTGTTTGATCACCGTGTTCCATTTGGTCAGAGGTCGCATCAGCGCGTCCTGATCCACCTCAGTCAGCGGGTATTTCCCATAGGAGGCGACGGAGATATCGGTGGTGATTCCCAAAACGGCATAAGAACTCTCTGAGGCCTCGATCAGGCCGGGCAGAAGATAGGTGGCGCCGCCACCCGAGGGGCCCTCGGCCACGCCGGGACGGCCGGTGACGCGGGAATAGGCATCAGCCATATAGGTGGCGCAGCGCTCGTCCCGGGTCAGCACATGGGTGATGCCGTGGTCCAGCCCATGCATGGCATCGTAAAAGGGCAGGGTGGTGTCGCCACAGAGGCCAAAGATATGGCGCACCTCGTGGGCCTCCAACATCCGCACCATGGCTTCGGCGCCGTTCATCGCATTGCTCATCTTGCGGTCTCCTTCGCGGGTAGCCCGATCCGGATTTGTGAGGATTCGGGTTTTGTGTTCAAAATTGTATACAATTAAAAATTCAATATTGCGGACAAGTCAAGTCTGCTCTAGCTTGTCGGTGAATTTGATCCGGCTATGAGGTCGGAGAAAACGGAAAGAAACAGCATGGCCAAACGCGAAAGCAATGTGGATCGGGTCTATGAGGCGCTGCGCCGGATGGCGGCAGATTTTGCCTTCAAACCGGATCAACGGATCAATGAAAGCGCCCTGTCGGAAGTGCTAGGCGCCAGCCGCACGCCTCTGCGAGAGGCGCTTAACCGTCTGGTAGCAGAGGGGTTCTTGACCTTTCAGAACAATCGCGGCTTTTTCTGCCGCCCGCTGACGCCAAGCTATATCCTTGATCTCTACGAGGCCCGGGTGGCGGTGGAATGCGAAGCCTTGCGGATCGCCTGTAGCCGCGCCTCTGATGTCGATATTGCTGGGTTCGCCGACTACCTGGACCGGATGGAGCCTGACTATCAGAGCGCCACCGAGCTGGAAGAACTGCTGTCCTTGGATGAGAGCTTTCACACCCGGCTGGTGCAGCTCTCGGGCAATTCCGAGCTGGAGCGCATGTTGAAGAACCTCAATGGGCGTATTCGTTACATCCGTCTGATCGACCTGAAGCGGATGCGCGATCAGGCGGATGGTCAGGCGCCGGGGGATGTCTCGGCGCACCGAAAGGTGCTGGATGCGCTGCGCAGCCGAAATGTCAGCGCTGCGGTCGAAGCCCTGCGCAGCCACATTGAAAAACGGCGTGAAGAGGCCACCGAGGCGGTGCGTATCGCCTTTTCACAACTCTACGTCCCCGACGAATGAGCAAGGACAGGATGATGGAACAGGGTGGCAAGACAGTTTACGGAGCTGCAGTAGGGATCCTGATGTTGGAGACGCAGTTTCCCCGCATTCATGGCGATATGGGCAATGCGCAAAGCTGGGATTTCCCGGTGCATTACCGGGTGGTTCGGGGGGCAACTCCGGATCTGGTGGTGCGCAATGATCCGACCAAGCTGGTCGATCTCTTCATTGAGGCGGGCCGCGATCTGGTGGCCATGGGCTGCGATGGGATCACCACCAATTGCGGTTTTCTGGCGCTGATCCAGGATCAGGTGAAGGCGGCGCTGGGCGTGCCTGTGGCAACCTCTTCGCTGATGCAGGTGCCGATGGTACAAGCGCTGCTGCCTGCGGGCAAACGGGTGGGAGTGCTGACCATCTCGAAGGAGACGCTGTCTCCAGCGCATCTGCGTGCGGCAGGGGCGCCAGAGGATACGCCAATTGGTGGCACTGATGGGTTGCGCTGTTTCACCCGCGACATTCTGGGGGATGCGCCACAGATCGATTTTCAAGCCTGTCGGCTGGATATGATCGACGGGGCCAGAGCGCTGGTTGCGGCGAACCCGGATCTGGGGGCCATCGTGTTGGAATGCACCAATATGGTGCCCTATGCCCGCGATGTCCGTCGGGCGACTGGCCTGCCGGTGTTTTCGATCCAAAGCTTCGTCACCTGGTTTCAGGCCGGGCTGATGCCGCGCCGCTTTGAATTGGAGCTGGATGACCCGCGCTGGTAGCCCTGAACGTCTTGCCGATGGCCCTCGGATCACAACCTGCGGCCGACCCTGGGAGGGGGCGAAAGCGCCCTCCCGTGGGGAGGGTCGGGCGCTGCCCGGTCTATTGACCGGGCATGGGGCAGCTTTCTTGGCTTAGCTTAGCACCAAGAGCCAGAACCAGACCGTAAAAGTGGAGGCCGCCGTGGCGATCAGCACCGAGGAAGCGGCCACCCGCTTGGCGCGGCCATACATATTGGCAAAGATGTAGCCGTTGAACCCGGTAGCCATGGCGGCATTCAGCACGCCGGAGCGGAACAGATCCAGCTTCATGTTCAGGCTGCTGCCCAGGGTCCAGACGATGGCCGGATGCACCATCAGCGAGGTAAAGCAGACAAAGAGAATGGTGCGCAGATCACCCTCAGGGCGGTATTGCACCAGCACGCCCCCCAGCGCAAACAACGCTGTGGGCAGGGCTGCGCGGATCAGCAGTTGTAGCGCCGCATCCACCGCACCAGGCACCACCAGCCCACTGAGGTTAAAGGCAAACCCCAGCGCAATGCCGAGGATCAGCACATTCTTGAACATGGCAGTCAGCACCGAGGTCACGGTTTTGAAACCGCCAGCCCCGCGATTGCGCACCACCTCCATCACGGTGATGCCGAGCCCATAGCAAAAGGGCGAATGGAAAGCGATGATGGCGTAGTTGCCAGTCAGATTGTCGGGGCCAAAGGCGCGTTCGGTGATCGGCAGCCCCAGGAGTACCGAATTGGAAAACAGGCAGCAAAAGCCGATGGCCACGGAATCTTCCCAGTCGCGTTTGAACAGAACGCGCGCGCCAATGATGCCCAGGCAGAAACAGATGCCGGCACCGGTGTAAAAGCTGATCAGCAGTTTGGGGTCGAAACTGTCCGAAAGATCCAGATTGGCAATGGCGCGAAACAGCAGGCAGGGGATGGCAAAGCTCTGGGTGAACTTCATCAGCCCATCGATCTGCGTCTGACCAAAAAAGCCGCGCTGGGTGGCGACATAGCCGGCTGCGACGACCAGAAAAACTGGCAGGATGACGTCAATCAGGCTTTGCAGCATGGGCTTCTCCAGCTGAGGAGGCGGGGTACATCAATCATGTCACGCCAAAAGAACATGGCGCTTGATTACTCTATTCACATCTTCCGCTGCGCTGGGGGGCTCACACCGCCTAAAGAGGGCAGCGGATAACCATTCCATCATAGGCAACGGCAATATTTTCGGCGGTCTCTGCTTCGATCGTGGCATAGTCGAGGTCGATATGCATATTGGTCAGAACGGCGCGTTTGGGCTGCATCCGTTCAATCCAGGCCAGCGACTGATCCAGGTTGAAATGGGTGGGATGCGGTGTGCGGCGCAGGGCGTCCAGAACCCAGTACTCCAGTCCCTCCAGCGCGGGCAGGGCCTCATCCGGGATTTCGACAACATCGGGCAGATAGGCCAGCTGGCCCATGCGAAACCCCAGCGCATCGATTGAGCCGTGGTTCACCTGAAACGGCAGAAAAGGGATCTCGCCACCGGGGCCGTCGATGGTAAAGGCGCCATCAATGGTGCGCAGATCCAGGATCGGCGGATAGGGCGAGCCCTCGGGCTGCACAAAGGCATAGCCAAAGCGCGACAGAAGCGCGTTCTGGGTGTCGCCATCGGCATAGACCGGAACCCGGGCGCGCATGTTGAAGACGATCATCCGCAGATCATCAATGCCATGCACGTGATCGGCGTGCGAATGGGTATAGACCACCGCGTCCAGCCGCCCGACCTCGGCATCCAAGAGCTGGCTACGCATATCGGGCGAAGTGTCGATCAGCACGGTGGTGGTGCCATCTGGCCCGTCGCGCTCGACCAGCATCGAGCAACGGCGGCGACGATTGCGGGGCTCATTGGGGTCGCAATCGCCCCAGTGTCCTCCCAGACGTGGCACCCCGCCGGAGGAGCCGCAGCCCAGGATCGTATAGCGCAGTTCTGCCATCAGGCGGCAACCTCCACCTGGGTTGCCTTCCAGAACAGGCGCTCAAAATTGGCCTGGGTCTGGGCGGCAAAATCGGTGTAATCTAGGCCAAAGACCTCTGCGCCAACCCGGGCTGTCAGCGCCGAGTAAGCGGGTTCATTGCGCTTGCCGCGATGGGGCGGCGGCGCCAGATAGGGGGCATCGGTTTCCACCAGAATACGGTCCAGCGGGGCCGCGGCAAAGATATCGCGCAGCTCCTGGCTTTTGGGGAAGGCAGCAATGCCAGACATCGACAGATAGAACCCCAGATCCAGCGCCGCTCGGCCCAGATCGGCTGAGGAGGAGAAGCAGTGCATGACACAGCTGAAAGCGCCGTTCTGCATCTCCTCGCGCAGAATGCGGGCCATATCGTCGTCGGCAGCACGGGC
Organism: Phaeobacter sp. 11ANDIMAR09; assembly: GCF_001294455.1. Taxonomy (GTDB): domain Bacteria; phylum Pseudomonadota; class Alphaproteobacteria; order Rhodobacterales; family Rhodobacteraceae; genus Pseudophaeobacter. The sequence goes on from NZ_LIKT01000040.1 coordinate 15,315, forward strand.
ATGGATGATCAGCGGTAGCTTGGTGTCACGGGCGGCCGCAATATGGGTGCGCAGGCTTTGTTGCTGAATTTCAGCGCTTTCAGCGGTATAATGGTAGTCGAGCCCGGTTTCGCCAATGCCAATGAATTTGGGATGATCGGCCAGGGCAATCAGCTCATCATAGCTAACCATGGGCTCTGAGGCGACACTCATCGGATGGGTGCCGGCTGCATAGAACACCGGCGCATGGGCCTCGGCGATGGCGCGCACGGCAGGCTCGTTCTTGAGCTTGGTGCAGATGGTAACCATACGGGTCACACCAGCTTCGGCTGCGCGGGCAATCACCGCCTCCAGCTCGCCCTCAAAATCGGGGAAATCCAGATGGCAATGGCTGTCGGTGATCTGTGGAGTGGTGGTGCTCATGCCTGCCTCGTCCTGTCTTTGACCAGATCCGGGGTGCCTGCACACAGGTCACCGGGATGCGGTCTCCTGCATCTTGAAAACCGTATCTAGGACAAGTGAAGCCGGGTCAAGGTTCACCGCCTGACCGTGGCGGGCCCGCGCTGTGGCTTCGGCCGAAAGATCCGCCCAGGCGCGCCCCTTCTGCGGTGTCGGGGCAAGCCGTGTCAGCATGGCGGCTTCGCCCGCCGCAGCTTCCGGTTCGGGAGGGCGGCCAGTGGCGCCCACGCGGGCCAGTCGCGCCAGGGCGACCTCGACCAGGGTCAACAAGAGCTCGAACTTCTCTGCCGCGCCACGCTGGGCGGAGGCTTCGGCCAGAGCCAGGGCACGCTGGCGGTCCAGCCGCGGCAGGGTGTTGAGAATCTGCACCAGTTCGGCGTAAATTTTCAGCCCATCAAGGTTGAGCAGGCGCAGGGCTGCGCCAACCGAACCCGCCGCAAGGGCGCTGAGATGCTGGGTGTTTTCCGGCAGTTCAGCCCCGGCCTGCTCTAGGGCGGATTGCATGTCATCGGGCTGGAGAGGACCCAGCCGCAGGGTGCGACAGCGCGAGCGGATTGTCGGCAACAGGCGCGAGGGTTGGTGCGAGATCAGCAAGAGCGTGGTGCGGGCGGGAGGCTCTTCCAGCATTTTCAACAATGCGTTGGCGGCACTGGTGTTCATGTCGTCAGCCGCATCGACAATCACCACCCGGCGGCCGCCCTCGGCGGAGGAGAGGCCAAAAAACCTGTTCAATTTGCGAATGTCATCGACCACGATCTGATCGCGCAGCTTACCCTTGTCATTGTAGCTGCGGCTGATGGCGGCAAGCCCGGGTTCGGCTAAGGCCTGCATGCGGTGCGAAACTGGATGGTCCGGGTCAATCGACAGCGATGTTGCCGGAGGCGGGGCGCCAAACAGCCCGTCCTCTTCAGCCACGGGTGTGGCCAGCAGGAAGCGGGCAATGCGCCAGGCCAGAGTTGCCTTGCCGATCCCCTGAGGACCGGTCAGCATCCAACCATGGTGCAGCCTGTTGGAGTTGAAGGCGGTGAGGAAGTCCTGTTCGGCCTGATCCTGGCCAAAAAGCTGCAGGGTTTCGCGCGGATGCGGTGCCCCCGGGGCCTGATCGGCGCGCGGCAGCTCTTCGTCTGCTTTTGCTTTGGGGGCGCGGCTCATGAGTCTGCTACCTCGGTGCGGCTTCCAAAGACGGCCTGGGTTTGGCGCAAGACATCTGCGGCGACGGTCTCGATCTCTTGGGCGCCGTCAACAATACGGAACCGGGGTGAGAATTCCTCGGCCAGCGACAAAAAGCCCGCCCGCATTTTCTCCTGCAGCCCGATGCCAAAATCCTCGAACCTTTCTTCGCTGCCCTGTCGGCCCTTGGCGCGGGACAGGCCGGTGGCCGGGTCCATGTCGATGAGCAGGGTCAGATCCGGCTCGCGCCCGATCATTAGATCATGCAGCTGGTCCACTGTGGCGCGCAGATCCCCGCGCGACAGCCCCTGATACATCCGGGTGCTATCGGCAAAACGATCACAGATCACCACCTTGCCTGCCGCCAGGGCCGGTAGAATAGTTCGCTCCAGATGGTCGCGCCGGGCCGCGGTGAACAACAGGATCTCGGTCTCGGCTGACCATTTGTCAGGATCGCCCTCCAGCACCATGCGGCGGATCTCTTCGGCGCCGGGAGAGCCACCGGGTTCGCGGGTCAGCACCACGTCATGGCCTGCGGCGCGCAGGCTCTCGGCCAGACGTTTGCACTGGGTCGATTTGCCAGAGCCGTCGATCCCTTCGAAGGTCAAAAACAGGCCGACAGAGGGGCGGGGATTTTCTTGGGTCACTGCTTTTGTGCCTCGGGCCCATCAAGCAGGCGTCTGGAGAGGACCAGGGCTGCGGTTTTGACACGGAGAAAGAAGCCCGCATTGGCAACGTCAGTTTCGGCCACCAAAGGCAGGCGGATCTCGGGCAGACCTTCGAGCTGGACCACCAGCTCCGCCAATTGCTGGCCCTTGCTGACGGGGGCGTCGATGGGGCCGGAATAGACCACCTCTGCGGGGATGGTCTTGCCTGCTAGGGCAGGCAGCAGGATTTCCAGATCAGTTTCAGGCACCAGCCCTACCGATCGTTCCGCTCCACGCCAGACCTCAGCCTCGGCGACCGGGACACCGGCTTTGGCGACGATCTTTTTGGTAAATTGGCGAAACGACCAGTTAACAATGGCTTCCGCCTCCTCTGCGCGGGCTTTATCGCTGTCCATACCGGTCACGACAAAGATCACGCGGCGGTCACCCTGTACCGCAGAACCAACCAGGCCGTAGCCTGCTTCTGAGGTATGGCCCGTCTTCAGCCCGTCGGCGCCAATGCCCAGACCCAGTAGGGGATTGCGGTTGCGGGTATTTGAGGGGGCCCGGCCATCAAAGGCAAAGCTCTTTTCTGAAAACAGCGGGTAATACTGCGGGAAGTCTTCGATAAGATGTTCCGCCAGAATACCAAGGTCGCGCATTGACATACGGTGGCCGATGGCGGGCCAGCCATTGGAATTGGCAAAGCTGGCATTTGTCATGCCCAGCTCATGCGCCCGCTTGGTCATGTAGCGCGCAAACCCTGCCTCGGTGCCATCGGGGCTGAGCGCTTCGGCGATGACAGCGCAGGCATCATTGCCAGAGAGCACGATAATGCCGCGCAGCAGATCTTCGACACGGACCCGGTCCGTGGTGTCCAAAAACATGGTCGAGCCGCCATAGCTCATGGCATGGGCGCTGACAGGCAAGCGTTCATCCAGGGACAGGCGACCATCGCGCAGCGCCTCAAAGGCAACATAGAGCGTCATCAGCTTGGACATGGAGGCCGGAGGCAGGGGCACTTCGGCATTCTTGGACAAGAGAACCGTATCCGTGCCTTGATCCAAGACAAAGGCGGCCCGTGCCCGGGTGTCAAATGCGGCAAGCGGCAGGGCCGTCAGGCACAGGCCAAAACCCGCCGCGAGGGCGAGTTTGGAAAAGGGGATGATCCTTGTTTTTATACCTGCTGATTTCACGCCTGTGACCTCCTTGAGGGTGGGGTGGGGACAGTTCTAGTTGGTGACAGCATAGGCATCGGTAAAGCCTGTTTCCTTGATCTTTTTCAACAGCTGGCTGCGTTCGACCTTGGACTGGGCGGGACCAACCACAACGCGCCAGAAGGGTTTTCCGTTTCCGGTCTGCGCCAAAACAGTGGGGATCAGGCCTGCATTGCGCATCTGCGCGGCGGTGTTCTTGGCGTTGCTTTCAACGCTGAAGATACCGATTTGAATAAAGGGTTTTTCCAGCGAGGACACACGCGGAGCCGGGGCAACCGGGGCCTGGGGGCTGGAGGGTTGCGAACTGGGAGCTGCTGCCGCGTCAATTGCGGCGGCGGCCCCGGCGATCGGATCCAGGGGGGTGGCCTCGATAGCTTCGCCGCCTAGGGCTGCGGTCGCTGCCTCATCCAGGGGGCTGTCTTCCAGCCGCGCCTCGCTGAGCCCCTCTTCGGGTTGCGGTTTGGCTTCGCGGCGCAGGGCAGTGACATTCAACTCAACCGGAGCGCCTGCCAACATGCCGAGGGCCGCGGCCGCATCTGAGGAAACCTGCAGCCGGGGGCCGGGGATTTCGCGTTCGCGCCGGAACAGGGCGCCGATGACAAATTTGCCGTTGCTGTTGTTGCGGATGATCACCCGTTCAGGGTCCGTGGCATCTGGGTGCGCCACCCAGACACCGCCCAGCGATGGTCGGCCGTCCCAGAGCCCGGCCTCATTGACCTGAAACACCTCCGGCGCTTCGACATCGCGCTCGACCAATTGTGTCCGGCTAGAGGCTGTTACTGCGCTATCTGCGGGTTTGGGTTTCAGAAAGCCAAGATTTGCGCCCTCTTCGCAGGCCGAAAGTGTCAGTGCCGAAAGCAGCGCCAAGGCCAGGCCTGGTTTCAGTTTCCATGTCGGCATGGGTGATGTCATGACTGTTTCCTTGCCTGTGCTCATTGCGCCAAAGCGCGCCCCGCCGGATTTCCCGGTCATCCTTATGATTTGGCGGATGATAGCCTGCGTCGGCAGTCATGAAAACCCTGTGCCCCACCGTCGATTGTAAAAGCTGGGTGATGGGCAGCATCCCGCCCGCCTCTTGCCTATCTTGGCCAGTTTTGTTGGAGCGGGGGGAGGCAAAACCGACAGTATTGCCAGAGGCGGCAATTTCCTCTTGCGTGTTGCCCGTCGGCGTCTTAAACCGCCCGCAGACCGGGGAGGTGGCAGAGTGGTCGAATGCGGCGGTCTTGAAAACCGTTGAACGTGAGAGCGTTCCCAGGGTTCGAATCCCTGTCTCCCCGCCACTTTTCAATGACTTAAAAGTGTTTTGAGGTGCTTCAGTTTCGGCGCTTTCTGTGTACTTTACACCTCAATTTGTTTGTTTTCTGAATCTGACGAGGCCCAACCATCTTAGGGTGCATTGACGATTCATGTTTAATCTAGGGTTGCAAGTGGCGCTCTGTTTGTGTGCTGTGTGATTGAAAATCGTTTTTTAGGCTAATCAGATGCATCTCATTTCAAAAGTTACGATCAGTAACTACTGTTCTATTCAGAATGCTGAGTTTCCACTTTCAGCGTACACTCCACTCGTTGGTTACAATAACGCTGGTAATGGCGTGCCCCCATTGGTT
>NZ_LIKT01000041.1 GCF_001294455.1 Phaeobacter sp. 11ANDIMAR09
AAGACTGGCAGCGGGTGGTGACGCGGTACGACAGGTGTCCCAAAGTCTACCTCTCAGCAAGCGCTCTCGCCGCTTTGGTCATCTATTGGCTATGAGTCCTGAGTCTAGCCTAGCCTATATCGGGCAACCTGACGCACTTCCGCTTCGGGCTGTGAGTAGCCTTCCGGAACCTGGAGAGAGCGGCGCCACCCTCGTGGACCGGCAGCAACGGTGGCTATGCGCAGTTATTGACCTTTGAATAGTTGCCCTAGGACGTGCCGAAATGTCGCGAACGGCCCAGAGGAGACTATCGCAACATGTCGAACATGCTGCTTTGCGGTCCTTCGAACTGGCCGTTCGCAGCAGGTCAAAAATTGGGCACTGCCAGAACTCACGCTAGGTGGAAGGATTTGCCATCTACTGGGCTTGGCTGACGGTCGGCCTTGCCACAAATCAGTCTATGAGAACCAATCAATTGCATGAACTTGCGATGTTGACCGTGATCTTGGGGTTGGAGGGCTATTGAACCACTCCACGTAGCAGTTCGATGAGTTTTCCAGCCTCTTCCTTTCCAAGCTGGGATTGAAATTCAGCATCCTGTTCTTGTACCTCCTGCCGGATTTGCAGCATTCTTTTTTTGCCAAGAGCTGTAGGAAGCACATTGATTTGACGGTGGTCGACCTGCGCAACTTGTCGGTGCACCAAGCCGTCAGAAACCATCCGGTCCACCAGTTTTGTCAGCGTCGGTGGGTTCATCAACACGACTTCAGCAAGCTGCCCCATAGTCAACCGTTGGCCAGCCTCTAGCGTTTCAAGAACGCGCCAAGCTTCGATCTGAATGCCATGTTGTTTCAGGCGAGCGTTCAAAGATGCAGACATCTTGCGATGGGCCGCAGCCAGAGCATAGGAAAGATAGTCCTGAATTGAGTTCGAGCGCGTTTCCATCGGGGCCCCTGTTTTTGATATCCTGAATTTATTTGACTTGGAAAGTAAAATCAATTGGTATGTAGCGATCCCGATTTGGCAGGGAAAGGCAGAACTACTTTGACTAGGTTACTAGAGGTTCCAACTGAACTAGAGGAACTGCGCGATAGTCCAGTGTTGCGCGGCAAGGGAACGTATCGGATCGCCCTCCTTATCCCGCTGTGTGGTGCTGCGGGTCTTTGGGCGCCGTCTTGCATCTCAAGTGCTCAGGTCGCTGTTGAGGAGTTAAACCGAGCAAACGGTATCGCTGGCCGCAAGGTACAACTCGTCATGATAGACGCCGCCATGGAGGCAAGCATTTCGATCGAAGAGACCGTCAACGACCTGATCGAAACGGATTCCATTGATGCAATTGTCGGGATGCACATTAGTTCCGTCCGGCAACGGCTCAGCAAGATTGTCCGTCAGCGGATCCCCTACATCTACACACCTTTGTACGAAGGTGGTGAGCGAACGGACGGATTGTTTGCAATAGGCGAAACACCCGAAGAACAACTGGGTCCGTCAATTGAGCATCTACAAAACGAATACCGGCCCCGGAGCTGGGCTCTGATTGGCAACGACTATGTTTGGCCCAGGACGTCACACAACTATGCCAAGGCCAAACTTCGGGAAATGGCAGTTGGTTTGGCCTATGAGAAATACCTTCCCTTTGGCCTGAAAAGCATGAACCGTTTTGTCGAAGAGATTGCCAGATCAGGAGCGGAGGCAGTACTGATCTCCCTGATTGGTCAGGACGCGGTGGCGTTCAACCGGGCCTTCGGCAAGGCAAAATTGCACGGCCGGATGATCCGTTTGTCCTGCGCTCTTGATGAGAATGGCCTGCTTGCATGCGGCGCAAAGAACAGCCAACGCATGTTCGCCGCATCATCCTATTTTGGCGGGCTACCGACCGAAGAAAATGCGACCTTCAAGGAAAAGTACTACCGGGTGCATGGAGATCAAGCACCGGTCTTGAACACATTGGGGCAGTCCACCTATGAAGGAGTGCACTTTTTGTCCGGGTTGATGCAGCAGCATGAGAAGGTTTGGCGTGAATATAGCGCCTCCGATGTCCTACCGGTGATTCATCGAAGTGGGCGAAAATTGTCGTCATCTAACAAGGGCGCAAGGGCGCCTATTTACCTCGCACGAGCCGAGGGTTTGAACTTTGAACTGATAAAAGAATTTTAAAACAATAACTTAAGAAATATTAATTTCCATTTCAAATTCTTACTTGAAATGGAAAGTAAAATCTCCCACGCTTTGGTGAACGAATGGATCGCGGGCAGTCTGCCCGACGATTGATCAAATGGGGAGAATTACCTTGGCTTGGATCATCCTACCGGTTCTGCTGATTGTCGTCGCACTGGTCGCGATCTGGTTTCTGCAGTGTTATTACGCAAAAGCTACGTTGGACACCGCGTTGGTGAGAACCGGCTTGGGCGGGCGTCGTGTCGTTACTGACGGAGGCTGCCTGTCTCTTCCCATCCTGCATCAGATTCAAAAAGTATCGATGGGCGCACTGACATTCAGCATCCAACGAGAGGGTCGGGACGCCATCCTGACACGGGACAAGATGCGGGCAGATGTCCAGTTTGAATTTGAACTACGTGTTGCGCCGACAACGGATGGCATCGCGACTGCTGCTCAGGCTTTGGGCTCACGGATTGCGCGCGGCGGCGACACTGTCAAAGATGTCTTTGCAGGTTCGCTCGTCGATGCCATTCAACGCGCGGCGGCCGCTCGGACACTGGAAGATATCCACCTGGATCGCTCGGGGTTTTCCAAAGATGTAGCCGAAGCAATCGAAGCACAGGCCGTAAAACTGGGACTGACCTTGATTTCGGTTTCGCTTATTTCAGTTGATCAAAGCGACCTTAGCCAGTGGAACGAAAACAACGCTTTCAACGCGCAGGGAATGCGTCAGTTGGCAGAATTGGTCGCAATTCAACGCAAACAGCGCATCCGCATCGAGACAGAGGCTGAGGTCGCTGTAGGGGAAAGTCATCTGGCCCAGCACCAGCGACAGCTTGAACTGAAACGCGCTGAACGTGAGGCCGAAATTGCGCAGCAAGAGCATCTGGCAAAACTCACAGCAGACGCAAAATCCCGGGAAGAAAGAGCGCACGACGAGGCGAAACTCGCCAGCGAAACCGCACGGATTGAGAATGAAAAGCGGGTGAAAGCGGCACAGGTAGATAGTGACAAAGCGCTACGAAAGGCCGAGATGGCAGCAATACGCACTCTCGAAGAAGAAAAGATCGAAAACGATATTCTGATTGCTCGCAAGCGTGCGGCGGAGGCCGAAGCGCGCGTTGAAGAAGAAGAGGCCCAGGCTAAGGTTATCCTGGCGGCGGAAAGTGTTCAGGCTCAAAAACAGCGTGCAATCGCTGAGCGTGAACGTGAAATCGCCTGCCTACAGCAGGACAAAGAGCTGGAACTCGAAGGGGCAAGGGTCAAACATGATGTTCAGTCTCTGCTTGAAAAAGCCACGGCTGATGCCGCCGCAAAAACCAAAGCCAGCCAGGCTGAACGCGCCAGCATGGAAGCCGAAGCTGCAGGTCGCAGCGCTTTAAACCAAGCTGAGAACACACTGGGAAGTGCGGTAATCCGGATGCGCTTGGAAGAGCGTAAACTCGACCGTTTGCCCGAAATCATGACGCAGATGATGAAGCCGGTTGAAAAGATCGACTCGATCAAAATCAACCAAATCTCGGGCGCAGGTGGAAGCAATGGCACAGGCTCTGGCGAAGGCGTTGATGGCGCATTTGGTGCCGCAATGGATCAGATCCTCGGAATGGCAGTGCGCCTGCCTGCGATGAAGCAGATGGGCGAGGAAATCGGTCTTGATTTCGATGCAAATCTAGCAGGCCGAACCGCTGATTATGCCAACCGGATCAAAGACAAACCAAAAGCCGATAAGTGACGGGAAAAGCCGTCCAGCCTCAACAGGAATGACATTTGGAGGAAACTGATATGTCACTAAACCGCCGCAACTTCCTAGCCAGCTCGGCTGCACTTGCCGGTGCATCAATGTTACCTCGTGTGGCCATGGCCGCCGATACGATCAAGCTGGGTTCGATCCTAGATACCTCTGGCATTTTTGATGCCTATGGCAAGCCAATGGACATGGCCATGCGCCTCGCCGTGGGTGAAATCAACGCCGCCGGTGGCCTTCTTGGTAAGCAGGTCGAAGTTGTGGCCTATGACACTCAGTCCGACATGGCGCTCTATTCTCAATATGGCCAGCAACTGGCGCGTCAGGACAGGGTCGACGTCGTACATGGTGGCATTCTGTCAGCTTCGCGTGAGGCCATCCGTCAAACAATGCGTAAAACCAAGACACCATATTTCTATAACGTTCTTTACGAAGGCGGCGTCTGCGACCGGAACATATTTATCAACGGTGTAACACCAGCTCAGCAGGTTGAGGCACTGGTGCCTCACGCAATGGGTAAATCAGGTAAGAAGGTCTACATCCTCGCGGCCGATTATAACTACGGTCAGATCACCGCACGCTGGATTCAGAAATTCGTGGCCGACAATGGTGGTGAAACCGTGGGCGTCGACTTCTTTCCTCTGGATGTCAGCGACTTTGGCTCGACCATCGCCAAGATCCAGTCTGCTGGCCCCGACCTGGTGATTGCACCGCTTGTCGGCGGTGCACATCTTTCCTTCTTCCGTCAGTGGGCCGCTGCGGGCATGAACGATCGCATTCCTCTAGCATCAACAACCTTGGGCGTTGGCAACGAGCACAAAGTTCTGACTGCTGAAGAAGGTAACGGCATTATGGTTGCTTACAACTATAGCCAAGAGTTGGATACGCCTGCGAACACCGCCTTTAAGGACCGTTGGGCAGCTGCCTATGGAGACAGCGGTGCAATCAATGAACTTGCGGTATCAAACTATCAGGGCGTGATGACCTGGGCTGAAGCCGTGCGCCAGGCTGGCTCGATGGATCGTGATGCGTTGATTGCTTCGATGGAATCGGGTTTGTCGATTGACGGCCCGGCTGGCAAGATCACAGTCGACCCCAAGACCCACCACGCGGTTCTTGATGTTCACATCATGGAAATGGAGAACCAGGGTATGAAAGTGATCGAAACGCTGGCGCAGCGCCAGCCGATCGATACGCAGGCTGTGTGCGACTTGTCAGCCAAGCCGAATGACAACACACAATATGAAATCAACATCTGATCTCCCGATGATTTTGACGGGGCGGCAACGCCGCCCCACACGCCCCTGATCGGGCCACTCATTTTTCCAGCGGAAACACACTCTTATGGACCTAATCGTCGTCATTCTTGTTGAAATGCTCTATGCAGTCGCGTCACTGATCCTGATCAGCGCAGGCCTCGCAGTCGTTTTCGGCATGATGAAAGTGATCAACCTCGCCCATGGCGAATTCATGATGCTGGGGGGGTATGCCACCATCACTGCTGTAAACCTTGGCGTGAATATCTTTCTGGCCATGCTGATTATCGCACCAATTGTTGTTGGCCTGATTGGTCTTATCACTGAGCGGCTGGTCATTCGCCATCTCTATGGGCGACTGGTCGATACGATGTTGGCGACATGGGGACTGAGCCTGTTCTTCATTGGTCTTGCCACCATGATCTTTGGCAATACCACAACCGGGATCTCAACACCTATCCCTGGATTTACCATCGGAAACTATCAGATCAACGGGTACAATTTCTTTATCATCGTGGTCGCGGGACTGCTGCTGATCGGGATGCTTACAATCCTAAAGTCGACCCGTGCCGGGCTGATCGCACGCGGCGCGATGCAACGCTCGGATATGGCGGCAGCGCTGGGGTACAGTCCTGATCGTATCTACATGGCCACCTTCTTTTGTGGATCCGCCCTCTCTGGATTGGCCGGAGCGGTTCTTGCCCCTCTGGTTGGCCTCGTCCCGACCTCGGGTGGTGCCTATATCGCCAAGTCATTCATCACGGTGATCGCGGGCGGGCCCTCTCTGATTGCAGGCCTTTTCACAAGCGCCGGTTTCTTCGGCATTGTGAACCAAGTTTTCACCTTTGCCATTTCGCCCGTGATCGGTGAAGTCGCCCTTCTTGTGGCTGCGGTCGTCCTGCTTCGCCTGTTGCCGCAGGGTATTACCGCCAAATTCTTCAAGGGGAAGCTGTGATGCCTAGGAGCCTTTCAAAAGACGCCATCACGACTATCCTCGTCACAGCGATCCTGATCTGGGTGATGCCGCTGTTGACCAGCACATATACCCTGACTGTTTTGATCGTTTACGGAATGCTCGGACTAAGCCTTGGCTTGATCTGGGGATTTGGAGGCATCCTCTGCTTCGGGCAAGCCGCATTTTTCGGTTTGGGCGCCTATACCTATGCCATTGCAGCCATCAACATTGGTGAAAGCACGGTTCCAATGGTCCTCGCCGTTCTTGTTCCGGCGGTATTTGCGGCCCTTTTAGGCGCGATGATGTTCTATGGGCGATTGAATGACGTCTATCTTGGTGTCATCACGCTGGTCGTAACCTTGATCCTGTTCAAGTTCATCAATTCCACAGCTGGACCGCAATATATGATTGGGAACGCTCGTTTGGGCGGTTTCAATGGCATCCCAGGCTTTCAGACCCTGAACATCCCCGGTCATCCGGACGATTACATCTGGGGGGACAGCTATTTTTATGTCTGCGCGGTTCTGTTGGGAGTAGTGTTCTTCCTTGTGTCGGCATTGCTGAGATCAAGTTTTGGCCGTATCGCAGTCGGCATTCGAGAGAATGAAACTCGGATGTCCCTCATGGGCTATGACGTCCGCGCCAGAAAAACCGTCTTGTTTGCTGCGGGGGCCGCCATTGCCGGTTTGGCCGGCGCATTGTTCGCGAACTGGGCCGAGATTGTGACCCCCAGCCTGTTTTCGCTGGGCCAATCTGCCGAAATCATCATCTGGTGCATCGTTGGCGGGCTGGGCACGCGTTTGGGGCCGATCCTTGGGGCCGCAGGACTGGCCTATCTAAAGTTTCTTTTAGGTCAACAGACTTTGATTGATAACACATTGATCACCGGCTTGATCCTAGTGCTCTTCGTTCTCTTCTTGCCAAAAGGCATAGTTCCGGCCTTGGCTAGTCTGTGGAAGGTGAGTTTTGGCCGTCGCCCGAAGGAGCGCATTCATCTGCAACGTCGCATGAAAAGCCGGGGGCGGATAAATGGCTGAAATTATTCTAGAAACTCAAGGTCTTACCATGCGATTTGGTGGCGTGGTCGCATCTGATAACGTTGATTTTAAACTGCGTGAAAAAGAGCTGCGTTGCCTTATCGGTCCGAACGGCGCAGGTAAGTCTACTTTCTTCAAATGCGTGACGGGGTTACAAACCCCAACTGAGGGCGAGATTTATATGCAAGGGGTGGAAACCACCCGTTGGATGCCGCACCAGATCGCCTCGCTTGGCGTTGGGATAAAGACGCAGACGCCCAATGTCATGGACAGTTTAAGTGTATTTGAAAACATCTGGCTTGCAGCCCGGCGGTTTCATGCCCCCCAACAAGCTAATCGGAAAACACAAGAAATCATCGAACGTCTGGCCTTGGGCTCGATTGCCCGTGACGATCTCGGGCAGCTGGCCCATGGCGAACGGCAGCGGGTTGAACTGGGCCTGGTAGCTGTCGGTGATCCATGGCTGGTGCTTCTTGATGAACCAGCAGCAGGCATGAGCGCCGAAGACGTGGAGCGCATGACAGAAATTATCCACGAGTTGAACAAGACCGCAGCGATCATCATCGTTGAGCATGACATGCAGTTCATTCGCTCAATTGCAGAGATGGTGACGGTTTTCCATCAGGGAAAAGTACTGATGGAAGATCACGTAGATCGGGTCATGTCCGATCCTACGGTGCGCAACGTCTATCTTGGGAAGAAGAACTGAGATGAGTGAAGACGCAACAGACATCCTAAAGATCAAAGGTCTCTCGGGCGGTTATGGCAAAGTACCGATCCTGCACGGAATCGAATTTTCGGTTGCCGACAACGAAATTGTGGGCATTCTTGGTCACAATGGCATGGGCAAAACCACGCTTCTGAAAACGCTCATGGGGTTTCTTCCCACAGCGGCAGGGACAATCAGGTTTCATTCAAATGACATAACCGAGATGTCACCATTCCAGAGGGCCGGTTTGGGGGTGGGCTATGTGCCACAGGGAAGAGGGATTTTCCCGCAGCTGACTGTACGCGACAATCTGCGGTTTGCCTGGCATGAATATGCAGGTGCCTCTGAAATCGATGTGATGGACGCTGTGCTTTCTGATTTCCCACGCTTGCGTCCATTGCTTGACCGCGAAGGCGGCGCGCTTTCCGGTGGTGAACAACAATTGCTGGCCCTTGCCCGCTGCCTGATGGGCGATCCGGATTTCCTGTTACTTGATGAACCAACCGAAGGTATCCAGCCTTCGATCATCGAGGAGATGAGCGAAACACTTCTTAACCTTCGCGAGAACCGGGGGCTCTCCATCCTGTTGGTCGAGCAAAACTTCGATTTCATCTCTGACCTTTCTGACCGGGTGCTTGTGCTTGAACGTGGCCGCATAACAGGGGAACTCAGCAAAGCCGATCTGTCCGATCAGACCAAGGTTGATCAGTTTCTCGGCTTTGGGGCCGCGCGATCAACCAGAGGACAAGCCAGCGGACGTCCGACGTCCCGGCCTGCATTAGCAACACAATCCAAATCTCAGCCAGTCGCCGCAACTGACGCGGCTGCTGCAAACCTGGTGACGTACATGACTGTAAAACGACCAACACTTTCGCAGATGCGTGACATGGCCAGCCGGTTCGGCATGAACCTTTCGGATGAAGATCTGGAAGAATACCGCCTGATTATTGAACCCTACATGCAGGCATATGATCGCTTGGATGCAATGCCGGACTATCTGCCTGAAGTTCGCTACCCCCGCAGCCCCGGCCGTTTCCCGACCCCGACCGAGAACCCACTAAACGCGTGGTACGTGAAAACAGAAGTGCGCGGCGCGCCGGATGGAAAACTACGCGGCAAGCGCATCGCGCTAAAGGACACCATATGTCTGGCCGGTGTGCCGATGATGAATGGCTCCTCCATCATGGAAGGCTACACGCCCGAGATCGACGCCACCATCGTGACACGCATGCTGGATGCAGGGGCGATGATCACGGGCAAAGCACATTGCGAAAATTTTTGCCTGTCGGGGGGCTCACACACCAATGCCAAGGGGCCGATCCATAATCCTTGGAAACGCGGATACATGGCGGGCGGTTCCTCTGGCGGGTCGGCTGCTTTGGTGGCCGCCGGTGAGGTCGACATGGCCATTGCCGGAGATCAGGGCGGGTCGATCCGCATTCCGGCCTCCAATTGCGGTGTTTATGGGATGAAACCTACCCATGGGCTTGTGCCATACACTGGCGCGATGCCGATCGAGCAAACCATCGACCATCTTGGACCGGTGACAAACAACGTGGCGGACAATGCGCTTCTTCTCGAAGTGTTGGCCGGTGAAGACGGCCTTGATCCGCGCCAGTACAAGCCCACGGTCTATAGCTATACCGAGGCATTGGGGCGTGGTGCACATGGGATGCGGATTGGCATTCTAAAAGAAGGGTTTGGTCATGAAAACTCAGAAACCGACGTGGATGCAAAGGTCATGCAAGCCGCAGATCGGTTCCGCGAACTTGGTGCGCGGGTAGAGGAGATTTCCATCGTCGAACATCACACCGCCATGGATGCCTGGACCGCAATCACGCTCGAGGGGCTTCAGGACGGGATGATGTGGGGCAACTCGTCAGGCACCAACTACAAGGGCCTCTTTCTGCCTTCGATGACCGACCACATGGCGCAATGGCAGGGTCGCGCAGATGAGCTGAGCCATTCGCTCAAAGCCTGCATGTTCGTGGGCGAGCACTTTCAGCGCCAGTACCGAGGCCGGTTTTACGGCAAAGGCCAGAACATCATGCGGCTCTGCAATGAACGCTATCTGGCAGCGCTTAAGCAATACGATCTGCTGCTGATGCCAACGCTGCCGATCAAGCCACAGCCACATCCGCCTGCTGATTGTTCGCTCAGCCTCTATGTGCAGCGGGCCTTTGAAATGGTCCCCAACACCGCGCCGTTTAATGGTGGGCTACCTGCCATGAGTATTCCCTGCGGGCTGAGCGGAGGTCTGCCCATCGGCATGATGCTGGTTGGTCCGCACTACGGCGAGATGAAAATTTATCAGGCGGCGGATGCATTTGAGCAATCAGGCGACTGGCGCAACATGTAAGGGAGGATCGACATGTCAATCCTGAGCGAAAGCCTGGAGGTTCGTATTTCTGATCGGGATCTACGAACGGAAGCCACCGGGGATGTCACGGCGCCTCAAGACGGCAAATCATATGTTTGTGGGCCCTCGTCCTCACCATTGGCCTACATCACCATCCCTCAGCTTTTACGGGATGCTGTTTCACGGTTTGGACCCAGAGAAGCCGCTGTTTTCCATGAACAGGGCATCCGGATGAGTTATTATGATTTGGACCGCGCCGTCGATGAACTAGCCTCCGGGTTACTGGCGCTTGGTCTGGAAAAGGGGGATCGGGTTGGCATCTGGTCGCCCAATCGATTTGAGTGGGTACTTACCCAATTTGCCACGGCGCGTGTCGGGCTTATTCTTGTGAATATCAATCCCGCTTACCGCCTGGGAGAGCTGGAATACGCCTTGAACAAGGTGGGCTGTAAAGTCCTTATCGCCGCCAAGGCCTTCAAATCTTCCGACTACGCAGGAATGATCCGTACTCTTGCCCCCGAACTTGAGAGGTGCGACCCTGGAGGTCTGCGCGCAACGAAACTGCCGAATTTGCGAAGCGTTATTTTCATGGGGGATGAACCAGGCCCTGGTGCGTACTCTTTCGAAACGCTCCGCAAGCTCGGCGGACCGGCCCAACAACTTCGCATCTGCGAGATCGACAAATCGCTTGGTCCCGACGATGCGATCAACATTCAGTTCACGTCCGGTACGACGGGGATGCCTAAAGGGGCCACGCTGTCGCACTACAAGATCGTCAATAATGCGCGGTATGTGACGGATCGTATTGGCCTGTCAGAGACTGACCGGTTGGCAATCCCTGTACCTCTTTATCATTGTTTTGGCATGGTCATGGGGGTGCTCGGCGCTGTCAGCAAAGGGGCGACCTTGATTTTCCCCGGTGAAGGTTTTGATGCGACACAGACGCTTGATGTACTGACCGGAGAGCACTGTACGGCTCTCTACGGAGTGCCGACCATGTTTGTGGCAATGCTTGAAAAGCTCGAAGCTAAACCACGTGATCTGTCAACTATGCGCACTGGTATCATGGCCGGGGCTCCCTGCCCGAAGGAGATCATGCAGCGGGTGACCTCTGAAATGAATATGAAAGAGGTCACGATCTGCTACGGGATGACAGAAACTTCGCCTGTGTCATTTCAGAGTTTTGTCGACGATCACACTGAAAAACGCTGTGAAACGGTTGGTCGCGTTCATCCCCACCTTGAGGTCAAGATCGTTGATCAGAATGGGCAAATTGTCCCCGTGGGCATCCAGGGCGAACTCTGCACCCGTGGCTATTCGGTCATGAAAGGCTATTGGGAGGACGCAGAAAGGACCTCTGAGAGCATTATCGATGGGTGGATGCATACTGGTGATCTCGCCGTGTTCGACCAGGATGGTTTTTGCTCCATCGTCGGCCGTGTGAAGGACATGATCATACGTGGCGGAGAAAATATCTACCCCCGTGAAATCGAGGAATACCTAATTCAGCATCCAAAGGTGAGCGACGTTCAAGTCTTTGGCATTCCTGATGAAAAGTTCGGAGAAGAAGTCTGTGCTTGGGCAATTGCCAAGCCTGGCATGGATCTGTCCGAAGACGCACTTCGCGATGCTCTTAAAGGACAGATTGCCCACTTCAAGATTCCGCGACACTTTCGGATCGTTGACGAGCTTCCGATGACAATCACGGGAAAGCCTCAGAAGTTTCTAATGCGAGACAAAATGCTGGAGATGCTTGGATAGCGGTCATTCCCGACTTCTGTAGCTTTGGTGTCACAAGGCTCCGAGTGTTTTTGCGGCGGGGACATAGAATTTCAGGCTCCGTCACAGACTTTATGTCTGCTTTAACTGCTCTATATAAATTCGGCACACATCTGCGGCGAAAGTCCGCAGTCCGCCCTTGGTGTTTGAACCCAGGCAAATGCTGCACCTGGAACGAATGTCTAAGAAGGGCTGACAGCAGCCTTCTGAAACCTGAGAGGATGGGCGCCAGCTTCGCAGCCCCCTGCTAGGTCGGCTATGCGCAGTTAGTGAGCTTTGCAAAGTCGGGCCTTCAACCTACGAAACCAGACAGAGGACGCTGCGGTGCGGCGTGAAAACCGGTCATTGGTGAAGGCCTACGCAAAACTCAGGGGGATGGAGGTCGGCAGAGCGGACAAACCTTCCTTTTGCCAATGCAGCTTTTGCTCACGCAGAAAACGTTCGCACCTGCAGCGGCGAAATCTCTGCGACGCTGCGGATTCCACCGAAGCTGCCAATCAACCAAGTGAGTTTCGATAGGATGCAAGCCAAGGTTGAGCTGCCACCAGGGACAATCACAGGGTAGTAAGCCCTGCGGGTGTGAAATAAGTGAATACCAACAGTTCATGGGTTAAGAACTCAATCTACCAGCGCCGATACCCCCAATACGATCCGAGCACCCCCCTGATGAAAGAACTATACGTAAAGAATCGATTGCGACTATTGGGACATGCTGCCTATGAGGAATGCTGAGCATATGCTTTGCAGCTCCAAGCTTTGATCCTCATGCCGCCGCAATGCTGCGAATAGCCGTTTGGGCGACTTGCTCGAACATCGAGCGGTCGTTTGACGAGGATGCGACGATCATGCCACCTTCAAGAGCCGCAACGATGAGGCTTGCCATATCGCTCGCGTCCTTGACGCCATGCCGGGTGAACAGGGTTTCAAGCCAGGTCTTGTTCATTTCGAAAAACGCCTTGGTACGCTGGTTGACGTTTTCAGGCAGTCCGATCGCCTCTGCTCCCATGACAGCACACAGGCAAATCGATTTGTTCAACACAAGTGCGTTGGAATAGAGCGCCACGAAACTCTCTAGCGCCGTGTGCAGGTCGTTGCGGTCGATCTTGTCGAGCTCGGATTTGAACTGCTCAGCATAGCGGGCAACCAGCGCCTCTCCGAGGTCCGGTTTGGTGGGAAAATGGTAGTGAACGCTGGCGCTTTTGATTCCCACGTCGTTGGCCAGATCGCGGAAACTCATCTCGGAAAAGCCCGCGCTGCGTACGCGTTTCTCGGCTGCGATAAGAATTTTTTCTTTCATTGTCAGTGGCATGATGGCCTCCAATCTATCAGTTGATAGATATCCGTTGACAGGTCGGGAATCAACTTCTAAATTTTGCCTACCTAGTGATAGATAGACATCAAAGAAAGGAAAACACGATGACTACTGGAAACCAACAAAAACGCGTCCTGCTGATCATGTCGTCGGTTGACGAGATGGGCATCTCGGGCAAGCAAACCGGCACCTGGTTCGAAGAGGTTGCAACCCCGTATTATGTCCTGACGGAAGCGGGTTACGAGGTTGTCTTTGCCTCGCCCGAGGGCGGCAATGCACCGATTGACCTGTTGTCGATGAAGGCGCCGTTCACAACTGAAAACACCGAACGGTTCTTCAACGATCCGGTGGCGATGTTCGCGGTTCAGAACACCCGCAAGATGCGCGAGGTTGACTATTCGACCTTCGATGCACTCTTCGTGCCGGGCGGCTATGGCCTGATCTGGGATCTGGCCTCGGACAGCTATATGATCAAGATGATCCGCGACTTCTACGAATCTGGCCGGCCCGTCGCCATGGTCTGCCACGCACCGGCGATCCTGCGCGACATCAAGAAATCCGATGGCAGCTATCTCGTCGATGGCCTGAACCTGACCGGGTTCAAGAATGACGAAGACAGCGAGATCGAGCTTCTGCATCACCTGCTGTTCTCGCTTGAAGACGAGATGAAGCGCCGTGGCGCCAATTACGTCAGCAAGGCCAACTGGGAGGCCAACGTGGTCGAGGATGGCGCACTGATGACCGGCCAGAGTCCGGCCTCCGCACCCCCGCTGGCCGAAGCACTGAAACTGCGTCTGGCTGCCTGACGCCGCCCGCCGGGGCGGGAAAATCTCCGCCCCAGCAACTTTCTTTGGAGAAACCCATGTCCGCCAAGCTGCACCCCATCGACAGTGTCGATATCCTCGTTCTGATCGACATCCAGACCGACAGCCTGTCCAGCGTTCCCGACGGGTTCACCCATGAGTGGGTCAACCTGCACAATGCTGGGATGGAGCAAATTTCGGGCGCGGGTCAGTGTTGCGCCAATCACGGGTTGGCGCTGATCATCACAGCCCGGCGTGGTGACACGGAACACACATTGCTCTTTGATGCCGGGCCGGTTGACTTTGCGGTCGAATACAACGCGTCGCGTCTGGGCACTTCCTTTGGCGCCATCGAGGCCATCGCCCTGTCACATGGGCACTGGGATCACGCAGGCGGCATTCCTGCGGCGATCGACCTGATCCGCAAGGACGGCCAGACCGGCGACTTACCGGTCTACCTGCATCCCGGCATGTTTCGCAAACGCGCTTTCCCGCTCTCGTCCGGAGAGTTGATCGAAATTCGCGAAATAGCCACACCGGAAGAACTGGCCGAACAGGGGGCGACACCCGTCGTCACCGATCAACCGGTCAGCGCACCGGACGACATGTTTTACATCTCGGGCGAAATCCCCCGCATCACGGACTACGAGGTCGGGTTCCCCGGTCATGTCCGCCGCACCGAAGACGGTACGGATTGGGAAGACGATCCACTGCTCATGGATGAGCGCTATGTCGCGGTGAACATCGCGGGCAAGGGGCTGGTGGTGTTTTCGGCCTGTTCGCATGCGGGCATCGTCGACGTGCTGCATGCCGCGCAAAGAGACTCCCTGGGCGGGCCGATCCACGGCCTGATTGGCGGCTTTCACCTCGCCGGTGGAAATGAAACGATCATCGGCCAGACCGTCGCCGATTTCGCGCAGTTTGACATTGACCTGATTATGCCCGGCCATTGTACGGGCTGGCGCGCGACCAATGCGCTAGAGCGCCAATATGGCGCGCGGGTCGTGCCGATTGCTGTAGGAATGAAAATCAACCTTTGAGAAAGGGCGTGAGCCATGGAGATCAATGCCAATTTTGACGAACGTGCCGTTGTCCATTCGGAAAGCCAACCCTGGATCGCCTCGCCGATGAAGGGTGTCGACCGGCGGATGCTCGACCGGATCGGTGACGAGGTGGCGCGCGCGACGTCGATTGTACGTTATGCGCCGGGCAGCGCCTTTTCGGCCCATACCCATACCGGAGGCGAAGAGTTTCTGGTGCTCGATGGGGTTTTTCAGGACGAGCACGGTGATTTTCCCGTCGGCACCTACGTGCGCAACCCGCCGACCACCTCGCACACGCCAAGCGCGGCCGAAGGGGCCACGATCCTGGTCAAGCTCTGGCAATTCGATCCCGATGATCGCACCCAATTGACAATCGACACAACCGCCGAGGCGCCGCGCCCGGTCTCGGACGACGTCTCTGAAATCCCGCTGTTCGAGGATGCCCGCGAACGGGTGCGGATCGAACTGTGGCGCCCATCGGCACAGGTAAGCGTGAGCGATCATAAGGGATTCGAAGCGCTAGTCATCGAGGGCAATTTCACCGAAGGCGGCGAGCTGTTCGAGAAAAACGCCTGGCTGCGCCTGCCACCGGGCATGGCGCTGGATGCCTCTGTCGGACCCGAGGGCGCGCGCCTGTGGATCAAATCCGATCATCTGGCGGAACCGCCGATCATCCCCACAGCAGGATAAGACCATGACCAACTCCCTCGCAATCGTCGCCGGTGCCGGTCCCGGCCTTGGCCAGTCGCTGGTCTCGGCCTTCGGCCGGAACGGATATAACGCCTTTGGCTTGAACCGGACTGTGCCGCAAGGTGCAGGTTCCACGCAGGCCGTCGATTTGACCGATCAGCGCCATACCAAGGCAAGACTGCGCGACATGATCTGCACCCATGGAGCGCCAAAGCTTGTCGTTCACAACACGGCGAAGCTGGTGATCTCACCCTTTGAGGACACAAGTGTCGACGACTTTGAGGCAACCTGGCGCGCGATGGTCCTGTCGGCCGTCAATCTTGCGCAAGGTGTCTTGCCAGCGATGGTCGAGACCGGCGGCGGAACATTCATCTTTTCCGGCGCTACCGCCAGCCTGCGCGGCGGCAGGAACTTCTCGGCCTTCGCCTCGGCCAAGGCGAGCCTGCGGGCATTGACCCAATCCCTTGCCCGGGAATACGGGCCCAAGGGCGTGCATGTGGTGCATGTGATCCTTGACGGGATCGTCGATACCGAGGCGAGCCAGGCTCGGCATAACATGGACCCCTCGCGCATGATGAAACCCTCAGACATCGCAAACACCTATCTCGCGCTTGCCAACCAACCAAAATCCACCTGGACCCACGAACTGGATCTCAGGCCCATGGGAGAGGCCTTCTGATGCAAACCAATATTCTCATCGTTGGCGGCGGTCTTTCCGGTCTCGCCCTTGCAGACCACCTGACACGCGCGGGCACGGATTTCCTTCTGGTTGAGGCCCAGGATAATCTCGGCGGGCGTATCCTTACCAAGGTTTTGTCAGGTGGAAAATTCGACCTTGGCCCTGCCTGGTTCTGGCCCGGTCAACCTCGGATGGCGGCCCTAGCGCGGCGTTTCGATATCCCCGTATTCCCGCAACATTCAACCGGTGATCAGATGTACCAGGACCAGTCCGGTGCCGTCCAACGGGCCCGAGGCTATGCCTCGATGCAGGGCTCCTACCGGCTTGCCGGTGGCATGGGAGCATTGATCGACGCGCTTGCCGGATCAATGCAAGCAGGGCATATCCTGACGCAAGCCAGGCTCGAAACAATCCGCCACTCCCCCGGCAAGATCACGGCACTGCTCGATCATGGCGGCGCGTCCTATACCGTTGAAGCCAGACAAATCATGCTGGCCATCCCGCCGCGGGTCATCGAAGAAACCGTCAATTTCGAGCCAGCGCTGGATGCGGCTCAAAGCCAGTCTCTGATGAACATCCCGACCTGGATGGCTGGGCAAGCCAAGATTCTCGCGGTCTATGATGAACCCCATTGGCGCAATGACGGGCTCTCGGGCGATGCCACGAGCCACCGCGGCCCCATGGTCGAGATCCACGACGCCTCTCCGATCGAGGGCGGGCCCTATGCGCTCTTCGGTTTCGTTGGCTACCCAGCGGATGTGCGCGTGGCGCAGAAAGATGACATGATGGAACAGGCTCTTGCCCAGCTCACCGCTATATTTGGTCCCAAGATGGCGCAACCACGTGATCTGATATTGCAGGATTGGGCGACAATCCCTGAAATCGCGCGCACGCAGGATCGCACTCCAGTCGGTTATCACCCAAACTACGGATTACCTTCAAACCTCAACAGCCTTGCAGCACGAGGCGTGCAGTTCTGTTCCACCGAGACCGCGCGCAGGTTTGGTGGATATCTAGAAGGCGCACTAGAGGCTGCCGAAAGAGCCGCCTCAACAACCGCGGTGCTGTCAATGGTAACGGAGGCCTATCCGCCAACTGGCACGTAAAGAAAGTTAGAAACTGAAAATACTGCTATTTCGCCTTGCGGTCTCATGCTTGACGTTTGTCCGGCAGACAAACGGTGCGAATGGCAGTTACTCGACCCGCTACGACGTTAGATATCACATACACATGCAGAAAAATTCGCGCAGCGTGCGCGCGCTGCACGAAATCGGCACTTCTGGTATGGGCTCAAATCGGTCATCTGACAACATCAGTCAGGAAAGATTGCGATTTTAAGGCCCGGAGGTCGGCAACGCGGACGAAGCTGCCGTCCGTTGCAGTTGGACCAATGACCGGTTCGGTTCCGAGCGGGGTAGTGTCGAGCAACCCGAGCAATCAACGACTATCTGGCGAACATTTCAGTTATCATCAGCGCTGCAAGTCCGATTGTCCAAGCATCAAAAAGAAACATTGGCCAACGGTTGAATACGCCAATAGTTATTGGAGAAAGAAGCCATGGAAGCGGCCCATTTGTCCGCCCCTGAACTCTTCTCCGCACTCGAATGACAACAAACGCGGACAAAAGGCCGAAGATGACAAACAGATAAGGAAAAATTGTGGAGGTAGCCAAGAGCGCTAGGACTCCAAACATGAAAGGTAGATCAAGCTTCATGTCTTCCTCCAAGTTAGCCTTCTTATAGAAGGGCGGGAAGCCGCTGCTGACTTGCAATGCCAAGATCAGGTAGCTGAAACCGAAGATGTCGACTAAGAACGGAATGGAGGAAATGCTCATTGGCCAGTCACACTTTTGATCCAAAATCTCTGTGAACGGACACTTGCCGCGTGTGCAGCATCGGTCAAGCTGGACTCCAAGCCGCCATTGAGGGCAAAAACCGCGTTTGACAGCTTGAATGTCCGGTTCCGGGAAGTCGAGGCGCGATTTGTGCGTGTGCAGCAAGATGAACTAACTTCCCTTCGTACCAGTCACTTTGGGCTGACTGCGGTCATTGATGCCAAACAGGTGGGTGGCCGGATTGTCCGCAGAGCGAACCTTGAACACGATTGAAATTGAGCACTCGCAGCGAATAGCCAGTCTGGTGAAGCCGCACTGCAGCATTGATGGCGGCGGCGAATGTCTCTTATGGGCCGCACTATTAGGCCTTGCGGTTCTTGTCATCCGACAGTTGCTATAGGTTGGAGCACAGGAACGTGAACTCTTTTCCATCGACAATCCACCCACTCGAAACGGGTTCGAGATAGAAATCGAGCTCTTGCGTTAGTCGCTGGCTCGTCCTTTGTCCTGAAGCATAGGTATAGAATACAAGGCTTATGCGCTCCCTTATGAAGAGCTTCCTACCAGCTTCCATTGGGTCAATTTCGATTTCTGCCACATAGAAGCCATCACTATTGTCTCGATAGACTGGTGCTCTAACCGTGAATGGAATTGTGCCTCCCGCATTCACAAAGTACCGGTCGCCGGACTCAACAGGACCAAACGCGGCCAGCGGTCGGGCTATTCTCTCTTGATCTTGGAACCTAATGTCACCGCTTGAGAACCGAAGTTCTCCGGCGAGGTTTCCTGTGTTCTCGATCACACCTTCTATAAGTAGTAGGTCGCTGGGGTCAGTGCGCTTCACCACCAAATTTCTCGGCGTCACAAGTAAGATTTCTGATATTTTCGAACGCTGCCTCTGAGACATTTACCGAAAGAATTGGGCGTTTAGGAGCAAGAACGTCAAAGTATCCAGTAATTGCAATTGTCACTAACGAGATTACAGAAACTATCGCACCGCCCAATGTTCCATAATACATCACT
>NZ_LIKT01000042.1 GCF_001294455.1 Phaeobacter sp. 11ANDIMAR09
AGTGGCAGTGACAGATTGCTTGGTGGTGAAGGCCGCGATCACTTAATCGGAGGTGCCGGTTCGTATGACCAAGCTGCATATTGGCACGCAAGTACAGGGATAACGGCCTCATTGGAAGATCGTGCCATTAACACTGGCGAGGCGGCTGGCGATATCTATACAAGTATCGAGCAGCTGGCTGGGTCTGCATATAGTGATAGACTTATTGGCGATGCCGGCAGAAACTATCTCTATGGGCTGAACGGTGACGATGTGCTGGATGGTGGCGCTGGAGACGACCACCTCATCGGCGGTGCTGGGGCAGATGTCTTTGTTCTGCGGAACAGTTTTGGGAATGACACCATAAATGACTTTTCGACTGCGGATGTTGATCAAATTGATTTGAGCATTCTTTCCGCTATTTCCGATTTCTTTGACCTTCGTGACAACCATTTGAGCAATACTGCTACCGGAGCAATGATCGATGACGGCGCTGGCAATAGTCTCCTCCTGAAAAATGTGTGGATGGATGATCTGCTCGCAGACCACTTTATCTTCTAGAGAAGCGGCGCGAAGTAAGTGCCTCTTTTCCTTCTTTTTCACAACAAACGTAGATGACTGCGTGAAATCAAGGCATGTGCAATAGGAGTGGCTTTTCCTCTTGCCAAGAACGGCAGCGTTTCGTTTAAGCTGGCAAAAAATCTAAGGTACGAGGGACCGCAATCATGGCGACTGGAAACTTCTTGATGGTTGGGGCCGGCTTGTCTGGTGCTGTAATCGGGCGTTATTTGGCGGAAGCGGGGCATCAGGTCACCGTTGTCGACAATCGCCCCCATGTTGGGGGGAATTGTCATACAGAACGTGATGAAGAAACCGGCGTCATGGTGCATATCTATGGGCCGCATATCTTCCACACAGATGACCGCGAAGTTTGGGACTACGTGAATCAGTTCGAAACGTTCTTGCCCTATAAAAATCGTGTTAAGACCACCAGCTTGGACGGTAACGGCAAGCGGCAGGTTTTCTCGCTTCCGGTAAACCTGCACACCATCAACCAGTTCTTTGGACAGACCTTTCGTCCTGGGGAAGCGCGGGACTTTATCGTAAACGACCAAGCGGACACCTCGATCAAGGATCCTCAAACCTTCGAAGAACAAGCTATGCGCTTTGTCGGAAAGGATCTATATGAGGCATTCTTTAAGGGCTACACCATCAAGCAATGGGGTATGTCTCCATCCAGGCTGCCGGCCTCTATTCTGAAGCGATTGCCAGTACGTTTTAACTACGACGACAACTACTTTTTCCATAAGTATCAGGGGATGCCTGAGAACGGGTATACCGCAATGATCGCGCGCATCCTTGACCATCCGGGAATCACCGTGAAACTAGACACTGAATTCACGCGCGAGATGGGGGGAGGGTTTGATCATGTTTTCTATTCCGGACCGTTGGATGGCTACTTCGGCTATTCTTTGGGGCGTCTTGGCTACCGGACTCTGGACTTTGAACGCTTCCGGCATGACGGTGACTACCAAGGCTGCGCTGTCATGAACTATGGAGAAGAGGACGTACCCTATACGCGCATCACAGAACACAAGCACTTTGCGCCCTGGGAAAGCCATGATGGTTCTGTTTGCTATCGCGAGTTCTCCCGCGCGGCAGAGCCAGAGGACATTCCCTATTATCCCATCCGCCAAGTCGAGGAAAAAGCTTTGCTCGCGGACTATGTGAAGCTTGCCGAAGAGACCGGCGGAGTCACCTTTGTCGGACGCTTGGGAACCTATCGATATTTGGATATGGATGTGACAATCCGCGAAGCATTGGATGCTGCGCGTGGGTTCGAAAAATCCATAGATTCAGGTGAGGGCGCGCCAGCCTTCTACGCTTCGCCACTGTAGCACTACCCTTTGAATGCCAATTTAGGTTTTACCGCTGTTCGGTTGATCTAGCTAACGAACAAAATGATGCCGGTCTTCCGGTAGTAAGGTTTTCCATGAAAAAGAACGCCATCGTTTTCACTGCTAACACTATGCATGTGGCCCAAGCAAACCTGATGATTGAGTCGCTCTTCGATCCTGAAAGAGGTAACTTTCAAGGCGATCTATGGGTGATCTCGACACATTTGAGCGAGCGTTGCAAGAGATTCCTCGATAGCCGTGGAATCAAGTATCTGATCAACCCACTTGGCAGCTTTCAAGATTGGAAATACCGCCGTGAAATTGCGCGGTCACAGCCAGAGTTCATAAGGAGGCAACTGAATGAAGATGATGCCTTCCTGCTATATCGCAACAAGCGGATGAGTAAGCTGATCATCTGCGACTGGGTGAACAAATTCGGCGAAAACTATGACGCGATCGCCCTGTGTGACAATGACCTGTACTTCCAGCGCGATGTAAATGCGTTGTTTGAAAAAACAGCCCATGTTGATCCTGAGGTTCTTTGGTATTGGCAGGAGGAAAATAAAAACCTTCCTGGCACGAATCTCTGGATCAAGAATTTTCACTACACACGTCTTCATGATGTGGATGGGATGGATTTTGGTGAGCACGAAATTAACATTGGCTTTGTCATCTCGACACCCAAGTTGATGCGCCAGGTATTCCAAGGTGTTTCCGACCTTTTCTCCAGTTGCAATATCGAACTGTTCCGTGATTGCCGCTGGCACGATCAGGATTTGGTTCGTGTCATTCGCGCCAAAGAACCGCAGCTGTTCCGTTTGTTCGAAGAAGGCGACCTTTTGCATCTATGCAATGGCGGCGAAACCCTGGTCGAAGAACGAAGCCCGCAGGAATTCTATCACAAGAAGACCGACGAAAAACCATACATCGTGCATTTTGCCGGCGGTGCCTGGAAGCCTTTCCACTCGATCGCGGCTTCTTACAAAGCCGACGATGGCATCTATTTCTTTATGGAAGAAAATGATGAGAGGTTTGACGAAATTCGCCGCAATACCGACTATGATCCCTTTGACGCGATCAGCCACTTGTACTCGGAAAACAATGCGCGAACTAAAGCCCTCGCGCGAAAACGCTGGCAGGGAGTGACTGAGAATAATGATAAAAAGCGTGCGCTTTTGTTTTCTTGGTTGGACACTGGAAGCCATCAGTCAGTCAAAAAGATGATCCCTGAGGTTTTGCACGATGAAACATTCAATCTAGCTGTGATTGATGGAAATGTATCAAGGCGTGATCATAGCGATATTTCTGCCGAAGACTTGCCGGATGCTCTGGCGAGAGTTACACAAACCGTCAAAGATAAAGAGTTTGGTAGGGTTTTTGGCTACAAACGCTCAGACGTACCGGAAGAAGCGATCAAGGGTGCGATCGTGGCCCTGACAAAAGAATACAAGTGTTCCGATCGAAATGCGCGCGCGGTGGCAAATGCCGCCTATATCTACTTGTCTAAAGCCTTGGCCTTTTACAAACCTGATGTTGTTTTCGGGTGGGCAGCCTTTTCTCTTTCTCCGCGTATCCTCAAGGTTCTTTGTAAGGAGAGAGGTATTCCCTTTGTTACCTTGGAGCTTGGTGTTTTGCCGGAAACTTTGGCAATTGATGCATTGGGGCACATGGGTCAGAGTTGGGTTGCTCAACGGAGTGCGGAGTTTAAGGAACTTGCGCTTGACAATGATGATATCAAGTATGGGCAGGGCTATTTGGCGAGAGTTCGGGAAGAATTACCGTCGCGCAATATCAGAGTAGAGCTGTCACCTCGTACCGAACGTCAACTGCAGAGCCTGAAAGATTCTGGAAAGAAGATCGTTGTTTACATCGGGAGCAACTGCGCTTGCTCAGGAAATGTGCCCTATGATGAGACGGCGAAAAAGTTCCACTCTCCCTTCTTTGAAGACAACGATGATGTCGTGCGTAGCCTTTCTGAGGCATTCGAGGATGAGCCAAACGTTCATGTGATTTATAAGCCGCACCCAATCACCATTACGCGTGGCCTGGATCTCTCAGAAGATTACAAGAACATAACTGTTTTGCAGGACGTTAACCTTGATGACTGCCTCATGATGGCAGACTTGGCTTTGGCAAAGGTGTCGCAGGGCAACTATGAGGCCCTGCTGCGGGATATCCCGGTTCTGATGCTGGGGCGGAACCAGTTGAATGGCTCTGGCGCCCTGTATGAGCTCAGCAGCAGGGAGGCGCTGAAAGACGAAGTTCTGGCAGCACTTGAGACAGGCCTAACCAACGCACAGAAAGCCGCATTTGAAGACCACGTCGCGCGTCTTTTGAAGTATTACCTCTACGCTGTCAGCGGCAAAGAGGCTGGTCGTCCGCAGACACAGGTCATGGCTGATGTAGCAGCTCTCTTGGAGCAAGCGGCTCCGGCTTATCTCGCGACTGAACAAAAGGCCCTTCAAGCCTACCGTAAACCAGAAGAAGTGACCGGGGATGCGCCAGCAATCTCGATCATCATGCCGGTGTTCAATGGTGAAGATTACTTGGTGGATTGCATCGGATCTTTGCTGTCACAGACCTATGGCGATTTTGAATTGCTCTGCGTGAACAACGGATCAACCGATGGATCTCAAAAAATCCTGGATTATTTTGCCAGCATCGATTCTCGGGTTAAGCCACTGTACCAGGAAGAACCAAACCAACGCTCCGCCCGAAATCTAGGGGTGAACAATGCCCGTGGGACCTATATCCATTTCTTTGATTGCGATGACCTCTTTGTCCCAACCGCTTACGAAGAACTGATGCCGGTGATGGAGAAAACAGGCGCGGATGTGCTCTATTTCTTCTTCGACGAGATGTACAATACCCAAAAAATTGGCAGCCCGAGGCACCAGGCATTCAAGCCCTATTTGCCTCAGGATGAGTTGTTCCAGATGGAGGAAAAGCACAAGCGGCTGTTCTCGCAATATCCCTTCCCATGGGCGAAACTGTTCAAGGCTGATTTCTTTCGGGAAAAAGATCTCTATTTTGATCTTGATTGCGCCAATTTTGACGATAATCCACAAAACCTTCGCACGCTGCTGTCGACCGACAATATCTTTGTCTTTAACAAGCCGTTCTACAAATTCCGAATCAATGACAATTCGATGACCCAGTCGGTGAACCCGCGTGTGTTCGGCATGGTAGATGCGGTCCGCATCATGAATGAAATCTATTGCGAGTTCGGCCGCTACGACGAATTTCAGAAGTACTACGTCCCCTATAAACTGCACCTGGTGTATTTTGCATGGAGTAAGCTTCCCGAAGACTTGAAGCGTGACTTTTTAGCTGAGATTCCAGCGTTGTTTTTGCCGGGTGATGAGGCGTTTTTTGAATTGGATGAAACCGCATCGTTGTTCAGCTATATGTCCAAAGGCAAAATTGAATTTACCCGCAGCGCTTTGCGGGGTGAATGGCCAGATACCGCAGCAAAGTGGTCGATCACCCAAGAACCCGCTCCAAAGCCAGCAAAGGGGAGGCATATCTATGGCAATCCCTTTGAGGAAAAAATCATCAAGAAAATTGCCAGCAACATGAGAAAATCCTCTCCGGGCTTGTTTCGAGTAGGGAAGCGAGTTTACCGGACCTTCCGCCCGCTGCCTCAGTAAGAGAGGTCCAGAGGTGCCGAATAGGAATAGGGGAGATCATACGATCTCCCCCATTCAGCATGAGTTGACCTTAAAACACCGTCATGTATTAGGCTGCCTTTCGGTAGCCGCTTTGTGGATTGGAGTTGCAAAGGATTGGCTTTGGTCCGTCTGTAATACTCTTCAGAGAATGAAAAGAAACAAAGACGAGAAGTTTGAAGCCTGTGGATGCAGTCCAAGTGACTATGTAGAATAGGATGGCTATTTGCTATTTGAAATCCGGCCTCGATAGGAACCCGGGGTGGCATCGGTCCAACGTCGGAAAGCCCGGTGAAAATTTGCAGCCGAGGCAAAGCCAAGATCCTGCGAGATTTCTTCGATGCTTTTAAGCCCTCGCGATAGATCCCGTATCGCGATGTCCCTACGCAGCCCGTCTTTGATCGACTGAAAGGACGTGCCTTCGCTATCCAAACGCCGAATCAGGGTGCGGGGGGTCAGGTTCAGCTCCCTGGCTGCGTCCCGCAGGTGATAGTCCAGACGATCTGCCTGCAGCAGCATCTCGCGCAGATGCAGGGACAGCGCATGTTCGCGAAAGCTGGTAAAGATCCAGTCGCGTGGCGCGCGCAGCAGAAACTCCTGCATGTCTAGCTCGCTGCGCGAAACGGCCAAATCTCCCAGATCCTTGCGAAAGACAATCCGAGACCGTGTTTCACCAAACAGGATGGGAGCGGGGAACAAGACCGGATAGTCCTGCGAAAAAACGGGCCGTTCAAAGGCAAAGCCAACCTCGGCTAGGGGCAGCTCGCGCCCCGTCAGCCAGGAGGCAACGCCATGGGCCAGCTTTAGCATCAGCATATGACCAAACCGCTGCGGCTGATCTGTGCCGCGCGGCTCCAGCAGGATGCACATCTGGCCAGCTTCCGCTTCCAAAAGCAATTCGTAGTCGTCGAGTAGCAGGTTCCAGAAAGAGGTGAAGCGATATAGTGCCGCCGAGAGAGAGGAGGCGCCGCGCATGGAAGCGCAGAGGTGCTTGAGCGTGCCAGATCGGATGGGGCGGCTCCACAGGCCCATCATCTCATCGCCGGTTTCTGCTGCAATCAGCTGATAGAACCGCACGATCTGATCATGGGTCACGCGCCCGCCAGGCTGTGCAGCCTCAACCAGGCCAATCTGGTCAAGAAACCCGGACAATTGCTGCGCGGGGCATTGTTGGCGCACCAGCTGCAGCCAATCTTCGAGAAAGGCCCTCGATACGGTGGGTAGAATGACGGTGTTTTGATCTGACAACATGGGGTCTTTTGCGCTGGTTTGTCACTTTATGCAATCTTTTCGTCCATGTCGGAGATTGTTCCAGCATTTTGACCTCTTTATCTGGCATAATAAGCAAGCCGTATTCGGCCATAGACCTGAGAGTAGCCCATTGGAGGGGACAGCCCGTGAGTTTTGATGCACCTGTACAAGACATGCTTTTCAACATTGAGCACCTCTCCCGCTGGTCCGAAGTCTCGGGGTTGGACAAATACGACGGGTTGGAGCTGTCCGATGCTGCTGCCGTTCTCGAAGAGCTGGGCCGTTTTTGCTCCGAAGAAATCGCGCCGCTGAACGCCTCTGGCGATGAGGCGGGCTCGCATGTAGTGGATGGCAAAGTAGTGCTGGCAGATGGTTTTGCCGAGGCCTACGCCAAATTTGTCGAGATGGGCTGGCAGAGCTTGCCGCATCCCGGCGACTTTGGCGGCCAGGATCTACCGCGTGCGGTTGGCGCAGCTGCCACCGAAGTTTTGAACGCCGCGAACCTCAGCTTTGCCCTGTGCCCGCTGCTGACCGACGGGGCCATCGAGGCACTATTGACCGCAGGATCGGAAGAAACCAAAGCGATCTATTTGGAAAATCTGGTCAGCGGCAAATGGACCGGCACCATGAACCTGACCGAGCCCCAGGCGGGCAGCGATCTGGCCCTGGTGCGCAGCCGCGCCGAGGCTCAAGCGGATGGCACCTATAAGATCAGCGGCACCAAGATCTTCATCACCTATGGTGAGCACGACATGTCGGAAAACACCGTGCACTTGGTTTTGGCCCGTACCCCAGACGCCCCCGCTGGCGTCAAAGGCATCAGTCTGTTTCTGGTGCCGAAATACATGGTCAATGCGGATGGCTCTGTGGGGTCGCGCAACAGCG
Source organism: Phaeobacter sp. 11ANDIMAR09 (assembly GCF_001294455.1). Taxonomy (GTDB): domain Bacteria; phylum Pseudomonadota; class Alphaproteobacteria; order Rhodobacterales; family Rhodobacteraceae; genus Pseudophaeobacter. The sequence goes on from NZ_LIKT01000042.1 coordinate 7,682, forward strand.
TGATTTGCCCAAGTGTCGAGCACAAGCTTGGGATCAAGGCCAGCCCCACCGCCGTGTTGCAGTTTGAAGAGGCCACAGGGTTTTTGATTGGCGATGAAAACGCGGGTCTTACCTATATGTTCGAGATGATGAACTCGGCTCGCTATGCGGTGGGCCTGCAGGGGATCGCTGTGGGAGAGCGCGCCTATCAGCAAGCGCTTGCCTTTGCCAAGGAGCGGGTGCAAAGCGCGCCGGTGGATGGCTCGACCCGCGAGGCTGTCACCATTGTCCACCATCCCGATGTGCGCCGCATGTTGATGCGGATGCGGGTGCTGACAGAAGGCGCGCGTGGCATGGCCATGTTTGCTGCCGGTTGTCAGGATATGGCCCGCAACGCCCCGACGACCGAAGCCCAGGTTGAGGCCAAGGCTCTGTCGGAATTCCTGACGCCGCTGGTTAAGGGCTTCAGCACGGAAAACGGTGTCGAAGTCGCCTCGCTGGGGGTGCAGGTGCACGGTGGCATGGGCTTTATCGAGGAAACCGGCGCCGCACAGCACTACCGCGATGCCCGTATTCTGCCGATCTATGAGGGCACCACAGCAATTCAGGCCAATGATCTGGTCGGGCGCAAGACCCTGCGCGATGGCGGTGCTACGGCTCGCGCCCTGGCGGCACTGATTTCCGAAACCGAAACAGAGCTGGCCGCAGGCTCTGCCGCTGCCCAGGCGGTTGCGCCAGGTCTCACCGCTGCGCGTCAGGCCTTCGAAGAGGTGGTTTCGCATCTCCTGAGCCTGAACAAGAGCGACATGCCAGCGGCCTTTGGCGCAGGTGTGCCCTATCTGATGCTGGCCGGAAATCTGGTCTCTGGCTGGCAGATGGCGCGGGGGTTGCTGGCGGCCGAGGCGGCGCTGGAACGCGGCGAGGATCCCGCCTTCATGGCGGCCAAAATCGCATCGGCCCGCTTCTATGCTGATCACGTTCTCTGTGAGGTTGAGGTGCAGCGCAGCCGCTGCGTGTCCGGCGCCGAGAGCTTGTCAGAAGCCCTGCTGTAATCTCGCCCAGCCATCTTTCTCATACCAGGGCAGTGCTGCCGTTTTGGCCGCCTGCACCTCTATTGCTAAAAAGGACTGTATCATGACCGTCGAAATCGACATTTCCCGTTTCAAGAACCTCGACCTCCAGGCCCATGATGATGGGGTCTGGGTGGTGACATTGAACCGCCCGACCAAGCGGAACGCGCTGGATATCGACACCATCGAAGAGCTGGTTGATTTCTTCTCCACCGCGCCCCGCGCCGGCGTCAAAGCGGTGGTTCTGGCGGGCTCCGGCGACCACTTCTGTGCGGGCCTTGACCTGATCGAACACCACGACGAAGACCGCAGCCCAGCTGACTTCATGCACGTCTGTCTGCGCTGGCACGAGGCCTTTAACAAGATGGAATACGGTGGGGTGCCGGTGATTGCCGCCCTGCAGGGCGCCGTTGTTGGTGGCGGGCTTGAACTGGCCAGCTCGGCCCATATTCGGGTGATGGATCAGAGCACCTATTTTGCTCTGCCCGAAGGTCAACGTGGGCTGTTCACCGGCGGTGGCGCCACTATCCGCGTGACTGATCTGGTGGGTAAATCCCGCATGATCGACATGATGCTGACCGGTCGCGTCTATCAGGGCCAGGAGGCCTGCGATCTGGGCCTGGCGCAATACATTGTCGAAGGCTCCAGCTTTGACAAAGCCTTGGAACTGGCGCGCCGGACGGCTGAAAACCTGCCTCTGTCGAACTTTGCCATCTGCTCGGCTGTCAGTCATATGCAGAATATGTCGGCCATGGATGCCGCCTATGCCGAGGCCGTGGTGGCTGGCGTGGTGAACACCCAGCCGGATGCGCGCGCACGACTGGCCGCCTTTGCCGACAAGACTGCGGCCCGCGTGCGCCGCAACGATTGATCGTCGCCACCAAGGTCAAATGATTTGCCCCGCTTCAGTTCTTGAAGCGGGGCTTTTTTGTGCGTGGGAAAAACTTCATGACGCCGTTGCAAAGCTGTTACGCGGCACTCCTATCAAAGTGGAAACGTTTCCAGTCCGGATGACCCCAAGCCGATGAAAAGCACGGCCACTCTCAAAGATGTCGCCAGACAGGCCGGCTGTGGCATTGCCACCGTGAGCCGGGTGCTCAACGGCAAGGGGCCGGTCAGCGCGGCTTCGCGACAGCGTGTGCTCGAAGCGGCCCAAAGCCTGGGGTTTGAGTTCAACGAAACCGCCCGTGCCTTGCAGAGCCAGCGAACCCGCACAATTGGCTGCCTGGTGCCTTCGTTGATCAACCCGGTCTTTGCCGATGCGGTGCAGGCTCTGCAGGCCGAGGTCTTGGCGGCGGGCTATCATCTAATTCTGATGTGTTCGGATTATGACCCGGCGCAGGAGGCCGAGATCATCCGCATGCTGATCCAGAAAAACGTGGATGCTCTGGCCTTGACCGTCAGCGATGCCGCGACAAGTGCAGGGCTGATGGCGCTACGGGATCGCCCCCTGCCACATTGCCTAATGTTCAATGCGCCGGCCCAGGGTGCAGCCTCTTATTTTGTCAATAACGCCTCTGCCTCTGCGCGTGTCGCCCAGGCCTTTGATGACGAAGGCCATCACAGGACCGGCTTTTTGGCGTTGCGCTTTCATCGCTCGGACCGCTCGCGCCAGCGCTTTGAGGGCTACAAAAAGGCCTGCCGTACCCGAGGGATGGCAGAGCCACTGCTGCTGGAGGTAGATCAGGATCAGCCGGATCTCGGGAAGCAGCTTAGCCAGATGTTACGCCAACGGGCGCAGCTCAGCGGTATCTATGCGTCGAATGACTATCTGGCCATTGCCCTAATCCGGGCTGCGCGCGCTTTGGGTTGGAAAATCCCGCAGGATCTGTCGGTGATTGGATTTGACGGGATCGAAGTTGGTCAATTGATGGTGCCGTCGCTTGCCACCATCGTCACCGACCCAGCCGCCATGGGCCGCCAGGCTGGCCGACACTTGCTCGCAGCCCTGGAAAATCAACAGCACCTTGGTGCAGAAAATTCCGTGCCGCCCATCGGGGGGCTCGGATTTGAATTCCGACCGGGAGAGAGCCTCGGCCCTGTTCGGTCGGATATGCGCAGCAACAGCAGAGCTGCAACTCCGCTGCTGCCGCTTCATCACTCGAAAACCGCCTTAAACGCTTCACAGGAGCAATGATCATGAAACACTATATCGCTGCCGCCTTGCTTACAACGGCTGTCACCAGTCTGGCTGCCCCCGCCTCTGCCGAGGATGCCATCTGCTACAACTGCCCGCCACAATGGGCTGACTGGGCCTCGATGCTGACTGCCATCGATGACAAGCTGGATATCCAGATGCCCCATGACAACAAAAACTCGGGCCAGACCATTAGCCAGCTGCTGGCCGAGCGCGCTGCCCCAGTGGCGGATGTGGCCTATTACGGAGTGACCACCGGCATCAAGGCTGGCAATGAGGATATCGTGGAGGCCTATAAACCCGCAGGGTTTGAGGACATTCCCGAGGGTCTGAAAGACCCCGAAGGCAAATGGTTTGCCGTGCACTACGGCACATTGGGCTTCTTTGTGAATGTTGATGCCCTGGGCGGCGCGCCGGTTCCGCAGTGCTTTGCCGATCTGACCAAGCCGGAATACAACGGCATGGTGGGCTATCTTGACCCCTCGTCGGCCTTTGTGGGCTATGCAGGCGCGGTTGCGGCCAATATGGCCTTTGGCGGTGATCTGACCAATTTTGACCCGGCCATCAAATACTTCAACGATTTGGGCAAAAACAACCCGATCGTACCCAAGCAGACCTCCTTTGCCCGTGTGGTTTCTGGCGAAATCCCAATTCTGTTTGACTATGATTTCAATGCCTATCGCGGCAAATATGAGGAAGAGGGCAATTTTGAATTTGTTCTGCCCTGCGAAGGTTCCGTGCGGGTGCCCTATGTTATGGGCCTGGTCAAAAACAGCCCCAACCCCGAGCTGGGTAAGCGGGTTCTGGATTACATCCTGTCGGATGAAGGTCAGGCGATCTGGACCAATGCCTATCTGAACCCGGCCCGCCCGATCGAGCTGCCTGCCGAGATTGCCGGCAAATTCCTGCCCGCCAGTGAATATGCCCGGGCCGCAGCGGTGAACTACGCCGATATGGAAAAAGCCCAGGCCGGCTTTGGTGAACGCTACTTGAGCGAAGTGAAATAAGTTCACCCGTCCAAGGTTTGACCAAACCCGTCACGGGACCCTTGCGGAACGATCCCAGGGGGCCCGTGATGCCTCTTTCCCAACCTTCACAAGTGCAAAGATCTGTGATGAGCAACCAACAGTTTTTAACGCTCTGTCTGCTGCCTTTGGCGGTGTTCAGCCTTGCGTTTCTGGCGCTGCCACTGGTGCAGTTGACGCTGGGTGCCGCCAGCTCCGAAGAGGGATGGGGGATTTACCTGAAAATCCTCGCCACGCCGCGCTATCTGGCCACGCTGGGCCAGACTGTGGTGATCTCGCTTTTGGTCACCGTGGCGGCCTTGTTGATCTCCACCACGGCAGGGCTCTATCTCAGTCGCACGCGTTTTCCGGGGCGGGGCATGCTGATTTCGATCCTGACGCTGCCTCTGGCCTTTCCTGGCGTGGTCATTGGCTTTTTGATTATCCTTCTGGGCGGGCGACAGGGGCTGGTGAACCAGCTGATGCCGGGCCATGTGGTTTTTGCCTATTCCTCGCTGGGGCTTTTTCTGGGCTATCTCTATTTCTCTATTCCACGTGTGTTGCTGACGGTCATGGCCGCCGCCGAAAAGCTGGATCCTGCGTTGGAGGAAGCCGCGCGAACACTAGGGGCGGGTCCTTTGCGGGTGCTGGGCGATGTGATCCTGCCGGGGCTCGCGCCCTCGCTGATCGCCGCCGGGGCTATTGCCTTTGCCACCGCCATGGGCGCCTTTGGCACGGCCTTTACCCTGGCCACCAATATCGATGTGCTGCCGATGGTGATCTATACCGAGTTTACCCTGGCGGCGAATATCGCCATGGCCTCGGCGCTGTCGATTGTCTTGGGGCTGGTGACCTGGTTTTTGCTGCTGCTGGCGCGCAGCTATAGCGGCGGCACCGTCGCGGCAGGGGGGTGAGCCATGCGACTGACGCGATACCTGCCCCTAGGGGTTGCCCTCCTGGCTGCCGCCTTTCTGATCGTGCCCGCGATACTGTCGATCCTGGCGGGGATCACTGCCAACTATTTTCGGGGGCTCAGCTCTGGTCTGACCCTACGCTGGATATTTGAGGTCTGGGAGCTCTATGCCGGCAGTATTTTCCTGTCACTCTGGATTGCGCTCTGCTGTCTGGTGGTGACCTTGCTGATTGGCGTCCCGGCAGCCTATTGGCTGGCACGCAACCCGGGGCGTATGGCTCGGTGGTTGGAAGAGTTTGTTTCGCTGCCGCTGTCGATCCCTGGGCTTGCGCTGGCCCTGGCGCTCATACAGCTCTATGGCAGCCATCTTGGATTTCGGACCTCCTGGCTGTTCATCTTGACGGGCCATGTTCTGTATACCCTGCCTTTCATGGTGCGTTCGGTGCAGGCGGTTTGGGCGGGGATGGATCTGACCACGCTGGAAGAAAGCGCCGCCAGTCTGGGGGCCGGCCCCTGGCAACGGTTTCGCGATATTGCCCTGCCGGGCGCGCTGCCGGGCATTCTGGCCGGGGCGCTCACCGTGGTGACCCTGTCGATTGGGGAGTTCAACCTCACATGGATGCTGCACACCCCCTATCTGAAAACATTGCCAGTGGGGCTGGCGGATGCCTATGCCTCAATGCGGCTAGAAATTGCCTCGGCCTATACTTTGATTTTCTTTGTGATCATCGTGCCTTTGCTGATGGCCATGCAATGGGCCTCGGACCGGGCCCGCAGATTGACGAGATGAGACCCAACAAATGACCCTGACACTCACCAATATCGGCAAGACCTTTGCAGATGGCACTCGGGCGGTATGCCCAACCGACCTCAGCGTAGCAGAAGGCGAAATCCTGTCGCTGCTGGGGCCGTCGGGCTGTGGCAAGACCACGTTGTTGCGGATGATTGCTGGGCTGGAGTGCCCGGACAGCGGCGGCCAGATCCGGTTTGACGACAGTGACGTGACCGATCTACCGGTTGAACGGCGCCAGGTGGGCATGGTGTTTCAGTCCTATGCGTTATTTCCAAACATGAGTCTGCGGGCCAATGTCGGCTATGGTCTCAGGATGCAGAAGCTGCCCCGCCCTGAAATTGATGCGCGCGTCGAAGAGGTGCTGGCGCTTTGCCGCCTCGAGCCCTATGCGGCGCGCGCGGTTAGTGCTCTGTCCGGGGGGCAGCGGCAGCGGGTGGCGCTGGCCCGGGCTATTGCGCCCCGGCCTCGGGTCTTATTGCTGGATGAGCCTCTGTCGGCTCTGGATGCCTCTTTGCGCGAAGCGTTGCGCGATGAGCTGGCCGAGCTGCTGCGCCGCTTCAATATCACCGCGATCTTTGTCACTCATGACCAGACCGAGGCGCTGGCCATCGCAGACCGCGTTGCGGTGATGCAGGCGGGGCGCATCGAACAGATCGGCGCACCAGAGGTTCTGTATCGCCAGCCGGCCTCGCGCTTTGTGGCGGAGTTTGTCGGCGACGCCATGGCGCTGGAAGGGAGCCGGGATGGTGAGATGCTCTGTATGGCGGCGGGGCGATTGCCCCTGCCTGCAGCTGCACCCGGGCTGCTGCCCTATGTGCGGGCCGAAGACATTCAGATTTGTGCGGATGGCCCGCTGACGGCGCGAGTGGATTCAGTGACCTTTCTGGGCACGCACTATCGGATTGGCCTGGGGGATCTCGGCCAGCAGCCGCTCTATTGCAGCCACCAGGCGGCTGTGGCGCCACAGCCGGGTGCGATGGTGCGGCTTTCCATTCCTAAACAGGGCATCATGATGCTGCCTCAATCACAAGCGAGCGCAAGATGAGCAGAATCCTGCAAATTTCAGACACTCATATTGTTGCCCCGGGGGCGCTTACCTGTGGCGTGGTGGACACTGCAACGGCCCTGCGTGTTCTGGTTCAGCAGGTGAACGACCTGTTGCCCAGCCTTGGTCCGATTGATCTCGCGGTTGTCAGCGGGGATCTGACCGACCATGGCACCGCAGAAGAATATGAACATTTCTGCGAGATCATGTCGGGCTTGCGGCTGCCTTACCGAGTGGTTCCGGGCAATCACGATGCACGGGGGGCGCTACGCAATGCCTTTTCGGATCAAGATTGGATTTCGTCGCAGGGACCGGTGAACTGGCGCTTGGATCTAGCAGAGGTTTCCGTGATCGGGCTGGACACTTTGGTGTCGGGTCAGCCCTATGGCGCGCTAACGCTGGAAAGCCTGGATTGGCTGGAAGCGCAGCTGGGGGCGCTGGCGGGATTTCCGGTACTTTTGATGTTCCATCATCCCCCGGTGAAAACGGGAATTGCGCCGATGGATGCGCAGAACCTGCGGGATGCCACCCGGCTAAGGCAGTTGCTACAGGTCTATCAAGGGCGCTGCCGCATCGCCTGCGGCCATGTACACCGGATGTTGACCACCAGCTTTGCCGGGCATCCGCTGATCATTGCGCCAGGCAGTGCGCATGCGGTGACGCTGGACCTTCGGCAGAGGGCTCCCAACAGTCTGACGCTGGAGCCTGGGGCTATGGTGCTGCACAGTCTGGATCCGGTTGAAGGGGCTGATTTCACCTCGCAGATGCTGTTTGCCTCCTCCTATGACGGGCCCCACCCTTTTGAAGACTAGACCTCAGCTGGGCCCTTTGGGGCGCAATTGGGCCGCAGCAGGAATGCTGGTGATGCGCGGGGGAATCGGATAGGGTTGAGGGGACAGGTGGCACAGCTTGTCACTACCGGATCTGCATCGCTTTTGTTGCCCGCCTAAGGGATAAAGGAAAGACCTGACCGCATGAAACATGTTCCCAAAGAAACCACCGATGACGCGCTAATTCAGGAGTTCCTGAACAAGGGCGGTAAAGTCAACGTTGGCAAGACCAAGCCGATGCCAAGCGAGCTGGGGTTGAGCAATAACGTCTGGAACAACAAGATGACCAAAGAAGAAAAGGCCGCCCGCGACAAGCCAAAGAAATAGCGTCAAAGGCCCCAAGATACTGTGACCCCTTGGACCGATAGGGGCCGAAGCGAAGGGGGGCGCAGCTCCGCCTCCGGGCTGGCCTTGCCCGGAGTGACCCTGTGCAAAGGCGCAGGGCTGACTAGGTCACATAGACAGCCGCTCAGCTCTGAAAGAGCAAAGTTACGTTTGGTCGAGGCGCGGTGACGCTGGGATAAAACGCTGCAAAATGCGGGATCGCTCGTCTAGGCTCTAAGCCTTGACGGATATCAGCGAACCAGCCGGAGGCAGCCATGAGCGACCTGAAAACCCAGTTTCGAACCTGCAATATCTGCGAGGCGATGTGCGGGCTCATTGTCACCTATGACGAAACTCAGGTGCATTCGATCAAGCCCAACCCCAAGGATCCGCTGTCGCGCGGTCATATCTGCCCCAAGGCCGTGGCGCTGCAGGACTTCCGCACGGATCCCGACCGGGTGACCACGCCGTTGAAAAAGGTTGATGGGGAATTTGTGCCAATCAGCTGGGACGAGGCCTATGACTATGCCATCGAAGGTCTGAGCGCCGTGCAGGCAATCCATGGCAAGGACGGTGTCGGCGTCTATCTTGGCAATCCCAATGCGCATAAGTTTGGAAACCTCCTGACCTTGCCGGGGTTGATCAAGGCGCTGGGGACCAGCAACCGCTATTCTTCCGCAACGGCGGATCAAATCCCGCATCACGTGGCCTCGATCCATATGTTGGGCCATCCGATGCTGATCCCGGTGCCGGATGTGGCGCGTACAGATCTGATGTTGATCCTAGGCGGTAATCCGATTGTTTCGAACGGATCGATGATGACGGCGCCAGGCTTTGGCAAGCGCATGGACGAGATCAAAGCTCGGGGAGGTCGTGTGGTTGTGATTGACCCGCGCCGCACCGAAACCGCTACCCGCGCCGGGGAGCATCTGTTCATTCAACCCGAAAGTGATGCCTTCCTGTTGCTGGCCCTGATCCATGAGGTCTTCGCCCAGGGGCTGGAGGATCTGGCCGCACTCTCGGCGATCACCGAGGGTCTCGATACTCTCAAAGCGGCGGTGCAGCCCTTTACCGCCGAAAAAGCCGCCGAGATGACCGGGATCGAAGTCGAGACCATTCGCACTCTGGCCCGCGACTTCGCCACTGCCAAGTCGGCCGTATCCTATGCGCGCATGGGGGCTTCAACCCAGAGCTTTGGCTCCCTGTGCCAATGGGCCAATAATGCGCTGAATATCATCACCGGCAATTTTGACAGCCCTGGCGGCGCCATGTTCACCACCCCGGCTCTGGACTATGTCGGCATGACCAGCCGCAAGGGCAAGACACGCAGCTACCCTGAAAAGCGCTCGCGGGTCTCCGGCCAGCCGCTCTATAATGGCGAGTTTCCGGTCTCGGTCATGGCCGAGGAAATGGAAACGCCGGGCGAGGGCCAGATTAGGGCGATGCTCACAGTGGCCGGCAATCCGGTGTTGACGGCGCCCAATGGTCGCCGCATCGAGCGCGCGCTGGAAAAGTTGGACTTCATGGTCTCCATTGACCTGCATATCAATGACACCACCCGCCATGCGGATCTGATCCTGCCTGCCAGCGTGGCACTGGAGGAAGAAGTCTATGACATGGTTTTCCATAGCTTCGCGGTGCATAACACCGCCGCCTTTGCTCCGCCGATCTTTGCCCCGCCCAATGGCAATCCACAGGAATGGGAGCTGATCTCCCGCTTGACGGCCAAGCTTACGGGCGCCAATGACATCGGCCCTTCCCCCACAAAGATCCTCGGCGCGTTACTGCCGCAGGGTTATCACGGTGACAGGGTCTCGGTAGAGGCGCTGTTGGCAGCCCCCAAGGGTTCCCTCGACCTCGGCCCCCTGGTGCCCAACCTGGCCGATCGACTGGAAACACCGGACGCGCGGTTGCAACTGGCCCCCGCAGTCTTCCTTGCCGACCTGCCACGATTGTTGGCCTTCCAGCCGCCAGCTAGTGCTGAATTTCCCTTGCTGATGATTGGCCGCCGTCAGACCCGCAGCCACAACAGCTGGACCCAGAACAGTGCCCGCCTGGTCAAGGGCCGCAATCGCTGCACTGTGCAGATCAATCCCGAGGATGCCACCCGCCTGGGCCTGGCCGAGGCCGCCGAGGTTGCGGTCGAAAGCGCCTTGGGCTCCGTCGCCTTGCCAGTTGAGATCACCGAGGAGATGGCGCCCGGTGTTGTCTCGATCCCGCAGGGCTGGGGCCAGCGCCAGGGCCGCCTCTCAGCCGCGACTCGGGTCGAGACCGCTTCTATCAATGATTTGACAGATGACAGCCGCGTGGATCCGATCAGCGGCAATGCTGCCTTCAATGGCGTGCCTGTACGCATTCTGGCTTAGGTGGAGGGTTTACCCCTGTCATCTGGCGTCGCTGCGCCGGGTGACTCGGCTCTTGCCTGGGCGCGGCTATGGTCGAGTCGGGGTGACTCGTTGTCGTTGTTAGGTTTTGGAGTGTGGTTGGCCTTGAAATATGGTCAGGCCTACTGACTTTTTAGTCTTCTAAGATGTTGATTTTA
>NZ_LIKT01000043.1 GCF_001294455.1 Phaeobacter sp. 11ANDIMAR09
ACCCTCGCAGCACTAGTCATTTATTGGCTATGAGTCCTGAGCCTAGCGCCTCGCTCACCGACATGCGATTGAGATCTCAGTGGAAAGGGCTCTGCCAGTTGCCTTTATCCCAGAACAGCGGCCTGTCTCCCTTGTACGGCGTGATCTCGTCAACATCTATGGCCACCTCGACAACACTCAACTCTTCGCAATGCGACTGCCCAGACAATGCGATATCCTCGCAGCCTAACGCCACGCAGATCTTTGATCTGCACCACCAAGTAACCCCAACAAATTGTGAAAGCCCACAACGCAAAAATGTCCGCAAGTTTCCCGCGGGAACAGATTTGGCGGGCAACTCGGGCAAGTCCTTGTACATGCTCAAATGCGCCTTTTCTCTTGCACTTGCTGGTAAGGGACCTGGGTAAGGTCACAGAGAAATACACCAGGAGAAGAAACCGCAAAAATGCGACTTGCGATTGGGCTGAAGGCCGCTCGAAAGTGTACGGTGCTTTTCACACAGACTGTATTGTATTCCAGAGGGTTCAGGCCAAAATGGGTGAATTGGGCCAGGTCCAAACATTGGTTCCGAATAGATGTAACCACAAGATCGACCTCGCCCTTCTCAAGACGCAGTTTGAGCGCGGCACTTGGGCCCATTGTCGCAATGCCGCCGTAATACATCTCTCCTGAATAGCGACAGTGCCCGTCGCTCAGGGCCAGGACTTCAAATTCACCCTTCAGCGGAGATTGCCCTGGCAAACCCGATTTCCCTCCCAGCTCGCTTTGAAAGTGGCTGTTCACCCCCTTAATATGAGCCTTGGCAGCAAGGGCCGGATCATGAAACAGCCCCATCAAGACATTTGTGCCCCCCCCCTTCAGCAAAGCCTCCAGCACTCCCGTGGTATCCGATGTTCCCCCGGCGCCGGGGTTGTCCTGCACGTCCGCCAGTACGAGCGGATGGCTATAACTCTGTTGCGCCGCAAAAACCGCTTCTTCCAATGTCAGCATGGAATGGTCCAACTCGCCCTCCAGTCGCAAGAACCGCGCCAATAGATCGTCGGCAACCTTAGTGGCAGCATCAGGTTCTACTGCATAGGTCACGCAGGATGGGCCAGTGTCGGGGAAATCCGCAGCCGTGAAACCGAGGGCGACTTCGGCCCAAACACCCTGTTCCGCCAATGTCGGTAGGCTGCCATAGAGAGCATCAAACGGAGGTACGCCGGTAAACTGCGCATGCAGCGGGATCAGATAGGGGACCTGATGAAAGACCTTATGCAGAGCATGCCCATTCAAGAGGCGCTGCAGAACGGAAAGGCACCGCGCTCCAGTTTCGGCCATGTCCAGGTGCGGATAGGTTCGAAAGATCGCAAGGTAGTCAGCCAGATCAACCATCGCCTGCGAGACATTGGCGTGCAGATCCAAACTGGCGACCAGGGGAATATCGGGTCCGATCAGCTTGCGCACCCGCCGCAATATCTCGCCCTCTCCATCCGCCAGGCTTTCAGTGACCATGGCGCCGTGAAGATCCAGATAGACCGCGTCAAGCGGGCCAGCCTTTGCAATCCCCGCCAGGATCATCGAACAGATCGCCTCAAAGGCATGATCGGTGACTTCGGCAGAGGGTTCGGCGGCACACCACAGAACAGGGACCACATCAATCCCCGCGGCCAAGGCCGCAGCGGCGAACCCCGCGATGGGGAGGTTCATCCCGCGGATCTCTTCTATGACCTGGGTACCGTGCAACATAGCAGGCCAGGAATCCGCCATTTCAAACTCAGCCAATCCGGCCTTGGTCACGCCAAAGCAATTGGTTTCATGCTGAAAACCAGCAATCGCAACGCGTGGGATAGTCATTTTTTGTCTGTCCCTAGGTCCTGATACACCGTTTGCCCTCTCCGAACCGTCGCAACTACAGTTGCCTTCAGCAACTGTTCCACCTCCTCAAGCGGGTTGCGCGACAGGATGGCGAGGTCTGCCAGTTTACCAGCTTCGATCGATCCGCGCTGGTCCTCCTGAAAGACCTGCCAAGCCGCGTCGATGGTCTGCGCCTTTAGGGCTGACAATGGGCTCACCTTTTGATCCTCGCCCAAAACCCGACCTGAGGCGGTGGTTCTGTTCACTGCACAATGGGCCAGATGCAGCGGGCGGGTCGGCGTCACCGAGGCGTCATTATGGATCGTGTACCGCAACCCAAACCGCTCTGCCGAGGCAGCTGGAGAAATGCGCTGCGCCCGCTTTGGCCCAAGGAATGTATCAAAATGACGATCCCCCCAGAAATGGATATGGGCTGGAAAAAAGCTGACGGTCATGCCCAGTTTAGCCATGCGTTGCAGTTGGTCATCACGCAGGGCCTGGCCGTGAATGACCGTGTGGCGATGGTCAGCACGCGGGTGTTCGGCTAGAGCCTCTTCTACCGCATCGATGAACATCTCCGCTCCGCCATCGCCGTTGCAATGGCAGTGAATCTGAAAGCCCAGCCGATGCAGCCGTTTGACCTCGGCACTATGGGCCCGGACATCGGCATAGGTCATTCCACAGGGGTGCTCAGGATCTACGGGTTTATGATAGGGCTCGGACAGCAGCGCGGTTTGCAGCTGAAAGGCACCATCCGTGAACAGCTTACGCGGTCCAAGATTGAAATGTGGATTACCGGGCCAGTCAACGGCATCTGGACCTTCGGTCATTTCGGGTTCGTCCTCGCCAATCGGCAACAAAACCAGATCATATCCTGGGTCCTGATCCGCTGGCAGGGAGGCAAAATGTTCCAGCATTTTGCGAGAGGTCCAGGCGTTCTGCGCAAAGGTCACCCCATGGGCCAGATATTCATCTCGGGTGGCGTTGAACCCCTGCCAGAAGCGTTCTCGTGTGATCAGGAAATCCGTGTCGCCCATGTCGCCCATGGCAGAGATCCCTTCGATCAACCCGGTCAAGTTCCCGGTATCAGCGTCTCGCCCAAAGCGGCCGCCCAGAGGATCTGGAGTATCACGGCTTACCCCGTGTTTCTGCAGCGCCAGGGAATTGGCGGAACCGTTGTGCCCAGAGGCATGAATGACCCAAACCGGGTGATCGCTTGAAACACTGTCCAGCTCCACCCGCGTTGGCATGCGGGCCTCGGCGATTGCCGTGTTATCAAACAACACGCCCATGACCCATTCGCCTTTGGGCGTGTCCGCCGCCTTGGTGCGAAGACGCGCAAGCGCGGTGGCCATATCCGTGCAATCCCCCCGTGGCGGTGAGGACAGATCCACCCGAAACAGGCGGATAAAGCCCGGGTCAGGAAAGTGCCCGTGCGGATCAATGAAGGCCGGGATCAGGGTATGTCCCTGTAGGTCATGTTCCTGCGTTTCAGCAGACATTTGAGACCGAAGGGCAGCTTCTGTGCCCACAGCCTTGATGATTTGCCCCTCGGTCAACACGGCTTCGGGGCGGCTGTTTTCGTCGTCCATCGTGAGGATTGGACCGTTGAAATAGAGTGTTCTCGACATGGTTCTTCTCAGCAGTTTTTATTGGCTCAGCGGCGCGAGGCAGCGCAGACCGTGGCCGTTGTCGACCTCCCAGCTTGGGGTCTGAATGCAGAAATCCTGCGCAAAGGGGCAGCGTTCGCGGAACTCGCAACCCGAAGGCCGTTTGAGCAGGCTGGGCGGCTCGCCTTTCAGGGCAATACGTTCCAGCCGGGCATCGGGGTCCGGCTCAGGATTTGCGGACAAAAGACACCGGGTATAGGGGTGACGCGGATTGTCAAAAATTGCTTCGGTGCTGCCCTCTTCGACCAGGCGGCCCAGATACATGATGCCCATGCGGTCAGCCACATGGCGCACCACGTTGAGGTTATGGGTGATGATCACCATCGCCAGGCCCAGCCGTTCGCGCAGATCGTTGAGCAGATTGAGCAACTCCCCCTGCACCGAGACATCCAGCCCCGCAGTGGGTTCATCCGCCAGGATCAGCTTGGGCTCCAGCGCCAGCGCGCGGGCGACGCCAACCCGGCGCGCCTGTCCGCCGGACAGCTGGTAGGGATAGCGGTCGGCAAAATGTGCAGGCAGATTGACCATCTCCAACAGGCGCTTAGCCTCTGCCTGCATGTCGCGATCCTTCATGCCCTGAATACGGTAGGGCTCGGTGATCAGGCTGCCGATGGTCAGTCGCGGCGACAGAGAGCCGATCGGATCCTGAAACATCATGGCGATATCTTTGCGTAAAGGGCGCATCTCGCGTTCCGAGGCCCCGCGGATCTCTTTTCCGTCAAATTTGACAGACCCACCTTGGGCAGGGGCCAGACCGGCAATGGCACGGATCACCGTTGTCTTGCCCGATCCACTTTCCCCGACCAAGGCATAGGTTTCCCCTGCCTCGACAGCGAAATTGACACCCGCCAGCACATTGACCTGCCCGTAGCTGGTTTGCAGATCCTTCACATCCAGCAGGGTCATTGGTGAACCTCCTCATGATTGAGCCAGCAGGCGGCATGGTGGCCCTCTTTCAGCTTGGAAAGCGGCGGCACTTCAGATGCGCAGCGCGGCACGGCCTGATCACAGCGGTCGCGGAAGATACAGCCGCCAGGCAGGTTGGCCAGATCCGGCACTTCGCCTGGAATGGTGGGCAAAACCCGAGCACGTTCCTTGATATGTCCTGGGTCGCAATCGATCAGGCGGCGGGTATAGGGGTGTTTTGGATCATGGAAGATCTCTCGCACATCGCCGCTTTCGACGACGGCGCCTGTATACATCACAACCACTCGGTCGCAGAGCTCTGCAATCACGCCCAAATGATGCGATATGAACAGGATCGCGCAGTCAAGCTCCTGTTGAAGCTCCTGCAGGCGCTCGATGATCTGCACCTCAAGTGTAGCGTCCAGCGCCGTAGTCGGCTCATCCGCGATCAAGAGATCGGGTTCCGACATCAGCGCCATGGCAATGGCGATGCGCTGGCGCATACCGCCGGAGAACTCATGCGGGAACTGCTCCAGCCGCGCCTCTGGATCCGGAATGCCGACCGCACCCAGCATCTGTGCTGCGCGCGCCCGTTTCTCAACCTTGCCAGCCTGAGAGCGGTGCTGGATATCCAGCATCTGCTGACCGATGGACAAGACCGGGTTGTGGGTCTGCATCGGGTCCTGAAACACGAT
Organism: Phaeobacter sp. 11ANDIMAR09; assembly: GCF_001294455.1. Classification (GTDB taxonomy): domain Bacteria; phylum Pseudomonadota; class Alphaproteobacteria; order Rhodobacterales; family Rhodobacteraceae; genus Pseudophaeobacter. The sequence continues at coordinate 5,108 of NZ_LIKT01000043.1, forward strand.
GGAGATATCCGCGCCGCGCAAATCCCGCATCTTGTGCTCAGGCAGTTGCAGCAGGTCCTGGCCCTTGAAACGCACCTCTCCCTTGCGGAACCGCGTGTTCGGTGCGGTCAACCGTAAGATCGAGGAGATCAAAGTGGATTTACCACAGCCAGACTCACCAACAATGCCGACAATTTCGCCTTTGCGTATGTCAAAACTGATATCGCGCAGGGCCTTCAGATCACCACGGGCGGTTTCATAGTCGACGCTGAGACGGTCGATTTCCAGCAGGGTGTCACTCATCGCTGTTTCCTCAGTTTTGGGTCAACCACATCGCGCAGGCTCTCGCCTAGAAAGGTGAAGCCAAGGGTTGCCAGGATGATCGGCAGCCCGCCGCCCACCACCAGCCAGGGGGTCTGGCGGATCAGCGAATAACCGTCTTTCAACAGTGCACCCCAACTGGGTGTTGGCGGTTTTACTCCGAGGCCAAGGAAGGACAGACCTGCCTCCAGCGCGATTACCGTGGGAATGTCCATAGCTGCCAATACCGCCAGCACGCCGATGATGTTCGGCAGCATATGCACGCCCAGGATGCGTTTCATGCTGGCCCCCATTGCGCGTTCGGCCAGGATGAATTCAGAGTTGCGCAGGGTCAGCGTCTGCGTGCGTGCCACCCGCCCATATGTTGGGATCGAAGTTGCCATAACCACAAACACCACGGTCTGCAGGCTTGGTCCGATCAGCGCCACCACGGCAAGCGCGAACATCACGGTGGGAAACGACCGAATGGTATCAAAGAACAGCATCAAGAGGTTATCGAGCCATTTTGGCCCGTAGCCCGCGATCATGCCAAGGGTGAGACCAATGGCCATAGCGCCAAAGACAGCAGGCAAAGCTACCTTCAAGGCCACCTGTCCGCCCATGATCACGCGGGAAAACGTGTCGCGACCCAGCTGGTCGGTACCCAGCAGATGCGCGGCCGACGGCCCCTGCAGGCGGTCCTTGATGTTCATGCCAACGGGATCATAGGGCACGATCCAGGCGGCAAAGATGGCACAGAACAAGATGGTGCCAACAATGATCAGCCCCATAAGCCCCAATGGGTCGCGGGAAACACCGTGGAGGATTTGGCCCAGTTCGGAACGGGATTTAGACATCTCTGTTGCCTCCTCAAACAGCCGCTCGGGCGCGGGGGTCAAGCCAAGCGTTGATCAGGTCGGCAAGTGCTGTGGAGACCACAAACAGGCCGGTCGAAATCAGCACCGATCCCATCACGATTGGGTAATTGCGGGTGGTGATGCTATCGATCACCAGTTTGCCCAAACCGGGGCGGGCAAAGACGATCTCGGCGAAGACGGCCGAGGACAAAAGGAATCCCATGCCGACACCAATCACCGTGACCACTGGCAGAATGGCGATGCGCAGCGCATAGATCATCACAACCCGACGTTCGCTAAGACCAAAGGCGCGGGCGGTGCGGATGTGAGGCTCACCCATGACTTCCAGCATCGAGGCGCGTACCAACCTGGCGATATATCCGACCCAGCTAAGGCCGATGGCAAATGCGGGCAGCACCAGATGATTTAGACGCCCCCAGAAACCTTCGCCCGCACCGATGGCGGGAAACCACTGCAGGTTCACCGCAAAGATCAGCAACGAGAGCAGCGCCACAACAAATGCGGGAGCGGCCACGAAACTTACGGAAATTGCCGCAGTGATCCGGTCTATAACAGTATTGGGGTGCGCAGCCGCATAGGACCCCAGGGCGATACCCAGGGTGGCGGACCAGATGATCGAGCTCAGGATCAGCCACAGGGTATGTGGCAATTGCTGGAACACAATCTCGGTCACGGAGCGGCCCGAGAACACGTCGGTCCCAAGATCCCCTTGCAACAGGTTGCCGTAAAAGATGGCGAGCTGTTTCCAGATCGGCTGATCCAGCGCCAGCTCAGCTGTAAGCCGCGCCTGCAATTCGGGTGTGGCGCGGGGGCCCAGCATGATCTGTACCGGATCGCCAGGCACGGCACGGATCATCAGAAACATGGTGGTGACAGCGACGATCAGGATCAGCAGAGCCAGCCCAAACCGTCGGAAAGTAAAGATCAACATGGCCGCATGGCTCCATTGGTTCATCGCTGTGCGGAAGAAGGGCGGCACGGCTGCAGCGCGAATGCAGCCGTGCCAATTGGTAAGACCTAGGGGAGAGGTTTAGGCCTTGCCAAAGTACCGCAGCAGCGCCAACCCATCGGGGCGCAATGCGGGAGTGACACCAGCGGAATGCACCACTGGCGTCGCCTCGTGGGTCAGGAAGCGATAGGCACCGCTTTCTTCCATCAGATCCTGCGCACGCTGGTACATTTCCGCCCGTTTGGCTTGATCTGTCAGCTGCGAAGCTTCGATATGGATCTTGTCGAACTCTTCATTGCTGAAGCGTTCCCAGTTCCAGATACCGGCCTGTTCGGTGGTGAACCAGGAGGTCGCATAGTAGGGATCCGGGGTCATGGAATAGCGGTTCAGAACCAGCTGCAGATCCTCATTGTCTCCGCTGGCCCAGAAGGCACCGGATTCCAGCACGTTTATTTCAACCGTGATACCGATCTGGGCCAGGGTCGCCTGAATCACCTGAGCTGCGGTGGTGAACGTTGTCTTGTTCAGCGTGTCGAGCTTGAGGGTCACATTGGTTTCCCCTGACTCTGCCAACAAGGCTGCGGCCTTTTCAAAATCCGCTTGCGGTGGCACCAGGGTGTTTGGCCGGTTGCCCGCCAGTCCCGGTGCAATGATACCAGTCGAAGGCTCCACAGCGCCAAAATAGGCGGCTTCCAGCACCATCGGAACATCAATGGCATGCTGGATGGCCTGGCGCAGCTTTTGGTTCTGCAGCTTGGGATGATCCAGGTTCATGCCCAGCCAAGCGTAATACAGCGAAGGGTATTCCAGCAGGGTGCCGCCATTTGGAACTTCGGCACGATACCGCTCGACCGAGCCCAGTGAGACACGGGTAAAGTCCAGCTCGCCTGCCTCAAAAGCAATCTCAGCGGTGTTTTCATCGTCGATCGGCAGGATCTCGATGGTGTCCCATGCGGGTGCTTCGCCTTTCCAATCCGGGTTGCGTTTGAGCGTGGTCTTGGACTTGGGCTCCCAGCTGCTGCGCAGGTAGGGGCCGGATTCTGCCACAGGATCGGAGCCGATCCGTCCACCAGCAGCTTCAACTGCGGCCTTGGAGACGATGTTGCCAGTGATATATGGCAGCGCGATGCTCCAAAGCGGCGCAAAGGGTTCTTTCAGAACAATGGTACCTTCGCGCTCTCCCGTTACCTCGACGTGGCTCAGCGACCCCATGTCGGGCTTGTTCGGGCTTTCGGTGGCATCGGCAATGATCCGTTCAAAGCTGAACTTCACATCTTCGGCGGTCATTGCGCCAAAGCCATTGGTGAAACCGATGTCATCTCGCAGGGCAAACTTGACGTGGGTCGGATCGGCCTGCTCGATCATCCCGGCGGCATCCAACTGCCAATCCCATTCACGGCCAGGCTTGTATTGGATCAGCTTGTTATAGATGGAGGCATGGACCTCTTCTTCGACAACGCCAACACTATGTGCCGGATCCATATTCTGAGCATCCCCATAGGCGCGTACCCGCAGGGTATTGTCGCCAGCAGCCAGAGCCCGATTGCCAAACCCCATTGGCAGCACCGCAGCGGCACCCAAGGCTGTGGCGCCCTTCAGAAACCGGCGTCGCCCTACCGCTGCCTTTTGCCATTCAATCTTCATGTCTTCCTCCCTTGGAACCCGTTGCACATGTCCTCAGCCAAGCGTTCTCTCCACTCACTTCGCCCTGGACTTTGGTTTCAGATCGATTTCACGCCAGATGAACTGACATCTCCATCGCCCTTAAGGCCTGATTTCATGACTACAAAAGGCGGGTTTTCAGCAAAGCGAAATTGTGCGAGTTTGCTCTAACTGACGCGTTTTGAAGCAAAGTAGCGTCAGATCGCGAAAGGAATGCTGCCGATGGACAAAAACTTTTCCAACAATCTTCGATCTCTATGCGCCGACTACGGCAGCATCTCGCAGATTTGTCGTGAGATTGGTCTCAACCGGCAGCAATTCAATCGCTACCTGAATGGAACAAGCCTGCCTTCGGCCCATAACCTGCGACGTATAGCCCGCCACTTCGGTCTTGCCGAAGAGCTGCTGTTCGTACCGGACTCCAAATTTGAGGAAGCGCAGATGGGCGCGCGCCAGGACCAAGAGGATGGGCCTGCAGAGCGTTTTCTGGGCCCCTATCGTGGACAACAAAAGAACCTCCGACGATACTTGGGGTTCTATCATTCCTTTTTTTGCACCCCGTCCTGGGAAGGGCGCATTTTCTGCTCTTTGGTGCGGATAAGTGAAAAAGGTGGAATGATTACAAGTAGATCCTATGAAAATGCCACTTCACGCGACAAATCAATTCGTCAGATTTCAAAATATAGCGGGCTAGTAACGATGCGCGGCAATAGGATCTTTGTAACCGAGCATGAATGTGCGCGCGAAGGAAGTATTGCTCAGACAATCCTTTATTCTGCGCAGCGTCAGAAACTGAAGTATTTGCGCGGAATGACCACTGGCCTTGCCTGGCGCCCTCACCCACACCCGTACTCATCTCGTACAATCTGGAAACGGCTCAGTGAACGGGTATCCGCGCGCGAGGCTATATCAGATTGCGGAATCTACCCTACACATAGTCTCCAGATCGATCCAACAGTCCGTAAATTTCTGAGCGAGCCCTCTGGGGTTACCTCTTTAACGTCCTTGGAAAAAACATAGTGACTTCTGGCGCACTTTTTTGGCAAAAGAGCTGCTTCACTAAAATCTCTTTACAATGGTCTCCACATCTTTGGTTCAGAGTAAGGGTGTCAAAGATCGGCAGCTAGGTGAAAGTTTGTCAGTTCTCAAATTTTTAGGCTGCAAGGAATGTCTCCTATGAGGAGTACCGGGGCAGCAATTGGCGATTAGGGCAAAGTTACCAGCTCAAAGCAGACTCAGCCCGTCTTGTTCAAGACTGCTTAGCGCCCTATTTTAGGAGAAAAGTCAAAAGCAGACATTGGTGCGGATGCAGCGAAAGTTCCCTTTGTCCCGAGCCTGGTCATGGCATGTGAAAATGCTGCACTAAGCACTAATGTCCGATCTGGGGAAGCTGCACTGCGGCGTCGAACACATCGGCAGATGGCCGGTTTGGGCCGTTCGTAACGGCCAAGACACCCAACCGAACTGACTTTGCAAATTCCGCTTTTGCGCTAGGCGACCCTCTGCTTCAGTCATAGGAATAGCCCGCAATACTCAGTGTCAACATCTCCCCTTATACAGTTTCGCCATGGACGGCATTTCCATCTGAGATCTTAGGAATTTGCCGAATTGTTCCAAGTGCTCTGCTCGAGGATCGCTATTGCGCCAAGCAAGCCGTATGTAACGCCCAAAATTCCCACCATCGATGGGATGAAGAGTTGTTAATCCACCGAAACGATCAGGACCGCTGACCGACAAGGCGGGAAAAAGAGCAGCGCCTTCCCCCAGGGCAACCATATGACGAAGCATTTCAAGGCTGCTGGCGACCCGGTTCTCAGGCAGGTTAACCCGGTCACAAAGTGCAATCGTCTGATCACGCAGGCAGTGTTCTTCGGACAACAGAACCAGTTTAGAAGCTAAGACTTCGGACCATCGCACAGGCAGGCCAGGGTTCTCTTTATGCTCCTTGGGACAGGCAAAAATGAAGTCCTCGAAGAACAATGTAAGTGAAACCAGCATCTGCTGCTTTGGTTCGGTAGCGACGAGAGCCAGGTCCAATTCTCGCTTCGTGAGCATAACTTCCAGTATCTGGGTCGGCTCTTCGAACAGCGAAATCTGCACGTTTGGGTACGCCGACTTTATTGACTTCAAAACCAAAGGCAGCAAGTACGGCCCCAAAGTTGGGATCACACCGATACGGAGTTTCCCTTCTAAGCTGTTGTTCAGGCCAAGAGATAGCTCCAAGAGTTCTCTGGCCTCGGCCAGAAGGATCTCAACCTTACGAAAGACGATCTGCCCGTTCGGCGTCAACGATACATGCTTGCCCTGTCGTTCAAAAATCGAGAATCCCAAGCGCGCTTCAAGTTTCAGTACCTGCTGGCTGATCGCGGGCTGGGAAACCCCACAGATGGATGCAGCACGCCCAAAATGTCCTTCTTTGGCAATGCTTTGAATATATTCGAGATCTCTGAGGGAAAGACCTGCCATGGACGTGCGCTTTGTCATGGATCACCTCAGCTTATCGGCAGGATAATTTAGAAAAGTTGGAGTAGTTTGGTGGTTTCCGGTTGGGTGTCGCGGTACCCAATTCAGGAGAAAACCATGACCAGAAAGCCTAAACTGACCACCGCATTCGGCGCACCAGTGCCTGACAATCAGAACATTCAAACCGCTGGAGCGCGTGGCCCTGCACTGCTGCAGGATGTCTGGTTTCTCGAGAAGTTGGCCCATTTTGATCGCGAAGTGATCCCTGAACGCCGCATGCATGCCAAGGGCTCGGGCGCATACGGCACCTTCACTGTCACCCACGACATCACCAGATACACCAGGGCCAAGTTGTTTTCCGAAGTCGGCAAAAAAACAGACCTCTTCCTGCGCTTTTCGACGGTTGCCGGGGAACGCGGGGCAGCGGATGCAGAGCGGGACATCCGCGGCTTTGCCGTAAAATTCTACACAGAAGAAGGCAACTGGGATCTGGTCGGCAACAACACACCAGTGTTCTTCCTGCGCGACCCGCTGAAGTTTCCGGACCTCAATCACGCCGTCAAACGCGACCCCCGCACCAATATGCGCAGTGCCGACAACAATTGGGACTTCTGGACCAGCCTGCCCGAAGCCTTGCATCAGGTCACAATCGTTATGTCTGACCGCGGCATCCCCGCCAGCTACCGGCATATGGACGGCTTTGGCAGCCACACCTTCAGCTTCATCAATGCAGAAAATGAACGCTACTGGGTCAAGTTCCACTTCAAGACTCAACAGGGCATCAAAAACCTGACGGATGAGGAGGCAGCGCAGATCATCGCAGGCGACCGCGAGAGCCATCAGCGCGATCTTTATGATGCGGTCGAGAACCGAAACTTTCCGAAATGGACGCTCTATGTCCAGATCATGCCTGAGAAGGAGGCAGGCGGATACCATCTCAATCCGTTTGATCTGACCAAGGTCTGGCCGCATTGCGACTACCCTTTGATCGAAGCTGGTGAGCTTGAGCTGAACCGCAACCCCGAGAACTACTTTGCCGAGGTGGAGCAGGCTGCGTTTGCCCCGTCCACTGTCGTGCCGGGGATCAGCTTTTCGCCAGATAAAATGCTGCAGGGGCGGCTGTTTTCCTATGGTGACACCCAACGGTATCGGTTGGGGGTCAATCACTCTTCCATACCGGTGAACGCACCACGCTGCCCGTTTCACTCCTATCATCGCGACGGGGCGATGCGGGTCGATAGCAACGCAGGGTCGCGGATCGGCTACGAGCCGAACACACGCGGGGAGTGGAACGAACAGCCTGATTACTCGGAACCGCCCCTGTCGCTTGAGGAGGCTGCTGATCACTGGAACCACAGGGCGGACGAGGACTATTTCTCGCAACCCGGAGACTTGTTCCGGCTGATGACGCCCGGCCAGCAGCACGTACTGTTTGAAAACACCGCCCGCGCCATTGGCGGCGCTCAAGAAAGCATTCAGCGCCGGCACATAGCCAACTGCGCGCAGGCCGATCCAGCCTATGGGGCGGGCGTTGCCAAGGCGCTTAGACTCGACTCCGGCGGCGGCGCCAAGGGGTGAATTGGCAGGGCGGTACATCAGCCCGGAAAGCCCGAAGCCATACCGCCCGACAAGCCTGGGTCGGCCGGAGGCAACCGCATCTGGCCGACCATTTTGGGTTTGCACAAAATCGCCGCCGGGATCACACAGTGCAGCCATCGCTACCGCACCGGCTGGACTTGCCCGGCTGCTGCACAGCGCCTCTTCCGGCTGGCTCGCCCACCAAAAGGCGGCCGATCTCGGCCCCCAGCTGCAGTTTTGAAACCTGACCGAAATGATGCGCCGCAATCCGGCCCGACTGATCCAGCAGAACCAGGCTGGGCGTTCCATGCATCCCGTAGGCCGCCATGGTTTTCGGCAGCGGCCCCGCCCCCTGTTTGTCGACCGCCACGGGAAAATTAATGCGGTATTCGTGCAGAAAGGCTTTCAACGATACCGGAGTCATCGCCTCGTGATGCTCAAAAACGGTGTGCAGTCCGATTACCACAACCTGATCGCTGGGAAACTGCTGCTGCACGGCCTGTGCCAGGGGAATACCATGAATGACACAGCCGGGGCACAGCATCTGGAAGGCTTCGATCAGGACAACCCTTCCTTGGAAGTCCGAAAGTTTGGGGGTTTCGTCAGTGTTGAACCATTGGCTGACTTGAAGTTCAGGCGCTTGCATCAATGTCACTCCTGTTGATCAGCCGGCCTCCGCTTGGGGCAGCCGGCTGGTATCGTTACTGAAGTTTGCCCGGTAGGCTCAAATCGCCTGAAGCAATGTCGAAAACATCCGTTACGCACAGAAGTGGTGCATGGATGCTAGCGTTCACCCGAAGCGCGGATGTGACGCCGTCATAGGCAACGCCGTCCAGCTCAACGCCGCTGGCAAAACCCGCATTCACCGTGATCTCCGGCCCGTCAAACAGCGGCGTGAAACCAGGGCTGTCGAGAAAGATCGGAAAACCGGGCCACGTCGCGGGCAACTTTGGCGTGGTGCCTTCCGGAATGTCGCGCACCGCAAGGGCACCCGGGCCGCAGGCTTCGGTCGGGGCAAGTACCACCCAATGGCTATGCCATTCGATACCGTCATTGGTCGGGTCGCCATCACCGTTTTCATCAAAAAGCGGGGTGTCGTCAAAATCCGGATGGCTGGTCGCGGCCATTGCCAGAATGCCAGTGCCGCCCTCAAATCCCACTGCGGCGGGATCCAGAGATGTGGGCCACACATAGGACCAGACATCAGACCCGCCCACTGCGCCGGTTGCGGGCGGCACCGATGCCCCGGCAGTCCCGCTGGTGGTCATGTGGAAGGTAACAGTGTTGCCGTTGCGGTGCGCATGCGCCGCAAGGATGTCGAAGTCAGCCGCCTTGCCCGCACCAGCCGGTGAGATGACAGCTCCCTCCTGATGAAGAGCATGATTGCCATCTGCTGCTGCGGACGAAGCTCCCAGCGCAACGGCGGCAAAGAAAGTCCAGGGTCGTTTCATGTCGTATCTCCAAGTTTTTGATGTCGACTCGCTACTATATGAAGAATTGCATTGCAACTTTAATTTCGACTCGCTACTTCTTGCCGCATGAAAAACGATCATGGCATCCGCATACTCATCAACCGGCTAGCTAGGATAGATTCCGCCACCGGCTGGACCGGCAGCCTGAACCCGACACAAAGGGCAGCACTGGAGTATCTGTCTGAGGCAAATCAGTTTTCCCGTTCGCCGTCGCATGTTGCTGAGTACCTAGGGACAACGCGGGGGACGATGTCCCAGACGCTGAAAGCCCTGGTGCGCAAGGGCTATGCTACTGAACACCGGCAAAAATCCGACCTGCGATCAATTTCCTATGAGCTGAGCAAGGCTGGTCTGGCTGCTGTGACTGAACCCAACCCGATTGAAGATGCGATCGGTAACCTTCCCGCCGGTGTTCAGGACGCCCTCAAAAACGGCCTGCGTCAAAGCTTGAAGCTGGCTCTGGAAGCCAACGGCGGCCAGTCTTTCGGAAAATGCAAAACCTGCGCCTATCATGACGCCATTTCAAAAAATGGGTTTTGCACTTTGCTGCGGCTAGGCTTGGAACCCGACGAAAAAGACAAAATCTGCATCGAACACAAAGAGGCCTGAATGACCATTCCTGAACTATCGGCAGAAATCGGCGGCATCTTCCTAGGAAGCGTCCAGGACCTTTGGGAGGGGAAAGCAGCCTCCGCCATTCAAAAAGACCAAGTGTACGGGAGCCAGGCCATTACACCGACCGGTTTCTCAGAAGATGCGCAAGCGGACCTGACGGTGCATGGCGGCGAAGAAAAGGCCATTCACCACTATGCCGAGGATCACTATGCAGGCTGGCTGCGTGAGGGACATATGGTCCAAGGTACAATGCCCGCGGCCTTCGGAGAAAACATCACTACTACCGGCCTGACCGAAGAAAACCTCTGCATCGGGGATATCCTGAGGCTGGGAACAGCGACCGTTCAAATCAGCCAGGGACGCCAGCCCTGCTGGAAGCTGGGGCTGCACACAGGAAATGAAAAGATGCCATACCTTTTCCAGAAAACTGGCCGCACTGGGTGGTATTACCGTGTGCTAGAAATTGGTGCGGTCGAAGCAGGTGGCAGGATATCACTGATTGAAAGACGACACCCCAAATGGAGTGTTCTGCGCGTGACCCGTGCCCGACTGACACGCAGGGTTTCAACCGACGATGCCGAAATCCTGGCAGAACTTCCTGACCTCGCTGTCGGGTGGCGCCAGGCATTCGCACGCATGGCCGCGGGGGAGGCAAAGGAAGACACAGCAGCAAGGCTTCTCGGTTCAAACTGATGCCAGCCCTTAACAGGCTCTTTAATAGTCCCCTGCGAACAGAAAGTTTCAAATTCCCTTCCCAACCATACAGTTACCATGAATTTAAGATTGCGGCGAAAATAGAATGCGTGATGTATCCTAAAGCGGCCATTCGTTCGGTGTTTCGTTGCGAGCAGAGACCATTTCCGATTTGGACCTTTTCAAAAAATCAGTTTAGGGTTTTGAGGTACTCAATCAAATCAGTCATCTGGCCTTCCCTTTTCAGCCCTGAGAAGGCCATCTTGGTGCCTGGAAGATGCTTTCTTGGAGCAGCCAGCAACCCGGCCAATTGCTTCTCGTCCCAGCTGTATCCAGCGTCCTGCATCGCATCAGAGTACTTGTAGTCTTCAAGCGATCCGGCCTGGCGCCCAACGACTCCGAACATCGTCGGACCGACTTTGTTTTTTCCGTCCTCCACAGCGTGGCAAGCAGCGCATCGTTTAAACACCTTTTGGCCGGCAGATGTGTCGCCTTCTGCCACGGCAGTTTGAACACAGCCAACGACTATCGCGACAGCGACCAGAATTTCTTTCATCAGGACATTCCTTTTGGTTTGAGTGTTTCGGTCGGGGAAGGTAAATTCTCAGCCCGTTTGCGGCAGGTCGCGACGTAAGGATTGTACTCCTACCCAAGCCAGGCATGCTGTTTTTAGTATCTCAGCAGCTACGTAGACAAAGTGGAGCAAGCTGTCCTCTAGCTGCGCACCTCCAATGATAGCCAAGGTGCGGATATCCAGCAGCGGCAGGAGCCAAATCCGCTGTAAGGCAAAGACCGCTGTTGCGGCAAGTAATGGCCAAGATGGCCAGCGACGTGCGCCCACCAGCAAGCACAAGATGACCAACAGACAAATGGCCTCTGCAAAGCCAATCCACAGAAACTGCATCCGCCCCACCTCCAACGCTACGGGGAGCGTTAATGAGGCGGCCTGGCACTTTGCGGACGCGGCAACTAGATTACCGGCGAACGCCACTCCGATCCAAAGGAAGATACCGGCTGTGATGGCCTGACCGCCCCCCGCACCGCGCCAAATACCTGTGGCCTCCTGCGAGATCGGCTTCGCATTCAGAACCTGCATCAGCCCGCCTCCGTCTGGCTTTTCTCACCCAAGAATTCATCCGAAGATACAACCGAAACCCGCGGCCGTGACGCCGCGCGCCAATAACCATACCCCATGATACCAGCCCCGGCGAAGGTATTGCCCAGAGTGACAAAAATCAGATTATGAGCAGCTCCTGCCAGCGAGATTCCCTCCGGAAAATCAGAAAGCAGGGCGACAGAAAAGACGTTCATATTGGCTACGCTATGCTCAAAGCCTGCGGCAATGAATGCATAGAGGCACCAAAAGATCATGATACATTTGGTCACGTCGTCTTTCGCGCGGGCTGAGCACCACAAAGCAAGACAAACGAGCCAATTGCACAAAATTGTTTTGGCAAAGAGCTCAAGTCCGGAACCCTGCGTTTTTTGGCTGCGACCTTGTAAAGTAGGGCATCTTCTCCCGCGCCCAAGATCAACCCGCCCCCACCAGCCACAAACAACAACGCCAGCAGCGGGGCTCCAATCAGATTGCCAGCCCAGCTGGCCCCCCAACAGCGCAGCAAATCCCCAACTCCGCTGGCTCCAGTCAACAGCCCATGGGTCATATACATTGTATGCCCGGTGAAAAGCTCTGCTCCGGCAAAGACCACAAGCGTGAGCGCAATGCCAAAACTGGCCCCCATGACAATTGGCCGGATGGCATCATCGACGCCCTGTCCCAGGGAAAAGATCAACAGGATGCCCGCTCCAACAAAGGCACCTGCCTTGAGGGCAAGCACCAAAAAGGCCATGGGATCGGATC
>NZ_LIKT01000044.1 GCF_001294455.1 Phaeobacter sp. 11ANDIMAR09
ATGCTTGGGGGCAACTTGTTGGCGTTAAAAAAAATGCTCAATTCAACTATGAAAACAACAAACGCTCACCTTCTGGGGAATACCTGATAGCAGCTCGGGAAGCCGGTGCCGACATCGCCTACATTTTGACAGGTATTAGAGTTCCCGCGGTAGTCAAGAAAGTGCAGGAGCAATATGGCCACCCAATCGCGGTGGCCAAACATGCGGAGGAGATCGCCGTCGACCTTTATTTCAAAGAACCTGACGCGCTGGATGCGGACCATGGATTCGAATTGGACGGCCAGCCCTTTGCCACCGTGGCCTGCCACGATGTGGAGGCGACGGCGGATGGTGGCTATATCAATCTCGATCGACCTCCGATCGACCACCTGGCCTTCTCAAAAAGGTGGCTGTCACAAAACGGCATCTATCCAGGTTCCAGCGTCCTGATCACAGCACATGGGGCCAGCATGCAACCTAGCATCTATGACGGTGATCTGGTGATGATCGACCGCAACAAACGCGAAATTCACAGCGGCCACGTCTATGCCTACAACGACCCCGCCGACGGCACCCGCATCAAGCGTCTTGAAGTGGTTCCCGGTCACGCCATAATCATCCGCAGTGACAATCCGGACCAGTCAAAATTTCCGACCGAACACCGCACAGCTGAAGCTATGAAATCCATTGCTGAAAACATAGTCGGTGAGGTCGTATGGTCGGGGCATAAGTGGTGAGGCGACCTCTCATTTTTGAAGGTTTTTTCTGATCACGCATGAAATACCTTCCCGAAGTCTGTCAGCCCCCCTAGGGAGACACCTCTTGAGTAGCTCTTCTTGTTCTTGAAAGCGTGACCACAACTCCCGCTCTACTTTCCTGTTCGGAAGTTAAACTTACCGCTCATACTGGTTCCGTAGAGCGTGGTGACGTCCTCGGCCTAGCAAGGAATGCCTAAGGTCTGGTATGCGAGACGGAGTGGCTTTTCGCCGCACGAGCAGCCTAAGATGTCGGCTATGCGCAGATAGTGACCTTTGCAAGGTCCTTGAAGCGATGTGGGACCAGGAAGCGCGACCGTCCCAAACCTGCCGCTAAGCTAGTGCTCCTTCTCCGCGTGCGCAAGATCTATAAATCGGCCAACTTCAAAAGCGCAGGCTAAACCACCACCGATCTGGACAGCCCATTTTGCGTAAACCGGCCTAGAGCCAAACGAAAAGTGAGCTGCCGCGAAAGGAGAATATTATGTTCATGAAAAGATCAGATCCTGCCCAGGTTGGCCTCTTGTAGTCTCAAGCGCTGGATCTTTCCTGACGGACCTTTCGGAAGTTCTGGTAGAAAATGGATCCTGTCCGGCGACTTGTAGGTGCCCAGGCGTTCTCGGCAAATTGCGAGAAGTTCCTCTTCTGTTACTGTCGACCCAGCACCCAGTGACACTGCCGCCTCTACGCGCTCGCCGTAACTGGGACAGGGGCGGGCAAAGGCCGCGGCCTCGACAACATCCGGGTGAGAATAGAGCGCCTCATCGATTTCACGGGGCGCGATATTTTCACCGCCCTTGATAATCAATTCCTTCAGGCGGCCGGTGACAAAGATGTAGCCGTCCTCATCCTGCCGTCCCAGATCGCCTGTGCGCAGCCAGCCATCGGGGGTGAATGTGTTCGCTGTAGCATCCGGGTTTTTGAGGTATTCCATCATCACATTTGGCCCCCTTACGGCGAGTTCACCCTCCTCGCCGTGCGGTGCCTTTGCCAGGTCTGGCGCAAGAATTGCGGCCTCGTTCCCGAAGGCAATGCCCGGAGACCCAATTTTTCGGAGCCCCGGAGGCAGCGGATTGGACAAGATTTGTGCCGCCGTTTCCGTGAGGCCCATGGTCTCGATGATCGGTAAACCGAACCGCTCCTCAAAGGCACGCTGCACATCTGGCGCCAAAGCCGAAGACGCCGAACGGCCAAAGCGCAATCTTGCCCGGACAGCGGCGTTAGGATCGATTTCCGAGTGGAGCAGGTGCGAAATGATTGTTGGCACAACGGAAATCCAGCTTGCCCGCGCTTCAGCCACCTGTGCCCAAAACCGGCTGGTTGAAAACCTGGGCACCATTGCAAGCGTGCCCCCCGACACCAGTGCGCCCATCACAGTGACGCAAAGTCCGTTGATATGGCATATGGGCAGGACGCAGAACCCGCGGTCTGCAGGTGACAATTGATGGGCAACTGCAGTTGTCCAGCCGCCAGCAAGCAGGCTGGTTTGCGTGTGAATGACTCCCTTCGGCCGCCCGGTGGTGCCTGAGGTGTACATCAAAAGCGCATGGCTTTCTGGCAGAACCTCGTACAAATCCACGCTGCCAACAGGGGCAAGATCTGGTTTCAGCGCCACAATTGTAAGGTCTTTTGCGGCGCCTCTGAACATCTCGGCTTGCGCTGTACCTACAAATGCAAAACGGGCTTCGCAGTGTTCCAAAGCGTACGATATAGCATCCGATCCAGCCGCGAGGTTGATCATTGTGGCGCGAAACCCGCCATATAGCACGCCAAACAGGCATTCCAGCGCCGCGCGGCCATTTGGCATCATGATCGCGATGCTGTCTCCGTGTGCGACGCCGCGTTCCGTCAGCGTCATGGCAATACGGCGAGAGGTGTCGCGCAGCTCGGACCAGTCAAGATCCGGCTCCCCCTCGGGAAAGACAAATCCATCACCGCCTCTTTCTGCCCGCGCATCAATCCAGTCACGCAGCGTGCCCTCAGGCGGGCTGTCCGGACGCAGTTTCATTGTCCCGTCTCTGCCCAGTAATCGGCAAAGATATCTTTCACCGCCGGTTCGCGCGCTGGGATTTCGCGGATCACCTTTGCAGTCTGGATAAAGTGCCGCCAGTTGAGGTTGGTATCGATGGAATTTCCGCCCCAGCTACCGCAGCCCATCGACAGGGAAAATGGCATCCCGTTGTTGAAGGATCCCCCGGTTGCAAAGGTATGCGGTTGATTGACGATCACCCGGCAGGTGGGCAGATCACGGCCCAGTTCGATTGCGCGGGCGTCTTCAGCGGTGTGGATGCCGACGGAATGCCCAGCGCCCTGGTGCGAAAGGATGCGTGCGGTGGTTGCCTTGGCTGCTGCGAAATCACTGGCTCGGTAGAGTGCCAACACGCGGCTCAGTTTTTCGCCTGAAAGAGGGTGGTCTGGGCCGATGCCATCCGTTTCCACGGCTATGAACCTGGTTTCTGGGGGCACTTTTCCATCAAGCCCGAGTGCCGTCATCATCTTGTCTGCGTCCTGCGCAATCACAGCTCGGTTCAGATGCCCATCGGGCCAGAGTTTTGCGATGATACCCGGCGCGGCATTGGCCTTCACCAATGCGCCGCCCTCGACAGCCATTGCAGCCACAAATGCATCATAGACTGCATCGACCACTACTGCAGCATTCTCGGATGAACAGGAGGTGGCGTTATCAAAACACTTTGACGCGGTAATCTTGGCCGCCGCCGCTGCCAGATCGGCAGTTTCATCCACGATAACGGTCACATTTCCAGCGCCTACGGCCACTGCAGGCGTGCCACAAGACTGTGCGCGGGCCACGTTGTTCTGGCTGCCCGTGCAGATGACCCGGTCAACAGACTCCATCAGCCTCTGTGTCTTTGCCTTGGAGCCTGGCGCTGGGATCATTTGCACCAGATGCCGGTCCAGCCCCAATTTGTCCAGTTCTGTATGGATATAGCCCAGCAGCATCTCGCAGGCCGCCACCCCCTTGGGCGAGGGGGCGACTACAATGGCGTTGCCGCCTTTCAGCGCATTTATGATGTTGTTGGCGGGTGTTGCTGCCGGATTGGTCGAGGGCACGACAGCGCCGACCACCCCCACCGGGCGGGCAATTTCGGTCAGACCAGTTTCCCGGTCCTCACTGACCACACCGCAGGTTTTTGCGTGCTGAATATCGCGCAGCAGGCCTAGAGTTTTGCGGTGGTTCTTGGTTATCTTATCAGCCACATTGCCAAGCCCGGTTGTTTTTACTGCCAGCTCAGCAAGTGAGCGGTTGCGGCCCGGCTCCATAATAGCCCAGCCAGCCGCAAGGGCCGCGCGGTCATAACGCGATTGCGTGGCGCCCGCCTCGTAGGTGGTCTGCGCCGAGTGGGCGCGCGCCACGATCTGGTCGACCGCAGCCTGATCAGCATCAAGTGTCATTGCTTCATGTCCTGAAAAAATGCGGGGCGGGCTGCTCGTCTCCCGCCCCTTGGGAGTATTGGGATCAGAGACCGGCGAGAAGCGCCTGCAGGGTCTCCTGACGCTTGGCCCACATGGCCTGTACTTCTTCGCGGTTCATCACAAGCATGGGCGATCCGCCTGCCTGCATTTTGGAGGCCACACGGCTGTTCTTGAACATCTCCGGCACCGTGGCGGCGAGTTTGTCGATCACCTCCTGCGGAGTGCCTTTGGGGACCATCACGCCGCGGAAATTGACCGATGCATTGTCCACGTCCAGCCCTTGTTCCATCATCGTGGGCACGTCGGGCAGGAAGTCAGAGCGCTCCAGATCTGCCACTCCGAGGATCTTTACGTTGCCAGCCTCCCGGGCACGGAAGGCATCAGACAGATTGTTGACCCCGCCCAGAACTTCGCCTGCGATAACGGCTTTCATCGCTGCCGCACCACCGCCCTTTGTTGGGATATAGGCCATCCTCACGCCCGCAGCCTTCTCGATTTGAAGTGCCGCTATGTGGTGGCCAACAAACAGGCCCGCACCTGAGAAGGTCAGTTTGCCTGGGTTTTCCTTGGCATGGTTCACTACATCCTGCATCGAATTGAAGGGGCTATCTGCGGCGACGACAAATACCGCTGGGTCCGCGCCCCAGTTTGCGATCGGCTCGAAACTGTCGGTGGAGTATTGCACGCCACCCTTGATCGATTGGGCAATGAAATGCGGCACGTTATAAGCCGCGAGTGTGTAGCCATCAGCATCGGCCTGCGTGGCAAACCAGTTCCAGCCGACGCGTCCACCAGCACCCGGTTTGTTCAGGATCGCGATGGGCATACCCAATGCGTCCTCATTGCCAGCGGTCATGGTCACGATCCGGGCCTGAAAATCGGTCGCTCCACCAGCCCCGTAGGAGACCACCATCATCACCGGTCGTTCCGGGTATTCCTCTGCTGCGACGGCTCCGGTCAGGCTCATCAGGGCAATGGCTGCCCCTGCTAGTAGGTGTTTCATTTCGCGTTTCCTCCCTAAAGGTGTGACCGCATTTTTACGGCTCAGAATAGTATTTCGCGCGGGGTGTAGACCTTCAGCAGCAGCGCAAAGAGCGCATACATCACTGTAATGAAGCCTGCGGTGATCACCGCCCGTTTGACCCAGACCCGCGCATCGCGATGCGAAGCCGGATCGTAGAGCGACAGCAGGACAAAGAAGGCGACGATCGTGGCGGTGTAAAATCCAAAGGCCTTGGCGGCCCAGAAGACGTAGATTCCCATCACGGCAAGCCCGGGCAGGATGTTCAGCATCATGCTGCGCGACAGGCCAGTGCCAACCTTGGATTTGCCCATCAACGCCTTGGCAAAGGTCCAGCCCGCCAGCACCAGAAAAACGGTGGCGATCAACCGTGGGAACAGAAAGGCCTCAGCCGGGGCTTGCGTGTAGCTGATCCATGTGACCCAGACACCAACCGCAAAGACAAGCCCGGAGGGCAGAATATGCTGCGTGCGGTTCATGTGCGGGCCTCCGTTTTGTCGGCAGGTGCCTGGAGACGGCGTGGGCGCAGCTCCATCCAGGCGGAGTAAGCGATCGAGGCAAGGACAATGATGATCAGCAGTTTGTTGAGAGCCCCGCCCAGGAAATAGGTGGTCAGACCGTCGGTTGCGTTGGCGATCATGCTGCCCTGGATGAAGTTGGCCTCTGCAATCGGGCCAAGGATCAGCCCCAGTACCAGAGGTGCGGCTGAAAAACCGTAGCGTTCGAAGAAGAACATCATGATCCCTAGGCAAGCCATCACGTAAACATCACCCATCGAACTTTGCACCGAATAGGCTCCAAAGACTGACAGGGCTAGGACCACGGCCGCCATAACCGATTGTGGCACTTGCGCGACACGTGCCGCGAACCCGGCAATGTAGAGCCCAAAGAGGCACATCAGGATCTGCCCGATCAGCATCGAGTTGATAAAGGTCCAGGCGACTTCCGGGTGGTTGTCAAAAAGATCTGATCCGGGGAAAATTCCGTGGATCAACAGCCCGCCCAGAAGAACGGCAGCGGTGGGGCTACCGGGGATGGACAGCGTCAACAGAGGCACCAGCGAGGGGCCAACCATGGCATTGTTAGCGCTTTCTGCCGCGATCACCCCTTCCGAATGGCCTTTGCCGAATTTTTCGCTCTCGGGTGAGAATTTCTTAGTTTGATCATAGGCCACCAGTCCGGCAATTTGTCCGCCGACACCGGGAATAAGCCCGATGATGGAACCGGTGACGGTGCCGATAGTCAGGGCGCGAGGACGCCGGATCAGCTCGCGCATGGCGTCCAGAACCGAGTGTTTTTGCACCGCGATCACCTCGGCCGCACCGGAATTGCGGCCCTTGGCAAACATGGTCAGCACTTGTGGGATGGCGAATAGGCCGATGAGGGCTGCGATGATGTTGATGCCACCACCTAAACTAGGGTGGAAGATGAAACGCTGCGCGCCCATGATGTCGTCAAAGCCGATTGTGGACAGCCACAGGCCGATGCAGCCCGACAGCAGTCCTTTTACCACGGAGGCGGAGTCGAGCGAGCCAATCACTGTGACCCCAAGAATGGCCATCCAGAACAGATGCGATGGACCAAAGGCGAGCGCCCAGTCAGCCAAGACAGGCGTGAGGAAAATCAGCAGTAATACGCCGAAGATACCGCCCACGGCTGAGGAGAGGAAGGACAGTTGCAGAGCTTTTGCCCCATGCCCCTGTTTGGCCATCGTGTGACCGTCCAGGGTGGTGGCGATATTTGCTGGAGCGCCGGGGATCTTCAGCAGGATCGCGGAGACCGCGCCGCCTGCCACAGTTGACGTATAAGCAGCTCCCAGAAGGATCAAACCCTGCGTGGCCTCCAGTTGGAACGTGAAGGGGATGAGCAGCGCCACGGCCATGGTCGGCGAAAGTCCAGGGGTCGCACCTAGTATCAGCCCGCCGATCGTGCCGCCGAGCAGCAGCATAAAAGACAAGGGCGAGAAGACATCGCCAAAGTAGTAGATGAATTCCATTCAGGGCCTCCCAACCCGCTAACAGACGGTTTCCTCGCCTCATTGACAAATCAGGTTAGGGGATGAAAATAGTATTGCAAATGTTTTCACAAAATGACTCGGTTAGAAGGTTTTTATGAAAATAAAACAACGTAGTAAGATTGACATCATCGCGGTAGCAAATGCCGCAAAAGTTTCTGCGTCTACCGTGTCTCGCAGCTTCAATCACCCAGACCTGGTGAACCCGGCGACTCGCAAGAAGATCGACCGGGCGGTGAAAAAGCTGGGCTACATCCGCAACCGCGCGGCGCAATCAATGCACGGGCGACGCTCTGGCACTATCGGTCTGGTTGTTCCTACCATCAACCACGCAATCTTTGCCGAGGTGATCCAGGCCTTCTCCGACGCAATTGATCAGGAGGGCTTCACCCTACTGATCGCCTCGCACGGCTATGATCTGGACCGCGAATACGAAATGATCCGCAAGCTGATGGAACACAGAGTCGATGGTCTGGCGTTGATCGGGCTTGATCATACTCAGGAGACCTTTCGCTTGCTGGAGCAGCAGGATGTACCAACGCTCGCTATTTGGACCCACGATCAGGACTCGCCGATCCCCTGCGTTGGGGCTGACAACCTTGAAGCGGGGCGCATGGCCGCGCGTCATCTGGTCGGCCTTGGTCATCGGGAAATCGGGTTGATCTTCCCGGCCACTCAGAACAACGATAGGGCCAGGCAGCGTAAAGCCGGCGCATTGGAGGTGTTCCAATCAGCGGGAATTTCAGTCCCTGAGGAATGGCAGCCGGAAGCCCCTTATAGCATCGCCCAGGCCAAGCAGATGACACTGGACTTGCTGACCCAGGACCAACGCCCCAAGGCAATTCTTTGCGGAAACGACGTTATTGCTCAAGGGGCTTTGTTTGCGGCGCAAAGGATTGGAGTTCAGGTTCCCCAAGACCTGTCGATCATGGGGATCGGTGATTTCAAAGGGTCCGCTGATACAGAACCCGGGCTTTCAACTGTCAGGATACCCGCCGGGCGCATTGGCCAAATGGCAGGAGGCCATTTCTCCTCCTACATTACTTCAGAGGACCGTGGCCTCTTTCGTTTCAAATGCAATCTCAGCCTCGTACAACGCGGAACAACCGCCTCCGTGACTTGAAAAAGAGGACCACCTATTGGATTGCCGTACATGTTCGCGGAAAACAACATTGCATCTACCGTGAAGAGCAGAGGTTCACTCAAATTTCTACAGAGGTCATTAAACCGTCCTCTGAAACTGAAATTGCGTAGTCGAAAGGGTCTGATTTGGTCTGTTCACACCTACAATCACACCCAAACTATTCTGGCTGTGCAAACATCACTATCGGCGCCTTGCTGTTCTTGGCCCAAGAAAGCGCAAGGATGCACAGGCCGTGCAGACATTGAGTGTCGGCTTTCACTCGTCGAGGCGCATATTTTCGCAGATGCAGCGAATTCACATTTCCCACCTTTCCTGAAAGTGTCTTACCCTGTGTTGTACCTAGAACGAATGACTAGGCTTCCATCAAGGGAACCACCGCCTCACTCCAACAACAAAACCGGGGCGGTGGTAGGCCAATTTGGGACTAACCGCGTTCTTATTCTAACAGCTCGCAGGCGTTTTCATGCCCCCCTTCGCAAGCCTGATCGAGAAAGCGCAGCCCTGCCTCTTTGTCTTGGGTAACGCCTTCACCGTGAAGATACTGATAGCCAGCAGCGGTGCAGCCGCTGAGGTGTCCCATTTCGCAAGCCATCAGAAAGTGCTCCTGTGCGTTAGCGAGGTCGGAAGGCACGCCCTCTCCCTTGCGATAGGCCCAACCAAGATTGTGGCAGGCTAGGGCGTCGCCCTTGTCACAGGACTGCTGGTAGAGTTCGAAAGCTTTGTTGAAGTCTTGCTCCACCCCTTTTCCTGCGGCGTAGGCGGCAGCGATGTTTGTACAGGCTAAATCGTGGCCAAGGCGACATCCTTTTTCATATCGTTTCGCGGCCATTGTCACGTTTTCCTCGACACCTCTGGCAAACCAATAGGACACACCACTGTTGTAGCAGCCAAACCCATTGCCTAATTCGCAAGCTCGTTCTGAGAAGTGCAGGCTTTGTTCAAGATCGACATCCACACCATTACCGTGAGCGTAGGATGCGCCAAGTTTTGCGCAGCCGTTACCTGAGTTGCCTTCGCAGCTGCGTTCCAGATACTGCACAGCTAACTTGTAATCTTGAGGGACAACTTTGCCATTTTCATAGAGGGTTGCAGCATAGGAGCAACCATCTGCGTCATAGCCATAGCGACCCTCGCAAGACTGAATGTATAGGCTCAGCCCAAGGCGTTTGTTTGTAATCCCAACGTCGCCGTGTTCATAAATTCCACCTAGAGCCCGGCAGCTGCCCCATTGCTCGCTATCGCAGGCATAGGAATGTAGAAGCATCGCCTGTTTGGCGTCTCGTTCCGTGCCTTGACCTCTTTGCGTAAGAAACCCCAGTCGCATACAGGCCAAGGAGACGGCGCCCTGATAGCAGCCTGCTTCGTATTTTTCTACGGCAAGTTCATAGCTTTGCGCTGTGCCACGCCCATCTTCATACATTGCCCCCAGATAAGCACATCCCAGGGTCTCTCCGGCATTGCAGGCCAAATTGTAGTAGCGAACCGCCTCTTCGTAATCCTGCGCAACACCACTAGCCAGCTCGTACATGCGGCCGACGTCTTCACAAGCCCAGGATTCTCCAGCCTCACACCCAGTGCCAAAATACTTTGCAGCACGCTCAAGATTAGCCGCAACGCCGCGTGCACGCTGATACATAAAGCCCGCATCTGCACAGCTTGGTTCAAACCCTCCTTCGCAGGCCTGCACGTAGAGTTCAGCCGCCTTGGTCTCATCCCAATCGACGCCTTCACCGGAATAGTACAAATGTCCCAAACTGTAACAGCTGAACATCTCACCGGCATCACACTCCAGCTGAAGCGTGTCTGGATCCTCTGCGGCAGCGGTCTCTTGTGCTTCCGCAGGGTGGGAAAGCCCGGCAAATAGGCCAAGCAGCACCGCCGCCCAAAATCGGGTGCCAGATAAATGTAACATTGGGTAAATCCTCTTCGGTAATGTGCCGCTAATCTATTCCGCAGTCGTCAAGTACAGACGAACTTGACAGACAGGCAGTCCATCTCAGGGGAAATGGGTTCGTTTGAAGCCTAAGGTTGCGGGCTTGTAAGCATAGTTCGCAATCCTTGCAAGGTTGCATTTTCTATTTAAATCAATGATTAACATGAAACACTAGCTCTGAAGCGTGAATGCCTTTAAACTCAGAAAGAACCCATTATTTTTGATTTGATATCGTCTTGCCGCGTTTCGACATGCCTGCGCCTCGCCGATTTTCGTCTTGCACGAGGGGCAAGTCAGATTGTATCGCGATGAACGAAACCCAAAAAGCCGACCTTCGAGCGTCATGCAGCATCCGGTACTTAGGGCTCAAAGCTACCGTTCTCTGCAGTGCGGTGGGTAGGGACTAAGTTTCCTTTGAGGAGCCGAAATCCCTTTCCAGTTTGACAGCGGGTTTCCAAGGTTATGTTTCGCGTATTTGGTTGAAACCATTCACTTATTCCGATTCTGGAAAGCCGACCACCCGAAGCAGCCGCACTTTCCGGTTCGGCGACACCAACTGAGTACTCCAAACTCAACATAATGGCCCTTATTGGTTCCTAGAGCACTGTGACCGTCCTCAGCCTGGCAGGGGTGCCTAAGGTCTGGTATGCGGATATTTTGTTGAAAAACTCTTCCTTGATCGAGAGCTGAACTGCTGATTCAATTCCTGTAATTGAGGGGAGGATTGGCGATGATGGGACCGAGGCAGGAAGCGCAACCGGCGCTGTTCTACGAGTTCTCGCTGGAGGATCACATCCCCACGGATCACCTGCTTCGATCCATCGACCGGTTCGTCGAGCTGAGCAGTATCCGCGCCCATCTTGCCGATTTCTACAGTCACACAGGCCGCCCGTCAGTTGATCCTGAGCTACTGATCCGCATGTTGCTGGTCGGATATTGCTTCGGCATCCGGTCTGAGCGGCGGCTCTGCGAGGAGGTGCATCTGAACCTCGCGTATCGCTGGTTTTGCCGCCTCGACCTGACCGACAGGATCCCGGATCATTCAACGTTTTCCAAGAACCGGCATGGGCGTTTTCGCGACAGCGAACTTCTGCGACACCTGTTCGAGACGACCGTCGCCCGCTGTATCGAGGAAGGTCTCGCCAGCGGTCAGCGCATGGCAGTCGATGCCAGTCTGATCGAAGCCGATGCGAACAAGCAAAACTCAACACCGAAGGAAGAATGGGATGCGTCGTCCATCGATGCCGTAGATGCACCCCGCGCAGTCCGAGAGTATCTCGACACGCTCGACGAGGCAGCCTTCGGTGCGGCGAGCGATGTCCAACCCAAGTTCACCTCGCATTCCGATCCCGCCAGTCAGTGGACAGCAGCCCGCAAAGGCCCTGCATTCTTTAGCTATTCCGACAATTATCTCATCGACACGGATCACGGTGTCATCTTGGATGTGGAGCCCACACGCTCCATCCGGCAAGCCGAGGTTGGATCGACAAAAACCATGCTGACGCGGATGAAAGAAAAGTTCGGCTTGGTCCCTGACTGGATGATCGCCGACACAGCCTATGGTTCAGGCCCAATGCTTGGCTGGCTCGTGGAGCGCAAGATCGATCCTTACATCCCTGTGATAGACAAGGCCGGACGCCCCGATGGGACATGGACACGCACAGATTTCGATTGGGATGCAGAGAATAATCAATACATCTGCCCCGAGGGTCACGCGCTTAAGCAGTTCCGCCGGAATTACTCTGATCCGAACCGGCGACCGACGGGCAAGGGCACAGCCCGCTATCGCGCCTTGAAAGAAGTCTGCCAGGTCTGCCCGTCCAAGCAAAAATGCTGCCCCAACGCTGATGCACGCAAGATCACCCGCGAAGAGCACGAAGATGCGCGTCAGGTCGCCAGGGATCTGGCCAAGACCGAAGAATACCAGATCGCGATGAAGCTCAGGAAGAAGGTCGAAATGCTCTTCGCCCACCTCAAACGCATTCTCGGGCTGGGACGACTACGATTACGCGGGCCGTGCGGCGCAAATGACGAATTCCTCCTCGCCGCCACCGCCCAAAACCTCCGCAAACTGGCCAAGATCCTTCCTGCACCGCAGCAAACACGAAAAGCCTGACAAGAAAGGCGCTTGCGCCGAATTCAGAACGGATACTTCTGCGCGCGCAAACGATAGTTTTTCCACAAAATCCGGACAAAGCTGACTTTCGCTGCAAATGCAGCTTGGGTGGCCCCGCGCTTCTGCTTGGAACTGAAAGCTGCAGCTGCGAAGTTACAAACCGCCAACACTTTTCGACCTGGCGGCCTGAAGGAGACGCACATCCAGTCCAGCCACGCTGCAGTACAGCCTCAACTGGCCTGCTGTTCGTGCGTGCCGAAAAAATGCAAATGTCGAATGAACACAGCTTGTTCCGAAATAAGCTCTCACCTCATTTCTACGGCGCGCCGCCAATGAACTGCCCGCTCTTAGATGTTGAGAACTGACCTGCATAGGCCGAGATGCCCGCATATCATTGTCAGGCGGTCATGGGCGCCAATAGGACTTGAATTGACAATCAATCAAGGGCTGAATGCGTGGGTGATCAACTAACCAAATATCGTTTTTCAATTAATTTTTGGAGGTACTATTTTGCGTTACTTTCGAGCACCAGTGCTACTTGCGGCGCTTACACCTTCCCTCGGCCACTCCGCTGAAGAAAGCTCGCAGATGATCGAATGGGAAGTCGTAAACAGGTTTGGCCCTTTCGCGACACAGCAGGATCCAGCGGACCTGTTTGATCGCTACAAGTTGGCCGCGGGGGAGAGCTTTGAGGATTGGCACAAGCGGTTGTCGGCTGAAGGTTTGCCTTCACCCTATCACGCTGCACTCAAAGCTGGTCAGCACGAAAACATGCACTGGGATCAGCGTGCGAAACAGCATAGGGACAAGATTCTGAGCTATGTCAGAAACGAAAGCGATGCCAGCACGACGGTTACCGCCGTCGCCAGAGTGGCGTCGCAATCGCAATGCACTTGGTCTTTGCAGGGGCAAGTAGTAACGCAGCCTTGCGCAATAGATTTTGTGTTTCAGGTACCGCTTGCAGGTACCAAAGTGCAAGTAACCTTTGACGGCAAAGAATTCGAAGAACTTGTCAACCCAGAGCACATAGTTGTCGTGGGCCTAGGAGACAGCTACGCTTCTGGAGAAGGCAACCCAGACTACCCTGGTGACTGGAAACCAGCTCAAACCCTTCCTGGAAACAATGAGCTGGAATGGTTGGTCGATTACAAAAACCGTCTAAATTCACCAGCGGAGGCACCCGATGCCGAAGTCAACCACTGGGTGGACGATACCTGCCATCGCAGCTTTTATAGCCACCAGAGTCTTACTGCACTTAAACTCGCGTCGGAAAACCCGCACGCATACGTTTCTTTCCTACATTACGCCTGCACGGGAGCTGAAGCCTTCGATGGCTTGCTTGTTCCGCAATACCAAGCCTGGGGTAAAGGAGTTTATGTCCCTTACTCGCAAGTCAATTTTGCGATCCGTGAGCTCTGTCAAGATGGGAAACCACTTGGTGAAGCGCCACCAGCTTATGAGGCGGTTTCAAAAGAGGAAACCGGCGACATTAACATTCACGCTTTCCATCGCAGGGGCGGTCCAGGTAATCGGCCGCGCAGCCACAGCAACCTGATACCAAACCCGAAACTGGACAACTTTAGCCGATATACACAGAGCATCCGTGAGGAAAACGATGGACACTTCCCGCAGTCCGGCTTGTTAACCTGCGAAACAGGCAAAATCCGTACTCCGGATTATGTTCTCTTAAACGAAGGTGGGAACAGTATGGGTTTTGCAGATATCGTGCAGTATTTTGTTGTTCCTACCCAATGGAAGTTAAACACCGTCGGCAATCTCCTGTTCCCTGAAGTCTGCCCCAGCCCGGCGTATCGGGTGGCTTCCAAAGACAATCGACAACTCGCCCGTTATTGCAGAAAGTTGGATAGAAAAAACAACTATCATTCGGGTGACTTGACCAACGGCCAAACTGGGTCGTTAGGAATGAAAGAGCGATACACCTTATTGTTCAACATCTTGGAACACCGTTTAGGACTAGAGCCCAAGCAGATTGTGATGGCACAATACCCCGACCCTTTGCGCGATACTGCCTCTCCCAATCCTGCATGCGAGCCGCTTGCCGCAACGGACTTTCGAGTACCCGGAGACCCTGCCAAGGTTTTCAACCCTCAAGGCGCCTGGAATGGGTTGAAAACCGCTACTTCAAGGGGCCTCATCCGATCCATGAGCGATTTTCCTGGACGAAACTTACGCCGCTGGCAATTTAACCTTACAGCAAGTGAAGCCGGGCTCGCCCTGAAGCAGTTTGACGAACTGCGAGAAGTTCTTTCAAGCACAGCACGCGCCCGTGGAATCTCTTTCGTTTGTGAAACACGTGATGCGTTTGTCGGTTACGGGTGGTGGAAGGGAACGCGTGGGAACCTCCCGAACACTAAACCATACTGGGCGGTGTGGGACTGGAACCCTTATGCTTATGAAAGCGAAACGCGTGCGATAAGAACGGGCAATGATACAGTTATCACTCAACCCGGCGACAAAAGAATAACTGGTGCGGTTCATCCAAACCTGACTGGTCATAGGCTGATCGCTCAGCTGGTCTACGACCAAATTTGGGGCCGCCAATAATCTCAAGATAACAGACCCAGCCGACAAAGTGTCGGCTGGCACTTTTTAGAAAAGCACTCGTTCATAGATAACGTGAGCCCGTGCTGCGAGCACTTTACCGACCGCCCGGTCAAGCCCTCCGAAAACAGAGTCTGAACAGGTTAACGCTCCCAGTTTCATTCCTCCTTAAAGGCTTGGCTGTCGAGGCAACTTTCAAAGGCCGTGAGCTGTATCCTATGCTACTCAACGCGGGTTAATTCTGCCCTTTTGAGGTCTCACCTTGAGGCAAAATTGGTTTGCAAACGGCCCAATGCACCTGCAGCATCTCAGCAAAGGGTTAACGACCGTAGAGGGCTCACAGCCGCCGTTCTCTGTATTGCGGTGGGTAGGGACTCAGTTCCCCTTGAGGAGCAGAAATCCCTTTCCAGTTTGACAGCGGGTTTCCAAGGTTATGTTTCGCGTATTTGTTTGAAAAATATTACTTATTTTGTTTCTGGAAAGCTGATCACCCGAAGCAGCCGCACTTTCCGGTTCGGCACATCTAACTGAACACTCCAAACTCAACATAAAGGCCATTATCGGACTCCGCAGTGCCGCAAAGCCTTATTTTCAAGGGCTGGAGTGGGGTGGGGGAGTATGAAAGACGAAGTGTCCGCAAATCGACTTGATGTCCTGTATGGGCCATTGTGGCCGGGTTTGAAAGACAAAACGTTCTGGGCCTTCATACCCTTTTGACCCTATGAAAAGCCCTTTTTATCAAGGCTTCATCCGGCATCTTCCAGGATCTTCCGGGGTCTTCCGGTTACTGCAATATCAAGTGTCTCCTAACAAACGGGGT
>NZ_LIKT01000045.1 GCF_001294455.1 Phaeobacter sp. 11ANDIMAR09
CGGCGGAGGCGGTTGAAGATTTTGAATCTGAGAAGATCTTGGCAGCCTATCCCGAAGACAGGATCCGAGACCGGCGAACCAGTCTGCGCCTAATCGCTGCGGCCCTGAAGGCCGGTGTGAAGCTCGATGATCTGAAGCAGGCAGTCAAAGCCTACGCGAAGGAAAGCGAGGGCTACACCCGCAGCAAGGTCTGTTTCTCGGACAACTGGTTCAAGATGCGGCGTTGGGAAAAGGGGCTGGCCCAGATCCAGGCCGACCGAGAGAAAGCGCGAGAGGCCGAAGCTAAGGGGCGCGCCAGCCTCGCCGAGTGGATCCACGAGCGCCATCCCCTGTGCCGCCACATCACCAACCGGCAGATCGAGGATTTGATCGCTTCAAAGCTGGTGACGTCTGAGCAAGTTCGAGCTGCGGGGCTGCAGGCATGAGAGTTGTTGCGCAATTTGAGATTGGGATATCTATATCTCAAAAATGACCCGTTTTTCTGAGGTAGTAGTTGCGAAAAACGCAGAAATTGAGATAAGGCTTTCAGTAACGCAGAAAACGGAGTGGTTTCTGAGGTATGGACATCGCGAACTTCAAATCTGGTCAACTTGAGGATCAGTACGAATATAAGGCATTTCTGCCAGAAACCATTTGTAATGAATGGGTTGTAGCTGACCCCGAGCTTTCAGAGCTCTTGGGTCGAGCTGACCGTGCCTTGGGAGAATTGAACGCCTTTGCACAGCTGATCCCCGATATCGAGTTCTTTATTCGCATGTATGTCGCGAAGGAGGCTACGCAATCTAGTCGGATCGAAGGCACTCAAACCAACATCGAAGATGCGTTCAAGGATGCTGATGACCTGAATCCAGAAGAACGCGACGACTGGGCTGAGGTGCAAAACTACATCCATGCGATCAACTTTGCGATTGAAGCCCTAGACGAGTTGCCCTTGTCGAACCGATTACTGCGTCAAACGCATGAAATATTGCTTTCTGGAGTACGCGGTCAACAGAAACAGCCAGGACAGTTTCGTACCAGTCAAAACTGGATAGGGGTCAGCTTGAAAAACGCAGTGTTTGTACCGCCGCATCATGACCATGTTCCAGATTTGATGGGTGATCTGGAAGCATTCTTGCACGCGGACCATCTGTTTGTGCATCCATTGGTGCGGATTGCCATTGGGCACTACCAGTTTGAGACAATTCACCCGTTTTTGGACGGTAACGGGCGTCTGGGGCGCTTGCTAATATCGCTATATCTGGCGTCAGAGGGGCTGCTAGTACGGCCTGCGCTGTATCTGTCGGACTATTTTGAACGCAATAAGACCGCGTATGTCGATCACTTGATGGCCGTGCGCCAGGGCAACCACTTGCGGGAATGGCTGGTGTTCTTCCTTCATGGCGTTGAAGAAACAGCGCGTGCGTCAGCAGACGTATTCCGGTCTATTTTGGCAATCAAGGAACGGATCGAACGAGATGTACTGCCTCGGTTCAGCGCGCGCCGACAAGACAACGCGCAGGCGCTAATGCGGCACCTGTATGCGCGTCCGGTTGTGGATGTGAACATGGTAGCCGAAATCATTGGGGCCACCGGCAATACTGCGTCCGCGCTGATAACCGATATGGTCAGTCACGGTGTTTTGGTTGAAGTTACGGGGCAACGCCGAAATCGACTGTTTGTTTTCAACGAATATATCGAGCTGTTCAGGAGGTAGGCGTTCAGAAACTGGTTCAAGTGGCAGCTCCCTGCAAAGCCCGTCTTTGAAGACTATTCGGCCGTTGACTAAATGATCCACACTCATTTATGCGCAACAATCTGTTGCACGACGGGATGCATCCAAGCAGGAACGTGCCTGCTTTGCTTTGCCAAGAGCTTCCGATCATTGTCGTCCAGTGCGCGTGCAAGGCGGTCGACGACTTGACTGTCCACACGTTCCTTGCCGACATAACGCAACGCCTGGAAGACAACCCCAGTCTTATGTCCTGCGCCGACCAATGTTTTGGGGGATGCTTTGCGGAACTGGATGACTTGCTGTCCAACTTTCTTAGTGCGGGTTGGGCCGTCGGTCATATAGGTCGGCTTGGATGGTACCTGAGTGGAAAGGCCCAACTGATTGGCAGCCATCGAAGGAGAAGGTTGCAAGATCTGACCGTCCTTTCGAGCAACAGCTTTTGCGATGTCATCGGCGGAAGGCGACAGAAACCCGAAGCGTGGGCTCTTCTTCGGGTAGTCATACAGCCCCCGCGTCAGTCGCCGGATCACACCCTGATCAGCAAGGCGTGACAGGGCCTGATCTACGCTTGCGCGGGATCCTATGTCGAGAAAATCGGTCGGCGCAAAGATTGCGCCGCGACCTTTTCGGATGATGCGTTGCTTAATGTTTGACGTAATCATGTTCGAACTCTTTGTCAGAAAATATGGTATGTTTTTCTGAAGATCGACGGGCCATGGAGCAACCCCTCGGTAGGTGCAACTGGCATAGGGCAAAGAGGAGAACTGGTGCGAAATTTACGCTACAGCGCAAAATTCGGAAAATTACGCTGCAGCGTAAGTTGTCGTGGGCTAGACTGCTGCGCCTATGATCTTTAGATCATACAGAGGATTTATGACCTACGCATCATGTGCGGCGCTGGAGGCAGGCTTGCAGAACTTCGTTCGAATTCCCAGAGATCTTGGGCATGCGATCCGTTTGGCTCGTCGAGAGAAAAACTGGACGCAGGCCGATCTCGGCACTCGCAGCGGCGTTTGGCAGGAAACAATATCGAAAGTTGAGGCCGGGCGGGGTGGCACAAAGCTCGACACGATCTTGGCGCTGTTGGCAGCCCTCGACCTAGAGCTTTTGGTCAGCACACGCAGTAAGGGCTCCACATCTGATTTTGACAACATATTCGACTGAAGTTTCTCAGTGACAGCCGTTAAGCCTCAGCGTTTCTTTGTTCTCAGCTCGTGTGACGCAGGATGCTAAGCCTGAAGGTGCAATCGGATGACCGGGTTATGTTTCTTAACGGTGACTTTAATGCGTTCAGTGTTATGCTGAGGTAACATAGATCGTGATACGAGCGGGAGCGTTGGATTGTCAGGTTGAGCGGTGAAATTGACATTAATGTTTTCTCAGCGTAACATTTTTGGACTTAGTGTTTCTTGGAGGTATCTTTATGGCTGTTTCGATCAAAATGCCCAGAGCGGCACGTAAAGAGCTCGTGACACTTGGGGAAAACATTCGCGTTGCACGACTGCGCCGCAAACTGACCGCTGAGATTGTCGCG
Organism: Phaeobacter sp. 11ANDIMAR09; assembly: GCF_001294455.1. Classification (GTDB taxonomy): domain Bacteria; phylum Pseudomonadota; class Alphaproteobacteria; order Rhodobacterales; family Rhodobacteraceae; genus Pseudophaeobacter. The sequence goes on from NZ_LIKT01000045.1 coordinate 3,249, forward strand.
CAGCGCGCTGGCACAACGCGGCAGACCATTGCCAAAGTCGAAAGCGGCAACCCTGCAGTCAAGATCGGCACTTACGTGGCAGTACTGCAGGCGCTCGGCCTTCTGAAAGGTTGGGGGGATATCGACGATCCAGTTGGCGAGCAGATGGCCCTGGATGACCTCCCGCAGCGTGCGAGACTGAAAAATGGTTGAGGTTTGGATCGACTGGAAGGGGCTGAAACGGGTTGGCACGCTCCACCGCACAGCGGGGCGCGGCCGAGAGCGGGTGTCTTTTACCTATCATGACGACTGGCTTGCCGACGAAAATGCCTTCGGGCTTTCGCCGGACATGCCTCTCGTCAGAGGGCAATTCGTGCCGGTAACAGGGCAGGATATGCTTGCGCCACTTGGGGATTCTGCCCCCGACACCTGGGGCAGAACGGTGATGCGGCGCTATGAGGGGCGCATGGCAGAGGCCGAAGGGCGACGTCCGAGAGTGCTGCAAGAAACCGACTACCTACTTGGGGTGAATGATGAGACCCGTTTGGGTGCGCTGCGCTTCAGGGTTGATGGCGACTTTCAAGCGCGCGAAGGCATCGGCGTGCCTGCGCTCGTAAGCCTCGGGGATTTGCTTCATGCGTCTCAGCGCGTTCTGCGCGGGGAAGAGACCGCAGAGGACCTCAAAATGCTGTTTGCACCGGGAAGTTCTCTGGGCGGCGCTCGGCCAAAGGCCAGCATCCTTGACCAGCACGGCCGCCTGTCTGTCGCCAAGTTCCCGAAAGAGACCGACACCTATTGCGTGGAACGCTGGGAAGCCATTGCACTGGAGCTCGCAAGACGCGCCGGAATTACGGTTTCGGATCACACGCTTGAGATGGCAGGCGACAAACCGGTTTTCCTGTCCCATCGGTTTGACCGGAACGATGACGGCAGGATCCCGTTCATCTCAGCCATGGCGCTGCTGGGCGGCAAAGACGGCGAGAGCTACAGCTATTTAGACCTGGCCGATATCATCACCTCAGAAAGCGTCACTCCCGATCAAGACCGTGAAGAGCTCTACCGCCGGGTTGCCTTTTCCATTCTTGTCACGAACCTCGATGACCATATGCGCAATCACGGATTTCTGCGTGGGCATGGCGGCTGGCACCTCTCACCGGCCTACGACATCAACCCTGTGCCGAACCAGCCGCGTGTGCTCAAGAGCTATGTCGACGATGACAATCCGGATGCCAGTATCGCCCTGCACCGCGCGCAACATGGCTCCTATCTTCTCGAACGCGGCGAGGCAGATCGCATCATTGCCGAGGTGGCCGAAGCGACTATTGTTTGGCGTGATGTTGCCCGTGCCTTGGGGGCTCCGGAGCGAGAGATCAGGGAGATGGCAACAGCCTTCGAGCACGAGGAAGCGGATCTGGCGCGCGCGTGAACTGGGGCCGCTGTTGGATTGGATTGACCGAAAGCCGTTTGGCTGCAGCGAGATTTTGAGGTCCTTGGCCATTCTGATGCGTTACGACGTGGCAGTCGATTTTGGAGTGCCGAACTCAGATCCTCAACGCCGTGTTTCTGATTGCTGAACATAAGCGGGCAGCCGTAGCAGGCGCGGTGCAAGCCACGCTTCAACAAGAAAATTCCCCTGCGCCAGCGCATTCCTCGCGAGACAAGTTTCTCGCTGACAGCCCCTTGGTGCCAGCTTTGGTCATGTTCATCGAAACACTCAAAGTGAGGATCAAAAGATGGCTACTCAAACTCTGAAACTGAACGTCAAATCCGGCGAAAAAGACGGCAAGAACTTCTGGGACCGCTGCGGCGTCCTCTTCGTGAACACCGACGACAGCGGCAACATCACGTCGATCAACGTCAAGCACAGCATGTTTCCCGACGTCGAAATGGTCGCCTTCCCGCGCCGCGATGAAGAACCGGTCACCGAGTGACCTCAGCGCCAGGGCGGGTTTTCCGCCCTGGCTTTATCGCATCGATACACCTCACCAATATCGCCGTGGTGAGTGGCGCTGAAGTAACCCAGCCAAATCACGGAACTCATCTAAGAACCATGCGCGATCTTCTTCCCAATCCGCTACTGCAAATTTCAGATTGCTGCGACCGCTCCGCATGTCCGCCAGCATTTTCAGATGCCTCTCGATGGAGTGAAATCGCTGGTATGTCGCAGGTCTGCCCCACTTCTGGTACTTCGCATCAAGATCAGTTGGAATCTCGATCCGAAAGCAGACCTCCAGCCGCTTTTGTCGCTCCCGGCTGACCAACCCTCGGGTCTTTCCCACTCTGTATCCAACATAGGCCAAGGGCGAGCGGTCTTCGCCGACGAATGAGCCGTCTAGAAAGGCGCGCATATCCCTTTTGATGTCCGGAGGAATGGCGCGCTCAATCAGGGTATCATATTCCTTCTGGGCTTTGTCACGCTCGGCCTGTTCGCGAGCGTTGGCCTCGGCCTTTCTGCGTTGCGCCTCTTCTTTCCGATTTTCTTCTTCCGCCTGGACCCTGCGCAGGATGCTGGACACCCACGGCAGCTTTCCGAACCACCGAAACCGTCCCAACCACAAGAACAACGCATCTCGCTGCCACCAGATCCATTTCGGCCCGTTCTCGGTCAGGTTGGAAATCAGCCACCACAAGAGGATTAACACGGCAATGACGAGTAGTGCCGGGAAGATCATGAACAGCGCCCCAATAATCCCGATCCATAGAGCTGCTTTAAGGTAAGCAGGCATCCGTCAAATCTCCATCGCTGTGATGTGGTCACAGGCTTCGAGGATCAGGCTGCGGGTCCAGTATTCGCCGCGTCGGTGCATTTCATTTACGGGATTGTAGGACTCCAATCGTGCACGAACAGGCACAGAACAGCGAGGCGTTTCTGATAGCGCCGGGACCGGGTGTCGCTGGGGCAATCGGTCAAGTTTCAAATCAAAGCGGAGCATAGGCAACCCTTCCCAAACATGGTTAGTTGCCCCGAACTGCAGACATGAGCTCAGAAAAGTCTGATACGACATCATACTTTACGCGGTCATTCGGGACGCTGTTTGCAATCTCCTCGAAAAACTTTCTGGCGCACTTGATTTTCTCACGTTCCAACTCGCGGAACTTGAGAGACGGCTGAGAACCTTTTGTTTCCGCGACAAAATAAATGTGCTGCACTGATTGCTCCTTGAAAGCTATCGCCCAGTCAGGATTGTAGTCTCCGACAGGAGTAGGAATGAGAAAGCCTTGCGGTAGCTTTGAATAGACGACGATTTCATCGCTTGTATCTAGGTCTTCGACAAATTTCCGTTCCACCCCAGAGTCGACCACAGCATAGTCGTATATGTGGTTTCGCAACTTCCCGACGGCGTGCGTTAGGTCTGTGCCACTCTGGGTCGCGGGGAAAATATCTGTGTCGTATCTGTCGGCAGTTGCATCATAGGTCAGATGCTCGATGACAGTCGTGGCTTTCTGCTCTTTGATTATGCGTGAGGCCTCAGAGATGAACTGTTCCGGATTGGCCTGGAACGTCGAGAACTTTGCAGCGCTCATGCCGGTCAGGATTTCGCCGACCGTTCCGCGCGTGAGCTCTGCACCTTCAGCGAGTTTGCCTATGACGTCATACGAAACAAGCGAGTGGGCAGAGTTTCTTTTTTCGCTGCGTATGCCCGATTGTTTAAACGCAGCTCCTGTTCGAAGCTGGGTTTCAGTCAGTTCATCCGAAAGTTTACCTTCGGTGACGACGTATTGCAGTGGCGAGACAACGAGATCTCGGTCCAAAGCGTCAACGCAGCGTTTGACTAGATCGTTGGAGTCAAATTCGACCTGATAAACAGCCTTCCGGTTGATGCGCTGCCAAAGTTCCTGAAACTCCTTCTTTTCGAAGTTCTTGTTTCGCGGGGCTTTGTTGCACAAATCCCTGTAGGGATTCACTGCACGAATCCAGCATGATAGCTGGGAGACATGAGCAGTTGGCACCCCACAAAGTACAAAACCACGAACTGGTCGGCTTACAATGATGCGCTGAAGCAGCGTGGATCGTTGACGATTTGGTTCGACCCCGGGATGACATGGCGGCCACCTCCGACCGGCAAGCGTGGTCGACAACAGCAGTTCAGCGATGCGGCGATCCAGACATGTCTGACCATGAAAGTCCTGTTCGGCATGCCCCTGAGGCAGACGACTGGTTTCGTCGAGAGTCTCCTGCGGCTGGTCGGACTGGATTGGGCAGTGCCCGATTTCAGCACGCTGTGCCGCCGCCAGAGAATGCTGAACGTGGAGCTGCCGTATCGTGGCGGCACCGGTCCGCTGAACCTCCTGATTGATAGCACGGGCATCAAAGCCGAGGGTGAAGACGAATGGAACGCACGCAAGCATGGCGGCTCCAAACGCCGCATTTGGCGCAAAATACATATTGGGATTGACGAGGAAACGTTGGAGGTTCGGGCCGTAGAGGTCACAACAAGTAATGTGGGCGACGCGCCCATACTGCCAGAACTACTCGACCAAATTCCACCCCATCAGGACATAGGATCAGTCACTGCTGACGGGGCATACGATACCCGCAAATGCCATGACGCGATTGCCAACCGTGGCGCTCACGCCGTCATTCCACCACGCAAGAATGCCAAACCTTGGAAGCCCACGACTGCTGGAGCTGTCGCCAGAAACGAAGCGGTCAACACATCACGATACCTGGGCCGCGCCCTCTGGCGACGGTGGAGTGGATACCACCGCCGAAGCCGCGTTGAGACTAAGATGCATTGCATGAAGCTGATGGGCCAATCGCTCATGGCTCGTGACTTTGAACGGCAGGTCGCGGAGATCCAGATCCGCATCGCCGTACTCAACCGCTATACTGCGCTTGGCATACCCGTCACCGAGCCCGTAGGGTAAATCCGTCCGGGGTAAGGGGAAGCCTGCATATCATCCGGTTTGTGCAACAAAGCCTGACGAGAGGTATTCTAAATGCCAATCGCACCTGTGCCATCGGAGCGATCGATCTATATGACTGGGTTCCTAATCGAACGAGATGGAAAACACGAAAAACGAGTATAGTTGAGTTGGGGTGCCGAACGATCGATTGCCTCAGTCTTCCTACGCGGGCAATGAAATAACACACGAATGCGAGACTGGAGTTAATGCCAGAAACAAATCCAAATCAAAGTACAGGCGACAACAGCGCAGACGACCCTATCGATGCGGTCATAACCTGGGTCGACGGAAGCACCGAAAAACATCGACGCAAGCGCCGTAGGTATTTGGCGAAAGAAAATCGCCCCCTTCATGAAAACGCGACCAATCCGCATCGGTGGGCATGCAACGACGAAATCCTGTACTGCCTTCAATCACTGGAAAATAACGCGCCTTGGGTGCGGAGGATTTGGATTGTTGTCGACGAGGAGACGCCAGATCTTCAACCTCTTTCGAACAGTCTTCGGGCCAAAGTACAGTTTGTGTTTCATCACGAGATCTTTCGTGAGTTCAACGCGGATCTGCCGACATTCAACTCGTTGGCAATCGAAAGCATGCTCTGGAGAATAGATGGTCTTAGCGAGCGCTTCATGTATTTCAACGACGACGTATTCTTGACCGCGCCCTTGCATCCGTCAGACGTATTCCGAGGGGATGCTCCTGTGTTGCGAGGAAAGTGGGTGGACTATGACGACGCGCTTAGCCGTCCAGAAGTGCGCAACGACCCGGCCAAGTTCAATCATTACATGCAACTGAATGCAGCTCGCATGATGGGATTTGATGCAACTCGTCTGTTTGCATCCGCACATGTGGTTCATCCTTTGCGGCAATCGGTCATGTCACGTTTGTTCGAACAGCACAGAGAAGCCTTCAGGAACAATGTAAAACATCGGTTTCGTGATCTAAGCCAGTTCCTGCCTCAAGGCTTACACAGTCACGCATGCATTAACGCAAGGGAGGCTGTTTTTGAGACAAGCGTTGATCACCTCCATATCGTGAGCGGTCAAGGGGTCGGACGTTGCTCTTCTGAAACCCGATCCCTTCTGGCGAAGGCCACCAATCCCGCCATCAAGTTTTTATGTGTCAATGATTTGCCCCAATTAGAAGACGTCGTCCCAGAAGCGCGAGGCTGGATTGGCAGGGCGATTGGCGGATTTCCGGGGTCGAATACGACAAGCAATAACACCGGTTAAAACCGAACAGGCATTTCAGTATGCCTTTGGATTTCCTTTGTTGCGGTGAACAGAACGTTCGAAACAGACAGATGGCAAAACAACCCGATTTGGTTCGCGGTGTTTCCCCGAAGTGTTCCCGGGTTGGGTGAAAGCCGCCTTCAGAACCGCAGAGGCAAGTCTATGCGCCCATAAACCGAGAGGTGGAAAAGACATCGCCTGTTTTTAGGGGGATGTCCCTTGCGTGGCCAATCCCACAGCAACATTGGTTTTTCGACGTGGCACCCGAAATATTCTTCATGGTTTGATCCGATCGCCCACGTGATGCGTAATACTCATTGTTCTTTAAGGAGTTAAACACCATGAACGAGATCGTGCTACCCAAGCAACTGAACAATGCGAAGGCATCTACTGTCGCCTCTTCGGACGAAGAACAAAAAGCGCAGAACTCCAGCAGTTGCGACACAAAGTCAAAGGTAGAAAACGATTATTCTCATGCGGTTAATCAAAACACGATTGGTTTGAATCGCAGTTACCCAGAGAATTTTGTGGTCGATGCGGCTTACAAAGCCGCGATGCCCGATCTTCAAAACGGGCCGTCGAGCCTGATCAAGGGGACCAAAACCGAAATTCAGCATGTTGGCATTTCGAATTTCCGCCTGCCGCTAAAATGGCAGACACGCGCGGGTGAACCTTTAACGCTTGAGACATCCGTGACGGGGTCGGTCTCTCTTGAGGCGACGAAGAAGGGCATAAATATGAGCCGGATTATGCGCTCGTTCTACAAGTATGCCGAGGCTCCTTTCAATCTTGAGACCGCCGAGCAAATTCTGACAAGCTATCTGGATGACCTCAAAAGTTTCGATGCGCGGCTGCAACTCAGCATGCGCTACCCAATGCTAAAACGTTCCTTGCGCAGCAATCTTGAGGGATACCAGTATTATGACGTCGCCTATGAGGTGATCCGCAAAGGCGCATCATCAACGAAAATAGTGCATTTCGATTACGTCTATTCCTCGACGTGTCCATGTTCTCTGGAACTGTCCGAGCACGCGCGAAACAGCCGCGGGCAGATCGCGACACCACACTCTCAACGGTCCGTAGCACGGATTTCAGTTGTGGTCGAAGATGGCAAAACGATTTGGGTCGAAGATATGGTAGATCTTTGCCTGAAAGCCATTCCAACAGAAACGCAAGTGATGGTTAAGCGTGAAGACGAACAGGCGTTCGCTGAATTGAACGGATCGAATCCGATCTTTGTCGAAGACGCTGTGAGACTAATTTTTGCTGGCCTCGATCGCCAAAGGCAAATCGGTGACTTCCGAGTGATCGCAAGCCACCAAGAGTCTCTGCATAGCCACGATGCAGTCTCGATCCTGACCAAGGGCCGCACGTTCGAACAGGTTAGCTATGACCATAGACTGTTCGCGTCCATGTATCACGTGGGTTGAGTTAGGCTGATTACGACGACGGGCGCGGACGATAGCCGGTAAGGTGTTCCCCACCATCCAAAGCGATCATCTGCCCCGTTATCGCTTTTTGAGCAAGCAGGAAGCGGATTGTTTCGCATACTTCAGCCAAAGACGCAGGCCTTTGCAGGGGCAGCTGTGAACAGCGGTCACGAAAGTGCTCTTCTGTCCGGCCCGCTTCTGGTAAAATTGGGCCGGGCCCGATTGCATTGACCCGGATCCTTGGTGCAAATTCTTCTGCCAAGATCTGTGTCAGGTTCCAAAGCCCCGATTTTGATAGCGTGTAAGTTAGGTGACGCGGCGAAGGACTAAGCACTCTAGAATCGATCACGTTCAAAATGGTGCCGCCCGCCTGTTCCGGCAAACGATCCGCAAAGTGCTGGCACAATAACAAGGGTGATTTGACGTGCACCCCCATGTGTTGCTCAAAGGTCTCGGACGTGGCTGATGGCAAATCGTCCCATTCAAACACAGACGCATTGTTGACTAGGACGCCGATCGGTCCGCAGAGGTTTTCTGCCCTTTCAATCAACTTCGATGATTCGTCGGGAATGGAAAGATCAGCCTGTACGACCTCGGCACGCCCCCCAGCAGCTTCGATGTCATTTTTGAGACGGCCGGCCGCAACCTTTGAGCCATTGTAGTGGATGACAACGCGCCAGCCGGCTTCGGCCAGGTCCGCAGCGATCGCCCGCCCTAAACGCTTCGCAGCCCCGGTAACCAAAACAGCGCTGTTTTGCGGTGCCGGCTGTTCATACGCATCTGGAAAGAAAATGTCGTCGACGTTAAGCGCGGGTTTGGTTATTGGGGCCACCTTATTCATTGAGACTGTCCGTTGCGATTGGAGAAAAATGGATCGGGAACATGTAATCAATTACGAAGTTCTGCCACATATGGATCAGTAACTACCCGTTGCATCTGCTATTTTCTGGATCGAGTCTGAATCCGCTTTCTTTCCGCGAGATGGCTCTTGGTTAAAAATATCGGTATCTCTATCTGTGAGTGCCAGCGCCGGAGAGGCATCGGTCTAGACTCAGAACGGCTGAAAGCCCGCTTTCCGCCCATTGTCCAGAAAAATGGGACCGTAACTGTTGGCGTAAGAAGATAATGAACCCGCGCTTAAGCGCGCGGGCAACATCTCCCAGTAGACTGAATCGAGGCTCAACGGGCCGTTGGCCCGCTCACCCCGGTCCAGGCATCATTCCTTTTGTTTGGTCCGCCCAACATCCCTGACCGTGGCGGTCAACCATAGTCCATCCCCAAAATCAGCCACCAATTTCCCCTGTCTCGCAGGCGAGCCATTCCTCGCGGGCCAAACTGGCGTCTGATTTTGACGCAGACATTTTCTTCGCAAATGTGGCCGATTGACAGCCCCGTTCAGGGCCGTGGGTCGGGCTTTGCCCTCTCCCACTCTGTTCCGCCGAATACATGCGTATTCGGTCAGATCAGGTGGCCGAGGCGCAGCCCATCGTCGGAAGGGGGCGCGAAGCCTCATCCGCGTTACTTTGATTGAGGAGGCCACAAATGGCACCGAAGTTTGATGTTTATGCCCATGTCACCGACACCATTATTGCGGAAATCGAGGCAGGCACGCTGCCTTGGCGCAAACCGTGGACAGGGAGCGCGTCGGGCATTGCCCTGCCAACCCGACACAACGGCGAGGAGTATCGCGGGATTAATGTCCTGATGCTCTGGGTCATGGCGGCCAAGCATGGCTATGTATCCAGCCGCTGGATGACCTACAAACAGGCGCAGGAGCTGGGCGGCCAAGTCTGCAAAGGCGAAACGTCGTCTACCTTGGTCAAATACGGGACGTTCACCCGAGAGAACGAGCTGGGCATCGAGGAAGAGCTGCCCTATGCGCGCGCATACCGCGTCTTCAATGCCGATCAGATCGAAGGTTTGCCGGAGGATTACTACATCCGGCCCGAGGCCCCGCGCGATCTTGGCACTGAGGCTGATCCCGAGCTTGAGGCGTTTTTTGCTCGCACGGGCGCGGAGATCGTGACCACCGATGAGCCGCGAGCCTATTACAGCCCGGCCAAGGATCACATCCATATGCCGCCCGTAGCGACCTTTCATAGTGCGAAAGGGTATTTTGCGACCCTTGCCCATGAATCAATCCATTGGACCGGTAGCGAAAAGCGGCTGGAGCGGATAAAGAAATTTGCGAACCGCGAAGCCTATGCCTTTGAGGAGCTGGTGGCGGAAATTGGTGCTTGTTTCCTTGGTGCTCAGATTGGCGTCGCGCCGGAATTCGACCAAAGCGCCGCCTATGTTGAAGGGTGGTTGGAAGCTCTCAAAGAGGACAAGCGGGCGATTTTTCGCGCGGCGTCCGAGGCACAGAAGGCAGCCGATTTTGTCTTAGCAGCCGCAGGTCAGTCGAAAGCGGCCGCAGCATGAGCGGCCCCGCAATCTTACCCCCAATGACGTGCCGCAAATGCGGCGCCTCAAACCCAGTGATCTTTCTCGCGCCGGTCATCGTGAAAGGCAGTTGTTCGTGCATTTGCCTAGATTGCGCCGAGGCCCGTTCATGGCTGGATTCGGACGGCAACTTGAAAGCCGGTGTTGAGCTTTGAGCACCTGCGGCCCGCTTCACGTGGCGGGGCGCAGGCATTTTTGATCGGGATGATAAATTGTGGCCCGTGCTGCTGCGCACGGGCCGCTCTGAGAAACGGACTGTGCGGAGGATCGACTGGCTTTCAGCCCGCTCACCTCCTTCAGGCTTCTTTCAATTTGATTGGTCCGCCCAACATCCCTGTCACGTCCCGTCAATGGGCAAGCGCCGCGCGGGCGCGTCGTCAAAGCCTGCAACCCGTGTCCTCGCGCGAAGGCGCGCTGCGGGCCGCACCAGTTGCTGGCTTTGACCCATTGACTGGCCGCTCCTGGGCCA
>NZ_LIKT01000046.1 GCF_001294455.1 Phaeobacter sp. 11ANDIMAR09
TTTCGGGGGGCAGGTCAGCTCCAAACCCACCACCTCCAGGAGTCTTAATGATGAAGGTATCACCCGAAACCAGCTCCACTTGATCGTTCCCCTGCAATAACTCAACTCGACCATCCGCACGTAGAACAGAGTTTTCACCTGTTGATCCAGACGCGCCGCCATGGGCCCCTTGAGGAGGAACCATTCGATGCGAACTCAAGGTGGTGACGGTCATCGCATCATTGAAATACAAGCGCCGTACGATGCCATTGCCACCAATGAATTGACCGCCACCACCCGAACCTTGGCGAATGGAAAATTCCTCCACCCTAACGGGAAACCGTGTCTCAAGTACTTCTGGGTCCGTCATACGGGTATTTGTCATATGGCTATGAACGGCGCTGGCCCCGTCGAAGCCATCACCAGCTCCAGTCCCACCACAAATCGTCTCGTAGTTTTGGTAAGTTTCATTTCCATAGACAAAGTTGTTCATGGTCCCTTGGCTGCCCGCTATCACGCCGAGTGCGCCGTATAGCGCGTCAGCAATGGATTGGCTGACTTCTGTATTGCCCGAGATGACAGCCGCCGGAGATTTCGGATTGATCATTGTGCCTTCTGGCACAATCAGGTTCAGCGGTTTCAGACACCCTTCGTTCATAGGGATATCGCGACCGACCAAAGTACGGAACACGTAAAGAACAACTGCACGGCAAATGGCCATTGGCGCGTTGTAGTTCAGCGGACTTTGCGCAGATGTTCCGGTGAAATCAATCGTTGCAGAGCGGTTCTCTTTGTCAACGCGGATCTCCGCGGCGATCTTTGAGCCACTGTCCATCGGATAGCTGAACTTGCCGTTTTTGAGCACATCCAGAACACGGCGCACGCTTTCCTCGGCATTGGCCTGCACATGGCCCATGTAGGCATGCACTGCTTTGATCCCAAATTGGCGGGTGATCTTTTGGAGCTCGGAAACACCAGTCGCATTGGCCGCTATCTGCGCCGCCAAATCCGCAATGTTCTGGTTGATATTCCGGCACGGATAGGAGCCAGACCCCAAAAGCGTGCGGGTTTCTGCTTCACGCAGATGCCCTTGGTCCACAAGCAGGAAGTTGTCGATCACAACGCCTTCTTCTTCAATCGTTCGACTATCTGGCGGCGCCGATCCTGGTGTTTTGCCACCAATATCAGCGTGGTGTCCACGAGAGGCGACGGTAAAGAGAATGCCTTTCCCGTCTGCATCAAATACTGGAGTGATGACGGTGACGTCTGGCAAATGCGTTCCACCATTAAACGGATTGTTCATCATGAACACGTCACCGGGGCGAATCTTGCCCTCGTTTTCACGCAGTACCGTGCGCACGCTTTCCGACATGGAGCCCAAATGCACCGGCACATGCGGTGCATTGGCAACCAGATCGCCGTTCTGGTCAAAGATTGCACAGGAGAAATCCAGTCGCTCTTTGATGTTCACAGAGTAGGCGGTATTTGCCAGAGTGGCCCCCATTTGTTCGGCGATGGACATGAAGAGGTTGTTGAAGACCTCAAGCATGACTGGGTCAACCTGGGTGCCAATCGCTTCGGCGCGTTCAAGCGGAACTGTTCTTTCAAGGATCAAGTTGCCGCCTTTGGCGCAGGTCGCACGCCACCCAGGCTCAATAACGTTTGTTCCTGTTGCCTCTGTTAAAATCGCAGGCCCTTCAACGGCTTGTCCAATGGCAAGGCTTGCGCGGTCAACCAGCGGCACGCCCTGCCATTCCCCGCCAAAACAGACCGACACTGGCGTCTCATCGATTGATGTGTCGCGCGGATCATCTAGACTCACACCTTCGCCAGTTTGACCGATGGCTTCCACGACAAGAACATCAATGATCAGATCACCTGTGTTTGGTGTGAAACCAAACCTCTGAAGATGCGCTGTAACAAAGGCGGCTTCCATTTCAACAGCGGATCCGAAGTCCACTTCGATACTTTGTTGCGCGTCGCGCGGGCGGATTTGGGCCCGTTTGGAAATGACGACTTCGGCCTCATCGATACCTTGATCTTTGACCTCATCCCCCGCGATTTGGGCCATCTCGTCCAAAGCCGCGAGCGCGCCTGTATCACTTAAAGGCTTTTCGAATTGCTGCTCGCGCATCGCTCTGACATCAGCAAGCCCCATGCCAAAGGCAGACAATACCCCGGCAAAGGGGTGAACAAAGATGCTTTCCATGCCCAAGGCGTCAGCCACGAGACACGCGTGCTGCCCGCCGGCACCCCCAAAACAGTTCATGGTGTATTTGGTAACGTCGTAGCCGCGCTGGACGCTGATTTTTTTGATGGCGTTGGCCATGTTCTCAACAGCGATCCGCAAGAAGCCCTCGGCGAGCTCTTCCGGGGTTTTGCCATTGCCGATCTTGGCGGCAAGCTCCTCGAATTTCTGACGCACAATATCTTTGTCGAGCGGCTGATCGGCATTTGGGCCGAAAACATGCGGGAAGTGATCCGGGTTCAGTTTGCCCAAGAGCACATTGCAGTCGGTAACAGTCAGTTCGCCGCCTCGGCGATAGGCCGCCGGACCCGGGTTGGCGCCTGCGCTTTCTGGGCCGACCTGCATCCGTCCGTCGCGGTAGGACAAAATCGAACCGCCACCTGCGGCAACCGTGTGGATCGACATCATCGGCGCGCGCATACGTACGCCTGCGACTTCTGTCTCAAATGAACGCTCAAACTCTCCGGCATAATGGCACACATCGGTAGACGTGCCGCCCATGTCAAAGCCAATGAGCTTGTCAAAACCCAACTCACAGGCAGATCGAACCATGCCAACTACACCGCCCGCAGGGCCCGATAGGATCGCATCACGACCATGGAACAGTCGCGCATCGGTGAGACCACCGTTTGATTGCATGAACATCAACCGCTCACATCCGCCTGTATGGGCGCCAAGCGCATTGGCGACTTGATCAACATAGCGGCGCAGAATTGGGGACAGATAAGCGTCCACAACCGCCGTATCTCCGCGTCCGACCAGTTTGATCAGGGGGCTGACGGCATGGCTCAGCGAAATTTGGGTGAACCCGGACCGCTGCGCCATCAGACCCAGTTGTTTTTCATGATCAGGAAATTTGTAGCTGTGCATCAAGGCGATCGCGATGGACCGGTAGCCCTCGTCATAGGCTTTGGACAAAGCCGTACGAGCCGCAGCGGTATCCAGAGAGGCGACCACGTTGCCATCCGCATCAATGCGCTCTTCGACCTCGACCACATTTTCATAAAGCAGCTCTGGCAACACAATGTTCAGATCAAAGAGTCTCGGTCGGTTCTGGTAACCAATGCGCAGAAGGTCTTTCATTCCTTTGGTTATGAAAAGAACCGTTCGATCGCCTTTGCGTTCCAGCAGGGCGTTGGTCGCAACGGTTGTGCCCATCTTTACAGCTTCGATGAGCCCACTGGGCACTGCTGTGTCCGGTTTCAGATCCAGCAGTTCGCGAATACCGTGCACGGCCGCATCTTTATAGACTTCCGGGTTTTCTGACAAAAGCTTGCGTGTCTTCAGCTCTCCGGATGGTGATTTCGCTACGATGTCGGTGAATGTGCCACCGCGATCGACCCAAAACTGCCACATAGATAAAGCTCCTCTGTTTGCAGGCTGGGCCTGCAGTCTTTCAAATTAAGATGTTGGTGTTTGGCGCTGTGGTCTTAGTAGACCAAAGACGGCAGCCACAGTGCGAGTTGCGGGAAGGCAAGCAACAGCGCCAACATGACGAACATCGTGATAACGAATGGGATCGCGCCTCGGATGACGTCAATCATAGGTCCGCCTTTGCGGATGCCTTGCACGACGTAGAGGTTGATCCCAATCGGAGGTGTGATGAGGGCCGTTTCCAGTAGGACCATCAACAGGATACCAAACCAGACAGGATCAAAGCCAAGCGCCACAACGATTGGCGTGATCAGAGGTGCCATGGTCAGTAGCATCGACAGCGTTTCCATAAAGCACCCGATTAGGATCAATACAGCAACAATCATGAACATGGTTTGCATCGGGCTCCACCCAAGGCCAGTTACAAAATCGGTCAGGGCTTGGGTCAGACCGATGATCGAAAGAACGAAGTTCAGGAAGACAGCTGCAATGATGATCAGCATGATCATGGCAGTGGTGCGCATGGTGCCTTCGATGGCTTGACGCATCATGTCGATGGACATCTTCCCGTTCATTACCGCAAGCCCCATTGAGGCAACGACACCCAAGGCGGCGGCCTCTGTTGGCGTCGCCAGGCCGGCATAGATGGACCCAACAACAACTACGAAGATACCCAGCGGTGGGATCAATGCAGGCAGCGCACGCAACCGCTCTGACCAGGTATGACGCAGCTGTTCGCCCCCCCATTCAGGTTTCAACAGGCAGGCGACAACAACGGTAGCCATGAAGAGCAGTGCCAACAGAAAGCCCGGCAGGAAACCAGCCAGATAGAGCTCTGGCACAGATGTATTGGTCAGCAGCCCATAGAGGATCAGGTTGATGGATGGCGGAATGAGGATGCCCAATGTACCGCCCGCTGCGACTGTGCCCAGGAACAGGCTTTCATTGTAGCCCCGTTTCTTGATCTGCGGTACGGCCACGGTTCCGATGGTGGCTGCGGTCGCCACCGAGGATCCAGAGGTTGCTGCGAACAAAGCGGAGGAGCCGATGTTTGAGTGCATCAACCCGCCTGGCAGCCAGCCCAGCCATTTCACGATTCCGTCGTACATGCGTTCAGTGATGCCGGCCCGCAAGAGGACCTCACCCATCATCACAAACATCGGGATCGCAACAAGCAGGAAGTCCGTGCTGGTCTGCCAGGCCATGTCGGAAATCGCGCGATGAAGCGGCATCGCGCTGTCTGTCCACTGAAGGATGAGGCCAAGCCAACCAAGAGACGCAGCGATTGGAACGGCAAGGCCGATCAGCGCCAGGAGAATGAGAAGTGTCTTGATCAACATGGTTATACCGTTTCGTCTTCGATTTGTTCGTCGAGGGATTTGACGCCGATGAGGTTTTGCACCCCGGCTTCGTCGCCTCGGAAGTGCTGGCGAATGGCGACCAAGGCGATCAACACGCCTGAGAACACAAAGAACACCCAACCGAGCAGCCAAGGAATTTGTGGAATTGCAAGCGGGACACGCATTGGCGTGATGGAGCGAGAGCCATTGTCGAGCGTATCGCCCACCATGCCCCAGACCATGACGACGATCACAAGCGCAAAACCGGTCAACAAAAGAAGGCCCAGCAAGTTGATATAGGGGTGCAGCGCCTTGGGGATCGCACCCAGCAGTGCATCGACCCGGATATGCGCCCGCTCAAACAGCGCGAAAGACAGCGCCAAGGCCGTGGCGACCCCGAAAGCATAGCCTGATATTTCATCCGCGCCGCCAAGAGAAACATTGAACAATTTGCGCAAAAACACTTCGAGCGTGACGAGGAAGGCTGAGAGCACGATGAGTGCGCCGCCAAGCCAGGTCAGCCAAAGGCTGCATGTGCGGGCACCGGTGAAAAGCTTATCTAACATCTCGTGGACCTCTTAGTCAGTTGCGGTGGGGCGGGTGATTTCTTCCCGCCCCCTGTGATGGCTGGGTTGGTTATTTTGCTTCGGCAGTCAGACCAAGAATTGGGCCAACGGTGTTGTTCCAGTTTGCCGCGCATTCTTCACCACAACGTTCCGCCCACCGTGCGAGAACAACATTGGCGGCAATCTGATCACGCGCTGCAAGGTCTTCCGCTGTTGGCTCAACCAGAACCATGGAGCCAGGCTCACCAACTTCACATGCACCACCAGTGATGCAGGAAATAGCCACATCGTCTTCCTTCGCGGTTTCAGCCCACATGGCCTCATTCAACGACGCGATTTCGGACTGGAGCAAAGCTTGCTGATCTGCGGACAGGCTGTTCCACTTGTCCATATTCATCGCGCCAAAGGCGAGCCCCCAGCCGACACGCAGGGTGTATGCATGCGTCGCGACCTGGCTCCACTTTGCGGTGTAAGCAGACATGGTGCCGGTGATGGCGCAGTCCACAACGCCTTTTTCCAGCGCTGGGATCACTTCTGAGAAGGCAACGGTCACTGACGTGCCGCCTACGCCTTCGACAAAGTCACCAAGAGTGGTGGAATATACGCGGATTTTCTTGCCATCCAGATCGGCAATGCCATTCACTTCTCCGTTGCACCACAGCGTCTGGCTTGGGAACGGATACAGCATCAAAAGCTTCGCATTGTAGATATCTGCAAAGGCCGTTTCGAGCGTGCCGAAATAGGCGTCTGAAACTGCGCGTTGTGTGCCAATGTCTTGCGTCAGTGACGACAGGTCAGCCCCTTCAAAGATTGCGTTTTCAGCGGCTACGTATCCAGGCAGACCAAAGGCGAAATCAAAAACGCCATTTTTGACCATTCGCATAATCTCAAAACCTTTCAGGCCCAGACCAGATTGCGACTGGATCTTTCCGACGATCTCCCCACCGGACACTTCGTTGAGACGCTGGTTGAAGAATGGCTCTTCGTGTTTCTGATAATTGGTCAAGCTGGACCATGTACCAACCGCATTCAGTACAACTGGACCATCCGCCACGGCGGACGTCGCTATTACGGCCAGTGCGCCTATCGCTGTTGTTAGTTTTTTCATTGGTTCTCTCCGTGTTGGGTTGGATTTTTGTAAATTGTTGTCTCTGCATCTTCTGCGATGTCAGTGATGAGCATGTGCCCAGGCGCATGTGTGATGCAGAAGGTTGGGCGCGCGGCTTGGATGACATTTTGCGGCGTGACGCCACAGGCCCAGAAAACCGGTATTTCATCAGGTTTGATGTCCACAGCGTCCCCGTAGTCAGGGCGGTTGATGTCTGAAATGCCAATTGCGCAAGGGTCGCCAATCGCAATGGGTGCGCCATGCGCTTGGGGGTACTTCGAGCTGATCGAAATTGCGTCCTCAAGATCACGTTCTTTTAAGGGGCGCATAGACACGACCATCTGGCCAACAAAAGGTCCGGACGGAACGAGGTCGATATTTGTCCGATACATCGGAACATTTCGACCTGTCTCAATATGGCGCATCGGAATGCCAGCGCGAATAAAGGCGTTTTCGAAAGTGAACGAACATCCCAGCGCAACCGTGACCAAGGTATCGTCCCAATAGTCAGAGATATCGGTGAGCTCTTTGGTTAAAACCCCATCGCGAAAAATTCGGTAACGCGGAACGTCGGTTCGAATGTCGATATCGCGCCCCAAGGTCGGCAGCATCGGGTCGCCTGTGTCGCTTACCCCGACAATCGGGCAAGGTTTGGGGTTGCGTTGACAAAACCGCAGGAAGTCCAGTGCGAACTCTTCGGGAATGATGGCAAGATTGCACTGGAGCTTCCCTGGCGCGAGGCCGGCTGTGTTCGCATCGTAGCGACTTGCGCGAATGCGTTTGCGAATGTCTTCACTCGACAGGAGCGAAGCATCGACGATTGTCTCATTCTGGGTAGGCATTTTGGGCCCCTTGTTTGGTTGCAAAAGCATCACACAACAGGGGCAATTCAATCAAATTATCATTTTCTATCACCTTTGATAGAAAATTTGGAATTAGTTTTGGTGAGTTCGATGCCAGTCGATCGCAATCTCACGCGCTATTTCTGCTCCGTTTTCAACAAGAAGGCTGCGTGGTTCGGCTAGGTAGGAGGCTGTGAACTCCAGAGGTGGAGGAATAAAGCCCGGATCAAATTCCTCGATTTCATTTGCTTCCAAGTGTCGTACAGCAAGGACACGGGGATAAGGTCCAACAGCGATTCCCGCTGCAATCATCCTAAGACTTGCTGACAGGGATGCTGACGAAAACACACGCAATTTGGGTCCCACGCGGCGGGCCAATTCGGAGGTGAGCTCTCGATACGGGCGTGTCTGACTGGAGTATGAAATGATCGGTATTTCCGACAGGTCAATCGGCCCCAGTTGTTTGTCTTTGTACCAGTGAAGGTCAAACTGAGGTAGCGCCACATTTTTCACGGAATATTCTGAAATCGGCCCCATTAGGAAAGCCAAGTCGAGGCGTCGTTCCAATATTGCAGCGCGCAGATTAAGCGAAATATCAACTGTCAAATCGATATTCACACGTGGAAACTTCACACTGAAAGCTTGCAGGAACAACGGGAGCCAAGCTTGGGCGATGGTTTCAGAAGCACCGATACGAAAGAGGCCCTCAGTCTCGGCGGGATTGGCGACTCGGTGCTTAATTTCTTCTTCAACATAGAGCAGCTGTTCAGCATAGCCCAAAAGCTGCTGGCCCTGTTTCGTGAGCACCAAATCGCCGGGTCCGCGCTCAAACAGCTTTGCATCCAATTCATCTTCCAGGTTGGATATCCGGGTAGAGACGGCAGGTTGCGAAAGATGCAAGCGGTCAGAAGCTTTGCGAAAGCCTCCCAGCCGGGCAACCCATAGAAATGTGCGAAGTTGTTCAAAGGTCATGCCCATTCAAATCATTTATAGACAGCCAGGGCAACCGATCAATTTTTTTGGGTATATGTACTTTCTCACCTCGATATAGCTGATTAGGCAAACTAGGAGCGCCACCGGAGCGGTCATTCGTGAATCTTGCAGCCTTCAGCGCTTTGGGCTCGAAGCCGACATGCGGCAGCTGGGTTGCAGCGTTTCCGCACAGGTACCCAGCCGCTAGATGACGGCAGCCAGCCCAAAGCTGCTATTCAGTAAGTCGCCGGGCATCTTGGCCGCATCGAGTTAAGAAAACAGGTGCGGCACGATAAGCAGGCAACCACAAGGATGCGGGAAGTGGACCTTTAATACGCAAAGTGGTTGGCCATGTGAATGTGGCCCGACGAAATTCAACGAGCATTATACTTCGCTCTGATCAGGGCGGTTGATTGCTAGTTAAATTGGCATTGGCTACCTTGCGAGAAGATACTCAGCCACTGCTTGGTAAGCGGGCAACGAGGTCGGGTCGATGAAGCCGTTTTGCGCCTGCGGGAAGGAGGCCAAACGCACAAGCACCATCTCGGCCGTAGGATCCACGTAGATCGTCTGGCCGTGCACCCCTCGTGCGGCATAGGCCCCGTGGTCATTGTGGAAGACCCACCACTGGCTGGTGTAGCTGCCCGCCCCAAAAGTTGGGAAGCCAGATCCGAACTTGGAGCGATCGCCCCCTGTGCGGATCTTTTCAACAACTTCGACGGGGAACAGCCGGAGCCCGTTCAGCTCGCCCTGGTTCAGCATCAGTTGTCCCAGTCGTCCAAGATCCCGCAACCCTGCGGAGATGCCGCCTCCCGCGAAGGGCACTCCCTTATCGTCGACGGTCTGGTAGGCATCCTGTTCGACCCCCATCCGACGCCACAAGCGATCAGAGGCAAGTTCGGTGACCGATTGCCCCGACACGCGACTGATGATCCAGCCCAACATATCGGAATTGATGGTCTTGTAATGGAACTCTGCGCCGTGCATGCCCTCAGGCTCCACCTGTTGCAGGTATTCCCAATAGCCATTCGGCCCCTCGTAATCCGTAGATTTGGGCAGCGGACTGGCGGCTGCGGAATAGAGCCAGATATCAGCATTGGGATCGGCGTAATCCTCAGAATATTGCACGCCCGTGGTCATATCCATGACCTGCCGCACAGTGGCCGATGCAAAGGCGCTGTCGCCGATCTCGGGGATTACCTCATGCACCAATGCCCTATCGTCAAGCCTGCCTTCCGCCACCATGATCTCAGCCAAGAGCCCCGTTATGGATTTGGTCATCGACATAATGGCGTGTTTGCCGTCTTCCTCAAGGCAGCCGAAATAGCGCTCATAGACGACCTCGCCTCTGTGCATGATCAACATTCCGTCAGTGTAATTGGCGTAGAGTGACTGCTCCCAAGTCATCTGTGCATCGCTGCTTTGCGGAGTGAAGGTGAGTGCGTCGATCTGAGCCCGAAGCTCGGCGAAATCGGATGCAGACGGGTAGCTCAGCGGCGCTGGCGCTCCGGTGCCGCGGCTGATCTCTTCCGTTGGTAAGAATTCCCGCAAGTGGCAGACAGACCAGCGCAGCCGGGGAAAGCTGAAATAAACGCTGTCAGGCTGCGTGATGATCTTGTCAGGCGGCGGTGGGAAACCCTGCATCCAGCCCATGGCATTTGGGTCTGACTCCTGCGCCGAAAGCGGCGCGTTTTGCGCCTGCGCCCCCACTGCCAGGCCAAGCGCAATGATGCCCCCCGTGGCCCCTGTGAAGAGCTTAGAAGTTAACGACGACATTGATGAAACCTCCTGTCCACGGATCGGCGCTTGCGCCGATAACCCTGTCTATCCCTTTACCCGGAAAGGAAACCGAGACCCCGGCCGAGAGATAGGTATTGCGATTTATGATATGGCTGTATTCGAGAAACAAATCATCAGAGAGATGGCTGTCCGTAACACCGGACACAACGTTGCCATTCACGTTCACCCGCGTCGCCTGCCCAAACTGGACAGGGCTGTTCAACTCATTTGCTCGGATATGGGCATATCGAAGCGTCCAGGTATCCTGTGGCGTGGGCTGGACACGCAGCGCCAGGGTCAGCGCGTTCACGTTCGAATTGATGAAGGTCGATGCGGATTTCGATCCTGTCGCCCAGGCACTGGGGCTTCCCTGATAGTACAGCGGATCGAACCGTTCGAGCTTGGTGGTATAGGGGTCGTCCCCGGAAAAGCTCTGGTAACCTAAGGTGAGGCTGGGCGACCAGGGCAGCTGCACAAAATCATATCCGGCTGTTATCCGTCCGGCCCAGGCCTCTAGGTCAATCCTGTTGTTCCATTGATACGCGACTTCCCCGGAAAAGGTCCAGTTTTTCAAACCACCCGTGAGGAGATTGGTTTTGCCGTAGAGGCCGAACGTCCGGGTTCCTTCCCGCGCCCCTGGCGTCACCGTTGGCGGGCCGATGCCACCCGGTGCGGCCTGCGGATATGGCGAGTCGGACTGCATAACCTCTACGTATGTGGCACCCAGATAACCGCCCGCCGGATCGTCATAGAGCAGATCAAAGCCCGCCAGTTCGTTACTGCCATCTGTCGACGGCAATTCATTGGGATCAAGAAAGAATGCCATCCCGCTTACAGATCCGAATGTCAGTCGTCCGATTGCGGCGCCTTCCCAGGCTTTGCGTGGGCCCAGCTTCAATGCTCCCCGCTCGAATCCGCTGGTCGCGCCATTTGCAATCAGCATACCTGTTCCGAGGGTCAGCTCCCGCGGCCCCAGCGATACATCATAGGTGCCGTGCGGCCCGAGATTTCCGCGGATGGCGAGATACGCTTCCTCCAGTGTTGTTGCTCCCGTATCGCCAGTGTCAAAGGCGTCAATCCCCCATGAATAAGACGCCACCGCCGAGAGCTTACCATAGAGCAAAGCACCAGTGTGGAGTTGGTACTCAAAGCTGATGCCTGGCTTGATGTAGCCCTCTACCCAGTCTGTGTCAGGAGCGAACTTGCTGGCAGGCGCGGTTGTTGCTGCGAGGTCCCAGAACAAGTTGCGTTCAGCCACTGCGTTCAGCCCAAACTGCAAATGCCCGCGTACCGTGAGAGCCCCGTGATCGAAGATAAGCATCGGGTCGCGGTCCTCTGCTTTTGCAATCGGGGCAAACAAGGCCAAGGCAGCAGCCAGGCAATACCTGCACAAAAACCACACTATCGCTACCTCTCCAGAAGTAATCTTCCTTAGTGCAATGGTAGCGCAACTGGCGATCTAGGTCACCATTTTGGTTTCACCTATATCCCATACCGAAATGCCCCTTGTTGGAATCCTCATTGAATTTACATGCCGTCGACAAAACTCCTATGATGGTCATTTTGTGGCAGGGCAGAGAATGACAGCTTTAAAAGGCTGTGCTGCAGCATTGGCGACCCAACGCTAGGGTGGCTCAATGACTGCTATTGGGAGACTGGCCCGCAAATCTCGCAACTGCGGCAATGATGGCGTGGCACACTCTGCAAATGACTGCTTAGGGCTGAAAGCAGTCAACCAGGTCTGCCGATCAGACCGGCGACAGACTGTTCAGAGTGAAAACCACACGCTGCATCGCCGCAAGGCGGCTTTGAGCTTAATAACCTCTTCCAAAAACGACCGTCAGTTGAACGCTTCTCTGAACCAGACATTGGCGTACTTGCAGCGACCCGTTGAAACTGCACCGCACTGCGGACGTTCCAAATTTTTACTGGTCAGCATAGGCATGTTCGAGAAAGCCGCGCTTAAAAGTCTATCTTACGGCACTATCAGAGAAAAACTCTCCCGGCTCCAAAGCCAGAAAACGCTTCACGTCAATTCCTGCCAAAACAAGACTGTCGCGCAATAACTCTCTTGGTTCGTTTCGCGCTTCATTCGTAAGCTGAAATGTACCCCAATGCATGCCTACGGCCTGATGGGCGCCGGTATCTTCGAAAATGCGCACAGATTCGTCGGGTGCAACGTGTTGATCAGACATGAACCAACGGGGCTCGTACGCTCCGATCGGAATGATCGCTATGTCGGGCCTTCCGTAACGAACTCGTATGTCACGGAACAGTGCGCCGTCGCCATAGCCAGTGTCTCCGGCAAACCAAATTTGGGCTTTTGGACTGTTGATCCAGAACCCACTCCAAAGTGCCATGCGTCGATCACGAACTCCGCGGGCCGACCAGTGGTTTGCCGGTGTTAGGGTAACCGAAATCTCTGGCGTTATTTGAACTGTATCATGCCAATCACCCAT
>NZ_LIKT01000047.1 GCF_001294455.1 Phaeobacter sp. 11ANDIMAR09
ACGGGGTACGGGTCAAAGACCGCCCTTCAATCGAATAGGCCTCAACATCCTTGGTGGCGCGGCCTTCTAAGACGGCGTTGACCGCATCTAGCAACCTTTGCGCCTGGCTGCGGGTGTCATTGGACTGGCTTGGATCTGGTGAGACGGTGAAGTCACCGCAGCGAATGGAGACCCGCGCACCGTCCGAGGTCCGGGTGGCAAAGAGCGTCCAGGCATAGGCCGCCGGGGCGAGAGTTGTAGTGATGGCGGGCAAGACTGAGACCACCCAGCCATCGGCATCCGCAACCGCCGGGGCCGTGGTGGGCGCACCGCCTGATTTTGGCGCTATGGAATAGGCCAGCCCATAGGTGTCCGAGGGATAAAGGGCGGCGAATTCATCTAGGCGCCAGGTCCACAGATCACCGGCCACCAGATTGGAGGGAACGCCCTGCGCTGGTGTAAATGCGTTGTCAGTCATAGTGCCCCCTTAATCGGGGCAACCCTGGGAATTTCGCCATTCCAAGATTGCGGGGTTGTTGGTCACCGTCCCGGCGCAGGCGCGGGCCTTAGGGCGGAGTGAGGTTTCCGGGGCGAGCTGTGACGGCGGTGAAGGGAGAGAGGGCGGCGGATCTGAGGGCGGCCAAAAGATCCAGACCAAAAGGCCAGCGATCAGCGCGAGCGCGGAAATCTGAAACAGCTTAGTCATGCTCGGCCCTCCAATCTTGCAGCGCCGGGTTGCTGGGCTGGGGTGTTTCCGCGACCTCATCGCGCAGGCCTTGAATGGCTTGCAGGTTTGCCACCACTTGCGGCGCACTGGCCAAGGTGGCGGCGAATTCGCGCTGGAAATCATGGCTCTTGATCTGGGCACGGCCGCCAAAGAAAAACGACACAATCACGCCAATGATGGTCCAGAGGCCCACCGGGATAATGGCCCAGGCGGTGAAGACCTCGGCCATGCGGATTGGGTCAATTGCCGTCCAGATCAGCAGACCAAAAACCGTGATGACCATCACCGGGCGCGGCAATCGGTTGAGGCCATCCACCAGCGCGTCAAACCAGGTGCGGTTCTGGGGCTGGTGAAACTCACTTGAGAGCTGCGCCAAGGTGGCGGAGTCCAGATCGAAGGCGCGTGAGGCGCTGGCCTCGGCATTGGGGCGGAACACTTCCACGGTATCGCGCAAGACGTTGGCGCCACCGCCAAACAGCAGTTTGAGCAGCTTCATTTTCAGGCCTCATTTTCGGGGGAGTTGGCAGGCCGCCAAGAGCGGCGGCCCAATCGTCGCAGGGGTCGGTCACAGATCAGCCCCAGGCGGCGCACCTTGCGCGGTGGTCGGCGTCTGTCAGGTGATAACGGGGGCGAATGAAATCTTCGGCGCGGGTGATCCAGCCGCCTTTGCCACCGTCTCGGCGGCGGGCATATTTGCGAGACTTGGCGCGCCGATCCGCCAGCGAATAATAGTAATCGCGCCGGGCAATGCCGTAGGCATCCACAAGGAAAGCGCCCATTTGATCATGGGCACGGGTCACGGCGGAAATGGTCAGGGGGCCAAGGCCACCGTCCACCGCCAGATCCGCGTCCGTAGTTCCGGTTTCATTGATTAGCCGTTGCAGGATCTTGACCGCATTGGACCCGGCGTTGACGTACATATCAAAGACGCTGGCCTGGATCGGTTCCGGCAGTTGCGCAATCTTGGGGCGGTGGAAGTAGTGGCGCAGATAAATATCCACCGCCAGATCCACCGAGACCAGTTTGACGTCTGCCACATCCACGTCGCCATCGCCATCCAGATCCAGACCGAGGCGGCGCATGGTGTGAATTGTCACCCCGCGATTGGTGGCCCCGCCGGGGTCGTCACGATCATTCACAAAGCTCCCCTCGCGGCGGACAATTTCAAGCGCAATATCTTTGGGCGACTGCATGACGCGGCCTCCTATCGTTAGAGTGAATTGTGAGTGCGTTGGCAGAGAACGGGCTGGGGTTAGGACCAACCATCAAAGGAGCGGCCCCGGCGTTTTTTGCCCCGGCGTTTTTTGAGTTTAGTCGGTTTGGTTGGGGTGGTGACCTCGGCCGCTAGGTCTTGGTCTGTGTCCAGATCCACCACAGCAAAGGAGTTTTCCGGCCCGATCACGGCCCAGGCTGGGCAGGCTTTGGGCTGGGTCCAGTCGATTTTTTCCACCCCCAGCACAATGGCCAGCGCGAGGTCATAGACGGCGAGGTCCAGGGCCTCATTGCGTTTGACACCGGGCCGGGGTTCCCAGCCTGTCTTTATGCGGCGTTCCGCTGCCAGTTCGGCCGGGATCTCGGCAGGCGCGCCCTTGGGAATATGGATAGCGCTGGCGCCAACGTCTTCACGGTTGAGGCTGGCGGCGATCTCATCTTTCAGCCGATCCGTTCCGGCCCGCACCAACAGAATATCCCGCGCCGCTTTCTTGCGGCCCTGGTGCGAGGTTTCCGGCGCCTTGACCTCGGCCCGCTTTTTGTTGTCGCCACCAACACCGCGCACCAGGTGGAACCGGCGCGGGTGGCTCTTGCGGGTCTTGCGCCAGAAGTTATAGGCGCGCGGGGTGACGCCCGCCTTGCCCCCGGCATCGCAAATGACAGACAGCGCCTTTAAGCGGTGATCTGCATTGGCCACCGGATAGGATAGCTCCATAAGATCAAGCAGAGCGTCCCAGTCTTCCCCGTATTTCGCCGGGTCAAGCTGGCGATCTGCGGCGCGGGGCGCGGTCTTGGGGGGCTGGTGAATGTCAAAGCGATCAATCAACACCCGCTCCCCATGGGCCAAATGGGCCATGACCTGAACCACAAACCGGCCGCCCTGGACGTCCACCGCGATCAGGATAAACCGGGTTTCAGCAGGCGCCACTTTCCAGGCATGATCCGTCATGGTGTCGCGCAGGGCTTTTTCAGAAATGGACGCCGCATCATTCAAAGCGCGGGGGCGATAGGGGCGCCCAACGTCCAGATTTATGGCGGCTTGCAGAGGTTTTTCATTACCGGTCCGGGCCAGTTCTTCCTCCCCTTCAAGAACGCGGGTCACAATCTGGGACCAGGGCGCCAGCGCCGCCGCCGGGCCTTCCATCCAGTAGGAGGCCACGGGGGTTTCCCGGACCTCATCACCCAGCGGCACCAGGTCACCGTCTTGGCTTTCATGCAGCCAGCGCGCGGTCCGGTTCAGCTCGGCCTTTTGATGCGGTTCAATCACGCTGCCACAATGCAGGCAGGACATATAGGCGCCCTTGCCGCGCTCGGCGGGGCTGCCTTCTTTGGGATAGCCAATCCGCTCAAACGTAGGTTGGAACTCTCCCTGGCAATCCGGGCAACGCCAGTACAACCGGCCACGGGTGCCGGTGTTGTAGATGCCTAAAATCCCCTCGCAGGGCGGCGCCTCATGGGGCGTTTTGACCTGCCAGTTTTCATCCAGGATGGGAAAGCGGGGCGAGGACTCGGCAACATTCATACCGCGCGACCCGGCTTGGGTATGACGCTTGCGGCCCAGGTCAAATGCTGGGCCTTGGCCCTCTACATCCTGATAGGCCTTTTGGTCATAGTCCGCCATCAGGACCAAAGGGATTGAGCGGCCGGACAGCTTATTGTCCACCGGCCAATCCAGGGTTAGGCGGCCGCCGCCGGTAAAGGTTTTCTCATGGGTGTTATCCAGCCGCAGCGCGTCCCGCAGTTCTGGCGAATTCTTGATGATCTGTTTTAACTCTTGCACAGACCATTCGCGCGCCGCTGCCTGGGACATGTAGAAAATCGACACCAAGCGCGGATAGGTCAGCACCGAATGCGCCCAAGGGTTGATGATGAGACTTTCCGTCTTTGAAGACCGCGCCGGGCCAACAAAGACCACCGATTCAAATCGGCGGGACATGGTCGTGTCCTGTGGCTCCACCATGTAGGGCGCCACCGCATTGTCCCAAAACGTCCAATGGCCGCCAGCGTTCACCTTGCGGCGAGTGGCGGCCTTTGAGACAGAAATCCGAGACGGCGGAGAAAGCGCAGGCAGGGCCGCGCGGATCGCGTCCGATACCGGCCGAAAGCCAGGAAGGGGCGCGCCCTCCCTGTATTCGGGGGCATCGTTTTGCAGCATGGGGCACCTTGAAATTAAAGGGTGTATGTGTGATTGAGATCCAGCCTTTTGCCTTCATTACTTCATACGATACACACTTAGGATCTCAAATGTTTTCAGCCGATTTTAAACGTCTATACTTTCTGGCAATAGGGGTCGAAGAGCGTGATAAAGCTGGCTTAGAAGAAGCATACAAAACCGCGCATAGAATTCGTGAATTTGAAATCGAGCTATATTGGAAAAGAACTGCCTACATTTGGGCGATGCAGGCTGCACTTATTGGTATCGTTTTGTTTTTGAAGTCTGGAGGAGACGTCAGGATAAAGCTAGATTTTTTCAATCCATCCATCGTTATTTCCACATCCCCCTCATCTTCAACCTTGATTTCAATCCTACTTACTTCGACACTGGCTCTAACTGTTGCTTGGCTCTGGTATTTACTAATTGAAGGAGCGAAGTTTTGGCAAGATAATTGGGAAAGGCATGTGGACATACTGGGAGAGAAGCTGGGTCAAAATCTTTACCAAGTTTATCCGATTAGAAAATTCGATGGTCTTGAGCCTTATAGCGTGACAAAGATAAATGGGTATGTTGTTGTTTCATTTGTTATTTTTTGGATTGTAAATATATTTTGGGCGCTATGGTGTCTCTATGAAATCACCGACGTATCTTTGACTATTGAGTTCTTTATCACCTTTTTAGGTTGGATTTTTTGCTATGCGGCCTTTGTGTTCGTTCCTGCATATATGTTTTCAAAGTCATTGTTTTTCAAAGGCTTGAGGATGGGCGGCCTAGGTAGCTCCATTGTCGGCGGAACAAAGGACGTCGAAAAGCCAGCCTTATATTCTCGGAAAAATTGTGACCAGTAGTCAGGTAGTGAAATCTCTAAGGTCCCATAGAAAGCAAGCCCTCATCAACACCTGTACGCGCGCCGTGCAGAACATCGTCAAGAATTTCCTGGATGACCTCCACCGCCGCCGGGGGCAGGTTCAATTCACGGGCCAATCGGTCCGGGGCCGCGTCAAGCCCGTCTCGGATCGCCACAAAAGACGCCTCAAAAGCCTGTGCCACATCGCTGGCCCGGAGGAATTCCCGGCGCGCGGCGGCGGCAAGTATCCATTCCTTTTCGACCTTCAAAGCTTGCTCTTGTTCTTTGGGTGACAGAGCAGCCCGGCCAAGATCCTGAATAGATCCGCCCAGCAATTCCATACGCAGTTGCGCGGTGGCGTCCTCGGCATGTTGCCGGGTGGCTGCGTCCTGAGCATCTCGGGCCATGCGCCAAGCATAGGCGACGGACAGCCGGAACACATAGGACCGGCCATTGGTGCCGCGCTCCACAAAGGGGATGCGCTCGGCCTCCGGCAGCACCAACCATTTGTCGATGGTGGTGGTGGATACATCCAGCGCCGCGCCTAACAGGTTCTTGTTCACCTCGGCATCCGGCACCCCTTTTGGCATCGGATATTTTGCCACCAGCGCCCGGTCCTCGCCAGCCAGCGGCGGCATCTCTGGGACCGGTGGTGTTTCAGCGTCTTGCATAACAACAACCCCAATCCAAAAAGCCACCCCTCGGAAATCCCCCACCGCCCAAAACAACGGGGTGCGAATATACCCACGTGGCAGGGCGCCAGAAGGACCCGCGATTGTATTTGGAGGGCCTAGCGGCGGCGGGTGGCGAAGGCCTTGGCCAGGGCGCGATAGAAGTGGCGGGGAAAGCGGCGACCCGCTGCGGCGTTCATTTTCGGATAGAACTTGAACGCTTTGCGATAGGTGGGGGCCTTGTCAGTGAAGGCAAAGATCTTTTTGGGGGCTTTGCGCCCCTTGCGCTCATAGATGCCCGGCGTCAGCCGCCCGCCAGCCCGTGGCGAGAAGTATCGCGCAGCATTTGAGCGGCGCTTGCGCGCGCCAGAGGCCTTGGTCTCATTCTGGGCTGCATCGCTCTGGGCCTTGAGGCCGGACAGAACTCTTTGGATCTGGCCCGGCGAGACATTGCCGTGCTTGTTCTTGCGGGCATGCTTGGTTGGCACCACATAACCTGCACCTAAGCGGGCATTCAGCAGCCGTTCCAGCCCGGTCTTGTGCCTTGGCCCGCCCTCAACCTGGCGCAACAGATAGTCCTTGCGCGCGGCAGCGAATTTACGCTGGATCTTGATTTGAAACCGGCGCTTGGTGGCGCGGCGAAAGTGAAAGGCGTTAAGTGTCCAGCGGGTCGGATTGTGAAAGGCCCGCCGCATATGCCGCTTGTTTAGTTCTATCAGGTCCTTGCCGGTGTCATTGAGGGCAACCGAGGTGGCAAAGGGGAGTTGTTGGCGGGCGGAGTCGGACAGGTCGCGTTCAACATCGCGCAAGTTGGAGGAGAGGCTCATTCGCATGGCTGGTTGAGACCTATGAATAACAGATTTTACGAAGTAGTTCTGCTGGTGTCTTCATCACAATGATTTTTCCCGGTTCAACTGCCCACACCCTTTCCAACATTTTCGATCTCGCACCTGATGCGGTCCACTCTGCTGACATGGTTCTGCTATTCAAAAGAAGCCCTAGACGACCTTTAAATAGCGGATATACTAAGACTTCGCTCAACATAGAAACTTGGTTTCGATGCTGAATAAGTTGCAAAATTTGGAATACTTAAAACCTGGCGAAGCGTTGGGGTGGAATGGATAATTCATGAGGGGGGCGAGAGCCTGGCATCCTTTATTTCCCACCCTTGATTCAGGGTGATTTTTATATTAATTTCTGCGGAGTTGAAAATGTATACTTATGCTGGATTACTAGATGACGTTGTTCAAAGGTATGAACCTCGTATAGGCCAAGATCACACTTTTTTTTCCCGAAATTTGGCGAAGCATGCACTTTTTGGTCAGAACTTATTGATAAATGACGGGTACATTTTCGCAGGTGATGGGTTTAAGCAAGCTTTGTCTGAAGGCAGCATGTTACGAGGTATGTTACGTAGCCACTTTGCAAAGGTTATTACTAAGCTTTCAAGCTTTGATGCTGATGCCTTCGCTTCTCTTCCTGAACGTTTAGCCGCACAAAGAGTTAACACCTCTCAAAAGTTAGTTGCTCAAAGTGACTGGGAAACTGACCTTAAACCAAGTCTGAGAAACCTTGGTAAGAGCATCGCTATTCACGGTAGTCACACTGCTTTTCCTGCGTTTCAAATGGATGCGGGGTTTCGAAAGATTTTTGAGAGAATTGCAGATAAAAGTTTGCCAGACTTGGGAGTCGTCGGCATCTCGAAAACTTACTTCGATGATTTGATGGGGGATATCCAAGAAAACGAAGCCTATTCGACTGCGCCTCGGTCGGCACTTGAGGAAGAACTGCTCCAGCGTGAGCGAGCAGGTGAACTAAATCGTTCTGTCACTGAACAAATGATGTCGATAGGGTGTCAAGCATATCATTACAATTTTGCCCTTTGCCTTTCCGCTTCAACCGGGCAGGCTGTAACCGCAGAAACGTCGCTCGGAAGAGCTTTTGAAGATCTTCTCGATTTACCAGATGCTGCGGAAGCCGAAGCATTTGGCCCCTCAAGTCATGAAATCATCAGTATGCCGAAGCGTTTCCCTTACGATAGGTTTGATCTATTCGAGAGCTTTGTTGAAGATGGGCACTCGATGCATAAAGCAAAGTCAGAATTTTTGAATGGGGTGGAAGAAGCAATAAAAGGCAGTCTTGGCAACGGATACGAAACTAGCAAGTTGATTAGCGAGCTGGCAGACATGTATCGCCGAAAGATTGTAGAGCATTTTGTTTCAAAAGGTATTAATAGTGATGACATTGCACCTCATTGGTATCGCGCTGGATCTTTTGGCTTAACATTTATTGTCGGGAAATTCCAGGGGGATTGGGCTGTTGCCAGCGAACTCCCTTCTTTCATAAATCCCGTTCTTGAAGAAAAACCTACGCTTGAGGCATTTGTGTCAAAGATGCACAAGGGGCTAACTGGGGTTAAGGACTGGCAAGTCAGAATGCTTTTAAATGAGGGCATGCAGCCGACATCTGGGATGAAAAAAAGCGTAAACCTAACCGTTCGGGATATCGCGCCACGTTACTCCTCTTTGGGCTTTAATCAAAATGCTGTCGATAAGCATACAATTGATCTTCCCGTTTTCTCCGCATGAAGTAACATTGTCCAATGTTGAGGATGT
Organism: Phaeobacter sp. 11ANDIMAR09; assembly: GCF_001294455.1. Lineage (GTDB taxonomy): Bacteria > Pseudomonadota > Alphaproteobacteria > Rhodobacterales > Rhodobacteraceae > Pseudophaeobacter. The sequence goes on from NZ_LIKT01000047.1 coordinate 8,207, forward strand.
TTTTCGACCAAACTTGGCATGAGTTGGTTAGTTTTTTGGCACGTCAAAATTGCGTTCTGAGTGAAGGATAGGATTACCGTGTGAGCTATCCAGATGAATAGCCTCTCTGTTCCATTCACCTAGCTTTGCGAATATCGCTATATGCGTTTGACGGAACAATCCATCTCTCTTCGGTGGGTGGGGGAACGTTTTTTTTAAGTACGGGGACCCTCACGCAGCTCTTTGACGATGCCGAGGGTTTTACATCAGAGATTCGGGCTGTTGCGCGAATTTGTGCATGGGGTCGCTGTCTGGTTGTAGCCGCAACACAGGACTAGGCATTGCGCCAATTCAACTATGGCCAGGGTGACGGCATCCTGCGCGGTCTCATTTGATGCGGCGGCACCGGCCTTGCGTAGGATCTCGGCCCGGCTTAGCTCATCCACAGCCACCCACTGGACAAGTTGGCGAAAACTCACCCTGGCCAGACCATCTGAGCGACGGAGGCTGCGGGCGTCTTTTAGCGGCACGACCAGTTCACCATCGGCAAGTGCCGCGTGCATCTGGCGCAGGCGGGTTGCGGCGGTGAGGGCGCGAAGGTTTGGGCCTCGTGCGGCAGGGCCACCCGTGCCGCTCGTTGGGTCACTGGTGCCGCCCGATGAATGCACGGTCTCGAACACTTCGGCATAGTCCAAAACTGCGGCGCGCGATGCCGGGTTGAGGATGCGCAGGGTGGAGGGCGTTTTGACCCGCCAGACCCGTGCCCGGTTTAGAACCACCTGGCCATCGGCGCCCTGGCTTGCTCCGGTTTCAACCTCGGCCTGTTCAATGCTTGGTCTGGCCAGCCGGGCCTCTGTGCCATCCGGCAATTTGGCGCGGGTATCCCAGGTAAAGGGGGGCAGGGTGACTTTGGGAGTCGGACGGGTTTTGCGCTTACGGGCCATGGGTCAGTCCTTTCCTTGGTGAGGCCAGTGACACTGGCCCATTTCTTTCCAAAAAAAACCTGTACAAGGATTTTTATGTATAAGGCGCTACTTCACCATCTTCACTAACCTCACCACATCTATTATTTTCAATAGGTTAGATATGGAAAATCTGGTGAGGTATTGGTGAGCTTAGTGAAGCGTTTTTTTAGGTTTTGCGCCGTTTTCCTTATTCCTTCCCCGCCGGACAACGGCGGGGGCCGCTTAATCTTCCCTCTATTTGGGCCTTTTGGTGAGATTGGCTCACCAACTTCACGGGGGCGCGGGGATGAAAATGAAGCGCGAGCGGCATCAAAACTTCGGCGGTTTTTGGGCCGGAGGGGCATCTGGGGGGCGGGTGCCGGTGGCTTGTTCCACGAGGTCGGCGGCCTCGGGTGCCCAACGGATTCCGCGCCAGTGTGAGCGGCCGTTGTAGGGGTAGCGTTCAAATCCCTTTTCCACCAATACATCGCCCACGGTTTTCATCTGGTATAGTTGGCGTCCCTCTTGCTCGCACCAGACCTCTAGCACCTTGTAGAAATCACTGACCCCCAGACGGGCCTTGGTGTCCTTGGTGGTCGTTTCTTCCAGGAATACACCCACCGGGTCGGCCGCTTCCATAAGCTGGTCCTTGAGACGCTGCATCGGTGCGGGCAATTGGATCTCTGGCGGCCCAGCCATGAAGGTCTGAAAGCCCTCAATTAGCCAGTTCAGAATGCCTGAGCCTTCGGCGCGCAACATAGCCTCAACTTCGCTTTGCGCGCGCTGTTGTGCCTTGGGCAGCGCGCGCAGATTGACGTCAAAGGGAATGAAGACAAGCCGCCGTTTGGTGCCTGGGTCTTCATCCTTGATCTTAGGGGTGCGGTTGCAAGAGATGATGGGGATTCCGTTAGGCGTCCAGAAAAACGGGTCTTTGAAGTTACCCCGGCTCATACGCCGGTCACCGCCGGTCAGACCTTTGATTTTCTTCATGCTGAGGACGTCCCGCGCACCGGGTTCGGTTGCGATGAAGGCGCGGGCGCCTGGAAGATCCACCTCTTCGGGGTTTGCACTTGATGGGCTTTGCTGGCCGGTGTCCAGGAACATTTCCACCTTGCAGGTGGCCGCATAGCCGTCACGGCGGCCCAGAATGTGCATCAGAGTGTTCAGCAGTGTGGACTTGCCGTTGCCACCCGGACCACGCAGGAAAACGCAGATCTGCGCCCGGTTTTCACCAAACAGGATCGCGCCAAACACCGTCTTAGTGCAGTAGCGGACCTCATCGTTTGGAATGATGAGTTTCATAAAGGCGTCCCACTGCGGGCAGGTCGCCGCCGGGTCAAATTTGACGCCGAGGCATTTGGTAGGAAGCTTTGTGCGATCGGTCGGTTCTAACCATTCCAACTTGCTAGCGATGACCTCCGCTTGTGTTGCATCTTTCTTTTGTTTCCAGTTGGTAACAGCGCGTAGATCAAGTTCGCCATTGGGGAGGGTGAGGGACCACGGATCATTGTCCAGGTCTTCCACCTCGGCCCGGCGCTGGTGCTCACAGGTCTCCAATGCGTTCTTGACCCGAGTTGCGTTGCCACATCTGGTTGCATGTTGTCGGAGCTTGGAGGCAGCAGCAAAGCCCATCCTGCGACAGGCGTCCTCATTCGAGCGGACAATGACTGGCGGCCGTTTGCGGGCCATTTCCTCAATGAACTCCTCGATCTCTTCCTGAGAGGGATCAATGGTCCGTTGCAGGTAGTCGGCTTCTTCCAGAACCAGGCGGCGAAGCTTGTGACCGACCTCGCGGGCAGCAAGGGGACCGGAACGAAACGAATAACGGGTGCCGTCCCAGACGGCCCAGCCTTTGCCGGACACAAAAAGCAGATCTTCGCCATAGGCCGACAAGATGCGGGCTGCATTGTCTTCATCATTCATTTCCAGTTCAAGCCGCTCGGCTAGTGTCATGTTAAACATAGAGTTCTCCAGTCTTGGCGAGGTCTGCAAAATCACTGTCGTGGTCCCAGTGGCCTCTTGGGATGGCCAGCCGTGCGCCCTGTGCGCAGTGGTGGGCCAGTTTGGCCTCGGCGCGGGTTGCGTGCAGGCGGGCGGTGTCGGGGCATTTGCTGCTGGGGTCTGCAAGGATGGTGGCGCGGGTGATGCCAGCAGGTGGAAGCCAGCCAGGGCGCGGGCTTTCCAGATCTGGCACCGATGACGGTAAGGGCTTTCCTGTGCGCTGTGACTTGCCCCGGCGGGCGCCGGTCTTGGCTTCTGGCCCACATAGGGCACCAAGCGACAGGGCAGCCTCAACACGGGCCTTGAAGCCAGGATTGCGGAAGCGGGTGGCGGCAAGCACCGCAAGAGTGGTTTCAATGCCCTCACCAACCACCACCAGGGGGCAATAGGGGTTCGAAAGGACCACTGGCTGGCCCCAGATTGCGCCGGTGCGGCCTTTGAGCTTCTTTGGCACCTTGGAGCCATCATCAAAGCGGGCACGGCCGCGTGCCGGGTCAATGGGGTCAATCCAGGTCAGATGCACGCCCACCAAGCGCTGGCGCCCGATAAAGCCCACCATGGTGGGGCCGCGATGGGTGATCCGGGGGCGGTCACCGCCGTTGCCCTCATAGTAAGGCAAATCCGGGTGATAGCGCAGGGTTGGAGGCAGGCCGCCTAGCGCGCCTATACGGATGCCCCGGCCGCGTTCCAGATAGGCTGCCAGGCCCGGGTGGTTGGTATAGGAGGCCCGCCAGATCCGTAACGCCTGCGAGATACCCCGTTCTGCCAAATCGCAGGATCGGATTTCGGCCTGTCTTTGGCGTTCCTCGGACTTGGCTTTGAACCGGGCAATGCGGGCAGGGTCGGCAGTGCGGTCTATCCCTTCCTGGTCCGCCAGA
>NZ_LIKT01000048.1 GCF_001294455.1 Phaeobacter sp. 11ANDIMAR09
CCACTAACCCTACAAGGACTAAAGCGTATTACTCACCATACTATCCGGCAGTTTGTTCGCGATAGCCCAAAGACAGAAACTGAGAGTTACGATTATAGCCTTGAGCGAGCTGGCATCGTGCAAGTGCAACTCGCCTCTCAATACTGGGTCGGGAAGCCACTAAATGATGCTGTTGAAGTTCGACGAAGGCTCGAGGGATTTCTACAGCAGTTGTCGGCGCTCGAGACTGGGCAAGAAAACGCTTCCCTTACCGATCTAAGACCAATGATCGCTGACATGGAGCGGTTGTTTCCTCAGGCGAAAACTGCACAAAAAATTTCGATTTTTGGTCTTCACGTGCTGTTCAATTTGACGGTCTCTGAGGAGAACAGGTCGACTGGTTGGAAAGAGTTTCTACAAGATCATGAAGAATTTGGAAGCAAAGCCGAGTCCGAAATTGTTATTTGCCGTACGTTTCTAGGTGACCATAACTGGCCTTTAGAGGCTCACAAAAAGGCCTATGAGAAGTATTGGTCTGAGCGTGCCACTAGGTCTGGCATACATGCGCCTCGTCTTTTCGAGGCTGCTATGGCTCTTGCCCTAGCGGAAAGATATCGACTGGCAGGCGAACTGGATGTTGTCAGAGCTTATTTGGGCGAGGCCGTCGAGGCGTTCCCAGACAGTTCAACGTTGCAACAATGTGAAGCAGAAATCTCATTTGATGCTCCAATTGAGTGGCGGAACATTCTTACAGAAATGAGATCGAATGAGCTGGCCGACAACGATGGGTAGTGAACCTTTGTTCGCGCTGAACTGTCAAAGGTAGATTGACCAATTTGGAAAACGCGGTCACGATCATCTGCCAAGTGGGCGGTGTTCGTTTCGTAAAGGTTGCGCTGATGCGATCCCGTTTTCGCGATAGCTAGAAACAGCCTTTTTTGTTGTGCAAATGTGATGCAGCAAAAGTCCGCTTCCCTACCCGGATTGTAGGGCAACAATGTCCGCTGCGGGCTGCGGGCTGCGGGCTGTGGGCTGCCGCTAGACGCGAGCCGCACCAATGTCGGCTATGGCCGTTCGTGTTGATCGACACGAGGGGCGGTAAGGAGCTGTTCGCCGCGCGTGCGATATCGATAGCTATAATTGTATAAAGCGGACCTTCGACTTACCGGCATCTCAGAACCGCTTCATAGCATTTGGGAAAGTCCGACCGATCGTGTTCTGATAGTGCTGCAATAGCACTTCTACTCTTCGCTGAGATTCTCATAGGAACTTTAATTGAACCAACTCCTGAAACGATCACTGCTGCCGTCTTTGTTGCAAATTTCCCATCGTATTCTCCAGATTTGATGTACTTTTGAATTTTGATCAAAATGATTAGGTTGCGGTGCCGTGATCTAAGGAATTTTTTGAGTTTGTCGGTGTCGACTGCCAGCCTATCCCCAACTGTTTCCGTCTCATGTTGGCCTTGTCCTTTCCGCAGTCCCCACGCCTCTGAACGCAGGAACACATTTTGGCTTTCATCCATCCAAGAACGACCGAAATCATCAGTCCGCTTTAGTGATAACGCTGCTATCGTTTTGTCGTTTGGCCTTGTTCTTCCGGCGACATGCTTGACAGCGTATGGATCAGAAGCATCGATGCCTTCGCGATGAATCTCTTCAGTAAAAAGCCACGGCTCCACCGGCACTGCTTCAGATCCGCTCGTTGGATGATCATCTTCATCTGGTAGCCATTGAAAGAATGGGTCCGTCAACAGCAGACTTTCAACAACAGCAACAGTGTCTTCTGGTCTCACAAAACCTGATGCAATTTTGACATCGTTTCCGTTGTCATCTTGCCAAAAGCCATTCACATAAAGCTGATCTGGCTCAAGCCTTCCTTGTTCAGCGCCAGTAATTGAAGCAATAACTCTTCGCTCATACGACTTGGTCTGTTCATTGGGCTCATCGATTTTTAGATCAATGTTGCGTTGATCAATTGGGAACAAGTCCATGGCATCTGCCAGCCAAGCTTGTCCATCAATCGCTGGAAGATAGTCGGCTATCCAACCTTCCCAAGGGTCGTCTCGCCAATAGTGCTCAGCCAATTTGTGAGTTTTGAAGTATTTTCCAACTGAAACCCAAACGGCGTGATGCGCCAGATATGCACCGTATCCGTCAGTAAACCTATCCCCACCATTCCAGTCACCACCGCTCAGGTTCCTAGGACACTCCCGCATATACTTTATGTCGCTGTTCCATTGCCTCACTTGTGCTGCGACCTCCTCTTCAACGCGCCAAGTGTCTATGTGGAAGAGTTCGCCAACCCCGTTGAGTGTATTTTTGTCGAAGTCGTGATCGAAGTAGAAGCCGGCATCGCTCCGGTATTTTCCGTCTGGTCTACCGCCATAGTGGTCGCGGCGATGGTCGAGCTGGTCTTTTGAAACAATTCCTTGTGCCTTCATTTTTTGAGCAATGCTGGAAAGCACCTTTGAAACAGGGGCGTCCAGTGCGTGCTTTGGTATCGCGTTAAGGACGCTGAAAGCGTAGTGCCTGATCAATGCATGATCTGTTTGAGATTGGATCGCGTCGACAAAAAAACTCTGAAGGCCCTTAAGCGCACCTGGCATTTCATAGGCAATTTTCGAGAAAGCGACCATCATCCAAAGCTTTGCATGCAAATGATAAAAGGGAAGCTCCACATCGTTGAATGGTACGGCATCTTCGCGGTCAAATTGGCCCATGATTTGACCCAGAACATCAAAAGAGCCCATGCGAGCCAACCGGACCATTGAATGCGCTGCTCGCCACCGATCTCTGGCATCCGGAGCGCCAAGTCGAAACCAAAGCAACTGCGCCACAATGCTCTCTTGATCTTCTTCCAGAGAGTATTCTTCTGAAAACTCGGGATCTGTCAAACCTTCGGGTATTGTCTCTGCTAGCCCAGAAACGACCTGAGAAAACGCATCTTCGAAGGTCGAATGGGTTACTTTTTTCGAAAACCAATACGCATATCTGAGCCAATCGCACGCAGAAAAACTCGTTAAGTCTGACCTGCTCGCCAAAAGTGCACAGCACAAAGTTTCTGCTTCTTGCCCCTTAGATCGGAGTATTAACTCCCGAAAAACTGTGTCAGTAAACCAAGCCCCGCCCCAAAGTTCGTCCGCGTGCGATTTCGCAAGAGCTATCGGCAGTTGCTTATAGAAATCTTGAATTACTAGAGACGAGTTCCCGAAATCCCCTGATACGGCTTCAAACGCCGCAAGCTTTTCTCGAAGCTCCGCAACCTCGGAGTTTTGAATAACGTTTAGGAACTTTATTCGTTCATCTAACCTTTTGACGCCTTTGGAAAGGCTCAAGAGCGCGGATTGTGCATTTTGATAATCGCCTTTTTTACTGGTCACCTCTTGGAGATACTCATCGACCTTGTTTACGTCGAAGCGGTCGACCTCAAACGACGCTGAGCGCGGCCTGTCCTGCTCCTCCGATACCCTAAGGTCACCATACTCTTTCTTGTACCTTTTGCTTGCAAGATCGAACGCTGCTTCGACGCGCTTTCGCGAGCAATTGTCGGGCGGCAACTTGGAAAACCCCACAACAACATCCTTTAGACTGTCCTGCGGGACGCCGCCTGCGTAGACCCTATCGAATTCTTGGACGACCCACCGCGCAAACTGTTCCATTTCATTTTTCGGAAGCCGATCCAACACTTCCCCAACAAAACCGCCCGCATTCCAATCCCACCGTTCGGTAAGTTGATCCAAACCCAACAGCGAAGCGGCTAGTGTGTGGGTCAGTCGCCCAGACACAATTAGTTCTTGCAGATAGGGCAAAAAGCTCCGGCGCAAATCTGCCTTTCCCCTATCTGCTAAGCGCGTGAGGAACGAAACGGAACGAAATCCACCTATCCTAGCAAGCCCCTGACTGAAGGTTGGCCAGATGAACTTTTCTTCTTCATAGGGCAGGCCAATTTCGCAAATTCGGTTAAAGTCGTGAACCGCTTTTTCGTTTATTGGAGGGCCGCCGTATGCTGCAGCTATACTGGCGAGCCAGTTAATTTCGTCGTGGTTGTCAGAACCTACCGCGTCTGCGAAGTTTAGGGCCTCCTTAAAGTAGGCGCCAGCCTCGTCACGTGAAGCACCCCAAACAGCCTCACCCAATCGGCAAATTCCATCGAGACGAGACCCAATCTGATCATCTTGCTTAAGTTTTTCAAATACCTTGGCAGCTAGACAGATTGCTGCTTCATTCGACACAGACGTTTTTGCCAAGTCTCTGACAACCAGATACATTTCTCGAGGATAACCTAATGGTGATTCAGGTATCCAGTCCGCAACTTGTTTAGCCGTCTTCTCGTCCCAGCCTTTTGCCAGAGAAACCAAGCGGCAGATGGGCATGAAGCTCTGATAGGCAGTATACCGTTTCTGGTCTCGGAAAGGGTAATTGCTCTTTTTCTCGACATCTTCCGCTAACGATGTAAGGCAATCTTGCACTAATCTTGCATCGCATTGGCCAGTGAGCAATTTTTGAAGATTTTGTATTACTTGAACTAGAGGCTTGGAACGATGCTCCAAACATCGTTCGATTTTGTCGGTGTCGAGCTTCGTCGATTTCTTAGATCTTCCCCGCGGCGTTGCGAGTAACCTCTTGCATGCCTCTTCAATTGCTTTGGGGCCGCGCCTCTTGGTGGAGGTTGGAATCTCTTTCCAAAGTTCCGCAGGAATGGCTTCCCGAACGCTAGCTTTTCTGTTGCCCAGACTACATTCGATTGACGACGCCAAAACCCACCTAACAATATCCCCGCCGTAGTCGTGTTGGTTTTCGTAGTCCCATCGTTCTGGACGATCTATGGATGCTCGCACCAAGAACAACTTGGCCTCGTGTTTCAGGCCGAGTAAAAGAGACTCAGTTGCAAAGTCTAGATAGGCATCCTTTAAGGTGAGTCTTTTCCTGTCCTCCCAGCGGTTCCTTGTATCCGTCTCGTCAGTTTCATCATTTTGCGCCAGAACTTTTAGCAGTGCGATCCTAATTGAACCTTCCAATTCGAGTTCAGTTAGAGCAGCAGACAAACACCAAGACTGTTTTAGCGTACCATCAAGGAGAAAACCCAACAGTTCGTCTCGGATGCCCACGGCTCTGTCGCTTATATCCAGTTGCTTTTGAAGCATTTCCAGTAAGCTTGCAAAGAACCTGAATGCCTTATTGGCGCTGCGCTTAGAAAGCCAGTCGACTATCTTCTTCACTTGCCCGTCCAAGAGCAGAACATAAAGTGGCGACTTCCAATCGCTGGACTTGAAGCCAGCAGCAATTGCTGAGTCTTCGTCATTTTTGGAATTGTACCAGTTCAACCATTCGATGGACTTGAGTGCTTGACGTTTAGCCTCATTGAAGTCACCTAGGAACGCGTAGGTCGCGGCCAAGGTGCCGTGATGCGCTCCCGGCCATTGGGATTTGTTCTCAACCAATCTTCTCAATGCTTCAGGATCATTGCTTGCTGCTACTAGCTCAGGGTGACTTTCAATTAGAGCGTCACTTCGATCACTGCCACCTGCAATGCTTGCCGCAAACATTGATAGCCTGAAAACATCATCCGACCGCTGCTTCGCTGCACAGGCTTCGACGGCTTTTGAAATTCTTGCTAGATGGATGCCTGTCCGAGCAATTTTACTCGTAACCGAACTTGGAATGATCGTGGAAAATGCCAATTCTACTAGTTCGTCAGTCAAGTTTAGTTCTTGAAGAACGTGAGGAAGACTTCTTGTCGCGTATGTTGAAACGGCCTGCCTCGCCTTCATGTTTGCGATAACTCCGTCGAATGCCTTTGCATCGGCTTCGAGGTTCCTGCGCGCAACAGTCTCGGTTGGTTCATCTCGGAAAATCAACCCGTGATCTGTGATTTCGATGAGCGGAAATAAATCTGAAAAAAAGCTGACGATTTCAGCTTCTTTCAACGAATATGCATCTGCAATTTCTGCCACGGGGATTGGAGGCGGCATGACAGACATGCCGCGTAACAACATGTTTGTTTTTTCACGCGAAACACCTCTTTCGACACTTAGTTTTTTTGCGTCTTCGAATTGTTTTTGGATGAGTTCGTCGAGAAGTTCGCCAGCATTCTTACCTTCGTCTTTGACGTCAGCTCCATCATAGGGTCGTCCGGCATTTAGCAACGCGTCGAGATATCTAGGGTTTCCAAGTGATTTGGCTTTAAGCACATGGACATCGTTGTCGGAGATATGGGCATCGAAGTGGTCGGCCCTTTTCTTGACTTCTTGGTCATCAAATGGAGGAATTTCAAATTTGGGCAGGTCCAGATCACCCACTGCATCTGCGATACGTTCGGTCCTGCACGAGGCGACCAACAACAATCCATCGATTGGCTCAATCAGCAAAGCTTCGATGAGCTGGTTCGCAAAAGAGTTGGTATTTGTTGCCTCTGCTCTCAGGCCCGCGTGATCCACAGCGTCAAGGAGCAAAACTATCTTCGCCGTATTGCTCCGCCTTTGGAAAGCAGCGGTTGCCTGCTTTAGTCGTTTAAGGCCTGTTCGCAAAAGAGAAGCTTCGTCAGCGCCGGGCAGCAACGGGTCACATAGCCCTTTCACCGCTATCGAGTTGACCAAGTGAACCAAACTCCGACTTACCAAGTGGCGTTCGTCACCCGGCATTCTCCATCGGCCGCCGCCAAACCCATCGTGGAGTATGCAAAGACAGTTCTCACCAAAGTGCTGAGCTAATGCTTGCAGAGTAACTGTTTTACCTGAACCACCCGCCCCATGGATCAACATAGGGCTTTGGACATCAAGTAGGTCCGCAACGACGGTGTCTAGGAATGAACGAGCAACTACGTTTTCAACATCAGGAAACGATTGGGGAACAGGGAATAGGTCGTCCTCATCGCTCAACTCAAGAGCCCCGAGAACATCAGTGCGTTTCACAACGTTGTCTTTGTATCCTTCCGTTCCTGCCTTATCCCTGAGAAGCTGGCAAAGGCTATGGAAACGGAATTTGGCAATTACGTCGTTTGCGCCGCCCCAATTTGCCACAATATTTCGTACGCTTGCCTTTTCCCCACGAAGTGAGCGGCCCGCCCCGACGATACTGAGCTTACTTAACAGCTCGACCAACTCCGTTGAGGCGGTTTCTTCGCCTTCTGTCAGCGTACGGTATTGTCTTTTTTGCATGCCGTTCAGCGAAGAATAAGGCTTCTTTTCGGAAATTGCCCTGATTGCTGTCCTTAGATTGCCACCAACTTCGCGATTGGTCGCAAATTCAAATTCTAAAGCGGCTTCGACCCAACCCGCCCCATTCTGCGTAAGATAGTCACGCCTTGCTTCCAGAAACTTAGATATAGTCTTTGAGATGTGACCAGCGGAAAGCGCTGTAGCATTTTCGGACGCAACATATTTGAATTGAGTCACGATGACTTTTTTGGCGTCTTTTGATGGATGACCACCAAAATACTGGACCATGTCGGCTATATCCATGGCTTCGCTGGAAAAATCTTCGGATTCTTCTTTTGCGAAACCCTCCATCGCGATAGCGTGGAGATCGGAGCCTGGCATCAATAGTCCCAATGCAACGCGGGAAGCCCAAGCCTCGTGGTATTCGTGGCCGTCTCGTGAGGCTGCTACAGTAATGGGGTCGTTTGACAAAGGTTTCTCCCAAAATTCTCATATTTGGCGATTGGTAGCTTTCTAAATGGCGTACGACTTGACGAGACGGCAAACAAGTTCAATTGAACTGCCGCGCTGTTTACTACAACGGGTCGCAACCTCGTCCGAACGAATACTCAATATCGAACGGCTAGACTAACTGGTCGCAAACTAGATGTTGAGAATTAGCGGGCACCGGGCGGTTTATAGATCGGACTGGGGGCAATGGACCTGGCGGCTGTACACAGTGATTTCTTGAGCATTCGTGCGAGTTTAGTCATCAAGTTTGGATCGTTTAGATCTGGAAGGGCTTCGAAGTCAGCGCTTGTGGTATCCATTTTGCGCCTGGCTGTGAACGTTTCTATCGCTGCTTTCAACTCATTCGCAGCCTGAGCCAGCTCAGTTGCCTCTGCGTCTAGCGCTGAGCCGCCTTGTCGATGATCAGTAGTAGAGCGTTCAGACGTTGGACAATCTGGTTGTTCGTTTGGTGTAGGTTGTCCTGGTTGTTGATAATAGTCGTCAACAATTCGCGTATGCTCTGGTCTGGATCCGGGCTCTGGCTCTGTTCGGTCATATAAATACTCCTCCGTATGGGCGATGAAATTGGCCACGTCAGCGGCCTTGATCTTAAGAATGCGGTTTGCATTGTGAAGTTGCTCGCCGTTGCTGGTGATGAGATTTAAGCGGCTGCCTTTGTCACCCTGCAGGATGCGGATGCCATCAAATCTGTCGATTAGCTCCGCGAATGCTGCTGGCTGCTGATTGCGCGGTAGAGCAGCGATGTTGCGCAGCTCGTGGTGGTAGGTTTTCATATCGAAACCGAGGCGCAGACCTCGCTGGTTTTCTTTTGATCCGAAATCAGATTTCGACCGGCTGTTGATTAGGTCAGTCAGCTGGTCTGCGAAGTCATCTAGCCCACGTTCCAACATTCGTTTGTGAGTGAAGTCATTGTGAGCGCCGCTGACGAGCTGGTGGCCGTATTCCAGTTCGCAAAATCGGCTAACAGCCTCATCCCTTTTTTTGCTGCGGTACATTCGGTAGACTCTCCCGTTCCCGTCTGCGGCTGGCCTGACGTAGTGAAAGTGATCCATCATTTTGCCATTGCCTCGACGGCTAAAGTGTCTTGTCAACAGTATTGGATCATCAGATGAGAAACCGAATTCCTCGTTGATCGCCCCAATCGTCTTGGTGAGTTGTTCCGGCGTCAGAGGTTCGTTTGGACTGATTGTTATGTGTATAAGCCCATTTGTGTGGCCTGCCAGTACCGCAAACTTGTCAGCGACTTCCAGCGCCTCAGGATCGCCCTGCAACAGCTCCACGGCCTCGTTTTGATTGGTGGCTTGTACATAAGCGACTGTGTTGCTGCCTGTACCAGAGCAAATGCCGTGGCTTTTGATGATCAAACGGTGACGTCCGGCTTTAAGCGGTCGAGCTGCGACCTGAATTCGGACAACGGTTTACTCCATGAGCTGTGGCCAAACGCAATAGCCTTGTGCATTGCTGCGAATTGGTTTGAATCGAGAGTTCCGGCCAGTTGTGCCGCGTTGATGCTGCGCTGACACTGGTTCAAATTTCCTGAGATAGTAGCAAGCAAAAACGCGATCTTTTTGAGCTCAACAGCAGAGGGTAGGCGCTTGCATGAACCGGGGCCAAAAATAAGAAACCTTGCATAGTCAGCTTTTGATATGCGCTGATCGTGAGCGTGGTTTTTGATTTTGTCTGCTTCTTCGGGGGTGAGCCATATCTTAAAATCCTCGGTTCGTTTCGTCATTGTAATATCCTTTAATCTTGGTGCTGCCTTTTGGGGGTCAAGGGGGAGGTGAAGCCTCCCCTTTGCAATTGTCGGCGCGACCCCTCAGGGGTTGGGAGGTCCCACTTGCTTATATTTAGTGGGCGCCAAATATCAAATTGCATTGGATTTTAAAAATGCAAGTGCTTTTCCCGATGATCAAATGAAGTTTATTTCTTGGTGTCTCTGCAAAAGGGGGGTGAAAACTACAAACATTTTTTCATGCTCACAGGTTTGTTAATAGTGGAAATCAGAAGGTCACTATGTTTTGCCGCTGGTTGACGGGATGTTGGACCGCAGAATAATATGAGGTCAGTGGCCACGGCACGCGCATTACTGAAGGCCTTTGCGATGTAAGCCAAGGCTCGCCGCGAAATCTTTTCATTTCTGCGCATGTGAGTACTAACCGAGATCGTCGATGTCACTGCTGCCAATCGCTCGCGCTATTATCTCGTCAATATTGATTTGAGCGCTTTGGTGCCTGATCTTAGCTTCTTCATCCTCCACTTTCTTCGGAAGTACCTTCATGTAGTAGTGGCGGCTCGCTTCGTATCCGTCGTCAGTAAGTCGACCGACGGCGCGGAGCCAGCTTTCGCTTTGCCGTGAGAAATATTTGGAGGCAACATGTTCTGCTTCTCCGCGAGCAAGTGGGTGATGTCTTTTTTCAATGTTATTATATCTAACGGACATAATTTTTTTGTTTCTCGCGGTTAAATCTTTAAGTGCTTCCCACATCGATATCGAATATAGGAATTTTTGAACTGATTTGTTGAATTCTTCATCCATGGTAGGGATTTGGGGTGGAGAAATGAAAAGAGGGTTTAAGTTGTAAGGCTCATGTTTCTAGGCAGAGGAGAGTGTATGAGCAGAAAGAGGTTGGGGAGTACATTCTTACATGGATAGTGCGTGAATATCGGTTTTGCGCCGAAATCCACGCGGCTACGATGAGCGTTTTATCAAGTGTTACCACAGTCCTGGCGACGGCGTATAGCTGCTGCTGGCCTGTTCTTCAAGTAAATCACACTTGCGCGCGAATAGATGTCGCAATAATTTTTCAGAATAAAAAAGGCAACGCCAATTGGCCTGTGTATTATCGAGGGTCACTTCGTTCTCGCCCCCTTCGGTCCATCGGGCGACTTCCTCAATCACATCGTCGATGTTGTGAAGGGAAAGTTCTTCGAAATTGTAGTTCCCATATTCGTCGAAAATTTCTAGATTTGGTTTGTCCGTCATCGTGTTTCCTAACTTTGAAGTATCTTGGCTGTTCGTTGCGCTTGAAGTGCAACGATTGGAGTGTTGTGGGTAGTTCACTGCATTGAAGCAGAAAATTGGCAGTGCGACTTTTTCGGGTGAGTACTGCCGTACGTCACGAAGATCCGGTAAGAAGCACTATTATAGTTTTTCCAGAAGCTGGGCGATGCAGGTTGATCGGGCATCGGTCTCGTCACAAACGTCACACCTCCTAGAGGTGTGTGACGTTTGTGACGGTTTCTGCTCAATCACTATCCCGTGCTTTCCAAACGTAGTCACCCCATTCGTAGATTTCACCCATCTTGGTGAGATTGTCCTTGGCTCGCTTGAATGCCATGCGGGCAGAGTTTTCGCTTTGGCCCTTGGTCAGTCCATGGATAGCACAAGCGTCACGCCAGTGTTTGAGGTGGACGACCTGGCCGTTTTCAGGGTAGATACCGCCAGCCTTGGTTTCGCCGTGTTCTAGCAGGGCTTCACAAAGCAATCGAAGACAAATAGCATCTTTGCCCTTAGGCTGTTGACGCTGCTTTGTTGCTGGCGCGCCTGCCTCTACTACCGCACTCGTAACTGGTTCTCCATCTTCATCCCGACCGATTGTAACTGGCCGAAGGGTGAAGTGTAGTGGTTCAGCGTGGAGCATATCACGCTGTTTCTTGCATACGATCTCACCTCTGGATGTAACATTGATTTCGGTGTCCACTGCCGCTCGCAATGCGGATGACCCACGCGCACCCCGGTCTTCGTCCTTGCCGGTATGGTGAATGACCATTACATGCGCCCCAGTTGCTTCGCGGATCAAGTCGCAGTTCTTTACGAACATGGAAGTGTCCTTTGCCGTATTCTCGTCTCCCGCGCCCAAACTGCGGGATACCGTGTCGACCACCACGAGTGCGAGGGGATTATTTGCTATGATCTTGCATACGGCCAGCGCGTCTCCATCGCTGTGCAGGTCTAAGCTGATGGGCAATAGAGTAAAAGGAGCAGACCCCATGTCTGGTCGTACGTGCTTATAGGCTGCAAGCCGATTGCGGACACCTGCGCCACCCTCCGCCGCGATGTAAAGTACCGCGCCGCCGTAAACCCTGCACCCACGCCAAACTTTGC
>NZ_LIKT01000049.1 GCF_001294455.1 Phaeobacter sp. 11ANDIMAR09
AGGGGATCAACGGATCACTTTGAATCTGACAAGCCTTCCCATAAAACAGTCGATTGCCTTCACCATTGATGTCGATGATACGGCTGGTACCCGAGAAATTACCGTCGCTGACGGTGAGATGAGCGGCACAACCGTGTCTCTTCATGTCGCAGATAAAACCTATACTGCGGTCATAGAAACCGGTGCGCAAGTCACGCTTGAGTCTCCCGATTGTGCCTTGTGAGGTCGCGTAAACCATGAAGCTTAGGCTTGTTCTTGGCGATCAACTGACCACCTCGTTGGCGTCTTTGTCAGACGTCGGCACTGATGATTTGATCTTGATGTGTGAGGTCAAGGAAGAAGCGACTTATGTTAAACACCACAAAAAGAAGATCGTGTTTGTGTTCAGCGCAATGCGACACTTTGCACAGGCGCTGCGGGATCAAGGTCTGAACGTTCACTATGTGACATTTGACGACCCATGCAATGCTGGATCCTTGCGGGGACAGGTTGAGGCGCTGATCCAAGACTATACTATCTCGGAGGTCGTCCTGACCAAGCCGGGCGAGTTCCGGCTGCTGGCTGAGTTCGAAACATGGTCTGACCAACTAAAGCTCCCTGTTGAATTACGCGAAGATGACAGGTTTCTCGCAACGCAGGCCGAGTTCGCAGCCTGGGCCGGGGGCCGGAAGCAACTGCGGATGGAGTATTTCTACCGCGAGATGCGGCGCAAGCACCGGGTGCTGATGGGCGGACCCGACCCCATTGGTGGGCAGTGGAATTTCGACGCGGACAACCGAAAGCCGCCGCCAAAAACTTTGAGCGTTCCTGAACCTTTCAAAGCGCGTGATGATACCATTGTCGAAGCGGTCAGCGAGGTCGTAGCGCGCGAATTTCCGGATCATTTCGGCGATATTCATCCGTTCCATTTCGCTGTGACCCGCGAATGTGCGTTGCAGGCGCTAGACATGTTTATCAACGAACGTCTCGCGCTATTTGGCGACTATCAAGACGCGATGGTTCAAGGCGAACCATGGATGTATCACAGCCATATCGGACTCTATTTGAACTGCGGATTGCTGACCCCTTTGGAGTGCATCACGAAAGCTGAGGCGGCTTATCATGAGGGTCTCGCTCCTTTGAACGCTGTCGAAGGGTTTATCCGACAAATCTTGGGATGGCGCGAATATGTCCGCGGGATCTACTGGTTGAGAATGCCTGCGTACAAGTCGGAGAATGCTCTGGACGCGCACCGGCCCTTACCTGATTTCTTTTGGACGGGTGAGACACAGATGAACTGCGTGCGCCAATGCGTGCTCGAGACCAAACAAAACGCTTATGCTCACCACATCCAGCGCTTAATGGTCCTTGGCAATTTTGCATTGATCGCGGGCCTTGCACCTGACGACGTGAACGAGTGGTACATGCTGGTCTATGCCGACGCCTATGAATGGGTCGAGCTGCCCAATGTCAGCGGCATGGTCCTGTTCGCTGATGGCGGCGTTTTGGCGTCGAAACCCTATGCTGCCAGCGGGACCTATATCAAAAAGATGTCCAACTATTGCGACAGTTGCAGTTATAAAGTGTCCGTTAAAAATGGCCGCAAGGCCTGCCCGTTCAATTACCTTTACTGGGATTTCATTGATCGCAACGCCGAGGCTTTGCACCGCAATCCGCGGATGGGATTTATGTACAAAACACTTGCCCGGATGAGTAACGAAAAACGCGCAGCCATCGCGGATGACGCACTGCGTTTCTTCAAGGAGATTGGCCCGCAATGAAGACGTTCACCGAGGCTCAAATCAGTGACATCGTTCAAATGGCGCTCAGTGATCATGTCAGCTTTGCGAGTATCCGATTAGAATACGGGATTGGCGAAAAAGACGTTCAAGCCCTTATGCGTCGTGAATTAAAAACCGGCAGCTACAGAGCGTGGCGCAAACGCGTGCGCGTGTTCTCTGATCGTCGTGAGACCTATAAGTAGCGCAATCTAGGCCGCAAAACCGAGCGCGCGAAGAACATGCGGTATCTTCTTCTTAAGACCAAAGAACCCCTTGGTCGCATATGGCCACGCCAACGTATCGTAGTCGCGTCGGACTTGGTGCAATGTAATGCCAGCGTCACGTAAGTTCAGCTCGGCTAACTGATCGGCAACGGTGCCCACAGGCGCGAAACCTGTAACCACGGTCTTTGTCTCTGCGACCGATGCGGCGTCGATGATCTGACCGCTCCAGTCGGAGCGCGTGTTGACCACCGCCCCGCTGGATACTTCGACCGCGCCCGTAGCGAAAGACAGCACCAATGGACTAACTTCAAACGACGGCGTGGCAAGCACACCTAAGCGCGCCTTGGGCGAATGCGCTAGGACCGTCTCGATTTGGCAATCCTCGCCAGTCACCAACAGTGAAAAATTGCCGTCCGGCATCGGGTCAATTGTAGGTAATGGAACGCGGTGATGCTCAAACGGCTCTGTCAGCGGTTCGGCAACTGTGGCAAGCTGTCCTACGGGATGGAAACGCCCACCAGTGTATTTCGCGATGTTGTCTGGGCGGGCCAAATAGGTCTTTCCCTTGGTGTGTAACCCACCAACCCAACGCCAGCTTAGCGTATTCGATGCAGGATCACCATCGATCAGGTGCCGCAAGAAAAAGTCAGCGCCCAGCTGCCACGGCAAACGCAGCGTGAAAATCCAAATAGAGGCGAACCACATTCGTGGGTGATTGTGTAAATAACCCGTCCGAACCAGTTCCTGCGCCCAATGGTCAAAACACGCGATGCCAGTGCGCCCGGCAATGGCATCTTGGTAGTCAGAATACCGGGTGCCGTCATTCAAAGCCCGTGCGAGACCATACTGATAGGTCGCCCAAACGCTGGGGCGTTGCTCCAGCCAACCCTTGAAATAGGTCCGCCAAAATACCTCTTGTATGAATTTCTCGGCGGCGGATATCGAGTGATGCGCAAGCACCGCGTGCAGCACCTCTTCCTCAGTGATCAGGCGGTGTCGTATCCAAGGCGATAGAACCGAAACATTTCTGCGCAGCGCTGTCCCAAAATCATGGTTGCGCTGACGGGCGTAAGGCTGCCCAGTACGTGACGCGAACTTTTCAAGGCGCGCCAAGCCCGCCTGCCGTGTCGGCGTGAATTCGACTGTCTCAGACGGAAGCTCGAGTTCTTGGAACATGTCTTGATCGTTCATGAAGATCGCCTGCACCGTTCGGAGCAATAACGCACTTCATCCCACACTTTGGCCCATTTCTTTCGCCACGTGAATGGACGACCGCATGTCACGCAGATCTTGCTGGGCAGGTCTGATTTACGCCGCATCTTCATGGCCCGTCTCCAAATGGTAAACTCATTTGGTTTGGGTCAGCTGTCTTCGCACGGCGTGCGTACTTACGTGCTGCTCCTTTACGGCTGCCATGTTTCGCCACCACTGCAGACGCCTCGGCCCGGAATTCATCCCCCCGGCGCACGGCCCAGATCCGCTCCCGCGCCTGCTTAGCTGCCGTAAGGTGGTCCACGATCTGCTCTGGATAGGTCTTGCCCAAAACATCGCCCGCGTTCTGTGCTTTCCATGGCTCTTGTAAGTGCTCATCCGGGATCGCGGATAGCTCGGGCACCCATTTGCGAGTGAATACCCCCGTAGGATCTTGATCATAGCCCTGTTTCACAGGGTTATAAATCCGCACGGTGTTGATGCCCGTGGTGCCCGATTGCATTTGAACTTGGCTCCAATGAATGCCCGGCTCGTAATCTGTGAAATACCGCGCAAGCTGTAATCCTGGGGCCCGCCAATCCAGCCATAGATGATAACTTGCCGTCGCCATGACCATCGAGCGCATCCGAAAATTCAACCAGCCTGTCGCTCTTAGATACCGCATGCAGGCATCCACAAAGGGCAGGCCGGTTTCGCCCTTCGCCCATGCCGCGAGACGCTCTTGATCAGGTGCGGAGGGGCGAATGCCGTCATATTTACGATGCAGGTTTCGTAACTCGAGACTTGGCTCATCCTCTAATTTTTGCATGAAGTGGCAATGCCAGTGCAGTCGGCCATTAAAGGACTTCAAAGACGCCCGCCATGGCGCATTTCCTCGCACCGGGTTGGCCTTCAATTCACGTTGTTTATCCCATGTGCGCTGGGTCACTTCGCGCATCGATAGCGTGCCCCATGCCAAATGCGGCGACAGGCGCGAGCACGCACGTTCCCCCGAAACTGGTGAGGACATCGCGCTGCGGTACTGCTCGCCGCGCTCGGTGAGGAAACTTTCTAGAAGGCTCAAGCCTCTTCGCCGCCCACCTTTTTGACGCAACTCACATGGATCAAGCGCAAGCCCCAGATCGCGCGCGTTCGGGATATGCCCAACATCAACGCTAACGGGCTTTAAGGCAGGTGCAACGGTGACGGGCTCGGCCATGAATGCATCCCACTGCCCCGCCCAACCGTTGCGCGAGGCCAGGCGGCGCTGAACACCGTGATTTTTGATCTCGGTCCACCGAATGCCGTGCGCGCGACACCACGCAGCGACGCGTTGATCGCGCTTGAAGGTCCAATCATTGCCCGTCTCTTCGTGAGACCAGAGCCCATCAATCTGGACGTGCTGCGACAGCGCTTCAAGTACCTGCGTTACGTCGCCCGTCCGAACAGCTAGTGGTTGGCCGCAGGCCTTTAGATCAGTCTGCAACTCGTGCAAACCTTCGGCGATAAACGACCATTGCCGCCCAGACACATCAGGCTGCCCCCAAAGCGAAGGCTCGGCGACGTAAAGCGGCAGCACATCTCCTTGCGCCGCAGCCCGTGCCAGCGCGCGATGGTCCTGTACTCGGAGATCTCGCTTAAACCAGACAATTTGCAATAGGCCCTCCAAAGGGTAAGTGCTTTGAAAAGCATCTAGACCGATTTCCCAAGCACTCAACGATCGTCCAGAAAATCGCTCGCCGGAACTACTACTAATTTCACATTGCGGCCATTCGTGCGTGATGAAGCACCGGCGACTTTGGGCTCAGAGCCGCCTATTGCTTGCACGGCAACGATCTTCATCGCGCGTCTCGGACACGGCCCTTCGATCAGACGGTAGGATCGTCCTGTCAGCGCGGTGCTGATGATTGGGTGTGGAGGGAGGATCGGAGGGCATATCATGCCAAGAGTCCAACTTCCCGCAACCACCCCGAAACGCAGAGCCTGGAACAAGGGGCGGATCATCGGTCAGAAACGGCCCTTGCTGCCAAAACAGGTCTGGGCGATCCGGGCACGGCTCGAACTTGCGGGCTATCTGCGTGATCTAGCTTTGTTCAATGTCGCCATCGACAGTAAGCTGCGCGGCTGTGATCTCGTCAGATTGGCGGTGTCTGATCTGGTAAAAAATGATCGCGTGCGAGAACGCGTTTCGGTGATCCAGAGCAAGACTAAGCGACCGGTGCAGTTCGAATTGACCGAAAACACTCGTGAAACCGTCTTGGCCTGGGTCAAGTCACCCGAGATGTTTGCGTGTAGTTTCATGTTCCCAAGCCGGTTCCATGACCGCCCACACATCTCAACACGCCAATATGGGCGCTTGGTGCGTGATTGGGTGACGGCGATTGGGCTTGAACCGAGCGGATATGGCACCCATTCGCTCCGGCGGACAAAGGCGGCGGAGATTTATCGAAAACTGGCAACCTCCGCGCGGTCCAACTGCTTCTCGGCCACACGAAGGTCGATAGCACTGTTCGTTACCTTGGGGTGGAACTGGAAGATGCCCTAAGTATCGCAGAGCGGATCGATATCTGAGCAACCTTGGCGAGCGGCGCTGCCGTTCGCCATTTCAAAGCAGATGTCTGTCCCTCATGCGGCGTTGGTCGGTGCTGAGCCCATTTTACCCAATGCTGCAAAGTGCGAGAATGGCTGCTATGTGAACCGACGGATCAAAAAATTAAGAGATGATACGGCGATCGCCTAGGGAGCTGTCACAGCTCTCCATTAATAACCGTTGAGTACTGATGGGCGTTGGCTCAAGATTGTGCGGCGATATCCTTCGCTTGCTCACGCAGAGCAAATTTTTTAATCTTGCCGGTCGACGTTCTTGGAATGGTTGTCACGACAAACTGACCGGGAACCTTGTAGGCTGCCAGCCTGTCACGGCACCATGTCCGCAGCGCCTCGGTGTCAATCTTCTGGCCCGGCGCGAGTTCGATGAACGCGCAGGGGGTTTCGCCCCATTTCTCATGCGGCATGGCGACAACAGCGGCAATCTCGATGGCGGGGTAGCTGTAAAGCACTTCTTCGACCTCGATCGAAGAAATGTTCTCGCCGCCCGAAATGATAATGTCCTTTGAGCGGTCCTTGAGCTGGATATAACCATCGGGATGGATCACGCCCAGATCGCCGGAATGGAACCAGCCGCCCTCAAAGGCCTGCCGCGTGGCAGAGGGGTTACGGAAATAGCCCTTCATCACGACGTTGCCGCGGAACATGACCTCGCCCATCGTCTCGCCGTCGCGTGGGACGGGCTTCATGGTTTCAGGATCAAGCACATCGAGCCCCTCGAGAGGCAGATAGCGCACGCCCTGGCGTGATTTCAGCCGCGCTTGTTCTTCGCCGGGTAGGGATAACCAGCTTTCATGCCAATCGTTCACCACGGCAGGGCCGTAGGTTTCGGTGAGCCCGTACAGGTGGGTTACGTCAAAGCCTGCGGTTTTCATATCGGCCAGCAGCTTTTCGGGGGGCGGTGCGGCGGCGGTGAAAAATTGCACAGTGTGATCGAGCGCACGCTGGACGTCCGAAGGCGCCGAGATCAGCAGCGACATGACGATCGGCGCGCCGCAGAGGTGGGTCACTTTTTCATCAGAAAGCGCGTTCCAGATCGGCTCGGCCCGCACCTGCCGCAGGCAAACGTGCGTGCCGATGATCGCCGAGAGTGTCCATGGAAAGCACCAGCCGTTGCAGTGGAACATTGGCAGGGTCCACAGATAGACCGCGTGTTTGGCCATTGAAGTGGTCAGCGCGTTGCCTTGGGCCAGCAGATAGGCACCGCGGTGGTGCGAGACGACACCCTTGGGATCGCCAGTCGTCCCTGAGGTGTAGTTGATCGAGATCGCGTCCCATTCATCTTCGGGCATGAGCCAGTCAAACGTGGGATCGCCGATTGCGACGACATCCTCGTAGTCTGGCCCGTCAAACGCAATGCGTGCCCCGTCATATTCCGGGTCATTCACCAGGATCACCAGTGGGTCGACCTCGGCCAGCGCTAGCGCCTCTTGCATCAGCGGCAGGAACTCGGCATCAACGATGACGATCTTTGACATCGCATGATCGAGCTGAAAGGCGATGATCGCCGCGTCCAGCCGCGTGTTGATTGAATGCAGCACACCGCCGCACATTGGCACGCCATAGTGGCATTCGAGCATGGCTGGTGTGTTGGGCAGCATCACCGAGACGGTATCGCCCCGCCCGATGCCTTTGTTCGCAAGGGCCGAGGCAAGCTTTCGCGCGCGGGCATAGAAGCTGGCATAGCTGCGCCGCAGGGGGCCATGGATGATGGCAGTATGTTCGGGGAATACCGTGGCGGCGCGTTCAAGGAAGGTGAGCGGCGTCAGCGGCTGGTGGTTGGCCGGGGTGCGGTCTAGGTCGGTGTTGTAGGGGTTCACACTCATTTTTTAAGCATCCTGCCACTGGGGCGCGCGCTTTTCTATGAAGGCGCCGATGCCTTCCTCGGCGTCGCGCGCAAGCATGTTATCGACCATAACTTGGCTGGCGTAGTCATAGGCCTCGGCCAGCGGCATTTCGCGTTGTGCATAGAAGGCGCGCTTGCCCGTGGCCAGCGTCATCGATGACTTGGAGGCAATCTTGCGGGCCATTTCCAACGTTGCCTCTTGCAGTATGTCTTCGGGCACTGCGCAATTGACGAGACCCATCTCGGCGGCGCGGGCGGCAGGCGTCATGTCACCTGTCAGAAGCATTTCCATCGCGTGTTTGGCCGAGACGTTGCGCGACAGGGCGACCATGGGGGTCGAGCAGAAGAGGCCGATGTGAACGCCCGGCGTACTGAACTGGGCCGTGTCCGCCGCAACCGCCAGATCACAGCTGGCCACGAGTTGACAGCCCGCCGCGGTGGCGACGCCCGTCACTTCGGCGATCACCGGCTTGGGGCAGTTGACGATGCCCTGCATCACGCCCGAGCACATGGACATGACTTTGGCGAAGTACGCTTTGCCGCCATCCGCGCCCGCGCGGCCCGCTGTCATTTCCTTCAGATCATGACCGGCACAAAAGGCAGGACCATTGGCGGCAAGGATGATGACACGCACCGCCGAGTTTTGCCCGGAATCGGCAATAGCTGTGCCCAAAGCGCCCAGCATCGCTTCGGAAAGCGCATTGCGGTGGGCCACATCATTAAGCGTGAGACGCAGGACACCAGCATCACCCAGTTCAGAGAGGAGAATGTCTGTCGCAGTCATGGGGCGCTCCTTCAGCGGATGTTGATCTCGACGCTGTCAGCCAGGGTGTTGGCGATAAAACAATAGCGGTGTGCGCGGTCCTGCATCTGGGCCAACTGCGCATCATCCACGGCAAAGCCGGTGTCAAAGCGCACCACAGGGTGCAAGTCGATTCGTGTGACCGACATCTGGCCCTTGGTATTCTTGCCCAGATGCGCTTCGGCAAAATCGTGATAGCTCGCCACGGGCCAGCCCGTCTTTGCAGCCAGAGCCAGGAAAGTCATCATATGACAGCTGGAGAGCG
The DNA here is from genome assembly GCF_001294455.1 of Phaeobacter sp. 11ANDIMAR09. Classification (GTDB taxonomy): domain Bacteria; phylum Pseudomonadota; class Alphaproteobacteria; order Rhodobacterales; family Rhodobacteraceae; genus Pseudophaeobacter. Next base: position 8,696 of record NZ_LIKT01000049.1, read on the forward strand.
CGGAGGCCAGCGCTTGCTCAGGGTTGGTGTTGGCAGGGTCGCCGCCCCAGTCGGGCGCAGAATCGACCTGAACGTCATGGCCACTGTTGTATTGGACGGTGTGCTCGTTGGAGTATTTGCCGGTCTGCAAAACGGGCTCGGCGCGCTGCCAATGCAGCTCGATGGCAAGATCAGACATATCTTAGGTCTCTTGTTGGCTGAGAAGACGCCCGGCGCGTAGATCAGGACGCACGCACCGGGAAACACGCGTAACCTTAGGCCGCAGCAATCTTTTTCTTTGGGTCGTAGAAGGGGCGCTCTACGATTGTTGCGGCCACCGCACCCGATGTGGTGACGACCTCAACCTCTGCACCGATGTTGGCGTGCGCGGCGTCGACCATCGCCAGCGCAATGTTTTTCTCAAGGCGCGGGGAGTAGACCGCCGATGTCACCTTGCCGATCGCCTCGCCGCCGAAGTTGATCTGCCAGAAAGTCGTATTCGGCCCGGTCAACGGGTCGCAGTCGATCACGAGGCCGATCTGCTGGCGCTTGGGGCCTTCATCCCTGATGCGGCGCAGTGCGGCCTTGCCGATGAAATCAGCTTCCATGTCGAGGTTCACAAGACGGTCAAAGCCGAGCTCGTAGGGGTTGGTGTGGATGTCGGCATCGGCATGGTAGGATAGCATGCCGCCCTCGATCCGGCGGATCGACGAGGTGTGCCCAGGCTTGAGGCCATGCTGCATACCTGCGGCCATGATCCGTTCCCAAAGCTGATCGCCTTGTGATCCATCACGCAAGTAAAGCTCGTAGCCCAACTCACTTGACCAGCCTGTGCGCGAGACGATCAGCGGGATGCCATCCAGATTCACGTCACGCAGCCAGTAGTATTTTAGGTCCATGATGTCTTCACCGAAGAGCTCTTGCATGATGAGACCCGAGTTCGGGCCCTGAAGCTGAAGCGGAGAGACATCAGGTTCGCAGATCGACACGTCCATACCCGAATGCACAGCCACGCCCTGCGCCCAAAGTAAGATGTCGCTGTCAGCCAGCGAAATCCAGAAGTGGTTTTCGGCAAGGCGCAGGAGGATCGGATCGTTCAGGAGGCCGCCCTCTGCGTTGGTGATCAGGATATACTTGCACTGGCCCACTGCCATCTTCGACAGATCACGCGGGGTCAGCATCTGGACGAATTTCGCAGCGTCCGGCCCGGTGATCTCGACCTGGCGCTCGACGGCCACATCACACAGGATCGCCTCGTTCACGAGGTTCCAGAAGTTCTGCTCCGGATCGCCGAAATCACGGGGAATATACATATGGTTGTAAACAGAGAACCCCTTGGCGCCCCAGCGAACTGTCGCGTCAAAATACGGAGATTTGCGAATTTGTGTGCCGAAGCCAAAGCCGTCTGATTGTGTCATGTTTTCGCCCTCGTAGCAGGTGGTCTGACAGACCCGTGAAGTGGTAAAACCTGCTGGTGATATAGATCGAAAAACTTGGAGATACTGGACTTAAAAAAGCGCGTTCACAGGCTGAACGGCCTAAAAAACCCTCGGTTTTCAGACTGTTCAGCCTGCACCTGTTTTCATGATCTGTTTGCGACAAGTTTTGCCAGATTTGGTCTACTCGTCTTGACCTGCCGGGTTGCAATGTAGGTCATGTAGCGGTCGATTTGCAGATCGGCTGACAGCATCTCTTCCATCATCGCTTGAAAAGCAGCCAGGCTTGGCGTTGCGGTCTTCATCACATAATCCATCCCGCCACCTGTCGCGACGCAGTCTGTCACCTCATCCAAGCCCTGAATATAGGCTTCAAAGCGTTCGAAATCCGACTTGCGATGATGGGTGAGCGAGACCGTCACAACAACTTGAGTGAAATCGACAATGCGCTCCAACGCGAGCGTGGCGTGATACCCACGAATGTAGCCTGCAGCCTTTAGACGATCGAGCCGCGCCCAGCAGGGTGTTGGCGACAGGTTCACCAGCTCGGCCAATTTGGTTTTGCTCAGTTGTCCATACTGCTGAACAGCGCTCAGTATGCGGATATCTGTTGCATCAAGGCTGAGTTTTTTCATGAGACAGTTACTCCGCTGGAGTGCAGGGCGTAGTCTGACAGTTGCCCAGATTTTGGAAGATGAAGACATTTAGACGCTGAATACCGAAAATGCATCTCGTTTTCCGCCCCTTTCTCTCCTAAGCCCGCCAATTTTGCCATTGCTACGTCTCAGGCCAGTAAACCTCCGACCCGAATTGACGCCCTGGACCACGACAAAGATCTACGCCGCGATAGGAACTTTGGCGCATCATTCGACGCAAATCTGTGCGGCAAGCAGACGTTGGCGCAGCCGCAGCGAAATGGTGCTTCGTCCGCGACTCGATTGTAAGAGCAGACTGCAGCGAATGGACAGATTGGAATCCGACGAAACCAACGCCGGTGAACGGCTGGTTCGGTGAAACCATTTGCGCTGCCGCAAATGTAACGCTGCAACTGCGAGGATTTTCTGCGTCAGCATTAGCCGCGTCAGCAAAAGGCGG
>NZ_LIKT01000050.1 GCF_001294455.1 Phaeobacter sp. 11ANDIMAR09
CCATCAGGCACCAGAAAGTAAAGCCCGACACCCGCCAGCAGCGTAGATTTGCCATTCTTGCGCGGCACCTCAACATAGGCCGTCCGGAACCGCCGCAGCCCGGTCACCATATGGCGCCAGCCACCGATCTGACTGATCATAAAGGCCTGCCAGGGCAGCAGCGTCAGGGTTTCGCCGCGCGCGGCCCAAGCCCCCTCGATATGCGGCAGCGCCTCCAGGAAGGCGCACATGTGTTCGGCTGCTTCGGCGTCAAACACATAGGGAAACTCATCCGTTCCCGCCCTCTTCAGATCGGCCTTGAATCTCTTGCAGGCCTGCTGGATCCGCTTGCAGCTCGTCACTTTGCCCGCAAGAACATCATCTGCCCATTGCAGGCCCCGTTGGGTGACCGGCGTTGAAACCCCACAATCCAACATCAGGCCCGCGTCCCCTTGCGGGTCATGGGCCGAAACGGCGTTACCACCTTGCCGCCTTGCCCTTGGCCATCTGGTGCCGGATCATCGAATTGATCCATAAAGCTCGTCTGAGTAGTCTCGCCTACCTTCGCTCGAATGTAGGGCGTTCCAAGAAGCTCCTTCTCCAACGCCTTCAATTGGTTGATATGAGAGGATCTCTGCTGGCTAAGACCAGAGAGGTAATTCCCTTCTGTCGCCTCGAACCCTTCCTCGACGATCAAGACAGACAGCCGATCAAAGGCGGCTCGATGCACCGCGTAGCGCACGACTTGGCCAAAAACCGGCTCATCAATTTTCTTTTCTCTCTTCAGGTAGCGAAGGATGCTTTCGCCATGCGACCGCTCGACCTCATCAAAATGAGGCGGCCAGCCTCCGAGAAGGTCGACCAGTTTCTGAATATCGGTGCCAGTGTGGTGCATACCCCCCCCCTATAAAATTGCGCGCGAATAAATCCGATTACCCACGCCGGTTTCAGCTTTGGAGGTTGCAGACTTTCAAAGCCCCCCTCCCTGTGCCTCGCGCCTTTCGGCCCGCTGTTTCTTTATGTCGTGGCAGCTCTTGTAGAGCGACTGCAGCGCGCCAAACCAGAACAACCCATAGTCATCCCGGTGCGGCACCACATGGTCCGCGACCGTGGCCAGTTGTTTTGAATTATCCGGACAGAGCCGACACAGCGGCTCTGCATCCAGTTGCTGCAAGCGCCTGCCAGCTTTGCCGCGCCAGCCCTTGCTGTTGTACCATTTACGGCTGGGTCGATCAGTTCGCCGCTTGGCCTCAGACGGCTTGTCGCGCTCTTGCTTTTCCGATCGGGCATGCGCATCGCAATAGCCCGTCCCGACCTCAACCAGTCGGAAACAGCCTGGATGCGCGCAGGGTTTCTTTGGCATCCCGCGCCCTCTCGTCATTGTCAGATGGTCCAACGCAAAAGCGCCCGCCGGTTTCCCGTGGGCGCATTTCTCGATGATGCACTATTCATGCTCTGCGGGTGGGTTAAGTGTCAACACCCTTTTTCATTTCAGCCAGATCATATCCCTGCATTCGATCAAGAGCCGAACAGAGCGACAACCGCAAAGCCTTTGATGCGCCACCATCTTTTGACCATCCATGCGCGTGAAGAACCTGAAGAATTGACATGTCGCCGAGGCAAACCATGTCCACCAGTTTTCGCACATAGATAGCCCTGCGCTTCAAACCACCATTCACCGACGGCCTGATCCGCCTGACTTCTTTTGCCAGCCCATCGCCAATGCGACGATGCAAAGCCCGCAACCTCTGGAAGTCCCGAAAAATCGCCGCCTCTCGATCGCCACCACCAACGGCACCGGAATGGACAGCCTCAAGCGAGGAACACTTGACGCCCGATGCTGTGACCCGCTCGACAAGCGCCGCATAATCCCGCGCAGCACTGATCTGGCCCGGCGTGAAAAGCGGCTCATAGTTCCTTGGATCCTGACCTGCCTTTTCTCGCCTTCCCTCTGCCGCTTGGTGCGCTTTGACTGCTGCCCGTTCCATCGCATCAAAAGCGTCAGCTACCCGCGCAGCATCCCGGCCCCTATCTCCAGTCCTGATGGAGACATAGCCACCGCCGTCAGTCTGGCGCATTTCGCGCGGGGTGAAGCGCACCATAGGGCCACGGCCAGGGGCCATAGGGATTTCAGGGCCACATTCAACCGGAACACAGCCCCGTGCCTTGATTTCAGCAATCCGCACCGCCTCATCTTGCAACCGGGCCACCCCTGCCGAGGTCACAATCACCACCTGTTCGATCATTTATTCACCTCAATCTGCTGCATTATTCTTTGACATTTCATTGCCGCCGCACCGCGCATGTCTTTCAGCTTTTGATCTGCACTGGAGAGCGCAAAACCGCGCCGCGCCTGTTCTTCTGATTTGGCAATTTGGTGACGCGCTTCCTCTGCCCGCTTTTTGATCGCGGCAATATCCGCTTTCTTTGGCCAAAGCCGGTGCTTGCGGAGATGGGACAACAGCTCAGGAGCCCAATCCTCCGCCATAGCCTCTCGACCGATTTCCCCAGAGAAAACCGCAATCATCAAAGGCGAGGCGCTATCCACTGGCCTCTGGATCTCCGCAGCCCAAGCAAGGATCTTGGACGCAAAAGGAAACCGGGAACCATCCTTGCCACCAGGGCGCAGCGCCGCCTGCTCCGCCAATGCCTCAAGGTTCAAGGGCGTCATGTAGGACAACCGCCCACACAGCTCATCAACCATTTCATCGAATTGCGCCACCGTCATACCCGAAGGCCGACGCAGCCCCAGGCGCATCAGCGGTTCCACCAGATGCAGCCTCACGCGCTGCTTTGCCTCTTTCAGGTCCGTTGACCCCATAACCCTAATCCTTCTCAGCAATTCCAGGCTATCCACACACGCCACACCTCGGGATTTTCGCCAGTAAGGTGTTTTGTATTTTTCTGTTTTTTTTGTTCTGTCCTGTAGGGCAATTTCACCTGCAGGCCGAAATCGTACTGAAATCTAGGTGAAATCATTTCACTTCATTTCAGTTGTATTGCAGTTGAATTTCACCGATCTCGAGCGGAACTGATCGGCGTCACATCGCCCGTGTAACCAAGCACCTCAGCCATGGCTGCGCGCACGTTGTCAGGGGTGATGTATAGCTCCGAGTGTTCGAAGTGCTCAGCCAGGGCAGTGATGGCGCGATCATCCTTGATGATGTGTTCCTGAACGCCCATATCCCGCATCTTCGTTCGGATTTTGTGCTTCTTGAGAGCCGACCGACCAGCCACGCGGGCCGCATCGCGCCCTCGCTTGCGTTTGTGCATGTCCTGCACAATTTCCTCGATCATGCCGGGATGGCCAAGACGGGTCTCAAACTCACCTGTGCGCGCATCCTCAACCATGACCGGCACCCAACCGTGCAGCACATTCACCTTGGCTTCCTGCCAGTCTTCAATCGTGCGGAAACGGGCAAGGTCTGCAAGGTCGAGATCATCTGTTGGCAACGTCCCAGCCGGATCCTGGCGCATAGCCTCAGTCCACAGAATCATGGCGGTGCCAAGATCCTCGCGCCTGCCTGTCATCACGCAGCGGCTCAGGAACCGCGAGCCAAGAAACCTGTGGGTGTAGAAGGGAAACCAATCATGAGAAGAAAGAGTTTCACCTCGGCGCAAAGGCCACACATCTGGCACTTCCCCCTCACTTGCGATCAACTCTGACACGACAATCCCCCCTTTCCTTTGGCCGAGGCCAATTGTTCGCCCTCCCAAAAAGTGGGGCGCCCAATACACACAGCACCAACACGCCCCCAGTTTGACAGGGAGAGGATGGGGGCCACTTGCAGGCACACCTGCCCCCGGTCAGCGTAGACAGCGGATGGCATTCCGCAGCCTGCAGTGTTCACCAAGACAACCGGGGCTTGCACCGCCCTTCGATTGACTGCACCTTTCGTCATACGACATTGATTTTTGAAAGGGATTTTAATGACTGAAATTGAAGCGCTTGAAGCCAAGCTTGAAAAGACAATCACTTTCGCCGCCGCACAGGCGGTGGCGATGAACCTCTTGTCCAGCGAACTCGAAGAAATATGTCCAGGCATCAAGGAACGTGTCGCATTAAGCCTGCGAAACGAAGCTGAACTGCATCCGGAGAGATCAGAAACATCGAAAGAACAGTTTGCCCTGGTGGCATCCATTTTCGAGGCCTGAAGGTTATTTCTCAACCTCGTTAAGCTGACGAAGGATGGCGCCAAACAGGTCTTTCTCGCCGTTCGTGCCCCTGATGCCCTGCCCCATGGCGCGTTCCCGAATAGCCAGCTCCAGTTGAATGCGATACCCAATGTCAAACCGGTACCGAAACCAATGGACCGCTCTCTCGTGCCAAGACTGCGTTGTTGGATCCAGCATCGGTTCTCCTCTGTTTTGGGATGAGGGAAAAAAGGGGTTTGAATGCTCATGCCGCCCTCCCCACTTCTGACTGAAAGAACGCGGCCGCGCCCGGGTCGGTCAGCAGCATCAGCAGCGCGATATGGCTGGCGGGGGACGTCACCGCGCCCCACCAGTTCAGCGCGGTCTGAAAGCTCACGTCGCAAAACAGCGCCACCTCGCGGGGGCTGGCAAAGCGCTGCCGGAAATAGGCCGACCAAAGGTCAGGCGCGCTCACCTTGAGCGCATAGGGCTCAAACCTATTTGACCAAGACTTTTGCCCCGCGCGCGGCGCATCCTGAGCGCATGGGATTTGATTGTTCACAACCAGGGTCAGACGCGGGCGGCTCATGCGGCGTCCTCCGCTGGCGGGGCCGCGCAGGGCGCAGGGTTCTCCGCCATGTATTGCCGGATCTTGTCCACGGTGTTGAGGGTCGGGCTCGCCTGCCCCTCTTCCCAGGCCTTCCACTGAGACCAGCTGGCCCCAAGCGCTTGGCGCAGGATGTGCTGAGGGCTTCTGCCTATCGCCTTGGCGTAGGCGCGCATTTCTTCGAGAAACTGTTCCATGGCCCCTTATGGGGTTTATTTACCCCAATCATCAAGGGTTTTTTTACGCCATGCACAAAGTGTCACAATGGGGTAAATTCCCCCTTATGCAACAGACCTTCAGAGACGCCTTTCTCGCGGCCATAAAAAACACCGGCAAATCAATGCGCCAAGTCGCGCTGGACGCTGGCGTTTCTTATGAGCAGCTCAAGAACCTGGCCCAGGGAAAAAGCAAGTCGACCAATGTCGATGATGCGGTCCGGATCGCTGCCTCATTTGGGATCAGCCTGGAAGACTTTCTTGAAGGTCGAATGTCGCCATCATCTGAAGTTCCTACCATCGCTATCGCTGGCAAAGTCGGCGCCGGTGCTCAGGTGCCGGTGTTTGATGCTTACGAGAAAGGCGACGGCCCCCAGGTCGAATGCCCACCCGGTCTATCGCCACATGGAATCGTCGCGGTAGAGGTGGAAGGCGACAGCATGGAGCCGATCTATTCTGACGGAGATCTTCTATTTTACACCCGAAATGGGCATGATGCTGTGCCATCCGAAGACATTGGTCATCGTTGCGTTTGCGAAGATGAGGACGGCATGGGCTGGGTCAAACAGATCAAACCCGGAGACGAGCCTGGGCTATTTCACCTGATCTCATTGAACCCCGGGGCTAACAATATTTGGAACGTGCGTCTCAAATGGGCGGCGCGAGTGCGCCTGCATTGGCCTGCTGAACTGGCCAAAAAAGCATAGCTTCAAATAGTGGTGCTGAAGACCTGTCCAGAACATTAGACTGAATGCCGACACTCCAAACCATCTAGTCGTTCATCGCTCCTTCTACAAAAGAAACTGGTGCACCTTAAACTAGGGTCTGATAAGCAAGCCTTATCGCCCCAAAGGATATTTAAGCATGGCCATTTTCTCCTCAAAGCCGAAGCCTGATGATGTGTTCACTCCCCGCTCGCCAAAGGTCAATCCCAGTCTTTATATTCCTAGACCAGACCTAGAAGAAGAGCTGGTCGAGGGGCTATCCGAGAGCCAACATCTTGTAGTGTTTGGCGAAAGCGGAAATGGAAAGTCTTGGCTCTACAAGAGTGTCTTCGAGAAAGAGAAAGTGTCCTATGACGTTGTAAACCTTGCTCTCGCCTCATCCTTGGGTTCGCTAGGGTCCGCATTTGAAGATAAACTTGCTCGCCAAGAGAATTTTGAGAAGCAAGAGTACGAACGTAGTGGATCCGGAAGCTTCAAACCGGGCGGTGTAGGTGTCGACTACGAAGAGACATGGAAATACGTCAAAGGCAAGAAAGAGCCTTTTGAAAGACTACTTGCGTACCTTCGAAAATCAGCTGGGAAGAGAAAAGCGATTGTTGTCTTTGACAACTTCGAACAAATCGCTACGGACGCAGCCATTTGCAAGGAGATTGCCAACTGCGTAGTCCTGCTGGATGATCCAATCTATGCCAGCTACGATGTGAAGATCCTAATTGTCGGCACACCTAGTGGGATCGATGAAATCCTTTCCCACAATGGGAATATTCAAACTATTTCGACCCGCCTCAAGGAAATTCCAGAAGTTGAGAGAATGCTGCCAACAGAGGCACAGCTCTTGATGCGAAGGGGATTAGAGGACCAACTCAAGTTGGAAGTTCTCGGAAATGCTCAGGTGTTTTACGATCGAATGCTGAGCATAACAGATCGAATAGCATTGGAGCTCCAGGAGCTCGGGCTCAAGATTGCGAAAGAGGCCCTAAAGAAGGGCAACACGATCGACCAAAACGTACTAAATCGCGCGGTCCAGAAGTGGGCAAAAAATTCGATTCGAGCTTCCTGCGCTATGGTTTCTGGTAGAATGAATTCCAGAGAAACTAGAGCTTCCAGAAGAAACCAGTGTATTTATGCGTGTGGCGCAACAGAAAAGGAAAGCTTCACCTACAAGGACATCGAAGCAAAAATCAGAGAGCTTTTTCCCGTGACAACAAAAGATGTATCGCTGAACGTATCCGGCGAATTATCTAAACTGTCAAAGGGGGACAACCCACTCATAAAGAGACTACCAACGGACGATGCCTATCGTCTCACAAGCCCAAAAGTTCGAATGGCAATTCGCACAATGCTTACGATAGAGGACGAGAAGGTTCGGAAAGTTGTATTGGACATCTGACTAGCGCCTTGAGTATGAGTGATGGGGTTTTTTTACCCCAACCCATTGACGGGGTAAAATTACCCCGTTATCAATTCTCCCATCAACCGATGGAGGATTGAATGAGTGACATTACCCAAACCGCGCGCCAGATTGTCAGCGCTCCCCACGATTACCTGCACGACACCACCCTCTTTGCCGCCGCCTGGGCCACGATGAAGGCCGCGCGCGGTCAGGGCTTTGACCCCCAGCGCCTGCGCCCGCAGCACCTCATCGGGCGTCCCACTCCCGCGCCGGAACCGCTCGATCAGACCCTTACCCGCGTGGGCGAAACCGTGCGCAGCTATGCCGCCAAACAGGGCTACAGGCTGCCGCACCGCCGCGCTGCGTAAACGTCACGCCGCAAAGCACCCAGGCCAGCGCCCGGAGGACGGCGCCGGTCCCTCTTTCCCAGACATCCGCGTTTTCATCCCGGTTTCGCGGATCAGCGCGGGCGGTTCAGTCCTCCTCCCAAACGTACCGCCCGCGCGTCCAGCCCTTCGAGGTCACATCATGTCAGCACAAACACTGGCCGCAGCCGCGGCAGAAATCGCCGCCGCCCAGGGCCTCTGCAAAATTCTGGCCTTTCACAACCTCGGCGGCACATTGACCCCGCCAAGCGATGATCCCTCCGACTGGTGGGAGCCCGAAAACATGACACACCGCGCCGAACTGCTGGGCATCCAGGCATCAGGCGAGAACACATTCGATGCGGTGACCGCCTGGGTGCGGGTCGCCAAAGCCACCGGGCGCAACAAGCGCCGCCGCGCCACAGATGGCCGCCCAGACTGCCCCTACAACGGCCAGGGCCTCGCCCCGGCCACCACAGCCACACCCGCAGCGTGAGCGCTGCACAGGGGCGCGGCAAGACAGGCCCACCACTCACAACAAGAGGCCGCGCCCCGACAAACACCCGCCACTAGGAAGCAAACACAAGATGCAAATCACCATGGAAAAGGCCCCAATGCAGGCCGGAATTCTCTGCAACGACGTTGCTTTTCAGAACTACGCCGCCATGCGTCACGGGTTTCCAGAGGGAAGCTTTGGCAAGAGCGAAAGCGCCGAACACATTCGCCAAATTTGCGGTGTCACCAGCCGGAGTGAACTGGCGACAAGCCCCAAGGCCTTTCACCAGTTTGAAAACTCCACACAGATTTTGAGATTAAGAGCGGCAGCCTAGCAACCCCTCGTAATTACGGATAAATTCACGATGGCGCAGGCTGCTGAGGAACTCGCGCGTATACTCGCCGCAGGCATACAAGACCTCCCCAAACCAGCAAATCTGATAGAGCCCTTCGACCTTGGGGCACCATGGACCCACCACGCCAATGAGGCCGAGCTGGGGGAGTTATCAAAGCTCCACATGAGGATCACTCGCAAGCAGCAAGCACTCACCGACCTTATCGAAGAGCGCGCCATCATTCGCCGCCGCTGCATCCAACGCATGCGTCGGAACGATGGCAAGCCCTGACCCAAACAAGCCCAGAAACCCCACCCCATTATTGGAGAACAACATGCCCAGCGAAAGACCAATCATCGTTATCGCAGACAGCGCCCTTTTCGATCTTGGCGTCAGCCTTGGATTTGGGGCGGTAGTAGGAGGCCTCTTGGCGGTCGCCCTATGCCAGTCCGCTGGATTTCTCCTCGATAAAGCTTCTGCGCTGTTTCGCTAGGCGAATAGCCCCCAGACACACAACCAAACATGCCCAAACCGAAAGGAGGCCTAGATGGCAGAGAGCAAAAACAAAGACACGGGCAAAACCCAGAACTTCACTTCTGCACAAATCAAACGCCTTGTTTCGGGAGCGCGCGCGGCAGATCCAAAGGCAATCGTTGAAATCGTGACAAATGCAGGCACCGTTCGCATCCTGCCGGAATCCGTCCCTGTTGCAGACACCCCATTCGACCAGTGGGAGGCAAGCCGCAATGCGCGTTAAACTGAAGGGCATCAATCGAACAACCACCCGTCTCGCTAGCGGAAAGGTCGCAACCTATTACTACGCATGGAAGGGTGGACCGAGGCTTCCAGGCAAGCCAGGAGACCCAGAGTTCCTAGCCGCATACCATGAGGCCATTTCTCAAAAAATTGAACCCAAATCGAATACCCTCCAAAGCCTGCTAAACCAATACCAAAACACACCCAAATGGGCGGGCCTCGCACCACGAACCCAGAAAGATTACCGCTCTCACATCAGTAAGATTGAAGCGGAATTCGGGAGTTTTCCAATCACGGCCCTGTCTGACAGACGCGCCCGTGCGGCCTTTCTCGAATGGCGCGACAAAATGGCTGTGAAGTCTCGGCGGCAGGCAGACTACGTTTTCGCGACACTCGCTTCCATCCTGGCATGGGCTTACGACAGAGGCTTGACCGATGCCAATCCATGCGAAAAACCCGGCAAGCTGTATCGCTCCGGGCGCGCAGATTGCATCTGGACACAGGCAGATGAAAGCACCCTGTTTGCCGTTGCCCCTGAACGGATCAAACTCGCATATCTGATGGCAACTTGGACCGGACAGCGACAAGGCGATCTACTGCGCCTAACCTGGAATGCCTATGACGGAAGTCACATCCGCTTAATCCAAAACAAAACCAAGCGCCGTGTGATCATCCCCGTAGCTTCTCCGCTTAAATCTGTGCTCGATGAGCTGTCAAAAGACAAACACGCAGTGACCATACTGACCACCTCCAAGGGTACATCCTGGACGTCGCACGGTTTCAGCGCATCCTGGAGAAAGACACTTGCAAAGGCGAAAATCACAGGACTGACGTTTCACGATCTACGCGGCACCGCAGTAACCCGTTTGGCGATTGCCGGATGCGAAGTTCCCGAAATTGCGACCATCACTGGTCATAGCCTCGCAGACGTTGGCGCAATCTTGGATGCACACTACCTCAGTCGGAATACCAAGATGGCAGAATCGGCAATTCGCAAGCTGGAAGAACACCAAGCACAGCCCAAAATTCCCAAATAGATTCCCAAATGGTCTAAGCTAGTCTGGCTGGAAATCAGAAATCTCTAATGATTTCAATGGCAGGGGCATCAGGGTTCGAACCCGAGACCTACGGTTTTGGAGACCGTCGCTCTACCAACTGAGCTATACCCCTGCAGTGCCGGTGTTCCTAAGCCACCTCAGGCTGACTCGCAAGAGGGAAATCTGTAGAAACCTCCGGCTTTTTGCTCGAGCCCTCATCGGACTGGTTCTTGCCGGTTCAATATTCTATGACTGGCCAAAAAGGAGCGTCTCTTTTGAGCCTGCGTAAGAGAATAGCCGACAGCCCGCGTTTTAATCGGATGATCGAAGGCATCTTTGCACGTTACGTCGCTTTTGCCTATCGGACGTCACGCTGGCAACGCTCAGGTTGCGAAGCCATGGATGCCGCGGTTGCCGCCGGAGAGCCGGTTATCTTTGTCCTTTGGCATCAACGACTGATTATGGCGCCCTATATTTTTGACACCTCCCTGGGCCGTATTTGTGCCCTGACATCCGCAGCCCGCGCCGGACGCCTGGCTGGTCAGATTCTGGTACGTCTCGGCTTTGAAACCATCCCGATGTCCAGCCACAAGCGCCATGTGGCCCTGTCTCGCGAAGTGCGCCGCCGCACCAAGGAAGGCTGCTCGATCGGTATTGCAGCGGACGGCCCGCGGGGCCCTGCACGCATCTCCTCTGGAGTTCCCATAGCTTGGGCCCGTATGACCGGCTGCCGTGTCTTTACCGTCGCCTTTGCCGAGCGCAGGGTATTGAAGATGCCCACTTGGGACAAACAGATGCTGCCCCTGCCCTTTTCGCGTGGGGTATTGCTCTGTCAGGAATGGCAAGATGCAGTCCCCAAAAAACCTAATGAAGCGGAAAGTGAAAGCCTGCGGTTGAGCCTGCAATCCGCTTTGGATGAGATTACGGCCCAGGCAGATCAGGCAGTAGGCCGCGAGATGACAAAAAAATAGAGGTTTCAATACTGCTGCAGCACAGGGATCACACATTTAACCCTGATCTCAGCACTACGCACACGCACAGGCCGAATGCCAAAAGAGTCGGGGCTCAGCCCCTCTTGTCCCTTCGCTGCGCTTTGGTTCAATTCACCCCGGAATATTTCTGGAAGGGTGAAGCGT
>NZ_LIKT01000051.1 GCF_001294455.1 Phaeobacter sp. 11ANDIMAR09
AGGTGGGTGGCTGTTAGGAGACAATAGATATTACAGTAACCGGAAGAGCCCGGATGAAGCCGGAAGATACCGGATGGAGCCATGTAAAAAGGGCTTTAAGAGGTGTTGATGGAGTTTGAAAGTTAGGAGGGCCTTGTCCTTCAAACACGGCCTAAATCGCTCAAACCGAGACGATAAGCGATTTTGAGACACTTCGCCTTTCAAACTCCCCTCCTCTACTACAGCCCTTATAGATATCGCCTCCTGGGGCCGCCGCGTCCGAGAAAGTCCATTTTCTCACCTTCCGAACTAGGAACTAGGCAGCGCTGAGGCGTTCCCGTTCCTAAAAAGGAGTTTTGTTATTGATGGCAGTCTCTTGAGGGATTTTGGCAAGGCTGAACCGCGCAACGAACTAGGAACAGATTTTGGCGGTGTGAAAGGGGTACTCTCTCTCCTGCCCTGCGTCACCAAATAGAACGGTAGTTCTGCAAATTTACGAATGCTGCCGTTCTGGAGCGAAATCAGATCAGAGCCACTGAGGGGCAATAAGCCAAACCCGCCATTCACTGCGGCTGAAACGATACCGGCCGAGCGAACTCACGCTTTGCGGACTTCGCGGCCTTTCAACAATCAACTCCAAAGGTTTGCTGCTAAGGAAACCTTATCCTGTGCTCAGGTCGTCCCCATGTTCCCCAGATCTCCAAAACTACGTTCAATTTCCACAATGGGAGGAGCGCGCGGCGATTGCAGAATGACACAGCTTCGTTCTGCCGCGTCGATCAGCGCGTTCAGTTGCAGCTTTGACAGATCACCCGCGGTTTGGAGGTCGACCTTCATATGTGCGGTTTGAAACCCGACGGACACATTGGAGCCTGTCATCAAGTTTCCACGAACGTCCGCGCCAAAGCAGACATGGCGTATCTGCGGCGAATCCAGCTGTGAGGTTTCAAACATCGCTATTGTTGATGGAGAAACCCTGCTGGCAAAGGAGAACGACCATGAAACGCCATGTCGGTTTACCACAGGATGCCAAAAACCAGCAGCATTGTCGAAATCAGGCAGGCATTCCATGTGTTTTAGGGAGACTAGGGTCCATATGATCCCAAGGTTGCGCGCTCTTCACGTAAATGTCACGGCTAGGCAGATACCAGCTCGGGTCATCCAAATTACCCGCAAACAGGATCATTGCTCCCTCACTTGCCTTGTTGACCAGAAACAGAGGCGACCCACATTCTGAGCAGAAGCCGCGAAGAATCGCATGGCCGCGATCAGCTTGGCGCTCGAACCATTTGGGTTCCCCCTTTTCGAGCTTGAAATCCGTCTGTTTCACTAAGACTGCTGGAAAAAAGGCACTTCCAGTTGCCTGCTGGCAATCACGGCAATGGCAGTTACCCATGTAGCGTGCAACACCTTCGGACTTGTATCGGATTGCTCCACACGCGCATCCACCCGTGAACTGTTCTGGCAACACTAGCATTCCTTCCGAATTCATTTTAGGAAAGAGAACCATTTTCGCAACAAACTTATGTTCTTACGAAACTGTGTTGGAAGAGCGGCCATTAGATAATTCACAGCGAAATGGTGTTTTTCCGTACTACTGCCCTCCCCCCTCAAAAAAATTCGCTGCAACTCTCATCAATGGCCGCTTCTCACGCGGAATCGCAGCGGTGGAGGGCTGTGTTCCCAGACCGAAAGGCGGGCTTTGCAAATTCCGCTCTTTGCGTATAGCTGGCGTCGGGACTAAGCAAAGGCCCTACTCCCAGACTGATTTGCGTACACCTACTTCCCAAAGCGGCCGAAAGACCGCTCCCGGCCCGAAGTTACCAAAGCGTTTCACCGTTGGTTCTGGTTTTCACACATGCAAAAGCTGTCCTCAACTTCCTTAAAGCAGACACCCGTCACGGGCAGCACAGGGAGTTCTAGGCTATAGGTGGTTGCTGATTTTCCACTATTGGTAAGAGCGGAAAATCGTTGCGGTTCCGAGGAGTTGAACAGGGTGTTCAACCTTCGGACTGATCGCGTATGAACTTGACAAATTTTGCCAGGGGCCCTGAAATTTTATTCTCCTTCCAGATTGCAACGGTCACAAGATTTTCTGTGATCTCACTTGTCGAGATTGGAATAGCACTGACCCCATCTCGCAGACAATTGATGACACTTTCTGTATGTATTGTGATGCCTACGCCGCAGGCTATTAGCCCGATAATACCGGTTGTGTTATAGGCTTGTTGAGCTGTGTGAGGCAGAAACCCAGCCTTGCGGCACATGGGTAGAAGATAGGAATAGAAGTGTTCCCACTCTTTAGGTGGTCCGAGGACGAAATTTTCACCGGCTAGTTCTTCCAGTCGTATGGATTTCCTATGCGCAAGCGGATGCGAATCGTAAACGACACATACGAACCTCTCAGACTGCACTGGATGCTGTATCAAGCCTTCGGCCTGAATGGGGCCAGTTACGAAACCGATATCTATTTCGTCTTTCTCCAGTCGATCAAGCTGATAAATTGTAGGGTCCATATGTGGTTGAAGTGAAATGTTTTCATACTGAGCCTGAAACTTGGTTAGAATCTGGGGCAAACAGCCGGCAATCGCCATATCGGTGTAACCAATGCGCAGAGACCCTAAACTACCCTCATTAACCAGACGTACATTCTGGACGGCAAGATTGGCGGCATTCAATACGGCCTCACAATCATTGACAAATGCTTGCCCTGCGTCCGTCAGTTCTACTTTGCGCGTGCCGCGAATAAACAAGACGACACCCAGGTTTGCTTCCAGATCACGGATCGCGCGACTTAAGGCCGGTTGTGCGATACCCATATTCTCTGCAGCCCGGCTGAAATGAAGCTCTTTGGCGACTTCCAAGAAGAACCGCAGGTGGCGGAAGCGGAAATCCATTATGCTATTTTGGTATTAATCAAGGTCATTTTGATATTTTACTTGATATGAATGTGCATGTCACGGTCTTAAGTGTTCGAATTTGCACGCAGAGAAAAAGGGAGGTTTCCATGCAAGCATTTAAGTCAGGCGTATTCGCCGCTGTTGTGGCGTCTATGATGCCAGTCTCAGGTTGGGCCGCAGATATCACAATGAACTTTGGATTCGGGGCACCCGAGGCCTCGATCTATGGTCAGTTTGCCTCAATATTCAAATCAAAGGTCGAGGAATACACCGACGGAGAGATCGAGGTTAAGCTGCGTTGCTGCAACCAAATCTCAAGCGAAGACGAAGCATTTAAGGCGATGCAATTGGGAACCGTGGACGGGTTTGTCATCACCTCGAATAACGTTTCACCGCATTGGCCGCTGATGGATGTCACCGTATTGCCTTATGTGTTCCAAGACACCGCGCATCTGGAGCGTGTTGTCGATGGTCCCGTAGGCGATTTCATGAAACAGGATCTGCAGGCCAAAACCAGCGTACATCTGCTTAGCTTTGGTCCGGCGCTATATCGCGATTTCTATAATTCTGTACGTGCGGTCAACACGATCGAAGACATGCAAGGGTTGAAGATTCGCGTGCCCAAGAATGAAGTCATGTTGGCAACATTCGAAGCTTTGGGTGCGAACCCAGTGCCTTTGGCCTGGTCTGAAACGCCAACCGCTCTGCAAACCGGAACGGTTGATGGTGGCGACAATGGCGCGTCCTTCATCAAGGACCTCAAATTCTATGAGTTTGAACCGCATCTTGTGATCCTTGAACATTTCGTTGCGATGATCCCTTTGTTTGCCTCTGACCGCTTTATGAAGGGTCTGAACGATGAACAGCGCGAGGAAGTTATCCGCGCCGCGGCGGATGCTGGCAAAGAGTTCCGCACTCAGGTGCAGACCACCACGGAAGACGTGCGCACCTGGTTGGTAGAAGAGGGCGGCATGGCAATCACACAACCGAACAAGGCGGCCTTTATTGAGGCGACACAGTCTGTTCGGGACGAGTTCGCCGAAAAGCGTGGTCCTGAATTTCAGGACCTAGTGAAACAAATCGAAGCCGCAGCTAACTAAAGCTTGCGGTTCGATGACAAGCCGGTTTCCGGCTTGTCACCCCACGACTTGCCACACTCCCGGAGGATGTCATGAAGATTCTTAGATGGTTTGACCGCCATTTTGAGGAGCTAATTTGCTGTAGCTGTATTGCTGTGATCTCGATCTGTGTCTTTGCACAAGTCGTGGCGCGATACGTATTTGAAATTGCTCTGCACTGGACAGAAGAAGTTGCATCGATCGGGATGGTCTGGGCCGTCTATATGGGAGCATCGCTGTGTGTTCGCGAACGGTTTCACATTCGGATCATGGTCGCTGTGCAGTCTCTTCCGCATCGACTGGCTCGTTTCGTGGTTCTGATTGCAGATCTGTCATGGGCTCTGTTTTGCGTGTTCATGCTGCGCCTCAGCTGGGATTATCTGGCGGTGCTTTGGAAATTCACCTCACGCAGCCCCAGCCTTGGTATTGATCAATTCTATCCGCAGTCCGTGCTGTTCATTGGTTATGGGCTGATGTTGCTCCGTCTCATTCAAATTTATGTTCACTGGTTTCGCAACGGCGCGTCCGGGTTGCCCGGAATGCTGGCCGAAGATGGTGATCGCACGCTCGAAGAAGAAGAGGCCCACATATGAGCCCGCTCCTCATCCTTGTTATTGCATTCGTGATCCTGACAATTATCGGCGTCCCACTGTTTGCGTCGGTCGGGCTGACCACTTTGCTGGCGCTGTACCTAATTGACATTCCCTATACGCTGATGGCGCAAACCGGCTATTCCAGCCTTACGCCCTTCCCGCTGCTGACAATCCCGCTTTTCGTTCTTGCCGGAAGATTGATGGAGGTTGGCGGAATGGCCAATCGGATGATCAATATCGCGACAAACCTTGTTGGCGCATACCGGGGCTCAATGGGGTTGGTGTCGGTCTTTGCCAGTATGCTTTTTGCTGCGCTTTCGGGGTCCGGCCCTGCGACTACGGCTGCCATTGGGTCCGTCACCGTACCTGAAATGAAACGACAAGGGTATGATGTGCCCTTTGCCGGGGCGATTGTGGCAAGTGCCGGAGCCTTGGGCAGTCTGATCCCACCCTCAAACCTGTTGATCATCTATGGGCTAGTGTCTGACACCTCGATACCGCGCTTGTTTCTGGCCGGTGTTATACCAGGCATTATCGTCACGTTGTTGCTGATGGTGGTGACCTATATCATTTCCAGACGCCGTGGATATGGCGGGGAAGGTGCGCCGTTCTCTTGGGGTCCATTCCTGCGGGCTGCATGGGACGGAAAATGGTCAATTGGCGCGCCAATTCTTATTCTGGGCGGGATCTATGGCGGGGCGTTCACCCCGACCGAGGCCGCCGGTGTGGCCGTGTTCTATTCGCTGTTTGTTGGCTTGTTCATCTACCGTGAACTGACGTTGAAAAAAGTCATTGCCGCGCTGCGCTTTACTGCTCTTTTGACAGGCATCCTGATCCTGATCTCGCCGACTTTGGCATTCGGTCAGCTGACCGCATTCTATGATGTGCCGACTGCTGTGCAGCAGGGGATCACGTCGATCACGCAAAACCCGATGCTGGTGCTTTTGCTCATCGGTATCTTCTACATCTTCATCGGCACGTTCATGGAAAGTCTGGCGCAGATCGTGTTGTTCACGGCCGTTTTTCTGCCATTGGTCAGCTCGCTTGGGGTGGACCCGGTGATGTTCGGGATCTTCACGGTAATCACCTGTGAAATCGGTTTTCTCACACCGCCGCTCGGGGCGAACCTGACCGTCGCGGCCAGAATTTCCGGGGTTTCCATCGAGCGGATTTCGGTGGCAGTCCTGCCGTTTATTTTGGCCTATGTAGTGGGAATGCTACTGCTGATCGTGTTCCCTGAACTCACGGTGGCATTGCCGAACTGGCTTTACGGAGCGGCGAAATGAACAAGGTCACTCTTTTCCAGGCGCGCCGGATTGTCACAATGGACGCGTTCCAACCTCACGCGACCCATGTCGCGGTTCAAAACGGGAAAATCGTGGCCGTTGGGGATGCGCAATGTGCGGACCGCTGGGGGCAAGACGTCGTCAGAGATGATCGATTGCGTGATGCGGTGCTGATGCCCGGTTTTGTCGAAGGGCACGCCCATCTGATGGCTGGAGGCATTTGGCGCTATACTTATGTTGGGTATCACGACCGGATCGACCCCGATA
The DNA here is from genome assembly GCF_001294455.1 of Phaeobacter sp. 11ANDIMAR09. GTDB lineage: Bacteria > Pseudomonadota > Alphaproteobacteria > Rhodobacterales > Rhodobacteraceae > Pseudophaeobacter. The sequence continues at coordinate 6,144 of NZ_LIKT01000051.1, forward strand.
GCAGGGCTTGGCCGGGGCTGACCTCTGCGCTTGAAGTCACGGATCGACTGCGCGCGCAGCACAGTCTTCTACCCGCCGAGCAGCCGTTGGTGGCTTGGGGGTTTGATCCAGTTTTCCTGAAGGGTGAACGATTGAATCGCCATCATCTGGATCAGGTCAGCCCTGACCGGCCAATTGCAGTTCTGTTTTCCAACCTTCATTTGATGTGCGTAAACTCTGCCGCGCTTGCGTTGGTGGGATATGGGATCGAGACGCTTGTTGAAGGCGTTGTGAAAGATGCTGATGATTTCCCAACCGGTGAGCTACAGGAAATGGCTGCAATGTTTCCTTTGATGCGCAGGCTTGGGGTGGATTTCCGCAATCTTGCCCAGACCGAAGACTCACTGCACGCCTTCGGGCGGTTGGCCGTTCAGGCAGGCGTCACCACGATGACGGACCTGTTTTCCACTTTGACAGATGACGACCTGACCTTGATGCAAGATGTCACCTCTGCACAGGACTACCCGCTCAGGATCGTTCCCGTACTTGGCGCAACCGGAGGCTTGCCGGAAGAAATCGCTGCCCGCGTCAAAACCCTGGCGGAACACAACAGCGACAAACTCCGCTTTGGGGCTGTGAAGCTGCTGACGGATGGCTCAATTCAGGGGTGGACGGCGCGGGTCAGGGCGCCGGGATATGTCGGTGGTCAACCCAATGGCCTGTGGAATATTCCACCCGCACAGATCCACGACCTGTGTGATGTCATGCAGCGTGAAGGCATTCAAATGCACTTGCACGCCAATGGGGACGAAGCATCCGAGGTGTGTATAGATGCCATTGAAGCCGCGCTCAGAAAACACCCCGCCCCGGTGGATCATCGCCATGTCATACAGCATGGCCAGATGATGGATGAGGCACAGTTCCGGCGTTGTGCAGAACTAGGGATGGTGGTGAATCTTTTCGCCAACCACCTGTGGTATTTCGGGGATCAGCACGTCGCACTGACCATTGGCGATGAACGGGCCAATCGCATGGATGCCTGCCGTTCTGCGCTGGATTCCGGGCTGGTTTTGGCAATTCATTCGGACGCGCCAGTCACGCCTCTGGGTCCGCTGTTCACCGCGTGGTGCGCTGTTAATCGCCAGACTATGACCGGTCGAGTCCTGGGGCAGGAACAACGGCTAACCGTCGCCGAAGCCCTGTATGCTCTGACATTGGGAGCGGCGAAAACGTTGAAGATGGAGCATGAGGTCGGGTCCATAACCGTTGGAAAGATAGCAGATTTTGCCGTGCTGGGCAAAGACCCTGAACAGGTCGCGCCAGAAGCTTTGTGCGACATCCCGGTTCTGGGAACCGTTGCAAGCGGCAAAGTGTTTCTGACATGAGGGATCGTCGCCTTCCTATGACCGTGATCGGTGGATTCCTAGGAGCCGGAAAAACCACTCTGATTAATCAGCTGCTTCGTCAGCCACAAGGGCAGCGATTGATGGTTCTAGTGAATGATTTCGGTGCAATCAACATCGACGCGGCCCTGATCGAAAGCGCCGGTGCCGACATGCTGTCGCTGACAAATGGTTGCGTCTGCTGCACCATGGGGGGCGATTTGTTTATGGCGATTGCAGATGTGTTGGACCGTCATCCCCGCCCGGACCATTTGCTCGTGGAAGCCAGCGGCGTAGCTGACCCGCAGAAGATCGCCAATGCCGCGGTCGCAGAGCCGGAAATGCGCAATGGCGGTATCGTCTCCGTAATTGACGGCGAAAACGGGTCAGCCCTTTTGGATGATCCGCAAATCGCGGATCAGGTCAGAGGTCAGATCAGCTGCGCAAACCTGATTTATGTCAGCAAAGGAAAACCCGGCACAGAGTTTTTGACCACCCTGAAGGAGATCGTTCCAAATGCTGGATTTGCCCACACTGCAGCAGAAGTGACCGCATTTACGGAACTTGGTCAGGACCTATCTGTGCGGGTCGAAAAAAACGCACCTCACCCTGCGTATGTTCAATGGTCAGCCACCGATGACGCACAATTTGACGCAAAAGGCTTGCGCCAAGCCTTGATGAACCGCCCAACCGGCATATTGCGGATCAAAGGTTTTGTGCGTGGAGCCGGGGCAACTGGCTGGTTGGTGCAAGGGGTCGGGCGCAGTATCGATATCACTTCGATACCTCAACCGCAGGAAACACAATTGCTGGCAATCGGTCTCAAGGAAAACCTGAATACCGAGAATTGCCATACCTGGTGGCGCGATGCCCTGCGCCGTCACGATGAACTATCCCTGGAGGACTAATAGTGATTGAACATCTTGGCCAAATCAGTGCCCTTGCCGCGCAACGTTTCAAAGACAAAACAGCACTGATTGTCGATCAACGTCACTTCTCTTTTACCGAAATAGACGCGCTCGCTTCACGGCTTGCAGGTGGGTTGGCCTCGATGGGGATCGACCAAGGTGACATTGTTACGCTTTATTCCGCGAACCGTTGGGAGTGGATCGTCAGCTACTATGGCATCGCCAAACTCGGCGCTGTCATCAACCCGATCAATGTCATGCTCACACCAAACGAAGTGCGTCACGTCGTTCAGGATTGCGGCACAAAGGTCATCATCGCCTCGCCCGACAAAGCGGCCCCTCTGATCGGGATAGACAACGACAGCACAGTTAAGGGGCTTATTTCATTTGGCAATGACACACCCGACGGCACGGTTTCATTCGAGGCCTTGCTGGCTGAAGACCACCCATGCCCACCAACACCCGAGATTGACCCCGAAAGCCTAAGCACCATTTGCTACACATCCGGCACCACGGGCCACCCCAAGGGCGCGATGCAATCACATCGTGCCGTGGTTCTGAACACCGCCATGACCGCACAAATGCACCTGCGCACAGAACAAGACGTCATCGTCAGCGCCCTGCCATGCCCACATGTCTATGGCAACGTTGTTATGAACGGTGTTTTTTTTCTGGGCAGCACCCTGAACCTGCATGCGACATTCGATCCTGGTATTGCCTTGGCATCGATTGCCGAACACCGCGCCACGATGTTCGAAGGGGTGCCGACCATGTATCTTTACATGTTGGAACATCCCGATCTCGCCCAAACAGATCTTCATTCGTTACGTGTGTGCACCGTGGGGGGACAGACCATGCCAACCCCGAAAATGAAGGCTGTCGAAGCCTCCTTTGGCGCACCTTTGGTTGAACTTTGGGGCATGACTGAGATAGCCGGGCTCGGCAGCACGCATCCCCTTTATGGGCCAGCTAAGATGGGCTCGATTGGCTTAACGCTCCCCTACTGTGAATTGCGAATTGCCGACAACGAGGATTATCGCAAGGCGTTGCCCGCCGAAGAAGTCGGCGAGCTGATGATACGTGGCCCAATCGTGATGATGGGCTATTTCAACGACCCCACACGGACCAAGGAAGCCTTGGAACCCGACGGTTGGTTGCACACCGGTGATCTGGCAAAAATGGACAGCGACGGCTGCGTTTTCGTGGTGGACCGCAAGAAAGACATGATCGTCACGGCTGGCTACAATGTTTATCCCGCCGAAATTGAAAGGGTTCTAGCGGCGCACCCAAAAATCGCGATGTCTGCGGTTGGCTCAATCCCGGACGACCAAAAAGGAGAAGTTGCCAAAGCGTATATCGTGCTAAAAACAGGTGAACACGCTACAAGCGAAGAGATCGTCAGTTTTTGCCGTCTTAGCCTTGCCGCCTATAAAGTGCCCCGCGCCGTGACTTTCGTAGCGGACCTCCCCAAAACGAGTTCTGGCAAGATAATGCGCCGAGAATTAAAGACATTGGATACACCTGAAGGTTCTGGAAGTCAGTGTAAATAGCATTTCTACATCGTAGCTTTGGGCTGCCGGATGCTGAACATCCATGGGGATTGGATGGGGGGAACGGCCCCGCCTGCCTCGACAAGAATCGCCCTTTCCAGTACCTCACATAGCGGAAAATGATTGTTCGCCACGGTCACGTTTCTGTTCGAGCAGCACGACTACATGACAACTGAAGCTTTCCATCAACCCAGAATAGTGGAAAGTTCTTCGCTTCCGACTCTTTGACTGCCCGTTTTTTTTGCCATGAAATCAATGGCCGGTGATTTAGAGGTGTTGGTGTCCGGTTTTCCACTTTCAGATCCCTTAAGTCGCCGGTAATCAGATAGCCGTTTGAATGTCTGGTTTGGGGAAACCATGGCATCGTCGTGGAACTTTTGATGCGGATACAAGCGATTTTTGCTACAGCGTCAGCCGCAACTGCATAAGACCGGTTTATCCGCTCAGCCAACCTTCAAGCCGAAATCAACCTGGCGTGCCCCCATTGGGT
>NZ_LIKT01000052.1 GCF_001294455.1 Phaeobacter sp. 11ANDIMAR09
CATTGAGAAAGAACTAAAGAGTCGAATGACTAAATTGACCCAAACGCCGCCTGTGCCGAAGTAAGGCCGCTGCAAAAAAGAGGGCGGACGAATGGCCGCTGGGATCCCCACCCCAACACCAAGTGACATGGATAAGGCACGAGATCTCGGGATAACCCCAATGGTCGTTCAAACAACCGAAGACTTTGCTGAACGTAACGAGTGGCTGTCCCCCAATATTCCATATGTGCCAGGCCCGATCCTTCGGACTTGGGCGGAGGACGAGGTGGCTCAGGTCGATCTTAACAGCCGCATTTGGGATGTCGTGCATAGCAAATCCGACGTGCCTACGGTCTTGGATCTTGCGCCCTCACTTGAAATGCCGACGCTGATAATCTGGTGTCAAGAAGACCGAATTTTTCATATCCGCGGGGCTGCACTACTCGATCATAGTTTACCGACATCACATTTAACTAAACTTGATGAGTGTGGGCATGTTCCAATGCTGGATAAGCCCGCTGCCGTGGCGTCAGAGTGCCTCGAGTTCCTGTCATCTTACCCCATTCATGCGTCTCAATAACCGGTTAACCGCCTATTCGCTTTTGGAGACGCTAGCTTCTTAGTATTCGTAAAAACACCGACGCTCCAAAGTGCGTCAAGTAGTCGTGAGTTTATAAAACGGCATCGATGACACGGATTAATTCCGTTTTCTCAGACCTCGAAGCTAAAATGTCCATAGGAAAGGCTCAGTGGTTCAATACCTCAACCTGTACGTTGACCACCCAATTCGTCCATGGCAATCCGCCCTCCGATTTCATTTAACAGGCAGTCAATTTTGCGCTTGCGCACCGGTTTGGCAACAGTTTGATCCACACCGCATGCTCTGTATTCTTGCAACTGATCGGGCATCACATTGGCCGTCACTGCAATGATGATAGGGGGCGGCAATCCCAGCCTCTTTTTCTCACTAAGAATTTTTGAGGTAGCAGCCATTCCGCCCATACCAGGCATATTGATGTCCATAAAAATGACGTCGAAATATTTTTCTTCAGTTAGACTGATAGCTTCCTCGCCAGTTTCCGCTTCCTCAATGGAATTACTGTGTTTTTTGGAGAAAGCTCCTAATACTCTACGGTTGATCTTGCTGTCGTCCACTATCAGCACACGCAACCCCGAATTACTCAGTTCGTTGTCTTGTCTCGCTCTTTTGAGATCTGAAATTTTTCGCACTAGACCATCGCCAATTTTTTCTTTCTTTTCGATATCTTGCATCGCCGAAGAACAGAACAGTTTAACCTCAAAAGTTGCGGTGAACGTGCTGCCACGCCCAAGCACACTTGATACCGTCAGATCTCCCCCCATCGCCTTACATATTGCGCTCGAAATCGACAGTCCTAGACCTGTTCCCTTATACTTCTTTTGGGTCGCCTGCTCTGTCTGGTAGAAGGGATCAAAAACCAACTGTGCTTCGTGTTCAGATAAGCCGCAACCACTATCCTCAATTGAAAACATCAACTGTCTGGTGCTTGGCGAGCCAACGTCACGAACCGAAACACGAAGATTAACAAACCCGACGTCCGTAAACTTGAGTGCATTAGATACCAAGTTATTAACTACTTGGACAATCCTCATCGAGTCTCCCACCAACTTTACGGGACTTTCACTTGAAATTTGAAAGCTAAAATCGATGCCACACGATCTCGCCGTTGGCTCATTAATCACAAAAACATTTTGCACAATTTCTTGTAGCGAAAACACGCGCTCCGCAAATACAAAAGCATTGGAGTCAATTTTTGAAATGTCTAGAATGTCGTTTATTGTGTGCTGCAAAACCTTTCCTGAAGTTAGGATTGTGCCGACCATTCCGTTCTGCTGAGGTGTAAGTGAAGTTTCTGACAACAGCTGTGCCATTCCCAAAACTCCATTCAGAGGAGTGCGGATTTCATGGCTAACGTTGGCCACAAAGGCAGACTTTTCCTCACTCTTCTTTATTGCTTCTCGGCGGAGAGCTCTTTCCTTCTTCGCTGCCAAGAACGAAACAACGCACTCAAAAGCACAATAAATCAATACCGCGACAAAAGATGCAATTATAAGATTATTGTGAAAAACCGCATCTCGATTGCTGTTATATTGTGCGAAATGAACGACTGACCTGTGTTGTTGAAGGTAGTCGGTTATCCACAAACGCCTAAAATCCGTATTTAACGCCTGAAGTTCAAATTTGGCGGCCTGAAGTTGCTGACTATTAAAATTCAGGTCTTTGCCCCAAGACTTTTCAAGTGCCGTCAAAAAGCTCTCATAGCCTTTGACCATATCCTTTAGGTCTAGATCGTTGAAAATGTCCCTTTGACCAAAGATCCCCAAGCGGCTCCATAGAACATCAATTCTTGTCTGGAGAGATTTGGCCGGTACGTTTCCCTGTTCGACCTGAAGAAGCGTAATGTGCAAACGAAGGGCTTCGTAAATTGCTTCATTTACTTTCCAAGTTAAAGATGAAAGTCGGAGCGCGTCGTCAGTCGAGATTTGACGACGTTGATTTTCCGAATTGATTGTGGCCCAAAGCACTGCGGCCAATACGGCGACCACGGCGAATGGTCTTAGAAGCCGAGTACTCAAAATTCTATGGAGCCGCATACCTACCGAATCTCCATAGAAATCAGCTGCCAAATCATCTCATTGTCAAATTTCTTTAGCTTGGCCTCTTCTTCGGACTGCGGGTAAATGACCCAGATTGGCCCCTTGTCCCGCACGGTCATCGCCTTGCCATTGTGCAAAACGGCCAAAATAACCGCTTGGTTTTCTGCATGTGTAACTGGAATGTCCACGAAGTAATCGTTTATCGCGGACGCACCAATTGTGGTTCCTGATGCCGAAACGAAATCTAGTAACGACGATAGCCTAGGGCCCTCAAATGTCTGCATGCCGTCGGTGAACGACGTAAAGGTTTTCACCTCCTCCCATTCCAGCGCTTTAAGCAGGTCTAAGTCGAACTCTGCGCCTGCCTGCGTGTTTGTTTTTCCAATAGCGCCAGAAACAGTCAAAATTACTTCGCCGGTGGGCATCGGAAGCTGTTCTGCTGTGGCAGTCATTGAGAACGACATGATAGCGGCCGCCACCGCAACAAGGCGTTTGAAGTGAATTGACCAGTTGTTCATTTAGTCACCTCTCAAGTTTCATCCAAGGATCTTCAAATCCTCAGCAGTGTTACTTTCTCTCGTTTCTGCATCCGTAGCCCGGATCAATTAGTCCGTTTTTTCTTCTCCCCTGCCGTAGGGAACGACTGCATTCAAATAAAGATACATTTAAAATGCATTAATTCTTTGGAAGGCCAATTTTTTTGTTCAACACATGCATCCTTGGCTATCTTGTGCTCACTTTTTGAACACTGCAGGGCTTGCGCAAAATTTGAGGATGGGAGGTAGGAACTCCACTCCAAGTCAAAGTTCCGGCCGTGAGCTTTGATGCCCAGGCTGTCTGGCTATCGTTCTTATCGAGCAAACTGAATCTGGGTGATCTATCGATGATTTAGGCTCCCTAATTCAGAACCGAGAAGCGCTTCCAGCTGCGTCCGACGAATGGGAACTGTAAAGTTAAGTCCCATTCTAGTTCCGGAACTCCAAACAATTCTTGCTTTTCGAGAAATAGAGTTAGCTAATACTATTCGAATTTCGGCTTGACGAACCAGTCTGTGAATATTGAGGCTCGCCTCGATGCAGGCTCCATGCGCTCCAAGATCAATGGTCACGGCCCCCAACGTGTGGTTCTCAAACTGAACCTCACATGCTATCTGTTTACTGAACCTTCGCCCAGATTTTCGGTTATCTGAATATCGTCTATTTCCAATCAAGCCCAAGTCAGGTGTCCCCCAAGTAGACAGTGCTCTAGCGAGTTCTCTGGTATTTGTCCTAACTGTGAGAAAAGAGAAAAATAGTCGAACCCAGTGTAATGCTCCGTCATCCTGCCGCTCTCAAATTTAGCCACTAGAAAGACATCAATGGTGATTGGTTTGAGCTGAGTGGCTGGCTTTGCAATCAGTTTGAATGTTGCACTGCACCATGGCGTATCTTCGATAATGTTGGTGATTTCGACCACACCCGGGCCGGTCAAGCGTCTGAACAGTTCAACAAGTTCCGGAAACTCTGCCCTTGGAAAGTTCTCTGAGGCAGGCAGACCTGCGATAGAGAAAGTAGCGGGCAGAATACTGTTTACCGTATCAAGCTCACCGTTTAACCAGCCGTGTTCAATCCAACTCTTTAATAATTCTTTGGACATCTATGCCTCGTAGCTACCGAAATGCACAAGATTATTGATATGAAATGTCATAACAACCTCACTTTGCTTGTGCTGTGACTTTCAAACAGAGGCGGAGTAACCGCTCCAAACCGTTAGCTATATTGCAGTTTCGTCCCATACGGGAACCCAAGGCCGTGAGTAATCACAATTGCCTCGAGTTCAGTTTTGAATGAGACCGCCGCTACGTCCGAGCTAACAAAGATAATAGATTTGGCACAATCTTCATCGGAGCCATCCGTTTTCAATGAAGTAGCTTTGAAGCTGTTTACACATGCGAGCCCAACCGTTGCTTGACCGACTTAAAGGTGAGTTTCAAATACATTATTTGTGCCTCAAATTATGCACATAAGGTTTCTAAGACGTCAACAGTTTCAAGAACCCGCAACAAAAACCATATAACCTTCTGATTTTACAAGATAATTTACAACGCATGGGCTGAAAAAGTCATTTGGGCTTGTCGAATCTCACAAAAAACCGTCGCCTTATGGTAGTATGTCGCACCACAAAAAGCGAGCAATCCACACCACGTCAGGACGACGCAAAGCGTTTGAGCTAGCGTTGATCACAGAAACCACGCCGGTGCAACTAGCATAGTGGCGGACGGTAAAGACTGCAGGGTTTTTGTTATCGCTCGTTGCCACTCTCCGTTAATCTCAAAGCTGTCCAAACATGTCACCAACACTGCGCCCCACCCGGAAATCGGGCTTCGATAGTGATATTGCAGTCCAGATTGCAACAAGTTGGCAAGCGGCGTCACCATTTGTTTAAGCCGCCACGAAACCCATCATCAATATAAGCAGGAACCGCCGGCATCCTCAGTGCATCCGGCAGCCTTCTACTCGCTACAAACACCACCCTGTACAGTCCAGATCTTCTTTTTATCCGTTTCCTTTCTGGGGACGGCTAGGCAGGTGTTTTTGACAACTTACTCGCCACATCTCCTATATTGACGAGATTCAGTTAGTGGATTGAACTGTTTTTCGAGGTCCGCTTGCGGCGCCTCAGGGGCAGGCATGGGGTGGGATAGACGCGGAGCGTGTATTACAACCCGTTAGCCTGCTTACGAGTTTACGGGCATTTTCTCGGCTTCGCTCGTATAACCAGATCCATACTAAAAGGGCGTCGCCCTCTGCGAGTGTTCCTCGCATTCACCCACGGTTTTTTTCAGCAATGAGCAGCCCCACTTGAGTGGTCCAAATTGAAAGTTAGTGCATGGTTGGCCCTTGGTCCATCGGAACGATGGCCTCTGGCGCAGGTGGGCGGTAGCCCAGAGCACTGTGGGGTCGTTTGGTGTTGTAGTGTTTTCTCCAGCTTTCGATAATGATCTGGGCCTCTCGTAACGAATAGAAGATTTCACCGTTCAGCAATTCATCCCTCATTCGCCCATTGAAGCTCTCGCAGTATCCGTTCTCCCATGCACTGCCCGGCAGGGCATCGCATGGCGATGTCCCGAGAGGGGCGATCCAGGCTCGATGTATGCGGCCTTGGCCCCGACAGCCTTGATCCAGCCTCTGACGGCCTCAGCAATTAACTCAGGGCCATTATCTGATCGGATGTAAGAGGGCACGCCTCGCAGAATGAACAGATCCGTCAGAGCATCAATGACTTCGTTCGCGTTCAGCTTCCGCTTCACCCGGATCGCAAGACATTCCCGGCTGTGTTCGTCCAGAATGTTCAATGTCCTGAAAGCCCTGCCATCATCTGTTCGGTGATGCACGAAATCGTACGACCAGACGTGATTACGATATTCGGGACGAAGCCGGACACACGAACCGTCGTTGAGCCAGAGCCGTCCTTTCTTTTGCTGTTTCACAGGCACTTTGAGCCCCTCGCGTTTCCACAAACGTTCGACACGTTTGTCATTCACCTGCCAGCCAGCGTCTCGCAGTAAGGCAGCAATCCGGCGATAGCCATATCGCCCGTACTGACGCGTCAGCTCGATCATATCAGCTACCAGGTGTTCCTCGTCGGCACGCCCCTGTGGCAATCGCCGTTGTGTGGACCGGTGTTGGCCCAGGACACGGCAAACGCGACGCTCGGAAACCTTCATCTTGCTGCGAATGAGGTCGATGCAGGCACGGCGGCGCGAGGGGCTCAGAAGTTTCCCTTTGCGGCCTCGGACAGGATCAATTTGTCCAGCGTCAGGTCCGATACCGCCCTGCGCAGGCGCTCGTTTTCCTTCTGGAGCCGCTTCAGTTCCTTAAGCTGCTCTGTGCCCATTCCGCCGTACTTCTTCTTCCAGCGGTAATAGGTTTGCTCCGTCACGCCGATCTGACGGATTGCATCAATCCGGGGCATCCCTTGCCCCATCAACACTTCAACCTGCCGTAACTTCACGACAATCTCTTCGGGCTTCGGTCTCTTAATAGCCATCTATGGTCCTCCGCTTTCCTAAACATAGGGGCGGACCACTTCATTGGGGGAGGCTCAACACTTCGATCACATCAGCGGTTTGCTTAGGTTGCTGGACCGTGTCCACGTCAAATCCATTATGTTACCATGGGCACCACTGTGGCAGCGGCTTCTCATTGGCTTTGACCGAGAGAGACAATGAGCTCGGCTTTTACACTGACCCTGTCGGTTTCATTGCGGGCGCGGCACCCGACCGATTTGGAAGGATCGTCTTTGTCATGCCTTCGGATGGTGGAGAAGGGTCAGACCCAGACGTGCCATTTCCAGGGATCACGCCGGATGACCTTGAGTGGCGGCCAGACGAAAAATCGACGCGCGGTTTTTTGCTTGAAGATCTTGAGGTTCCGGCGACGCCGGAGAACCATGATTTTGCGCGTGACTTCAAAGCAGGCGATCGTTTTGTGCTACCTGGGGCATGGGAGTTCCTACCCTATAATGACCCGAAATCCGCTCCCAAGTCGCCGGACAGCTTCAAGAGAAGTGTCGTATCGGTGCGACAAGAATTGCTTGGACAAGATGAAGATAAACGCGAAACGGCTCTGAAGAAGCTAAAGGCTATTTATCGTCACGGATTTCCTGCGGGACTTCAAAACGATCTTTCCCTTTCGTTGTACACAGGCCCTGTGCCGCTTTCTCGTTGGAAGCTGGAAGGCGGAAGTGTGGTAGACTCGAACGCGACACCTATCTCTGACGCACCAGCCCCGATCCTCTACACTGGTGACGGAAATTTCTCGACAAAGACACATTGTCTAAGATTGACGAAGTATCTGGGAGAAAAGCGGTCGGAAGCCATCGCCACATTCCAGGTGCCTCATCATGGCTCCCGATATAATTGGAAGAAAGGGAACGCCCTCCTCGTCTCACCACAATTTAGTGTATTCTCTTCCGATCCTGCCCGGCGGCATGGCCATCCTCATGCCGAAGTAATGCGTGACTTTTTGCTGTTTGGGTCGAAACAAGTCGACAAGCACAATGACTTTAAGTGGATGGCCCATTTCTGCATTCAGAAGGAGTAAGGCATGCCAATAAGTCATGCGGTTTGGACCGTTTCAACTGAACCGAAGGAAATCTCACAAGGGATCCTTCCGTCAGAGCAGATGCTTGAGGATATGATCGTAGCCCAACCACGCATCCTTTCATCAGAGTGGATGCTGATTGGCCGCCAAGTCGGAACTGGACACGGTGGATGGATTGATCTCTTGGCGATTGCCCCCGATGGCACCTTGGTTGTTGTCGAATTGAAACGCGGCAAGACCCCGCGCGAAGTGGTTGCTCAGGCGCTAGACTACGCATCTTGGATCGAGAGCCTCGACCCTGAGGATGTTGCTGTAATCTATTCTAAGTTCAAACCTGGTCAGAGCTTGTCTCAGGACTTCCAAGCATTTTTCGGCCAAACACTGGACGACGATACGATCAATGAAAACCATCAGGTCGTTATCGTGGCTGCAACTTTGGATGCTAGTAGCGAACGGATTGTGAATTATCTCAACGACAGAGGGCTCGCGATAAATGTACTCTTCTTCCAAGTCTTCGATAACGGAGATGAGCAGCTTCTGAGCCGAGCATGGCTCATCGATCCGGGCGAAGTACAGGTCCAAGCCGCCAGCGGAAGCAAGAGCGGGGACAAGGAGCCTTGGAACGGTGAGTTCTATGTCAGCTTCGGTGCCGACGAGACACGTATATGGGATGAAGCTGTCGAATACGGCTTCATCTCGGGTGGCGGTGGCTCTTGGTACAGCAATTCATTGCGTATGCTGGAAGAAGGCGATCGAATTTGGGTAAATATCCCTGGAAAGGGTTTCGTCGGCGTTGGGCGTGTATTGGGACCACGCAGTGCCGCCCGCGATTTTCAAATCGATGGCAGCCTTGCGCTCGAAAAGCTAAAGGGTGGTTACCATAGGCATCTGGTAGACGATCACGACCGTTCTGAGTACTTCGTTCCCGTGGAATGGGTGCATACAGTTCCTGAGGCGCAAGCGGTCCGGGAAGTGGGTATGTTTGGAAACCAAAACACGGTCTGTAGGCCAAAGACACCGAAGTGGCGTTCAACGGTCGACCGTTTGAGAGAAAAGTTCGAAATTACAACATGACAATAATCGTAGGCTCCGAAAACTGTCACAGGCATGCGGAGCCCGTCGATTGTGCCAGTACGGCACTGGCTCGTTTTCGAACCAAAGTGAACCATCCCGAAAAATCAAAAATTTCCAGTGACTGAATGTACCGTCGTCTCATTGCTCAGCTTGAAAAGCTTTGTCAAAAAGGGTGGTGTGGGTTCTGAATATTCTCAGACCACCCAAGGGAAGGCGTTTTCAAGATGGATTTCGACCCGGACACTTACCGGACACAACGAAAAACGGCTCAGGGCGAACTGCCTCTAAGCCGTTGAAAAGATTTGGTTGCGGGAGC
>NZ_LIKT01000053.1 GCF_001294455.1 Phaeobacter sp. 11ANDIMAR09
CCTAGCTGACCAGGAAGGGATAGACCGCACTGCCGACCCTGCCCGCATCGCCCGGTTCAAAGCCAAATCCGAAGAACGCCAAAGACAGGCCGAGATCCAATCCCGCGATTTGGCAGAACGGGGTATCTCACAGGCGCTACGGATCTGGCGCGCCTCCTTCGCTAATCACCCCGGGCTGGCGGCCTATCTGGAACGCGGCCGGGGCATTCGAATAGGTGCATTAGGTGGCTTGCCCCCAACACTGCGCTATCACCCGGATTTGCCCTGCTATGAGGGCACCGGCGGTGACCGCGCCCGGATCACCCATCGTGGCCCGGCGATGGTGGGCTTTATCGGGCGCCAGCGTCTGGTGGGCGTGCATCTGACCTGGATTGACCCCAAAGACCCGGCACGCGGCCGCGCCCGGTTTGGTGACGGCTCCAAGGTGCCAAAGAAGCTCAAAGGCCGCACGGGCGCCATCTGGGGTCAGCCCGTTGTCCTGTCCAAGCCCTATTGCCCCTTGGTGGTGGTCGGGGAAGGCATTGAAACCACCCTTGCGGTGCTGGCCGCCACCCGCTTGCGCAATCCCGGATTCAAGGCCCGTGTTGAGGCGGCCCTATCGCTTGGCGCCCTCAGTGGACCAGAAGCCAGGACCGGCGCCCGCCGGGGCAAATCTGAGCGCACAGGAAAACCTTTGCCGTCATCGGTGCCAGATCTGGAAAACCCGCGCCCCGGCTGGCTGCCCCCCGATGGCATCACCCGCGCCACTATCCTCGCCGACCCCAGCACCAAATGCCCGGATACCGCCCGCCTGCACGCGGCCCGCGCCGAAGCCAAGCTGGCGCACCACTGCGCACAGGGCGCCCGGTTGGCCATCCCAAGGGGTCACTGGGACCACGACGATGATTTTGCAGACCTCACCAAAAATGGAGAACTCTATGTTTAACATGTCTCTTGCCGAGCGGCTTGACCTGGAAATGAACGATGAAGACAACGCTGCCCGCATTCTGTCGGCCTATGGCGAAGATCTGATCTTTGTCTCCGGCAAGGGGTGGGCCGTCTGGGATGGCACACGGTATTCCTTCCGTTCCGGTGCGCTGGCCGCCCGTGAGATCGGCCACAGGCTGCGGCGCCTGGTGCTGGAGGAGGCCGACTATCTGCAACGGACCTTTGACCCTACAGAGCAGGAGATCGAAGACTTCATTCAGGCCTGTCAACGCAGACGGCCGCCAATCTACGTCCGGTCCGCCAGTGATGCCCGCCAAATGATGGGATTTGCCGCCGCTTCCAAACTGCGCCAACACGCCACCAAATGCGGCAATGCCGCCAAGGTGAAAAGCGCGCTTGAAACCTGCGAACACCAGCGCCGCGCCGAGGTGGAAGATATGGACGCCGATCCCTGGACACTGGTCCTACCCAATGGGGATCTGAACCTGCGCGCCGTGCGGAACTGGCAGCGGCCCGAGGGCGCGACCGAAACCGAAGAGATCGAAAGCAAAATGGTGTGGCTGGAAGACACCGATCGCTCCAAACTGCCCAGCAAATGCGGTGGTGTGCGCTTTAACCCAGCGGCCCGCTGCCCACATTGGCTGGCCTTCATGAAACTGATCCTGCCGGATGCGGCCATCAGGAACTGCACGCAACGCATTCTTGGTGCCTGCCTCTTTGGCCAGAACCCCGCGCAGATATGCGTGTTGCTACGTGGCCCGGGTGGGAATGGGAAATCCACATTGCTGAACACAATCGCCTACGTGTTAGGGCGCCGTGATGGTTATGCCGCCACCTGCAAGGTGGAAATGTTCCTGGACACCGGCCAGCAAAGCCCCTCAGGCGCCAATCCCGAAGAAGTCGATTTACCCGGCGCCCGCGCCTATATCGCCACCGAGCCAGGCGCGCGAGACGTGTTGAGCGCCAAGAAAATCAAAGGCCTCACTGGCGGTGATCGGCGTATGAGCCGGGGCAATTACGAAAACCCGTTCTTCTGGACGCCAACCGGCATTCCGCTGATTTCCTGCAATCGCACCCCCAAGATCAAAGATGAGGACGAAGGCACCCGCCGCCGGTTGGTCTTTGTGCCCTTTGACGTGGATCTGCGTAGCCTGCCGCAGGACCAACAGCGCTCCCAGGCTGAGGTTGAGGCAGAACTGCGCCGCGAGGCCAGCGGCATTCTGAACTGGCTCCTGGAAGGTTTTCAGGACTTCCTGCGGCGCGGCATCGCCCTGCCTGAGCCTATGACACGCCTCAAGATCCAACTGCTTGAATCGGCTGATCCCGTCGGGGTGTTTCTGACCGAAATGACCTACAAGGAAACCAAGGGTCGCCTCTCTGTCAGTGAATTTTACAAGGTGCATGAAGCCTGGTGCGAACAGGAAGGGCGTCAGCTGTTCCAGATGAAAACAGTGGGCGACATCATGGTCGAAAAGGGCTTTGAGCGCGGCCCTGTCCGGGGGCGCTCGCACTGGAAAGGTTTGAAGTGGAAACCAGAGGCCGCAGACCTGGTGGAGCACGTCACCGGCAACAGGCCCAAAGGCGCCCCTCCGGCCGAGAAAGGACCGGCATTCTGATGGCCCCAGACATGCCTTCTGATCCCCGCGCCCCTGTTTAGGACAGGGGGAGAACCCTCACCCGGGGGGTAAAACAGAGCGAGGACCAAGCGGCCCCCGCCGTAAACCGGCGGGGAAGAAGTAAGCGAAAAGGCGCAAATCTGGCGTAAATTCATCACCTTTCTCACCCTTACACTCACCCCTTTTGTTCTTCTAACTTATTGAAAATAAACAAAGGGGTGAGAAAGAAGAAGAGGGTGAGTACGCGCTATAGGTAGAAAAAATCATGTATCGGAAAAATTAGAGAACTTTGGGGAGTGGGCAACCCGTCTCCCCCTCCACCCGGAAAGGAAAGACGAATGGTCAAAAAGCGCAAAACTCGAGCAACGCCCAAAGTCACACTGCCTCCCTTTACCTGGGATACCAAAACCAAACTAGCCGACGGTACCGTGGCCTCGCTTGCAAGACCCGGCCTTGAACAGGTTAAAATGGAGACAGGTACCAGCCAAGGGGCCGATGGTCAGGTGGTTCTGAACCGAGCACGGGTTTGGCGGGTGAAAACGCACTCAACCCTGCGCATCCTCAACCCAGCTGGGCGCGCTGCTGTCCTGGACTATGCGGAAGTCTTCGAGGCCGTACACTCTTCAGGGCGCACAGTTGATCCGACTGGAGGCACGGGTAGAAGCGGCTCACGCGGCCCCAGTCTTCGCGCCCTCACGGCCGCAACACGCTTACGTCAAATGAACGCAGTGCTTGCCGACGGTGAGCTGGTTGTACCGCTGAAAGACGCTCGCCGCCTGCGCCGATCCGATGGTCTGGCCCGAGTGAGTTATCGCCAACTTGCCCAATGGGTCGGTGTAGATGAACTTAGCCGAGCAGAGATCCTGCGCAAAGCCGGGGCCACTTCATCCAATGAAACGGCTCAGGACGCTGCAACCCTTGCCATAGTCGAAATGGCCCAATCCTTGGCCCTGTGTTGCGGCTACGTCCAAACGGCGCTCCCAAGCACAAATTCGCGCAACAGCCCAAAACCCTGATGTATATGCTTCGGCACTCTCTCAGGCTTCCGGCTTAACAAACACAGGTAGCTTTGTCAGAAAAGTGCAGAAACCGGCATTCGCAAAGTCGACGCTAAACTGATCAGGCCCATGGCGCCATCCGGCCCAAACCTGCCACCTACAAGGCCTTTCTATGCTGCACCGCAACTTTCGCATTGCAGACATTGGAAATAGTGGCAGAAGCACATAACCGTCCGGTTCAAGCCATGGGCATTGACGTACTAGAAGTACATGTTGTCAACTCGGAGGTGCTTAAGACATTTATTCACAATTAGATATACGGAATTGAGAATGCTATGCCTTTTTATCACGACCTGAAGAATTACGATCCAGACCCCATCTATCCAAACAAAGCTGAATGGATCGCTCGCCGCCTTCTGACCCTGCGCTACGATCTGGCTCAAAGCATTTCAAAGGCGCGACGTCCCAATTCGCTCATAATAGGTTCATGGAACATCCGTGCGTTTGACGGCGGAATGCCACGTCTTGATGAAAGCTACCACTACATCGCGGAGATCGTCTCAGCCTTCGACATCTGTGCTATCCAAGAACTACGCAATGATCTGGGCCCTGTTAAAAGGCTCATGAGTCTCCTTGGCCCCAACTGGGACTATTTCGTCACAGACGTTGGCAACCACGAGGGCGCTAACCACGAACGAATGGGGTTCGTCTTTAATAAGGACAAGGTGTTTTTCCGCAATGTCATTGGTGAAATAGTAATCCCGTCGAGTGCGATGACTGATGGTGGCCAGATCGCGCGCACACCCTTCTTTGCCGCATTCCAGTCGAATTGGTTTCGTTTCACGCTTTGTTCAAATCACATCATCTATGGTGACGACTTGCGTAAGCGTGGCGAGGAAATTTCAGCAATTACAAGTGCGCTTTTGAAACGTGCGAAGAAAGAGGACCAGGTTTTCGTTTTCCTTGGCGATATGAACATCGAAAGCCGTGATGATCAAGTTTGGCAAGCGCTCGTAGACAGTGGCATGCAAGTTCCGCGCTTCGAAGCTACCAACATGAAAGGTGACAAGTTCTATGATCAGATCGCCTATACGGAGAAAGGTGCCTCGACCCGCAAAACGCGACTGCTGCGGCACGGTGTGTTCGATTGGAGGAATTCGGTTTTTGGCCCAGCACAAGAGGGCGATCCAACAGCCCCTGATGACCCGCCGTTCGTCAGTCGGAAAACCGATATCGAACAGAGACAACATTATGAGCCTATAAATGCCGCAATGCGGACAGCTTACGGCAAGGATCCATACACTGATTTTGACGCACAATACGCCACAAACTTCATGACCTACGAGATGTCCGATCACCTTCCAATTTGGGTTGAACTTGAGGTTGATTACTCAGACGAATATCTGGCACGTTTTCTTCCTGAGGCGTGAGCAGAGGTGTTTTCGGCCCATTGCAGACTTTGATGAAGTAGTCTTGCGCTGCACTGCAGCTACTGCAAAGCAGCCATTGTACAAACGCGAATTTAGCCTGCTCCCAACGACTTCAACAGTCCGCCTAGCACAGCACCTACGGCATCACCCACTCGCCAGTAGCTGCTGCTTTTGGCAGGCGGCGACTTGACTGCAACTTCGTCAAGTTTTGCCAGCCGCTCCGGTAGTTCTATCCCATCACTATGCGAAATTCCCAGATCGGTTTCCGCAATTGAAACGATAGCGTCGATTTCTGCCTTTGCTTCCTCTGCAGATGTTGAGCTAGCGTCATCTAGTACCGTTTTCATGTCGCGCAGCAATGCTCTTGCCGTTTGCCCTGAATCAAGTGCTTGCACTACCACTTCTTCACTAACGGCATGCTCAGTCAGAGTTGCAATGCGCCTGCTGTTGCTCATGTGCCGAGCAATTGCTTTAGCCTCTTCCTTGGTTTTGGCAACGACTGTGTAGGACACCTGATAGGTTCCGTATCCAATTGATCGCAAAACAAACTCACAATCAAATGTTCTGGCATAAGCCGCGAGGAGCAAGCTCAACACCGCTTGATCGAAATCATCATGGCTTTGATAATGTAACAGAAAACTTGGTCCATCAGGGCCAGGCAAGTAAATAATCCGTCGTCTCTTCTCCAGGTTTACATATCGATCGAATTGATCAAGGAGCTCTGAGTACAAAGTTGGCATTGTCGGCAGTATCCAAACCAAAACAAAATCTTATGAATAGTATTGTTTTGAAGAGGTCTTGTCTATCGGCCCTGAGCTGCCGTTCGTTGCGTCATGTGCCGCAGCGGTCCACTCCTAAAAGCGGCCATTCATGCTTCGCGCGGCATAACGCTCATTCCTTCGGCTTAGTGCCATAGGTCAATGGGGTCACCTGCTGTGGATGAAGGCCCAAAACAACATCGCCTTTTGGTGGAGGTTCTTCCTTGGTAGACCGCCAGCGAGTGAAATCCGGTTCAACCCAAACCTTAGGCTTACGGCGCTCTAACGCCACCCAGTCAGCTCTGTGGTAGAGCCTAAGCACCACACAAATTGTTGCGTTCATCAGGCGAAAGCGTGGTGAGTGTGCGGGATATGCATCTCCTTCAGGAACGGGGCTAGAGAAGCTAGAACAAAGGCCTTTAATAGTTGCGTCGCCAAACGAAAGACCGTGTCGAGCATGAGCAAAGCGATTGCGAACTTTCCTTATGAGCTCTGTCTCGGATTTCTCATAGTCATCTATTAATCCGAGCGCATGACATAAGTTCACACGTGCAGACATTGTACCGATCGGTGCCGAAGCTCCATTCAACAACTTGTCAGGCGAGCCATTCTCGATGAAGAAGCCGCGCAGGGTTTCCGACAGCAACTCATCAATCAACGCGGCTGCCACCAATGGTAGACCACGGTCAGTCTCCTTTTGCAGTTCTTGTGTAAATGCGGCCAGATCTTCCGCAGTTGACAATAGCACTCTTTGGGCCCCTCTCTTCAGAAGTTTTGTCGAACGTATCAGGGTAGAACTGATTCCACATGCAAAATTAGTGTGTTCTAACGGGGGCAGAGATGCTGCAATGTTCCACCTCTACCTTTGCGAGAAGCACCGGCACCACTATCTGGCCCAAGGCTGTCATCCGACGATTGACTTCCATGCTGCAATGCGGCCCGCCAAACCTACCGTTCGCTGCGGGGGCACAAGGCCTCCCCTGGCTAGTTCACAAGTCTTTTAGCGCCGCCGGAACTATTGTCCATTTTCCTAGAATGGCTCTTTAAGCATCGTTGCAGAAGCGTCGGAGAGGCTTGATAGACAAAACTCGCTGTGGCAGCCTGAACCAGAAAGCAATTATTTTGAGCACTCTTATATGGAAAATTTCTTCTTGATGCGCAATTCTCGGAAGGTAACATTCGCCGCCAGAATACAGGCATTGGTTTCGGTCGTGCTGATTTGGCCGAGCATGGCTTCTGCCCAAACTACAGACCCAGACAGTGAATTCCGTTTAGCCTTGATCGTCCGCGTTTCAGAACGGATAGGAATAACCGTGATCATTGTGTCGATATCGCTGATACTTCTGGTCGCGTTTTGGCGCAGCCTACAGAAAGTAGACTTCGCATTTGAAACTGATGGCGGCGTTACCAAGGCCAATGTGATTCTTGCAACCCCGATTTTTGTACTGCTCATTTTAGTCGGTTACGCATACGTCACATTTTCATTTCCAATGACTCTGGAGGCACCCCAAGAAAGTCCTGTAATAGCAGCTGAAAAAGACCCGCCGAATAGAAATAGTGCTCGCACGTTCATGTTTCTCAGAGGGAGTGAAGAAGGGGTTCTTGAATTTAGTCAAGCAGTTTCAACTCTCCTTTTGGTACAGGAGTTTGGGCAGTTTAAGGATGTTGCGCCGCTTCACCAAAAGCGCCTCGAACGGGCTCTAAATGTCATCGGAAATGCTCGCGCCGATGTTATAGCAAATTCACTGGGCACCAATGCTCTAAGGCTCTGGAACCAATCGGGTGAGAGTTACTTGCTGAACCCCACTAGCGTGGCCCAAAGTGACAGAAAAAAACTTGAGGAACTGTCAAAATGGTATTCGCCATTCGATCCATAGTACTTTGCGCACTGTCGCTTGCCCCCCTAAACATTGGCAGCGTGGCCAATGCCCAATCGAGTCCTGCCTTGCAAGCTTCGAAATATATTCGAGACGTAACACAGGCAGACGTGCGCGATGTAGTTTTGCCGATCCTTCGGCAAGGAATGCAGCCCCGAGAGCTCGAGATAGTCGACAGGATTGAAATTCGCATTGTCGTCGATCAACGAATTGGCAGAGTTCATGCTGGTGAGGATGCCAATGGCACTCCTATAATTGAAATCAGCACTGGCTTCCTATCCTTGGTCGGCTCGCTGATTGACGCCAACCTCACAGGACGGCGCTTCGGCAAAGCTGAGCTTATCGGACCA
Organism: Phaeobacter sp. 11ANDIMAR09; assembly: GCF_001294455.1. Lineage (GTDB taxonomy): Bacteria > Pseudomonadota > Alphaproteobacteria > Rhodobacterales > Rhodobacteraceae > Pseudophaeobacter. The sequence goes on from NZ_LIKT01000053.1 coordinate 7,957, forward strand.
TATAAGGAAGCTGTGTCAACATTCCTTAAAACCAGCAGGCAGGTCATTAGAGACGGCGGAACATCTGCTCCTCCTGAGCCATTCAATAAATTCGCCGGCATCTCCGAAGCTCAGTATTCAGCATTCTGGCAAAGCCGTGAATATGATGATCAATTTTCTTGGTGGATGAGGAGTGCGTTGTCGATAGTTCTGGCTCATGAACTTGGTCACCACGTGTTTGGCCATCTGGACGAGCTCGAGACTAAGTCCCTCGCGGAGCGTCGTAGCATGGAAGACCAAGCGGACGATTTTGCGATACGTGTGAATTGGATGCTTGGTGTGAACCCGATTTTGTTCTCAGAGTATTTCCTGATCTTTGCGATGGTTGAAGATGGCTTATTGGAAGGATCACATGCGCCTAGCGCTTGCCGTCTCGAGAAATTCATCCATGCAGGCCTTACGTTTTCAAAAGGAGATCAAGGTTTCATGTCGCACGTACAAAAGGACAAAGCATTAAGTGAAAATCTGTCGCAGTTGGAGTACGCAAGAGAACAACTCAAGGAAGCTTGCGAAGATGGCGAAGCAATGACTGAGACTTCTATACCAGGATTGTTTGGACTGTCCCTCAACAAATGATCTGAAACAAGAGCGTGTGACCGGAAACGGCCCAAGAACTAAGCCAGTTACGCGACAATGGCGCGTTTGGCTGATTTAGCGCACCATACGTATGGCGGCGCATTTTGCGATCTGTCGATCCTGTTTGACGATTGAGGTTTCTCAATCTGGTGACAAGAGGATTTCATGACGGAGGAGAAGATGAGCCCGTTGCGTGCGCGGATAATGGAAGATATGCATATTCGTCAGATGGGCGACAAAGCCCAGATGTCGCATATTCGGGCGACCAAGGATTTCGCCAAGT
>NZ_LIKT01000054.1 GCF_001294455.1 Phaeobacter sp. 11ANDIMAR09
GCCCGCCCTTTGGCCCCCCCCCCCCCCCGCCTCTCTCCAAGTTGGGCCAAGGGAGTGGAGGCCTAAAGAGGCAAAAGCCTCAATTTGAAACCAGTCGCGTCCTTTGGCAGAATTCCATACTCAGGCCTGGGGCCTGACGGATCGCCAAAAAAACCAGCAAATCGACGCCCACAGCTGCTAAGATCTGATACAAAAGTGCCGCAGCCGGTTGCACTAGGCCCGTATTGCCAGCACCGTCAAACCGTGTTTAGTCCAACGGTAACTTTCAGGCGCTAGCCTGCGCCGCGACAGCTGAAGTGTCGCGGCGCAGGCCGTAAGACATTCACAAAAGTGAACAGTCAAAACAGCAAACTCAATGGTGGGCATATTGCATATCAGCCCCAACAAGTATACCATCGCATACAACCAGCTTGTTCCGACTCGCCAGACCTTTTCTGACACCCGTCGTTCAAGCTCATGTGCAACACTATATCGGCGGGAAAACCATGACCTTGTACACTGACTACCTAGCAGAGATTGAAACGCGCAAAGAGCAAGGCCTGCACCCCAAGCCCATCGACGGGGCTGACCTGGTTGCAGAGCTGATTGCTCAGATCAAGGATGTAGGCAACGCACACCGCGAGGCCTCGCTCGACTTCTTCATCTATAACACCCTGCCCGGCACCACCAGCGCTGCGGGTGTGAAAGCGAAGTTCCTGAAAGAGATCATCCTGGGTCAGGAAGAGGTTGCGGAAATCACCCCGACCTTTGCCTTTGAACTGCTGTCTCACATGAAGGGCGGCCCTTCGGTCGAGGTTCTGCTGGATCTGGCATTGGGTGACGATGCAGCCATCGCCGGTCAGGCGGCCGAAGTTCTGAAAACCCAGGTTTTCCTTTATGAGGCAGACACCGACCGTCTGGCCGCTGCCCTGGCTGCAGGCAATGCCGTAGCCAAGGACATTCTGGAAAGCTATGCACAGGCTGAATTCTTCACCAAGCTTCCCGAGGTGGAAGAAGAAATCAAGGTTGTGACCTATATCGCCGGCGTCGGCGATATCTCCACCGACCTGCTGAGCCCTGGTGCAGAAGCGCACTCCCGCGCTGACCGCGAATTGCATGGCAAATGCATGATGACCCCAGAAGCCCAGGCCGAAATCCAGGAGCTGCAAAAACAGCACCCCGACGCACGCGTGATGCTGATTGCCGAAAAAGGCACCATGGGTGTTGGCTCCAGCCGGATGTCCGGTGTGAACAACGTGGCGCTCTGGACTGGTAAAAAGGCCTCTCCCTATGTGCCCTTCATCAACATCGCGCCAGTCGTGGCCGGCACCAACGGCATTTCGCCGATCTTCCTGACTACCGTAGGCGTGACCGGCGGCATCGGCATTGATCTGGACAACTGGGTCAAGAAGCTGGACGCCGACGGCAATGTGGTTGAGGACGAAGAGGGCGAAGCGGTTCTGGAAGAGGCCTATTCGGTCGCCACTGGCACCGTGCTGACCATCAATTCCAAAACCAAGACGCTGCATGATGCGACTGGCAAAGAGCTGAAAAGCGTCGCCGCCGCCTTCACTCCGCAGAAAATTGAATTCATGAAGGCAGGCGGCTCCTACGCCGTGGTCTTTGGCAAAAAGCTGCAGACATTTGCCGCCGAAGCCCTGGGACAGGAGCTGAAATCGGCCTATGCCCCCTCTAAGGAAATCACCGCCGAGGGCCAGGGTCTGACCGCCGTTGAAAAGATCTTCAACCGCAATGCCCTGGGCACCACCCCTGGCGCCACCCTGCATGCCGGGTCCGACGTACGCGTCAAGGTCAACGTAGTTGGCTCGCAAGACACAACTGGCCCGATGACGGCGCAGGAATTGGAAGCCATGGCGGCGACCGTGATTTCGCCCTCCGTGGACGTTGGCTATCAGTCCGGCTGTCACACCGCATCCGTGTGGGACAAAAAGGCCCAGGCCAATATCCCCAAGCTGATGAAGTTCATGAATGATTTCGGCCTGATCACTGCACGGGATCCCAAGGACCAGTATCACGCAATGACTGACGTGATCCACAAGGTACTGAATGACATCACCGTGGATGACTGGGACGTCATCATCGGCGGCGACAGCCACACCCGCATGTCCAAAGGCGTGGCCTTTGGCGCCGACTCCGGCACCGTTGCCCTGGCGCTGGCCACCGGCGAAGCCTCCATGCCGATCCCTGAATCGGTCAAGGTGACCTTCAAGGGTGAAATGGCCCAGCACCTCGATTTCCGCGATGTGGTCCATGCCACCCAGGCGCAGATGCTGGATCAGCATGACGAGAACGTCTTCCAAGGGCGTATCATCGAAGTCCACATCGGCACCCTGTTGGCAGACCAGGCCTTTACCTTCACCGACTGGACCGCCGAGATGAAGGCCAAGGCCTCGATCTGTATCTCTAATGACGAGACCCTGATCGGTTCGCTGGAGCTGGCCAAGGGCCGCATCCAGATCATGATCGACAAGGGCATGGACAATGCAGCCAAGCTCTTGCAGGGCCTGGTCGATAAGGCGGATGCCCGCATTGCCGACATCAAGTCGGGCGCGAACCCAGCCCTGACCCCAGACGACAACGCCAAGTATTTTGCCGAGGTTGTCGTCGATCTGGGCGCCATTGATGAACCGATGATCGCGGACCCGGATGTCAACAACGACGATGTCTCCAAGCGCTATACCCACGACACCATCCGCCCCATCACCTACTATGGCGGCGACAAGCACGTCGATTTGGGCTTTGTTGGCTCCTGCATGGTGCACAAGGGCGACATGAAGATCGTGGCGCAGATGCTCAAAAACCTTGAAAAGGCATTGGGCAAGGTTGAGTTCAAAGCCCCTCTTGTGGTGGCGGCGCCAACCTACAACATCATCGACGAGCTGAAGGAAGAAGGCGACTGGGAGATCCTGGAGCGCTATTCCGGCTTCACCTTTGACGATCTGTTCCCCAAAACCCAGGCCCGCACCGAGTATGAGAACATTCTCTATCTCGAACGCCCCGGCTGTAACCTCTGCATGGGGAACCAGGAAAAGGCTGCCAAGGGGGATACCGTTCTGGCGACCTCGACCCGCCTGTTCCAGGGCCGCGTTGTGGGTGACACTGCCGATAAGAAGGGTGAATCCCTGCTGGCCTCGACCCCGGTTGTTGTGCTCTCCGCCATTCTGGGCCGCACCCCAACGATGGAAGAATACAAGGCCGCAGTAGAAGGCATCGACCTGACCAAGTTCGCGCCGCCGCTGGCCATTCCGACGACAACAAAATCAGCACATTTCTAAGGGCTGCACAGCCACCTAGATGACAGAAGGGGCGCAATGCACTGCATTGCGCCCCTTGTTGTTTTGCGGATCATGTCGCGATGGGATGCGCGCGGCCCCCTGGGCCAAAGGCGGGCACCACTGACTGCGCTGAGAGGGCGCTCAGAGCCTTTTGACCTGCTGGCTCCCCTTGGCCAGGGCGGCCAGCAAATCGGCGCGCTGAACGGGCTTCATTAGGCGGATGTCTTCGGGGCGCAGCCCATTGCCATGCACGGTTGCCTCGCTGGCGTAGCCTGACATGAAGATAACCGGCAGGTCGGGCCAGCGCTGACGCAGCTCCTTGGCCAGGGTGGTCCCCTGCAGCTGCCCCGGCATCACGATATCGGTCAGCAATAGATCAAAGGTCGGATCACTCACAAAGGTGGCAAAGGCCTCATCGCCCGACCCCGTGGCAGTGACCTGATAGCCGGCCCGTTCCAGAATTGTGACCAGCGTATTGCGCACGCCCTCTTCGTCTTCGGCCAGCAGAAGCCTACGCCCTGCCACTTCATTTCCTGCCAAGACTGGAGGCGATTTTGCAACCGGATCGGATTGTAGTGCCGCCGCCGGAAAATAGAGTTTGAAGGTGGTGCCTTCGCCGACTTCGGAATAGACCTGCACCGTTCCCCCGGACTGGCGCATAAAGCCCAGCGTCATCGACAGGCCAAGGCCTGAGCCGACCCCCGGCGGTTTGGTGGTAAAGAAGGGCTCAAATATCGACGGCAGAATTTCTTCGGCCACGCCGCCACCCGTGTCGCTGACCGCCAGCATCACATAGCGCCCCGGCGTCAGCTCTTCGTGCCGTGTCTCGATATATTCCTCATCTATCCGCACATTTGCCGTCTCGATGGTCAGGTTGCCTCTGCCCCCCATCGCGTCGCGCGCATTCAGCGTCAGGTTCAGCAGCGCGCTTTCCAACGAGGAGCGGTCCGCATCAATTGCCCAGAGCCCGGCCAGGAGCGAGGTCTCAACCCTGACGCTTTCCGGCAGGGCCCGGCCCATCCAGTTCTTTGCCTCACGCACCACATCGTTGAGATCCAAACGCACCGGAGTGAGTGGCGCCTGACGGGCAAAGGAAAGCATATTCTTGGTCAGATCTGCGCCGCGCAGAGATGCGGCAATGGCCGCGTCGATCATCTGAGCATGTTTCTCCGGCTCTTCCCCGTCCCGCAGTAGCTCCAGATTGCCAAGGATCACCGCCAGCAGGTTGTTGAAGTCATGCGCCACACCGCCGGTCAATTGGCCAATGCTTTCAAACTTCTGCGCCCGGCGCGCAATCTCGCGCTCCTGCTGCATCTGTCTTTGGATTTCGACCTGATGCGTTGCATCCAACTGCACCGCCCGCAGCAACGTCTGACCATCCTCTTCGATGGCAAAACTGCCGTGGAAGTCCAGCCAGCGGATTGTCCCATCCCGCGCCGTGATCTTGTAGCGATGTGCAAAAGGAGCACCCGTCCTCCGGCCTTGATTGATCAGCTCCATAAAGCTGGCGATGTCCGCAGGATCATGCATCTTAGACAGCAATCCTGGGTTTTCATAGAATTCCTGATCCGTAACGCCCCAAATCTCCGAACATTTTGGGCTGATGTAGAGAAGCTTTCGGTCCACCTCATCCGTCAGGTCAATTTCCAGAACAATACCCGGCAACTCATCGGCGATCATCGCCAGACGCCCCTGAGTGGCCCGATATTGCTTTTCCGCCTCGCGTGTATCGGTGAGATCCAGATGCATTCCCGACACGCTGGTAGGTATGCCGCCGTTTTTGGAATTCGAGCTCCAGACCGCACGAATGGTCCGCAATGCTCCATCGGGTCTGCGGATGCGGAACTCTCCCCTGCCAACCAGTTGCTTGCCGCTCCAGACCCGTTCGGCTTCCGCCTTGATCGCCGGGAAATCCGCGGGAAAGACCAGCGACTCCCAATCCTTGATCGGAACCAGCCCCTGTTGCCGCTCCTGTTCTGAATAGGCGGAAGCATCCAACCCGTAAATCTGCATCATCCCCGCATCAAAAAAGGGCCGGGGATCTCCCTTGTTTCGCCGAAACCGCCCCATACCTGACATCTGCATGGCCAGATCGAGGTTCTTCGCCAGTTCATTGGAAGTGCTTATTTTTTCCGCCAACCTGATGGCGAATTTCAAGATCTTCCAAGTCACCAGAATGGACAGAGAACCGGTAAAACCAAAAACCAGAACAATCTTGGCTACCTCGACAGGTGGCAAGGGGGAAGTCGCGAAATAGGTCATGTACAAAATGGGCACAACAAACACAGCCGCATAGCCAATCAACATCACGGTCATGGCCCGGCGTGAAATCTTCGGCCAGGGATGACGCGTCTTCAGATAGCTTGCCGCCAGACCCAGAGCCGGAATAGCCAGAACCATATAGAGACCTAGGGCAGGCATTGGGTCACCCACTGCGATCCGGTACAGGATCGCGCAAAGCCCGGCAAAAACGGCACCAATGGGGCCACCCAGATAGCCCGCAAACAAAAGCGGCCCAGACATGGCGTTCATCACGGTCTTCTCAGGCCCGACAGTCACCGAAGTCATGCTGAGAGAAATCACTGTCACCCCGATAAACAGCCCAATCAGCGCCTTTTGCTTTTGCTGTTGCCCTCGCAGGGTCTCAGAGGCCAGGGTCACAAAAACCAACACTCCCGCCAAAGACAGAGAAATCAGGCTTTGCAGGAAAAAGGCAAACATCACATCTCCAGGCTGGCAGGGCGTGCCCCAGTTCAAAAGATATGAGCACCTATAGCATAGAAACTGTCAACAATCTGATCACACGATACTTTCGCCTCTGCCGCTTTCCACTCCTTGCGGTGCTTTTGCAGAACACGGAGAGTGCGGCACCACAAAACGCAGGCCCGACCCGAGCAGCCCCCTGCCCGCACTCTCAGATGTCGAAAGCAATGATAAGCCAAAGTTTCAGAACACGATCTCATGTCTTTCCGCCCAAAAACATCCATTTGAAATGCACATAAACAGGCTGATCTGTGTTGGGGCGAATTCGGCAACTTGCCGCCGCACTGGCCCCTAACCGGCTCAGATCCCGAAGCGGTTGCGATTCGCAAAAAGAAGGATCAACCGAGGCGGGCATTGGGTTTCAAATCGATCTAAAAATCCCGGATTCTGCCCCCAAATGGCAACCTATGCGATAATTCGCATCCGTTAACCTTCTGTCAGTCTCCAGGGATCAAGATCCCACAAACTCAATCATTTCAGCCCCTTATTTCACTTCAGTCAACGCAGCGGGATTCCTAATGACGCAATATGATCGAAACCTGGTCAAGAGACCGACCAGCGGTGAAGCTCCTTTTGGTCTGGAAGAAATTTTCTTTTCCAGGACCAATGAACGCGGCATCCTCCAATCCGGCAACGAGGTCTTTCGCCGGGTTTCGCATTTCTCCTGGCAGGAGCTGATTGGGGCCCCCCATAAGATTGTTCGCCATCCCGACATGCCCAAAGGGGTGTTCCAACTGTTCTGGGACACCATTCAGCGCGGCCACCACATTGGCGCCTACGTGAAGAACCAATCAAAAGACGGGTTGTCCTATTGGGTCTATGCAGTTGTCATCCCCTGCGAAGGCGGATTTGTATCTGTGCGTATCAAGCCGACAAGCGAGCTGTTTGAAAAAGTGAAACAGGCCTACTCTCAGCTGCTCAGCGCCGAATGCGCTGAGGCGCTAACTCCGGAAGACAGTCGCGCCTTGTTACTAGCCTGGGTCACTGAACAGGGGTTTGATGGATACGATCACTTTGCGACCGTCGCGCTGCAAGAGGAGTTGAGCCAGCGGGAGGCAAGTCTGGGGCGCGAGAGCAAAGAGATCAGCACCAATCTAAAAGGCGCCTTTGAGGACGCCACCGCGCTCACCAGCGAAACCCAGGGGCTGGTCAGTGACTTTTCCGCCATGCGCACGATCCCGCACAATCTACGTGTGATTGCCTCCAGGATAGAGCCTGCAGGCGGGCCGGTGACGGTGTTGTCTCAGAACTATGGTTCGATGTCGCGCAACATGTCCGAGTGGTTTGAAGCCAACGTCATCGGCCCAGATAGCAACTTTTCAAAGCTGAAGGAGTTGGTCAACACCAGCGGCTTTGTCCAGGGAATGGTGAAGGTTCTGGTGGAATGTGAACAGCAATTCAAAACTGAAGGCCAAACAGGTTTGGAAACTGGCATCGGCGCAGAGCTCGAACTTCTCTCGGATCTGTCAAACAAACAAATAGTTCTGTCGAATGTCGGTCTGCAAGAGGTGCACTATGAGGCCTCGCGGATCATCACGGCTTGCCAAACCATGCAAAGGCACATCCTTGGGCTCAGCTCAACGCGCGTCCTGTGCAAAATCGAAAGCGCGCGCCTTCCCGAATCCGGGGAAACACTGTCAGAAATCATCGACCAGCTTGGCGCGTTTCAGGAGCGGATCATGAATCGCTTAGAGAAAATAATCACGCTATGCGGACGGATAAAGACTGAAACATCATAGGGAGCACTTGAAGCCCGCCTTTGATCGAACCCTGCTGCGGCTCCGCCTGTATTGACGCCGGTTTGGGCCAGCAGGGTTTCGGCCCGAACTAAATCGACCGCCGGATCTCGCTTAAACCATTGATAGTTAGTGGAAAAAAATGGTGGGTGATAAGAGATTTGAACTCCTGACATCTTCGATGTGAACGAAGCGCTCTACCACTGAGCTAATCACCCTCTGAGCCGGGTACTACCGTTAGGATCCGGCCTGTGCAAGAGGTTCTGGGGAAGAAACCTCCACCTCTTCTGCACTTTTTTGCGCGCCATTCCCATGGGGCAAAGGCTGGCGAAGCCTGCAGACATGCACGGTGCCGTTGCTGCGCTCTTCGCTCCGGTTCAGATGCAATTTGCCAAAGGGTTTGAGATTGAGATCCCGGCCAGAGGCCACGGTTTCACCCAGGATCGCCAAAAGCGCCTCGACAACGGGTTTGGCGTCTTTTTTCTTCACCCCAGAGCGCAGCACCGCCGCGTCAATCAGTTCTCGTTTGTTCAGTGCGGGCTCTTTGGATGGCTCGCCTGCGGTCACAACAACCGGGCTGGGTTCCTGCCCCGCCGCAAGCGCCTGAGGCGGGGGGACTTCTGCGGG
>NZ_LIKT01000055.1 GCF_001294455.1 Phaeobacter sp. 11ANDIMAR09
TGGCGAAGGAGGTTGAAGATCTTGAATCTGAGAAGATCTTGGCGGCCTATCCCGAGGACAGGATCCGAGACCGGCGGACCAGTCTGCGTTTGATCGCAGCAGCTGTTAAGGCCGGAGTGAAGCCCGACGATCTGAAGCAAGCGGTCAAAGCCTATGCCAAGGAAAGCGAGGGCTACACGCGCAGCAAGGTCTGCTTCTCAGACAACTGGTTCAAGATGCGACGTTGGGAGAAGGGGCTTGCCCAGATACAGGCGGACCGCGAGAAGGCACGAGAAGCCGAAGCCAAAGGTCGTGCCAGCCTCACCGAGTGGATCCACGAGCGCCATCCCCTGTGTCGTCACATCACCAACCGGCAGGTCGAGGACTTAATTGCATCGAAGCTGGTGACGCCTGAGCAGGTTCGAGCTGCGGGGCTGCAGGCATGAGTGCGGCTCGATTGTTACGCTATGACGTAAAAATTGAATATTTACGTTGCAGCGTAATTTATTTTGATTTACGCTGTGCCGTAAAAGGAGCCACGTCATGGACCTCACAGCACGAACGGCCGAGCAGATCGGCGAGGCACTCCGCCGGACGCGCAAAGCGCGCGGCTGGACCCAAAGCGATATCAGCGCGCGTACGAATTTGCGCGTCGCGACAATTTCGTCGCTCGAGAATGGCGACGCGGGAGCGAAGCTCGCCACAGTGCTCGCTGTCATGGCGGCACTTGGGCTTGAGTTCCGATTGGTGGAGCGCGGTGGCTCGCTTGAGATTGAGGATATCTTCTGATGGCCAAACACGGGCGTAGCGGCACGATGCAAGTGCTTCTGAACGGGCGGACGGTGGGGGCTTTGCGTCTCGCTGGTTCAGGCGCGATCAGCTTTACATATGATCCGGAATGGTTGGCATGGGAACATGCCATGCCCATCTCGCTTTCGCTGCCTTTGCGTGAAGAGGTACACCAGGGCGGCCCTGTTATCGCCTACTTGGAAAACCTGCTGCCGGACAATCAGGCGATACGAGAGCGCGTCGCTGCACGGGTGCGTGCGGGCGGCACGGACGCGTGGCACATGCTGGAGAAAATCGGGCGCGATTGCGTGGGGGCCTTGCAATTCGTCTCAGGTGAGATTCCAGAGTTTGCCGTGCTCAAGGGAGAGCCCGTATCTGAGGCACAGATTGCGGATATGTTACGCAACCTCGCAAGCGCTCCGCTAGGCTTGGATGAGGAAGACGACTTCCGCATTTCCATCGCCGGGGCGCAGGAGAAAACAGCGCTGCTGCGCCACGAGGGCGCCTGGATCCGTCCATCGGGGCTCACTCCTACGACCCATATCTTCAAGACCCAGCTAGGTGTTTTACCAGCGGGGATTGACTTGTCTGACAGTGTTGAGAACGAGTTTTTCTGCATGAGCTTCTGTCGCGCCATGGGTTTGGATGTAGCAGAGGTCGAAATTACTGACTTCGAAGATGTACGAAGCCTTGTCGTGACGCGGTTTGATCGGCGCTGGACCAAAGATGGCCGCTTGATCCGCCTCCCGCAGGAGGATTTTTGTCAGGCGCTCTCAATCCCACCCAGCCAAAAATATCAAATGGATGGCGGGCCGGGGATCACCGAAGGGATCGGGTTGCAGGCGGGCAGTGATGACCCCGAGGCGGATCAGCGCGTGTTCTTCCGCGCGCAAGTGCTGTTTTGGCTTTTAGGGGCGACAGACGGGCACGCTAAGAATTTCAGCATCGCATTGCGCCCCGGCGGGTTCCGCATGACCCCACTCTACGATGTGCTGAGCGCTCAGAAAGCCGTGGATGACGGTCAAATCCGCCAGAACCGGATGCGCCTCGCGATGGCCGTCGACGGACACTACCGGATCAACGAGGTGGTGCCGCGTCATTTCCTACAGGCTGCGAAGGCGGCAGGTTTTGGTGTGGCGCTAGCGGAAGAGATCTTGTCGGGCGTCGCGTCTGAGCTTGAACCCGCCTTGGACAAGACACTAGCAGACCTGCCGGATGGGTTTCCACAGCCTTTGGCGGAAGCCATCGCTGCTGGCATACGGCGTCGGGCGGCAGCCTTTCATGCCGTATGATCCGCAGATCATATTTCCGTTTTATGGTCGGCAGATCATATTTACTGCGCGCAATCTGCAGGCCCGGCACAGTAGTTGCAGCGTTTCAGGCCAGCTTTGACGGGCCAGCCCAGAGATTGATGGCCAAACTCAGATCCTCAACGCCGTGTTTCTGATTGCTGAACATAAGCGGGCAGCCGTGTCAGACGCGGGACAAACCCCACTTCAATAAGAAAATTCCCCTGCGCCAGCGCATTCCTCGCGAGCATGTGTGGACACCCGTCGGTCAAGCATTTTTTCGAAGTCCGATTTCCGGTTCAGTGCGCTCATGTGTCCGGCCTTTTGTCGCGGTGGATGCCGCTGGCCCTGATGAAGTCCGCAGATCTTGGTCCCTATCAAATTTATGCACATGCAAATGCAGTCTCGCGAACGGGCTTTCCTGATCTCCGGCTGGCACCGGTTTTCATCATTCGACGTGCACGCTCTCCCGATCTCTGTGTTTCTGGCCTTGCTCAGACGGCGAGCGCCGCCTTCTCAGGTTTATACTCTGCCTTCCCGGTCATGACGGCCCAGGCAATCCTTGCAATCTTGTTGGCCAATGCCACCGTCACCAACCGTGGAGGCTTGCCGGTATCGATGAGACGTTTCACCCAGCCATAGAGCGGCGTTTCCCGTCCCGATGTGACCCGCCTGATGACCGATGTCGCCCCGAGTACAAGCAGCGTTCGTAGGGTTCGGTCGCCAGCTTTCGTGATCCGCCCATTCCGTTCCTTCCCGCCAGAAGAGTTGGATTTGGGCGTCAGCCCCAACCAGGCGGCAAAGGAACGGCCGGATGGAAAGGCTTCCGGGTTCGCGACAGTCGCGGCCAGGGCCGTGGCAATGATCTGCCCTATGCCGGGGATTGTTGCCAGCCTGCGGCTGGCTTCACTTGTTCGATGCCAGTCTCTGAGCTGCTTCTCAAGCTGCTTGACCTCGTCCGTGACGATCATGATCTGCCGGGCATAGGTCTCGACGATGGATCGAACAAGTGGCGGGACACCGAGCTCGTCGCCTTCGTGTCCGAGGACACGATCGACCAGCTCGCCGACCCGCTCAATCCCCACAGGGGCGACAATGCCAAGTTCGGCCAGATGGCCGCGCAGAGCATTCACCAGCATGGTCCGCTGACGGATCAGCAAGGACCGGGTACGGTGGATCATCAGGACCGACTGCTGATCCACCGATTTGACCGCGACGAAACGCATGGTCGGGCGGGTGACGGCTTCGCAGATCGCCTCGGCATCGACGGCGTCATTCTTGCCGCGCTTGACGTAGGGCTTCACGTATTTCGGGGTCATCAGTTTGACTTCATGGCCCAGGGCGATCAGTTCCCGGGCCCAGTGATGAGCAGCGCCGCAAGATTCCATGCCAATCAAGCTGGGTGGCAGATCTTCGAAGAAGGCCAGAAACTCGGATCGTCGCAGCTTCCTATTCGTAAGCACTTGGTCACTCCCGTCGATCACGTGCACCTGAAAAAACCGTTTCGCGATATCAACGCCAATTGTCAGTCCGGACATTTCTTCCTCCTCTGCCCTCGGATTTCTCCCCAAGGGTGAAGCTGGGGGTGGAGGGTGTCCACACCATCAAGTTTCTCGCTGACAGCCCCTTGGTGCCAGCTTTGGTCATGTTCATCGAAACACTCAAAGTGAGGATCAAAAAATGGCTACTCAAACTCTGAAACTGAACGTCAAATCCGGCGAAATAGACGGCAAGAACTTCTGGGCCCGCTGCGGCATCCTCTTCGTCAACACCGACGACCGCGGCAACATCACGTCGATCAACGTCAAACACAGCATGTTCCCCGACGTCGAAATGGTCGCCTTCCCCCGCCGCGATGACGACCCAGTCACCGAATGACTGCGGTGCCGGGGCGGGTAGCCCGCCCCGGGTGACCCCTAAGTTAGGTGTGGATCGCTGCCAATTGGACTTCCACAAGCACCCGATGTCGCTTCAGTGCCACTCCTCAGACCGGACTTTCGCTGCAAGTGCAGAACCGGCAGTTGGGGGAACTGGTGCTAAGCGGACTTGGACGAAACCGCTCTCGCGGTATTGGCGTAGGTTGCGGTTGTTGTTCGCTGATTTGAATGTTGATTGTCACTGAAAACTGACCCGGTATTTTCTCCGAGATTTGACCCACCCTCAGTTATGCGCCTTGGTCTATGACGCGGTCAATGTTTTGGTCTCCTTTCCAGTTTTCTTTGCGGCCTCTGAGCTGGCCTTGAAGCGGTAGCTGTCATTGCCGGATTCCAGGATATGGCAGCGGTGTGTTAGCCGATCGAGGAGAGCCGTTGTCATCTTTGCATCGCCAAAGACCTGCGCCCATTCCGAGAAGCTGAGGTTGGTTGTGATGATGACGCTGGTGCGTTCATAGAGCTTGCTGAGCAGGTGGAAGAGCAGCGCCCCGCCAGAGGAGCTGAACGGCAGATAGCCGAGTTCGTCTAGGATGACCAAGTCGACCTTCGTCAGCATCTCAGCGAGTTTCCCTGCCTTTCCAAGTGCCTTCTCCTGCTCCAGCGCGTTGACCAATTCCACGGTCGAGAAGAAGCGCACCTTACGCCGGTGATGTTCGATGGCTTGGACGCCGATTGCCGTGGCTGTGTGACTCTTGCCCGTTCCGGGGCCGCCGATCAAAACGACATTCTCGGCCGCTTCGATAAACTCGCATCGGTGTAGCTGCCGCACTGTTGCTTCGTTGATCTCACTCGATGCAAAGTCGAAGCCGGTGAGGTCCTTGTATGCTGGGAAGCGCGCCACTTTTGTGTGGTAGGCGATTGAACGCACCTCCCGTTCTGCGATCTCGGCCTTGAGCAGCTGTGACAGCATTGGTGTAGCCGCCTCGAATGCTGGCGCCCCTTGGGCAACCAGGTCTTCGACCGCGTTTGCCATGCCGTAGAGCTTGAGACTGCGCAGCATGATGACGATGGACGCTCCAGCTGGATCATGACGCATGGCGCTTCTCCCCAGCCTGTCTCAACCCATCATAGCGATCCACATTGGCCTCTGGCGTCGTTTGCAATGCCAGTGCGTCCGGCGGGTCGACCTCGGGATGGTCTGTTGGTTTGCGATCAATCAATCGATGCAGCAGGTTCAGGATGTGTGTCTTGGTAGGCACGCCCGCTTCCAAAGCCAGTTCTACCGCGCACAGGACGTCTGCCTCGTTGTGCTGAAGAACCAAAGACAGAATGTCGACCATTTCTCGGTCTCCGCCCTCTTTGCGCAGCATGTGATCCTGCAACTGGCGAAAGGCTGCGGGCATCTCTGTAAACGGCGCGCCATTGCGTAGAGCGCCGGGTTTGCGTTGAATGACAGCGAGATAGTGACGCCAGACATAGATGACCTTGCCGGGCTTGCGGTGAGACCGATCAATGACCCGCGCATGTTCGCAGACTGTATGCCCTTCAGCGACCACGACCAGCCGTTCGGGATAGACATGCAGGCTGACACGTCGGTTCGCAAAGTCGGCCGGCACGCTGTAGCGATTGCGCTCGAAGGAGATCAGGCATGTTGGTGACACACGCTTGCTGTGCTCGATAAAGCCATCAAAGGCTGGCGGCAGCGCCATCAGCATAGGCTTCTCAGCTTCCCACACGTCAGCAACGGAACCTGGCAAGGCTTTGTGTGGTGTCTCTGCCCAAAGCGCGATGCAGCGATCTTCGAGCCACTGGTTCAGATCCTCCAAATCGGCAAAGACGGGCATGACTTGCCACATGCGATTGCGCGCGTCTTGCACATTCTTCTCAACCTGACCCTTCTCCCAACCTGCGGCAGGATTGCAAAACTCAGGCTCAAATACGTAGTGGCTGGCCATAGCTTTGAAGCGTGCATTGACGTCCCGCTGCTTGCCTTTGCCCACACGATCAACGGCGGTCTTCGCTCGGCCTGGCCTCGGACCCATGGCGGCCAATCCTCGCTGTCGTAGATCCCGCGACCAGGCACGCCGCCGAAGACGCGGAATGCATGCCAGTGGGCGTCAAACAGCATCTCGTGCGTTTGCAGCGGGTAGGCCCGCACCAGGAACGCGCGGCTGTGTGACAGCTTGATGTGCGCGACCTGGAGCTTGACCCGCTCGCCGCCGATATTGGCCCAGTCTTCGCTCCAGTCGAACTGGAAGGCTTCTCCGGGCTCAAACACCAGAGGCACAAAAGTACCGCGACCTGTTATTTGTTCCGCACGGTGAGAGGTGGTCGCGGAAATTCGGACCAGTGCTTAAGGTGGATCGCATGACGAATGAGACGATTCAGAATGACGAAGAGAAAGAATTACTCGGCTGAATTTAAGGCCAAAGTTGCGCTTGAGGCGATCCGCGAAGAAATGACTCTTGCGGAACTGTCGAAGAAGTATGGCGTTCACCCGAACATGATCAGCGGTTGGAAACGGACGGCGATCGCAAACATGGCGTCAGGCTTTGAACGCGGCAAACCGGATGAAACCCGCCAGTCAGAAGCCGAGATCGAAAAGCTGCATTCAAAGATCGGCCAGCTTGTCGTGGAGCGCGATTTTTTGGCCACTGCCTCGCATCAACTGCTCGGGACGCGAGGCAAAAAATGGTGAGCAAAGACCACAAGCTGAGCGTGCGCCGTCAATGCAAGCTGCTGACGCTGGCCCGGTCTAATCTGTATTATCAGCCGAAGGGCGAGAGTGCGGAGAACCTGCGGTTTATGGAAATCATTGATAAGCAATTCCTGGAAACGCCGTGGTACGGATCGCGCCAAATGGCACGTCATATGAAGCGCAACAACCACGTATGCGGGCGGCATCGTGTCCGGCGATTGATGCGGCTTATGAGCTTGGTTCCAATCTATCAGGAACCCAATACCAGCACGAAGCACCCTCATCATAAGATTTGGCCATATTTATTGCGGAACATCGTGATTGACCGGCCAAACCAGGTCTGGTGCGCAGAAATTACTTACATACCGATGCGGCGCGGCTTCCTGTATCTCGTGGCCATCATGGATTGGCACAGCCGCAAAGTTCTCGCCTGGCGGCTGTCCAATAGCATGGATGCGGACTTCTGCGTCGCGACTCTGAAAGAGGCCCTGGCCAAACATGGGACGCCGGAGATATTCAACACAGATCAGGGCAGCCAGTTCACCAGCGGCGCTTGGATCGACGTAGTGACCGACGCGAAGATCAAGATCAGCATGGATGGAAAAGGCGCGTGGCGCGACAATCGGATGATTGAGCGGCTCTGGCGATCCTTGAAGTACGAATGCGTCTACCTGCACGCCTTTGAAACAGGCTCAGAAATGCGGACAGGGATCATTAAATGGCTGACCTACTACAACTCTGAGCGCCCGCACTCGACGCACGGATTATTGACCCCCGACGAGGCTTATGACAGCAAAACAGAACCAATGAGATTGGCAGCCTGAAGTGAAACCCTGATCCACCTTAAACCGGCTGCAAACTGGTCAAGAAATCAGGACCACCTCTGTGTCGATCGTCACGCCAGGCACGGGCAAAAGCCGCAACACGTTCATATGACCCATCATACCCCAGCTTCACCAGATCAGCATGCATTTGCTTCACTGTCCGCCGCTCTTTGCGTGACTTCCGCGTCTGGATTAAAAGCCAAGCTGACAGCCGATCCGCGTAGGGATCCAGCTTGCTTGGACGCTTGGGCGTCTTGAACTGCGGTTCCACCGCACCTTCACGCAGATACTTCTTGATCGTGTTCCGAGACAAACCCGTACGCCGGGCAATCTCTCTGATTGGCATTTTGTCACGCAATGCCCAGCGTCGAATGACACTCAAAAATCCCATGTCGATCACTCCAAATCCCCCCAACCAAAACCATCGGGGAACTGTGTTCACATGGGTCAATTCTCAGTGACAATTTATGGGGCTACCGGGTCAGTTCTCAGTGACAATCAACAATCCCGAGCTATCTGACGCCCGCTCAAACCTTCCTCAAAGTAAGCGTGACGCACCTTCAAATACAAATCCACGGTGAATATCCCCAAGCCCTCCCGAAAACCGAAAGGGCAAAAGTGGCCGACTTTTACGCCGCCCGCGACCGCACTGTGCCGCCGCTACCGTGGCCGAATATTGCTCCGCCATTCACA
>NZ_LIKT01000056.1 GCF_001294455.1 Phaeobacter sp. 11ANDIMAR09
ATATTTCCGTGCAAAACTGGCCGCACTTCAAGCCGGTTTTTTGAAATATTTGAAAAAGATGGTCTTCGCTGAGGTTATCAAAAGCCCAAGCGTCCAGCATTTGGAATTCAAAGGACAAAGCATGATCGTTTCCGTTTTTGAAACCTTGCAATCCGACCCAAAGCGACTGTTACCGACAGACACGTTCGCAAAGTATGAAGCAGACAGCGATGGCCTCAGGGTGATATGTGTGCTTTCTGATATCCCGAAGGATGAGGGAGGTGATCCACTTCGAGATTGGGCGATCTCGGTGTTGAAAGGCCGGGAAAACCACCGGTTCTTACCGAAGATGCCGCTGCACAGCTTCGGCTTCGTGCATTGCCAGAAATCTCAAGCGCGACTTTGGACACAGCGATGCAATTATGTTCAGGCAGCTTTCCGCTTTCTTTGTATCCTGGCACCTCGCAAACTGAATTTTACGTGAACTACTTGGAGTGCATTAGTACCCCTCTGTCCTCTCTGACGGCACAGGCGCATTGAATGGCTTGCAGATACGGCGAACCGCTGGCGTCTCTCGACCGGTAGAATTCCCATGTCTTCCTTGGGCTTATTCTGTTGAAAAACTCCCTCACAGGAAAAGTGTTCCGGCAGAATGCTCAGTTTCGACCCGACTCGGTGTTTTTCAACAAAATGGGCTGACAGCAGTCATCCTCCGCCTTGGAAGGTTCGCGTGACCATCGCGGCCCATGGGCAACGGCAGCTCTGCGCAGGTTGCGACCTTTGCAAAGTCCGCCTTTCGACTTGAGAACACAGCCCTCAACCGCAGCGATGCCGCATGAAAAGCGGTCATTGGTGGGGCTTGCTGCAATGTTTTGAGGTTGAAGGGCAGGACTGCGGACTAAGCGCCATTTCGCTGCGGCTGCGCGAATGACCGCCCTTGCGAACTCGCAGCATTTGGAAATGTTCGTTCAACAATTGTTGAACGAACACTCCAGCATAGGATCTTTGGGCCAGAAAGAGAAACCGTCCGGACTATCACCCAAACTACTGAGTGGCACTAGAACGGCTGGATCAAGAAATCACGATACGAACAGTTCAGAAGTCAGCCCCCGCCCAAAGGACGGGGGTTGAAAAAAACCTAGAAGAAACCCAGCTTGTTGGGATTGTAGCTGACGAGCATGTTCTTGGTCTGCTGATAATGGTCCAGCATCATCTTGTGGTTTTCGCGCCCGATCCCGGACTGCTTGTAGCCACCAAATGCCGCGTGAGCTGGATAGGCATGGTAGTTGTTGACCCAAACGCGACCTGCTTCGATGGCCCGGCCCATGCGGTAGCACGTGTTCATGTCCCGCGACCAGACACCGGCACCAAGCCCGTACATCGTGTCATTGGCAATGGCCAAAGCCTCGGCTTCGTCCTTGAAGGTGGTGACAGAGACGACGGGGCCAAAAATCTCTTCCTGGAACACCCGCATCTTGTTGTGGCCCTTGAGGATCGTTGGTTGGATGTAGTTGCCACCGGAGAGCTCTCCGCCAAAGTCAGCAGCCTGCCCGCCAACGAGAACCTCGGCACCCTCTTCAGCGCCAATTGTGAAATAGGACAGGATTTTCTCTTGCTGCGCTTGGCTCGCCTGTGCCCCGACCATGGTCTCGGGATCACGCGGATCGCCATGTTTGATGGCATTCACCCGTTCGATCACACGCTCCATGAAGGGTTCGTAGATGTCTTCTTGGATCAGCGCGCGCGATGGGCAGGTGCAGACCTCGCCCTGATTAAAGGCAAACAGAACGAACCCCTCGATTGCCTTGTCAAAGAAGGCGTCGTCTTCGCGCATGATGTCCGAGAAGAACACGTTGGGGCTTTTGCCACCCAGTTCCAGTGTGACCGGGATCAGGTTTTCGGTTGCCGCCTGCATGATTGTGCGGCCGGTCGCGGTTGAGCCGGTAAAGGCGATCTTGGCAATACGCTTGGATGTGGCCAGTGCCGCGCCGACCTCTGCCCCAAACCCGTTGACGATGTTGAGCACGCCATCGGGCAAAAGATCGGCGATGACCTCGGCAAGAACCATGATCGCTGCTGGCGTTTGTTCCGCGGGCTTCATCACGATGCAGTTGCCCGCAGCCAAAGCAGGTGCAAGTTTCCACGCCGCCATCAGGATCGAGAAGTTCCATGGGATGATCTGGCCCACAACGCCAAGAGGCTCGTGATAGTGATAGGCAACGGTGTCGTTGTCGATCTGGCTCATGGAGCCTTCCTGACCGCGCAAAACGCTGGCGAAGTAGCGGAAATGATCCGCCGCCAGCGGAATGTCTGCAGCCATGGTTTCGCGAATCGGCTTACCGTTGTCCCATGTCTCAGCCTGCGCGAGCAATTCGAGGTTCTCTTCGATCCGGTCGGCAATCTTTAGCAGCAGGTTTGCGCGGTTCGTTGCGGACACAGCGCCCCAGGAGCTCTTGGCGGCATGGGCCGCATCCAGCGCCAGCTCGACGTCTTCAGCCGTGGACCGAGCGCAATCGTTGATCTTTTCGTTCGTGATCGGCGTCACGTTTTCAAAATACTGACCTTTCACGGGGGCGACGAATTTGCCGCCGATGAAGTTGTCGTATGTGGTCTTGAAAGGCGACGTGTATGTGCCCGCCTCGGTGTGTGCCATGTCTTTCATGAGTGTTTTCCTCCTAAGGTTGCCGGATCCTCCATCCGGACTGGCCTTTGGATAGGTGCATGCGTTTCGCGCTGTCATTAGGCGCACTGGGAATGTCGGATGGAAGTGTCTCAATACTGGGACAGGGTGCTTAGCTTGCGTCGAGCCCAAGCCGTTTCATACGGCGGTAGAGCGTCGCGCGGCCCACGCCCAACTGCCGCGCGGCTTGCGAAACATTGCCGTCGGCACGCGCGATCGCCCGCACAACAGCTGCGCGTTCTGCTTTCTCAAACCCGGTCGGACCCTCTTCACGCCCCAGAATGTCGGCCGCCGGGCGTGCCGAAATCGCGCCGGTTTTCTGCAACCCGAAGATATTGCGTGCCGCGCGGGTTGCCCCAATAACGAGGTCGTCCTGATCGACGGCCAATAGGACCGCAGCATCGCTGTCGCCGCCCTCTGCCACGATAATGCGCCCCGAGGTGTAGGCAGCGCGGAAATAGGCCTCCTCGATCGCGCGTGCTGTTTGGCCGACCTGCGCGCTGATCAAACGGTTGAACGCTTCGGTTTGATCCGCGCGGGCTGACGACACATCAAGCGCCGCGACCACCGACCCATCTGCCCCATAGATGGGTGCATCGATGCAGCTCATGCCAGTGTTACGGGAAAAGAAGTGCTCATCACGATCAATAATGACGCGGCGGTTTTCCGTCAGGCAGGTTCCGATCCCGTTCGTGCCTTGATGGGCTTCGCTCCAATCCGCGCCAGCTGTCAGGCCCCAGCTTTCAAAAACTGATGCGTCCCCGTCTGATATCCGTTGGTCCAGAACGATGCCCTCTGCATCAGTCAGCAAGACGGCGCAACCGGACTGCCCGACCAGCGAAAAGAGCGTATCAAGCCGCGGAGAGGCGACGATCATGAACCTATCAAGCGCAGCCCGCCGATGATCCAGATCGGCCTGGTCGACCCGCTCTGGGGCGCGGGCTTCGTCCGGGTCTAACCCATGTTTGTTTGCAGAACGGTGCCAACTTGCTGCAACCTGGCTCCGCGCGGCAGCAGAGGACGACTGGGTCGCCTCGATAATCTTGTCTGCATGTCGGGTTCGGCGCATCAAATATCTACCGTCAAGGATAGGTTGCTACACCATAGCAAACCTCTTGGAGGATCGCACCATTTGCGTTCTTGGTGCGTTAGACACCAAAATGGCAGTTTAGTTGCATGGGCAATCTCTGCCGTCATGCGGAGTTTTGGCTGCAATGGAGGCCACTGAGCGCCTTGGAGCCACGCTGTCATGCCATACGGTCAAGCCCACTGATTGGCGTTTGAACCACAGGAACATTCTGTCGCGCATCCGCAGCAGGCCCCTTTTGATGTCGGCATGTCAGTGACTTTGGCACCAAAGCAGACGTTTGCCCAAGCCGCGGCATCGGTGAAAGTGGGCTCGCACTTCTCTTTCGCCGCTGCGAAGGCATAGGTCTGTTCTAAATCGGCGAACGGCGAGTGCCGTCCGCCGCCATGGGGCAGATGTCGATCCGTTCAGCGATGCTCAAGGCATCTTCTAACTCGACACCAAGGTAATCCGCCCTTTGTTCCAGGCTTTGCGCTTCGGGGTGACTGCAGGAAGTTGGACTCTTGGCATAATATGCCCTCGAATCCTGCCTCCAAACCCTGACGTCAGCACCGCGCTGACGCCCAAAGCATAGCATCGGATTGAACGACCGGTGTCAGAAGGAATAAAGACGGGCCATCTCTGCGAGCTCATTAGGCTGCTCAGAGCCCAAACTCACTGCTGCTGCGCCAAGAATGAACTGGGGCTATCCACAGTAACCGGTCATTCAGAAGATCTGGCCACCAGATAGTCCGTTGAGGCCAAAACCCAACGGAGGGGTAGCAAGCGTATCATTTCTCAGGCTGAGTCGTTCCCCGCGTCTCTCTGACTGGGATCGCTCACAAATGCTGGAACGACCTGTTCGGGGTCATTGTTTTCCCGATAGCTGCGGGATGCATTAGCCCACCATGCCAACTGATCCATCGCCCTGCTGCAATAGCTCTTCCAAGAAGCCGAATTTTGCGCCCCCGATAGTTTACCACTCTCGGTAAAGACACCTTGAGCCTTTGGAACATGCACCATCGCAGATACCGGTAAGCAACCCAGCTCGGACAGGTAAGTGCGCATGTTCACGCCAGCACGGGCACCGCCCCATTGGCCAGCAGAATAGGTCACGATTGCCGATGGCTTCCATGAATACAGCGAACTGCCAAAGTGGTTCAGCATGCCAGCTAGTGCGGGGCTCATTGAATGATTGTATTCGGGGCTGACCATTACGTAGCCGTCAGCACTTCGTATTTTGTCCGCCAGTGCATCGAGCTTTGGAGGTGCTTTGCCGTTTGCGTAGGCGAAGTGTGGCTTGAACTCTGCCGGGGCAGGATGCGGCATGTCGACTAGCGGATCAATCAGCATGACGTTGTGGCCTGCAGCCATCAGAAGATCGCGGCAAAAGAGCGACACACGTTCGCCCAGTCGCGCGGGGCGTGGCGGCGTGCTGGTGCGCACAGATCCCAGAAAGACCAATATATTGAGTGGCTCTAAGTTTTCGCTCATGCAGCGCTCGGACTTAACAACGTCAGGATTTCCGAACAATTTTCAACCTGCCCGCCGCAACAATCCGCCAGCATGAAGCTGAGTAGTGAATTCATCACGCCCAAGTTAGCAGCATAATGAATTTCGCGAGAATGGCGGGTGGCTGTTAACAGGCCTGCGCGTTTGAGCACCGCCAAATGTCCGGACAAAGTTGACGGGACGACCCCTATGCGTTTGGAAATGGCCGTCGCGGTAAGCCCGTCTGGCCCGACGTTGACCAACATCCGGTAGATCGCCAAACGCGAGGTTTGTGCAAGGGCTGAGAAGGCTTCGATTGCAGTGTCTTGGTTCATAATTCGCTGATATCCGAATTATCGAATGTTGACAAGCGGGTCGTATGGGCAGTACCAGCCAGATCAATTCGGTGATTTCCGAAGTAACAAAGCAAGGTGTTCCTGTTGAAAACGACGCTCATCACCTCCGAAGTAGGTTTCGAGGCCACTGGCAAACACGCAGGCTATCTGCGCGTCCCGCATTCGGCGCATCGCTCGGCCTATGGCTGGATACCCGTACCAGTCGTGTCGATCCAAAATGGCAGCGGCCCGACACTGGTGATCATGGCAGGCAATCACGGCGATGAATACGAGGGGCAGATTGCAGTGTCCAACCTTGCGCGTGATTTGGAAGCCCAAGACATTCGCGGGCGGTTGATCCTTTTGCCGACAGCGAATGCACCCGCAGCGCAGGCCGGTTTGCGCACATCGCCGGTTGATGATGGTAACCTCAACCGGCTGTTTCCCGGCGACGCATTGGGCAGCCCTAGCGAAATGATCGCCCATTATATCGAAACCGTTTTGATGCCGCTGGCTGACTACTCGATTGATCTGCACTCAGGCGGAAGCTCGCTGTTTTATCCGTCGACGCTGCTGCGCGGACAGGGATATAGCCCAGAAGAATCTAACGCGCTGCAACGGCAGCAAGAGGCGTTCGATCTCTCTTATGCATGGGTGTTCACCAGCGGCGGTGGGCGTGACAGCACCGCACGTACCGCGATGGGAGCTGCAAACCGTAACGGCGTAATCAATGTCATGGCAGAATTTGGCGGGTCAGGGGGAGTCACGCCCGAAATTCTGCACCGAACCGAACGCGGATTGCGCCGGGTATTGCACAGCCTTGGGATGCTGCCTGACTATGTGCCAGACCCTCCACACGGAACCCGCGAAGTGAACACGCAAGGGTCGATCTATGCCTATCATGCAGGGCTGTTCGAACCGTCTAAATCTATCGGAGATGCGGTCGCCGTAAACGAGGTGTTAGGCCTGATCCACCACCCTGGAACCCCACTGCAAGCGCCGGAGCAGATTAACTCTCCCTACGCCGGTTTCGTTTTGTGCAAACGGGCGATGGCACAGGTTGTGCGGGGGGATGCCGTATTTCAGATCGCCGCAGACGCGCAGGCTGACAAGGTGCCCCAATGAAAACCCATCCGCTATCTCTGAGTGCCGTTCGTCAAGCAGCCACCGCGTTGGGCGGCAACATCGACAGCAACCTCTTTGCCGCACTTTTAGACGACAAAACCTGAAACTGAATACGTCATGTAAGAAATTCAAAAGGCAAACTTATGACCGACTCTACTACATCCAATGATGAAAAACTTGGCCCTTTTGAGCGCTTCCTGACCCTCTGGGTTGCCCTTGCGATGATCGGAGGTATCGCGATTGGCGTTTTCGCGCCGGGTTTGGTGAATGCCGTGGCATCGGCCGAGGTGGCCTCGATCAATCTGGTGGTTGCGGTCCTGATCTGGGCGATGGTTTATCCGATGATGGTCGGGGTGGATTTCGGGGCGGTCGCAGGTGTGGCGCGACAGCCCAAGGGGTTGCTGGTGACGCTTGTGGTGAACTGGCTAATCAAGCCGTTTACGATGGCGCTGCTCGCGGTGCTGTTTTTTGACTATGTGTTTGCGCCGTTTATCGCACCCGAAGATGCCGCACAATATATTGCGGGTCTTATCCTGCTCGGGGCCGCGCCCTGCACGGCGATGGTGTTCGTGTGGTCACAACTGACCCGAGGGGATGCCACGTATACGCTGGTGCAAGTTTCGGTAAACGATTTGATTATGGTCGTGGCCTTTGCCCCAATTGTGGCGTTCTTGCTGGGGGTCACAGACATCGTGGTGCCATGGGAAACACTGGTGCTAGCGACGGTTCTATATGTAGTGCTGCCGCTGGTTGCGGGGTTGATCACGCGGCGCATTTTAGGGTCGGCCCAAGCGATTGAGGCCTTTACCGCCAAGGTTAAACCGTGGTCGATCATCGGTCTGATCGCGACAGTAGTGATCCTGTTTGGTTTGCAAGGCGAAGTGATCCTTAACCGACCGCTTGTGATCGTCCTAATAACGGTGCCAATTATCATCCAAAGCTATGGCATTTTCGCAATCGCTTATGGTGCGGCATATGCGCTGAAAGTTCCGCACCGTATTGCGGCCCCCTGTGCGATGATTGGCACATCCAACTTCTTTGAACTTGCTGTCGCGGTGGCCATCAGCCTGTTCGGGCTTCATTCCGGCGCGGCACTGGCAACGGTTGTCGGGGTGCTGGTCGAGGTGCCAGTTATGCTATCGCTGGTCGCCTTCGCTAATCGCACACGCAATCGTTTTCCAGAGGCTGCGGGGTGATCATTATTTATCACAACCCTGATTGCGCAACGTAGCGCAACGTCGTGGATATCGTCCGCAATTCCGGTGAAAGCTATGAAGTCGTGGAGTATCTGACCGCAGGCTGGACTAGGCACCAGTTCAACGCATTGCTCGCGGCGGCGAACCTAACGCCGCGAATGGCGCTTCGCGAGACCAAGTCTCCGGCGTCGGAGATGGGGC
>NZ_LIKT01000057.1 GCF_001294455.1 Phaeobacter sp. 11ANDIMAR09
AATGAATCACGAAGCACAGAATAAATCAATGGGTCCTGAGCCTAATGCACTCATTTCCGGGGACGAGGATTAGAGTTGTCAAAGCGTTTTTCCGGCAGGTTGGAATCACGGGACTTTGTTTTCGCGCGCAAAGTATTTATTGTCTCAAAATCGTCGGCAGTGCAGCTGCAAGGCGTCTTGAGAAGCTATTGTAGGCGTTCACATGACTGGAACAAAAATAAGAAACATGGAGGAATTCGCATCTGTAAGTGGTATCTCGCGACCAACTCTTTCCAAGTTTTTCAACGACCCCAGCAGCGTGCGGACCTCCACGCGGCAGCGTATTGAGGCAGCACTAGAGCAATATGACTATCAGCCCAACCTTTATGCGGTGAACCAAAACCGGCGCCTGACAAAAAACATCGGCGTTGTGGTGCCCTATTTGGCGGACCCTTTCTTTGCAAAGATTGCCCGCACGATCGAAGAGCACATCATTGAAACCGGGTATCGCCCGGTGCTGCTTGGCTCCCACGGCAGTCCAGCGATGGAAATTGCCAATCTGGATAATCTGCGCAGTATTAAACCGGCGGGGGTGCTCTTGGCTCCGCTTGGACGCGCCTCAGATCATGCCAAGATCGAAGCCTTCTGCGGGGAAGTACCGACCGTGCTGTTTGATGCCAATATCGACGGGATCGGAGAGGCCTTTGTCGGATCCAACAACGCACAAAGCATTGGCTTGATTGTAGACTACCTCTGCCGCACAGGTGAGCCGCCCTGCTTTTTTGAGATGAAGTCACCCAGCAACCCAAATGCGTTCAAGCGACGGAGCGCCTATATCGCAGCCATGGAAAGGTTGGGACATAGTCCCGCCCTGATTCAGGCTGAAGGCCAAGGGTGGGAGTTTGAAGAGATTGGATTTCGTGAAGGCACACGAGTTGTACGCGATCGCAACCTGCCAACAAACACGCTTTTGTGCAGCAACGATCGCCTGGCCATTGGTCTTTTGTCTGCGGCCTTTGAAGCTGGATTGCGGGTTGGCATTGGTGAAGGATGCGATTTGCGGGTCGCGGGGCACGACGATCACCCGTTTTCCAGATACACCTGCCCAACCTTGACGACGGTATCACAGGACTATGAGGCAATTGCCAAGACAAGCGCGGCAATCCTGCTGGACCGGATCGAGTCGGAAGAGACCAACGATTCGCGTCAAGAACGGCTGTTTGACGGGCGGTTGATCATGCGGGCCTCTGCCTAAACGGCTGGTAGCGCATGCTGAATTCATAACTTTACGCGCGTAAAGAATTAAATTGACGCAAGTTGCCGCGGCGCGATAGGCTAGTTGCAAGCATCTAATTTGGGAGGACGACGATGTTTAGGAAAGGCACGCTTCGTGCAGCCACTGCCATTGCGCTCTTTGCAGCGGGCGGTGCTTCTGCTGAATCACTGACAATCGCGATCGTGAACAACGGTCATATGATCAACATGCAAAAGGTTGCGGAAGCCTACACCGATGAAACCGGTGTTGAGCTGAATTGGGTGTCGCTGGAGGAAGGTGTTCTGCGCGAGCAGGTCACATCCGATACCGCAACCGGCGGCGGCCAGTATGACATAATCAACATTGGAATGCAGGAAGCCCCGATCTGGGGCGCGGCAGGCTGGATCGAACCCCTGAAATTCTCGGCCGGATATGACGTCGATGACATTCTGCCAGCCATGCGCAATGGTCTGTCACACGAAGGCCAGCTCTATGCCGCGCCCTTCTACGGTGAATCCTCGATGGTTATGTACCGCAAGGATTTGACCGATGCGGCCGGAGTTTCGATTACAGACAGCGACAGCTGGGACAACGTCAAGGCGGCGGCGGCGGCCATCCATGATCCGGACAATGGTGTCTACGGCGCCTGCCTGCGCGGCAAGCCAGGTTGGGGCGACAACATGGCCTTTATCACTACGGTTGTGAACTCCTTTGGCGGCGCCTGGTTTGACGCAGACTACCGCCCGGTTCTGGACAGTGCCGAGTGGAATGCCGCAATCAATTTCTATGTGGATCTGCTGAGCAACTATGGCCCTCCAGGTTCTGAGGGCAATTCCTTCAATGAAATCCTGGCGCTCTATAACGAGGGCAAATGCGGGATGTGGATCGACGCCACTATCGCCGCCTCGTTCCTAGAGGTAGACGGCGTGGCCTATGCCCAGTCCCCCAACGCCGGCAACCCGGTTGGCTCTAACTGGCTCTGGGCCTGGGCCATGGCAATTCCGGCCGGGTCTCCGAATGCCGAAGCTGCGGGTAAATTCATCGAATGGGCCACTTCCAAGGACTATGTCCAGGCGGTTGGCACGCATCCTGACTTCGGCTGGGGTTCTGTCCCAACGGGTCAGCGCGCCTCCACCTATGCCATCCCAGAATTCCAAGCAGCAGCAGGATTTGCAGCAGCAGAGCTGGCAGCAATTGACAGCGCCGCCCCAGAAGCGACGGATCTGAAGCCCTATGTAGGCGTCCAGTTCGCAGCGATTCCTGAATTCCCTGAGGTCGGCTCGGCAGTTGCACAGGAAATGGCGGCCGCTCTGTCTGGTGCAAAATCCGTCGAAGAGGCTCTCGCTGCCTCCCAGAAAGCTGCACATTCGATCATGAAAGAAGCGGGCTACTACGACTAAAACAACTGAGGGCTCGGTCTGGCCGGGCCCTCGCTTTGATGTACCACAGGGTTTGCTAGATCCCCCTGGTACCGCCTAACATCCAAGCAATCGCAACCCAAACAACAGATGCGAAACGATTATCCCGTTTTGCTGAGAGGATAGGACCATGTCTGCTAGAAAGCTGCCGCGCCTTCTTCAAACACCTGCGGTACTCCTTTTGCTGGTGTGGATGCTCATTCCCCTGGGAATGACCCTGTACTTTTCCTTTATCCGCTACGTGCTGAACAATCTGCGCCGCCCTGAGTGGACAAGCCCGAGCCTGAGCAACTGGCGTGGTTTTGGGAATTATGAGTTTGTTCTCAACTCCAAAGACTTCCTGTTTGCCATCCAGAACAGCCTGTTCATTGTTTGTAGCATCCTGTTTCTGACCGTAATACTTGGGATCTTGATCGCTGTTCTGATCAACAAGACCTTCCCCGGGCAGGGCATCGTTCGGGTGCTTCTGATCTCTCCCTTCTTTGTGATGCCAGCTGTAAACGCGGTGCTTTGGATCAACATGATCCTGGACCCGGTGCTGGGCCTGCAGGGGATCGCCGTTGGCAGCATCAACGAGCTGCTTGACAGCCTGCGCAATGCCCCCTTGCTGGGCTGGTTCTTCTCGCTCTGGCCCGACCTGGCGCCAATTTCCTTCCGGGCGACACAAACCTCGGCCTATGCCGTCATCATCATGGTGACCTGGCAGTGGACACCCTTTGCCGTGCTGATCTTCATGACCTCGCTGCAATCCGAAGATCAGCAGCAGAAAGAAGCCGCGATCCTGGATGGGGCAAGCACTTGGTCCCAGTTCCGCTTTCTGACGCTGCCACATCTTGCGCGGCCGATTGCGATTGTGGTGATGATCCAGGCGATTTTCCACCTTTCGCTCTACGCGGAGATCGAAATCGTAAGCCGCGGTAACGGCAATAAGAACCTGCCGTATCTGATTGGCGAATTTGCCAACAACAATATCGGGGCTGCTAGTGCCACCGGGATCTTTGCAGTCATCCTAGCCAACATCGTTGCGATCTTTCTGCTGCGCATGATTGGCAAGACATTGATGGAATAGAGGAAAACCCATGGCTATTGTTGCAAAATCCTCCAGGTTTTCACAGTTTGGTCGGCCTGTTTTGGCCTGGGGCGTGGGGCTGATGTTCTTCTTTCCCATCTTCTGGATGGTGTTGACCAGCTTTAAAACCGACGCCGATGCTGTGAAGCCTGAGCATCTGATCTGGTTCACGCCGACCTTTGAAAACTACCTGAACATGACCGAGAACTACGATTATTGGCGCTTTGCCAAGAACTCAGTCATCACGGCTGTTTTGGCCACCGCCTTTACGCTTTGCGTCGGCATTCCCTGCGCCTATGCGATGGCTTTCAATCCCAGCCGATCCACCAAAGACGTTCTAATGTGGATGCTCTCGACCAAGATGCTCCCTGCAGCGGCGGTACTCTATCCGATGACCTTCATCACCAAATCCGCTGGCCTGTTTGATACCCATTTTCTGATCATCCTGGTGCTCAGCCTGATCAACCTGCCCATCGTGGTCTGGATGCTGTTCACCTATTTCAAGGAAATCCCCAAGGATATCATCGAGGCCGGTCAGATGGATGGCGTCAACACCTGGGGCGAGATCAAAGAGATCCTCATCCCGCTGGCCTGGGGCGGCATCGCCTCCACCGCGCTGCTCTGTTTCATCTTCTGCTGGAACGAAGCCTATTGGACCGTGCGCCTGACCACCACGGATGCAGCGACACTGTCTAAACTCATCGAAGGCAACCGTGCCCCGGAAGGCCTGTTCTTTGGCCGCCTGTCTGCCGTCTCCGCAGCCGCCGTTGGGCCTATCGTGGTCCTGGGTTGGTTTTGCCAGAAACAACTTGTCCAGGGCTTGACCTTTGGCGCCGTGAAGTAAGGAACCACAATGGGACGTATTCAACTCAAAAACGTGACCAAGAGCTTTGGTGATGTGCAGGTGATCCCACCGCTGGATCTGACCATCGAAGACGGTGAATTTGCCGTATTTGTTGGCCCGTCGGGTTGCGGAAAGTCGACCTTATTGCGGATGATTGCAGGGCTTGAGGACCTGACCTCGGGCGAGATCGAAATCGACGGCGCCATCGCAACCCAAGTGCCGCCCGCGCAGCGTGGGTTGGCCATGGTGTTCCAATCCTACGCGCTTTACCCGCACATGTCCGTGCGCAAAAACATCGGCTTTCCTTTGCGTATGGCCAAGATGGCGCAGCCTGAAATCGATCAGCGTGTTGAGACGGCTGCAAAATCCCTGAACCTGATGGATTATCTGGATCGCAAACCCGCCGATCTTTCGGGGGGACAGCGCCAGCGTGTTGCCATTGGTCGCGCCATTGTACGTGAACCTGCCGCCTTTTTGTTTGACGAGCCATTGTCGAACCTCGACGCTGCCCTGCGTGTGGGCATGCGTTTGGAGATCGGCGAGCTCCATGAGCGTCTGCAGACCACCATGATCTACGTCACCCATGATCAGGTCGAAGCGATGACCATGGCCAACAAAATCGTGGTGCTGCGGGCCGGGGTGATTGAGCAGGTGGGCTCTCCGCTTCATCTCTATCACAGACCGCAAAACGAATTTGTGGCGGGGTTCATCGGCTCTCCAAAGATGAACTTTGTTACCGGAACAGAGGCCGAAAAACACGGTGCCGCCACCATTGGCATTCGCCCGGAGCACACAGTGGTCAGCATGAGCAAAGGTTCTTGGAAAGGCCGCGTCGGCGTTGCCGAGCATCTGGGTTCGGACACCTTTATCCATGTGCATGACACTGGCGTGGCAGACATGGTCACCGTGCGTGTGAGCGGCGACATCGCCGTTAAACATGGCGATACTGTCTATCTGACGCCGCAGGCTGATCAGATCCATAAATTTGACGCGCAGGGTCTGAGGCTCTGATGGCGGCCTCGGCACTACATACGACGGGTGTTGCCCTGTCTGACGCGGCCCTTCCCGGGCTTGCCGCTGACATTGTACGCCCTACCTATGATCGGGCCGGGCTGCGCCCGGGCATCGTACATATCGGCCTTGGCAATTTCCACCGCGCGCATCAGGCCTGGTTTATTCATCGGCTAATGCAACAGGGAGAGGCGCAGGACTGGGCCATCATCGGCGCAGGCGTCCGCGCCCAAGACCAGGACATGCGCAGCCGCCTGTTGGCGCAGAACTGCCTGACAACGTTGATTGAGCTCTCGCCCACGGGGAAGTCCGCCGAGGTCATAGGCTCGATGATCGACTACCTGCCGATCGAGCCCACAAACACCGCCCTTGTGCGTCAATTGGCTGATCCCGCCATTCGGATCGTGTCGCTGACCATCACGGAGGGCGGATATTTCATCTCTCCCAACGGCGACGGGCTGGACCTCGAACATCCAGAGATCCAGCATGATCTTGACGCGCCAGGCACCCCAAGAACCGTTTTTGGCGCCATCGTGGCAGCGCTTTCGGCGCGCCGGGTGGCTGGCACCGGGCCTTTCACTCTCCTCAGCTGCGACAATCTCCGAGGCAACGGCAAAATTGCCAAGCAAGCCGTCCTGTCTTTCGCCCAACAGGTCGATCCAGACCTTGCCTCCTGGATTGAAAGTCACTGCAGTTTTCCAAACTCCATGGTGGATTGTATCGTCCCTGCAACCGGTCCCAACGAGATTTCTTTGGCGCAGGGATTTGGGATCAATGACGCAGCCCCTGTGACACATGAAAGTTACCGACAGTGGGTGATCGAGGATGATTTCTGCGCGGGTCGTCCGGATTTTGAAAAGGTTGGTGTCATTCTGACCCCCGATGTCCATGCCTATGAGGCGATGAAGATTCGCATTCTGAATGCCGGCCACCAGGTTCTGGCCAATGTCGGCGAGCAGTTGTCCGTCCAGACCATCGCAGAATGTATGGCACATCCGCTGATTTCGCAGTTTTTCCACAAAGTCGAACACGAAGAGATCGTGCCCTATGTCTCTCAGGTGCCAGGTATGACAGCGACGCAATATGTCAGCTTGATTGCCCAACGATTTTCAAACCCGGAAATTCGCGACACAACACGTCGGGTGGCTTTTGATGGATCCTCGCGCCATCCCGAATTCATCCTGCCGATCATTCGGAATGCCCTGAACAGGGGGGGCTCTGTCGAGGGACTGGCCCTGGTTGAGGCCTTTTGGGCACGCATGTGTGCCGGTGTGCGAGAGGATTGGACAATCGTCGAGAGCAATGATCCCAATTGGCAATACCTGTCTGCAATTGCACAAGAAAGCGCCAGACGGCCAGAGGCCTGGCTCGAGCAGAGACATATCTATGACACCCTGAGTGATGATCCCATTTTTGCTCCAGCTTTTTGTCGCTGGTTGCAGGTGATTTGGTCCAAAGGCAGTCTTGCGGCACTTGAGGCCTATATAGGGCAGGCTCAGAACGTGAAAAGTGAGACATCAGGATGATCCTATGCTGTGGTGAGGCCCTCATCGACATGATCCCCGAACCTACACTGCAAGGCGCCCCGGGGTTTGTGCCCCATTGCGGTGGCGCGGTCATGAATACGGCGGTGGCCCTGGGGCGTCTGGGGGTGCCAGCCGGGCTGTTCACGGGGTTGTCAGACGACATGTTTGGCCAGCAACTGACCACGCATCTGCGCGCGTCACATGTGGATTTATCTCTGTCCGCGGTGTCGAGCCGCCCTTCAACATTGGCATTTGTTCGGCTGGAGGATGGCCAGGCCAGCTACAGTTTCCTGGATGAAAACTCAGCCGGTCGCATGCTGCAGCTTTCCGATTTGCCAAGAGTGCCTGCGCATGTCAGTGCGCTGTTTTTTGGCGGCATCAGCCTTGCCGTAGAGCCCGCCGCCGAGACCTATGCCACCCTGTTAGAGCGGGAAAAGCGTGATCGCGTGGTCATGTTGGATCCCAATATCCGCGAAGCCTTCATTGCAGATCAGGAACGTTACCGTGCGCGTCTGAACCGAATGCTGGCACAGACTGATATCATCAAAGTTTCCGACGAGGATCTGGACTGGCTAATTCCGGCGAACATGCCGTCGGCGGAAAAAGCCGCGATGTTGATGACCCATGGCCCGCGCCTCGTGGTCGCAACGCGCGGATCCGCTGGTGCGCTTGCCTATCTTCCCAATGGCACGGAGGTCGCAGTCGCGACCGAATCCGTTGATATTGTCGATACGGTTGGCGCAGGCGACACCTTCAACGCTGGTTTCTTGTGCAAACTCAGGGAGCTTGGAAAGTTGGATGTTGAGATACTCCCGCACATCACTCCTGAGATATTGAGGTCAGCTTTGACTTTCGCGTCAAAAGTCGCCGGAATTTCAGTGTCCCGTAAGGGAGCAAACCCGCCTTGGGCGCCGGAAGTACTTGAGTTGGTCTAGGGAATGGGGTCTCGTAAGAAG
>NZ_LIKT01000058.1 GCF_001294455.1 Phaeobacter sp. 11ANDIMAR09
GGGCTGATCAGTACAGCTTTTCTGCTAAAAGCAGTCATTCTATGCGCGGACTTGATCCGAGACATGGATACTTCAAGCCTGCTCCAAAAATAGGTCATCAGATAAAACAGTTGGCTCATTGGTGACCGAGATAGGTTCTTGCTTGTTAGGCAAAGATTGATCATCGATGAAGCCCCCGATAGCTAAACTGATCCATTCGCGGGCCTCGGGAACCACCAGTTCAAGCTGAGGCAGGTCATTTACACACAAAAATTTAAACGCCGAATTTGCCGCTTTCCCCAACAAGGATAGGGTTTCAGTCGGGCAGCGATCACGGCCTTGTCCGCTTTTGATATGGAGGTGGTCTGGAACGCGTATAAGAACCGCTTTCTGGGCCGCAATGCTGGCGTGACTAAATAGGCCCTGAGGTAAGAACTGGCTGAGATCACGAAAGCGGTGGCGAATATTGCTAACAAAAGCTCTATTGTGTTGGTCAAACAGTTGGGCCATGACAGACTTCAGCATCGGATGAACGACATGGGCGGATGCGAACAATCGGGTGTCTTCAAACCCTAGAATCCGCGCGGCATTCAGTTGCATGTAGTGATTGAACTTTGCCGGGTCGCGCCGCACGCTCGGGTTTTTCAACGTTTCAGCGTAATCCACCCACTGCCCGCGAAGTACAGGGATGAGCCCCTGAAAGACATCCGTAGGTTTCAAAGGCGCACTCAGGAAAACATCATCATTGAAGTATATGAAACGCTCGCTGAGCCCAGGTATCCGCCACAGCAGGGTTTCAATGGCCAAGGAATTGAAAGTGGGGAGAAACTCTATGAACTCAGCAAAAATCTCACGATGAAAAACGAAGGTGACTTTGGCACGTAGTTTGTCAGAAAGAGATCGAAGGTCTGGTGTTTCCTCGTCGACCACAATCCAAATTCTGCCCACCCAAGGCGCGTGGTTTTCTATGGATTGCAGGCAGTACAAAATCTCATCGTTACAGGCCCACCGATGCGGATTGGTTGCGTTTTCATGAAGCGGGACCTCAGCCTGCGACATGTGGAGCTGCCGCTTGCGCCGATGACTGTCTGAACTTCCATTGACCCAAGTAATGACGGCATCAATCGGGGTCAGAAGGTCATCTCTTTGAGGGGGCATATTCTTTTTCACGCGGCACAGCTTGAAACAGGCAGCACCGCCTGTGCTTTTGCTGACATGGCTTCGTGGTAATTTTGCCCGAGTGTTTTCACGGTTACTTCGGCTCCAGAAATCTCGTGTCCGGCGACCATGGTTTCAGTTCGTCCACTTGTGTCATCGATATCAATCGTAAAACCTACGGTTTCGCCAGGCGCCAGGCTGGAAAGTTCCAAGGTCACCGTCGTATCGCCATCTGTAATCATTGAGTGCTGCTGAACGACGTCTTGCCCGGAAACGAGCTCGAAAGGTTGAAAGACCTCAACCCCGTGCCCGCTGTCGGTGACATCAAATACGAGACCGGATGCCGCCGTTGACAGATCTATGGTGAGGATTGTCGCCGCCAAATCACAGCGCCCGGTGTTTTCAATCACAAACCGGTCCTTTGGCGCACCTTCGATAAATGAGACTGTCACTTGTGCCAGTGCCGGAGTTGACAGGATTGCCGATGCTGCGAATAGGGCAAGTGCCTTGATCATGTTTTTAATCCTTTGGTTTCTCATCGAACAAGCTGATCAGCAAAGTCTCGCAGTGCGTTCGTGCAGATACGCACCTCTGAGAGCCAAAGCTCGAAAAGGTGCGTGACTTCTTCGGTTGGCTATTCAGGCAGAATGACCGCATCTATCACGTGGATGACGCCGTTGGACGTCGCAATATCTGCCGAGACAACTTTTGCGCCGTTAATCGTGACACCACCTTGGGTCATAATCGCGAGATCGCTGCCCTGCACTGTCGTGGCCATCATATTGTTGCTCAGGTCCGTGCTCAGCACTTTTCCGGGCACAACATGGTAGGTGAGAATAGAAACAAGCTGGGCCTTGTTTTCGGGCTTTAGCAGTTCCTCGACTGTGCCATTAGGAAGGGCGGCGAAGGCTTCATCGGTTGGGGCAAAGACTGTGAACGGTCCATCGCCTTTTAGGGTATCTACCAAACCGGCGGCTTGTACCGCGGCCACAAGGGTCCCGAAAGAGCCTGCAGAGACGGCGGTATCCACAATGTCTTTTGAGTGGCCGTCTGCCAGTGCGACGGATGCGGATAACATGGCAACGGCTGCCGATGTTGCGAGGAAAGTTCTACGAAACATGGTTTCTCCATTTGGTTACTTCCCGCATCATGCGGAATAGTATTGTTACGGAGTTCCTTCCCAATTGGATCATCGTTTTGTCTGTTTTTTCAGAAAATCTTTTTCTCTGACCGTATGTCTTCACCTGTTTTGGTGTAGCTCTATTGACCCGCCTGGGGATGAAAAGGCACCTTTAAACGAATGACTCCTTTTTATATGGCTGGCCGGACTTTACCATGGAATTGGTTTTCCTGCCCAATCAAAGAAATGGCCGCTATCCTCGGGCGTTAAGTTGTCGAGGGTGTTTAGAATATGGACTGCAGCCTGATGCGGGCTAACAGATTGATGATTTGGGTAGTTTTTTGTAAACTCTGTCGCGACGGTTCCAGGATGAACGGCTGTGCAAACCAAGTTTTTGTGTGTTCGGGAAAGCTCAATTGATGCAGTGCGAAGGACTTGATTGAGCGCGGATTTGGACGTGCGATAGGAATACCAGCCCCCCAATTTATTGTCGCCGATTGAGCCGACTCGAGCCGAAAGTGCTGCAAAAACCGACCTTTTTCTTTTGTGGAGTAATTTTATTGAATGCTTCAGAATCAAAGCAGGGCCAATTGCATTTGCAGCAAAAAGGTCGGACATTTCTTTTGCGGATAAACTGCGCAGAGTTTTTTCCGGTCCCTGGCCATTTGACAGGATTCCAGAGGCGACGAGGATCAGGTCAAACGGTGTGTCCAACCGCCCCAGGGTTGTTGCAACGCTGTCTTCGCAGGTAACGTCGAAACCGTCCTTCGACCGTGATAGTCGGGTTACGCTATAGCCTCTGGCTTCCAGTTCCTGCGCGAGGGCCAGACCAATGCCACCCGAGGCCCCAATGACAAGTGCATTTTGTTCCATGTCATATTGTCCACTTCAGGTAAACGATCGCGGCATTTATAGAAAGACTTACGCCCATGACCCCGATCGGGATGAACAGCAAAGATGCCATTTGTGTCATTCTCAATCACCTCTTTTGGTCAGTGTCCCAAAAGGTAAGCATCAGGTGCGACGCAAAATACTATGGAATAAATGTATGCAGGCTGCGATCAGCGGGCGCAGAGGTAGAAACAGGCGGTAAAGCAGCTCCAAGACCAGTGCTACTGCGGGCCGATCAGCTAGTTTCACCATCCAGTTCCAGGATGGCAGAACACGCCAGACCTCGATAAAGCCTCGTGCGCCCGACAGCTGCTGCCCATTCGGCAAACGTATGTGAAATCTGGCCAATGCCTGGTCTTGGGTTATCTGGGCATCACCCGTGAAGTTTTCAGAGGAAACATCAACGAAGCGCAGGGCTTGATGACAGTCTGCCCGATTGTACAGATCAATCTCCGAGGCGCATAGTGGACAGGATCCGTCATAAAATACGGTGAGCTTTTCGGGCTGGCGCAGCGGCTTGGTCATCACTGTAAAATACCTTCGATATCGCGGAGGATTTCAGCGGACTGCGGTCTAATATTGGACTTATAGGTTGCCACCACATCCCCCTTCGGTCCGATCAGTACTTTGCTAAAGTTCCATTTTGGCTCAAACCCGATTTCATGCATCAGCGATTGATAGAACGGATGCGCCTGCGGGCCTGAGACCTGAGTGATAGCGGCCATGGGAAGATCAATTCCGTAGTTTAACTCGCAGAAAGTCTTGACCTGTTGTTCACTTGCCAGCTCTTGCCGAAAGTCGTTGGAAGGGACCGCCACGACCACGAGGCCCGCGGCACGGTAGGTTTCATACAGACTTTGTAGACCGCTGTACTGCTTGGTATAGGCGCATCTAGAAGCCGTATTCACAACCAAAATTGGCTGCCCGGACCAGTCAGACAAGGCCAAGCTACCTCCATCAATGGATGCAAATGGGGTTGTTAGATCTAGAGCCCTCACCTGATACCCTGCGAGAATAAACACCGCCAAAAAGACTATTCTACCCATCATGGCTTCCTCCTTGTGTGGTGACTACGGTCAGAGTGCAGGTTTGGATCACTTTGCGCTTGGAGGCGCCAGAATGGACAGATCTAGTTCGAAACAGGGCGGAGGTTGGAGCCTATTGTTATCTGGGGCAGCTGCAAGGTTTCTGAACCAAACCAAAACGGCTTAGCCTCCTAGTTCATAGGTTTTCGTAGGCCTTCAAAGCCCTATGCCTGCCTTCTGCGAGCCTGATGATTGGGCTCGGGTAGGGATCGACTTGTGAAAGCCGCCAAGCGCGAGGACAAGCCTCAAAGAAGGCCAAGGCTTCTGAACCTGCCTCTGGTGAAAGCTCAGCCAGAAACCTTTTGATGTATGCCTGATCCGCATCGAATTTTTCTGCCTGGGTCTCAGGATTGAAAATGCGAAAATAGGGGGAAGCATCCGGACCGCTTCCTGCAACCCATTGCCATCCCATTGCGTTGGCGGCAGGGTCCCAGTCCGTCAGGCATTCTTCGAACCACTTCTGCCCAATCCGCCAGTGCTTTAGCATGTGCTTTGTAAGAAATGAGCCAACAATCATACGACCCCGATTGTGCATGTGGCCTGTCACATACATCTCTCGCATGGCTGCATCGACAAGCGGAATACCTGTCCGGCCCTGTTTCCACTGCAGAACCGCTTCGTCTTCTTCTTCTGACCAAGGAAATGCGTCCCACTCAGGTTTCCAATTCTCTTTAGTGATCCTGGGAGTATTGAAAACGAGATGGTACGCAAATTCACGCCACACGAGTTCTTTTAGGAAATGCTCCGCCCCTCGGTGGCCTTTCTTATGCGCCTGCAAGCCTGCGTGCCAAACAGTACGTGGCCCGATCTCTCCCCAGGCCAAAAATTCTGAGAGATGCGAGGTTGCATTCAGTGCTGGGTAATCACGCAGGTCTTTGTAATCTTTGATTGCCCCCCGGGCAAAACGCGCGAGGCGCTCCTTGGCTGCAGCTTCGCCAATTTGAGCGTATCGATTCAGTACTCGCCCGCCATATTTCATGCCTTTTTCGAGAGCCCAGTCCTCCAAACGATCCGAGACAGGCCAGTTCGCAGGTGCCACAATGCGCTCAGGTGCGGCATCAGGCTGCGCGACATCAAGGTCTTTTACGGCACGCCACATAGGGCTGTAGACCTGATAAAAACCACCTTTCTTGGTGGCGATTGTCCAAGGTTCAAACAGAATATGTCCGGGCCAGCTCTTTGCACGGAGCCCCGCGCGCTTTAGTTCTGATTTGGCGCGAGTGTCACGTTTTATTGCATCAGGATCATAAGCACGAGACCACCAGATGTCCTCTGCACCGGTCTCCTTCGCCAAGTTGAGCAACTCGGTTTCTGCCGTTCCGCGACGCAGGATCAACCGGGATCCAATCTTTTGCAGAGCTACATCAAAGTGTTCGATGGCCTTGGACATGCGCCATTTGGAGGCGGCTCCAAAGGTATTTGCGACTTCATCCAGAAGAACCACAGGAATGATCGGGCGCCCGGATTTACTGGCTTCACAAAGCGCCGGATGGTCCGCCAGCCTGAAGTCCCGTCTAAACCAGAGGATAATGGGTTTTACATCGCTCATCGTCGCTTACTTTAATCTGCTTTTTCTCTGTTACGCACGAGATCCAGATAGTGTGGTTTTGTTTTTTTGCCGATAGTTGTGTTTTCGCGTAAGCAATGCCGTCCAAGGGTTCCCCTTTCAGTGACGATGTGGTCAGCCCCTTCGCCACGAATGCGCGCTGGTTGGATCGTACCCTGACTTTGCAATGCACAATTTAGCGCATAGCAGCCATTGGAGCGGCGTTGTTGCAGAACTTGATCAATGCGGATTCACTTTGAGAATCCGGTGGGTTAAGAGGCTCGCATGAGCAAGCCCGTACCCGCCCGCTACCGCACGACGAACTGGAAGTCCTACAACGACGCGCTGAAGCAGCGTGGCTCGCTGCTGATCTGGCTGGACAAGGACATGGTGTGGCTGGCACCCAGAGCCGCTCGCAACGGCCACCCTGCAGTGTTCTGGGATGCGGCGATCCAGTTTTGTTTGATGGTGAAAGTGCTGTGTGGCCTGCTGTTGAGGCAAACGACCGGGATGGTGGGCAGCACCCTGACGATGGCCGGGCTGGACTGGCCGGGGCCCGACTTTTCCACCCTGAGCCGACTCCAGAAATCCATCACCGTCCAGATATCGGGCCGTCGCGCGGCAGGCCCGCTGAACCTGTTGGTAGACAGTACCGGGATCAAGTTCCTCGGCGCTGGCGAGTGGCTGGCCCGCAAGCATGGAACCCATCGCAGGCGCCGCCGCCGTCATCCCCATCCGTAAGAACGGGCGCCTTTGGAAAGAAAACTGTCCAGCCGCAACGGCTCGCAACGAGATCCTGCGCGCCACCCGGCGCCTCGGGCGGGCCATCTGGAAGCGATGGACTGGCTATCATGCCCGAAGTCGGATCGAGGCAAAGATGCGATGCCTGAAATCCTTCGGCGAACGCATCGCCTCACGGGACCCCGACCGCCAGACCGCCGAAACCCACATCCGTATCGCTCTCATGAACCGCTTCAACGATCTCGGCATCGCCGAGATCGAACGCGTGGCCTGAACTCAATGGGAAAGGGAAAACTCGCTCAATTTCTGGGTTCTGCAACAATGCCCAGACAGTAGAAGATTGCGCTGTACCGGGGCACTGGTAAGGTGATCTGATCACAGGTCCAAGCAACGGCTTCATCGCCACACTGGTCGAGCGCAACACTCGCTTTGTGATGCTGGCAAAGGTCAGCAACAAGGACAGTCACAGCGTCATTCAAGCGCTTATCAAACAATCCCGTAAACTGCCCAAGGAGCTGTACCGTTCTCT
>NZ_LIKT01000059.1 GCF_001294455.1 Phaeobacter sp. 11ANDIMAR09
CTTCTCAATGATATTTGCCTCGTAAGGTTTCATTTTTTTCCACCTTGCGCATTCCTCCCTTGTGCGGCCACAGCCAAGACACCAGCCACTAGGGCCGGTAAATTCACAGACATCGACGCAGGGACTTTTACGTTTTTTCATAGTTGTTGAGTACCTTTAGCGGGAGGAAGGTCATTAGTTGCATTCACAGCTGTTGTTCCACAAAAGGCCGATGGAGTGGCCCCAAACAATTGGATGATCCGCTTTAAGTCTCGTGGGCCTCAGAGTATGGATAAGCGCTGCCGGACCATCGTGCTACCACAATCAGACTTTTCTGGACGTTGGAGAAAGATACGGCGGCCATCCCCTGCATGCGTCAATTCACTGAGCGCAACGCAACTATGTCGTCGTCATTGCGCTTGTCTCAATTGAGACATTAGATTGGATGCGACATAACGTGTTTCGACTAGCGAACGTTCCGCGGTGTCAAGAAAATCTCTAGAGGAACTCAATGTTCCATTCTTCAGACAATCTTCGATTTTTCTAAAACTTCTGTGTAATGCATTAGCGCCCAGGGAAGCGCAGGCACCAACTGCGTTGTGGACACGGGTTTTCAAAGCCTTCTCCCTATAATGTGACGCGTCGCAGGATTTCAGCCTAAGAATGATGGAAGTGGCTTCATCCAACAGTTCATCTAGAACTAGGTCAGTTGGTCCAACGCCATTTGCTCGAACCAGGCCTTTAAGCTTTTCCGTTTCAAACACGGATCGGTATGCGAGGTCATCGAAAGTGAAAAATTTCTCTTTTTCCGCCAAGGTAGCTAAAGTTGACTGAAGCGCCTCAATTGAGATGGGTTTGGTTAAAACACCCTGCATTCCAGAGGAAAAAATCTTTTCTTGGTCATTCGGGCTGGCATGAGCGGTTTGCGCGATAATTTTTGTTGTGCGATTAGGACCGTCACTTTCTCGCAACCTTCTTGAAACCTCGGTACCGTCGATGTACGGCATACTGATATCCATTAAAATCAGGTCGAAACGTTCATTCATTGCCGCCTCAAGCGCAATCGAACCGTCTTCAGCCTCAGAAACTGAGTGTCCCAATCCTTGAAGCATGTCCGTAAGTAGCAGGCGATTAATTTTGTTGTCATCGACTACAAGCACCTTTTACGTTCCTTGTTTTTGGTGGGTTCAGGATTATTACGCAAAGGAGGGGCTTTTAGACTGTCGCGGGTGGTAAACTCGGAGCAGACTTCAGGGAGATCAACTGGAATTTGTACGCGGAACTCACACCCGTTACCAAACTCACTATGCAACTCTATCTGACCGTCCAACGCCTCGACAGACGTTGCTACAATGCTCAACCCAAGACCTGTGCCTTCAGAGTGGCGTCCATAGGATGCGTCAAGCACTGTAAATGGTTCAAAGACACTGTCAAAATCAGATGATTGGATTCCTGGGCCACTGTCTTTAATTGTGAACGCTAGCGTTCCAATCGAAACGTGCTCCACTGAAATGCTGATTTTCTCGCCCGCTGCAAACTTTACTGCATTGCCGACGAGGTTTGCGACTATTGTCTTTAACAGCCTCGGGTCGGTCTCTACCTCAAGTGGAGTATTTGGTGCGAATGTCAGGGTGATCCGACCGCCAGACTGCTCGACTTGTGCAGAGTTTTCTTGAACAATATCACTCATCAGGTCTCTTAGGTTGACTAACTCCTTTTCGAGAATGACTTTGCTGCTGTCGAGCTTGCTCACTACTAGTACGTCGTTGACATGCTTAAGCAGTGTATTTAAAGAGGTGCTCACGTAGCCAAGGTATTTCTTTTGTAAATCGGTTAATTCAGTCCGCTCCAGTAAGTCGACAGCTCCGATGACACCATTCAACGGCGTACGCATCTCATGACTAAGCACCGAAATAGATTGCGACTTTCGCCTGTTGGCTGAGCTACCCCCCGAATTTCGGACACTGACGTGAGCTACGATTTGCTGTCTGCTGATCTTCGACGAAGAGGAGA
The DNA here is from genome assembly GCF_001294455.1 of Phaeobacter sp. 11ANDIMAR09. Classification (GTDB taxonomy): domain Bacteria; phylum Pseudomonadota; class Alphaproteobacteria; order Rhodobacterales; family Rhodobacteraceae; genus Pseudophaeobacter. The sequence goes on from NZ_LIKT01000059.1 coordinate 1,993, forward strand.
TCAGAAATGTCGAAACGGAAGAACCATTCGCCCGAGTTCAAGGCCAAGGTTGCGCTGGAGGCTTTGAAGGGCGAGCGGACGGTCGCAGAGCTGGCAAGCCAGTTTGGTGTTCACCCGACGATGATCCACGGCTGGAAGCGGGCGCTCTTAGAGGGTGCGTCCGGCGTGTTCGAACGAGGCAGCCGAAACAAGCCCGAGATCGACGAAGAGCAGGTCAAAGAGCTCCACGCCAAGATCGGGGAGCTGGCCGTGGCCAACGATTTTTTGTCACGAAAGCTCAAACCGTGGATCGGCAAGTGAGGCGGGAAATGGTCGAACCAGCCAATCCTGGCTTGTCGGTCGGCAAACAATGCAGGCTGCTGTCGATCTCGCGGTCGTCGTTCTACTACCGGCCCAAGGGTGAGACAGCGCTGAACCTGACGCTGATGCGCCAGATCGACGAGCAGTTTCTGGAGACGCCGTTCTTCGGCGTGCGGCAGATGACGTGGCATCTTCGCAACGAAGGGCATCCGGTAAACGAGAAGCGCATCCGCCGTTTGATGCGGTTGATGAGCCTTATGCCGATCTACCAGAAGCCCAATACCAGCAAGGCGGCGAAGGGACATAAGACATATCCGTACTTGCTACGGGGTCTGCAGGTGGGGCGCCCAAACCAGGTCTGGGCGGCTGACATAACCTATCTGCCGATGCGTAAGGGGTTCCTGTATCTGGTAGCAGTCATTGACTGGCACACCCGGAAGGTGCTGGCCTGGCGCATCTCAAACACGCTGGAAGCGGACTTCTGCGTCGAAGCGCTGAACGAGGCGATCCACCGCTTCGGCAAGCCCGAGATTATGAATACGGATCAGGGCAGCCAGTTCACATCCTTTGCCTGGACGGACCGATTGCGGCGATCTGGTGTGCGCATCTCAATGGACGGCAAAGGGCGTTTCCTCGACAATATCTTTGTAGAGCGCCTGTGGCGGTCCCTGAAATACGAATGCGTCTACCTGCACGCTTGGGAGACCGGATCGGAAGCAAAAGCTGGTATCGGAAAGTGGGTGGAATTCTACAATCGGAAGCGCCCACATTCCGCCCTTGGCGGCAGACCGCCAGCCGTGGTCTATTGGCTGAGAAAAGAAGAAACCAAACCAGATCAGCAGGAGCAGAAAGTAGCTTAAGTTATGCGGTAAACTGTCCAAAGGATGGGGAGTAGCTCAAAAACAGCAAAACTTGAAGCTCGCAATCGATGCTAGCGAAGGGCTCGACCCTGGCTCTGGGCTTGGCAGCGGAACAGCAAAAGATAAGTCTGAAGAGTTTCTGTCCCAGATCATCCAGCGTTTGAATGACCTGTTTGCTGGAGACGGTCTGACAGATGATGATGTGGTGAACTACGCTCAGACGATTTCTGACAAAGTTCGTGAAAATGATCGGGTCATGACCCAGATCGCCAACAATACCCGTGAGCAAGCGATGCTGGGAGATTTTCAGAAGGCTGTCGAAGATGCTATTCTGGACAGCAACGAAGCCCATCAGAAGCAAATGATGCGACTTTTGACTATGCCGGAGAAGGGAAGCCTTTTTGCCAACATAATTTACGAAATGCTGAACGCAAAAGGGCAATGAAGCGGAGCGAAACTTGTCCGTCGTACTTGACCATTGCACTCCTACTTGGAAGCCGGAGACCGGAATTGCGGCCAGGCTGCGACCCCACATAGATCTGGTGATGCCGGATCCCTGAGTGGTCGCTGCGCCCTTTTTCCATTGGTGTGATCCACTTCTAACTATGGATTACACCATGATGGGAATACTCAGGCACACAGATGTTGTTTGCCAATAGTATTCAGATACTCGCTGATCAGTTCATGCGGGGCTTCAGTGAGGATTTCCAGGTCGATCAATGACTGCCAAGACGTAATAGCGTGTTCGGTGAGAGCCATTTCAACAAGCTCACCGACTTCCTCCACTGTCCAGGGCCCCTCATCCGCAATGTGTTGATCCAAGTCGTCCTTGGACTGATCTGCGCCCTTGGGCTCTGGTTGGCGCACGTTGCTGTTGTGAACCGCCTTAGCGAGGTAGTGGATCGGATTGACGCACAACGGCTCTCCACATGTGTTTTCCAACTTGTAGGGGAAGTCTGGAGCGACAGTGAAGTCGAACAATAGCCGTTGTACAGCATGGCGTTTGCCTTTGAAGTTTATGACGGCTCTTGGACGGTCACGAACTACTGTTGGCCAGGGAATGTTATCGTAACCTCGCTTCATGCGGACCCGTGGTTCTGCTTTGCCAGTATGAGCGCCATCCCAATAGATGCAGTGTTCAGGTAGTTCATCTTTTTGAGCGGTGCCAAGTACGATGGCTTCCAAAATTGGAGTGTTTGTTTTTTGCGATATGCGTTTAGCCAGTGTTTCTAGCTTCATGGTTGTTAGGTCTCATTATTTGGGGGCGGCTGGGGCTGGAAAAAGGGCCTTGATCCCTAAAGAGGGCAAAAACCATCTTTTTCGCCGGGGAGCGCAACTTCGCCAGTAGGGGATATAGCCAGCAGCTTTTCGACAACTGCCGGTCAAATTGAAATAGTGTGACGGACGTTCCCCTTATTACTCTTCTCTTACTTATTTTCTTTTCTTGAAATAGAAAGATCTAAAGGGGGAGAAATAAACTAAGGTCCATTACACTATTTCTGTCGAATGCGGGGCGCCGCGGTCACCACCTAGTCGCCAAGTTTCGACAAGGTGGTGAACTTGCGCACCACTTGGTGGAGCGGAGATTCAGCGAAAATCCAATGCTTGTGGTTCGTATCCAGGTAGCTCAAGTGGTCGATAGGGGATCCCAAAAAGTACGGTGCTGCCATTTGTGAATCTCTCAACAAGGCCGTCACGCATCAATTTGTGAATAGTTTCGATGCCATGTTTATCTTGAATGTTCCATGTGTACTGGAGTTCATTCAGAGTCTGCCAAGGTTCCTCCACAAGGCTGGCCAAAATTTTCTGCGATTTATCGGGCCGTGGGCTGTTCCCTTGTCGCCGTTTCAGCTTGTGGCCATTGACGCTCAATTGCGAGCCGTCACAAGTGTTTCGGAATTCTCTATAATTACCTTGGGCGAGGACGGAAAATTGGCTCATGTATTCACCCCTTGGAATGTCGTAGTCGGTTGAGTCTCGTTGGCTACCAGCCATGCGTCTACCGCTGCTCTACGGTAGAGAATGGTCCGGCCGACTTTCACGCGGGATGGGCCAACCCGATGGGCGTGCCAGCGGCTCAGCGTCCGCTTTGATACGTTGAGTAGCTCGGCAACTTGGGAAGGTTTGAGGTGGTCGTCTTTGGTTATCATGTTGTGCTCCTTGTATTGGTTGTGGAGCAGTTTTTAGACAAAATCAGGCTCGGCGTCGCCGTCGATTTCGGGAAATGAGCGCTCATTTCCCGAAATCAAAGCCCTGTAATCGCTAGCTAATTCGTGACATCCTGACGGATGCCAGTTGGGAAAAACTGTTGGCGGCGTCCCTCAACGGGTCGTCCATGAGATGGGCGTAGCGCATCGTTGTTTGGTACTGGGAGTGCCCGAGAAGCTTCCCAATAGTCTCAAGGGTCTTTCCGCTGGAGACCAAGACCGACGCGAAGGAATGACGGAGGTCGTGAATTCGAATATCTGTGAGACCGGTTGCCTCTTTCAGCCACCGCCATGGGCGGTTCAGATCCGGCATGGGCGTCCCCTTAGAGGTTGGGAAAAGAAAATTACTGTCGGCCTCGTCGTGCATGGTGTTCAGCAAGACGAGGGCTTCGTTGGAGAAGGGGATTCTCTTAGCTTTTCGGTCTTTGCTTTTGTGGGGTGGGCGGTTCCAGATCCCCCGCTCGAGGTCCACTTCACTCCATTCAAGGCCAAGAACTTCACCGCGCCTTGCCCCTGTCAGAACGATCAACCTGATTGCATTGGCAGCTTTTTGTTTCGGCATTTTTTCCAACGCTGCAAAGATCAGCTCATATTCATCCTGGGACAAATAACGCTCGCGAGAATGTTCCGCGTTGCGGGGAAAGCCATCGGCGGGGTTCTTTTCGATCCACCCCCACCGGATAGCCAGGTTGAGAGCGGTTCGCAGAACTTCCAGAACCCGATTGGCTCGGGTAGGGGTCTTCTCCGTAATGTTGGCGTGTAGGCGGTCAGTTTGACGACTGCTCAAGTCCCGAACCGCAACTGAGGAGAGCTCTGGGAGTATGTAGTTTGTCCACATACCCTGCTGATCCTTTTGGCTTCTCAGCGCCAGTTTTGGTAGGTGTACGCTTTCATACTCAATCCAAAGATCTGCCACCGTCGGTGCTTCGCGTCGCTCTATGCGCTCCTCTAGAGGATCAATACCTTGGTCGACTAGGCGGCGTAGTTCCTTGGCCTTGTCACGAGCTGCTGCAGCGGTCCAAGCAGGGAACTGACCTATCGTGAACCGGCGCTCCCGCTTGTAGATATGGTAATTCAGAATGAAGGACTTGGTGCCAGCCCGCGTAACCCGAAGACCAAAGCCAGGGATTTCACTGTCATAATGAATTTTGTGGTTGACTGTTGGTGGCTCGACTTTCTTCACGAAAGTCTCGTTAATCTTTGGCATAATGTGTCCGTGCTGTGTCCGGCAAAGTGAGGGATGTTAATGGCATTCCGTGACTCTCTGCGTCAAGCAGGAGTCAGATAATTTCCCGAAATCAAAGGAAACTTTGCCTTTTTTCAGTAATTTAGGTGAGATTGGCACGCGGGCTCATAACCTGAAGGTCGTAGGTTCAAATCCTACTCCCGCAACCAGCTCTACTTGTAAAGTAGAAGCCACCGACAAAGCCCCTTCGGGGGCTTTTGTCGTTCTACCGCTAAGATCCTGATGCACTTGTTGAAGTTGACCT
>NZ_LIKT01000060.1 GCF_001294455.1 Phaeobacter sp. 11ANDIMAR09
ATGTCGCGATGTGGATGGGCTGGGTCAAACTGACCAACTCGGACGGGTCGGTCACCACGGTCGACAAGAGCTTTGGCTACAAAAAGGACGAAACCGGTACGCTACGGATCGTTCTGCACCACTCTTCGCTACCTTACCAGCCACCGGGACTGCCCCTGAAAGCAGGGATCCTCAAATGATCCTCGACAAAGCCCCTGCACTCGATGATTGCATGGCTTTTGCATCCACTCCTGGCAGCCTGACTGCCATTCATCAGCCAAACTGTGCTGCAACGGTCTGGCAGCGTAAACCGCTGCCGCGCTTCCAGGATTGGATCGATAGGTTGCCGCCCGATCAATTGCCAAAGGCGCGGATGGTCTTGCGGCCAGAGGCTGTCTGTGACGCGCTGATCGATATCAGCCGCCAGTGCGGGACGCCGGATTGTTCAGAGCGCAACCTCTTGATCGAAGATGCCTCTGCGCTGGCATCCATTTTTGCAAGCGTCATGAAAAGCGCATATCTAAGGTTGCGATTTGACGTGATCAACTCCAATGCCTGTCGTAAATTCCATGTCGATGCTGTGAAAGCCCGGTTGGTCTGTACCTATCGTGGCACTGATACGCAGTATGGCCTTTCTGAGGACGGCCATGATCCCGAGCAAATCATGACTGTGCCGACGGGATCTCCGACCATCCTGCGCGGCACAGGCTGGCCCGAAACTCCGCTTTCGGGCCTGTTGCATCGGTCTCCCCCGATTGCCGACACCGGCGAAACGCGGCTGCTGCTGGTGCTCGATCCGATTGAGGATCCGGAGAAAGAGGCCGAAACCGCATATATACATTGAATTGTGCCCCCTACGGCCATCTAACGGCGGTAGGGGGCCTCTGTTTCGCACCAGAGGCCGCAAGCTGCGAAAGGTAGCACACCATGGTCCGAGTGCGAGTTTCCATTCAGTATTTGTCGGTTATCAAGGACTGCTTTTCCTCAAGTTCATTGTAGGCTTTGCGCCCGCAGCGAATGACCGCATACCGCCGGACGTGTCGAAACGCTTTGTCGGCTTTGGGCTGGGAGCGGACCTTCCGGCGCTTCTAGTGTTGATCACCGACCAAGCGGCCCGCCCCCGGCACGGTGTCGACGGCAGCTATGCGCAGGAAGCGAGCTTTGCAAAGCCTGGTGAACAGCCCTAAGCTGACCATTGTACGAAACCCTTCTAAAGACCATTCCCAGGCCGAAGCGGACCTAGTATTTTCGTGAGGCTTCCCCTGAGCTCAATACAGATCCAGCAGCTAGGTTGTCTCGCTTGGCGCATGCGTGGCCACTCCCGGCCGGTGCTGAAACCGGAAACCGCGACGAAGATATTTAATCTGGTTTGCTTACAAGGAAATATGTCACCGTGATAAACCACTTTACCGTTTCGTAAGGTGCTCTACCCATAGTTGACAGATTGTTTCGAGAGGGCGCTATTGTGTCGGTTAAAGATCTTCTTTTCTCGGTTCTGCAGACTCAGCAAGATCCGGCGTTTATCTTGCGATTAGAAAATGAACTGACGCTATCTTCTGCGAAGGTCGTCTGGGGCAACGCTGCTTTGTCCAGAATTTTTCATCATTCGCACGAGACTTGGCAACACCGGTCTCCTCTTCTTTTTCTCGACGAGGCCACGACGGATTTTCTACAAAAAGGCCTCAAGGAGCAACAGGCCAGCCCGATCAGGCTCCGAAACGCTCTAAACATACCGGTTGCAGGGCAAGATACTCTGTGTTTCGACCTGGAAGTGACTTTCCTTGCCCAGGAGAACGACGAAGACACGCACGTCTTTGGCCGCTTTGTGGACGCCACGGAACGCAAACAACTTCAAACTCGCATGAAGACAGCACAGGCAGAAGCCGAAACGGTAAAGGCCCGTTTCGAACACGCTATTAGTTCTATTCCAGAAGGTTTCGCGATGTATGATCGCGACGATGTTTTGGTGGCGTTCAACGCAAAATACGCAGAGCTTTACAAGCACACAGAGCCAGCCATCAAAGTGGGGGCCACGTTTGAATCCATCATGCGATACGGGCTTGAACACGGGCAGTACCCTGAAGCGAAAGGGCAAGAAGAGGCTTGGCTTGCGGAACGCCTGGATCGAGAAAATAGGAAACGCGCTCCAGTCGAGCGCAGGTTGCCGGGCGGCAAGTTTCTCCGCATACAGGAAGTCGAAAACGAGCGAGGTGATCTCATTGGGTTGCGCTCGGATGTGACGCAGTACTACCAGCAACAACAGGAGTTGGAGCAAAAGGCCGAGGATCTTGCTAAGGCAAACGAAGAGGCTGAGGCAGCAAGTCTGTCGAAAGACAGGTTTTTTGCCCGTATGAGCCACGAACTGCGGACGCCGATGAATGGAATTTTGGGCCTGGTAGAGGTGTTAGAACACACTGCTCTAAATCCGCAGCAACGCTCCTACCTGAAGACCATCTCAGGATCGGCGACCAGCCTTCTCAGTATCATTAACGACATTTTGGATTATTCCAAAGCGACGGAGGGCAAGTTCACCTTTGCCAATGAGCGGTTCTCGCTAAAGGATACCATTTATGAAGCCGCAGGCCTTATTCAGCCGCTTGCGCATGATAAGAATTTGGACTTTTGGATTGAATACCCCCTGACAGTGCCTACCCATTTCTTCGGGGATAGTGCGCGTGTCCGACAGGTTCTCCTCAATCATCTTGGGAATGCGCTAAAATTCACCCAAAATGGGCATGTGGGTCTGCGCGCAGCCTATCAGACTGTTGATGGCGACGCACAGCTCTCTTTGTCGATTGTGGACACTGGTCGCGGGATTCCCAAGGAACAGATGGACACGTTGTTCTCGGCCTATGAGCAAGCCAATCAGGAAACGGAAACTGGGGTGGAAGGAACCGGGCTGGGCCTGGCGATCTCCAAAGCTCTTGTCGAGCAGATGGGGGGCGCAATCCATGTCGTTTCCACAATTGGGAAGGGGTCGTGCTTTACCGTGTCCCTTGCCTTGCCTGCCTGTCCTGTATCGGGCCTAAAAGAAAAAGATCGGCAAGTCCCGGCCCAAAAGCGTAATGTGGCACTTGTTGGCCCACGGACTGAGTCAAATATGGTTCTGACTAAAAACCTGGAAGCACTGAATTGCCGCGTAGTTGCGTTTGAAGATGCTGACCAGCTTTTAAAGGACTGTGATCAATTTCATGCTGTTGTGTGGGATGGCGATCACGTTGATTGCTCCCGACCTCCTGCAAAAAAAGTGCTCGACCGGCAGACTGGCCAGTGTACACATGCCTTAATGGTCTCCACACCTATACGGTATTCCTCTGCTAGACCTGAAGCCGCCGATTTTGCAGCGACTTGGCTCAAACCGGTACGAAGCGAGGAAATCGAACAGGCCCTCCGTCCCGAGCTGCTCTCAGGCTTCGATCGGAGTGGCGACAATGAGAAGACGGCCAATTCCATGCCTTGTAAAAACAGTATCGGCTATGGGCGGGTGCTTGTCGTTGATGACAACAAGACCAATCGGTTGGTGGCTGGAAAACTGTTAGAGACAGTTGGCGTTATGGTAGATTTCGCAGGTAATGGGTTAGAGGCGCTGGATTTGTACAAAGCGCTAAGACCCAAGACCATTTTTATGGACGTCGCTATGCCTGTGATGGACGGAATTCATGCAACGTCACACATCCGAAAACTTGAGTTGGATCTCGGGCTGGCGCCATGCAAGATCTTTGCGCTGACAGCAAATACGCACAAAGAACAAGTAGATTTATGCCTCAAATCCGGAGCTAATGGCGTGATTGGAAAACCTGTAAAACGAAACGAACTGATAGAGGCTATCAGTCTTCCAAGCGCTTGAAATACTGCAGGAACCGACCCGGACAGAGCTGATGTTCTCCGAGCGTTGAATCACGAAGAACTGAGAAGTTTTGCGGTTCATAGTAGTGGGATTGTGCAACTCGGAAAGTGATGATCTTCAAATTGGGGGCCCATGCATGCAAATACAGGGCCACTAAACACAATAGATGATACCAAAATCAGAATTAATCTTATCATCTATGTCTTACTCCATAAATCGCCATGTGAAATCGATATAACTTTGAGCTTGGTCTTTCCAGCACTGTTCAAGTTGTTAAAAAGCAGACACTCGCGCACCGCGCAGCATCGGTCAAAGTGGGCTCAAAGCCGACATTGAGGGCAAAAAGCCGCATTTGACAGCTTGAGTGTCCGCTTCCGGGAAGTCGAGACGCAATTTGTTCATGTGCGGCAATGAGAGCCAGCCTCCCCTCGCACCGGTCTGCTCTGGGCTGGCTGCGGTCATCTAGCGGCTGGGAACTGGAGCGAAAACGCTGCGACCCCGCTGCCGCACCGCCGCATGTCCGCTTCGAGCCCATTCGTACCGATGCTGCACATTGCATGAACTTCAGCTTTGTGCTTGGAGATTGATCTTCGAAGCAAGTCGGACGTCTGCGTAGCTGGCGGCCAAAGGCGCCATGATGGCGGCATGAACCATCGCAGCGGGTACGCTGACATCATCGTGCACAACATTCGCGGCAGCGCAGGCATCGTGAGCAACTGTCACTTTATAACCGAGATCGACACCTGCTCGGACGGTCGCATCGACACACATCTGGCTCATCGCACCACAAATGATGAGATGTTCGATCTGCTCATCTTGCAATATCTGCTTAAGTTTCGTGCCCACAAAACTGTTCGGTCTAGCCTTCTCGACAACTTTTTCTGCAGCTAAGGGTGCAACGCTGTCATGAAGTTCTGCGCCCTTAGTTTCCGGATGGAAAAATGGTGCGGCATCTGACGCCATAACATGTTTAACATGGATCACTTTCATGCCGGTGTCGCGCGCTGTCGAAAGCAAATTAGCGGCTTTCCCCGCAGCGGTGTCCATCTTCGGCAGAGGCATCTTACTTCCGTCAAAGCTAGGGAAATAATCGTTCTGGATATCTATCAAGAGCAGCGCGGATTTGGTCATTCTATTCTCATTTCAGTACTTGTTTGGTTCGTAGAGGTATTTACCGCGTGATGCCCGGTGGGTACGATTGGCGGAAATGCCAATTTAGGTGCCAGATATGCCAAGCCTTGCAGTCATCGCCTATGAGGGCTCTCAACAATCCGCCCTACATGGGCTTGGTGAGATGTTCGATGTTGCCAACAGGCTTGTTGATGAAAACACGGGGCCACAGGTGATCCACCAGATTTTGATGCCATCCGATGTCGAGAACGCAAAAGATGTAGATGCCATAATTCTGCCGCCAAATTTGACAGGAAAGAGAGGCGACGGCGACCAAGCTCTGCATCACTGGATTATGCATCAGCATCTTGCAGGAACGATCATTTGCTCTGCCTGCGCCGGAAGTTTCTGGCTGGGGCATGCGGGAATTCTGGATGGTCGCCCCGCGACAACACATTGGGCGCTTGAAGAGGACTTCAGGTCTCAATTCCCCAAGGTTCACCTTACCCCCGAGCATATATTGGTCGATGACAATGACATCGTAACAGCTGGGGGTGTGATGGCGTGGATGGATTTAGGGATTCATCTGATTGGTCGCTGGCTTGGCCCAACAGTCGTCTCACAAACCTGCCGCCAGATGTTGATTGATCCAACGGGTCGGGAGCAGCGCAACTATCGCTCGTTTCGCCCCAATATAGCGCATAAGAACCGCGCTATTCGCGCGCTGCAACTCTGGATGGAAGGCAATATAGAGGAGGATTTGTCGGTTAGTGCCTTGGCCTTTCAGGCGGGGTTGTCTGTGCGGTCACTACACCGCAAGTTTTTGAACAGCACAGGCCTATCTGTAAACCAGTATGTCCAGGAGCTTCGAGTTGAAAAGGCAAAGGGGTTGCTTGAACTCACCGGGCTGACAGTCAGTGAGATTTGCTGGAAAGTTGGGTACAAAGATGTTTCCGCGTTCAATCGTCTTTTCAAAAGCATCTCAGGACTTAGCGCGGGCGAATATCGACACCGTTTCAGAACTCATCCCGTGTCTAAGACGTAAAGCAGCCTTAGGAGCAGGTGCAGCGAATGCTCACTTCGTCCCGCCTAGCTGACTATGGCTTTAGAGTGGTTGAATGTCTGCTCTTCGGTTTTCCAGTGCATACCTTTCAAAAGCGCGTTGCCTTCTCTGCATGACCCAAAGGACGCCATAGGGGTAACAAAGGAGACCCCAATGGCACTTGAGAAACAGTTCAAACTTGAAGCCGCTGAGAAGCCGAAAGCAATTCAACCGTTTGCCCGGCGTCGTTAGAAGTCCATTGCTGCTGTCGAGAAGCAATTGGCCGGTGTGCCGGATAATGGGACTAGTACGATCACCAGTACATGGGTGTGGCAAATCCGATGAGGGGGATTGGTTCATCTCGCCATGCTATGGGAGAACGCCGCTTGAGCTGTCCCCCGGCCTGAATGCGATCAAATGCGTTGATGTGGCCGACGTCGCCAAGAACTTCTCGAAGCTGAAGACGCTCGCCGATGAGGGCAAGCTGGACGATGTGCTGATGGAAGCCGCCATCACGATACGCAGCCGCTTTGGCAAATGAAACACAAGGTAGGCTGGGAACCTGTTTAGCCAAAGGCCGAACTCAATACTCAGCCCGCCCAAACCAACCAACGAATAGAAATCTAAAGCTCCTGCTAAGCACTTCACGAAGTGAAGCCATATGCCAATCTTTGGCCATTTGCTCGCTTCGCGAGGATCTTCGATGGTCCATTTGGAATATTTAAGTGTTTTGGATTTTGGACATACTTCTCCTATCCGTTGAGGAGGAGCATTGTCCGTT
>NZ_LIKT01000061.1 GCF_001294455.1 Phaeobacter sp. 11ANDIMAR09
TGACAAACAGGTCAATCAGGCGGCCACGCCCCCGTTCGGTGAACTTTGAGGTAAGTGGCATCGATCATGACCGTTGTCTGTTCGCCGTGCTCAGCGGCCAGACCCGCCATCATCTGCGCAAAGATACCTTTATCGCTCCAGCGCCTCCAACGGTTGTAGAGGGTCTTGTGTGGACCGTATTCCTTCGGCACCTCACGCCTTCTTAAGCCGTTGTGATTGATGAAGATAATACCGCTCAGAACGCGCTTATCATCCCTCTCGGGACATTGCTGCGCAATGCCCTGCCGGGCAGTGAACACGTGGCTTGCCATGAGATTTGGGGAGTAGGGTTCCAAACGTGCCATCTGCGCGTCGTTCAGCCAGAAAAGGCCAGACATGTTCACCGCTCGTATTTCGAACGATGAATCACGAAGCACAGAATAAATCAATGGGTCCTTAGCCTAGTTTAGGCCGCCATTGGTCCCGAAAACTCTGACGACAGAAAGAATATTCTGATCCGATTGCCTGAAGATCGAGATCGATCTCTATTGCTTTAACTCGTAAGTAGACACAAAAAGCGCCCTAAGACTGGACAGGCGTATCCTGGTTCCACGGCATTAGCCTTCAGTCACTTGACCCTCATGAAGCTCGCTCAAGCGCATCGCAGCGGATTTCAATGGTCCGAGGAATTTGAGAATCTGGCTCAGTGAATGGCGTTGAACCGGGGCGTGAACTGAAAGGGTTGCCACCAATCTACGCTGAGTGTCGAGAACTGGCACTGCAATCGCGGTCATGCCCGTCATGAACTCCTCATCATCGGTTGAGTAGCCACGCTCACGAGTCTTCTGCAGTTCTGCGCGTAGGGCATCAGGACTGGTGATTGTCTGTTCTGTTTGCGCCTCCAGAGCCCGGGCGGAGAGCACACTATTTAATGTCGCACTACGTAATGTCGACAAATACATCTTGCCGCTGGCCGTGCAGTGGAACGGCACCTGGGTCCCAATGGGGAGCTGAATGCGCAGTGGCCATTTGGTCTCAACACGATCCAGATAGGTCATACCTTCGCGATCTGGCGTCGCCAGATTGCAGGTTTCGCCGATTTCCTCGGCCACGGCTTTGAGAATGATCAGACGCGCTGTACGCAGATGTTCAGATGAAATGGTGTTGACGGCCAGTGACCTCAGTCTGGGACCAGGCCCATAGGAGCGACCGTCGAGATCTCGTTGTAAAAAGCCTTCCTCTTCAGCGGTTTGCAACAATCGGTGCAGGGTGGGTTTTGGCAAACCCAGGGCCTCAACCAGTTGTGCAGGCTTAACAGCGACGCCCCGCCGGACGACCTCCTCTAGGATCAACAGCAACCGCAGATTGGTTGGGATCTGTGTTTCTTTGGTGGAGCTCGTCTGGTCGGGCATGGCATCACATCTATCTATTGGGCAGCAGGATCAGCGCCAGGTCAGGAACCAGGGCAACCAGTATCCAGACGCTAATCAAAGCCGCAAGGTAGGGCACGGTATAGCGCAGCAACCGGAAGTAGGGAACGCCCGTAACACCGGATGCCACATAGAGGTTAAGCCCGTAGGGCGGCGTGATAAAGCCAATCGAGGCCCCCACCAGAAAGATTACGGAGAAATGGATCGGGTCGATTCCCACCGAGGCCGCAATGGGTGCGAGGATTGGTGCGAGGATGATGGTTACCGGCAGGCTTTCCAAGACCATGCCAGAGAAGAAAACAATCACCATCGAGGTAAAGAGCACCGCGTGGTAGCCGCCCATCGAGGTGACAAAATCACCGATGGTCTGCTGCGCCCCCAGCAGCGACAGGATCTGCTGCATCACGACAGAGATCGCAATCAAGGGGGCCAGAATGCCGGTGATCTGGGCTGAACGCACCACAACTGATGGGATCTGCGGGATGGTAAAGCCTTCGACCACCAGCATTTCAGCGTAGGATTTTTCAGAAATTGGCTTGTCCTTGCGGGATCCCATGATCCGATTAAACGGATAGCTGACCAATCCTGCGATGACACAGAAACCAACGGTCACACCTGCGGCTTCAGTCGGAGAGAACTTGCCCGTATAGATGCCCCAGAGCACCAGACCGATGGCAAAGAAACCAAGCCAAGCACCAAATGCGGTTTTCAAGACCCGGCTCATTTGCAGCGGGATCAGATGGCCCCAACCGTTGATCCGGCAGATCACCCAGCAGGCCAGCTGCATGCCAATCACCATCAGTGCTCCGGGCAGGATGCCGGCCACAAACAGATCCGAAATCGGCAAGTTTAGGAGGAATCCATAGACGATAAAGATAATTGAGGGGGGGATGATGATCCCCACTGTACCGCCTGCAGCTGCGGTTGCTGCAGAGAAGCGCTCATCATAACCACCTTTGACCATTTCGGGATGTAGCATCGACCCAATAGTAGCGGTGGTGGCCGAGTTCGAGCCGGAGATCGCCGCGAACAAGCCGCAGGCCCCAAGGGCGGCCATAGCGAGCCCGCCCCGCAGCCAGCCAAGGCAAGCATAGGCGAAATCGGATAATCGCCTGGCAATCCCGGACTGGTTGATCAGATCCCCGGTGAGGATGAACAAGGGCATCGCCAGAAGGGCAAAGCCCTTGTTGAAAACATTCAGCAGCTCGGCCCCCATATTGTCGAGCGTCAGCCCCAGCACAAAGGAGCAGCCAATCACCCAATAGGCGATAACCAGCAGCACCGGCACGCCAAGCATGAACAAGAATGTGACCCCAAGCGAGATCAATGTAACCCAGGAACCGTCAGTCATCAGATATCTCCCCCGATCACAGCCTGTTTGATCAGCGGTGCCCCAGAGCGCCAGTTCGCCAAATCCTCGAAGAGGTTTTCAAACACCCGCGCCACCATCAGCACAAAAGACATCGGCGCCGTGATCAGGAACCACCACTGCATGACATTGTCGGTGCCCAGCACGATCTGAAAATTTGACGCCGACAGCGCCGTCATCCGCGCGGTGGTGACCAGTACGATCACCGCAAAGACAAACCACAAAACCGCATCCAGCATCAGACAGGCCAACTGCCCGCTGCGTGGCATCATGGTGCGAAATTCAGCAAAGCTGAGGTGAGTGCGCAGGCGCACATTAAAGGCGGCGCCAAACCAAGCCATGATCATGAACAGCAGTGGCGGGATGGTTGTCGACCAGGGCTGTTGGTTAGAAAAGATGAAGCGATCAATGACGCCCCAAAAAATGATGAAGGCAATTGCAAGATAGCTATAGACCATCACCGTGCGTTCTAGGTGTCGATCCAGCCAGGGCAGCAGTTTATAGATCCACAACATGATTAAGCCGCTCAGCGCGGTGGCAACTGTGCCAAAAACCCAGGCGCCTTCGGTCTTGAGCGCATTGCGGATTTCCCAGCTGTCTTGCGACAAGAATGCTCGCAATATGTCACTGATCTCTGACCAGAGTCCCATCTTTTCCTCCCTATTGTCCGCCGGCTAAACCGGTCTTAACTGGACACGTCGGATCGGCGCGCAAATGCACGCCGATCCTTGTTCATGGTATCTGGTTTTAGGATTTCCACCAGCGTCGCGGCTCGACGTTCTCTGGCTTCATGTCCTTGGGCACCTGGCGCGCGATGTCATAGATCTCCTGATAGGTATCAATGCCACCGGCCCAGCCGTTCAGCCGTTCACGCCACTGTTCCCACAGCTGTGGCTGGAACTCGGGCGAGCACATTTCCTCGGCCATTTTGATCTGATCATCTGCCAGGAATGCATTGCGCACATTGTTTTCGGCAAAGATCGTGCCCGGCATCTGCGGGTCAGAATGACCAACGGTTTTGACCAGCGCCGCCTCGTTCGCCGCCTGGACATGGGTCTGCGCCCAATAGGCGCTTTCCATCACCGCATCCTGCAGATAGCCCTCAAGCCCATCAAACACTGCCGCGCTCATGGAGGTGTGCTCGGTGCCACAGAAGAACTTCAGGTCAACTGACTGGCTAACCACTGGCGACATATTGGCATAGGCCACAGCAGAGGCCCAGGTTTCGGCGCCGTCAATCAGACCCTGCTTCAAACCATCCAGAGTTTCTTCCCAAGCGACTGGCACCGGGTTGAGGTTAAGCGCCTGCATGGCAATGCGGCCAAGCTGGGTGCCTGTGACACGGTTCTTGGTTCCGAACAGCTGCTCCAGCTTGGTCACGGTGGGTTTGTCCTCCCAGCCGAGGCCCAGCTGAATGCCGCGCAACTCACAATGGCTAAACAGGAACTTCAATCCATGCCTTTTTTCCAGCGGGTCCCGCAGGATGCGCTGTGATTCGGGGCTATAGAGGAAATGGTACTGCGAGGCCCGGCCGGGGAACATATAGGCATAGTCGAGCACGTTCAGATAGGGCGCGCCACCGGCGGAATTTTGGGTTGAGGCGGCATAGATATCCACGATGCCCTGCTGAGTTTTCTCTACGCAGGAGGTCTGGCCACAGATTTGATTATTGCCGATAAATTCAATCCGGATCTCCCCATCCGTCCGGCTTTCCAGATCGCGGGCAAACTCCAACGCGCCAGCCCGTTCGATCAGCAGGTTTTGCGCATTAAACCCGGCGGCACCAAACTTTAGCGTGTGCTTAGCGGGCTTAGTAAACCGCTTCTCATAGGTCGATTCAGCCGCTGATGCGAGATTGGCCAGGCTCATGGCCCCTCCAAAGCCCCCCGCCGCCAATAGTGTCGAGCTCATACCGTAGCGCCCAGCGACGCGGAACAGGTCCCGCCGCGAGATATGATGAAGATTCTCCTTGAGTCCCATAGTCTTCCTCCCTAGATGATCATTATTGAGACGTTTTATCTCAAAAAAAGCTAGCTCAATTCATACAATCTGCATAGACTTTTTTTCGTGAGCAACTGGAGGGACGAGTTTTGGAGGCTGATTTTATTATCGTGGGCGCAGGTTCCGCAGGCTGTGTCATCGCCAATCGGCTGAGCGCTGACCCTAGCAAAAAGGTCATCCTGCTCGAGGCTGGCGGGCGTGATATCAATCCTTGGATCCACATCCCCGTTGGCTACTTCAAAACCATTCACAACCCAAAGGTGGATTGGTGTTACAAGACGGAACCAGACCCGGGCCTGAATGGTCGATCAATCGAATGGCCGCGCGGCAAAGTGCTGGGCGGATCCTCTTCGCTTAATGGATTGCTCTATGTGCGCGGACAGTCACAAGACTATGATCGCTGGCGGCAAATGGGCAATGAGGGCTGGGGGTGGGAGGATGTTCTGCCCCTGTTCAAGCGCAGTGAAAACAACGAACGCGGCGGCGATGTCTTTCATGGCGATCAGGGCGAGCTTTCTGTATCAAATATGCGCATTCAACGCCCCATTACAGATGCCTGGGTTGCTGCGGCGCAGGCTGCGGGCTACAAGTTCAATTCCGATTACAACGGCACCGATCAGGAAGGCGTTGGCTTCTTCCAGCTCACAGCTCGCAATGGGCGGCGCTGCTCTTCGGCAGTGGCTTTTTTGAACCCGGTCAAATCAAGACCAAACCTGCAGATCATTACCCATGCCCATGTGCAGCGTGTTGTATTGGAAGAAAAGCGCGCAACTGGTGTTGCCTATAAGGATCGCGGTGGCGACACGCATCTTATCAAAGCAAATCGTGAAGTAATCCTCTCTGGTGGAGCAATTAACTCGCCACAAATCCTGATGCTCTCGGGCATTGGTGAAGCTGAGCATCTGGCAGAACATGGTATCAAGACGGTTGTTGATTTGCCCGGTGTCGGCAAGAATATGCAGGATCACTTGCAGGCCCGATTGGTCTATAAGTGTAACGAGCCAACCCTAAATGACGAGGTCAGCTCACTCCTGGGGCAGGCAAAAATCGGATTGAAATATCTAATGTTCCGGGCTGGTCCCATGACCATGGCTGCCAGTCTGGCCACCGGTTTCCTGAAAACGCGCCCCGAGTTGGAAACCCCTGACATTCAGTTCCACGTCCAGCCACTTTCAGCGGAAAACCCTGGCAAAGGCGCAGACAAGTTCTCGGCTTTCACCATGTCGGTCTGTCAGCTTCGCCCCGAATCTCGCGGTGAAATCCGGTTGAATTCCCGTGATCCCAGCGCCTATCCAAAGATCATCCCCAATTACCTCTCGAGCCAAACAGATTGTCAGACTGTGGTGGACGGCGTGAACATCGCGCGAAGGATTGCGCGACATTCTCCGTTAAAGTCAAAGATATCTGAAGAGTTTCGCCCTCAGGCGGATCTAGACATGGATGACTATGAGGCAACACTGAATTGGGCCCGCAACAATACTGCCTCAATCTACCATCCCACCGGCACCTGTAAAATGGGTCAGTCCCGTCAAGCAGTTGTTGATGCTCAGCTACGGGTGCACGGCATTTCAGGACTGCGCGTTGCCGACTGCTCTATCATGCCAGAGATTGTCAGCGGCAACACCAATGCTCCTGCTATCATGATTGGAGAAAAGGCCAGTGTGCTTATTGCACAAGCTCACAAAACATAAAGTTTAGGTAAGGTCAGAGCCAAAATTGCAAAAGATAGGTCAGCAGCTCTACCTAAATGGCTCAACCTTCGGTGGTTTGTCCAATTAGCTCCGGATCACGGCGAACAGACAACGGTCATGATCGATGCCACTTACCTCAAAGTTCACCGAACGGCGTCCAGTCTGGGCGTCAAAAAGGGGT
>NZ_LIKT01000062.1:0-2500 GCF_001294455.1 Phaeobacter sp. 11ANDIMAR09
AGGATTTGAACCTACGACCTTCAGGTTATGAGCCTGACGAGCTACCGGGCTGCTCCATCCCGCGACATTTTGTTTGGGCGATCGCTTACGCTACTTGAGCCCTTGTGTTTGTCCTAGCGCCGGTTGGGCTATTTGAGGACTATTGCAGTATTGCCGGTAGCAGTACTGCGTGTGCCCTTCAGGGTGATTTGGTCTGAAGGGTATTCGTTAGTCATATCGTATTGAGTTTTGGATTTTACTAGGTTTGGCGGTGACCTACTCTCCCACGACTTAAGCCGCAGTACCATTGGCGCGAAGGCACTTAACTTCCGGGTTCGGGATGGGACCGGGTGTTTTGCTCTTGCTATGACCACCAAACCAAGAAAAATCCAAGATCATCTTCGATGGTCTTGGATTTGGCGGCAGGCAGGGTATTTGCTTTATCAAATGCCCGTTGCCGCACCTGAGTTATGTCAGGCTGGCTGATCCAGTTTCATCGAAGATGGAAACAATCAACATTAAGTCCAAGTCGAAGCCTTGGTGCTTATTTGGTTCTTGGCTGTCTATTACTAGATCAGATCAAGCCAATCGGGCGATTAGTACCAGTCAACTGAACGCATTACTGCGCTTACATCTCTGGCCTATTGACGAGGTGGTCTACCTCGGCCCTCAGGGATACCTTGTTTTGAGGGGGGCTTCCCGCTTAGATGCCTTCAGCGGTTATCCTGTCCGATCATAGCTACCCAGCACTGCCGTTGGCACGACAACTGGTCCACCAGTGGATCGTTCACCCCGGTCCTCTCGTACTAGGGGCAACTCCTCTCAAGTATCCTACACCCACGGCAGATAGGGACCGAACTGTCTCACGACGTTCTAAACCCAGCTCACGTACCTCTTTAAACGGCGAACAGCCGTACCCTTGGGACCTGCTCCAGCCCCAGGATGAGATGAGCCGACATCGAGGTGCCAAACACTGCCGTCGATATGGACTCTTGGGCAGTATCAGCCTGTTATCCCCGGCGTACCTTTTATCCGTTGAGCGATGGCCCTTCCACTCGGGACCACCGGATCACTATGGCCGACTTTCGTCTCTGCTCGACTTGTCAGTCTCGCAGTCAGGCTGGCTTCTGCCATTGCACTCAACGAGCGATTTCCGACCGCTCTGAGCCAACCTTCGCGCGCCTCCGTTACGCTTTAGGAGGCGACCGCCCCAGTCAAACTACCCGCCACGCAGGGTCCCGGATCCGGATAACGGACCGCGGTTAGACATCAAGAGTGCGAAGGGTGGTATCTCAAGGGAGGCTCCACGTGAACTAGCGTTCACGTTTCGATGCCTACCACCTATCCTGCACGTCACAATCCTGATGCCAGTGCGAAGCTGTAGTAAAGGTGCACGGGGTCTTTCCGTCTAACCGCGGGAAGCCTGCATCTTGACAGGCAATTCAATTTCGCTGAGTCGATGTTGGAGACAGCGGGGAAGTCGTTACGCCATTCGTGCAGGTCGGAACTTACCCGACAAGGAATTTCGCTACCTTAGGACCGTTATAGTTACGGCCGCCGTTTACCTGGGCTTCAATTCGAGGCTCTCACCCCTCCTTTTAACCTTCAGGCACCGGGCAGGCGTCAGACCCTATACGTCGTCTTGCGACTTCGCAGAGCCCTGTGTTTTTAATAAACAGTCGCCACCCCCTGGTTTGTGCCCCCAGCTTCCAGTTGCCTAGAAACCGGGCCTCCTTCTCGCGAACTTACGGAGGTATTTTGCCGAGTTCCTTCAACATCGTTCTCTCAAGCGCCTTGGTATTCTCTACCAGTCCACCTGTGTCGGTTTAGGGTACGATCTTATAGAGGGGCTATTTCCAGGAACCTCTCAGCAGCCCATTCAATCCAATAAGGATGAACTACCTTCGAGATCCGTCACCACCTCATGGCCCAGGAATATTAACCTGGTTCCCATCGACTACGCCTTTCGGCCTCGCCTTAGGGGTCGGCTTACCCTGCTCAGATTAGCTTTAAGCAGGAACCCTTGGACTTTCGGCGAGAGTGTCTCTCACACTCTTTGTCGCTACTCATGTCATCATTCTCGCTAGTGATCTCTCCACGGGATCGCTCACGCGCCCGCTTCATCGAAAGCTCCTTGCGTCCAACACCTTCCGAAGAAGGCTAAAGACGCATGGAACTATGTCACACTACGCTCTGCTACCATGCACTATGTGCATCCTCAGCTTCGGCTCATGGCTTGAGCCCCGTTACATCTTCGCCGCAGGACGTCTTAATTAGACCAGTGAGCTGTTACGCTATCTTTAAAAGATGGCTGCTTCTAAGCCAACTTCCTGGTTGTTTTGGACATCCCACCTGCTTTCCCACTTAGCCATGAATTAGGGGCCTTAGCTGGAGGTCAGGGTTGTTTCCCTCTCCACTACGGACGTTAGCATCCGCAGTGTGTCTGCCGTATAGTACTCCCGGGTATTCGGAGTTTGGTTAGGATCAGTAAGACGGTGAGTCCCCATTACCCATCCAGTGC
>NZ_LIKT01000063.1 GCF_001294455.1 Phaeobacter sp. 11ANDIMAR09
TTAAGCGAAGCAGCGAAGGGAAACTTCTAAGCCCTTCGCGTCGTCGCAGGTGCATCGACCATGCACGCAGCGAGTGGTAGCAACAACGAAAGGGACAAACGATTCAAGCATCTTCCAGTGAGCCATTGTTTGGTTGCCAATGCAGACCGAAGGCGTTGCAGCAGTGGGTGTGGGCCTGTTTTACAGCGGTGTAATCCGGGTGATCCGAGCCAAGGTTCTTGGTCTGCCACCAGTCCTTTGACAGGTCAAAAAACTGCTCGGCACCGGTGCTGTAGCGAATGAAGCGGTAGGGTCCACAGCGGACGGCCGCATGGTCGTGAAAGAAGGTCGGGACAACACGATCCGGTGCGCGTGCACCTGCCAATTGCGGCAATAGAGATCTGCCGGGACTGTCCTCAATGGGGGGCAGGTCCAGGTAATCCATGATCGTTGGACCAACATCGACAAGCGCCACCGGATCATGCACTGCTTGGCCTTTGGGTTGGGTCGGATCGTGGAGGATCAGGGGGACATTGGCCACCTGTTCCCAAAGCGTTGACTTGCCGAACCAGTTGCGCTCGCCCAGATGAAATCCATGGTCCGACAGAATGACAACAAGAGTATTGTGCGCATGTTTGGAGGCCTTGAGCGCGTCCCAGACCCGCCCGATTTGGTAATCCGCGTAGGAGACCGCCGAGAAATAGTTGCGTACGCTTTGCCGCCAAAAGCGCAGGCGCGAGCTGTCGATATTGGGATCTATTAGGTCTTCGGGAACGCCGTCACTGTCAAAGCCCGCTCGCCAGTCTTTGGGCTGGTGGATGTTTTTGAAGTTATACTGTTCCTTGAACCGCCGGGGAGTAGTCCAGGGCCCGTGAGGGCTTTGAAATCCGACTTCGCGGTAAAAGGGCGCGTCTTGGTCATAGCTGGCCAGAAAGTCGATCGCGGAGTCCGCAACCTGATGATCATAAAGCTTATTGTCGCTTTCGACTGTCATCGTCGCTAGCCCATCACGGTGGCCACCATAGGCGATGTGATCCGGGATCTGCCCCTTGGGGAAATTGCGTTTGCGGCGCCCGGTTGAGAATTTCCTGAAGATCTCGGAATAGGGCGTGGAATAGATCGCCTCATGTACCTCTTGCGGTAGGGCGCGATAGCCCCGCATGACCTTGCCGCCGGGAACGCAGTGATAGCCCTGCTGGCGCAGTCGGCCGGGCCACATCTTTGTAGGCGAGACCCTGTCGAAATAGTTTGAATCGGAACTGGTGACGCCGGTTTGATGCGGCGAGAGCGCTGACATAAAGCTTGCGCGGGAGGGACTGCAGACGGGCGCCTGGCAATAGGCGGATTGAAAGCTGGTCGACTGCGCGCAAATGCGATCGAAATTTGGTGTTTCGAGAGTGGTGCCAAAAAGTGACCGATACTTCCAAAAGGCAACCGCATCATCGAGACTGATCAGCAATATGTTCTTTTTGGAAGAATGGACCATTTGCAACGCTCGAACCTGAAGATGGGTGACAACGAGCCCTAGAAATACATGAGCCCTAGACCTGTTAGGTGGCAGGTTTTTGAAATGCTTTCAAGTCTCTCCGCCTTTCCAACTGAGTGTTGCAGGCATTGGCTGGACGACAGCGCAGGATGTGCGGGCCGCGTGGCAGATGCTTGATCGAGCGCGCCGCGGAACAGAGGGGGGAGCGCCTGAAATCTATGCGGTGCTGGCGTGCCGTCTCGCCCAGAAGGGGCTTTGTGGCCAGCGGGTTTCGCGGCTGTATACGGCCTGACGGGCCGTCAAATAGTCCTGAACCCCTCGAGCGACAGCCTCTGCATAGGACTGCATGCGTGGCCGGTCCTGCGCAATGAAGGCCTCGGCGGCTTCGATGGCGGTCCAGAGTGCCGTTGTCATGCCATGGGAAGACAGCGGGTCAAAGGCTGCCGCAGCATCCCCGACAGCGGCCCACCCGGGGCCAATCACCGGGGAGATCCAGCTGCTGTTTGTGGTGATGCGCCCGGGGCGGGAGCTGAGCTCATAGCCATAGTCCATGAGGTAGGCTGAAATCACCTCTGTTCCTCGGGCCTGTTTTTCGAAATCAGCGGTTGGAAAACTGGCAAGGTCGGCATCCGTAAAGTAATTCAGGACAAGGCGTTGATCGGCCAATACCGACAAATACCACCAGCCGTGCTCGGTGGCTTCGATCAGGGTGACGGGCCTTGGCGTCAGATCTTTGGCTTTGGCATACAGAGCATAGGTGCAGCACAGTTTATCGGCCTGAAACCGGGGAGAGACCCTGGAGGCGATCACGGCTTTGCGCCCGGTCGCGTCGAAGACAAAACCAGCCTTGATGCGGTTTTGGCCTGCCTCCAGCAGCCATTGGCCCTCTGCTACGGAGAGATCGGTCACGTCGCAGGCGATCCTCTCGGCCCCGGCGGCGACCGCCTGCGCGCAGAGAGCCGCCTCAAAGGCGCTGCGGTCCAGAACAATCGGCGGTCCCTCCAGCTGCACAATGGCGTTGCGCTCAACCAATCTGTCGCTGCCCCAGGCCGAATAGGTGCTATGGGCCTGGCGGTGGGTTTCGGAGCGCAGCATGGCGTCTGAGCCTAGGGTGGCGAGCAACGGAATGGCTGCGGCGCTGAGATGTTCGCCGGGTTTGAAATCCCCGGCAGTTTCAGCGGCAAGCCAGATCGGGCGCAGCCCGGCCTGGGCCAGACGCAGGGCGGTGGCTGCTCCGGCAAGCCCGCCGCCCAGGACTGCAACGGGATGGATCAATTGGGCAACATCCCCTGGCTGGGGGTCCAGTCAAACCGGGTTTCCATATTGTCGGCATGCTGCATCTCGACAAAGACATCGCCCTTGGCTGAGGGCATCCGGACGACAAAACCCATTCGTTCCCAGATGGTGATCATATTGGTGATCCCGTCCCAATAGCTGGCATTGGCGTGATAGCCGATACCAGCAACGCCGCGCGACCAGTTCACCCGGCTGGCCAGGAACTTGTCGCGCTCCTCCTGCGGCAGTGAGGCATCCTGACTGGCGGTGTAATAGGGTTCTGGCAGCACATCTATGGGCAACAGAGCCGGCCACCAGACCGCAGTGGGGTAGTTCTGCTGCATCAGAACCTGCTGACAGCTAAAGGCATCGCATTGCCAGGGCAGCCCCATCCAGCGAGTCAGATCGCCGGCCATCTGCGGTCCTATGGGCGGCGGGGTGTCGCCAAAACCGGCAAAGGCCACTTCGGGCGTCAACAGGCGCCCCAGATTCTGATTGAGACTGGGCCGGTTCCCATGGGCAATGCGGAAGGGCTCAGCCCCGTCATCATAGTTGCGCGCATACATCTCTTTGAGGCGCAGATAATAGGTCAGCTCGACACCGGGGTGAAAGGCGCCACCTGAAAGCGGCTCCAAGGCGGCCTGTGTCAGGGCCCCGGGCTGCAGCTCCAGGGGAATATCCTCAAAATTGGCATGTTCCGCTGGGCTATCCTCGGCCAATTGGCCGTCGTAGTCATCGACAAAATCACCTGCGGCCCAGGCGCGCAAATAGGCGTATTGCAGCTTGGGGAACTGGAACCATTGCAGCGGGCTGCCGTCGTAATTCACCCCGTCACCCAGCATATAGGGGATCTTGAGCCGTTCTTCGATATAGGCCGTATCGCCAAGGTTATAGGGGTCGCGGAAGAGCTCAAAAATCTGCTGGCGGAATGCAGCGTTTTCCGGGCTGGGGTCTGCAAGCCTGGCAACGTAGCCCGGGTCATTGAGATTGCCAATGGCCATCCAACCCTGCCGCAGGTTTGCGGCCTGGGTGACCCATTGCATAAGCGCCACGCGTCGGAAGGTCGGATAGATGTTCCTGATGAAGGACAGGGGCAGCTCAGGCAGCCTGGACCAGCCGGCCTCGACGTTCATATCCTCAATCACGTCATACATGGTGGTGATAGGGGGGATTTCCGGCGCAAAGTTGGGCCCGACGCAGGCCACCCAAGCGGGGTCCGCTGTATAGGTCTGACCGTTGATAGTCACCAGTGCCGTTACTGGCCCGTCACACCAATCATCATGCCAGGCGTTGTTATCGGCAAAGCTGGTGATGGCGGCGCCGCTGGGTGAGTTGGAGACCCCATCTGGGGGCACAACCATCAGCCGCCCGGCGGGGTCGGTGCGCAGCTGCCCCAGGCCGACCTTGGTGGCGTCCGGCTGACCTCCCCAGAACCTGCCTTCGAACTGATAGGCCGGATCCAAGCCCGCCTGGTTGGTGTCCTGGCCGGAAATGCTGATCACGCCGCCGTCAATAATCAAGTTCTCTTCGCGGTCCTGATCCGAGACAAAATACTGGTTTCGTTTCTGCGATGGCAGTCCAGGGGCTAGATCGCCATTGTCCAAGGGGTTGTTGAACCCGTACCAATTGGCCTTGGTATTGGCCAGGTGAACCCCCCAGGTGATGGCATCCCCGGTCACTTCACCGATGATGTTATTGTCTGCATCAAAGGCGTAAAGGCGAAAGCGCTGGACCTGCTTTTTGATCTTTTCCAACCCGTCCTTGAACTGTCCATCCTGCGGCCTGGGTGGCAGGCCCGGCACCTCGGGGGCATAAAACCAACTGTCAGCCCCGCCCACCCGGCAGATGCCAATCGCCGGATAGATCCGCACCTTGGCCACAGGCGCATTGGCTGGCGCAGAGGCAAAGGCATGTTGTGGGTTGATGTTTGCACGTGCGGGCCAGGGGGCGCCGGCAATCAAGGCGGCGCTAGAGGCCATCCCCAGAAACTGGCGACGGGATTTGGAGGCGCTTGGATCAGACATTTTTAACCCTCAGAGTTGTGTTCTCTTGTGGGCAAGCCTCTACGCAATGCAAACAGAAATCAACCACAAGTTGTCACACCGTTGTGCCGGTGAAGCACCCCAGTGCCGTTGCCGCTTTTGCCTTGGAGCGCGCGCCGTCTCCGCGAAGATGCCGGCCCGGGGCAGGGCTGATCTGACCCTACGCCGCAGAAATGTCCCAAAAATCAGAGGCTCTGCAGGGCGCAGGCGTGGCGACGCTTCCAGTACAGATCTGTCCGGAGGTGCAAAGCGAGGTGATTTTCGTCGTAAAAAGACCCACAAGCGGTGGAAAGTCGAAAATGCGCACTTGAAACCAAACCCCAGCCCGCGCATATTCCAAATGCTTGTGTTTCTCTATGTCGACCCACTGTCTCCCGTTCTCGGCGTTCAGTCTTTCGATCCAGACCTACCACGCCAAGCTGCCGCACCAACGCGGGCAGCATCTTACTAGGAGATTACGGATATGGCTTCAGGCACCGTAAAATGGTTCAACGCAACTAAAGGCTTTGGCTTCATCGCACCCGATGGCGGCAGCAAAGACGTA
>NZ_LIKT01000064.1 GCF_001294455.1 Phaeobacter sp. 11ANDIMAR09
TTTCGGGGGGCAGGTCACAAGTCAAATGTTCCGCTCCAAGTGAACCAAAGATCACTTCAGTTACTCGCGTAACAACGCTCTGAGAATGTCACTATTGCCAAGCTTTCCAATAATGTGATTTTCGTTGGACACATAGATATCACCGATTTCTTCAACCTGTCCTCGCATGAGAGATCTGACCGATGTATCAGCACCAACAACTCTCGCTTCTGCAGGTAGTTCACCTTTAAAAGGCTGCATAACCTCCGCCGCATGCAGCACATTGATCGGGTTCATATGGGCCACAAAATCTTCGACGTATTCCGTGGCAGGTTTCAGAACAATTTCTTGCGGCGTGCCAATTTGAATGATGCGGCCACCTTCCATAATGGCAATACGATTGCCTAGCTTAATAGCCTCGTCCAGATCATGACTCACGAACAGAATAGTCTTTTGCAGTTCTGCTTGGAAATCCAACAACTCGTCCTGAAGCCCGTTGCGGATCAGCGGATCAAGAGCGGAAAACGGTTCATCCATTAGCAGTAGTGGGGCTTCAGTCGCAAAAGCACGGGCCAGACCCACACGTTGCTGCATGCCACCGGACAGCTCGGAAATTTTCTTGTCCGCCCATTTGTCTAGGTGGACCGTTTCCAATTGCTTGGCCGCCCGCTTAAAACGTTCCTCTTTTGGCACTCCAGCAACCTCAAGCCCAAAGGCCACGTTTTCAAGAACGGAGCGCCATGGCAAAAGTCCAAACTGTTGAAACACCATCGACACGTCGTGACGTCTGATATTGCGCAAAGCGTCTGACGAAACTTTTGCCAGATCACACAGCGCGCCGTTGCTGCGCACCTCAACTTTGCCTCGCGCCAAAGGGTTTAGCAGGTTGGTTGCCCTAAGCAGGGTTGATTTACCAGATCCCGACAGCCCCATCAGAACGACGATTTCGCCCTGTTTCACATCAAGCGAACAATTGTGGACACCCAAAATCTGCCCTGTCTGCTCCGAGATTTCTTCGCGGCTTTTTCCCAAGTCCATGAGAGGAAATGCCGATTCTGGATTATTGCCGAAGATGATATTGGCATCAGTAAACCGCACAACTGTTTTTGACATTTACACACTCTCTTTCTTGAGGAGACGATCCAGAATGATCGCGATAATCACGATGACAAATCCGACCTCGAACCCTTTGGAAATGTTAACTTGGTTCAATGCACGCAGCGTTGGAACACCAAGACCGTCAGCGCCGACAAGGGCGGCAATTACAACCATGGACAGGGACAGCATAATGGTTTGCGTCAAGCCCGCGTAAATTTGGGGCATGGCCCAGGGTAGTTTTACCCTGAGCAGTATATCAGTATTGGTAGCCCCGAACGCTTCGGCGGTCTCAGTCAGCGACACGGGGGTCGAAGATATCCCGAGATAAGTCAAACGGATGGGCGCAGGCAATGCAAAAACAACAGTGGCAATCAGTGCCGGCACTGTTCCCAAACCAAACAGAACCAGTGCCGGTATCAGATAGACAAAGGTTGGGATCGTCTGCATCAGATCGAGCAAAGGTTGCAGGCCCCGATACAACCAAGGCCGACTTGAGGCAAGAATGCCAACGGGTACTCCGATCAACATACTGATCGTTGTCGCTGACAATACCAGCGAAACAGTCTCGGTCGTCTCGCTCCAATATCCTTGATTGATAATCAGCAGCAGGCCGAAAAATACGAAACCGGTAAGCGCGACCGACCTGTGCATGTACCACGCCAGCGATGCCGTTGCTGCAATCACTACCAACGGGTGAGGGGCCTGCAGAATCCACGCCACGGCGACCACCAGGGCATCAATTACATAAGCGATCCCGTCAAAAAACGACTGCATATTGTCCGTCAGCCAGTTTACGATGGCCTTGGACCACGGCCCAATCGGAATTTTGTATTCTTCGATCCAATCCATGTTTAGTCCCCTACGGCGGTATCATTCAGTAGAAATTTCGCGGCCAGATCGAGCATATCGGCATCCAAAACATGCCCGACGCCCAACAGCAGTTCGAACCTAGCATACGGGATCAATGCGGCCGCGCGGCGCCCTCGCTCTGCCGCGATGCAGGGGTCTTGGTCCCCGTGCAAAATGAGACTGCGCGCGGTGATCCTTTTTAGGTAGTCCGTCCGATCATCTGTACCCAAGACGGCCAGAGCATGCCGCGCTGCGCCTCCGTGGGCGTAGCCCAAAGCACAGAAACGCTCGACTTCGGTCACCAAGTCATCGGTCGCAGACAATGCGCCTGCGGAATAGAAAATTGCGTCCTCAATCAGGAACTGCCGGAGCGCCGCGTCACTGGGTGGTGCAACAAAGAGACGTGACATCCGCTGCATTGCTTCGCTCTGTCCATCGACGTTATTGGACCCGTCGCCGCTTGCCAGCTGCACAAAAGTTCCAACCCGGTCACCGGCTGTGGCGGCAACAAGCTGCGAAATCAATCCACCCATGGAAAACCCGGCCAGATCAAATTCGGTGATCCCAAGATAATCAAGCACTTCGAGCACATCATCGCACATGTCATACAGCGTATAGCTGGTGGCCTGTGCGGCGCTTTTCGCATCCTGCTTCATCCAAATGTCGACAGCGGTTTGATCCTGATCCGGCCCGTATTGGGGCGACCTGCCGGCGTCCCGGTTGTCGATCCGGATAACACGCCGCGTCTTGGCCAGTCGAGCGATCCAATGCTGAGGCCATTCCTCAAGCCGCATCCCCAGCCCCAGCAACAAAACGATGGGTCTGGCCTGGGGATCGCCTGCTTCAACATAGTGAAGCAGACTTTTTGACCCCTCGGATCGCAACGGGGATGAGACATGCGTACCCATCTCGCTCAATTGTCCTTGATATGTGCTTTGACAGCCGCAAGGCCATCAGCGCCATTCACTGTCGTCACACCAGCAAGCCAAGTGTTGAGCAGGTCAGGGTGCTTCTTGATCAGCCGGATGGCGGCCTCATCAGCATCCTCTCCATCTTCGATGATGTAACCCATACCCTCGCTTTCCAGAGGGATCGTGAAATTGAGTTGGTTCAACAGCTTGCCGACATTGGGGCATTCTTCGACATAGCCTGCGCGAACTTGTGTATGTACAGTTGCGCCACCAAAATTGGGGCCGAAATAGTCATCACCGCCACTTAGGTATTCGATATCAAATTCTACGTTCATCGGATGTGGGGCCCAGCCCAGAAAAACCACCCATTCATCCCGTTTGGCCGCGCGCCGCACCTGGGCCAGCATGCCTTGCTCTGAGCTTTCAACGATGTCCCAACCGCCAAGTTCAAAGGCATTGCTGTCGATAATCTGTTCCATCTGCAGGTTGGAGCCTGCCTCAATCCCATAGAACTTTGATCCGAACTGATCGGAATGGGCGGCCAGATCGGCAAACTCCGTTACGCCCGCATCATAGACATAATTTGGCACCGCAAAGGTAAATTTCGCACCTTCAAGGTTCTGGTGGATTGTTTCAATTTTCCCACCGCCCACATAGGGCGCGAAATAGGTTGCCATTGCCGGGTCCCAGAACCCGAGAAAAACGTCGAGGTCGTTGTTGACCAGAGACTCATAGATGACCGTGACCCCGAGAACGTTGGAACTGGTCTCATACCCCAACCCTTCGAGCAGGACGGATGCAATTCCAGTGGTCAAGGCTAAGTCAGTCCAGCCGGGTTCGGCCATCCTTACTTTTTCGCAGGATGCCTGCGCCATCGGGGCTCCCAACAGGGACAGGGACAGGGACAAAGTGCTGATAAGGGCTGTGCTCTTCATTAGATCCTCCACTCGAAAAATAGACCAACAAGTCTATATTAACACCAATAAGTCTAATTTGACATCTTCGTCAACAAAATATGTACTGCCTCAAAAGCGAGGATCGGCGATGAAAAGCAAAAGGCTAAAAAGCCTACGGCGGAACGAGTACTCTCAGGCAGCGTTTGAAACTGTTTGTATTTATGGATTTTCCAGCACAACGGTAGACCTCGTCGCCAAACATGCGGGGGCCTCAAAAACCAATGTCCTGCACTATTTTGGTAACAAGACATCTCTATTGGAGGGAGCGTTGCGTTATGGAAATTCGGTTCTGGTAGATGAAGTCCGAGCATTGATGATTCGATCCAAGACACCTTGGGAGCGGGTGTATTCCGTCCTGTTGGCCAACTTTTCAGCGAAGACTTTTGACCCAAAATTGGCGCACGCATGGCTGTCTTTATGTGCTGAAGTCCCCTATCACTCGAATTTCCAACGCATTCAAACTGTGATCCACAGCCGCATGCACTCTAACCTTCTGCATGCCCTACGACAGATCACTGACGAAAAGCGCGCCGAGGTCACTGCTGCGCTTATATCCGCCACAATCGACGGTCTTTGGCTACGTCTGGCCGTTCAAGCCGAGCCACTCAAGGTTGAGACAGCTCTTGGTCAAATCGAAGAGTTGATGAACTCCCTGTTCCCCAATGATGAAAACCGTGTTTTAGCGAAGAGAAAAATGGCGGAGATACAGAAAATTTTATTTCCTTGATCAGCGAATGCGAGGTGGATCGGCTAAAACATCCAGAGCGATGGGCCCTTGGAGAAGATGGGGCTACTCGCAGAGTTCGGTCAAGATATCGCGGGTTCACCAATTCAACCTCAAGTTAAGTGAGGCAGATTCTGAGCGACCCTTAAGTAGAAGTTGTGCCGCATTGTTCGATAAACGTCCGTGTTTCGTGCGCGGTGCAGAGTGATTTGCTCCAATGGAGAGCAAGCGACACAACTTTGCAAAGCTCGCAACCTGCGCAGAGCTGACGTGCGGGAAGATCTAGATTGCAAACCCACAAACACAAAAGCCCCGGCTTTCACCGGGGCCTTTCTTCATACAGGATTTCGCCAATAGTGGTTAGTTTTGCATTTGTTGCCTGCCGCGATCGGCGCTCAGCAATCAGCGCATCCGATAGCTGGCCCTCAGTCTGGGGCACCGGCCCGGTGTAACCAGGCTCCGGCTGCAGCAGATCGGCCGGCACTTTTGGCGGGGGATGATGATCGGACTATTGGGATCCGAACAGCCCGTCAGCAGTAGCAGACAGCAAAGGGGATAAAGGCGCATCGCGGCCCTCCATTTGTTGCAGATCATTGGAAAGCGCCACCCAGGCCCGCGCCTCTTTCTCGGCGCGGCTAAGATGGTCGCGGTGAATGCGGGCGGTCTCTGCTGCCTGCTCAAGGGTAGCCCGGGCAGTGGCGAGATCTGCCTGCGCCTCTTTCAGCTCGGCGCGCAGCCGGGTCCGGTCATTGACGGCATCGCCAACAAACCAGACCATGTCCGTT
>NZ_LIKT01000065.1 GCF_001294455.1 Phaeobacter sp. 11ANDIMAR09
TGGCCTCCAGCGCCGGGCTTACGGATGTGACATTTGGCCTGAGCAATCTAGATGTGGTGGCGCCGACGGTGACTTTGACCACCAGTGCAACCTCTGTCGCGCCGGGTGAGACCTTTGAGGTCACGGCGACTTTCTCTGAAGCCGTTACCGGATTTTCCATGAATGATGTTGTGGTGAGCAATGGGTCGGTTGTGACGCTTGTCGGTAGTGGCAGCATCTATACGATCACGATCCGACCAACAGGAAGTGGAGATCTCGGGATTTCGGTTGCAGCCGGTGGGGCTCAGGACGCTTCCGGCACTGGCAATACCGCATCCACGGCAATCTCTGTTCAGAGTTCAACAGTTGAAGAAACCAGCCAGCTTATTGGTCAGTTTATGAATGCACGGGCGACCCAGTTGATCAGTAATCAGCCGGAGCTGACGGGCTTTTTGTCGGGTCTCGGGGCGGGGCAGAGGCAGGGGCAATTCAACCTCGCGGTGACCCAGGGGCGCGGTAATTTTGACATCGCGACCAGACCAGGGTCACGGATTTGGAGCCGATTACAGGGGGCAATTAGCCGTGAGGGAACGCGCGACAGTGCCTATGTTTTTGGGGCAATCGGCAGTCACTTTAAGGTCAATTCAAACCTGCTGGTTGGCGCAATGCTGCAGTTTGACTATCTGGATCAGGACGATGGGGCCTCCAATATCAAGGGCAAAGGCTGGCTGATTGGACCCTATTTTGTCACCAAGTTCCCAGATCACGATGTCTATGTTGAGGGGCGGGTGCTCTATGGTCAAAGCTCGAATGATGTCTCGCCGTTTGGAACCTATACGGATCAGGTCGACACAGAGCGCTTTTTGGCTTTACTGAAGATCTCGGGCGCGATGCTCTATGGCAAAACCACCCTGATGCCCAAGCTGCAGCTCGCCTATACCAGTGACGATCAGGAGGCCTATCGGGACAGCCTTGGCAATCTTATCCCAAGCCAGGGGATCGGTTGGGGGCAAGTTGAAATTGGGCTTGATTTTGAGACCCCGATTGCGATGCGCCGCGGCAATGGCGAGTTGCTGTTGTTTGGTGGCTTCAGTGCTATTGGCACCCATCTGAGGAAGTCGGGCAATGCGGTCTCGACGACATCTGAAGCCGAGGGCGGTCGTGCCAGGGCCGAACTGGGGGTGAGCTATAGGTTCGCGGACCAGGGAATATTTCAGGTCGAGACCTTTTATGATGGTATCGGCAGAAGCAACTACGAGAGTTATGGGTTGCAAATTGGGCTGGATCTGACGTTCTAGGCCGTTACACATTCGAAGGGTCAGAGCGCCGCTCAGGAGGGGCGCTCTTTCTGAAGGCTCAGGCTTGGGGCGGTGAGCAGTCGGCCGCGTTGATGCGCGTAGGATCTATGGCGGAGGGGAGACGGCCCAATCGGAGGCATCATCGGCGGTACGACCGGTGACCTTTGTGGCCCTTAGGCTGACAATGGCTCGTCCCAATCGGTGGTATCCCCTGCCTCTGTTGGGTTGGCGGTCCAACCTGTGGTTTGCTCATCGACCGGGCCTTCCGACAGGTTGCCCTGCCCAAGATCAAATCGGCTGACGATCCCCGACAGGCTGGTCGCTTCTTGCTGCAACAGCTGGCTAGAAGCAGAGGCTTCTTCCGCCATGGCAGCGTTTTGCTGGGTGACCCCATCCAGAGTTTCCATCGAGCCATTGATCTCCTCAAGACCCTCGGATTGTTTGCGTACCCCATTAGCGATCTCGCTCACCAAAGAGGAGACCTCGCTCACTTGAGTGATGATCCCTGACAGGGCATCCCCGGCCTGGCCTACCATCTCGACACCATTGGCAACATGGGTCTCGCTGGCCGAGGTCAGTTCCTGGATCTGTCCGGCGGCCGTCGATGTCCGCAAGGCCAGAGCACGTACCTCTGAGGCAACCACCGCAAAACCAGCACCGGACTGGCCTGCGCGGGCAGCCTCGACCCCGGCATTCAACGCTAGCAGGTTGGTCTGAAAGGCAATGTCATCAATCATATTGATGATTTTGGAAATTTCACGGGAGGTCTCCTGGATCTGGTCCATCGCGCTCACCGCTGCTGTCACAACCTTGGTGCTGCCTTCGGCCCCGGACCGGGTTCGACTCATGGCCCGATCCATCTGCGAAGCCTGTTCTGCCGTGGTTCCAATATTGGAGGTCAGCTCACGTAGCGCCGAAGCCGTCTGCTCCAGCGTCGAAGCCTGACTTTCGGTGCGATGCGCCATCTCATCGGCCGACGAACTTTGCTCCTGCGAGAACTTGCCGACATGTTCTGACGCGCTGATCACCTCGCCCATTGAGTTGCGCAGATTGACCAGGCTCTGGTTGAAGTTTTTGCGCAGGGTTTCATAGCTCTCTGCAAAGGGCGCCTGAATGTCACAAGCCAGATTACCGGCCTGAAGCTGCGACAGCGCTCGACTCGTCTCCTCCACCACTGCGGCGGTTTGCCGGGCAGCTTCCACCTCGCGGACGGCGGCTTCGTCTGCCTGCTTTAGCTTGTGGCGGAAACTGTCCAGGCTGCGGGCCAAATCCCCCAGTTCATCGCTGCGGGATTTTCCGGTGATGTCAGTATCATAGTCATCCTCGGCCAGCGCATTTGTCGCCTCACGCAGGGCCAGAATGGGTTTTGTGACCCGGCGGGCGGCGATCAGGGATACCACAATTGCAATCAACACAGAGCCACCAATAACCGCCATTGCCAGCAGGCGAATTTGGTTCAGCTCTGCAAAGGCTGCGGCCTCGTCGGTTTCCAGGACCAGCGACCAGGTAAAGCCAGGCAACCCCAGAGGTATCACCAGGGCGGTTGCGCTGCCCCCCGCCATGGCGGGAACCCCGTCAAAGCGGCCGGTTTCACCGTTGCGGGCGGCCTGAATCTGCGGCACATCCGGCAGAGCATCCATAACCCCAAAGCTATCCCCCTGCGCCGAGGGGCTGCGCGCCAACCCATCAGCACTGACCAGATAGATGTTCTGGTGCTCATGATCTGTCAGGTTCTTGGTCAAGGCCTGAACCACTCCCGCACTGCCCAAACGTACGGCGATCACACCAACTGTTTTTTGTCGTTTGTCCAGCACTGGGGTTGCCAAGAAGGCTGAAGGCAGGTCACCAGCGGGCCCGTAGAGGGCAAAATCGGAATGCACCACATGGCCCGGCTCAGCCGCTAGCGCCTCAGCAAACAACTGCCCCAGACCGGTTTCGGCCAATTCACCGCTGGCAAAGTTGTTGGCATAGTCGTCCAGCTTTTTGACCGAGTAGATCAGCAAGCCTTCCATATTAAAAAGATAGAGATCTTCGTAGCCATTCAATTCAACTGTGCGCTGAAAGGTTGGGTGATAGCTGTTATGGGACTGGCTGTAGTAGGATCCATCACCGGGATCGACGAGCTGCGCACGTTGATCCACCGGGTTGGGGTTTTCGCTGCCATAGACCCGTTTGAGATAGGCAATTGGGTCAGCTTCCTCGATCATGCCGATCACACGAGAAAAATTGCTGACTGCACGGAAAACTGTTGGCTGACTTGCTTGGCTCGCCAGGTTGGAATGGGCCGAAGAGATCAGGAACTCCAGCGCCTGGGCTCCGGCCTTGGCTTCTATCTCATGTGCCGAATAGATGTTTTTGCGAATGCTCTTCTCGGCCAAAGAAGAGATCAGAGAGGCAACAGTCACTAGAAAGGTT
Organism: Phaeobacter sp. 11ANDIMAR09; assembly: GCF_001294455.1. Lineage (GTDB taxonomy): Bacteria > Pseudomonadota > Alphaproteobacteria > Rhodobacterales > Rhodobacteraceae > Pseudophaeobacter. Next base: position 3,693 of record NZ_LIKT01000065.1, read on the forward strand.
GCCGTCAGGGCTACCATAATCATCGGAAGCTTTGCCGAAAGGGGTAGCTTTTTTATCTTAAACATCGCCGGTTCCTTATCAATGCGGCCCCTTGTTCTTGGATTTCCAATGATCCTGGCTCTGGAACATCAAGGAGGGCTAACCTGAATGAAGCCCCAAAAAGGCTGACAAAAGGTTGATTTCTCCAAATTTGTGCGCGGATCGCACGGCGCTACCCAATTCAATGCCTCGATTGCCTAGGGAATTGACGAGACGGGTTTCAATTGCACCAGCCGCACCGTCGCTGTCGGCTTAAATCACTCAGCCTCTGCGTCTTGCAATGGAAGCTTTAGTCTGGACCGGCACACGAAACGGCTATGGCAACAGAGGGGGCATTCTGCAATGTCAATGCAGTGCTTGGAGGGCGCTAGTACTGCACGCATGAGGCAGTGTCCGAAACCAAATTCAGCCTTTTGGGTTCAGCCAACTAAATCGGTGAACAATCAAATAAGATAATTTGGTGGAGCTGTCGGGTAGAAGATCGAACCATTTCTTCCAATGTTTGGCTCATCTGGTTGGTTTGATTATGCGGCGCGTTGACTATGGTGCAAGCGTCGCGTTTCGAGCGTCTTTTGTTTGATCCTTTCCCTTTGTTCCAGAATGGCTTTGTTACGCCCGAAGTAGACATCTGCGGGTGTGAGGTTGCCCAGGTTCTCGTGGTAGCGTTGGTGGTCGTAGTGATCGACCAAGGCTTTGATCCGGGCCTCGAGATCGCCGGGCAGGAAGTAGTTTTCCAGCAGGATGCGGTTCTTCAAAGTCTGATGCCACCTCTCAATTTTGCCCTGTGTCTGGGGATGATAAGGTGCGCCCCTGCTGTGCATCATTCCTTTATCCTGCAACCATTCCGCCAGACCTCCAGAGACGTAGCTTGACCCGTTGTCGCTCAGCAGACGCGGCTTGTGAACGACGTGAACCTGGTCGCAGCCGCAAGTCTGCAAAGCCAGGTCCAAGGTATCCGAGCCAATCAACACCTTTGACCATTTGTAGTAAACGCCCTAGGAAATGCCCTCACGGCGGCAAAGCTCAGCTATACTGTTTTCGCCACGCAGGCCATCCAAGACGATCTGGATCTTCTCTTCCGAAGAATACTGCTTGCGGGTCCCCAGCTTTATCTCTTTGACGACCTTCTCGCCGTGGCTCGTGGTTGTCTTTCTCATCGTCCACTCCTCGGTCTCATCGTCCACTCCTCGGTGGTCACGATGAGCCAGAAACACTCTCTTATCAAATTGCCCTATTTGGACCCATAAGCGATGACGTCAGACACTAAAAAATTGGAACCTTCAAAAAATGTGGGGAAGTTAGTAAAGGCAATGTTGGTGGGTGGCTGGAGGCAGAGAGAGGCGGAAGAGCGAAAACAAAAAAGAAAGCTTGAGAATCTGACCTGCCCCCCGAAA
>NZ_LIKT01000066.1 GCF_001294455.1 Phaeobacter sp. 11ANDIMAR09
GTCGGGCTCGGCTGTGGTTTCGAGCGCGGCCACGCGCTCCAGAACGATGCGGTAAATGACGGTGTAGCCATTCTTGCAGTGCCGCCGCCCCGTCTCAATCAGAATGCCTTCGCGCAGGAAGTCGATGATGGTGCGCTTGACCGTGCTCTCACTAAGCTCTGTGTGGCGCTGGATCGTCCCCTTGGAACACCAGATGCCTGAGCCGTCATCGCTCGCTTTGTCGGCCAAGAACATGATGATCTGCTTGCGCGCGGCGCTGCCAAAGCGGCGCTCGGCGCATTCATTTGCGATACGCCAACTCATGATCTCAACGCCAATTGGGTTGAGGTCATACCGGAAATGCCGTAGGTATTGGGACGGAAATATTCTTCTATGCCGTTGAGGTGGGTGGCCGCCCCCTCAGCGGTTTTTCTTTGCCCTTTCGTCAGAGCAAGAGACTGTGAAAAACCGTTTACTTGGGCCTCGTAACCTATTGAAAAGTGACCCTGAACGAAACAAGTCCGTTTACAATTTTTCCCTTTAAAATCAACAAAATTTTCCGGATTGCAAATCCGCGTACACCGGTTCGATTCCGGTACTCGCCTCCAATAAAATCAATTATTTAACCGCCAAAAAGCCACTAGCTTGAGCGCCTTGGTGGCGATTTCGGTGGCTAAATTCACTTTTCCCAACGGCGGAGTAAAAACCTGCCATTGGGGCGGAGCAAAATTCCGTGCCCCTGTCAGTCATGATCCGCAGCACCGGCAGGTCATGCTCATCATGGAACGGCAGCACCCGGTCATTGAGCAAATCAGCGGCAGTGATGGGCGTTTTGGTCGTGTAAAGCTTGGCATGTGCATATTTTCAGTTGATTGCCGCCCCGATCCCGGTAGCGTTGTCGCCGAATCTTACTAAGACTGGGCGGTATACCAAAAGTTGTAGTTCGGGTGTTTTGCGGCGCACGCCCGCACAGAGCCCGAACCTACTGATGCTGCAGAGTGGGTGAACGGCTGCCCAGGGCGGGAAGCGGTCACTCGCTGCACCTTGCACCGATGTCCGCTTTGCGCAGATAGCGACATTTGCAAAGTCGACAGATCTTGCAGCTTTGCGGTCGCTCCATGCCGCGGTCGCATGAAGAAGAGCAGACCTTCGCCGCATGTGCAGCCGCCTACCACCTTCGAACGGCGGGGATGCGGACGGAGCTGCCGTTCGCCGCACGCGCAGCCTGGGCATCTCCATTCGCCCGCTTTGCGTAAGGCAGCCGGCATCAGCAAGCTAAACACTGTTTTTCAAAACGGTTGACAGAGAGCACCATTCGAAGCGTCTCGGGAAAACTACAGGCCGCTTCGGCCGACCGTTCAACTATTTTGGTTTTTAGTCAGGTGCCTACGCTCTGGGTGGGCAGGATGGCAGCGCTTAGTCAAACAGAAGTTTCAACGGCAGACCCCAGAGTTAGGGTCTGCCACTTCTAACTTCACTTGCCTGTTCACAAGTCTTGCCACATCTCGCGGGCAGCGTTGCCATCAGAATGCAGTTGAGAAGTTTGCACCGAGGCGGATTGGGTTTTCCAATCCTCTCTGTCACGCGTGCTGGAGTGTGTGTTTTCCACGTTTTCGGCTGCAGGAGCATCTAGTTTCTGGTGTCTTACTTGGAACCGGGCCACCAACTCTGACAATGTGCCCGCGTCACTATTAAGAGTATGTCCCGCCGCTGTAGCCTGCTCAACCATCGCCGCATTTTGCTGCGTCACTTGGTCTAGTTGCATCATGCCGCTGTTTACCTCAGCAAGGCCCGTAGATTGCTCTGCCGCGCCTTCGGCAATTTCGGAAATCAGCCGCGAGATATCGCTGACCCGGCCGACAATGTATTGTAGCGCCTCGCCTGCACGGCCAACAAGATCCACTCCCTGTTCTACTTGGGACGTACTATCACCAATCAGGGCCTTGATATCCATAGCAGCCTCTGAGGAGCGCTGCGCCAGCGTCCTCACCTCGGAAGCCACTACTGCAAAGCCGCGCCCTGCTTCACCCGCGCGGGCAGCTTCGACGCCTGCGTTCAATGCCAAAAGGTTGGTCTGGAAGGCAATATCGTCGATGACGCCGATGATCTGGGAGATCTTGTTCGAGCTCTCCGCAATGCCAGCCATCGCAGTCACCGCATTTTGCACCACCTCGCCGCTGTTTTCCGCTTCCTGCCGGGCTTCCTGTACAGTGCTTTCTACGTTGCGAGCCCCCTCCGCGGAGGCCTTAACGCTGGCGGTGAGCTCATCAATTGATGCGGCAGTTTGCTCGAGTGTTGCAGCTTGGCTTTCCGTGCGTTGCGACAGATCATCCGAAGCCTGGCTAATTTCTGCCGCACCATTGTGGATCGAAGACGTGGATTCAACAACCTGAAGCACGGTAGAATGCAGCGTATCTATAGATGCGTTGAAGTCCGCACGCAGTTGTTCATACTCTTCCGGGAAAACCTCTTGTATCTGAATGGTCAGATCACCGCCCGACAGGCGGGATAGACGCGCGCTCAATTCCTGAACCACTTTTTTAAGCTCGGCGTCCTTGCCCTCGGCCTTCTTCAACTCAGCTTCCTGCATTTTGGCAAGCTCGTCGCGGAACACCTCCAGCGACCGGGCCATATCACCAATTTCGTCGCCGCGCTCCTGGCCAGTGATCTTGACGGCATTGTCGCCTTCGGCCAGCCCCTGCATCGCCCTAGTGATGCCCTGCACTGCCTTCGCCATACTGTTGCCGATCACCAGCGCCAGTACCGATCCGATCAGCACCGCCATGCCGATAGCCACCGGCAGCATGGTGCGGGTCTGCGTCGAGATGGCTTCATTGGCTTCGCGGCGGGTCACCATCAGCGCCTCTTCCTCGGTCTGGAAGTCAGCCATCACCTGGCGGAAGGCGTCGAAATAGGTTTTGCCGCGGCCTTCGCCGACCAGATCGGCCATGTCATCCATGGTGGCCGCATCGCCGATCTCACGGCGCAGGGCGATCATCGGTTCGGTGACATTTTCGCGCCAGCCGTCAATTGTTGCCTGCACTTCGCTGAGCAGTTCCACCTGCGTCGGGTTGTCGCTAACGGTGTCGCTGAGACCCGCGACCAGCTCGCCGAAGCGTGCGCCGCCGGCATTGTAAGGCTCCAGAAAGGCCTCCTGGCCAGCCAGAAGATATCCGCGCATGCCAGTTTCCATGTCCACCGCGGCCGCGATGATGTCATTGGCGGTAGCGATCACCTTGTAAGTGTGGATCGTCCAGTTCTGGGTATCATTCATAGTTGCCAGGGCACCGGCAATTGCCTCTTCGGCTGCCTTAGCTGTTGCCTGGCGTTCCACGATCAGCTTGGCTTCAATAGCAGAGAAATCGGCCATCAGAGAACGGAAGGCGTCGAAATACTGCTTGCCCTTTTGCTCCGATACAAATCGGTCGATTTCATCAAGCGTCACGACACCGACGTTAACTTGGCGGCGCAACTTCATGCCCGGTTCGATGACATTCTTGATCCAGCTGCTGATCAGGGTATCCGCCTCCTTGAGGCGGCCAACCTGGGGCGGGTTATCACTAACGGTTTTCTGAAGCTCGGCAATTGCTTCGCGGAACGCTGCCTTGCCATTGTTGTATGGCTCCAGAAAAGCTTTTTCGCCCGTCAGCATGTAACCACGGTAGCCGGTTTCCATATCAACCCCATGAGCAATAATGCGGGAAGCCTGGGCCAGAACCTTGTGCGTGTGCTCCACCCAGCGGTTGGCTTCGGTCACGGTTTCCCGGTTTGCGGCAACCTGCGCGCGGGCGGCTTCAAACGCAGCCTGGCGCTCTTCCAGAAGTACCTGCTCACGGCTGATGAAAGTGGCAATCTGGTTGCGGAACTTGTCAAAGAACGCCTTGCCGCGGGCCTCACCGACCAGATCGGCCATGTCATTCATGGTTCTGGCATCGCCAATATCGCGGCGCAGCGTAATGGCTGTTTCGGCCACATTGCCCTGCCACTCGCGCAGGATGCCCTCGGCCTGCTGCAGCCGCTCGACCTGGGGCGGGTTGTCGCTGACGGTCTGCTGCAGCGAACCCAGAGCCGCATAGGCGCTGGCCTCGCCGCCGTTGTAAGGCTCCAGGAATTGCTCTTGCCCTGCCAGCAGATATCCGCGCAGGCCGGTCTCCATATCCACTGCCGACCCGACAATCGTTTCCGCCTCGCTCAGCACAAACTGAGTATGCTCCACCCATTTGGCTCGCTCAGCCATTTTTCCAAGATTCATAACAGCCATGACGCCCACACCGATAATCAGCGCCAAGGGCAACAGTGAAGCTACAAGAACCTTTGGCCTGGTCTTGATGTTTGAGAACGAAAAACGACCGGGGCCGAAAAGAGCGCGAAAAGGCATGCTACTGTCCCTTATTAAAAAAGTTGTACTTATGATGTGCAATTTCGCTTTCTAAACCCTAATTTTCTCCTATCGAAATATAATTTGTGCTGACATAATTGTTGATTTTTCGCTCAATTCACGCACCTACTTACCTTAAGAATAATGGCAAGCTCCCCAAACTCCCGTCCCTCAATTGCACGGCAGCGTTGCGATGAGGACACCACTCGCTTCGCCAACCCATCTCTTTGAAACCTACGCAAGGAACGTCTGGTGAGCGCCGTTCGCGGCTTGCTGCCGGTGCGAGCGTCTCAATCGTGGTCTGAGACCGCTATGGGCTCACAGCCGTCGCTCGCCGCAGTCTGGACGAATGGCCGCTGTAGGGAAACCGTCGCCGCTCGACCCCAACAAGCACCTCATGTCGCAAAATCTGTCCTT
>NZ_LIKT01000067.1 GCF_001294455.1 Phaeobacter sp. 11ANDIMAR09
CATTGTTGAGCTATCCAGCGGAAAAGAAATAAGAGTTGAAAAAACCCCTTCAAACGACATTTTCCGCGTCAATCCTGGCGCTTTCATCGTGGGGTTCAGTTTCAAACCCGATTACGCATTCGATGCCAAAACACTTACGGCAATACGCCTTAGAGGCTACCCGAATTCTGACTTTAAGGAGCTTGAAACTGCCTTATACTCCATAGATAAAAAACTCACAGAAATTGTTGATGAGAACCATACACTGCAGCTACTTAAGGAAGACGACGAAGAAAAAACCGAGCAGCGTGCAAGTCTCGAGCGCGAGATTTCGGAACTAAAGGATAAAAAGGAAGAAAGTCAAAGGCTTGAAGCCGAAGCGTCCGAACGCCTCGCTTCATCAATGGCTCGACTAAAGGATCGAAGATCTGAGGTTGCCAATGCACAAGAAACACTTCGCGAACTTCAAAGCGACATTAAGAAGGCTGAAACAGACCTAAGACGTGTGACAAAAGAGGTCCGCCTCTTTCCGGTAGATCAAGAGGGTTTTGTTAGAGAGGGCGGAAGAAATATTAAGAACTACCTGCTAATGAGCATACCATTCGTAGCCATAATTTGCCTGATTTCCTACAACCTCCTGGCTGGAGCAGTCGAACTATCCGTTTTAATAAACACTGATGACATAAAAATCGATGTATGGACCATTTTCTTAACGCGAATTCCATTCGTACTTCTAGCCATAACCTTATTAGAAGTTTGTGGCTATGCGGTAGGTCGTTTCATTTTTGAAATGATAAAGATCAATCGACAGCGGCTTGACATTGCCAAACTGTCCATCATCGCAAAAGATGTTTCCGATGCCTCTGGCTACAATACTGATCTGAATGACGAAGATCTGTGGGAGCGAAATACATCTCTTAAAATGGAACTACTTAGGGAACACTTAAAAGAAGAAGTCGGCGAGACCTTCTCATACAAAGGAACTGCAGCTCAGTCAGCTTTGAAGGGCGCGATCGAGAGGATCAGGAAGGGTAAAGCAGATCTAAATGAAAGCTAGCCCCCCTTACAATCCAAACACGACCTAGAGTTCTCAAATAGGTCAGTCCCGGCTCAATAGTACGATAGGGCCGTTTTTGCTAAGTTCCAATCCAGGAACTAGAATCGACTGAGGCGACCCAGTCACTAGATAGAATTATTCGTTTAATGGCAATTAGTTGAGAAGAACCGGCATGCCACAGCCGCGCTTCGAACCAAGGACAGAATTTGGAACCGATCTCAGGCTTACGTTCGCCTGCTGCGGCGCAGAGAGATGTCGTCCTGAACCTTATTGGGAGAATGCTGAAACTTTGATAGGCGTCCGCTTTGAGCTTGACCCTGCAGCGGCAAGCTAGGCAACGTCTGCACACGCCCACGTGTTTCTAAAACATTAACAACAGCAATTTTTCTGAAGCCTATCAAGAGGATTCTTATGGAGTTCATCACCCAGTTTTTTCAGGCCTTGAAGTCGCCAAAAATGGCTTTTGTGCTGCTACTGTTTACCGGTGCTCTCTTGTTCGCCCCCATAGATCAGTTGGGATTGCAACAGCCTGAGTTTACTGACGCGTACCAAACACAGATCTTGCTGGTTTTCTTTTTCGCACTAGCAGTTACTATCCTTGAGATCGTTGTCTGGACGGGTTCCGCTATCCGTACGTCCCATAAACGGCGTTCACGGCAGAAGGCTTACGAAGCAGACATCGAAGAAATATTCCTTTCACTGAATCTCGAGGAACTTTGTGTTCTTTGGGCGATGACCGAAGATGGTACGAAATCGATACAAGGTGCCCACGATAACCGAGTCATGGTTTCGCTCAGACAAAAGAAAGCCTTAGGTCTTATTCCAGGTGTCCATACCCTACACAGCACGCACCACTACATGCCCGATGCACTATATGATCTTGTAAAAATGCGTGGCTACGAGAGAATGCCCAAAGACTTTACAAACTCCGTAAGGTTTGAAGATGAGATTAAGGATATTATTCACAAATCCACAGATTGGCGCTACTAAAGGGCAATCCACTTTTGCTGCTGTGATTGGCGCAACTGCAAAGAATGGCCCGGTTCTCCCCGCAACTGTCCTTGAGATCATTAATGTACCCCAAGGCAGAAGATTCCGATAACGGCCATTATCTTCAGTTCCGAACTCGGAACTAGCGCCAACTGAGGCGGTCCAGTTCCGAGAATGGGATTATGCGTTTGATGGCAATGAGTTGAAGAAAACCGGCACGCCGCAACCGCGTTTCGAACTCGGAACAGTTTTTGGAACCGATCTCAGGCTTGCCTTCGCTTGCTGCGGCGCGGAGAATGGCAGCTATGAGCCCATAGCCGTCAGCCAAATGGTACCGCCCTTGGGTAGCATGTGCCTTCACGTCTACCTTGTCGACAGCGGCACGCAGTTGATGCAACATCGGTTTCGCACTGATCTGGAAATCAAACGTATGAACTTGAAGCCTCCGCCGGTCGACAAGGGACAAGCCGGTCTCGACGAATTCCGCAAGAAAGCGAAACTCTACGAGCTCTCGCTCACAAATCGGATGAGCCGAGAGTTCTATCGGGCAGACCTATCGAAGTGGAAAAAGCTCTACGCGACCTTGGCGGATAAACGAGAGCCTGGAAGCAACGCTGCGATCCACTTCGCCGCGTTGTCATCGCTGTGTAGCGATCTGCTGGATCAATACGGGCCCGAGCCGCCGCCGAAGAAGCGGGCACCCAAAACGACCAACTCAGCTCGGCTTGTTTATCCCGATTTTCCGGATGAAGTAACACACAGGCTCCATTTTCTGGAAGGGCCTGGGGCGCGACGACAGCGCGCCATTGATCTAGCTTCGCACGCCGCCGTCGTTTTTCGACAGACCTCCGGCACCGGCCGCGTTCTCGTCTCGGTCGGAACTCAACAAGGCGATGTCAGGCTATTCGAGCGGCTGGTCGAGGCAATTGGAGCAGGTCTGTTCGGTGATCCGGCAAAGTCCGGCTTCGATGCGGAGCGCAAAATCACCCAGTGGCCCAGCAATGCGGCAACCCCTCTGGAAAGGGTCTGGCAAGATAACAACCAGGCGCGCGGATATAGCTGGCAGGCGCGTGCTTTAGGCGATCAGTTCCGGGGCGTCGACGGCAAGGGGCTTCCGCAAGACCTTCCGGAAGTAAAGGACGCGCCTCCTTGGGATCCGGACCCCAAGTGGCAACAAATTCTGAACTTGACGGAAGCGAACCGCCTCCCTGACGCGATGGTTTTGGTGGAGGCCATCCCAGGGCGTGATCGTGAGGCGCTTTTGGACGAGGTCATATATCTGAAATTTCTGACAGATCGCGATATCCGAGCTGATGACGTTAGGCTGATCGCTCGTAAGTATGCAGCGACGTCGCTCATCTCGGGTCGCCTGCATGACGAGTTCGAGGCATTTGTGGCGTACTTTGATCAGGAGTTGCAGGACGATCCACCCGTGCTTTCAAAACTGACTCGATTTGACCATGACTTTGGCCAAGGGATGATCCCGGTGCCGCCTCCCTCGTCGGACTGGTCTGCATACCGTGCATACCAAGCTCAGTTCACCAACCCTACGGCGCCTCGTGGCCGCATCTTCTCAGTAAACATCGATGTTGGCTTCGCCAATGTCGAGAGCTTGCTCGCGGGGCATATGGCGCTGGCAGAGGACGCGTTTCGCCGAGATCGATCTATACCGGAGATCGGTGCGAGCGGGTGGATTTCTGAACTCGCACTTCTTGATCTTTTCCGTGCAATTTGGCCCAACGCCAAGCACCAATGGCGCCCTTGGTTTCTTGGCCGTCAGTCGATCGACATATACATTCCCGAGATAAACTTGGCAGTAGAGTATCAAGGCCAGCAGCATTACGAGCCGGTCGCACTGTTTGGTGGCGAGGAAGGCTTCAAGAACGCACAAATTCGGGATGAGCGAAAGCGACTGCTGCTTGAGGCGAACAGTGTCCGCCTCCTGGAGTGGCGATATGATGCACCGAAAACGCGAGAGGCGCTGGTGTTAAAGCTTTCTGAGATGGGAATACCTTTGCGACCCGAAAATTGAAGTAGGCCCGGCTCATGCGAAAAAGCTGCTTTGTCCGCCAGGTGGTCGAAGCAAACAACCGCCACTGGCACTAGGTTTTAGAAACGCAGTGGGCTTGATTGTGATTCAAGCATCTGCAACACAATCCAGAAACCTAGCCGGATAGGAAAAATCTTGGAATTCACTTTTGGCTTAGCCCTGGCTGCAGTCCTCGCAGTTCCCGTGTCTGCCGCCGGTTTTAAAGTGCGGGACGCCGATACAATTGTGGTGGT
>NZ_LIKT01000068.1 GCF_001294455.1 Phaeobacter sp. 11ANDIMAR09
TTTCGGGGGGCAGGTCAAGCTCAACATCCTCATCAGCGCGAGATTAAATATCTTGGTACCGTTCTGAGATCTCTGCATTTGTTGCAGCGTGACCGTCTTGCCAACAGTCCTTTGCATGCTTCGAAGCCATTACTACTTTTAGTTTTGTGGCAGGTTCATCTAGTCGATTGTGCAGCACGTTTGATCCAGCCATATTTAATTCCATCAAATTAGTCCGGGTGGGAGATGTTCCCCACTCGGACAGTTTCGTTAGTTCGAGCCATCAACCCTAAAACTTCAAGCCGCTTTGTCTTCGCGCGCAGCCAAAGTGACCTCGAGCGTCATTTGTTCGCCGCCTCGGAACACCCCGATTTCGGCTACCGACCCAGACGCCTCATTCGCGACACCCCGCGTCAGGTCTCGCAGTTCAGAAATGTCTTGCCCCGCAAACCGTAGGATGACGTCGCCGGTTTCAATGCCCGCCGTATCGGCCGGACTATCAGCCACGACACCTTCAACCATCACACCTTCACCCGCTTGTAGCCCAAGCACATGTGCGACTTCTTCGCTCACTGGTTTGATTTGAACGCCGAGCCAACTGCGCTCAATCTCTCCATCATCCTTTAGGTCAGCAACGATGTCAGTCACGAGATCAGCAGGGACCGAGAAGCCAATCCCCACTGAACCGCCATCCGGCGAATAGATCGCGGTGTTTACGCCCACGACTTCACCATCCATATTGAACAATGGACCGCCAGAGTTACCGCGATTTATTGCAGCATCTGTTTGGATAAAATCATCAAAGGGGCCTGAGTTTATGTTGCGAGACTTCGCGGAAATAATACCCGACGTCACCGTACCGCCAAGGCCGAAAGGGCTACCTACAGCGATCACTTCTTCACCCACACGCAGCGCGTCTGACGAGCCAAAGGAAACTGTAGGAAAGTCCGTGCCTTCAATATCTAGCAGGGCAATATCAGTGAGCGGGTCAGAGCCGATGATTGTAGCGTCATATTCTTCTCCGCTTGCCATCTTGATAGTCACCTGAGTGGCACTGTCGATAACGTGGTGATTGGTAACGATTAGACCGTCATCTGTAATGATAAACCCGGAACCAACGCCTTGTCGCGGCATGCTCTGGCCTTGCTGCGGCATCTCGCCGCCAAAACGTTTCATGAATTCTTCGAAACGTGGATCATTCTTTAGGCTTGCGCCAGCATCCACTTTTTGAACGCTGGCTGTGACTTCCACGAAGACCACAGCCGGACTTACATCTTCGACTAGGTCCACGTAGCCCTTGCCGCCATTAGCTGCGGCCATTGTAGATGTTGATGCCATTGCACCAAGGATAGTGGCAATGCCGAAGGTTGCGAATGAAAGGCGTTGTGTTTTGTTGTTTAGCATTCTTCGTCTCCATTTGTGTTTGCAACAAAGACCTAAGGATCCTTTCTCAATTTGACCTGTGCCGAAGTATAAATTTTCTTGAGGTTAGCCGCTGACCGGTATGGCTAGAGAGACATCAGTTGGTTCAAGCCCAAGCTCGGTTTCTAAACGATCAAGTGGTAATACCCCTGCACGTGATCCAACCCTTTTGTCTGCTTCTTGCAAAACAACAACATCGGTATCAATCATGCCAAGCACATCGGCAATCCACCCAGCGTCACGCCGCCAATCCTGCCCAATCGCCTTGCGCATGTTGTAACTTGCGACCCTTGCGTTTCATCCTTTGGCGATATCGTCGTAGTCGCCAAGTCTGAGATATCCGATTTCACGATAAAGCTTTATCGTCGGACGCAAACCAAAGAGTACCGATCCCACAACAAAAAGCCATGTCCCAAAGTAGGTTGTGCTTTCATTGAAGAACAATAAGCTCCCAATGACAAACAGCGCGGCCGCTGAGAAATCGACCACGGTATAGGCCATTTCGCACATGGCATAGAGCCGTTTGTGATTCTCAGATTTGGTACGGCTGTCTGGATTAAATAGCTTCATCTTCGCCTCCTTATGCTAACCCCGGCACAACTGCCGTAGCGCCCGCTACGATCATCTCAACAGCGATTGCCAGTAAGATCATGCCCATCAAGCGCGTCATGATAACGCGCATTGTGCCTGTCAGAACTTTGCCAAAGAACGAAGCAAAGAACAGAACAACAAACAGGATCGCAAGAATAGCTCCCACGACGCCGCTGACGGCGATAAGTCCGGTCATACCCTTTGCGTGTCCCGCATAGATTATCAGAGTCGCGATTGTGCCCGGTCCAACAATCATCGGAAAGGTAATCGGATAAAATGCGAGACCAGTCAGGTCCTGCAAATGATCCTGTTCTTTCTCGGTGCCATGGTGCGATGTGATGCTGTTTCCGTTCAACATCGACCACGCGATATGGGCCAGAACTATTCCGCCAGCGATCCGAAACTGATCAACGGTAATGCCAAAAAAGCCGATGATCTTTTGCCCTGCGAACAATATGACCACACACATAATCGCTGAAAACACTGTGATCTTTAGCGCCAGAGTGCGTTGTTGTGCGACAGTAAATCCTGCGGTCAGGGCCAAAAAAATTGGCAAATTCACAAACGGATTCATAATCGCAAAAAAAGCCCCAAAGGCTTTTGTAAGTTCGGCGTAGTCCATGTCTGTCCCTCTAAAATTTCCTTAACCTACGCCAAGCACCTTAAACGATAAAGTGCGCCCCGTCTGACCTCCCTGATCAGACGGGGCGCTCTCCGTGAGTGGACGTCGAAGCGACATAAGGAGCTTGCGCGGCGTCCGTGGAGCATGAACGCCGCTTAGCACATGCCAAATTACTATTTGGCTTAGGTTGTAAGAACCTGTCGCAAACTTCAAAAATTCTTGAGAATTGGAAAAATCAACGAAACTTCGAACCCTGTCGATGTGTTGTTCAAGGTCATTTTGGCATCATGCAATTCAGCTATTGCCAGCACCATCGCCAAACCCAAGCCATGACCGGGCGTGCTGCGATCAGTTTCACCTCTTACGAAGGGCTCTAAGACCGCTTCCATTCTATCCTCAGAAATGCCTGGCCCATTGTCGCTGATCGTCAACGAAACCGTAAATTCATTGGATTGAATTACCGCCCTAATATCTGCACCTGACCCGGAGTGTACGCAGGCGTTTTGGAGAAGGTTGATCATAGCTTGTTGGATCATATCCGGGTCGGCCTTGATCCGAGCCTCTGCTCCACTGAGACTTAGGGTTTGGCCATTTTCTTCTGCGAGGGGTTGAAGGAACGTGATCGCCTTGTCGGCTAACTCCCGCAAAGAGGTCACGGCAAATTTGCTGCGATCCCTTGAGGATTGGATGCGCGACAAGCGCAGGATCGTTTCAAACAGGCTGTTGAGCTTGTCCGTTTCGGCCAATGCGTCGCCGATCTTGTTGCTGGCCAGGTCATTGCTCGCGACGGCATCCGCCGCTTGGTGCATGGCTATCTGAGCGTGGGACAACGGTGTCTTCAGATCATGAGCAATTGCCGAGGCGGTGGTCCTCACGCTGGACATAAGTCTCTCAAGTTGTGCAAGATTTGTGTTCATGCGTTTTGCCACGCGGTCAAATTGGTCGTCCTGGGTACCAATTGGTAGTCGCGCATCCATTTGTCCGGCTGATACAGCCCGCAAGGCTGCCTCCATTTCATCCAGCCGCTGCTGTGATCGACGTGCAGCCCGGAGTCCGAGAAAAAGGGTGGATACAGCAAGAAGCGCGCCAAAGATGACAAGCCCTCGGATAAGCCCTCGCGTCGCATTAGAGATTATCGAACGATCACGACCAATCACGACGGTGAATGTATCAATTTGATCAACACGCAGAACATAACGTCCCGCAATCCGGCCGCTGCTCAGAACGCTAAGTTCACGTGTATCAATGCCGATGAAGTCCGGTAGGACAGAGATAGGGCCTGTGAGGTTGAGGCTGCGCTCATCAAAAAGACCGTAGGCGCGCTCAGGTGCGCGGCCTTGGCTCCCCATTTGATTTATTGCGGTTAGCAGACCCGCTTTCCCCTCATCACGGTAAATTTGGTTCAACAACTCCGTTTCAATTTGAATGAGCATTTGTAAGTCTTCGCGCAAGGTTGCCTCGACCGACTTGACGAGAGTCCAAGATGCGATGGAAAAAAGAACCAAAAAGACACAGAGCGTCCGAAGGATGGCTTTGAACGGCTCACTGCGGATCAGATTACTGAGGCGCACGGATCGCATACCCCATTCCGCGTACGGTGTGTAGCAACGGCACATCAAAAGGCTTGTCGATCTTTTGGCGCAACTTGCTGATA
>NZ_LIKT01000069.1 GCF_001294455.1 Phaeobacter sp. 11ANDIMAR09
GCCTCAGCCTCAGCCTCAGCCTCAGCCTCAGCCTCAGCCTCAGCCTCAGCCTCAGCCTCAGCCTCAGCCTCAGCCTCAGCCTCAGCCCATCGATTTAAGGTCTTCCCGATTGAATGACGTAGATCAGAGCCGACCTGCCAGCGTTGAAAATGACTGGCGTCACTTATTCGTTTTTGTAAATCGTCGTGCACAGTTTTCAGCCACGGTTTTTCACTCTCAAGTTCGTTTCCGGGAAATTCATACCTCTCAGCAAGTGCATGAAGCGCTTTTCTGCGACAGTCAGGGCGTAAAGCCAGAAGCGAAGCAGCAAAATCAGACGGGCTCATAGTCGCGAGAACCGGTCGTCTGGCGTAAATATTTTGCTTTGAGTTCGTCACAGAAATCAGGTGGCGAAACTCGTCAACATCAGATTCCATGGTGAGGAGAATCCGGTCGCCGACGGCAGGAAGGCTCCTTTCATATGCTGAATCTTGCGCTGACTTTAACTTGGTATAGAGCCGATTGAATGGCGCTCCCTTTGGGTAGTTTTCATCCCTTGGGAAACCCAAGTTGCGATAGCCAGTATCAGAATAACCATATCCAAGTTCATTGTTGAAATCTGCTACCGGATCAAATTCTCGAATGCGGTTCATTGCAGTTAGTTCATCAATGTAGGCAGAACACTCGGCCTCAATCTCAGAGAGGTCTTTTTCGACGAACCCCATGTCGCCCAAACTCAACCGACAGTTAAAGACATGAAGGATTATGCCCGGATCCAAGTATTCGTGATCTGAAAATTTTTGCTCCATTGATTGAACTGCTGCACTAACGTCACCTTCTTCACGTTCTCCGGCCCACCAAACAGTTTCCCATTCGGCCTCAGTGGTTGGCTGGTGAAATGCAGGGGTTTGCGCCAGTTCACGGTTTATCGTGGTCCCTTCGACCACACCGTCGCAAAGAACCCTTTCCGCGAGAGCATAGGGAAGTACGGTCCGATAGCGACCATGCTGAATCTGCTCCAAACCATACTTGGTTCGTGCGTTCCGCAGTTTTTCGTACTCTGGCTTGTTGTTGAAATCCATGCCTCCACGCAGACGCATGTCATCGCGCGAAAAAGTACCCGATTTCAACTCAAGTGCCAGCGCAGTAAATACGGTCAAGAGTTCGGTCATTCCCTCGGAGTTTTCTCTAATAGAGTCGTCCAAACATGAGAACAGGCGCTCGAATTCCCACAATGCCTGCTTCAAACTTCTTAGGTTGTTGTATCCGGCCTTGCGAAAAACCTCAGAAATCGTTTCTGTTTCATTTTCAAAGAATGCCCTTGCTTGCTCACTGAACGCCGACAGAATGGGTGCAAGTGCCGAGTCTATGTCGGCAACTACCGTCAAAGTTCTTCCGACAACCTTTTCCTTTTCTTTGAGGCTCTCCTCATCCCATAGATTATCCTCGTTCGCTAAAAGCACTACGTGCTTGCCTTCATGCTCAACGAACCCGTTGACGGCACCGAGGACTTCTTTGATGGACAGTCCTGCCCGTTCGATATCATCGAATATCAAAGAGTTTGGTAATTTAGCGATTACAAATTCTGTTAGGTCTATTTTGTTCAGGTCGGCTGAAAATCCAAATGCCTTAATGCTCGATATGAAGTTTTTCACTTGCCGTCCGGCTTTAGCAATGTCGGAATCCGATTTGGGCAGGAAAGCACGTACTAACGCCCTGTCCAGTTCGGCTCGACTTCCAACGCCAAACAGACTGACATACAAAGGTTTTTCTTTATCGCTCTCAGTCAATAGGGACTTCACCAAATGCGTCTTTCCGGCACCCCAGGGCGCGGTTAGCAATACGGCAAAACCCGGTTTGGCGGACGCTAAATATTGCTGTAAGTATTCTCGCGTTGATGCATTGAGATCAGTCATGCTCTGGTCCACTCACTTAGGTTGATGAGACGATATGCTTGTCGATTTCTCGCGTCGAGCTGGAACTTTGGTAGGGTGACCGTCTGGCGCAACCTTCTGGTAGTCGGACCTGACTGGTGGATGGGGATGTGAACGCAGGTCGGATTGTTGAAGGGCTCAACGACAATGAGCTGTCATTTAAGTAGTGACGGGTTTACTTTTCTTGTTTGGAGTTGCTGGAAAACGGTAGCGGCGATGGTGGTAGGAGCACTTACACAATGAGCAAAGGCTTTAGTCGAGCGGTCAAGCTGCGCGATACCCTACTGGCAGATCTTGCCTTGGCAAACAACACGCTGATCTGGAACGGAGACGACTCCTTTGCGCAATCTGTCGAGGAGCGCGTGCTTGAAGCTAAGCCATTTCATATGGACAATAGCGCCTCGAAATTTTTGCTGGATAGCGCAGCGCAATTGAGTGCAGAAGACTTCTATCAATCGATTGCGAAAGTTCGTTTGCCGTTCAAGGAGCTTTGGCTTGAGATCGATGCGTCAACACCTGATGGAAAACACCACGGGCGTCTGGGGGCAGTTATCGATTACGTTGAAGATGGGCTGCGGGTTTTTGTCGCCCAACTATTCAAGTTTCCTGGGAACAAGTCTCTTTCGGTTATCTACTCTGGGACAGAGGTTGTGTTCGCTGTCGATGGAACCGTTAGTTTGTCAGATACTCCATACGCGTATTTCCAAGATGCTGTAACTGAGAGCGACAAGGAGAGATTGACCAGAGATAAGCTTCGTCGTGACGCGCCCTTTGATGCTGAGACCATCAGGGATCGGGAGCAAAGCGATCTGCAAACTGCAACCAAGTGCGTGGCAATGGCTATGTCTCTTGCTGGGCTACACAGTCGGCCAGAAATCGTTGAGATTTGCGAACCAACTGCGCCTTCGAAAAAGGTGTTGAAGTCGTTTGAACATCGAGGGGCTAAGCCTCCAAAATTCAGTTTATCTACAATCAAACTAGGCAAAGCTGCAGCGGGCCAACTGAAAGCCTCATTGGGAACGGATGACGACGCTGATACTTTTGGTGGAAAAAGAACTGCGCATTGGGTCCGTGGCCATCTGTTTCTTGCGCGAAATGGGAAACTCACTTGGCGGAAGGCACATGTTCGTGGCGTTGGAAAGCCGATACAAACGGCGAGAAAAGTAACGACCTGAAGTTATGGTGCTGCGTACCAAGACTCGGTTTGCTGTCTCGAATTGCGAGGCCAAAGCCTCTCTTGGGTGTCCGATGGGTGCAAACACAGCCGAGCTAGGATGAAATGGCTTGAAGGACCTCGGTATGGTCCGGAAGCCACAAGGTATTCAACGAAAATGGTTTTCGCCATGGCCTGAGCTGATTTGAGAAAGAATGAATGGAGTCTAAGGAAAATTGAAAATCCTCGTGTCGGTGGTTCGATTCCGCCCT
>NZ_LIKT01000070.1 GCF_001294455.1 Phaeobacter sp. 11ANDIMAR09
ACAGGGAATAGCCGTAGGTCATCTTTAATGGATTTTCTTCCACGTGAGTTTGGTTCTCCGAGCAGCGCCTCTCGGGCTCGTGCAAGGCGCGTTTCATCTTTCACCGTCGGGTCGTGGTGTGGATTAGCCTTAATTATTGCGGCCAGCAAAACATTGATAAGGCGATCCTGAGAACGTTGCTTTTGTTCGGCCCTAGGAAGACGAGGATGCAGTGATTTTTTCGACATGGTTCGCCCATTGCTCCAGCGCATCGCGTTTTTCGTTGAAATATGTGTAGCGATTGTAGATTGCGCCGACGCCTGAGACGACCCCTGATTTGTGGTTGGTCACGGCGTCGATCACATGAGGCGCCACACCGATCTTCGCCATACCTGTGGAGGCCGTGCGCCTGAAATCGTGGAAACGCCAATCAGGTGTGTTGTCGGGCAGCGTCGCCTCGATACGTTCCTTGAGGCGTCCGAACCCAGATATCGCTGAACGCCCAGTCGTTGTGAACACGAAGTCGCTGTTGAGGAACCTGTGCAGGGATTGCAGTATGCCCGCGGCCTGTGGAGGCAGAGGCACGATATGCAGTCGAGCATTTTTCACACGGCTCGCTGGAAGTTCCCATATTCCTTCATCAAGATTGAGCTCAGACCAACGCATGTCAGATACTTCTGCCCGTCGCTGCCCCGTCATCATCAGCAGCTTGAGGAAGGGACCAAAAGGATAATCCTCGGCATCGCTTTGCTGCCAGATCGTGCGGATTTCATCATCGCTCAGCACACGATCACGAGGGATTTCGCGCGTAGGCGGCCTGAGGAGAGCTACAGGCGATGTTTCGATGTCGCCGCGCATGACGCACCAGTTCATAAGCTTTTTGATCGCTGAGAGCGCCCGATTGGCGCGTGTCGGCGTCCCGTTGGCGATGATGCCGTCCAGCACCTTGCTTACGTCCTGCCGTTTGATCTGGTCAATGGGTCGATCCTTCAACCCATCGAACTTGTGTAGAACGCTTTCGGTGCGTTTCCAGTCCTTGGTATTGGGCTTGGCGTGAAGCTCGATGAACTTGGGGATCATCTCACCCAACGTGTCAGCCGATGCCTCGGGAACCTCGGGGGGCTTGTCGAACTCGCCCAACTCAACATCACGGGCTATTTCCATTGCACGGCGCCTAGCGTCGGCAAGGGAGACCACAGGGTAAGGGCCTATTTTGATGCGCCTGCGCGATCCACTCGGGCGGACCAACGTGTAGAACACCTTGGCACCTGTGGTCGACACACGCACATGCAGGCCGTTTACTTTCTGGTCGCGGACCTCGTACCGTTTGATGGTCGCAGGGGGCATCGCGTCGAGCGATTTGGTTGTCAGCATCTGTTTCATGCAGACATCGTAAGACACCCAGAATCCGCGTGTCAGGGTATGGTTTGGGGCGAGTTGAGCTTAGTCAAAAAGGATTGTGCAGTCTGCGTCGTGGTGTTTTGTTGTGACCAGACATATTTTCAAGAAAGTCGTTAGAACTCGCATCCATTGCCGAGTCTCTACATTTATTTAAGGGGTTCATCCGTTGGCCAAGTTCTTCAAACCTAGAAGCGTCAAGAACAACGCGGTCAATCATCGAATTGCAGAGCAACTCTGGTTGGAAGTCGCTAGAATTACTGGTCGTCTCGATGGCGACATACCTGCTTTCATGTCAGAAAGCCCACGCGGCATTCAACTATCTGAACGTCACAAAACGGATGGTGTCAGCGTGTATATTCGAGAGTTAGAAAACCCCCACCGTGTGCTGGCTTATCCTGTCTCGCACAAAAAACTTCGCGCCAGTTTGACCTCTGACACTAGACTAGACTGGTCTGCACTGGCCAAGGTTGTTGAGACCGGTCGCGCTATTGTTGTCGCAGGGGGGGATATTCGAATTGAGAGTTCATCGATTGATATTTCTCGTGCCAAGAAAGACCCTGAATATCTGGAGATGGTGTCTCGTCAGCAAGAAGTGACTGACCGGTTTGGGCCACTCTTCAGAGAACCTGACAAATTAACGGAAGCCAGCTTTCGTGGGTTTTTGTTCTTTGAACACAACCATCATTGGACCAGCTTGTATCGTCAGACTTCAAACCTGTTGGAGCAAGGCTTTGTGCATTTGCAAAAAACGATAGCGATACTGACGGACGAGGGCCGCTCTGTTGGGGTGCGCTATGACGAGGCTGTCGGTGGCCAAAAGGGCATGTCCAAAGGTATCGCGACAGCAATAATGATGGTTGCCTACCCAAACAAATATGGTGTGTGGAATTCTAAGTCGGAAGCTGGGTTGACTGAACTTGGTGTCTGGCCTGACCTACCACAAGGTGCCAGTGACGGAGAGAAATATGAGGCAATCAACGGCATACTTCACACCCTTTGCGCGACCTATGACGTTGATCTGTGGTCTTTGGATGGACTTCTTCATTTCATCTTACACCCGACCGGGGACCAGTCTGCAACACCACCATCAGTTGATACCTCAGGTCAAAACGTAAGAGATAGCGACGACGATGATGTTTTTGACAAGGTTGCTAAGCGGATTTTGGCAACAGTCGCAGCCTCAGGAACAACAAGCGAGCGTACGGCTAAAGAAAAGCCAACAGACATGACACACGCTGAGTTAGTGGCGTACATAGAGGAGTTGTTTCAGGAACAGGATGGAAAGTGCAAGCTGACAGGGATTCCTATGGAAGTAACACTCGGGGGACCTTTGGCTATCTCACCTGACCGGATCGATAGCAACGCTGGATATGTTCGAGGGAACATCCAGTTAACAGTATGGGCCGCGAATAAAGCAAAGGGGGATACACCAGACGCCGAGTTTCGAGAATTTATCGACCGAGTGCGAGCAGTAAAATAGGCTGGGGAGCCCCATTCGACCTCGGTTATTTCCACAAATGACTAGTGCGCTCAGGCACCAATGCTCTAGCTTTCCTCAGCCTCAGCCTCAGCCTCAGCCTCAGCCTCAGCCTCAGCCTCAGCCTCAGCCTCAGCCTCAGCCTCAGCCTCAGCCTCAGCCTCAG
>NZ_LIKT01000071.1 GCF_001294455.1 Phaeobacter sp. 11ANDIMAR09
CCAAACATTGGGGAGTAGCTCATTGAGCAAAAATTGGACCCCACTAGCTTTAACACATTTTAAACTAATCTTTCGTTAAGTAGGATAGTTTCCTGCATCAAAGGAACGAAAAAACCAAATTTTCTGATCCAAGCTCCAGAGCCAGAAACAAGAGAAAGCGACACTGCTGCGGATTTGAAGATCCTTGGATGAAAGTTAAGAGGTGACTAAATGAACAACAACTGGTCAATACACTTCACACGCCTTGTTGCAGCTGCGGCAGCTACCATGTTGTTCTCAATGGCTGCGACAGCGGAACAGCTTCCTATGCCCACCGGCGAAGTCATTTTGACTGTTTCCGGCGCTATCGGAAAAACAAACTCGCAAGGAGGCGCAAAGTTTGACTTGGACCTGCTTAAAGCACTGGAATGGGAGGAAGTTAATACCTTTACATCGTTCACCGATGGCATGCAGACATTTGAGGGTCCTAGGCTATCGTCTTTATTAGACTTCGTTGCGGCATCAGGAACCACAATTGGTGCGGTCGCGATAAACGATTACTTCGTGAACATTCCAGTAACACACGCAGAAAACCAAGGCGTTATTTTAGCTATTTTTCACAATGGCAAGCAGATGACCGTTCGTGACAAGGGGCCAATCTGGGTCATTTACCCGCAGTCAGAAGACGAGGCCAAGCTAAAGAAATTTGATAATGAAATGATTTGGCAGCTAGTTTCTATTGAGATCAGGTAACCAGCCGGCTCCGTAGAATTTTGAAAACTAGGGCCAGGACACAAAGCATTTGAGTTGTTGTACATGCATGCAAGGCTGGCCTTTTGCCGATAATCTGCCCGCTGATTGAGCTGGGCTTCGGGTAGGGAGTTGATCATGACGTTACGCCTTTTCCTCGCGTTGTGGCGGCCTGTCGTGGTGCTATTTTTGGTTGGAAGCATTGTGTTCTTTGCCTATGTATCTGAGACAAAAAGAGTGGAAGTGGCCACCCAAAACGCGTTGGATCTGTCATCACTGACATGGAAAGTAAACGAGACGATTTTCGAAACCCATCGTCTGGAGGTTGCTTTGCTTAGATACATGGCGGGTGATCTGTCTCTGGATATGTTACGCATGAGGGTGGACATTCTGTGGAGCAGGATCGATGTGATTGATACGGCGCAATCAGAGGCCAGCGCTAACCTTCAAAACATGATTGAAACCTATAAGGCTTTTTTGTCAGAGTTGGACACCGCTCTTGTTGGCACTGATAGCCTGTCCTCGACGGGCTTGGCGTCGTTACAAGAGCAGCTGGCCTCCCTTATTAGTGCGTTTCGCAAAATCTGGGTAGTTGAGTTCCTTCAACAGCATCGCTCTATTGTGCAGGCCTCTGCGTATCAAAGTTCGCAGGATGCTCTGTTTCAAAACCGCGTAGTCGTGGTCGCCTTGGCGTTTCTGGTGATCTACTTACTGGTAGAATGCCTAAACTACGTCCTGTCAGCCAACAAAGAACGCGGGTTGCGTCAAGAAGCGAATCTTCAGAACGAAGCAAAATCAATCTTCGTTGCCAAGGTCAGCCACGAAATTAGAACACCGCTAAACGGAGTTTTAGGTATGGCGCAGCTACTTTCAGAAACATCTTTGACCGAAGCGCAGAGTAAAATGGTTGGCGTAATTTTGACTTCTGGTGAGCTTCTTCAAAACACCATTAATGATATTTTGGACATGTCTAAAATTGCATCTGCAGATTTTGAAATCATATCAGAGCCCTTTGAAGTGGCGCAACTGGGACAACAGTTGCTAGTGTTGCATGAGCATACCGCCAGGAACAAGAAACTGACGTTGAAGGTCATCATTGATCCAAATTTGCCCAAACATGCTTTGGGGGACGCCATGCGCATCAGCCAGGTGCTGAACAATCTG
Organism: Phaeobacter sp. 11ANDIMAR09; assembly: GCF_001294455.1. Lineage (GTDB taxonomy): Bacteria > Pseudomonadota > Alphaproteobacteria > Rhodobacterales > Rhodobacteraceae > Pseudophaeobacter. The sequence continues at coordinate 1,894 of NZ_LIKT01000071.1, forward strand.
ATTTCGAACGCGTTGAAGTTCACTGAAACCGGCTACGTTACCGTAATTTTGCGATCCGACTTGACCAGTGCGACCGGCGAGATGCGCCTAGTTGCTAGTGTTAGAGACAGCGGTCCTGGCCTGTCAGAATCCGATGTTGCTCGAGTGTTTGAGCCTTTCTATCAGGCCGGAGGCTCGGTGGAGTCTTTACAACGCGGCACCGGGTTGGGTCTATCGATTTCATCCGCCTTGTGTAAGGCAATGGGTGGCACACTATCCGTGGTCAGCACCTTGGGGCGTGGCAGTTGCTTTACTGCCAGCTTTGACCTGAAAGCTATCATTCAAGACGAACCAAGCTGCGTGATGGTCGAAGATGTTTGGAGTAATGCTTTGCACCACCGCATTGCGGGTATGCGCGCAGCGCAGCAGGAACGTGGGTTGGACAGTGACGAGCTGAGCATCCTGATTGTGGATGACGGTGAGGTTAATCGCCGCGTCCTGCGCGCATTTGCAACGCCGCTTTGTTCGGTTATCGATGAGGCAAAAAGCGGCGAGGAAGCAGTTAGCAAGGCAGAGGTAAATTACTACGATGTGATTTTCATGGACATAAACATGCCCGGCATTGGAGGGCTAGCTGCAACCGCAGCGATCCGGGAGAACGTCAAAATGCGCGACGTCCCCGCCTCAGCAGTGATCGCAGTGACTGCCAATGTGATGACGCATCAACTAAAGCAATATTTGGAATGCGGGCTGGACCACACTATTTCCAAGCCAGTGCGCAAAGCAGATCTAACCGCATTATTGTCCTATGTGCGGTCTGAGTTGAGCAAACCTCGATCACAAGATGCAGGCACAGAGGTGATGTCAGACTAGTTCGAACCTAACCGCCCGATTAGCACCGCCTACCTACCGGCTTTATCAGATCTTATAAGACGTCGTTACTGACGTGGTTAACGAGGTCGTATGCGGT
>NZ_LIKT01000072.1 GCF_001294455.1 Phaeobacter sp. 11ANDIMAR09
GCATGGTCGCCCCCTCTCGGGACATTGCTTCGCAATGCCCTGCCGGGCAATGGATGGGGGCGACCAAGAATGAGATATCCTGCATCTGAGAAGCTGGAGATCATTCGGTTGGTTGAGGCAAGCCATCTGTCAGCGCGTCGCACATTGGCCAAACTGGGTATCCCTCGCGCCACATTCTACCGTTGGTACGACCGATACCTGCAGCGCGGGGCGGCTGGACTTGAGGATCAGTCTCCCAAGCCAAAGCATGTCTGGAACCGCGTTCCTGACGAGGTGAAGCGCAAAGTCGTCAGCTTCGCCTTGAAGGAGACAGAGCTGTCACCCCGCGAGTTGGCGGTGACGTTCACAGATCAAGAACGGTACTTTGTATCGGAATCCACAGTCTATCGCACACTCAAGGCACATGACCTGATCACCAGCCCTGCGTTCATCGTGCTGAAAGCCGCAAATGAGTTCGAGCACAAAACAACGGCCATCAACCAACTTTGGCAAACCGACTTTACCTATCTCAAGGTTCTGGGGTGGGGCTGGTTCTATCTCAGCATTCGCCCATTGTCCTCGGACCAATGGCGGACAAGGGCTCATTCCTGGACGATTACAGCCGCTACATCATCTCGTGGAAACTCTGCACGAACATGCGAGCTGAGGATGTGACAGACACCCTCGATCTGGCCTTGCAGGCCTCCGGCTGTGACCAGGTCCATGTCGTACACAAGCCAAGACTGCTCAGCGACAACGGCTCAAGTTATGTCTCTGCCGACTTGGCTGAATGGTTACAGGACAAAGGTATGAAACACAGTCGTGGTGCGCCGTATCATCCGCAGACCCAAGGCAAGATCGAACGATGGCATCAAACCTTGAAGAACCGGATCTTGCTGGAAAACTACTTCCTAACGGGCGATCTCGAAGCCCAGATCGAAGCCTTCGTCGATCACTACAACCACCAGCGCTACCACGAGAGCCTGAACAACGTCACGCCAGCCGACGTCTACTTCGGGCGTGACCAAGCCATTCTGGAACAAAGAGAAAGGATCAAACAGAAGACGTTCGAAGCGCGACGCTTGCATCACAGACAACGCGCCGCATAATCAAACCAACCAGATGAGCCAGACTCTCTCTTAGTTTAGGCCGCCTTTGGACCCAAAAACTCTGACGACGGACAATACATCAGTTGGCCGCGCCAACCCAAAAAGCGACCACAAGACGCACAACGACTGGCACCCAGGTTTAAAGGGCTGCGACACGCCACACATTTGGGCGCCTCGTGGGGCTTCGTGCCGTTAGAATCCTCTTCCACTGCTTCACCGATTTTGAACACGAGCTGTTGACTTAAGTTTGACATGAAACGGGAACTAAAACAGAGAAAAAACGCTTGGTAGCTCACCTTGATCTCACAGCTATCGACTTTGTCCATTTGATACGACGATGGCGTTCTGGCAACCGGCAGCTTTGGTGGGAGCGACGCAGCATTTTGATCAGTCGACCAACGGCAGCTTCGGGCCGCTCGCACCGCGACGGGCCGTCCTGCGGGTCCACCTGTCGGTTTCCGTAGAGTGTTGGTGCTGTATGAACATCCACTCAGACCTGACTTCAATCATAGGCTGTTTGAAATGTTACGCAGTATCGCAGGGCCCTAAAGCCCAGTAAGAAGGTACTCGCAGGCATGATTATTTTAAAACAAAGAGGGATAGCATTCATGGCTCTTAAACCAGGACCAAAGCCGATTGCAAAATCAACAGGGAAACCGGATCGGCGGTGCCGGGATAACAAAACCACACCAGGGAATACACCGTCCCTCAACCTAGCAAATCTAGCAAGCCACCCAAGAAAAAATGAAAGAGGGCTCTCGTTAATTTGCCTTTCTGACCCGAAAGCCGATCGAACCTGCGCGAAATTCCGCGCAGGGCCGTTCATGAACCATCGAAACGTATGGCAATAAAATGCTGCGCAATGTGTCGAACGGCTGCTTCGGGGAAGCTGCGATGCAGCACATTGACATCTGGCCAAAGTCCAGTTTGGGCCGTTCGTTCCATAACAAATCCCTTAGCCGAACCATTCTGAAAAGGTCGAAACCTGCAATAAGCTGCGTTTACCAAGATGGGTTGCGCCTCACAGCCAACAGGCTGTGACAGTCTCGAACAAATTCACAAAGAGACGCGCTCCGAATGGGCGCATTCCTTGTTCAATACAACTCCAGGAACAAACTATTCTTTGCAAATCCGCACCAAGACCCATTTCTAAACAGAAACTATCCTTGGCAAAAATACCTCCTCACAGATTTACAATTTTATCATTGTTATCAATAACTTATTGACGAATCACCCGATTAGAAGTCAGCCTCAAATGAGTAATCTGATTTAGTGAAGGGTACGTCATGATCAACAAGCCAACAGGAGGAACCTCTCGTGCAAACCACGAGAGAGATGGGTCTGGGCTGACGGATCTCTGCGCACGCTTGGTGCAAAAGTATGTGCTCGATTGCCAGAAATTCTCTGCCTTTTACACTGGCACCGCCACTCGGCCGGTGTGGGATCGCATCCTGAATGAGGTCACTGGTAACGAGGAACTCGCTGCCGAGTTTTCCATGCGGCCCCAACCTTACTTTGATGGACAGAGCATCGTTTCGCACTGCACAACCCAAGAAGGGATCCAGGCCGTGGAAGGTTTCCTGACCCAGGTCGAATATGGCGTTTATGCCTGATCTCTCAGAGACCAACACAATCTGTGCATGTTGTGGAAACACGGCCCGCCTACAACAGCTCCAGAACTCCACCCAAACCCTATGTTGTTGGTGCTTCAATCAAGAACGTCA
>NZ_LIKT01000073.1 GCF_001294455.1 Phaeobacter sp. 11ANDIMAR09
ACGAGGACGAAACCGCTCTCGCGGTATTGGCGCTAGTGGCGTGCGCTGTGCGTTGATTTGAGTGCTGTGATTTTGTGAACTGACGCACCTCTCGGACGATTGGGGCCTTCTCAATCTGATGACAGGAGGTTCCTATGACGGACCAATATGTTCCCAAATTGCGCCAGCGTTTCCTTGAAGACATGCGGATCAAGGGGCTACAACGCAAGACGCAGACGATGTATTTGCGTGCGATGCGCGACTTCACGCGGTATCTGGGCCATTCGCCGGACAGTGCGACGCCGGAAGAGCTCCGGGCTTTTCAACTCGACATGAAGGAGCGCGGTGTTGGCGCACCGACTTTCAACAACCGGCTGACAGTGCTGAGCTTCTTTTTCGCGACGACCTGCCCGCGACCGGAGATGAAACGGCATATGCGGTATCAGCGGGCGGCAAAGAAGATCCTCGTGGTGCTGAGCGCCGAAGAAGTCACGCGCATTCGCGAGTCTGCGCCAGGACCCGGGCTCCGCTATCGGGCGGCGTTCAGTGTTGCTTATGGTGGCGGGCTGCGCGCCAGCGAAGTCACGCATCTCAAGGTGGGCGACATCGACAGTGACCGGATGCTGATCCGGGTCGACCAAGGCAAGGGGCGCAAGGACCGCCATGTGATGCTGTCGCCAAGCCTGTTGGAGCTTTTGCGCGACTATTACCGCGAAGCGCGGCCTGGCGGTTGGCTCTTTCCCGGTCGCAATCGGATCGACCCGATCTCGACGCGGCAGTTCAACCGAGCCTTTGGAGTTGCCTGTGACTTCGCCGAGATTAGAAAGAAGGTGTCGCCGCATACGTTGCGGCATAGCTTTGCCACGCATCTGCTAGAGGGTGGAACAGATATCCGAGTGATCCAGGTGCTCCTCGGTCACGCCAAACTAGAGACCACGACGGTCTACACCAAGGTGGCGACCAAGACGATCCAGGACGTCACCAGTCCGCTCGATCTGCTGGTGAGACGAGAGGCGGCACCCGGCTAATCCCGGTCCATGCCCCGTCCAAATTTGGAGGTTGCGGATATCTTCCGCGCCCATGGGCCTGCGTATCGCCGTGAGAACGCCAGCCATCTGAACCTGCCACAGTTGAAGGTGATGTCCGCGATCGAGAACTGCCGCAGCGCTGCGCTCGGCGGGCATGTTGCGGCTTGCACAAAGTGTGACCATCAGCACATCGCTTACAACTCGTGCCGCAACCGGCACTGCCCGAAGTGCCAGGGGGCAACCGCCAAGGATTGGATGCAGGCGCGGATGGACGACCTGTTGTCTGTCGAGTACTTCCACGTGGTCTTCACGCTGCCCACGCCAATTGCGGATATCGCGTATCAGAACAAGGCGGCGGTTTATGGTCTGCTGTTCAAAGCATCGGCACAGACGCTGCTGACCATCGCCGCCGATCCCACGCACCTCGGCGCTCGGATCGGCATGACCAGCGTCTTGCACACATGGGGATCAGCGATGACGCACCACCCGCATGTCCATGTTGTTGTGCCAGGTGGTGGAATGTCACCGGATGGCAAACGCTGGATCTCTTGCCGCCCGGGGTTCTTCCTGCCGGTCAAGGTCCTGTCGCGGCTGTTCCGCCGATTGTTCCTCGAAGGGCTGATGAGGCTGCACAAAGCAAGCAAGCTAAGGTTCTTCAGCAATCTGTCGGGGCTGACCGATCCCGACACGTTCGCAACCCATCTTGCGCCACTGCGCAAAACCGAATGGGTCGTCTATGCTAAACGACCCTTCGGCGGACCGGAACAGGTGCTGGCCTATCTGAGCCGCTATACGCACCGGGTCGCAATCTCTAACCACCGCCTGGTCAGTGCCGATACGGACACCGTGGCGTTCCGCTGGAAAGATTACCGGATCAAGCGTGGCGACCGTATGAAGATCATGCGCCTGCCCACGGGTGAGTTCATCCGCCGCTTCCTGACCCATGTCCTGCCATCCGGCTTCCACCGCATCCGTCATGCAGGATTCTTGGCGAATAGCATTCGCCGTGACAGGATCGCGATGATCAGGCGCTTGTTGGACAGTGCGCCAGAGCCGGACCAAATGGCTCAAGACGATCCGCTCACCAGCGCTGATGATGAGGATCAGCCTCAGCCTTGCCCGAAATGCGGCGGCCCGATGCGTGTCATCGAAACCTTCCTGCGCAGCCAATCCCCTAAATCCCGCGCACCGCCTTGGGAGGATACCGCATGATCCAACCATCACACCCGGTTCCACCATCCGCAGGCACCGGACCATTCGGTGTGGTCACTCCAACGAAAGCCACGTTGCAACACGCCCACAGCTACAGCAAAATGACCGTCCCAACACGCCAACGGCACACACAGCTTGGCCGATCGACACTGATAAGAAGTGTCAACTTCCTGCGTCAGTCCACCGGCTAAACAAGCCTCGCGCTACTATCCCCATAGCACCGAAATCCGCCCGCGCTTTCCTCCTTGTCAGATTTGTTGCCGCTGCAGCTCACGCTGACAGCAGCCACAAACCTTAGACAAAG
>NZ_LIKT01000074.1 GCF_001294455.1 Phaeobacter sp. 11ANDIMAR09
TAAGCGGTGCGCCGCTCCCACACTTTCGGCATAGCGCTTGATCTGCGATTCAGAGGCTTCTTTGTTTTGTAGGGAGTTTCTCGATGGTAGCTACAAGCGAGTTTCTGGCAAGAGTACCGCGCCGGGCGGATGGCAAGCGGAATTGGCCGCCTGAGTTGAAGGCTCGGATTGTTGCCGAGACCCTGATCGAGGGCGAGACGGTCAACGCCGTTGCCAAGCGATATGAGTTGATCCCCAGCACGGTATCTGACTGGCGGCGGATGGCGCGGCAGGGCGAGCTGGTTCTCCCCAATCTGGATGGTCTGGATTTTGTGCCCGTTGAGATCGAGGCGCCTGCGCCTTTGGCTCCGCCTCTGCCTGCCGCCTCCTCCAGCACGATTGATGTGATCAGTGGCGACGTCACCATTCGCCTTGATGCCGCGATGCCAGCCGCGCGGATCGCGGAGATCGCACGGGCTTTGGCAAGTTGATCACGCCATCCCACAAGGTCCGGATTTTTGTGGCGAGCGATCCGGTGGACTTCCGTAAGGGTCACGACGGGCTGGCTGCTCTGGTTCAGAGCCACCTACGTCAGAAGCCTTTCGATGGGTCGGTCTATGTGTTCCGCGCCAAGCGGGCGGATCGGTTGAAACTGATCTATTGGGACGGCAGCGGGCTGGTGATGGCCTATAAGCGGCTTGAGGATAACAGCTTCAAATGGCCTGCGATCAAGAATGGGGTGATGCGTCTGGAAACGGCCCAGTTTGAGGCACTGTTTGCGGGTTTGGATTGGCGGCGGGTGCAGCCCCTGGAGGTGGCGGCTCCCGCTGCGGCGGAATGACTCACAGGGGCGTTTGTGCGGGTCATTCTGCCCATGTTTTGTTATGATATCGGGCATGACCGCACCTGATGAATTGCCCAACGACATTGCCGAACTGAAGGCGATCATCCGTGCGCAGCAGGATCAGAATGCGCGGCTTGAGGCTCTGGTCACCTCCTTCAAGAAGGCGCTGTTTGGGTCCAAATCCGAGAAGATCGATCCGGCCCAATATGAGCTGGAACTCGAAGATATCGAGACGGCCATCACGCAGGTGGAAGCCGAGATTGATGCGGACGCGCGCACCGCGCCCGTTCGACCACCAAAGCAGCGCCAGACCAATCGCGGATCGCTGCCCAAGCATCTGGAGCGGTTGGAGATTGTCATAGAACCTGACCTCTCCTGCGCCTGCGGGGCCGAGCGTCATGTCATTGGTGAGGATGTCAGCGAACGGCTGGACATCATTCCAGCCCAGTTCCGGGTGATTGTCACCCGCCGTCCCAAATACGCTTGCCGGTCTTGCGAGGGCGGGATTGCTCAGGCTCCTGCACCCGCCCACATCATCGTTGGCGGCATGCCAACCGAGGCAACGCTCGCCCATGTGCTTGTCTCAAAATATGCGGATCACCTGCCGCTGTATCGGCAGGCGCAAATCTACAGCCGCCAGGGGATCGATCTGGATAGATCCACGCTGGCTGCGTGGGTTGGGAAATCGGCGTTTGAACTGACCCCGGTCTATGAGGCGCTGATGACCGACCTGAAGCGCTCCACCAAGCTCTTTATGGATGAAACGCCCGCTCCGGTTCTGGCCCCGGGGCGGAAAAAGACCAAAACCGGATACTTCTGGGCCCTCGCCCGCGATGACAGCCCGTGGGGTGGAGAGGATCCGCCCGGCGTCGCCTTCACTTATGCGCCGGGACGATCCGGCCAACATGCAGATGCAATTTTGAAGGGCTTCAGCGGAGTGCTGCAAGTCGATGGCTATGCTGGTTACAACCGCCTGCTCAAACGCCCGACGCCAGATGTGACATTGGCCTATTGCTGGGCCCATGCGCGCCGCAAACTGCACGATGTCACCCAATCCGGCGCTGCCCCGATGGCGCAGGAAGGTCTGACCCAAATCCAGGCGCTCTATCGTATCGAAAAAGAATTGCGCGGTCAGACAGCCAGCCAGCGGCATGCCGCGCGGCAAGAATGCTCAAAGCCCATCATCGACACCTTCGAGCTTTGGCTCGCCCAAAGCCGCGCCCGCGTCTCGGCAAAATCTCCAACCGGAGAGGCCCTGAAATACATCACAAAATACTGGGACGGGTTGTGCCGCTTCCTCGACGACGGTCGCATCGAACTCGACAACAACACCGTCGAGCGCACCATTCGTCCCATTGCCCTGAACCGCAAAAACGCGCTCTTCGCTGGACATGATACTGGCGCACAAAACTGGGCCATCATCGCGTCGCTGATCGAAACCTCCAAACTCAACGGGATCGAGCCACACGGTTACCTGTCAGGCGTACTGACGGCCATCGCGAGTGGGCACAAACAAGCGGACATCAAAGATCTGTTGCCTTGGAACTACGCCAGACCCGTGTGATCGGTGCACCGCTTA
>NZ_LIKT01000075.1 GCF_001294455.1 Phaeobacter sp. 11ANDIMAR09
GCTTTGTTGCACAAATCGCGCCGGGGATTCATTCGATGAATCCAGCGTGATAGCCGGGAGGCATGAGCAGTTGGACCCTTACGAAGTACAAGACCAGGAACTGTTCTTCGTACAACACAGCGCTGAAGCAACGTGGATCGCTGTCGATTTGGTTTGATCCGGAGATGGTCTGGGCGCCGCCGCCAACGGGCAAGCGTGGGCGGCAGTAACAATTTAGCGAAGCCGCGATCCAGACCTGCCTGACCCTGAAGGTGCTGTTTGGCATGGCGCTCCGGCAGACTGCGGGGTTCGTCGAGAGCTTGTTACGGCTGGTTGGGCTGGATTGGACCGTTCCGGATTTCAGCACCTTGTGCCGCGGCCAGAAGACACTGAACGTGAACCTGCCCTATCGCGGCAACACCGGCCCGCTAAACCTCTTGATTGACAGCACGGGTATCAAGGCAGAGGGCGAAGGCGAGTGGAACGCCCGCAAACACGGCGGCACTAAACGCCGGATATGGCGAAAATTACACATAGGGATCAACGAGGAAACGCTGGAAGTGCGGGCGGTCGAGGTCACCACCAGCAATGTCGGCGATGCGCCCATGTTGCTAGAATTGCTTGACCAAATCCCGCCAGATCAGGCCGTCGGATCAGTAACAGCCGACGGTGCCTATGATACGCGCAAGTGCCATGACGCGATTGCCGCCCGTGGCGCACATGCTGTCATCTCGCCCCGAAAGAATGCCAAACCGTGGAAGCCCTCGAGCGCCGGAGCCATCGCCTGGAACGAGGCGGTCAACGCGTCGCGATACCTGGGCCGCGCCCTGTGGCGGCGATGGAGCGGATACCACCGCCGAAGCCGGGTCGAAACAAAGATGCATTGCGTGAAGTTGCTGGGACAGAGCCTCATGGCGCGGGACTTCGACCGCCAGGTCGCAGAGATCCAAGTCCGCGTTGCCGTGCTCAATCGCTACACCACGCTTGGCATACCCATCACAGAGGCCGTAGGATAAGTCTGTCCGGGGAAAGGGGAAGTCCGACCACACCCCGATTTGTGCAACAAAGCCGTTCCGAAGAATACACGATCTTCACCGGTGGTTGTGGGTTCAAACGGTCGATCTCCGAATCGAAGAAAGCATAGATTTCCTCGGTGATCCGGTGCTGCCTCCGCTCTGCTTCTTTTTTGTCTGTGGTTCCGGTCGAACGCCGAACTTGCTTGTTGTTCTTGACTTGAAGCTCGTTGGGCTTGGTGACCTGAACGTACCAAACATCTCCCTTGGCCTTAAGGCAGACAAGTTTTGAAGGATGGTAATACACATTTCCTCGCACGCAGTAGGTTCCAAAGTAGGGTCCAAGACAAGGTCTCACAAAAGGAAAACCCTTTTGTTTCTTATCTGTCCGCGTTTTAGAGATCAATGGAGGCGAGTACCGGAATCGAACCGGTGTACACGGATTTGCAATCCAGAAAGAGCGTAAGCGAAAACAACGGCTTAAGTGTGCAAAATACCTCCTGACAAAAAGTGAACAAAAAACGAAAGTTTCAAAACCAAATTCGCCGGTTCAAAACGAAAAAGTCCCCGTCACAGCGGCAACTGTGAACAGGGGCCAAATAGAAAAAGCCTGTCAGCTTTCGAAGCACATTAGCACAGGCCAGCTCCGCACCGCAAACGCTCAGTCCGCTTTTACGCGGCCTCTGACTGGTGAGGTGGTCCAATGAGCTGGCGCATCGCAAACGAATGCGCCGAGCGCCGCTTTGGCAGCGCCGCGCGCAAGCAGATAATCATGTTCTTGGCCGACAAAGCGAGCGATGACGGCTCAGGCATCTGGTGCTCGAAGGGGACCATCCAGCGTCACACAGAGCTTAGTGAGAGCACGGTCAAGCGCACCATCATCGACTTCCTACGCGAAGGCATCTTGATCGAGACCGGGCGGCGACAATGCAAGAACGGCTACACCGTCATTTACCGCATCGTTCTGGAGCGCGTGGCCGCGCTCGAACCCACGGCTGAGCCCGAT
>NZ_LIKT01000076.1 GCF_001294455.1 Phaeobacter sp. 11ANDIMAR09
GGACCATCCTGAGGTCGCGGCCCTGTGCGATCGGATCTGGGACGAGTATCTGCCGAGTGATAAGACGTCCGGGCCGAAGCCGAAGACAGCTTTCAGGCACCAGCTTCGAGTGCTTGTTCTAGATCTCTACGTGGCTTGGCTTGAAGATCCTGAGCTGTGCATCGGCGTGTCGATGTCTTCGAACTACTGGGACACGTCTTCTCGCTATAACGCCATACACATCTCCAAGAAGATCATCCCGATTATCCATGCTCTGGATGAGGCTGGCCTGCTGGACCTCGCGAAGGGAAGCTACTCAGGTCCTTATGTTCGGGGAAACAGAACAACGAGGATCCGGGCCTCTGAGGTTCTACGAGGCTGGTTCGCTGAAGCTGCTTTTCAGCGCGACGATGTCGGGCGGGTTGCTGGCGAGGAGCTCGTCATTCTGCGAGACACCGACGAGGGGAATGTCGAATACGAAGACACCGACGAGACGATCAGGATGCGCGAAGAATTGCGCCGCTATAACGAGGTCATCGCTAACGCCTTCATCGACATTCCCAGCCAGGAAGAGCCAAGGGTCGAGGACGTCGCGATCGACCATCATCACAAGCGGACCCGCCGGATCTTTAGCCGGTCGAACTGGGGCCTGAATGGTAGGTTCTATGGGGGCTGGTGGCAGAGCCTGAACAGCGACTGGCGCTCCAGGATCTTCATCAATGACACTCCGGTGGTCGAGGTCGACTTTCGCGGCCTACATGTTTCGTTGCTGAGCCTTGAGGCAGGCGTGGAACTCGTCGGTGACCCCTACGACGTGTCTGAATGACTGCTGGGTGGTATCCCGTTGGTGCTCCAGCGGGACTTGATCAAGAAGTTAGTTCTCACAGCGATCAACGCAGAATCAAAAGACTCTGCCTTCAAGAGCCTTCGTGACGGGTATCCGACTGGGCACGCTGGTAAGACGATGACCAACGAACAGCTAGAGACCCTTCTCGCTGCTTTTCTTGAGCGTTCACCACATCTGGCTGACCTGCTGTTCACGGATCAGGGGGGTCGTCTGATGGGCTTGGATGGTCGGATTTCGGAGTTCGTTCACCGTCATTTCTGCGAGCTGGCTGTTCCCGTGCTTTCCGTTCATGACAGTTATCTGATCGACTACACCCGTGTCAGAGAACTGAAACGGGTGATGGCCGTGGCGTCAGAGCGCGTTTGCGGAGTCGCGCTGCCAACATCGAACCAGTTCTATGGGCTCGACGAGGCCGATCCTGAGTACGTCCAAGACTACATTGCTTTCAGGCAGGCGGCTCGGTCAGAGGGATATCTGCGCAGGAAAGCCCAACATGAACAACGGACTGGTCGACCTGTTGAGGCGTTTGTTTAGGGTTGAGTGTCTGGAGGAAGCTTTGAAATGAGGGATTTTGACGGGTTTGTGGGCGCGGCCAAAGATCTATTTGGTGAGTTGGTTCAACAAGAACTTCTGTCGTTCGAAGACGCAGTCAAACTGAAGGACACTCCTGGGATTTACGTATTCTATGAGGAGGGGACACCTGTTTACGTTGGCCGGACGAGAAAGCTACGCCAAAGGCTGCGAGCCCACGTAAGTGATAGCCATAATTCAGCGTCATATGCACTGAAGAGGACTAGGGCAGCTCACGGACTTGCGGCGACATACACAAAGTCCATGTCCCGAAAGGTGATCGCCACTGAAGAACCTTATCGGCAGACTTTTCTCGATGAGATAGCCAAGATCAAAGGTATGAGAATCCGATTTTTGGAAGTTCAGGACCCGATTGAGCAATATCTTTTGGAGCTGCTTGCATCGTTGAAATTCGAAGTCAGCCTCAGTGGGTTTGACACGTCGTAATTTTCTGCTTTCGAAACCTCGGGATGATCT
>NZ_LIKT01000077.1 GCF_001294455.1 Phaeobacter sp. 11ANDIMAR09
CCCGCGCACGACATTTTACCGATGGTATGACTGCTACGTCGAAGGCGGCCTTGATGCGTTGGCGGGCCGCGCGCCTCGGCCGAAGTCGATCTGGAACCGTATTCCGCAGGGCCGGCGGGATGATCTGATTGAGTTTGCGCTGGAACATGAGGCGCTGACCACCCGTGATTTGGCAGTCAAATATACCGACGAGAAGCGGTATTTTATCCCTGAACCATCGGCTTACCGCATTCTGAAAGCTGCCGATCTGATCACGACACCCGAGTAGGTGGTGATCAAGGCTGCCGAAGAGTTCTCGGACAAAACCACGGCGATCAATCAGATGTGGCAGACCGACTTCACCTACTTCAAGATCATCGGCTGGGGCTGGTATTACCTCAGCACGATCCTGGACGATTACAGCCGGTATATCATTGCCTGGAAGCTCTGCACGACCATGCGGGCCGAGGACGTGACAGACACCATTGAGCTGGCTCTTGCGGCGTCTGGCTGCGACCAGGCTGTGGTCCGACACAAGCCGCGCCTGCTCAGCGACAACGGGTCGTGCTACATATCCGGCGACCTGGCCAAATGGCTGGGGGACCAGAAAATGGATCACCTTCGCGGTGCGCCGTTCCATCCGCAAACCCAGGGCAAAATCGAGCGCTGGCATCAGACCATGAAGAACCGGGTTCTACTGAAAAACTACTACCTGCCCGGCGATCTTGAACGCCAGATCGGGGCCTTCGTCGACTATTACAACAACCTGCGCTACTACGAGAGCCTGAGCAACGTCACACCCGCTGACGTCTATTTTGGACGTGACAAAGCCATCATCAGAGAAAGGGAAAAGATCAAGAAAATGACGATCCAAAGCCGCCGCTTGCAACATCAAAAACAAGCAGCATAATCAATCACGCAACCGAACCAGAGCCTCCAATGTTCAAGCAGCTCTGATGTCCCATTTTATAGGACGGCGGACAGTGCTGTCCATATTCCCCGGGTGCATCGCGCCACCGTAACCCGTTGCGATTGATAAAGATAATCCAACTCAAGACACGCTTGTCATCAACGCGAGGTTTGACGTGGTCCTTTGGGAAGAAGGGCGCCAGACGCGCCATCTGCTCGTCGCTTAACCACAAAAGATCAGACATGTTCATCGCTCGTTTTGAGCACGATGAAACACGCAGCCAAACGAAAATCAAGGGGTCCTGAGCCTAGGAACGGCACGCTTCGTGCAGCCACTGCCATTGCGTTCTTTGCAGCGGGCGGTGCATCTGCTTAATCACTGACAATCGCGATCGCGAACAACGGTCATATGATCAACATGCAAAAGGTTGCGGAAGCCTACACCGAGGAAACCGGTGTTGAGCTGAACTGGGTGTCGCTGGAGGAAGGTGTTCTGCGCGAGCAGGTTACCTCCGATACCGCAACCGGCGGCGGTCCTTATGACATTATCAATATCGGCATGCAGGAAGCCCCGATCTGGGGTGCGGCAGGCTGGATCGAACCCCTGAAATTCTCGGCCGGATATGAGGTTGATGACATCCTGCCAGCCATGTGCAATGGTCTGTCACACGAAGGCCAGCTCTATGCCGCGCCTTTCTACGGTGAATCTTCGATGGTTATGTACCGCAAGGATTTGACCGATGCGGCGGGTGTCTCGATTACTGACAGCGACAGCTGGGACAATGTCAAAGCGGCGGCCATCCATGATCCGGACTTAGCCTCCTCCAAAGAAGTGGTCCGCCCCTATGATTAGGAAATCGGAGGACCATAGAAGGCGTTTAAGAGACCCAAGCCCGAAGAGATTGTCGTGAAGTTACGGCAGTTTGAAGTATTGATGGGGCAAGGGATGCCA
>NZ_LIKT01000078.1 GCF_001294455.1 Phaeobacter sp. 11ANDIMAR09
GAGGGCAGATTTTGCGACATGAGGTGATTGTTGGGGTCGAGCAGCTGAGCCTCCCCAACTGAACTGGTCCGCCCCTATGTTTAGGAAACGGAGGGGCTTTGTTGCACAAATTGTAAACATGCACTGCCGGGGCAGTGGATGAGACCGCTCGATGATCCGCGCATGCTCGCAGACCGTTTGCCCCTCAGCGATGACAACCAGCCGATCAGGGTAGACATGCAGGCTGATACGGCGGTTCGCAAAGCTGGCGGGCACGCTGTAGCGATTGCGTTCGAAGGTAATCAGACAGGTCGGGGACACACGCTTGCTGTGTTCGATAAAGCCATCAAAGGCTGGCGGAAGTGCCATCAGCATGGGCTTCTCGGCTTCCCAAACGTCAGCGATGGACCCCGGTAAGGCTTTGTGTGGTGTCTCTGTCCAGAGCGCGACGCAACGATCTTCGAGCCACTGGTTCAGTTCGTCCAGATCGGCAAAGATGGGCATGACCTGCCACATGCGGTTACGCGCATCTTGTACGTTCTTCTCAACCTGACCCTTTTCCCAGCCCGCTGCCGGATTGCAGAACTCAGGTTCAAAGACATAGTGGCTGGCCATGGCTTTGAAGCGTGCATTGATGTCGCGTTGCTTGCCTTTGCCAACGCGGTCTACCGCCGTCTTCATATTGTCATAGATGCCACGTCCGGGGACGCCGCCAAAAACCCTGAACGCATGCCAATGAGCGTCGAACAGCATCTCATGCGTTTGCAGCGGATAAGCGCGCACCAGGAACGCGCGGCTGTGTGACAGTTTGATATGCGCGACCTGAAGTTTGACCCGCTCACCGCCGATGTTGGCCCAGTCCTCGCTCCAATCGAATTGGAACGCTTCGCCGGGTTGGAATACCAAAGGCACATAGGTGCCGCGCCCCGTCGTCTGTTCCGCTCGATGCCGATCATCACGCCACGCCCGGGCGAAAGCCACCACGCGTTCATAGGAGCCGTCATATCCCAGCTTCACCAGATCAGCATGCATTTGCTTCACTGTCCGCCGCTCTTTGCGTGACTTCCGCGTCTGGATCAAAAGCCAAGCGGACAAACGATCCGCGTATGGGTCCAATTTGCTTGGACGCTTGGGCGTCTTGAACTTCGGCTCAACCGCGCCTTCGCGCAGATACTTCTTGATAGTATTCCGGGACAAACCCGTCCGCCGGGCGATCTCGCGTATTGGCATTTTGTCACGCAATGCCCAGCGTCTGATGACACTCAAAAATCCCATGTCGATCACTCCAAATCCCCCCAACCAAAAACGTCGGGGAAGTGTGTTCACATGGGTCAATTCTCAGTGACAATTTATGGGCATACCGGGTCAGTTCTCAGTGACAATCAACAGACTCGGTCTCGGACGAAAAATGTGAATCGGCATGTAAAATTGACCCACTTAGGTGGGTTATGAGCGATTAAACTTGACCCACCTGCAATCGTCTAAAATCCGCGCAAATTGTGCGGAGGAAAGAGCAGGTGTTATTGATGGAAAGTGTATCGAAGATCCGAGTTTGGGTTCTGAATGAGGGCCGCAGCATCCGATCTGTGGCGCGGGCGACGGGATTGTCGCGGAATACGATCAAGAAGTATCTGAAGGATGCGCGTCCTCCCAGCTACCAACGTCAGGCTCCGCCGGTTCGGTACAATTTGTGTGACGGTTTTGATCTTCGTCTTCAGGAGCTGTTCGATCAGGATATGAAGCGACCGCGACGGGAACGGCGGACGGCGGACGGCCCAGAAGCTTTATGAGCAGCTTGTGGTGGAAGGCTACACCGGTTCTTATTCGCCGGTTCAGCGCTTT
>NZ_LIKT01000079.1 GCF_001294455.1 Phaeobacter sp. 11ANDIMAR09
ACCCAATGGGGGCACGCCAGGACCTGCCCTGCTTGAACAGTTTCTAGTTAGATGCCGGGGCTAATACTGCCGACGATCAACGGCCGGTCTCTCGGAAGACGTTTGACGCTGTAGCCTATGCCGATCTACTGGCTGAAGTACCGACTTTGGTTGGTCCCGCGAAAATGCAGCACGAAATGGGAGCAACCTTCATGCAATTCAAATCACTTGCAGAGAACGGTGTGATAAAACCTCGGATCCAGGTTGCAACGATCAATTCTCCTTGGCGCATATCTGATGGTATTGCATTGGTGGAAGAACTCTTAGGAATTGCGCAGCCTGTAGCGCCTACCAACACTAACGGGGAAGGTATTCAGCAGGCTAAAAGCGCACAGGTCTGCGGGTTGGGAAGATCATCGAAGCCCTGCGAAATGGTGAACTTCAGCTCGGGCACTACACTAACGTTAAAGGCTATGCTGGGTTCTGTGTTTTGAAAACAGAAATCAATGGCATGCGGCCACCAAAACAAAAGGTCACGGACCAAGGGTTTCTAACGGCTTCTGCATTCGGCCGCTCAGTCGGCATTCGAACATATGGCTGGTTTAAAAAACTTGCGGCAGAGGGCCATACTCCTGAAACCCTTACGCCACACCCGAAGGGCGGTCCTGACCAATCATACCTCTCTCCCGACGACATCACCCAGTTTCACAAGCGCTTTATGACCCCGGCGACGATGGAGCATAAATTTGGCCAACATCGCAAGATATTGCTGGGGAAGCTGAGAGCAGCTGGAGTGAAAACCTTTGCACCAAATGGAGAAGATTATGGGCCGGTCTATCTCCGCAATGAGGTCGAAGAGATCTTGGAATGACACCTCCCAGTCCATGTTGCAGACAAGAAACAGCGAAGTCGTGGGAAAAGCATGCGTGGGGCTGCTATGCTGGGGCCAAATTCTTGTCAGCAAAAACGCACAGTTCGTAAAGGTTGAGGGACTGGAAGTGAAATGACAAACTTCTTGACAGAAATTCGCATTAAACACGCTGAATTCGCACACTTATGCCCGATTGGCAACAAAGGTAGAGGTGTGGCGACCCCGGAAGAACTCGAATCCTCAACCTGCTGATTAGAAGTCAGCTGCTCTATCCAGTTGAGCTACGGGGCCGTATCCACAAGGCGTATGTAGCAGATCAAAATTTCAGAGGAAAGCACCTTTCCGTGCTCAGTCGAGTGAGCGGCCCCACTTGCGTGGTCCAATTTGAAAGTTAGTGCATGATTGGCCTTTGGCCCACCGGGACGATGGCTTCAGGCGCGGATGGTCGGCAGCCCAGAGCATAGTGTGGTCGTTTGGTGTTGTAGTGTTTCCTCCAGCTTTCGGTGATGAGTTGAGCCTCTCGTAAGGAGTAGAAAACCTCGTCGTCGATAAAGCTCTGGGCTTCGTCTTCGATGGATGCACGCTCTTCTCGTATGGGCCAGGCATTGCCCGTTACCCGCCGTATGAATGTCCTGCGGCCCTTTGCAGTTTTGTCGTGTCCGTCGGCAGAGTTTTTGGTTCCAAAGGTCACGTGAACTAGGTGCAGGACTCATAGCCAATAGATGACCGAAGCGGCGAGAGCGCTTGCTGAGAGGTAGACTTTGGGACACCTGTCGTACCGCGTCTCCACCCGCTGCCAGTCTT
>NZ_LIKT01000080.1 GCF_001294455.1 Phaeobacter sp. 11ANDIMAR09
CCTAAGAAACAGCCCTGTCAGCCTCTGCGGGTAGTTCCTGCAAATCATAGCCGAACGACTTGGCGCGGCGTTTGAGATTGCCGAGCACGCGATTGCGGTATCGTTCTTCATAATTGGCTGCACCGGGATCTTGATAGGTCATGCCGTATCGGAGGGTGTTGTAGAACAGTACTGCGATCTTTCGTGCTGTCGCTGTGACAGCTTTGGCTTTACCAGCCCGTGCCGCCAATCTTCGGTAGAATGCACCAAGCGCGGTGTCGCTACGCCCGATCGTTACCGCTGCCAATCGGAGCAAAGCAGCAGCACGACTTGATGAACGCCGCGTTCGAGATGACAGGACCTTCCCGCCAGAGATCTTGTTGCCTGGTGCAAGGCAGAGCCATGACGTGAAGTGTTTGGCACTTGGCCATGCGCGCAGGTCAGTGCCGCATTCGCCAACCAGTTTGAGCGACAGGGACGGCCCCATTCCATGGATTTGCGTTAGATCAACGCCGAGGACACCAAACAGTGCTGCCCGCACGTCAAACGAAGGCGTGCTAACCTGCTTAGTCTTGGTGCGCGGGCGCGGCAACTCGCCGGGATCATATCCGGTGTCCGCGCCCAATGCCGCCAGTGTCGCCTCAAGACGCTGATCACAAGCCAACATTTTGGTCTGGTAGACATCATAAAGTTCCAGCGACTGAGTGAGCGCAAACATATGTTCTGGACGGTCATTGCCGTTCAGGGCTGCTTTGATCGTCTCGACAGAAGCACGACACCGCACGTCACGATATGACGCCAGCACATCCAGATCACGTTCGCCGGCGACGATGGCACGGATGATCTTCATACCAGTCACCCCAGTAATGTCAGACACAACGTGATGCAGTTGCAGGTTCATCTCCATCAGCGCCTTCTGCATGTGTTGGATGTGCGCGGCTGCATATTCCACCAGCCGCTCCCGTTGGCGCAGATACGCCCGCAGGGTGGCAATCTCGGCCGAGGGACGGAAACTGCCACGTAGCAAACCGTAGGAATGCAGCTGCCGTAACCAACTGGCGTCACTGACGTCGGTTTTGCGGCCCGGTACATTCTTGGCATAGCGCGCATTCACCAAGATGACCTCGAAGCCATGCTGCTCAAGTATCTCATATGCTGGGATCCAGTAGACACCCGTAGATTCCATCGCGATGCTGGTCACGCCGTGCGACTTAAACCAATCCGCAAGATCATGCAGATCATGGGTGAAGGTGCCAAAGGCACGCACTGGCGTGTCTGTCACGTCGGGATTGACGGCCGCCATATGTTCGCGTGAACCGATATCAACGGCAGCGGCACCAACCTTCACAGTCTCGATCACTGGGGGCTTGCCAGTCTTTTTCTTTGTCATGGTTCATCCTCCTGTTGGCAACAAAAGGGCGTGAGCTATGCAAATCCGTCATCTTCCTAACCGGGATCACTGCAAAACAGCGTCACCACTCTCAAGTACGCATCAGCCCATGGACCACGTTTTTTAACGGGGTTCTGCCACCAAACAGACCACCAATAAGCGAACGGCCGCTGCCCTTCATGGTGAAACTGTAGCACAGGCTGTTTCTACCGCGCACAGGCGGGCCCCCACCCGGAACGG
>NZ_LIKT01000081.1 GCF_001294455.1 Phaeobacter sp. 11ANDIMAR09
AATCCATTGGACTGGCAGCGAAAAGCGGCTTGAGCGGATCAAGAAATTTGCCAACCGCGAAGCCTATTCCTTTGAAGAGCTGGTGGCGGAAATCGGTGCTTGTTTCCTTGGTGCTCAGATTGGCGTCGCGCCGGAATTCGACCAAAGCGCCGCTTATGTTGAAGGCTGGTTGAAAGCTCTCAAAGAGGACAAGCGGGCGATTTTCCGCGCGGCGTCCGAGGCGCAGAAGGCAGCCGATTTTGTCCTAGCAGCCGCAGGTCAATCGAAAGCGGCCGCAGCATGAACGGCCCCGCAATTCTACCACCGATGACGTGCCGCAAATGCGGCGCGTCAACACTAGATTTTCCGTTCCCTAGGAGACGATCATTTGAACTCTCGTTCTAATTTCTCAAAAATTTCGCGGAGTTCTTCGTCAGCATCCAATTCTTCTTGGATTGCTTTCATGCGGCGCTCAGTTTCCATCTCAACCGCGATCCGATCCTTCTCTTTTTGTTCTTCGGCTTTTCGGTGAACTTCAGCCGTAACTTTGCTCAGCCCGTCGGAAAAGTCACTCAAGCCTTTCTTCGCTGCATACCAAACGCTCGTAGGATGTAGGTTCTCTTTGATTTTGGCCGTCCGGTGCGCGTTGGCTCTATTCAAATCTTCGATGGCGTCCTCAACCAATGAGATAGCAAAGTCGGGCTTAAATAACGGGTGCTTTGCTGGAATGCGCAGGACTTGGTAGCCTTTGGAATGAAGGTATTGATCGCGCTTTGTATCGCGCTCAATGGCTTCAGCCGAGGAGTGATAAGCGGCTCCATCAATTTCGATTACAAGGCGTTCGTTTGCGAGAAAGTCGAGCCTGTAAGGGTATATAGGAACTTGTAATTCCAGCTTCACCCCTGATCCGGTCAATTGCCCTCGGGATGGAGTTAGCGAGTGTCTTGAGATCATAGCATCTAAGAACGCCTTTTCAGCCGGTGACTCGCATGCTGCGTGAAACCGCTCGAGCCAGTTGTCGTCCTCAACACTTATGTCTTCCAAGCTTATGGGCCTGCTTTCACCTCTGGCTATGCTGACAAGGTCGGAGTAAAGGGCAAAAGCCATTACTGCCGAGAACAAAAACGCCAGTGGAAAAGCGAAGCCGACCGCAATTGAGGCCAGAAAAATTCCGGTGCGTAGCGGGATGTTGTCTCGTCTTAAGTCTTTGAGTTTCAATGGGCGGTCGCTCGAAATCGTTTTTTCAACTGTAGCGTGCTGCCAGTGCCAATGGAACAGAAACATCTTCTTTCGGGATAAGACATCCACGTTCTTATTGGGGTGGAAATGATCGCAGTGAAAATTGTGGCCCGTGCTGCTGCGCACGGGCCGCCCTGAGAAACGGACTGTGCAGAGGATCGACCGGCTTTCAGCCCGCTCACCTCCTTCAGGCTTCTTTCAGTTTGATTGGTCCGCCCAACATCCCTGTCGCGTCCCGTCAATGGGCAAGCGCCGCGCAGGCGCGTCGTCAAAGCCTGCAACCCGTATCCTCGCGC
>NZ_LIKT01000082.1 GCF_001294455.1 Phaeobacter sp. 11ANDIMAR09
GTCATATAAAATGGGGCATCAGAGCGGATTGAGCTTTGGAGGCTCTGGTTCGTTAGTGTGATTGATTATGCGGCTTGTTTTTGGTGTTGCAAGCGGCGGTTTTGGATTGTCAGTTTCTTGATCTTTGCCCTTTCTCTGATGATTGCTTTGTCGCGCCCAAAATAGACGTCTGCCGGTGTGACGTTGTTAAGGCTCTCGTGGTAGCGTTCGTTGTTGTAGTAATCGACGAACGCCCCGATCTGGCGCTCGAGATCACCCGGCAGATAGTAGTTCTCCAGTAGAACCCGGTTCTTCATCGTTTGATGCCAGCGTTCAATTTTGCCCTGAGTTTGTGGATGGAACGGTGCGCCGCGAACGTGATCCATTTTCTGATCTTCCAGCCATTCAGCCAAATCGCCTGAGATGTAACAGGACCCGTTGTCGCTCAGCAGGCGAGGCATGTGCCGAACGACGGCCTGATCGCATCCAGACGCCGCCAGAGCCAGTTCAATCGTGTCAGTCACATCCACGGCCCGCATGTTCGTGCAGAGTTTCCATGCGATGATATAGCGGCTGTAATCGTCCAGGATGGTGCTGTGATAAAACCACCCCCAACCGATGATTTTGAAGTAGGTGAAGTCGGTCTGCCACATCTCGTTAATGGCGGTGGTCTTGTCCGTGAACTCATCAGCCGCTTTGATCACGACATAGTCCGGTGCAGTGATCAGGTCAGCTTCCTTCAGAAAGCGGTAAGCCGATGATTCAGAGATAAAGTACCGTTTCTCATCGGTATACTTGACCGCCAATTCGCGCGTCGTCAGCGCCTCATGTTCCAGCGCGAACTCGATCAGATCATCCCGCCTGGCCTGAGGGATACGGTTCCAGACAGACTTTGGGCGGGGAGAGCGATCCGCCAGGGCATCAAGTCCACCTTCAACATAGCGATCATACCATCGGTAGAATGTGGTGCGCGGGATGCCCAGCATGTCCAGGGTCTGCTTGGTGGGCAGATGGGATCCCTCAACGGTTCGGATGATCTCCAGTTTCTCTGACGCAGGATACCTCATTCCTCGTATCCCCTGTCATGCTGTTTTTGAGCAAGCGGTTTTCCAATGTGAGGTCCGCAACGCATTCCTTCAGTGCCATCGCCTCGGATCGCAGGTCTTTCACCTCAGGCGAAGTGGCCTGACGAGCCGTGTCACCGGACAAACGCCGCTTCCCGGCTTCAAGGAACTCTTTGGACCAGCTGTAATACAGACCCTCAGAGATGCCTTCGCGGCGGCACAGTGCCGATATGGTTTCCTCGCCACGCAAACCCGCTAAAACAATGCGGATCTTCTCCTCGGATGAATAGGTTTGCCGGGTCTTGCGGCGGATGGAGTTGACCAGCTTGGTAGCCGCAGCTTTGCTGGTTCCGGATTTCTTGTTCATCTTCACTCCTTAACAGTTACGATGACCCAGAAATCCTCCGTTGTTCAAATCCTCAATTCTGTCCCACAGGTGCTAACGTCAGACAA
>NZ_LIKT01000083.1 GCF_001294455.1 Phaeobacter sp. 11ANDIMAR09
GGTCTTGTCACGCTTACGTTCCGGTCTCTTAACTCATTTATGCGGCCTTTCGCTCAAAAGCCAAGGGGCTTTTGCCACCCAGCGATGAGTGACGGCGGCGCGAATTGTAGAACCCATTGATATACTGGAATATCGCGCCCTCTGCCTGACGACGTGTGTCCCACTTGTTTCGCCACATCAGCTCAGCCTTGATGGATTTGAAGAACGTTTCAACCATGGAATTGAAGCTCCTATATTCGTCAAGCAGCGATTTCGGCTGTTTTTGGGACACAGAGGTGGCTGTAGATTTCACGGACGATGTAGCGTTTGAGGCATCGAATGATCTCGCTTTTACTCTTTCCGTCTTTCGTGCGTTTCTTGACATAGGCAAGCGTTGGTTCGTGGCTGCGCATCCTGACAATGGCCACACGATAGAGTGCTGCGTTTGCTTGCCGATTGCCGCCTCGGTTCAAACGGAATCGGAGGGTTTTGCCGCTGGACGCAGGAATGGGACAAACTCCGCAGAGCTTTGCAAAGGCTGCTTCCGAGCGAATGCGTGTTGGATCGTCGCCAATGAGGATCAACATCTCAGCAATGGTCAATGTTGCAATACCATGGGAGACCATCAGACCCGGTGCGCGTTCAGTTACAAGTCGTTCCAATTCGTAATCATGTGTGGTGATCTCTTCGTGCAGCCACAACCAGCGGCGTGCCAATGCCCTCATGGCCGTTTTTGCTGAGGCAAGAGTGGTATCGATATCGCCAGGCCTGAACGCAGCAATATGCCGGATCAGCGCAACTTTCCCTCGGATTTGGTCCAGCGCGTCGCGCAGCTCGGCAGGCGCGTTAATGATCAGTGTCTTCAAGGTCACCATCGCCTGTGAGCGCGATTTAACGGCTGTATTTCTCGCAATCTTCAAATGTCTGATCATCTCGGATGAACCCGTTTGCGTCTTTGGGCGCGCCGTTGCCTGCCCAGAAAGAACGGATCGTGCAGCCCCTTCTGCGTCCAAACTGTCTGTCTTACCCTGCGTGTATCGCAGCTGACGATTTGGTCGCGTGACCTCAACCACGTTGTGTCCCTGGGAGAGCAAAGACCGTGACAGGCCAGCGCCATACGAGCCAGTTCCTTCAATTCCAAATGCAAGAACCTTACCATGAGACCGCGACCAACGTTCCAACTCCATATACCCCTTCGGATTTGCCGGAATGGTCAGGGCGGCCAACCGAGTGCCTTGCGTATCAATAGCGACGGCAACATGGGTTGCTTTGTGAGTGTCGATGCCGATGATTACTGGATGTGTGGTCTTCATAGTGCCCTCGCTGTGCAGAATGCCCAGGCACTGATCCGAGGGGACAGGACTGTGATGGGGCGTCCCCGTCAGGCTCCTATGAGGTCACATCTCGCCCGTTGCCGGGGCGACTTGACGGTCGACACGTCAACACAATGACACGCAGTCAATCGTAACATGGGTCAGGCCATCAAGCCGCAATACCATATTCAC
>NZ_LIKT01000084.1 GCF_001294455.1 Phaeobacter sp. 11ANDIMAR09
GCATATTTTAAGAATATGCAAACCTCATTGCAAAAAAGGTTCGGCGTTGACTTTCTTTTGAATCAACGCCGAAAACTATTTGCGATACTTATCGCAAATCGTCGAGTGACGCCTCCTTCTTTCGTCTCGATTGACCAGTTAACTTGATGTGGTAGCGATTGCTGGACAGTCGGTCCATCACCGCATCGGCAATGATTGGATCGTCAATGAACGAATGCCAATCGTTATACGGCCTTTGACCAATGAAGATGGTGGACTTGGAGCCTACGCGGTCATCCATGATTTCTAAGAGATCTGACTTTCCCTGTTGAGCCATTGGCGTAACGCCGAAGTCATCAAGAATGAGAAGGTTGTACTTTGCGAGTTTTGCCTTGAACTTGAGCAATTCACCGTCTGCCCGCATTAGGGCCATTTCATACAACAAGTCATCCACCCGATAGTATTTTGATTTGACGGCCTGCCTTACAGCGGCTGTTGCGATACAGCAGCCGAGCCAAGTCTTACCGGTCCCCGTTTCGCCAGAAATGAGGACATTCCAGCCGTGTTTTACCCAGCTACATTTCAACAATTCGCGCATATGGGATGGTTCGAAGCCTCGTGCCTTAGTTAGATTTAGTTCTTCTGGGGCAGCGTCCAGTTTTAACTTGGCGTCTTTGAACAAGCGTGCCAGCATAGCATCGTGGCGTTTTTCTTTTTCTGCCAAGAACAAATGACCTAATCTTTCAGTGAATGGCAGGTCATCTTGGTCGGGGTGTTTGACTTCCAGCTCTAGAGCATCAGCAAGGCCCGATAGGCGCAATTCTCGAGCAAGCTCAATGACGGTGTGAATTTGCATCAATTTGCCTCCCCGTCACTGTAATAATGCGGGCCCCGAATGTTGCCAGAAGGTGATGCGGGCTTGGCTAGCGCAGTTTGGGCAATAGCAGGAATCCCCCGCTCCAAAATGCGGTAGACGGCCTCCGCACTGATCTGGCCCCGTTTTTCTGCGTGAGTTATCGCTTGCTCCACTAGTTCGCGGCCGTGTTGATGCATCTTTTTGGCAATGTTTTTCGTCATGTCACCCGAGGCCTTCACGTTATTGTGAGTGTCGATATGCTTCTTCACGAATTCCGACACAATTGGGCCGAGTCTGCGAGCTTCTTCCAAAACGCTCGAACGCTTGTAAGAGACCATCGAGACATGGTTGGGGGGCATATGCGTCACGTCAGTCACCCGAGGCCGATCATCGAAAACGCGTTCATGTAGGGCTACTGGCTTTCCATTGCTGTATACTTCAATCGCGTTGGTGGTTTTCTTGAAGTTTACTTTCGTCCCCACCAGCCTGTTCGGAACGCTATATTCAGTCCCTTCCACTGAAATATGGTAGTGTGCGGGAACAGAGATATCTGTCCTCCACTCTCCATATTCGTAGCGGCTT
>NZ_LIKT01000085.1 GCF_001294455.1 Phaeobacter sp. 11ANDIMAR09
AGGTTCCGTCACATGAAAGGAAGCGGTCTTTTCGCCATGAAAAGGACAGGGCGCCCAATAGTCACCGCGCCTGATGTTGGATTTGCGCATGTCCCAGGTGACGGTCTGTTCTGCAATCGCTCGAAGCGAGACGCGCGCCTTCACTTCATCTGACAAGGCCATGGGATCATTCCTTGAATTGAGGGTCATCAAAAACATGAACGCGCCAAACCTGGGTAAGCTTGATGCCATGTCTGGCAGCCGCTTTGACGGCACGGCGTTGCGCGGCGAGGTCACATTCAGGCCGGTTGCAGATCCAGAGGCATTCCCCGCGCAGAAAGTCCGGCAGGCCAGGCAGTGCATTTGGGGCAAGGGGAAAGCCCAACCCAAAACGTGGGGGCCGTTCCTCGCAGACCTCGCAGAGCGCGGTCATGGGCCGGGTCACGTCAGGGCGCCAGTGTGGTCCAGAGTTTCCAGCGCCAGCGCCACCACAGCCTTTCCAGATCGGGCAGGTATTTTCAGCATGGTTTCCAGTGCCTCAAGTCCCGTGGACTTGCCGCAAACCTCCTCCAAAGCAGATAAAAGGCGCGGTGCAAGGTGTTGGCGTACAATGGAATAAACATCCCCCGTCACGTCCTGGCGTCCCAGATAGATCATCTGGAACTCCCGAGCGATGCGCATATGATCGGCGGTGATCAGGCCGGAATTCTGGCGGTGGAGCATGTCCAGCGATGAGGAGCGCCAGGCCTGTGCGCTGCTGGATCGCTTTGACCGCTTTGAGCAGGTGGCGGTAAAATCGCGCCCGGTGCATTCAATCGCGCTAGGTGTTGGTTTGAATTGCCGGACCTTGCCAGTGATCGCACCCACGGGCGCCAGCCAGCCAAAGGCAAGCCCCGCCAAGGCCACAGAGCGGCGTATTTTGCCCCGGACTTCGCCAGCAACCGTCACAGCGCCGCCTGGCATATCCCCAACCAGCAAGAGGCTGTCTGCCTGCTTCAAAAGCTGGAGCTGAGGGGCGAATTCCTTCGCAAGGTGGGTGGCATTCAGTTTGAGCGCCGCTAGGATGGTCTCCCTGGACAGATGGGCAGAAAGAGATTGCCGGGTGTCTTCCTGGTGGTCTTCCAGAGCCGTGAATAGCGCGTCCCATTCCGGGTGTTCGCGCAGATCCTCACATTTGCGGATGCGACGCAGGACCGTAGAGGCCTGGCAGTCCTGGAGCTTGCCAATTTCTCGCATGGATTTGCCGTCCAGGATGTTGAGGAAATAGGCGGCGAGGACGTTTGGTGAAACAGCCAAAGAGGTGTTCATCAGATTGCCCTCCCTGACAGATCAGAGGCGGGCATCAGGCTTAGCAGCGGGGCGAGTTCCACCGCAGCCCAAGCGCGGCCCGCATTGGTGATGCGCAAAGAGGGTTGGATCTGTCCTGTAGGCTCAAT
>NZ_LIKT01000086.1 GCF_001294455.1 Phaeobacter sp. 11ANDIMAR09
GTTGAGGCCACGGGTCGAATCCACCCCTCTCTGCGTATCACCAATGCAGGCCGCGCTTGGGCTGCGGTGGAGCTGGCACCGTTGCTAAGCCTGATGTCCGCCACTGACCTTTCAGGGAGGGCAATCCGATGAATTCCTCCTTGGCTGTTTCACCCAATGCTCTCGCCGCTTATTTCCTCAATATCCTGGAGGGCAAATCCATGCGGGAAATCGGCAGGCTCCAGGACTGCCAAGCCTCCACCGTCCTGCGCCGCATCCGCAGATGTGAGGATCTGCGCGAACACCCGGAATGGGACGCGCTGTTCACGGCCCTGGAAAACCACCAGGAAGACACCCGGCAATCTCTTTCTGCCCATCTGTCCAGGGAGACAGTTCTGGCGGCCCTCAAACTGAATGCCGACCACCTTGCGAAGGAATTCGCCCCTCAGCTCCAACTCTTGCAGCAAGCAGACAGCCTCTTGCTGGTTGGGGACATGCCAAGCGCCGCCGTGACGGTATTTGGTGCTGTACAGGGCAAAATGCGCCGCTCTGTGGCTCTGGCTGGGCTTGCCTTTGGCTGGCTGGTGCCCGTGGGCGCCATTAGCGGCAAGGTCCGGCAATTCAAACCAACACCTAGCGCGATTGAATGCACCGGCCGGGACTTTGTCTCCACCTGCTCGAAGCGGTCAAAGCGATCCAGCAGCGCACAGGCTTGGCGCTCCTCATCGCTGGACATACTCCATCGCCAGAACCCCGGCCTGATCACCGTTGACCACATGCGCATCGCCCGCGAGTTCCAGATGACCTATCTGGGACGCCAGGATGTAACAGCGGATGTTTATTCCATTGTGCGCCAACGCCTTGCACCGCGCCTTTTATCTGCTTTGGAGGAGGTTTGCGGCAAGTCCACGGGGCTGGAAGCACTGGAAAGCATGCTGAAACTACCCGCCCGGTCTGGAAAGGCTGTAGTGGCGCTGGCGCTAGAAACTCTGGACCACACCGGCGCCCTGACGTGACTCGCCCCATGACCGCGCTCTGCGAGGTCTGCGAAGAACGGCCCCCACGTTTTGGGCTGGGCTTCCCCCTTGCCCCAAATGCACTGCCTGGTCTGCCGGACTACCTGCGCGGGGAATGCCTGTGGATCTGCAACCGGCCCGAATGTGACCTCGCCGCGCAACGCCGAGCTGTCAAAACGGCCGCCCGGTACGGCATCAAACTCACCCAGGTGTGGCGCGTGCATGTCTTTGACCAACCCGCAACCAAGGAACATCCCCATGGCCTTGTCAGATGAAGTGAAAGCGCGCGTCTCGCTACGGGCGATTGTTGAACAGACGGTCACCTGGGACATGCGCAAGTCCAACATCAGGCGCGGCGACTATTGGGCGCCCTGTCCTTTTCACGGTGAAAAAACCGCCTCCTTTCATGTGACGGAACCC
>NZ_LIKT01000087.1 GCF_001294455.1 Phaeobacter sp. 11ANDIMAR09
ATGGCTAAGGAAAAGTTTGAACGTAATAAGCCGCACGTCAACATCGGCACCATCGGCCACGTTGACCACGGTAAAACCACTCTGACCGCAGCGATCACCAAGTATTTTGGTGACTTCAAAGCCTACGACCAGATCGACGGCGCACCAGAAGAAAAAGCGCGCGGCATCACCATCTCGACGGCACACGTTGAGTATGAAACCGCCGACCGCCACTACGCGCACGTCGACTGCCCCGGCCACGCTGACTATGTGAAAAACATGATCACCGGTGCGGCGCAGATGGATGGCGCCATCCTGGTTGTGAACGCAGCTGACGGCCCCATGCCTCAGACCCGTGAGCACATCCTGCTGGGCCGCCAGGTTGGCATCCCTAAGATGGTCGTCTTCATGAACAAAGTCGACCAGGTTGACGACGAAGAGCTGCTCGAGCTGGTTGAAATGGAAATCCGCGAGCTCTTGTCTTCCTACGACTACCCTGGCGACGATATTCCAATCATCGCAGGTTCCGCTCTGGCGGCGATGGAAGGCAACAACCCAGAAATCGGCGAAGAGAAAATCAAAGAGCTGATGGCGGCTGTGGATGAATATATCCCAACCCCTGAGCGCGCTGTTGATCAGCCCTTCCTGATGCCTGTTGAAGACGTGTTCTCGATCTCTGGTCGTGGTACCGTTGTGACCGGCCGTGTTGAGCGTGGCGTGATCAATGTTGGCGACAGCATTGAAATCGTTGGCATCAAAGACACTCAGACCACCACCTGTACTGGTGTTGAAATGTTCCGCAAGCTGCTGGATCGCGGAGAAGCTGGCGACAACATCGGCGCCCTGCTGCGCGGTATCGACCGTGAAGCTGTTGAGCGTGGCCAGGTCCTGTGCGCACCCAAGTCGGTTCAGCCCCACACCAAGTTCGAAGCAGAAGCCTATATCCTGACCAAGGATGAAGGTGGCCGTCACACGCCGTTCTTCGCGAACTACCGTCCACAGTTCTACTTCCGGACCACAGATGTCACCGGCACCGTAACTCTGCCCGAGGGCACCGAGATGGTTATGCCAGGCGACAACCTGAAGTTCGACGTTGAGCTGATCGCCCCCATCGCGATGGAAAACGGTCTGCGTTTTGCGATCCGCGAAGGTGGCCGTACTGTTGGCGCCGGTGTTGTGTCCAAAATCACCGAGTAAGGTCGAAGCCCAGCTTGCTGGGGTTCTGGCCAGTGGTGACAGGTGATCTTCCCCAACGGGGAAAATCACCGAGAGCCACGCCGGTGAAAAGATAGAAAGGGCGCTCTTCGGGGCGCCCTTTTTCTGTGCTGGATCGGGCGTTTGCGAGGCTCTGCCTCGCGCTCCGGAATATTTGGAGAAAGATGATGGGAGAGGGCGCGCGGCGCAAAGCCCTTCCTGAGG
>NZ_LIKT01000088.1 GCF_001294455.1 Phaeobacter sp. 11ANDIMAR09
GATCAGCCCCACCTAAGTGGTCCAGTTTGAATGTTAGTGCATGATTGGCCTTGGTTCCATCGGGATGATGGTTTCCGGGGCCGGTGGGCGGTAGCCCAAGGCGCTATGTGGTCGTTTAGTGTTGTAGTGCTTCCTCCATTCTTCGATCAGGATTTGCGCCTCCCTTAGCGAGTAGAAGACCTCGCCGTTCAGCAGTTCATCCCGAAGCCTTGCATTGAAGCTTTCGCAGTATCCGTTCTCCCAAGGTGATCCCGGCTCAATGTAGGCGGTCTTAGCGCCGACCGCTGCAATCCAATCGCGGACGGCCTGAGCAATGAACTCCGGGCCGTTGTCCGACCGAATGAATGCTGGAATGCCGCGCAAGATAAACAGGTCCGTCAGCGCATCGATGACCTCTGTCGAGTTCAGCTTCCGTTTCACCCGGATCGCCAAGCATTCCCGGCTGTGTTCATCTAGGATGTTGAGCGTTCGGAACGCTTTCCCGTCATCAGTTCGATGATGCACGAAGTCATACGACCAGACATGGTTGCGGTGCTCCGGACGCAGCCGGATACATGATCCGTCGTTCATCCAGAGCCGCCCCTTCTTGGGTTGCTTCATTGGAACCTTTAGCCCCTCTCGCCGCCATAGACGCTCGACACGTTTGTCGTTCACTTGCCAGCCTGCGTCTCTCAGCAGAGCGGCAATCCGACGGTAGCCATATCGTCCATACTGACGTGTAAGCTCGATCATGTCGGCAACCAGGCGGTCTTCATCAGCACGCCCAACAGGCAACCGCCTCTGCGTCGACCGATGCTGCCCCAAGACACGACAAGCACGACGCTCCGAGACGTGGAACTGGCTGCGCACATGGTCAATGCAGGCACGACGGCGTGAAGGGCTCAGTAGTTTCCCCGTGCGGCCTCCGATAGGATGAGCTTGTCCAGCGTCAGGTCCGACACGGCTCTTCGCAGCCGGTCATTCTCCTTTTGAAGCCGCTTTAGCTCCCTCAGTTGGTCGGTTCCCATCCCGCCATACTGCTTACGCCAGCGATAGAAGGTCTGCTCTGTGATCTGCACTTGTCGGATGGCGTCTACGCGCGGCATCCCTTGACCGCACAGCACCTCAACCTGCCGCAACTTCGTGACAATCTCTTCAGGCTTGTGTCGTTTGATTCCCATCTTTGATCCTCCGATTCCTAACTATAGGGCCGGACCAATTCAGTGGGGGAGGATCA
>NZ_LIKT01000089.1 GCF_001294455.1 Phaeobacter sp. 11ANDIMAR09
CGGAGCCTTCAAATTTCTCAAGCGCTCGACGCGCTTCTACGGGTGTTTGGTTCGCAAGAGATGAGTGCGGCCTGACGTTGTTGTAGTCGTAACGCCAGAGCGCCAGTTTTCGGCGGGGATCCTCCAGGCTGTCGAACATCTCCTCGTTCAGCAGCTCGTCGCGCAAACTGTCATTGAAGCTTTCGATAAAGGCATTCTGCTGCGGCTTGCCCGGGTCGATGTAATGCCAGTCCACGCCATTGTCGTTGGCCCATTTCAGGATCGCCCGACTGGTGAACTCCGTCCCATTGTCACTGACAATGCTGGCGGGTTTCCCATAGATGCGGACAAGGGCATCTAACTCCCGGGCGACGCGCGCCCCTGAGATGCTGGTGTCGGCCATCAGGCACAGGTTCTCACGGCAGCAATCATCGTTCACAGCCAGAATGCGGAACCTGCGCGATGCCCCGAACGTGTCGGACAAGAAGTCCAGCGACCAGCGCTCACCAGGCTTGAGGGCCTCAGGCATCGGTGTTCGTGACCCACGGGCCCGTTTGCGGCCCCGTCGTCGCCTGACGCCAAGCTTTTCCTCCGTATAGAGTCGATACAGCTTCTTGTGATTCATGATCATTCCCTTGCGTTCCAACATCACGCCGATCCGCCGGTAGCCAAATCGGCGGCGCGTGTTCGCAATAGCCTTCATCTCCTTGCGGATCTCGGGATTGTCCGGCGGACGGTCGCGCCTGACAGTTTTGGGATCGACACCAACAAGACGGCAGACCCGGCGCTGCGAGATGTCGTGTTCCCGCATTGCACGGAGCGCTGCCGCTCGTCGCTTGGTCGGCGTCGTCAGCTCTTTCCCAGCAAGTCCTTCAGCACAACGTTGTCCAGCATTGTATCAGCCAGCAGGCGCTTGAGCTTGGCATTCTCATCCTCCAGCGCCTTCAGCCTGGCCGCATCCGACACTTCCATACCGCCATACTTCGACTTGAACTTGTAGAACGTGCCCTGACTGAGCCCATGCTTGCGGCACACCTCCGCCGTCGGCATTCCGGCTTCTTGTTCTTTGATCATCCCAATAAT
>NZ_LIKT01000090.1 GCF_001294455.1 Phaeobacter sp. 11ANDIMAR09
ACAGGTTTTGGCGTAAACTAGGCTCCAGACTCATTGATTTACAGCCAGAATAGGACTGTAGCAGCGAGAGCGATGGCCGAGAGGAATACCTTTGGGCATCTGTCATATCTGGTGGCGACACGTCGCCAATCCTTCAGACGTCCGAACATGATCTCAATGCGGTTGCGTCGTTTGTAGCGGCGCTTGTCGTATCGGACGGGCTTGTTGCGTGACTTTCGTGCTGGGATACAGGGCTTTATTCCCTTGTCATTAAGGGCTTCGCGGAACCAGTCGGCGTCATAGCCTCGATCTCCCAGCAGCCAGTTAGCCGATGGCAGACTGTTCACCAGAGCCCTGGCGCCCGTGTAATCGCTCACCTGCCCAGCGGATATGAAGAAGCGGATGGGGCGTCCCAGACTGTCAGTAACAGCGTGCAGTTTCGTATTCATACCACCCTTAGTGCGCCCTATCAGCCTGCCACGCCCCCCTTTTTCAACCGCAGGCTGGAAGCCGTGCGGTGCGCTTTGAGGTATGTTGCGTCAATCATGATGGTCCTATGATCGGTTCCCCGCGCAGCCAGCCCGTTCATGATCCGAGCGAACACACCCATATCGCTCCATCGTTTCCAGCGATTGTAAAGTGTCTTTGGCGGCCCATATTCGCGCGGCGCATCGGACCAACGTAACCCATTGCGATTTATGAAGATAATTCCACTGAGAACGCGTCGATCATCAACCCTCGGCTTTCCATGGCTCTTTGGAAAGTAAGGCTGAAGCCGCGCCATCTGCTCGTCAGTCAACCAGAATAGATTGCTCATGTTATACCCCTGAAACTCACGGGTATGAATCACGCAGGCCGGATGACAGCAACCAAATTAATAGGTCCAGAACCTAAGCTACTTTTTGCACCCGATGATCGGGTTAAGTTGTTTCGTTTCGCTGCCAGTAGATCACAGCGGGTGGTTGGCCGCCAAGGGCGGAGCGCGGGCATTCGACTTGATGACGGCTTAAGCACTGACAATGGACATTGAACGCTTGAGAATGAACGGCAA
>NZ_LIKT01000091.1 GCF_001294455.1 Phaeobacter sp. 11ANDIMAR09
GTACTCTCTCCCCTACCCTGCAACACCAAATGGAACGGTAGTTCTGCATATTTAAGTGTGCTGCCCGTTCTGGGGCGAAATCAGATCAGAACCACTGAGGTGCAATACGCAAAACCCTCGTTCGTTGCGGCAGCAAAAATTCAGGCCAAGCGAACTCACGCATAGCTGGACGTAGCTGCAGTCCGTATCTGGTCTTGGGAGGGTTTTTCTCTGGCTCTATCACATGGTTGAACGCTGACCTAAGTTGGCTTTTTTGCAACCGGAGTAGCCAATGACCCGCTGGGTAGTGATTTTCAAAGATACCGCTGACATGCTTGATGTGAGGGCGCGAAAAGACCTCCGTGATGAGCATGTTGCATACGCAAAAAAACACCCTGAATTGTTGATTGGCGGCGGTTTGAAACCCGAAACGGACGAAGATTTTTGTGGAGCTCTGTGGGTTGTGGAGGTCGCAACAAAGGCAGAGGTAGAGGAGCTGGTCGCAAATGACCCATTCTATTTTCCCGCACACCGGGAATTCGAAATTTTCACGTGGGGAAAGCTCCTAGAGGATCAATCGGCCACCCTCTAAAAAAGTATATGCAATGGCCACATCCGGCTCAGAGCCGCCTTGCCCCGGTGCAGCGCCATGGTCCTTCACCTGGGCGAGGTCGAAGCAACCACGCGTGACTGCAAGCAGCCCAAAGTGACCGATGCGAAGGGAGGTTGGCTCTCGTTGCCGCACATACACAAATCACGTCTCGACATCCTGGAAGCGGACATTCACGCTGTCAAACGCGGATTTTTACCCTCAGTGACGGCAGTGAGCCCATTGTTTCAAATGCTGCGCAGAGCGCAAA
>NZ_LIKT01000092.1 GCF_001294455.1 Phaeobacter sp. 11ANDIMAR09
GACGGACAGAACAGGCTTTGCCCGCACTCCAGTCAAGATAAGGAAACGCACGGCAAGATGACTGACCGCTCTATCTTCGAGACCTTGATAGAATTTCGGCACATCTTTCCAGTTCATCGCGGGAATGTTCTTTGAAACGTGGCCGGTTTCCCCAAGCAGGATGACCGCTAAGTCAACAGCTTGAATGTCGACTTCTAGTTTGGAGGCTGCTGCATACTTTATAATGTACCTCAATCGGCTTACAACTTTTCGAGCTGTGTCTGATTTGGTTCGCTAAATTGGGCTCAAGATCCGCTTTACATCGGTTTGGTCAATTTCGCCGATAGGGATGCGGTCGAACTTTGGCAAAACATGTAACTCAATAGGGCTCATCCATCGGCCCGCCTTACCGTCAGCCTTCAAACCCGTTTTCTTGGCCTCAAAGGCTTCTCGGGCAACCATTTCCAGCGTCATGACTGGTTTAGCCGCTTCACGCTTGAGGCGTTCCCTTTCCCGAATGGGATCTTTCCCGAGCCGAACCACTTCCCGCCAGTGACTTGCTTGGTGGCGAGCTTCCGTCGTTGACCGTGAATAGTATACCGCAAGAACCACTTACCACCGTCGAAATCGCTTTTCGAAAGCCACAA
Source organism: Phaeobacter sp. 11ANDIMAR09 (assembly GCF_001294455.1). Lineage (GTDB taxonomy): Bacteria > Pseudomonadota > Alphaproteobacteria > Rhodobacterales > Rhodobacteraceae > Pseudophaeobacter. Next base: position 627 of record NZ_LIKT01000092.1, read on the forward strand.
GCCTGCACCATCGCCATATTTGCCCTTTGAGAGGGGCTTGATCGTTCGTGCTGATAGTTTGTGTAGTGTCGTCAATCCGGTCCACCCCTCAGTATGGGATTGAGTGATCCACAATGGAACCCCATGAGACAAATAACCGTCTGGTACGGTTCATTTTTGCATTCACCTGAGATTTTCTGAAGCACCCTAATACAGGGTG
>NZ_LIKT01000093.1 GCF_001294455.1 Phaeobacter sp. 11ANDIMAR09
TTTCGGGGGGCAGGTCAGCCAGTGTAAAGGCAAAGCAAGAAGCAACCCGTAGCGATGTGATCAGGGATGGTATCAATCGCCCAGAACGCGCCCATCGCGCTAAGCATCTGTTTTCAGGACTGCTGAAGTGTGCGTGTTGTGGTGGAGGCTATACGATTGTCGGCAAGGCCCACTACGGCTGCGCAAACAGCCGGAACAAAGGTATCTGTGATAATCGTTTGACCATTAAGCGAGTAGATCTAGAAAGCCGTGTTCTGTCCGGTCTTAAGGACCAGTTATTGGACCCTGACCTCATTGCGGAATTCGTCAGCGCCTATCATGCAGAGTACAATCGTCTGACCGCTGAGACGACCAAGAATAAGGCCGTATCAGAACGTGACCTGGCAAAGGTGAATAAACAGATCGACAAGATCATTGAAGCCATTGCTGAGGGTATGCTTCACCCCAGTATGAAGGCCAAGCTGGATAGCCTGGAGGAACAAAAGGCTAGGCTGGAGGTGGGGCTGGCAAATGCTGAGCCAGAGCAACCTGTACTTCTGCATCCAGCGCTATCCCAGATGTACAAGAAGAAGGTAGCTGATCTCACAGAAGTCCTGAATGACCCTGAGACCAAAGCAGAAGCCACGACGATTATCCGCAGTATGCTCTCCGAGATCCGGCTCACCCCTAACAACGATGCATTGGAGATCGAGCTTGTTGGAGAACTGGCTGGTTTGCTGCGTCTGGGGCAAAAAGGAACGGCTTTGCAGCGTTTTGCTTCGGGCCGTTCTGTAACACTGGTTGCGGGAGT
>NZ_LIKT01000094.1 GCF_001294455.1 Phaeobacter sp. 11ANDIMAR09
ATTCGCAGATGAGCAAATCAAGCTGTCAGTCTCGTTCAACGCAGATGGCACAATCAATCGGCCTCTCAATCACCGGCAGTGGGTAAATGTTGGCACGACGCTAATACCCGAAGGGGAAATCAACATCATTGATGGGGAACCAATTTCGACGAGTGAATACATTGATACCTACGTCGAACCGATGTCCTATGCGATCTACATGGCGACGGGCGCTTGGCCAAACGGCACACAGATCGTCAAGGAATTCACTTCAACCGTAGAAGCTGAACCTGGTGAAGTTCTGGTGGAGAGCCACTACAACGGTCTTGCAATGCTGGTCAAAGACGTGGAACGCTTTCCGGCAGAAACAGGGCATCTTGGCTATTTCAACTTTGGTCATCGCCCCGAACCCTACGAAGCTACAGCAACCGTTATGCCTCGGGAACAATGCTCATCGTGTCATGAAGCCAGCGCCAGTGAACAGCAATACATATTCGCTGACCATCACATCGGTTTGAAGCAAGTTTCCAAGTGAGAAAGCTCTAGTTTTCTGAAGACGGAATTGTCCATTTTCCGAGGGCTGTCTGGCTGAATATGGCAACAATTTTTAGCGTCTGTTAAGCGACCGCTGCCGAGCTGCGTCTTCTATCTGGAAGAAAGTCTGGGTTGGGACAGCCCGTTTAGTGACAATTGTCTGCTTTGTGCACTTCCTCGCTATTTGTGCGTTGTGCAGCATCGGTCACATTGGGCTCACTGCCGATGACCTGCCCCCCGA
>NZ_LIKT01000095.1 GCF_001294455.1 Phaeobacter sp. 11ANDIMAR09
TTGCCCGCGTCCACTGCTGCTTTGATGTCTTCCAAGGTCATCGCAACGCCTCCTCAAGGATTGCGAGAGCCCCAAGACAATCGTCGATATAGGGCTGCTCCTCACCCTCCAGATCGTTCAGCTCCAGCCGGTTCAACACCGCGTAAAGCGTGGCGCGGGCCTCACGGGCGGCGCTTCGCAAGCTGACGGTATCTTCCAGACGCGCTGTCGCAAAATCATCACTGTGATAGTCAGGGATCATTGGATTTCTCCCGCCTTGTGCTTCCAACGCGGAGCGATGTCTTTGAACGGCACCGTGAAGGGCGGCAGCGCGTCAAAGCCGTTCGAGCTTTTGACCACCTTCACCTTGGCGCAATCATCCTCGACGCTGAGGATCTCGACGCAGAACACGCCGCCCAAACCCGACGGAACAACGATTTCCTTCAGCTCGTGCCGATGCTTCCCGCAATAGACGCAGGTGCTATAAAGCCCGTCGATGATGTGACCGCCGGTCGCGCGATCACAGTCGCAGGTCCAGAATTTAGGGGGCTGATATTTGTGAGCCATTTGTGGCCTCCTCTTGGGTGCTGCGGTTGGGGCTTGCGCCCCCTTCCGCCGATGGGCTGCACACCGGCCAATCTGATCTGACCGAATACGCATGTATTCGGCGGAACAGAGTGGGTGGGGGCACAGCCCGACCCACGGCCCAGGAGCGGCCAGTCAATGGGTCAAAGCCAGCAACTGGTGCGGCCCGCAGCGCGCC
>NZ_LIKT01000096.1 GCF_001294455.1 Phaeobacter sp. 11ANDIMAR09
TGCGTTTCGACGACAGACGTTCCTGGGTCAAAGTTAAAGTCCCAAACTCGCTCTATAATCAACGTCCGACTAATCACACGTCCGGCATTTTCCATCAAAAGCTGAAGGAGTGCGTACTCTTTGTTATGCAGCTTGATCAATTGACTTTTTCGATGTGCAGTGCGTTCCAGCAGATCAAGAGTTAAATCATGCACCTTGAGCTCCGTTCGCTGCTCTGTTGCTTTGGGGCGTCTCGACAGCGCTGTGATCCGCGCCAGAAGTTCGGAAAAGTGAAATGGCTTGACCATGTAATCGTCACCACCCGCCATTAGCCCGTCAACGCGATCCTCGACATCAGACAAGGCTGTCAGGAAGATAACTGGAAGGTCAATCTTGGCCGAGCGCAACGACTTCACCAGTGACAGCCCATCCATGCCGGGCATCATCCGGTCCGCAATCAAAAGGTCGACCTCATTGTAGAGGCAATGGGTCAACGCCTCTCGACCATCGGTTACCCAATCGACGACAAAGCCCTGTTCAATTAAACCCTTTTGAACGTATTCGGCGGACTTAATATCGTCCTCTGCAAGTAAGATTTTCATACGAAAATATACTAACCGAACTTTCGTATTCTACAATGCGCCCCGTCGAGTCCTTGGTGTCGACTTTTGGCCTCGAAGGGCGTGAATGCGTGCTCTTCGGTTA
>NZ_LIKT01000097.1 GCF_001294455.1 Phaeobacter sp. 11ANDIMAR09
AACCTTTGGTGCGTATTTCGAGGTGAGTTTGGGACACTTCGCATTGCAGTACGGGACACTTCCCATTTCAAACTCACTTATAGCGCATCCCGAACCGTTTAAAATTTCCGGCTGCGGCTGTCTTTAAAGGTCTTTTGAAGAGGCTTTAAACTGCTCGGAGCCTCGCTCTTGGGTCATGCCTTTCAATTCTTCCCAACTTTGAGGCAGTAGCATTGCACTCAGAGCTGCGCCGACCTCCGGCAGGAAAGAGCGCCACATGTGCGCCTCCGCCCTTGTTTGGTTCGATGACTTCTAACTTACACGGAACGCGGGCGGCGCACTCCCGGACAGGTTTCAAAATGAGCATCGCTATACTTCTTTGGTCGGGCTCAAGACAAATGTTGGCATCTCAGTTCCAAACGGCGCTAGCGGCTGCTGTCAGCCCGAAGCGGCCATTCTAACGAACTCCTTTCTAGGAGTTAGCAGACGAACCACCACTGACCAAAGTTTGTTAACGCGCCACCAAGATATCGTCCACTGCAATTGCAAAACCAACCGCTTAAACGAAATTTTTCCATGAACACCAGAGCTGAAGGATTAGGCCTTTGACCAAGTCAGAATACTCCTTATTATCTGCGC
>NZ_LIKT01000098.1 GCF_001294455.1 Phaeobacter sp. 11ANDIMAR09
AAGCTTTCGCAGTATCCGTTTTCCCATGCACGAGAGGGGTGACCCCGGCTCGATATAGGCCGTCTTGGCACCGACAGCCGCGATCCAATCGCGCACTTTCTGGGCGATAAATTCTGGGCCATTGTCCGACCTTATGTATTTAGGTGGGCCGCGCAGGATGAACAAATCTGTCAGCGCATCCAGCACGTCCGTGGAGTTGAGCTTACGATCAACGCGGATCATCAGCGCCTCCCTTGTGTATTCATCGATGATGTTGAGCGTTCGATTTATCCGGCCATCAGCCGTGCGATCTTGGACAAAGTCGTAGGACCAAACGTGGTTTGGGCGCTCTGGCCTGAGACGCACGCATGACCTGTCATTCAGCCAAAGCCGACCTTTTTTCTTCTGTTTCTGTGGAACTTTCAGCCCTTCACGTCGCCAGATACGTTCAACGCGCTTGTGGTTCACATGCCAGCCCGCATTGTTCAGCAAGCCGGTCACCATGCGATAGCCATAGCGCCCGTATTGATCGGCCAACTCGATGATGTCGTCGGTCAGCCGCTCCTCATCGGCCCGGCCATGCGGCACCTTGCGTTGGGTAGAGCGATGCTGACCAAGCGTG
>NZ_LIKT01000099.1 GCF_001294455.1 Phaeobacter sp. 11ANDIMAR09
CCAGATGAAGGTTTCTGAGCGTCGCGTTTGTCGCGTCCTGGGCCAGCCACCGATCCACACAACGTCGAGTGCCACAGGGGCGTGCTGACGAAGATCGCCTGGTCGCAGACATGATCGAACTGACGCGTCAGTACGGTCGAAATGGCTACCGCCGTGTGGCTGCCTTGCTGAGGGACGCAGGCTGGCAAGTGAATGACAAACGTGTTGAGCGTTTGTGGAAACGTGAGAGGCTGAAAGTGCCAATGAAGCAACCCAAGAAGGGGCGGCTCTGGTTGAACGACGGATCATGTGTCCGGCTGCGTCCCGAGTATCGCAATCATGTCTGGTCGTACGACTTCGTGCATCACCGAACCGATGATGGCAGGGCTTTCAGGACATTGAACATTCTGGACGAAAACAGCCAGGATTGCCCTCTCTCATTGATTTCTGCGCAATCAACTGCCGGGCAGCGGGACGATCCGGGTGAAGCGGAAAATGAACTCTACAGAGGTCATCGATGCGCTGGCCGACCTGTTTATCCTGCGTGGCGTGCCTGTTTACATTCGCTCGGAGTTGCCTATTGAAGGCGCCAATGGTTTGAGCCCAATGGGC
>NZ_LIKT01000100.1 GCF_001294455.1 Phaeobacter sp. 11ANDIMAR09
TCCCGTTTCATGCGGTTGCTGACGGCCCATCCAATGACCCGTCGAGAGTAAAGGTCGAGGATAACGGCGAGATACAGCCAGCCCTCACTGGTCCAGATGTAGCTGATGTCACCAGCCCATTTTTGATTGGGCCCATCCGCTGAGAAATCTTGATCCAATAGATTTGGTGCGATGTTGAATGTGTGGTTGCTGTCTGTCGTCGCCTTATACTTCTGGGTTCTGATGATCTTGATGCCATTATCCCGCATCAGACGTCCAACCCTACGATGGCCCACCTTCAATCCCAATTCTTGCAGTTCCTCGGTCATCCGCGGCCGCCCATAGCTTTCCAGACTGAGGCGGTGCTGTTCACGGATGTGAGCTAGGATCACCATATCATCTCGTTGTCGCTGGCTCATAGGGCGCAACCGCCAAGCACGGAACCCACGCGATGTGACCTGCATAATCCGGCAAAGAAACTCCACAGACCAAACTTCTTTCCAGGCATCGATGAAGGCGAACCTCACCGGCTTTGGCCTGCAAAGAAGATCGCCGCCTT
>NZ_LIKT01000101.1 GCF_001294455.1 Phaeobacter sp. 11ANDIMAR09
CCAAGGAATGGGGGTACGACGAAGAGTTCGTGACTGCCGCGTTGTCGATTTTTCAGGAGAAATTACACGAACTCGCCCTGCAGGAGCTTACAGAAGGATTGCGCAAGTTCACCCTGGAGAGCAAAGACTGCAATCACAAGAAGGTACGCGAGAAAGTTATCGCTCTGCTTCAGGAGATAGCTTTGGCGGATGGCCAGTTCCATGAAATGGAGAAATTGGTCGTCCAGCATGTAGCCGACTGCCTTCCCAAAGACCCTTGGTTTCGACTTCCTAAGTTTCGAAATAGAGTTGTCGCTGCCATTAAGGGTGAAGCTAACAATACCTGAAAACCCCTCCACTTCCAGCCAGCACCCTCCACCGCCCGCCAGAGCCCTCCAGCAGCCCTACGCTGACGCTCGACCGGCCCCAGCAACCGCCCCAGGTTCGTCAGTCGGTCGACTAAGCCGAAGATCGGAAACGAGAAGCTAGGTTTCCTACCGCCCCAGCCAGTACTTTCCAGACATAGACGTAAGAGCGAC